>JBQEAV010000005.1:0-107760 GCA_052108555.1 Luteimonas sp.
TCGGCTCGCTTTACGGCTCGATTCAAGTCAAAACCTGGAAGCCAACGCCAGAGCCAGAGCCAGAGCCAGAGCCAAGACTAAAGCCAAAGCCAAAGCCAAAGCCAAAACCGAGCAAGAGCAAGAGCAAGAGCACTGTTGTGGAGGACAGGTAGAACCCGGCAAAACCCATCGAAATGCGCATAAAGAAAAAGGCCACGTGCGAACACGTGGCCTTCTTTCAATTCAGATCAACCGGCATGTGGTCTCAACACACCGACATCAGCCCCGATGCGTCCGCACCGGAGGCCGCGCTACCTCAACGCACCACGTTGAGGAAGTGGATATGCCGCTGGTACTGATCGAGCACGTCGTGGATCAGCTCGTCCTTGCGCCAGCCCATCACGTCGTAATCCTGTCCACCTTCACGCAGGTGGACCTCGGCGCGATAGAAGAGGTCGCCATCCTTCCGGCGACGGCGCGGATCCTCGAACATGAAGCTCGGCGGCTCGTAGGACACCGGACGCACGGAATAGAAGAAGTCCATTTCCTCGCCGTGGCCGACCTGCAGCCACACGCGACCGCCCTCACCCTCTTCGACCGTAACTTCGAGATTCTGCTTGCACAGTTCCGCGGCCACGTCCTCGAACGCCGGCTTGACCTGCGACTGCAGGAACGCGAGCACTTCCTTCTGCAGCGGATGATGCGCGAGCGCGCGCAAACGCACCTTCCAGTCGCCACCGCCGCCGAAGCCGACCGGCGCGATGCGCGCATCGCGGATGCTGGTGCGCTTGACCACTTCCAGTCGCATCGCCCGCACCATGCCCCAGCACATCAGGATCATGACCACGGTGAACGGCAGCGCCGAAGCGATCGTGCCGGCCTGCAATGCACTCAGTCCACCCGCGATCAGCAACGCGATCGCGATCGCGCCCACCAGCAGCGCCCAGAAGATCCGCTGCCACACCGGCGATTCCTCTTCTCCCTTCGACGACAGCATGTCGATGACCAGCGCACCCGAGTCGGCCGAGGTCACAAAGAAGATCACCACCAGCAGGGTCGCGACACCGGAGGTCAGCGTCGACAGCGGATAGTCCTCCAGGAACTGGAAGATCGCCACCGAGCTGTCGGCCGACACCGCCGACACCAGTTCGGCCGAGCCTTCGACCATGACCTGGTACAGCGCGCTGTTGCCGTAGATCGTCATCCACAGGAAGGTGAAGCCCAACGGCACCAGCAGCACGCCGACGACGAATTCGCGGATCGTGCGACCACGCGAGATGCGCGCGATGAACATGCCGACGAACGGGGACCAGGCGATCCACCAGCCCCAGTAGAACAGCGTCCAACCGCCCAGCCACGTCGGCTTCTGATCGTAGGCGTACAGATTGAACGTCATCGAGAACACGTTCGAGATGTACATGCCGGTGTTCTGCACGAAGGCCTGCAGCAGGTACACCGTCGGCCCCATGACCAGCACGAACGCCAGCAACGCGACCGCCAGGATCATGTTGAGTTCCGACAACCTGCGTACGCCACGGTCGAGTCCGCTGAACACAGAACCTGTCGCGATCAGCGTGATCACGACGATCAGGATGACCTGCGTGGTCGTACCGACGGTGACGTCGAACAGATAATTCAGGCCCGAATTGATCTGGATCACGCCCAGTCCCAGCGACGTCGCCAGACCGAAGATCGTGCCGAGTACGGCGAAAGTATCGACCGCGTGGCCGATCGGGCCGTGGATACGGTCGCCGATCAGCGGGTACAGCGACGAGCGGATCCGCAACGGCAGGCCGTGACGGTACGCGAAGTACGCGAGAGACAACGCCACCACCGCATAGATCGCCCACGCGTGGATGCCCCAGTGGAAGAACGTGATGCGCATCGCCTGACGCGCAGCCATCACAGTCTCCGCATCCCCGACCGGCGGATCGGCGTAATGCATGATCGGCTCGGCCACACCGAAGAACATCAGACCGATGCCCATACCGGCCGCAAACAGCATCGCGAACCACGTCACGTAGCTGTAATCGGGGGTGCTGTGATCGGGGCCCAGTTTCAGCCGGCCGAAGCTGCTGACCGCCATGCCGATGATGAAGACCAGAAAGCCGGCGACCGCGAGGATCGTGAACCAGCCCGCATCTTCCGCGACCCAGGTCTTGGCCGCGTTGAACACGGACTCCGACGCATCGGGCGCGATGAAGGACAACGCGACCAGCGCCAGGATGATCAGCGCGGATGGGTAGAAGACGGGGCCGAGAATGCGCGAATGCCAGGTGTCTGGCGCCGCCGTCTCCGGCGTTGCGCCTGGGCGAGAGATGGGTTCGTTCATGCCTTTTCCTTGGGAAGGGGACGGGCGACGCCGCCTTGAAGACTGCCGCAGGACGGTGGACATCCGGTGAAACACGTCAGGGCCGGAGTGGCGGTGACGGGCGATGCGCCGGACGCAGCGCCCGGCCGTGGATCAGAAGTAGAAGCCGATGTTGACGTTGAGCCGCGAGTGCCAGCCATCGTTGGCCGGGTCGCGCACGCCGATGCCGGGGCCGCCTGCGAACCACATGTTCTTGCCCGCGATCCAGTCGACGTAGGTCAGCATCACGCCCTTGCCGAAGCTGCAGCCGGTGACGTTCTGGATCGAATCGCGAAGGCCGGGATCGTTGCCGACAGGCAAGGTCGCGCTGGCGTTGTTGTAGCAGGTGATGCTGTCGAACCAGCCGGTGCGCTGCACGTCCCAGGCGACGTTGAATGTCGGCACGTCGGCCTGCGACGCGATCTCGAACGGGAACATGAAAGCCGACATCGCGATGCGCGATTCCGGATTGTCGTAGCGGTAACGCGCCCACTGTGCCTGCAGCGTCAGCGGACCGCGTACCCACTGCCCGTGCACGGCGGCGCCGGTGTGGTCGTGCTTCCTGCCGTCGAATCGGTTCTCGATACGTCCGGCGAACGCCGATGCGCCCCAGGTCGTCTGCCAGCCATCCGCTTCGCTGGTGTGCTCGTAACGCACGATGCCGCGTTCGCGCTCGCGATAGGGCAGGTCGTCCGTCGTCGCGACATCGAACGAATAGCGGTCGAAGTTCGCGCCGGTGCCGTATTCGTCGCCGGCGAATACGCCCGCGTGCCACTGGTGCGCCCCCGACTGGCGCTGCCACACAACGCCGAGGTCGTAATCGTCCTCGATGCCGAGGTAGTAGCCCGAGCCGAACCAGAAACTGTGCGAGGCGGTGGGCAGCAGACCGAACGGCACCTGCTGGATGCCGGCGCGGATGTCGGACGTGGCGCCGTCGCTGCCGTCTTCGAGCTTCCAGCCCGCATAGGCGTGGTGCACGGCGTCGAAACCGTCGTACCAGCGGTATTGCAGCGAGAAGAAGGCAGGGCCGGCATTGCCGCGTGCATCGATGCGGGCGAGCTCGGGCTCGAAGCCGCTGCTGGGCCCGTAATCGAGCCACCCGTAATTGAAGCGGACCGCGCCGCCGAGTTCGAAACCGGGTGTGTTATCGGCGTCATCTTCAGCCGACACTGCGGGCGCCGCAGCAACGCACACACCACACAACAACCACTTGAAACCGCGCGAAATCACGACGGGCCTGCCCTCCTCGATAAACTCGAATCTGCAATACAGACCGACCATCTTAACGATTTCTGCACGAACCCCCAAATCCACCAAGTTTCAAAACTGCAGAAATCGGCTCAAAAACGGGGGTTTTCATGCCCCCATAAAAATGCAACGCGCACGCGCCTGCATCCACGTGACGAAACATCTTCAGGTAAAGGTACAGCGGAGAAAAATGCACTGGCCCGGCGCACAGCATGCGTCGCCACACGCGCCGGCTATGATTCACGAACGGCGATGACGCCGATGTGCAGGTCCATTCATGGCCGTCTATGTCGACGATGCGGTCCACCCCTGGCGCGGCGAGCGCTGGGCACATCTGCTCGCCGACACCCTCGACGAACTCCACGCCTTCGCCGCCTTGCTCGGCATGCCGCGGCGCGCGTTCCAGGACCGCACCAGCGGCGCGCATTACGACGTGACCGCGGCGATGCGCGAGCGCGCGATCGCACTGGGTGCGATGCCGATATCGCGCCACCACGATCGTGCGCTCGTGCGCGCGGTGATCGCGAATGCGCGCCGGCAGGGACGCGGCGAGGCACCCTAGGTGAAGCCTGCACCCGGCGGCGGTATCCTGCGCGCAGTTTCCACACCGCATTCCGACGCCATGACCGATACGCCGCCCGACCATCTCTCCAACGATCCGCGCAGCCCGCACTACAACGAGGCGGCGATGAATCGCGGCATCGGGATCCGCTTCAACGGCAACGAGCGGCGTGACGTCGAGGAATACTGCGTCAGCGAAGGCTGGATCCGCGTCGCCGCCGGTCGTGCACTCGATCGCCGGGGCCAGCCGCTGACCGTCAAGCTGCGCGGCACCGTGGAACCCTACTTCCATCTGGAAGCCTGACCCGCCCATCCGAGGACGCGCCCGATGCAGTACCTGCTGCTGATCTACACCGACGACACGCTGCTCGACGGTCTGGCCGAGGGCGAGTACGACACGATGATGCGCGGCTGCCTGCAGCATGCCGATGCGCTGCAAGCCGAGGGCACGCTGCTCGGGTTCCGGCAGCTCGAACACGCCACCACCGCCAAGACCGTGCGCGCACGCGGTGGCCGAACGCAGGTCTTCGACGGCCCGTTCTCCGAGACCAAGGAAATGCTGGCCGGCTTCAACCTGATCGAAGCCGACAGCGAGGAAGAGGCATTGCGCATCGCGGGCGAGTTCCCGTGGGCGCGCACCGGCAGCATCGAAGTGCGTCCCGTGCGCGATGTCGGCCTGATGCGTACGCGCGTCGGCGCCTGAACCCGCGACCCGCGTGCGCCGAAGGACCGCGGTGTACGGCCCTTCGGCTGTGAGGACTCAGCCGCCGCGCGCTTCAGCGACGATCTGGTCGGTGATCGCCTGCACCTGCTTGGTCGTCATCGGCGCGAAGATGCCCTGCCAGGCGCTCGAGGTGGTGTCGTAGCTACGGGTTGCGGCCACCCTGCCGCCGGGCACTTCGATGAACTGCGCGCTGGCCTTGATATGCGCGTTGCCGGTCATCACGCCGAGACCGTAGCGCGCACCGGTGGAGACGTAGCGGAAGCTGTCGACGCGTACCACCACGACCACACCCGGCGGGTCGAGCGACGCCGGCCGGCTGTCACGCACGCTGCCCTGGATGCCGGCCGCAGTGGCAGACGTGCGGATCGCGTCGTTCCACAGCGCGCGGAAATCCCCCCAGTCCTCCTGCGCACGTGCGGTGTCGCTGCCTTCGACGACCAGTACGACCTGGCGCACGTCGCCATTGATCGCGACCGGATCGACGGGCGCGGCGGCAGGTCGCTGCACGGTCGCCGCACATGCGGACAGCAGCGCGGCTGCGCCGAGCAGGGTGAGAGAACGGAAAATGCGCGGCAGACGCGCGGCGGACGGCATCACAGGGATACGGATATGCATGGCAAGGCCTCGTCGGATGGCTGGCATCGCACGCCCCCGGATCACTCCCCCTGCGCAGCGTCCGGTGCGCGCGCCCGCAGACTAGCGCGGGGCCATTCGGGTTTCGTGAAGCTTCGAAGCCGTTTCCGTGACGTCTGACATCAGCCTGGACACGCGACGGCTGAAGCCCTCCCCCCGCATGCGGGGGAGGGTCGGGTGGGGCCAAACTGTCAGGCGCAGGCGAGCACAGAACGCGAGCGAGTTGATCGCTCGGATCTGGCGCCTGTACGACCAGAAGCTTTGCCCCACCCCAGCCTTCCACCCGTAAAGGACGCAATGTTCCGCACTGGGGAAGGAGCGGGCTCGCGCGCACGGGTCCCCACGCCGCAGGCTAGGCGTCTACAGCAACCCATCCCGCTTCACCGCCAGATAGCGTTCGACCAGCGCCGATGGCAGTTCTTCGCCGGTGACATCGAGTACCGCGATGCGATGGTTGCGCAGGGCATCGTGTGCGGCCTTGCGCTGGGCGAGGTAACGGGCGGTGGCGCCGGCGCGGATCGCGTCGTCGTGGTCGCGGACTTCGGTCGACAGCACGTCATCGAGTGCGCGTTCGCGCAGGGAGGCGACGATCACCAGATGCCGTTTCTGCAGCATGCGCACGGCAGCGAGCACGTCTTCGATGTCCTCGTCGCGCAGGTTGGTCACCAGCATCAGCAGGCCGCGACGGCGCTGGCGCAGCGACAGTTCGGTGGCCGCGGCGAGATAGTCGGTCGCGACCGGTTGCGGCTGCAGGTCGTGGCTGACGCGCAGCAGGGTGTCGACCGCGCCCATGCCGCGCTGCGGGGCCATCCAGCGGCTCTCGCCGCCGGTCGCGAACAGGCCGACCGCATCGCCCTGGCGCAGCGCGAGATAGGACACGACCAGCGCGGCATCGAGCGCGTGGTCGAAATGCGACAGCGCGCCATCCTGGGCGAGCATGCGGCGACCGGTGTCGAGCACGACGACGAGTTGCTGGTTCTTCTCGTCCTGGTACTCGCGCGAAATGAGTTTGCGTGCGCGCGAACTCGCCTTCCAGTCGATCTGGCGCAGGCTGTCGCCGATACGGTACTCGCGCATCTGGTGGAAATCGGTGCCCTCGCCGCGGCGGCGCTTGATGTGCGCGCCGACCAGTCGCGACGCGCGGTCGGCACTGAGCAATGCGAAGCGCGTCAGGGGTGCGAAGTTCGGGAATACGCGCACCTGGTGACGCGTACCGGCCTCGCGCCGCTGGCGCCACAGCGCGAGCGGCGAACGCAGCCGCAGTTGCACACCTTCGAACACCGCCGCTCCGCGCATGTCGGGCTGCAGGGTGTAGTCGACGCGCGACACGGTGTCCGGTGTCAATCGCAGGCGTCGCGGCAGGCCGTCGACGCGCCAGCCCGGCGGATGCAGATCGAAGACCTCGAGATGCTGGACCTGCGGACCACCTTCGATCTGCAGCGATACGGGCCGCGCGATGCCGATCGGCCAGGCTTCGGCCATCGTGCGCACGACATCCGGTGTCGGACGCCGCAGCAGCAGCACGAGATCGACAATCGACAGCAGCAACAGCGCCGTGCCGAATACGTTCCACGGCAGCACCGCCGCAGGCCACAGCGACGCGGCGACGCCGCCCAGTCCCCAGACGACGAGCAGCACGACGAGGACGATCGTCGGCCTCATGTGGAGCGGCTCATGTGCGGGCGTCGCGACGGATGTAGAACCTGTTCAAGGTCCGTCGCGAGCGCCGCCAGATGGCGCGGGGTGGAGCGCAGGAAGCGCAGCGTAGACGTGGTACGCGAGCACCCCGAGCACCGCACGCGCGTCAGCTGGCAAGCGCAGCAGGATATTGCGCAGGTTCTCACTTGCGCGGCGCTTCCACGCGCGCGAGCAGCGCATGCAGCACCTGGTCGGCATCCTGACCTTCGATCTGCAGTTCCGGCGCCAACGCGATGCGATGGCGCAGCGCCGGCGTCGCGATCTCGCGGATGTCGTCAGGCGTGACGAAGTCGCGGCCCGACAGCACCGCCTGCGCACGCGCTGCGCGCACCAGCGCCAGACTGCCGCGCGGACCGGCGCCGAGCGCGATGCCCGGCCACTGACGCGTGGCCGCAGCGATGCGCACTGCGTAATCGATCACCGCCGCATCGACGACCGTCGCCGCGGTGCCGCGCTGCAGCGCGACGATCTCGCCCGGCTGCAACACGGTTTCGAGTTGCGACAGGTCGAAATCGGCGGCGACCTTGCCGCTGCTGATCGCCGTGACCATCGCGACTTCATCGGCGTGCTCGGGATAGTCGATCAGCACCTTCAACAGGAAGCGGTCGAGCTGCGCTTCGGGCAGCGGATACGTTCCTTCCTGCTCCACCGGATTCTGCGTCGCCAGGGTCATGAACGGCGGCGGCAGTTCGAAGCTGTGGCCTTCGATCGTGACCTGCTGTTCCTGCATCGCCTCGAGCAGTGCGGACTGGGTCTTGGCCGGCGCGCGGTTGATCTCGTCGGCCAGCAGCAGATTGGTGAAGATCGGGCCGCGGCGGACCACGAAGGTCTCGCTCTTGGTGTCCCACACCGCGTGGCCGCTGACGTCGCTGGGCATCAGATCGGGCGTGAACTGGACGCGCGCGAAGTTGCAGCCCAGCACCGCCGACAGCGCGCGTACCAGCAGCGTCTTGCCGAGGCCGGGCACGCCTTCGATCAGCACGTGGCCACCCGCGAGCAGCGCGACCAGGATCTGGTCGAGCACTTCGGGCTGGCCGATGAAGGCCTTGGAGACTTCATCGCGGACGGCGGCGACGCGCGCGGCGAGGGCGTCGCCGGTGATCGGTGCGGACGGGGGCACGGGCAGTTCGGTCATGGTCGGGCTCACAGGTGGTTGCGCATCTGGATCAATCGGGCGATGCGCTGGCGCAGCGCCGTCGCATCATCGGGTCGGGGTGCCTGCAACGCGTGGCGGACATCGCGTGGGGACAGGCCGGTGCGCGCGGCGATGGCCTCGATGCCGGCCTCGCCTTCGAGCGCGGCAGCAAGCGGATCGCGCCGGCGCAGGCGATCGAGGAACGCATTGCGCACCGCGTCGTACAGCAGCGGCGCGCGGCCGTAACGCACGAGGTGCTCGCCGCTCGCGGCGACGTGTTCGAGCAGGGCGCGACGTGCGACCGGCGGCGCCGGCAATACCGGACCGAGCCGCTGCGTGCGCATCCACAGCCACGCAAGCAGCGCGAGCAGCAACGGGCCCCACGCCATCCAGCCACGGGTGAGGATCTGGACCCACAGCGGCGGCACGCTGGCGGCGTACACCAGATGCACGGTGCCGGCGCCCCAGTTCGGCGCCAGCAGTTGCCGGGTCAGCAGCGCGTGCGGCACTTCGCGCAGATCGGCGTTACGCATGAAGTCGAAGTCGGCGAGCACGTCGATGGTGCCGGCACCGTGCGTCAGACGCGCGAACACCAGACCGTCCTCGTAGCCGTCGCCCCATTCGAGCAGCGGCGCGTCATCGACCAGGAAACGCCGTCCGTTGCAGAACTCGACATGACCGCCCTGCCCGGTCACCAGCAACGGCTCACAACGCGTGCGGCCGTCGACGGTGTGCACGCCGAGGCGTGCCAGCAGATCCCAGGGACGCGCGGCATCCGCGCGGCGGCGCGGCAACGGCGTGCGCACCAGCAGATGACCGCCGCCGTCCACCCAGCCGAGCAGCGCTTCGACCTCGGATGGCAGCAGCGTGCGCGGTTCGCTGTAGAGCAGCACGGTGTCGTGCGGTCCAAGCGGCACGTCGGAGAGTTGCAGGCGCTGGCGCGAACGTGCCTCCACGCCATCGGCACGCAAGGTTTCGCGCAACGCGTACAGCGGGTTGTAGGCGGCCTCGCCGCGCGGCGGCAGGTCGAGGGTGTCGGACACGCGCTCATGCGTGTGCAGGAACCAGGCGACGCCCAGCGCAATGATCAGCGCGCCCAGTGCGGCGAGGCCGATGCGGGTGGGCCAGCGCATCAGGCGGACCATCCGAAGCGCGGCGCGAGGCGTGTCAGCAGGGCGTCGAGGCCGGCGTCATCCGGCAACCGCTGACCGTAGGCGGCGCGTTGCCACACGCGCACCATCTCGGCGAACACGTCGCGGTCCTCGACATCGGGCAGGCGTCGCGAGGCGCGCAGGACCTGCGCCTCGGTCGCGCCCGGCACCAGGGTCACGCCAGCGCGCGTGGTCATGGCCTCGACGCTGCCGCGATACAGCAGCGCCAGCGCACGGCGGTGCCGCCCCTCCGCCCACAGGCGGCGCACTTCCGACACCAGGTCCGCGGGCAGTGCCTCCGGCGGTGGCGGCGCGGCTTCGACGACGATTTCGCTCGGCTCGCGCACCGGCCCCAGCGTGTCGCGCATCCACGGCCACCAGCGGCGCGCGGTCCAGGCCAGCACACCGACGAGGATCGCGAGCACGATCCACAGCCCGTATTCGGCGATCAGCGCGAAGATCTGTCCGATCGCGGCCAGCAGACCGGCGTTCGGAATGGACGGGGGCTTCGCGTCAGCCTTCTTCTCATCGGTGTCCTTGCGCTGCCAGCGCATGACCTCGCGCTTGTTGTCGAGCAGCGGATCGGCATAGGCCCGTTCGATCGCACGTCCGAACGAGGCGCCGTCTTCGACCTGCCCGAACACCTGCGGCAACGTCGGCTCCTGGGGGGCGTCGGCGTCGGCCGCGCCCTGCTTGCGCTCGCCCGGGCGCCAGGTCTTGGTCGGATTGATCTCGCGCGTGCTGTCGTCGCGGGCGGTCGCTGGATCCTGCGCATGTCCGGACACGGGCGCCAGCATCAGGCCGGCGAGCAGCAGGCCGACCACCAGCGTCGCCGCCGGTGCCAGACGCGCGCGCAGGCGCCGGAATGCGATCTCGAGATCCCAGGCTTCCAGCTGCGTGCGGCGGTTGAGATACAGGCCGAACCCCGCGCCGATGTAGAACGGCTCGACCAGCCCGATTGCCATCCAGAACGCAAGATTGCCCAGCACCTGCACCCAGCGCGGCGGTTGCTCGGAAATCAGTGCCCACATCGCGCGCGCCGATTCGGACAGCAGTTCGGTCGGCACGAACATCAGCACCAGCGTGCTCAGCGACAGCAGCAGCGCGGTTACGAACAGCTGGCAGATCACGGTCAGCAGCAGCGCATGCCCGCCGATCCCGTCGGCGAGCAGACGTCGCCGCTGCGCGAGCGGCGCCCCCGACAGGCCTTCGAGCAGATCCACCGGCAGCGTCGCCGCCCGCCACGGACTGAAGCGGCGCCAGGTCAGATGGCCGATCAGCGGCCGCCAGCCCCAGCGCCATTGGGCGTCGAGCGTGGCGCGCATGCTGGGCGCCGCGCCGAACACCGCGCGCGACAGCACGAACAGCGGCACGCGATCGAACACCGGCTTGAGCCACCACAGCAGCAGCGCGGACAGCCACAACTGGTCGATCGCCCAGCCCAGCGCATTGAGCACCACGAACACCGGCAGCCCGAGCAGCAGCGACGGCCCCCAGATCGCGAGCGCATGGCGGCGCACCAGCGCGTTGCCGAGCTCCATCGCTTCCCACGCGGTGCGCGGTCGCAGTTCCACCTGCACGGTCTCAACGCGCATCGATCACTCCGCGTCCGCCGCGCCACAGCCACAGCCCGGTCAGCAGCCACAGACCGCCGCCGACACCGAATTTGACCGGATCCGGAATCGCGCCGGTCGACGACCAGAACGCTTCGACGAACGCCGCGAACACCAGCATGAAGAGGATGCCCAGACACAAGCGGCCACCCTCGCGCCCGGCCTGCACCAGCGCATCGACACGGCGCAGTTGGCCCGGCGCGACCAGCGCCAGCCCCAGCCGCAGGCCGCCGGCACCGGCGATGACGATCGCGGTGAGTTCGGGCGCCGAATGGCCGACGACGAAGCGCCAGAACGGGCCACCATGGCCGATCGCCTGCAGATGTCCGGCCACCGTGCCGATGAAAATGCCGTTGAAGATCAGCACGAAGATCGTGCCGACACCGGCGAGCAGACCGCTGGCGAAGGTGCGGAAGCCGATGCTGACGTTGTTCCAGATGTAGTAGCCGAACATCTCCATGTCGCTTTGACTCTCACGCGCGAAACGCTCGGCCGCGCGCGCCGGGTCGTACATGCCCTCCATCTGCGCCAGCTGCTCGGGCGACATGACCCCGTAGGCGAGTTCCGGCCACTGCTGGATCAGCACGAACATCAGCACCAGCGGCACCGCGAACAGCACCAGCGAGGCCCACAGGCAGCCGCGTTGCGCGCGCACCAGACGCGGGAAATCAGCCAGCAGGAAGCGCAGCGCGCGCCGCCACGGCGGCGGCGGCGGCCGATAGAGCACGTTGTGGCCGCGCTGCATCAGCGCCTGCAGCCGCGCGGTGACCTGCGGGCTGTACCCGCGCCGGCGCGCGAGCGCCTGCTGCTGGCACAGACGGCGATAGCGCGACGGCACATCCTCGTCGACCAGTCCGTCCCATTCGCGCCGGGTGCGACGTGCACGCCGAGGACTGCCCTCGCGCGCATCGAGCCAGCGCTCGAACGCATCCCACTCGGCCTTGTGGCGGGCGACGAACGCATCCTGCCTCATGCGCGCCGCCCCAGCAGCCAGTTGGCCACGCCCAGCAGCCGCAGCACGCCGGTCTCCCCATGTGCACCGGTCACCGGTGTGGCGATGTCGGCGAGTTCCTGCTGGCGCTCGCCGGTCAGCGCGTGCGCGCGTTCGGCAAATGCGATCACCGCGATCTGCTCGTGCGCCTGCAACGGTGCGGCCGGTGCCTGCGGCGCGATCTGCAACGCGTCGATGCGCGTGCGCTCGCGTGGCGCATGGATCACCAGCGTGCCGGCGACCATGTCGCCCAGCCGCCGGCTCCAGGGATCGGCGAGGCTCGCGACCAGACCCGCGCCATAGCCGAAGGGCAGCATGTCGACGGTGCGCATCAGATTGCGCACGAAGCTGGCCATCCAGCCGATCGGCGCGCCATCGGCCGATACCACCCGCAGGCTCAGCGCGCGCTTGCCCGGCGTCTGCCCGCCGTACAGCGCTTCGAACACCACCGGATAGCCCCAGAACACGACGAACAGCACGATCATGTACATGCCGGAACCGAACTTGCCGAGCATGCCCAGCACGATCGAGATCGCCATCAGCAGCACGCCACGGATCGCCAGATCGATCAGCCACGCCACCGCACGCGGTACCGGGCCGGCGGCCGGCAGGCGCAGCGCGACACCCTCGGGCGTGTGGACTTCGCGGACCGTATCGAGCATCAGGCGCCGCGGCTCCGTGCGGTCATGCGCGAATGCGCGTCGTCCCTGTGCGTCATGCGTCGTACCTGCCCCTGCGCTGCTCAGCCCGCCAGCGCGGCGAGGTATTCGTCCTTGAGACGCACGTAGTGCGCGGCGCTGTAGTACAGGCCTTCGATCTGCGCATCGTCGAGCCTGCGCACACAGCGCGCCGGATTGCCGACCCACAGTTCGCCTTCGCCGACCACCTTGCCCGGTGACACCACCGCGCCCGCGGCCACGAACGCGTGCTTCTTCACCACCGCGCCGTCGAGCACCAGCGCGCCCATGCCGATCAGCGCCGCGTCCTCGATCGTGCAGGCGTGGATCACCGCCTTGTGGCCGATGGTGACGTCGCTGCCGATCAACGTCGGGAAACCGCCGCGCTTGGCATGCGGGCCGGCGTGGCTGACATGGATCACGCTGCCGTCCTGGACACTGGTCCGTGCGCCGATGCGAACAAAGTTCACGTCGCCGCGGATCACCGTCGCCGGCCACACCGACACGTCGTCGTCGAGCACGACATCGCCGATCACCGTCGCCGCCGGGTCCACATAGACGCGTTCGCCGAGGCGCGGGGCGGTGTTTCGATAGGGTCTCAAGTCCATCGCCGGAGTCTACCTGCGGCCCCGCCGGATTGCCGCGACGCCGGCGCTACACTGCGGCGATGGACGCCGCCCCGACCGATTCGACACCCGCCGCGACGCCGGTCGCAGACCTGCAACCGACCCTCGATGCCTTGCGCGCGGCCTGGCGCGGCCGTCGCCCGGATGCCGCGCAGCGCCGCGACGATCTCGCCCGTCTGCGCACCGCATTCGCGCGACGCATCGGCGAGATGGCCGATGCGATTTCGGCCGACTTCGGCCATCGCGCGCGTTCCGAATCGCTGATCGCCGACGGCATGACCGTGCTGTCGGAAATCGATGCACTGCGCAGCCATCTGCGTGGCTGGATGCGCCCACGCCGCGTCGGCGCCGGCTGGAAGCTGTGGCCGGCACGCGCCGAAGTGCGGCCGGTGCCGCTGGGCGTGGTCGGCGTGATCGCGCCGTGGAACTACCCGGTGAATCTGGCACTGATTCCGCTGGCGACCGCGATCGCCGCCGGCAACCACGTCTACCTCAAGCCCTCCGAGCACACGCCGCGCAGCAGCGCGTTCCTGCGTTCGCTGCTGGCCGAAGTGTTTCCGGCCGACCGCGTCGCCGTCGCATTGGGCGACGCCGACATCGGCGGCGCGTTCGCCGGTCTGCCGTTCGACCATCTGGTGTTCACCGGCTCCACCGCGGTGGGTCGCAAGGTCATGGCCGCGGCAGCGCCCAACCTCACCCCGCTGACGCTGGAACTCGGCGGCAAGTCGCCGGCGATCGTCTGCCCCGGCTATCCGCTCGACAAGGCCGCGTCGCGGCTGGTCACCGGCAAGCTGTTCAATGCCGGCCAGACCTGCATCGCGCCCGACTACGTGCTCGTCGATGCCGCGCGCCGCGACGCCCTGCTGGAGGCGCTGCGCTTCGAGGTGCAGGCGCGCTATGCCGATGCCGGCACCCGGGCATCGGATTACACGCACATCGTCAGCGACGCGCAGCACGCGCGGCTGACCGGCCTGCTCGACGATGCGCGCGCACGCGGATTGACCGTGCTGCCGCTGCTCGAGGTCGAAGGCGCACGCGCCCTCGCGCCGACGCTCGTTGTCGAACCCGGCGACGACAGCGATGTGATGCGCGAGGAAATCTTCGGGCCGATCCTGCCGGTGCTGTCGTACACCTCGATCGACGATGCCATCGCCTTCGTCGAGGCACGCGACCGGCCGCTGGCGCTGTATCCCTTCGGCGATCGTGCCCAGGCCGAGGCGATCCTCGCCCGCACCGTCGCCGGCGGTGTGACCGTCAACGACACCCTGCTGCACTTCGCCGCGAACCGGCTGCCGTTCGGCGGCGTCGGTCCGAGCGGCATGGGCGCGTATCACGGCCGCGCCGGTTTCGACGCGATGACCAAGGCGCTGCCGGTGCTGTGGCAGTCGCGCTTCGCGGTGACCGACTGGCTGCGACCGCCGTATGCGCGGATCGCGAAACTGGTGGATTTTCTGGCGCGTTGACGACGGCGATCCGGGGCGCGCGCAGTGCGTCCACGTACAATCGTGCGTCCTGTCCGCCGCGCGCCGTGCCCATGAAGATCGCCAGCTGGAACGTCAATTCGCTCAACGTCCGCCTGCCGCACCTCGAGCAGTGGCTGCGCGACGCGCAACCCGACGTGGTCGGCATCCAGGAAACCAAGCTCGAGGACGCGCGCTTCCCCGACGCCGCCCTCGCTGCGCTCGGCTACCGCACCGTGTTCTCGGGCCAGAAGACCTACAACGGCGTCGCCCTGCTCGCCCGTAACCGCGTCCTCGACGACGTGCAGATCGGAATCCCGGACTTCGAGGATGAGCAGAAGCGCGTGATCGCCGCGACCATCGACGGCGTGCGCGTGATCAATCTCTACGTCGTCAACGGCCAGGACGTCGGCACCGACAAGTACGCCTACAAGCTGCGCTGGCTGGCCGCCGTGCACGACTGGGTGCAGCGCGAACTCGCCGCGCACCCGAAGCTCGTCGTGCTCGGCGACTTCAACATCGCCCCCGACGACCGCGACGTGCACGACCCGGCGGTCTGGAACGACACCCACATCCTGACCTCGACCGCCGAACGCGACGCCCTGCGCGGCCTGCTCGGCCTCGGCCTGCACGACGCCTTCCGCCTGCATCACGAGGACGCGGGTGTCTTCAGCTGGTGGGATTACCGCCAGGCGGGCTTCCGTCGCGATCTCGGTCTGCGGATCGATCTGACGCTGGTCTCGGACGCATTGCGCGAGACGGCATTGGCGTCGGGCATCGATCGCGAACCGCGGACCTGGGACCGGCCCAGCGATCACGCGCCGGCCTGGGTCACCCTCTCGGGCTGACGCATCGCGCGGCGCCGCGGTGGGATCCGGTGCCGTCTGCGTCGGCATCCGAAACGAAAAGGCCCGGCAATGCCGGGCCTTTTCTGTCGCGTTGATCCGGTCTGCGATCAGCGCGCGCTGCCGCGCCGGATGAGGTTGACGATCGCCAGCAGGATGATCGCGCCGATCAGCGCAGTCAGCAGGAAGCCGATCCAGCCTGCGCCGAGCGACAGGCCCAGCATCGGCAGCAGCCAGCCTCCGATGAAGCCGCCGATGATGCCGACGACGATGTTCAGCAGGATGCCCTGCTGGGCATTGGTGCGCATCAGGATGCTGGCCAGCCAGCCGGCGATGCCACCGACGATGATGTAGATGAGGAAATTCATGTAAGTGCTCCAGTGCACGGGACGCGGCGGATCAGGAATGAACGCATGCAGGCCCGGAGGCCGGCGTCAGCATCTGTCCCGGCCCGTGACGGAGACGTCAGTATTCAGGTTGACCCCGCCCCGAACAGCCCGTCCAGCGCGGCGCGGGGCAACTTGCCGGTCTCGTTGCGCGGCAGCACGTCGACGCGGCGGATGCGTCGCGGCAGGAACACCGGATCCATGCTGGCCCGCAATGCGTCCAGCAGTGCGGCATCGTCGAGCGCCGGGCTCGCCACGACCGCGGCCATGATCCGGTGGACACCGGTGGCGTCCGGCGTGGCGCTCTGGCAGATCACGCCGTCACGCACGCCGTCGATGGCGAGCAGGCGGCGGGTGAGGTCGGCGAGCGAGGCGCGCTTGCCGGCGATCTCGATCATGTCAGCCTGGCGGCCGCGCAGTACGAAGCGCCCGGCCTCGTCGAGTTCGACCAGGTCGGCGAGCAGTCGCGGTTCGGCCAGGTGCGGCGCATGCACGAGGGTGCCGTCGGGCACCGGCTGCAGGCGCACGCCGTCGTAAGGCGTCCACGCATCGACCTGCGCGGTGCGGCGACGGGCGAAGATCAGGGTCTCGGTCGAACCGAACAGCTCTCGGACTTCGCAACCGAAACGTGCTTCCGCGGCCGCGGCGAGCTCGCGCGACAGAGGCGCGGTGGCGGTGACGATGGCAGCGACCGGCGGCAGCGCGATACCCGATTCGACCAGCGAGCGCAGGTGCACCGGCGTGGTCACCAGCAGCGCTGGACGTGGCGCGTCGCGCAGCGCGTCGGCGATGTCGCCGGGGAAGAACGGCCGTGCCCCGTGCACGGCGACATTGCCCAGCAGCGGCAGCAGCACCGACATCTCCATGCCGTACATGTGCTGCGGTGGCACGGTGGCGACCACCGGGAGCGTCGCCTCGCCGTGCAGGTCGGCGAGCGCGGCGAGGTTCTGCAGCGTGCCCTGACGGAATGTCGCCCAGTCCTTGGGATTGGCGCCCGGCACGCCGGTGCTGCCGGAGGTGAACCCGATTGCCACCAGTGCGTCCGCGGCGATCCGGGGCATCTCGCCGTCGCACATCGGCAGCACGTCCGGCAGGCGCACGTAATGCGGCGGCGCAGGCGCGTGGGTGACCTCGTGCGGTGCATCGCAGCCGCAGTCGTCGCGATCGCCGATGCAGTAGCTGTGCGGATGGCGCGCGCGGACGTCGTCAATCGCACCGCGGGTGCGCGACGGCGGCAGCAGCGTGGTCTGGCCGCGCAGCGCAACGGCGCAGAAGGCGACGAGGAAGCGATAGCGGTCTTCGCACAGGTTCAGCGCGAACGGTGCGTCGGGTAGGTCGGCGGCCACGCCGCGCACATGCGCGAGGAAGGTCGACAGGGAGACCGCGCCATTGGCATCGAACGCGATCGCGCGCGACGGATCGCCCTCGACCAGCGCGCGCAACGCGCCTGCTGCCTGCGCCAGCCCCATCCCCTGTTCCTGTACCACTGCCGACATCGTGCTGCCACTCCAAGAAAGATGTGCCGCGGATGCCGCATCCGGCCCGCAGAACAGCGGTTTAGCTTACGCTGGACACCCTGCGGGATGCCAAGTGCGGATGTTCAGCGAACCACACAGCCTGCGCGCCGGCCCGGTGCGATGCGCATGGCGCGATTACCGGCGCGGTCAGTCCGCCGAAGCCCTCGTGCGCCCCTGGCTCGCCGGGACGCTGGGCACCGACGACTTTCTCCTCGAACGCGATGCCCGTGGCCGCCCGCAACTGCGGGTGCCGGGCCGGCCCCGCCTCGATGCGAACTGGAGCCACAGCGGCGACGCGCTGCTGGTCGCGCTGGGCGACGGCGTGGCGGTGGGGGTCGACATCGAATGGATGCGTCCGCGTCCGCAGGCGATGGCACTGGCGCAGCGCTTCTTCACCGCCGGCGAGGCGACTGCACTTGCCAAACGTGCACCCGACGAGGCTGAAACCGCATTCGTGCAGTTGTGGTGCGCGAAGGAGGCGGTGCTCAAGGCGCATGGGCACGGGTTGTCGTTCGGACTGGATCGACTGGAGTTTGCCGCGCGCGAGGACGGCTGGGCGCTGGTCGGCTGCGATCCGGCGCTCGGGGCACCGGGGGACTGGCATCTGCATGCGTTCGCGCCGTTGGCGGGGTACTTGGCGACTGTGGCGTGGCGGCGGGTGAATTGAGCGTGTACTTGGGCGGTTGATTCGCGCGAGTGGGATGCGGCGGGGGCAGCCCTCAGCATTCGTCATCTGCAGGCCACGCGCCGCGCCAGCTTCTACAATGCGCCCCATGGAACTCCCCGACGACACCCCCCTGCGCGCCGAGCTCGAAGCCGGACTGCGCACGCTGGGCCTCGCGCCGACGCTGGCCGATCCGCTGCTTGCCTATCTCGCGCTGCTCGTGCGCTGGAACAAGACCTACAACCTCACCGCCGTGCGTGATCCGCGCGAGATGGTGGTGCGCCATCTGCTCGATTCACTGGCGATGGTGCCGTACGTCGACGGCCTCGCCACACTCGCCGATCTCGGCACCGGTCCGGGCCTGCCGGGCATTCCGCTGGCGATCGCGCTGCCCGGCCTGCACGTCACCTTGGTCGAGTCGAACGGCAAGAAGGCGCGCTTCCTGCGCGAGGCAGTGCGCCAGCTGAAACTGACCAATGCCGATGTGGCCGAGTCGCGCATCGAAGCTGTCGACCGGCCCGGTGCGTTCGATGCGATCACCGCGCGTGCGCTGGCCACGCTGCCCGACATCCTCGCCGTCGGCGGCCATCTGCCGAAGACCGACGGCGGGCGCCTGCTGGCAATGAAGGGCGTCAATCCGGTCGACGAGATCGCCGCGCTGCCGGCCGGCTGGCGGCTCGACACGGTGACGCCGCTCAAGGTGCCCGGCCTCGACGCCGAACGGCATCTGGTCGTCGTCGCCCGCGCCTGAGCGGCTGTCGCGCATCGAGCGCGGGCATCGACGATACCCGACCGCGCATCACCGGTTCAGCTGCAACCGCGTCGTCGCCACCATGCGGGCGCAGGATCGGATCGGTGTCCCCAAGCGACCCTTGGGGGGCATAATCCCCGGTCCGGCCGCCGCCCGCGGTGACCGGCTCCCTTCCTGAACCTCGCACGGAGCCCATGGCCCGCATCATCGCCATCGCCAACCAGAAGGGCGGCGTCGGAAAGACGACGACGGCCGTGAACCTGGCCGCGGCGCTCGCGCGCACGCCGAAACGTGTGCTGCTCGTCGACCTCGATTCGCAGGGCAACGCGACCATGGGCTGCGGCATCGACAAGGGCGCGGTACCGGTCTCGACCTGCGATGTGCTGCTGGGCGAGGTGGAAGCCGGCGACGCGATCGTGCAGACCGAGGAAGAGGTCGACCTGATTCCCGGCAACACCGATCTCACCGCCGCCGAACTCGAACTGATGGGCGCCGACGATCGCGAGCAGCGGCTCAAGCGCGCGCTCGAACCGCTTCGTCCGCGCTACGACTACATCCTCATCGACTGTCCGCCGGCGCTGTCGCTGCTGACGCTCAATGCGCTGACCGCCGCCGATTCGGTGCTCGTGCCGATGCAGTGCGAGTACTACGCGCTCGAAGGCCTGACCGCGCTGCTGCAGACGATCGATGCGATCAAGCAGAACCTCAACCCGAAGCTCGAGCTCGAAGGCGTGCTGCGCACGATGTTCGACGTGCGCAACAACCTCGCCAATGCCGTGTCGGGCGAGCTGACGAACCACTTCGGCGACAAGGTGTTCCGCACCATCGTGCCGCGCAACGTGCGCGTGGCCGAAGCGCCCAGCCACGGCCAGAGCATCGTCGGCTACGACAAGGGCTCACGCGGCGCGATCGCCTATCTCGGTCTCGCCGGCGAAGTGATCCGCCGCCAGCGCGAACGCGACGCACAGACAAGCAATCAGGACGCCACTGCCATGGAGACGCCGGCATGACCGCTGCGAAGACGCCCGCCAAGAAGCGCGGCCTGGGCCGGGGCCTCGAAGCCCTGCTCGGCCCCAAGGCTGCCGCCGAGGCACCGGCGAGTCTGGAAGCGACCGAGCAGGACACGTTGCGCCTGCTGCCGATCGATGCGCTGAGCGCCGGCAAGTACCAGCCGCGCAAGCACTGGGACGAATCCAAACTCAGCGAACTGGCCGAATCGATCAAGGCGCAGGGTGTGATCCAGCCGCTGGTCGTGCGCGAGCGTGCCGACCGCACCTTCGAGATCATCGCCGGCGAACGCCGCTGGCGCGCGTCCAAGCAGGCCGGCCTGACTGAGGTGCCGGCGGTGGTGCGCAATGTCGAGGACCGCACGGTCGTCGCGATGGCGCTGATCGAGAACATCCAGCGCGAAGACCTCAACCCGCTGGAAGAAGCGCAGGCGCTGCAGCGGCTGATCGACGAATTCGACCTGACCCACGCGCAGGCCGCCGAAGCCGTCGGCCGGTCGCGCGCCGCGGTGTCGAATCTGCTGCGTCTGCTGGAATTGCCACCGGCGATCCGCATCCTGGTCGAATCCAAGCAGCTGGAAATGGGCCATGCCCGCGCCCTGCTGACACTGTCGCCGGAACTCGCCAGCAAGCTCGCCAGCGACGCCGTCGAGCACGGCTGGTCGGTGCGCGAAGTCGAACATCGCGCGCAGCAGTTCGCCGCCGGGCGCGTACCGGGTGGCGACACCCGCACCGTCGCGCGCAACAAGGCCCGCCCGCAGGCTGACATCGTCTCGCTGGAGAACGAACTGTCGGAGACGCTGGGCACGCGCGTGTCGATCGCCAACGGGCGCGGCAACAAGGGCCGGCTGGTGATCCACTACGGCAACCTCGAAGCGCTTGACGGCGTGCTGGAACGGCTGCGTGCGGAGCGCGCATAGCGCCTGCTCGCAAGATGGGGTGAGCGCCGCGAAACCCATCCTGCGGACTGGAAAGAGAGCGGACTGCCCAAGGCAATCCGCCCTGTGCGTCAGCCCCCGGGCCGCCGCAACGGCATCATCTCCACCGGCTCGCGCGGCGCCAACCGCTTCTTCGGCAGACGCGGCACGTCGATGTCGGGCCGCGTGATCCGCAACCGCGGTTGCTCCACCAGGCAACCGCGGATCATGTAGTCGCCGGTGACCGCGCGATCGATGCCCGTGTTGCGATACGCGACGAACATGATCCGGGTGCCGCGATCCGCATATCGAGTTCGCGGCTGCCGGTCAGCGGTGGCGCGGCGCCAGCCGTCAGGCACAACAGGGCCAGCGTGAGCGCGGGGCGGTACGGTGCAGATGGGATCGGGTCATGAAGGTCTCTCGGCCGCTGCGCAGAGCGCGATGGTGGCAGCCGGTTGCGTGCGATGCCGGCCTATTCCTCCTTGAACGCAAAAAACGCCGCGAAAGGACCCTCGCATCGCCCGCGCACCCGGCTGGAATTGTGTAACGCCGCGTGCACCACCTAGGCTGCGCGGATGCATCGCAGTCCCAACCCCCTGTCCTGGTCGCGCCGGCTGCTGCTGGCGCTGCTGGTGTTCGGGCTGATGACGGCGCCGGTGCTGGTGGCGATGGGCAACACCTACGAGGCCGCGCACGGCGAAACCGCCGAGCAGCACGACCACGCACCCGAAGCACACGAAGACGGTGGCGATCTGCTACACGCGGTCGCGCACTGCGCCACCTGCGGCGCACATACGCCTGCACTGCCGTCAGTGCCGTCACTGCTGGCGCCGCTGGCGATGTCGCACCCTGCATTGTCCGCGAACGAAGCCGCGCCCGCGCGCGGGCCCGATTCCCTGCTGCGACCACCGATTTCCGCATGACGCCCGCGCCGGCCTGAGGTCGGCTTTTCGTCATCCCGAAATTGGAGCGTTCCCATGTTGTTGCGACTGGCGGCCCTGGCCGCCCTCGCCGCTGCGCCGTGCCTTGTGGCCGCGCAGTCGGCGCCCGTGCCCGTGCGCGCAAGCGCGCAGGCCCTGACCCTCGATGACGCGTTCGCGCGCGTTGCCGATGCCCATCCCGATGTGCGCCTGTTCGACGGCCAGCGCGCAGTGTTCGATGCCGAACGCGAGGTCGCTGCGCTGCGTCCGCCGCTGGAGGCCGGCATCGAGATCGAGAACCTCGGCCTCGATGCGCCCACGCGCACACTCGAAACCACGCTGACCCTGGCCGGCGTGTTCGAACGCGGCGGCAAACCCGATGCACGGCGCGCGCTCGCGCAGACCCGCATCGATGCGCTCGCCCTGCAACGCGAAACGGCGCGCGTCGATCTGCTCGCCGAAACCGCGCGCCGCCATCTCGCCATCGTCGTCGCGACGCGCCGCCTGGGAATCGCACAGGCCGATGTCGCGCAGCGAACGCGCTTCGTGGCCGCTGCGCGCCAACGCTTCGCCGCCGGTGCCTCACCCGAAGCGGTCGTGCTGACCGCACAGGCGGCGCAGGCGCAGGCCGAACTGCAGGTTGCCAATGCGCGACTGGAGATCGAGACCGCGCAGCGCAGCCTGTCGATGTTGTGGGGCGATCCGGACGGCGGGTTCACCATCGCCGACAGCGATCCGTTGGCGCTGCCCGACATCGCCGGCTTCGGCACGTTGCGAGAACTGCTTGCGCGATCGCCGGAACTGCTGCAGTTCAACGATCGTGAGCGCATCGCCGAAGCACGGCTGCAGCTCGCGCGCAGCGACGCCACGCCTGACATCGGCTGGCAGGCCGGCATCCGCCATCAGCGCGAAAGTGGCGACACCTCGCTGATCAGCGGTTTCGTCGTGCCGCTCGGCAGTCGCGCGCGCGCGCAGCCGGCGATCCGTGCCGCCGCCGCGGAGCTCGCACTCGTCTCGATCGAGCGCGACGCCGGTGATCGCGCGCTGCAGGCCACGCTGGCCGAAGCGCATGGCCGGTATCACGTCGCGCAATCGGCCGTCTCGCTGCTCGCACGCGATGTACTGCCACGTCTGACCCGCGCCGCCAGCGCCACCGAACGCGCATGGCGCGCAGGTGCCGTGTCGTATCTCGAATGGTCGCAACTGCAGGACGCGCGCAGCGATGCGCAGCGCCAGCAACTCGACGCCGCCGAAGCCGCGCAGATCGCCCTGATCGAACTGCAGCGCCTGACCGGCCAGTCCCTCGTCATCGCCAATGCGACGCCCGCACCCTTTGAAGGAGACGCCCGATGAGGACGTTCACGACCACAGTTGCATCGATTGCACTTGCGTTGCTGCTTTCCGCATGCAGCGCACCCGCGCCCGTCGCCGATGCCACCGGCACATCCGCAGACGAACACGCCGATGACGCACATGCGGACGACGGCGATGCGGACGATGATCACACCGACGACGCCACGACCATCGCGGCCGACATCGCCAACGACGTCGGCATCCGCGTCGCGCCCGCGGCCGCAGGCACCATCGCCGACCAGCACGAAGTGCAGGGCCTGCTGACGACGCTGGAAACCGGCAACGCGCGCGTGACTGCGCGCTTTCCCGGCCCGATCCGCCGCCTGCATGCCGAAGTCGGCGACCGCGTGCGCGCCGGCCAGGTGCTGGCGACGATCGACAGCAACCTCAGCCTGTCCAGTTACACCGTCACTGCGCCGATCAGCGGCACCGTGCTCGCGCGCAATGCGTCGGTCGGCCAGAGCGCCAGCGAGGGCGCGGTGCTGTACGAGATCGCCGATCTGTCGACGCTGTGGGTCGACCTGCATGTCTTCGGCCGCGATGCCGAGCATCTCGCTGCCGGCTCGCCGGTAACGATCAGTCGCCTCGGCGACGGCGCGACCGCCGACACGCGTATCGACCGCGTGCTGCCCGGCACCGCGACCGCGAGTCAGAGCACGATCGCCCGCGCCACGCTCGACAACGCCGACGGCCAATGGCGCCCCGGCTCGGCCGTGCGCGCAATGGTCACCGTGTCGACGCAGCCGGCGGATCTCGCTGTGCCGCTGACGGCGTTGCAACAGATGGACGGCCGCGACGTGGTGTTCGTGCGCGAGGGCGATCGCTACGAGAAACGCGCGGTGACCCTCGGCCGGCGCGATGCGCGACAGGTCGAGATCGTCGATGGCGTGGCAGTGGGCGAGGACGTGGTGATCGAGCAGAGCTACACGATCAAAGCGGACCTGGAGAAGGCGGGGGCGGGTCATGCGCATTGACGTCACTCCCAATGCTAGCCGTGAGTTCGGACCGGTTCGCGGATTGCCGTTTCCCCGTCGTTCCCGCGAAAGCGGGGCTTTCAACAGCCGAACGGCTGGTCATCCAAGGACTTCGCTTTTCGCTCTCGCCTCAGACCAGGTAGTGCCGTCACGAAAGTCACTGGATTCCCGCCTGTGCGGGAATGACGGTGTGGGGATCTGTCGACGCAACAGGAAATCGCAAATTACTGCGCAGCGGCTGCCAGCCGAGCTAACGCTCACTGCAGGCATGACGCGCCCGAGCATCGGAGCCCCCCATGCTTGAGTCCCTCATCCACGCCTCCATCCGCCACCGCTGGCTGGTGCTCGTCGCGACGCTCCTGCTCATCGCCGTCGGCGGCTGGAGTTTCACCAAACTTCGGATCGATGCGACGCCCGACATCACCAATGTGCAGGTGCAGATCAACACCTCGGCGCCGGGCTATTCGCCACTGGAGACCGAACAGCGCGTCACCTTCCCCATCGAAGCCGCGCTCGCGGGATTGCCGCGGCTCGATTACACGCGCTCGCTATCCGCGTACGGCCTGTCGCAGGTCACCGTCGTGTTCGAAGACGGCACTGATCTGTATTTCGCGCGGCAGCAGGTGGCCGAGCGCGTGCAGCAGGTGCAGGGACAATTGCCGGACGATGTCGACGCGACACTCGGCCCGGTCGCGACCGGTCTCGGCGAGATCTTCATGTACACCGTCGAGGCCGAACCAGGCGCACGCAAGCCGGACGGCACGCCGTACACCGCGACCGATCTGCGCACGCTGCAGGACTGGGTGGTGCGGCCGCAGATGCGCAATGTGCGCGGCGTGACCGAGGTCGACACCATCGGCGGTTTCGCGCGACAGGTGCACATCACGCCGGATCCCGCGCTGCTGGTCGCGCTCGATTTCACGTTCGAAGATGTCGTCACCGCGGTCGCCAACAACAACCGCAACGTCGGCGCCGGCTACATCGAGCGCAACGGCCAGCAGTTGCTGGTGCGCGTGCCGGGCCAGGTCGCCGATGTCGAGGCGATCGGCAACATCGTGATGGCGCGGCGCGATGGCGTGCCGATCCACGTGCACGATGTGGCGAGCGTTGGCGAAGGCCGGGAACTGCGTACCGGCGCGGCCACGCAGAACGGTGCGGAAGTCGTGCTCGGCACGGTGTTGATGCTGTTCGGCGAGAACAGCCGCACCGTGGCGCAGGCCGCGGCGCAGCGGCTGGAGGCGACGAACGCGAGCCTGCCCGATGGCGTGCGCGCGGTGGCGGTCTATGACCGCACGGCGCTGGTCGACCGCACCATCCGCACCGTCGCCAGGAACCTGGTCGAAGGCGCGCTGCTGGTGATCGTGGTGCTGTTCCTGCTGCTCGGCAACGTGCGCGCGGCGCTGCTGACCGCGCTGGTGATTCCACTGACGATGCTGTTCACCGTGATCGGCATGCGCCAGGGCGGCGTGTCCGGCAACCTGATGAGCATGGGCGCGCTGGACTTCGGTCTGATCGTCGACGGCGCGGTGATCATCGTCGAGAACTGCCTGCGCCGCTTCGGCGAAGCGCAGCAGCGGCTCGGCCGCCTGCTCGATACGCGCGAGCGCCACGCAGTCGCGGCATCGGCCAGCGCGGAGGTGATCCGGCCCAGCCTGTTCGGGCTCGGCATCATCGCCGCGGTGTATCTGCCGGTCTTCGCGCTCGAAGGCGTGGAAGGCAAAATGTTCCACCCGATGGCGATCACCGTGGTGCTGGCATTGACCGGCGCGATGCTCCTGTCGCTGACCTTCGTGCCGGCGACGATCGCAATATTGCTGCGCGGCCGCGTCGCCGAGCACGACAACCGGGCGATGCGCGCCGCACGGCGCGGCTATGCGCCGGCGCTCGACTGGGCACTGCGGCACGGACGCTGGCTGGTCGGCGGCGCGCTGGTGCTGGTGCTGGCCTGTGGCTGGCTTGCGACGCGGATGGGCAGCGAGTTCATTCCCAGCCTCGACGAGGGCGACATC
The DNA here is from genome assembly GCA_052108555.1 of Luteimonas sp. Taxonomy (GTDB): domain Bacteria; phylum Pseudomonadota; class Gammaproteobacteria; order Xanthomonadales; family Xanthomonadaceae; genus Luteimonas. The sequence goes on from JBQEAV010000005.1 coordinate 26,190, forward strand.
GCGATGCACGCGATGCGCATGCCCGGCACCGGCATCGAACAGTCGGTCGCCATGCAGCTCGCGCTGGAACGTCGCCTGCAGCAGGTTCCGGAAATCGCACGCGTGTTTTCGAAGATCGGCACCGCCGAGGTCGCCAACGATCCGATGCCGCCGTCGGTCGCCGATACCTTCCTGATCCTCGCGCCACGCGCCGACTGGCCCGATCCGCGCAAGCCGCGCGCCGCGCTGGTCGGCGAACTCGAAGCGATCGCCGACACCATGCCCGGCAACAACTACGAGTTCACCCAGCCGATCCAGATGCGCTTCAACGAACTGATTTCCGGCGTGCGCAGCGACGTGGCGGTGAAGATCCAGGGCGACGATCTCGACACCCTGCAAACCGTGGCGACCGCGGTCGAACGTGTGCTGCAGGGCATCGACGGCGCCGCCGACGTGCGCGTCGAAGCCGTCGACGGTCTGCCGCTGCTCGAGATCGCGCCCGACCCGCGCGCGATGGCGCGCTACGGACTCAATCCGGGCGACGTGCAACGTGTCGTCGCGGCTGCAATCGGTGGCGAAACGGCGGGCCAGCTGTTCGATGGCGACCGGCGATTCGACATCGTGGTGCGTCTGCCCGAATCGCTGCGCGGCGATCCGGCAGCGCTCGCCGACCTGCCGATTCCGCTCCCGGGGACGGCCGGTGACAGCGCCGACGAGTCCGACCGCAGTGGCACCTGGGCCAGCGGCACACCACGCACCGTGCCGCTGCGCGAGGTGGCGACGATCGGCACGCAACTCGCGCCGAACCAGATCAACCGCGAGAACGGCAAGCGCCGCATCGTGGTCACCGCCAATGTGCGCGGGCGCGATCTCGGTGGCTTCGTCGGCGAGCTGCAGACCGCGGTCGCCGCTTCGGTGACGCTGCCGACCGGCTACTGGATCGACTACGGCGGCACATTCGAACAACTGGCCTCGGCCAGCCGGCGTCTGGCGCTCGTCGTGCCGCTGACGTTGGCGGTGATCCTCGCGCTGCTGTTCATGGCGTTCGGTTCGATGCGCGACGCGCTGGTGGTCTTCAGCGGCGTGCCGCTGGCACTTACCGGCGGCGTGCTCGCACTGGCGGCGCGCGGCATTCCGCTGTCGATCTCGGCCGGCGTCGGCTTCATCGCACTGTCGGGCGTCGCCGTGCTCAACGGTCTGGTGATGCTGACCTTCATCCGCAAGCTGCGCGAGGACGGCCTCGACCTGCACACCGCGATCGTCGAAGGCGCACTCGGCCGCCTGCGCCCCGTCCTGATGACGGCGCTGGTCGCCTCGCTCGGTTTCGTGCCGATGGCATTCAACGTCGGCGCGGGCGCGGAAGTGCAACGACCGCTTGCCACCGTGGTCATCGGCGGAATCCTCTCGTCGACGTTGCTGACCCTGCTGGTGTTGCCGGTGCTGTATCGATGGGTGCATCGGCGGGCAGCGCGGGTGTGAGGATGCGCGGTTCTGGAGGCACATGCCGGCGTCGAATGTCAGCGTGACGCCGCGCGCCTCCAGGACCGCGCAATGCACCGCCGCCGCTTGCCAATGCACGTCCCGCCGGTGACGCGAGTGACGCGAGTGACGCAGGCTGCCCGGCATGCACAGCCTCGCGCCCAGCGGCGTAGCTGTCTGCTCGCGTCACGGAAGGCATGCCGCGGATACGGTGAGGATGGGCGCGGCGGACGCAATCGTCTGGAACAGGCTGATGCGCCCGTGGGCTCGCGATGGATGTCACAAACCATCGGATCACCACGTCCAGTATTGGGCGGCAATGCGCCGACCCGTCTGGAAAACGGAATGACGAATGCGGAAATCGATGGTCAACGGCCATCGCCAGAGCGGGCAGGACGTCGACAGTGCCGCGACGACCTCAAGGCCCGTCGTCGCGTATTGCCGATACAGTCGAACACATGACGATATTCGAACTGCTCAAGGACGGCGGTCGTGCGTTGCTCGACGCACTGTTTCCACGACGCCAAGCGCTGGCGAGACTGCGCGCGAAATGGGGCCAACCGGGCGACAAGGCGCTCAGCGGCATCAGCCGTTACTTCGATCTGACGCGGGAGGCATCGGCAGGCGACGTGGTGGACGACCAAACCTGGACCGACCTCGAGTTTCCGCGTCTGTTCGCCGATCTGGACACGACGGAGAGCCCACTCGGCAGCCAGTACCTCTACCGCCAACTCCGCTTCTACGCCGAACCGGCGCCAGCCGCTGCGCACTACGCCAGCTGCCAGACGCTGCGTGCCGATGCGACGCTGCGCGAACGCCTCCAACTTGCGCTTGCGGGTCTGGACACGGCCTCGAACTGGCAGCTGGCCCGCTTCATTTTCGGCGCGCCGCCCGAAGTCGACCCGCTCCATCGCCTGTTGCCGTGGTGGAGCCTCGTCTGTGTCGTGGTCCTGGTGCTCGTGGCCGCGACGCCGTTGCCGATCTGGGCGCTGCTGCTCACGGTCGGCATCAATCTCCTGCTGATCCTTTGGCTCTCGACGCCGCTGTTCCGCGACATCGAACTGCTCAAGGGCTGCAGCCAACTGCTGCGCATCGCAGACAGCCTGGCCAGGGTTCGCAGCGACGCATCCGCCTTGCCCCAACTCGCGCGCTTGCGCGCCGAAGCGCGACTGCGGCGCAAGGTCCGAGCATCGCTCGGCTGGATCGCCTTTCTGTACTCGCCGTGGGTCCAGAGCGTCGCCATCTGGTTGAATCTCTTGTGTCTGCTCGAACTCGCCGCCTACGGCCGCACCGTTGCGCGCTTCGGTCGCGTGCGTGCGGAACTGGCCGCGACCTTCGAGAGCGTGGGCGCGGTGGATGCCGCCATCGCGGTCGCATCGTTTCTCGAACAGCGACCGCAACACTGCGAGCCTGTCATTTCGAAGGGCTCACGACTCGATCTCGTCGACGGCACGCACCCGCTGACGATGCGACCGGTCGCGAACTCGATCCGGCTCGACGGGCGTTCGGCCCTGATCACCGGCTCCAACATGGCCGGCAAGACCACCTTCATCAAGCTGGTCGGCATCAACCTCATCCTCGGCCGAACGCTCGGCTTCTGTTTCGCCAGCCGGGCGACGCTGCCGCACACACGCGTCATGGCCGTGATCCGTGGAGAACACTCGGTCGAATCCGGCAAGAGCCATTACTTCGCCGAGATGACCGCGATCCAGACCTTCATCGAACACGCGGACCGCGGCACCTGCCGCCTGTTCCTGATCGACGAACTGTTCAACGGCACCAACACCGTCGAACGCCTGGCCGCCGGCCGCGCGGTGCTGGAACGGCTCGGTCGCAATGCACAGGTGCTGGTGACCACACACGACGTCGAACTGCAGGACGACGTCACCGGCCCCTACGATCTCTACTACTTCCAGGAAGACCCGGACGTCGACGGCTGGTTCGACTACCGCCTGCGACCGGGCCGTACCGACCGGCGCAACGCAATCCAGCTGCTGGCGCGCAACGGGTTTCCGGCGGATCTGGTTGCGGATGCGTTGGGATACGCAGACGTGTATGCGTCATTGGCAGGAGTTCCGGGCGGCGTTCCCGCCCGACCGCCTCGGACACAGCCGCCGGGCCTGACAGATGCGTGACGCCGGTCTCGGGGCGGCACGTTCCGGCTCCACGACAACGCGCAGCCACCGTGACTCATTCCACTGTCGCCTGCGACGGCAGCGCGTCTAGCCTGTCGCAGGCGCGCCATCCCGGCAGAGCGCTGCAAGGGATGAAGCGATGCGGATCTGTCTGTGGAGTGTCCTTCTCATCCTGACGGCGTTGCCTGCCGCGGCGCAGGAGACCGAAACCTGGCTGCTCTCCATCGATCGCTGGGGCAACGCCGAACATCGGCTCCTCACGCTCCAGTCGTCTGCCCCTCGGGTGTCGGGCGATCTGGATGGTTGGGACGTGAGCGGTTCCAGGGATGGCGCGCACCTGCGCGTTGCCGCGATCGACGCCGACAATGTCGCGTATCGCTTCGACGCAGAGATTGCCGGCGACCGTCTGACGGGCTGGGCGGACTATCCCGATACCAGCAACAAGGGGCCACGCGCGCAGCACGCCGTGACCGGGCTTCGCCTAGCGCTGCCTTCGGGCGCGCCCTCGCGACGGGTGTACGCGCCCACGAGCTACTCCAATGCCTTCGATGCGGCGCGATCGCCCGTCATGGTGATCCAGCCCGGAGATGTCGTGGCCACCCACACCATCGACTCGGGCGGCGTGGACGCGCATGGCGAGGTCGTTGCGCTGTATGGAAATCCACAGACCGGACCCTTCTTTGTATCGGGCGCACAGGCCGGCGACGTGCTGGCGGTGCGCATCCGGCAGCTGCGTCTGAATCGCGACTACGCGGACAGCCTGGATGGCCTCACGCATCGGGCAACTTCGATCGGCATCGCGCCGAAGACAGCAGGACTGGGGCAGCAGGTGCGCTGGCGTCTGGACCGCGAGGCCGGTACCGCTCGCCTGGAACACCCGCCCGAAGGTCTGCGGAACTACGTGGTGCCGGTGAAGCCGATGCTGGGCGGATTGGCCGTGGCCCCTGATTTCGGATTCGGCGCCCCGTCCACCGGAGACACGGGGCGCTGGGGCGGCAACATGGACTTCAACCGGATCGCCGAAGGCGCAACGGTGTACCTGCCTGTCTACCAGCCGGGCGCGATGTTGTATCTCGGCGATGGCCATGCCTTGCAGGGCGATGGCGAGACGACACAGTGGGCACTCGAGACCTCGCTGGACGTGGAGTTCAGCGTCGAAGTGCTGCCGGGCCGCGCGCTGGCTGCGCCGCGCGTCGAGGACGACACCTCCATCAGCACGATCGGGCAGGCGTCGTCGCTGGACGAGGCGGTGCGCGCCGCGACCGCCGCCATGATCCAGTGGCTGGAGCAGGACTACGGCCTCGATGTTTCCGAAGCATCGCTTGTGCTGGGCACGGTGGCCGAGTTCCGCGTCGTGACACTGGCTGGCCGGAACGCGGCCATCGCCTTGAGCCTGGACAAAGCACGCTTGAGCGGGCTGACACGAGACGACCGGCGGACCGATCCAACACCGCGATCCCGCTGAAACCGGGCCCGGACTTCCGGTATCCGAAGCAGACGCCCGGCGCGCATTCCGGGCCCGCCATCGGCGTGCAGCCCGCCGGTCTGCATCCGCACTGTAAAATCGCCGTCTTTTGCGCGCTCCCTCCTTGGATTCCCCGCCCCGCCCCGCTTTCAGCGGCCCGACCTTCGTCCGGCTGCTGGCCCGCCTGACCGACGACACGCTGCCGCAAGGCGGCATGGCGCCGGCCGAGCGTTTGAGCCAGTGGATCGACTGGACGCGGGCGGTGGTGCTGTCGAAGGTCCTGGATGCGAAGGCGCCAGAAGCTGAACAAGGCGCGCAAGTCGTTGATCGTGATGACGCCGCCGTCTGCGCGAAGGCGCGGGCAACGTTGCTGGCCTCGATTGCCGAAGCGCCGGAACTGGCGATCCCGCAGCCGCAGGCAATCCGGGCCCCGGACGATGCCGAAGCCGAAGCCGCACCGGCAGTCGCCATCGATTTCGCGCCGTTCCGCCAGCGTCACCTGACGCTGCAGCGCGCGATGCAGATGGCGACGGGTCGACTGCGCGGCGATCTGCGCGACCGTCTGGCCCAGCGCTCCACCGATATGGCGCGGCTTGCCGAGGTGGATGCAGTGATGGAGGGCGCGCTGAGCCCGCGCGAGCACGCGTTGTTCGGCGCGGTGCCGGCGTTGCTCGAATCGCATTTCGAGCGGCTGCGCGCCGCCGCAGGTACGTCGGCCACGGATCCGTCCGCGGCCTGGCTCGATGGTTTTCGCAGGTACATGCAGGGCGTGCTGATCGCCGAGCTGGATGTCCGTTTCCAACCGGTCGAGGGGCTGCTCGCAGCGCTTCGCACCCACTGACGCAGTCCTTATGTCCTCAAGCAGTCGCCACACCGCCCTCCTTCCCGCATTCGTGTTCGCCCTCGGCCTGGCCGTGGTCGGCTGGATCGCCATCGGCTACATCGGTTCCAACACGCTGGCGCTCGCCGTCACGCTGTTGATCGGCGCCTGTTATCTCGCCGGTGGCCTGGAGCTGCTGCGTTACCGGCAGGCCACGAAGACGCTGGCCGATGGCGTGGCGCAGTTGAGCGCGCCGCCAGCGTCGCTCGGCGCATGGCTGGACGGGCTGGATGCCGGCCTGCGCAACGCCGTGCGTCTGCGGATCGAGGGCGAACGCGTCGCGCTGCCGGTGCCGGCGCTCACCCCGTATCTGGTCGGCATGCTGGTGCTGCTGGGCATGCTGGGCACGCTGCTGGGCATGATGGTGATGCTGCGCGGCACCGGCATGGCGCTGGAGACCGCGACCGATCTGCAGGCGATCCGCGACTCGCTGGCGGCGCCGGTCAAGGGCCTGGGCTTCGCGTTCGGCACGTCGATCGCGGGCATCGCGACCTCGGCGATGCTGGGCCTGGCCTCCGCGCTGCTGCGCCGCGAACGCGCGCACACCGTGCAACTGCTGGACGTGGCCGCCGCGACGACGCTGCGCACGCATTCGCAGGCGCACCAGCGCGAGGAAACCCTGCGTCTGCTGCAGCAGCAGACCGAGGTGATGCCGGCGCTGGTCGAGCGGCTGGGCGCGATGATGGCGACGATCGAGCAGCAGAACGCCGCGTCGGGCGAGCGCCACGCCGCCAGCCAGGACGCCTTCCACGGCCGCACCGAAGCGGTCTACACGCAGCTGGCCGGCTCGGTCGAACGCGCGTTGCAGACCAGCGTCACTGAGAGCGCGCGCGCCGCGACAGCCGCGTTGCAGCCGGTGTTCGAAACGACGATGGCCGCACTCGCACGCGAAACCGCAGCGCTGCAGGCGACAGTGTCCGACGCGGTCGAGCGCCAGTTGCAGACGCTGACCGCCGGCTTCGAAGCCTCGACCGCGACCGTGGCGCAGCGGTGGCAGCAGGCGGTGGACGGCCAGCAGGCGTCGAACGAGACACTGGCGCGCGATCTGCGCAGCGCGTTCGACGGCTTCAACGCGACGTTCGAGCAGCGCGCGAACGGCCTGCTCGGCGACGTCACCACGCGTCTCGATGCGACGACCGCGCAGACCACCGCGCTGCACGAGACCGTGACCGGCGCCGTCGACCGCCAGTTGCAGGCGCTGACGACCGGCTTCGATGCGTCGACGGCGAACGTGGCCGAACGCTGGCAGGACGCGCTGGCCGCGCAGCAGGCGTCACATGCCGCGCTGACGTCCGATCTGCGCAGCGCACTCGACGGTATCGGCGAGACCTTCGAGCAGCGCGCGACCGCGATGGTCGACGGCGTCGCCACGCGTCTCGATGCGACCGCCGGCAGCGTGAGCGCGGCCTGGAACGACGCACTCGCGAAGCAGACCGCGACCAACGACGCGATGAGCGCGCAACACCAGCAGGCGCTGACCGCAGCCGCCGCGACATTCGAAACGCATTCGGCTGCGCTGCTGCAGAAGATGGACAGTTCGCATGCCGGACTGCAGACCGCGCTGGCGGCACAGGATGCGCAGCGCCTGGCCGCGTGGACCGACAGCCTGACCGCGATGGGCGCCGCGCTGCGCGAGGACTGGGCGCAGGCCGGCGCCGAGACCACGCGTCAGCAGCAGGCGATCTGCGACACGCTGGCAAGCACCGCCGACACCATCGGCGCGCAGACGCAGGCGCATGCCAGCGAGACCATCGCCGAGATCTCGCGCCTGATCGACACCGCATCGGAAGCGCCGCGCGCGGCCGCGGAAGTCATCGCCGAACTGCGCCAATCGCTGTCGGAGAGCATGGTGCGCGACACCGCGATGCTGGAAGAACGCACGCAGATGCTGTCGACGCTCGACACGCTGCTGAGCGCGGTGAACCACGCCTCGACCGAACAACGCGCGGCGATCGATGCGCTGGTGGCGACCTCGGCCGATCTGCTGGAACGCGTGGGCACGCGCTTCACCGATCACATCACTGCCGAGACCGGCAAGCTCGATGGCGTGGCGACGACGCTCAGCGTCGGCGCGGCGGACGTCGCGAGTCTCGGCGAGGCCTTCGGCGCGGCGGTCGAGGTCTTCGGCGAATCGAACCAGCAGCTGGCGACGCGTCTGCAGGGCATCGAGGATGCGCTGGAGAAATCGTTGGCGCGCAGCGACGAACAGCTGGCGTATTACGTGGCGCAGGCGCGTGAGGTAGTGGATCTCAGTGTGCTGGCGCAGAAGCAGATCATCGAAGATCTGCAGCAGCTCGGCGCAGCGCGTACCGCATCCGCATGAGCGTCGAACTGGAAGGCGATCACGAATCGTCCGCGCCGATCTGGGCCGCGTTCGGCGATCTGATGTCTGTGCTGCTCGGCGCGTTCGTGTTGATCCTGGTCGGCGTGATCGGCGTGCAGCTGCAGCTGGAACTCAAGCTGGATGCGGAGATCGCCCAGCGCGAGGCCGAGACGCAGCGCCGCCAGACGCTGGAGCAGGCCTTGGCCGCGCCGCTTGCGGCCGGGCGCATCACCCTGATCGACGGCCGCATCGGCATTCGCGGCAGCGTGCTGTTCTCGGACGCGTCCGACCAGTTGCAGCCCGAAGGTCGCGAACTGTTGCAGAGCCTGGCCGGGCCGCTCACGGAATATCTGGCGTCGCGCGACGAGATCCTGATGGTCAGCGGCTTCACGGACGACCGGCTGGTGCGCGACGGCAACCGGTTTTCCGACAACCTGGAACTCTCGGCGCAGCGCGCGTTGAACGTGACCCGCGGACTGATCGCCGCGGGCGTGCCGGCCGAATCGGTGTTCGCCGCCGCGTTCGGCGCGCAGCAGCCAGTGGGCTCCAACGACGACGCCGAAGGCCGCGCGCAGAACCGTCGCGTGGAGATGGCGCCGGTGCCGCGCCTGCAGGCCGCTGCCCCGCCCGATGGCCGCTGACAAAGTCGACATCGACGTGTTGCTCGACGGCTGGCGCTCGACCGGCGCCGACCGCATGGACGCCTTGCGCTTCCATCGCATCGCGGGCTTGCACCGGCGTGCGTCGGCACTGGACGGTGCGGCGCGGCTGGCGCTCGATGCGAAGCTGGCGGTGCTGGTCGATGCGTATGCACGCGATATCGAAAGCCGGTCGCGCGGGGTGATGGATGCGACTCGGCCGCGCGGCGCGCTGGGCACGCTGGTCGACGACATGACCACACGCACGCAGACCTCGACCGCGAGCGCGGTCTATCCCGAACTACCCGCCGTCGACGACTTCCGTACGCTGTGGTCGACGCTGCGCACCGGCAGCCAGGTCCGCAAGTCGCTGGCGGAGGTGCCGACCGGCGCCGGCCCGCTGAACTCGGCCGCCCTCGCCCATCGCTCGCTGACCCTGATGGGCGGCCTGTCGCCGGAGTACCTGCGGCAGTTCCTGGCCTACGTGGACACGCTGTCCTGCCTGGAAACGCTGCAGGACGCCGGCGTGCTGACCGGAAAGGAGAGCGGGCCGCCGGTGGGCGCGAAGCCCCGTGCGAAGCCGCGGGCACGCAAACGCGGCTGAAGCTCCCCGTGGGAGCGCCCTTGGGCGCGATGGGGATGGCAGGGAATGCCCCATCGCGCCCACGGGCGCTCCCACGGGGGCGATCGATGCCCTGCCACCCCAAGGCCTTGCGCGGCAAGGGGAATTTCAGCAGAATGGCCGGCTCGTTGCGTCCAGCCCATGGCGACATGGCCTGACCTGCCTTCCGGAAGCGCGATTCCCCGGCAGTGGTGCAGCGAGAATTCCTTCCCGTATCGCGCGGTGGTCACGCCATCGGGGCCGCCATCTCCCTGGCTAAGGGCGATATCAAATACTTCGAGGTGCGTAATGTCCCGAGTCTGCCAAGTCACTGGCAAGCGTACGACGCATGGCAACAACGTGTCGCATGCCATGAACAAGACCCGTCGCCGCTTCATGCCGAACCTGCATGAGCGTCGTTTCTGGGTTGCCAGCGAAAACCGCTGGATCAAGCTGCGTGTATCCACCAAGGCCCTGCGCACCATCGACAAGAACGGCATCGACGTCGTCCTCGCCGAGCTTCGTGCCCGCGGCGAAAAGGTCTGAGGAGTTAGAACATGGCAGGCAAGCGCGACAAGATCCGTCTGATTTCCTCGGCCAACACCGGGCATTTCTACACCACGGACAAGAACAAGAAGAACACCCCCGGCAAGATGGAGTTCAAGAAGTACGACCCCGTCGTCCGGAAGCACGTGATCTACAAGGAAGGCAAGATCAAGTGACCTGACGGCCCGCGCGCAAAGCGCGTGGCTGCCGGAAGGTCATCCCGGCAAAAGCCGGGATCCAGCGCCTCCATACAGAACCCGCCGCGAGGCGGGTTTTGTACGTTTAGCGCCCGCGCTTCAGCGCGGCTGACGTTGCGTCATCCCAGCGAAAGCTGGGATCCAGCCTCAACACAAAACCCGCCGCAAGGCGGGTTTTGTGTTTCTGGGGTTTTGCTTTAGCCCTCCTCCGCTTGCGGGGGAGGGTTGGGTGGGGGCAGTCCGCCAGATCCACAGAACGCATCATCAAGCGCGAAATCGTATGCAGGTGTTGTTTGTGCAGGCATTGATCGCGCGGCCTGACGCTTCGCCCCCTCCCAACCCTCCCCCGTGCACGGGGGAGGGCTTCGGATCGTGTGCCCCGCCACACCCGCATGCCACACTCGAATGCATGTCGAATCACGACCTGCACATCGGCCTGTGGATCCTCGTGGCTGACTGGCTGATCCGGATCGCGGCCCTGCTGTGGATTCCCGCGCGCACGCGCTCATCAGCCGCGCGCAGCTGGCTGTTGTTGATCGGCTTCGTGCCCTTGCTCGGGCTGCCGGCGTACCTGCTGCTCGGACATCCGTGGCTGTCGAAGCTACGGCGTGAGCGGCAGGCGCGGGCGTCGCGGTTGATCCGGCAGCGGCAGGCGCCGTTGACCGCGCTGCGCTGGTGCCCGCCCGATGCATTTTCCGCCTCCGCGGATGCAGCGCGGCTGGTGGAACGCCTCGGTGATTTCATGCCGACCAATGGCAACGCAGTCGAGCTGCTCGACGATTACGCGGGTTCGCTGCAACGCCTGGTCGACGATATCGACGCGGCGACGCGCGAGGTGCATCTGCTCTACTACCTGATGTTCGACGACACCGCCGGCCGCGCGGTCGCCGATGCGCTCGAACGTGCTGCGCGACGCGGCGTGCGCTGCCGCCTGCTGCTTGATGCAGTGGGCGCGAAGCGCGGGCTGCGTGCATTCCGGCGCCCGCTGCGCGAGGCGGGTGTCAGCGTGCAGGTCACGCTTGCTGGTGGCCTGGCATGGCGGCGCAGTGCGCGGATGGATCTGCGCAACCATCGCAAGATCGCGGTGATCGATGGCCGCCTCGCACTGACCGGTTCGCAGAACCTCGCCGATCCGGAATTCGTGCCGGGGCACCCCAACCGCGAAGTCGTCGCGCGCGTGCGCGGGCCAGTCGTCGCACAGCTGCAGGCACTGTTCGCAAGCGACTGGTACATCGAGACGGGCGAGGTGCTGGAAGTCGATGCGCCGCCGATCGCGCCGAGCGGACACGTGCCCGCGCAATTGCTGCCGAGCGGTCCGGCGTATCCATTCGAGAACGCGCGCGATGTCTTCGCCGCGCTCGTGCAGCGTGCGCGTCGACGCGCGGTGCTGGTGACGCCCTACTTCGTACCCGACGAAGCGACGCTCGGCGCGCTGCGCGTTGCCGCGCTGTCGGGCGTGTCGGTGCAGCTGATCCTGTCGGCGACCAACAACCAGCGCCTGACCGCGTGGGCGCAGGCCGGCTTCTATGACGAACTGCTGGCGGCCGGCGTGCGTATCGCGCTGTACCGGCCGCACTTCCTGCATGCCAAGCATCTGAGCATCGACGACGACATCGCACTGGTCGGCTCGAGCAATCTCGACATCCGCAGCTTCATGCTCAATGCCGAGGCCGGCCTGCTGTGCTTCGACGCGGGCGTTGTGGCGCGGCTGCGCGAGATCGAAGCGGGCTACCTGCGCGAATCGGATGTGCTGGATGCGGAAGACTGGCGGCGGCGGCCGACCTGGCGGCGCAGCGTCGAGGGCATTGCACGGTTGGCCGATTCGTTCCTCTGAATGTGGGAGCGCGCTTGCGCGCGACAGGCCGCCGCGAAAGCGTCATCGCGCGCAAGCGCGCTCCCACGAAACACAAGGCCGGAACTAGAAACCGCCGCCCGCGTCGAGCCAGACCTGCTCTTGGGGCGTGTTGATGCGACCCAGCGCGCGGTTGCGATGCGGGAACCGGCCGAAGCGCTCGATGACGTCGAGATGCGCCTGCGCATACGTGCGGTACTCGGCGTTGTCGACATCGGCGAACAGTTCGATCGAGCGGTGCTGGTCGGCCAGGTCTTCCGAATGCTCGAACGGCAGATAGACGAAGCCGCGCAGGTCCGCATCGAAACTGCGGTCATGGCCGGCGTCGATCATGCGCTGTGCGTAATGGCGCGCCAGGCTGTCGGTCGCGAAGGCATGTCCGCTGTCGCGGAAGATGTTGCGCGGAATCTGGTCGAGCAGGATCAGCAGCGCGAGTCCACCTTCGGCGGTCTCCAGCCAGTGCTCCAGTTCGCGGCGGCCCGCTTTGAGGTGCGCATCGCGGAAGCGCTCGTCGCATTCGCGGTCGAAGGGATCGCCGCCGCGGAACCATTTCTGCATGCCGGCCTCGCGCCAGAAGGCGACGACATCTTCGGGTGTGATCGTGTCCATGGCGGGCAGACTAGCGCGGCCGGGCGGGCGGCGCACCACGTGTCGTTTCGCCCGCTCAGCGCCCTATACTCGGCGCGATTCCCACATTCATCCGGAGTGCTCATGATGCGTCGCCCGATCCGCCTGCTATTGCCTGCACTATTTGTCCTGTCCGGTGTGATGCTGCTGGCCGCCTGCCAGCGTGGAGACGCCGACAAGGCGCTGCTCGAAGCGCCGGCCATCGGGGACATCTACGCCGCCCAGCTCAGCGCGTTCTCCGATTACGAGTTCACCGACGAAGACGCGAAGCCGATCGATCCCGCCTACGGCCTGATGAAGGTCGTCTCCGCCGACACTGCCGGCGTGGTGGTGATCACCGAGAACGCCGCGTCGGCCGACCAGTCGATTTCGCGCAGCGACATCAAAGGTGACCTGTCGACGATCGAGTTCGACGAGAGCGAGCAGATCCAGATCGGCATGGCCGACCTGACCCAGGCACATGCCGATGGCCTGATCTACGTGGTGAAGCGCCCCGGCGCGAAGTAAGCGATAGTCCCGATGCACGAAAAAAGCCCGGCGCAAGCCGGGCTTTCTCTTGAGTGAGCCTATGCGCTTTCTTTTTTGAGCCCCTCTCCCTCAGGGAGAGGGGTTGGGGTGAGCGTGCTTCTCCCGCTTCCTCGTTGCCCGCCCCCACCCGAAACGGCTTCGCCGTTTCGACCTCTCCCAGGGGGAGAGGTGCTCACAAGCGCGCCCTACTCGTCAAAGCGCAGATGCCGCACCGACTTGCCATGCCGGCGGATCAGCTTCAGCGCTTCGATGCCGATGTTGATGTGCCGCTCGACGAAGTCCGCGCTCACCAGTGCATCGGACGCTTCGGTCTTGACACCCTCCGGAATCATCGGCTGGTCACTGACCAGCAGCAGCGCACCCGACGGAATGCGGTTGGCGAAGCCGGCGGCGAACACCGTGGCGGTTTCCATGTCGATCGCCATGCAGCGCATCGCGCGCAGGCGCTCCTTGAACGCGGCATCGTGCTCCCAGACGCGGCGGTTGGTCGTGTAGACGGTGCCGGTCCAGTAGTCGTGGCCGAGGTCGCGGATCATCGTCGAAACGGCACGCTGCAGTGCGAACGCGGGCAACGCCGGCACTTCGGGCAGCAGGTAGTCGCTGCTGGTGCCTTCGCCGCGGATCGCCGCGATCGGCAGCACCAGGTCGCCAAGCTGGTTCTTGCGCTTGAGGCCGCCGCACTTGCCGAGGAACAGCACCGCCTTGGGCATGATCGCCGAGAGCAGATCCATCATCGTCGCGGCATTGGGGCTGCCCATGCCGAAGTTGATCATCGTGATGCCGTCGGCCGTGGCGCTGGGCATCGGCCGGTCAAGGCCGACAACTTCGGCGCCGGTCAGGCGGGCGAAATGATGCAGGTAGCCGCCGAAATTGGTCAGCAGGATGTGTTCGCCGAACTGGTCCAGCGGCACGCCGGTGTAGCGCGGCAGCCAGTTCTCGACGATCTGTTCTTTTTCTTTCATCGTCTTCTTCTCCTCGGTACATGGCGATTCTCGCATGCGACCGTCGGGGCTCGACGGCACACCCGCCGGTCGCCGCATGCACTGCGCGGCCGCAGGTACACTCGGCTGCTGTCGCACGTCGCCCCGCCGCCGTGCCGGGGAACCCATCCATCCACACGTTTTCGGGGAGTTGTCGATGTCCCGCCTGTTGTCCGCCGCGCTCGCGGTCGCCCTGTTCGGTGGCTGCGCCACCACGTCCACGTCCGGCACGCCCGCCGCGTCGTCCGACGCTTCGCACGTCGGTGCGTCCGCCTATGCCAGCACCTATGCGCCGATTGCATCGGCGCCCGTGCTGATCACCAACGCGACCGTGTTGATCGGCGACGGCCAGCGCCTCGAAGGCGCCGACGTGCTGCTGCAGGACGGGCGCGTGGCCGCGGTCGGCGTCAGCCTCGACGCGCCGGCCAACGCGCAACGCGTCGACGGCACCGGCAAGTGGGTCACGCCGGGTATCATCGATGTGCACTCGCATCTTGGCGTGTATCCGAGCCCGGGCGCCAGCGCGCACAGCGACGGTAACGAGATGACCGCGCCCAATACCGCGCAGGTGTGGGCCGAGCATTCTGTGTGGCCGCAGGACCCGGGCTTCGGCGCGGCGCTCGCCGGCGGCGTGACCTCGCTGCAGATCCTGCCCGGCTCGGCGAACCTCATCGGCGGCCGCGGGGTGACGCTGAAGAACGTCGCCGCGACGACCGTCACCGACATGAAGTTTCCCGGCGCGCCCTACGGCCTGAAGATGGCCTGCGGCGAGAACCCGAAGCGCGTTTACGGCCAGAAGGGCGGCCCGGCCACTCGCATGGGCAACGTCGCCGGCTATCGCGCGGCGCTGATCGACGCGGCCGAGTACCGCCGCAAGCAGGCCGGCGATTCGCCGGGCAAACGCGACCTCAAGGTCGAGACGATGGCCGGCGCGATGGACGGCGACATCCTCGTGCACATCCACTGCTACCGCGCCGACGAGATGGCGCAGATGCTGGATCTGGCGAACGAGTTCGACTTCCAGGTCACCGCGTTCCACCACGGCGTGGAGGCCTACAAGATCGCCGACCGTCTCGGCGCCGAGGGCGTCTGCGGCGCGCTGTGGGCCGACTGGTGGGGCTTCAAGATGGAAGCCTTCGACGGCATCCAGGAGAACATCGCGATCGTCGACCGCGCGCCGGGTGGCTGCGCGATCGTGCATTCCGATTCCGACGAAGGCATCCAGCGCCTCAACCAGGAAGCGGCCAAGGTCATCGCCAGCGCACACCGCGCGGGCATCGAGATCACGCCCGAACACGCGATCCGCTGGCTCACCGAGAACGCGGCGAAGTCGCTCGGCGTGCTCGAGCAGACCGGCACGCTGACCGCCGGCAAGATGGGCGACGCGGTGCTGTGGAACGGCAACCCGTTCACCGTCTACGCACTTGCCGAACAGGTGTGGATCGACGGCGCGCACGTCTACGACCGCTTCGATCCCGCGCGTCAGCCGGTCTCGGATTTCATGCTCGGCCAGGGCGCCGCTGCCAATGGAGGCGCCCGATGAGCCGCCGCCTGCCACGTGCGATGACGCGTCTGCTGATCGTCGGCGCGCTGCTCGCCGCGACCCTGCCCGCCGCCGCGCAGTCGGTGTTGATCCGCGGCGCGACGGTGCACACCGCCGGCCCGCAGGGCTCACTGCAGAACACCGACGTGCTGGTACGCAACGGCCGCGTGGCCGCGGTCGGCGCGGGTCTCGCTGCTGGCGATGCACAGGTGATCGAGGCCAACGGTCGTCCGCTGACGCCGACCCTGTTCGGCGGCGTGACCGGAATCGGCATCGAGGAAGTGTCGGGCGAGCGCGGCACGCGTGACGATCGCCTGTCGCTTGGCGAGGCCAGCGACATGGCCGTGCGGCCCGAGTTCGACGTTACCCTGGCCTTCAATCCCGATTCGATCGTGATTCCAGTCGCGCGCGTCGAAGGCATCGGCTTCACCCTGATCTCGGCCGGCAGCGCGAGCTCCATCATCGGCGGCCAGGGCGCGGTGATGCGTCTGGACGGCAGCGTCGATCCTGCGGGTCCGAAGGTGCTGTATCTGTCGCTCGGCGCAGGCGGTGCGGAACAGAGCGGGTCCTCGCGCGCGGCGCAATGGATGCTGCTCGACCAGCTGATCGACGAGGCGCGCGGCCGTCTGCCCGCCGACTCGCAGGTCGCTGCGCTGACCCCGGCCGGCAAACGCGCACTGGCGACGTATCTCGATGGTCGCGGCACGATCCTCGTCGGCGTCAATCGCGCGGCCGATATCCGCCAGTTATTGCGCTGGTCGAAGCGCCACAACCTGCGCATCGCGATCCGCGGCGGCGCCGAAGGCTGGCGCGTCGCATCGGACATCGCGGCGGCCAACGTGCCGGTGTTCGTCGACCCGCTGGTGAATCTGCCGTCGGACTTCGACCAGATCGGCGCGACGATGGAGAACGCCGCACGCCTGCAGGCCGCTGGTGTGCGTGTCGGTTTCGCCCAGGCCAGCGATGCCTCGCACAACGCACGCAAGCTGCGTCAGCTCGCCGGCAACGCCGTCGCGCATGGTCTGCCGTGGGATGCGGGTCTCGCGGGCCTGACGCGCGTGCCGGCGGAAACGTTCGGCGTCGGCGAGTCCATCGGCACGATCGCAGTCGGTCGCACCGCGGATCTCGTGTTGTGGTCGGGTGATCCGCTCGATGTCACCAGCACCGCGGACCAGGTGTGGTTCGACGGCCGCGCGATCGAGATGCGCTCGCGTCAGACGGAACTGCGGGATCGCTATCTGCATCCGGCGACGCCGGCGGCCGAAGGCGGGATGCCGCGGGCGTACCAGAAGCGGTGAGGCTCTGGGCCCTCCCCCGCGTGCGCGGGGGCCGGGGGTCGATGACGTTTTTGCTCGTCGCCCCAGCGCACGCTGGGGCCCATCTTGATTCACCGCTTTCGTACAGGGCACGAAAGCTGATCGCGGGAATGGATCCCAGCTCGACCGGACATGCGTCTGTTGAAAACCGCTGGGATGACGGCGCTGTTGCGACGTGCGGACAGCTCACGAGTCCAACGCTCTGCAATCGGAAAGACCGCCCCCACCCAACCCTCCCCCGCACGCGGGGGAGGGCTTGAGCGCATTGCGCAGTCTCTACGTCAGCGCGCGTCCGCCGGAATTTCGTCCGGATCCGGATCCACCGCCAGCTTGCCGGCGATCAGCACCGCCTGCGTGCGGTTCGACGCTCCCAGCTTGCGCAGCACCGCCGTCATGTGCGCCTTGACGGTCGCTTCCGACACGCCCAGTTCGTAGGCGATCTGCTTGTTGAGCATGCCGTCGCCGAGCATCTGCAGCACGCGGAACTGTTGCGGGGTGAGATCGCGCAGGCGCGCGGCGACGTCGTGTTCGCCGGGTGACACGCCGACGGCGGAGGCAGCCGCTTCCGGCACGAAACGATCGCCGTCGAGCACCTGCGCCACGGCGCGCGCCAGCGTTTCGGCATCGGCGGATTTGGGCACGAAGCCCGACGCGCCGTGATCGAGGGCGCGGCGCATGACGGCCGGCTCCTCGCGCGCGGACACCATCAGCACCGGCAGTTGCGGGAACTGCGCGCGCAGGTGCACCAGCGCGCTGAAACCGTGCACGCCGGGCATGTTGAGGTCGAGCATCAGCAGGTCGGCATCCGGTTCGGATTCGACCATCGCGTACAGCGCATCGACGTTGTGCGCTTCACGCAGGCGGGCATTCGGCACGGCGCGGGAAATCGCGCCGCGCAATGCCTCACGGAACAGCGGGTGATCGTCGGCAATCAGCAGGGTGGTCATTGTTGCCGGGGTCGTTCCATCGTCGAAGTGGGGGCGCACTGCCGGCATTGCCGGCACCGGCGGGCGCGCACTGCGGTCGCAGGCGCGCCCGGCAGTGTCAACCGTTGGGGATGTACCGCTCCTTGACCAGTGAATCGACGACCGACGGATCGGCCAGCGTGCTGGTGTCGCCGAGCTGGTCGGGTGCGTTCTCGGCGATCTTGCGCAGGATGCGGCGCATGATCTTGCCCGAGCGGGTCTTCGGCAGACCCGGCGCCCACTGGATGTGATCCGGCGATGCGGTCGGGCCGATCTCGCTGCGCACGTGCTTGACCAGTTCCTTGCGCAGCTCTTCGCTGTAGTCCTCGCCCGCCTTGAGCGTCACGTAGGCGTAGATGCCCTGGCCCTTGATGTCGTGCGGGAAGCCGACGACCGCGGCCTCGGCCACCTTCGGATGCAGCACCAGGGCGCTTTCCAGTTCCGCGGTGCCGATGCGGTGACCGGACACGTTGATGACGTCGTCGACGCGGCCGGTGATCCAGTAATACCCGTCTTCGTCGCGGCGGCAGCCGTCACCGGTGAAGTAGGTGCCGGGATAGGCCTTGAAGTAGGTGTCGATGAAGCGCTGGTGGTCGCCGTAGACGCTGCGCATCTGGCCGGGCCAGGAATCGGTGACGACGAGGTTGCCCTCGGCCGCGCCTTCGAGGAAAGCGCCGTTGGCATCGACCAGCGCCGGCTGCACGCCGAAGAACGGCTTGGTCGCCGAACCGGGCTTGGCGTCGATCGCGCCGGGCAGCGGCGAGATCAGAATGCCACCGGTTTCGGTCTGCCACCAGGTGTCGACGATCGGACAGCGGCTGTCGCCGACCACTTCGTAATACCAGCGCCAGGCTTCGGGATTGATCGGCTCGCCGACGCTGCCGAGCAGACGCAGCGACTTGCGCGAAGTCTTCTTGACCGGCGCTTCGCCTTCGCGCATCAGCGCGCGGATCGCGGTGGGCGCGGTGTAGAAGATCGTGACCTGGTGTTTGTCGATGACGTTCCAGAAGCGCGAGACATCCGGATAGTTCGGCACGCCTTCGAAGATCAGCGAAGTCGCGGCGTTCGCCAGCGGGCCGTAGACGATGTAGCTGTGGCCGGTGACCCAGCCGACATCGGCCGTGCACCAGTACACATCGTTGTCGCGCAGGTCGAAGATCGCTTCGTGCGTGTAGCTGGCGAACAAAAGATACCCGCCGGTCGTGTGCAGCACGCCCTTCGGCTTGCCGGTGGAACCGGAGGTGTAGAGGATGAAGAGCGGGTCTTCCGCGTTCATGCGCTCGGGTTCGCAGGTGTCGGGCTGGCCGTCGACGACGGCGTCGTACCAGCGGTCGCGCGGCATCTGCATGTCGACCGCTCCGCCGGTGTGGCGCACGACGAGCACGGTTTCGACGGTGCTCGTGCCCGGCAGTTTCAGCGCCGCGTCGACGTTCGCCTTCAGCGGCACGCTCTTGCTGCCGCGCAGGCCTTCGTCGGCGGTGATGATGAGCTTGCTGCCGCAGTCGGAGACGCGGTCGGCGATCGAATTCGGCGAGAAGCCGCCGAAGACCACGCAGTGCACAGCGCCGATGCGCGCACACGCGAGCATCGCCACCGCCGCCTCGACAATCATCGGCAGGTAGATGGTGACGCGGTCGCCCTTGCCCACACCGAGATTGCGCAGCGCATTGGCGAGCTTGCACACGCGCGCATGCAGATCGCGGTAGCTGACGTGCAGCGATTCGGTGTCGGGGCCGTCGGCCTCCCAGATCAGCGCGGTCTTGTCGCCCCTGGTCGCCAGGTGCCGGTCGAGGCAGTTGACGCTGACGTTGAGCTCGCCGTCCTCGAACCAGCGGATGCGGAAGTCCTGCAGGTCGTAGCTGACATTGCGGATCTTCGTCGGCGCCTTGAACCAGTCGAGGCGCTTGGCGGCCTCGCCCCAGAAGGCGTCCGGGTCCTGCACCGAGCGCGCGTAATCGCGCGCATAGGCATCGGCGGTGATGGTGTCGGGACCGGCGAAACCGGCCGGCACCGGGTGGATTTCCGGGGAATGGGACATGACGGGATCCTTCTTCAGACGCGTCCGACCAGTGTGCCGGATCCGCCGTTCAAGACGTCTAGACCTTCGTCTAACCGCAGAATCCGCGACGCCGGAGTATCGACCAATGGCGAATGGGCGCGGGGGCCACATCCGTGCAGTCTCCGGTGTGGACCGGTCGTCGTGTGTGCGACCGCTTTTCTGTAGACCCGTGGGAGGGGAACTGATGAACCAGATGACCAAGGTGCGTCCGCGCCTGCTGGCTGCCGCCGTGCTTGCAGCACTGACCCTGCCCGGCGTTGCGTTCGCGCAGACCGCCAAGGAACGTGAGCTCGAAGCGCGCGTCGCCCAGCTTGAGGCCATGGTCCAGCAGCTGGTGACGCAACAGCAGCAGACCGACACCGTCGTGAGCGAAGTGCGTACTGCGCAGGCGGCCCAGCCCGCCGCGCCGGCCGTGGCCGCCGGTACCGGCGCCGCCGCGCCGATCCAGGCGACGACGATCACGCCGACCGCCAATCCGGGCACCAAGTTCACCGTCGGCGGCATGATCCGCACCGACGGACTGGTCACCAAGACCACCGATGGCGACATCGCCAAGGGCACCGCAGGCCGCGATTTCTACGTGCCCGGCGCGATCCCGGTCGGCGGCGACGGCCCGGAGACCTATTCCGATGCGCACCTGAAGTTCTCGCGCCTGTGGTTCGACGCCAGCACGGTGCTCGATTCGGGCGACAAGCTCGGCGCGCGCGTCGAACTCGACTTCTTCGGCGGCGCGCTCGGCAACTCGGCCGCAACCAATACCTACGGCGCGACGCTGCGCCACGCCTACCTGACCTACAACAACTGGCTGGTCGGCCAGACCTGGTCGAACTTCATGGACACCAACGCGCTGCTGGACGCGGTCGACTTCGTCGGCCCGACCGATGCGGTGGTGTTCGTGCGCCAACCGCAGTTGCGCTACACCAACGGCCCGTGGGCGATCTCGGTCGAAAGCCCGGAGACCACGGTGCAGCCGTTCGGCGGCGGCGCCCGTGTCATTGCCGGCGACAACAGCGCGATCCCCGACGTCATCGCCCGCTACACCCACAAGGCCGACTGGGGCCATGTCAGCTTCGCCGGCATGGCGCGCCAGCTGAAGTACGAACCCGTCGCGGGCACCGAAAGCACCGACACCGGCTACGGCGCGACCGTCAGCGGTCTGGTCAAGCTGGGCGACAGCACCGACATCCGCTACCAGGTCAGCGGCGGCGACGGCATCGGCCGCTACATCGGTCTGGCCACGATCCAGCAGGACGCGATGGTCGATTCGGCCGGCAACCTCGATGCACTGGGCGGCTGGGCCGGTTACGTCGGTCTGCGCCAGGTCTTCACGCCCGCGGTCCGCGGCAACCTGTTCTACGCCCAGTCCCAGTGGGACAACGACACGGCGTGGACCGGCCTCGGCGTGACCCGCAAGGTCCATTCGCTGCACGCCAACGTGATCTGGTCGCCGGTGCCGAAGCTGGACTTCGGCGTCGAGGCGATCTGGGGCGAACGCACGCTCGAATCCGGCGCCGACGGCGAGCTGATGCGTCTGCACACGATGGCCCGCTACTCGTTCTGAGTCCCGACAAGGGAAACCGGCGCAGCCGGTTTCCGTCGGACGTCACCAGGCAGGACGCCAGCGCAGTGCATCCAGAGCGACAGACACGCCGGGGGAGGCGACGCATGTCCCAAACGAGATCCGCAGCAGCGACGACACGACTGCAACCAGACCTTCGCAACACAGACCTTCCGAGGAGGGACGCATGTTAGACAAGACCGCAAGCAACTACTGGAAGGCCAACCTCAAGATCATCTTCATCTGCATGGGGATCTGGGCGCTGGTGTCGTACGGATTCGGCATCATCCTGCGCCCCCTGCTCAACGGCATCCGCATCGGTGGCACGGACCTCGGCTTCTGGTTCGCGCAGCAAGGTTCGATTCTGTCCTTCATCGCAATCATTGTTTTCTATACCTGGTACATGAACCGGCTCGATCGCGAGTACGACGTGGACGAGCAATAAGGGGCGGCCATGGATCAGTTCACTCTCAATCTTATTTTCGTCGGCGGCTCGTTCCTGGTCTATATCGCGATCGCGATCTGGGCACGCGCCGCGTCCACGTCCGAATTCTACGCAGCGGGCCGAAGCGTCCATCCGATCACCAACGGTATGGCGATCGCCGCTGACTGGATGTCGGCAGCGTCGTTCATCTCGATGGCGGGCCTGATCGCCTTCGTCGGCTACGGCAATTCCGCGTACCTGATGGGCTGGACCGGTGGCTACGTGCTGTTGGCGATGCTGCTGGCACCGTACCTGCGCAAGTTCGGTCGCTTCACCGTGCCCGACTTCATCGGCGATCGTTACTACAGCCGCACGGCCCGCCTGGTGGCGGTGGCGTCGCTGCTGATGATCTCGATCACCTACGTGATCGGGCAGATGACCGGCGCCGGCGTGGCGTTCTCGCGCTTCCTCGAGGTCGACACCAATACCGGCCTGCTGATCGCCTCGGCCGTGGTGTTCGTGTACGCGGTGCTGGGTGGCATGAAGGGCATCACCTACACCCAGGTGGCGCAGTACATCGTGCTGATCATCGCCTACACCATCCCCGCGGTGTTCATCTCGATGCAGCTGACCGGCAACGCGATTCCGCAGCTGGGCCTGTTCTCCACCCACACCGAATCGGGCATGCCGCTGCTGGCCAGGCTCGACCAGATCCTGGTGGACCTGGGCTTCAACGATTACACCGGCCTGCACGACTCCACCCTCAACATGACGCTGTTCACGCTGTCGCTGATGGTCGGCACCGCGGGCCTGCCGCACGTGATCATCCGCTTCTTCACCGTGCCCAAGGTGTCCGATGCCCGCAAGTCGGCGGGCTGGGCGCTGGTGTTCATCGCCCTGCTCTACACCGTGGCCCCGGCCGTGGGCGCGATGGCGCGTCTGAACATCATGACCACGATCTACCCCGAAGGCACCCAGGCGCCGTCGCTTGCCTATGACGCGCGCCCGGACTGGATGCACAACTGGGAGAAGACCGGCCTGCTGGCGTTCGAGGACAAGAACGGCGACGGCATGATCCAGTCCTACAACGAAGCCAGCCCCGAGTTCGCGGCGGTGGCGGCCGAGCGTGGCTGGCAGGGCAACGAGATGGTCACCTTCAACCAGGACATCCTGGTGCTGGCGAATCCGGAGATCGCCGGCCTGCCCGGCTGGGTGATCGCCCTGATCGCGGCCGGTGGCCTGGCGGCGGCACTGTCGACGGCGGCGGGTCTGCTGCTGGCGATCTCGTCGGCGGTGAGTCATGACCTGATCAAACGCACCTTCAAGCCTGACATCAGCGACAAGGGCGAGCTTCTGGCCGCACGTGTGTCGATGGCGATCGCGATCGTGGTTGCCACCTGGCTGGGCATGAATCCACCCGGATTCGCGGCCCAGACCGTGGCGTTCGCGTTCGGACTCGCGGCAAGCTCGCTGTTCCCGGCGATCATGATGGGCATCTTCTCCAAGAAGATGAACTCCACCGGCGCGGTCGTGGGCATGGTGGTCGGCCTGGCCTCTACCAGCGTGTACCTGTTCACCTACAAGGGCTGGTTCTTCATCCCGGGGACCAACATGCTGGCCGACTCGCCGGAGAACTGGCTGTTCGGCATCTCGCCGCTGGGCTTCGGCGCGATCGGCGCGCTGCTGAACTTCGTCGCCGCCTACATCACGATGAAGATGACCGCACCGGTGCCCGAGCACATCGAGCACATGGTCGAGGACATCCGCGTCCCGCGCGGCGCGGGCGCGGCGATCGACCACTGACCGCAGTGCAGTCCTGACGTGACACGGCCCGCCCCTCCGGGGGCGGGCCGTTTCGTTTCCGGGCCCGCGTCGATGCCTGCGCAGCCCGGGACCGTTCGATAATCGTGGGCGTCTTCGCCCGTTGCCGGAACCGCCTTCCATGCTGCTTGAATTCATCGCCATCATCGCCGCCGGCTTCGGCCTGGCCGGTATCGCGCTCTCGATCAATATCGCCATGCGCAGGCGCCTGCCGCAATGGATCGTTCCCGCTGCGGCCGGAGCGGGCATGCTGGCGATGGCGATCTGGTTCGAATATTCCTGGCTCGACCGCACGACCTCGGCCTATCCCGACGGCGTCGTGATCGCGTCCACCAATCAGGCCCGCTCCTGGTACCGCCCCTGGACCTATGTGGTGCCAGTGACCAACCGGCTGATTGCGATCGACCATCGCGCCGACCGGCGTAATCCGACCCATCCGCAGATGGTGCTCACCCAGGTCGTGCTGGCCGGCCGCTGGGAACCGACGCGCCAGCTCGGCGCGATGTTCGACTGCGTCGGGAACCGCCGCGCCGATCTGCTCGACCAGGTGGTGTTCGCCGACGACGGCACGCTTGCCAATGCCCGGTGGAATCCGCTGGATGCGAACGATCCTGTGCTGCGCGAGGCCTGTGGCCGCTGAGCGCTCCACACATCACGCCGCACCGTCCCCAGCGAGCGCGTCGGCAATGAAGTCCACGAAGGCGCGAATCCGCGAGGACACGCCGGAGTTGCGGTAGTACACCGCGTGCACCGGCTGGTAGACGGCACGCGTGTCGTCGACGAGCAGTTCAACCAGGCGTCCGGCATCGCGATCCTGCGCGGTGGTGAAGTCCGACAGGCAGGCGATGCCAACGCCGGCCACTGCAAGCGCGCGCACGGTTTCGCCGCTGGCGCCCGCCACCGCAGGGGTGACCTGCAGGGCTTCGCCGTTCGCGTCCGGCACTGGCCAGCCGTTGAGGTGCGGCAGGCCGGTGAATCCCAGCAACGTGTGATCGGCCAGGGCGGCGACCGATGCCGGCACGCCATGTGCGTCGAGATACGTCGGCGACGCCAGCAGCCGCAACCGGCTGTCCATCAAATGCCGCGCGAGCAGACTCGAATCCTTCAGCGGGCCGACACGGATCGCGATGTCGGTGCGATGTTCGAGCAGATCGATGGTGCGGTCGTTGCTGGTGAGTTCCAGCGTGACCTTCGGATATGCGGTACGGAACGCGGCGACGCGCGGCACCAGCATATGCAGCAGGAAGGACGTCGCCGCATCGACGCGCAGCACACCCGATGGCCCATCACGCAATCCGCGCATGCGGTCCTCGGCGGCGTCCATGCGCGCGAGCACCTCGCGTGCGTCGTCGAGAAATGCGCGCCCCTCCCCGGTCAGCGAAATGCGGCGCGTGGTCCGCTGCAGCAGCGTGGTCCCGAGCTTGTCTTCCAGCCGGCCCAGCGCACGGCTGACGCCAGACACCGTCTGCGCGAGCTGGCGCGCCGCGGCGGTGATCGAACCGCTGTCGACGACGGATACGAAGGCCTGCAGTTCGTCGAGCGTGGCCTTCATGGACAGGGATTCCGCGACGGGTCCAACCCCCATTATTGACCAAATATCAAAAGACATCTTCAGAACGACTGGTTTCTGCAGAGAATCGCTCGGCGCAGACTGGCCGTCCTTCCCGCATCGAGACAGTCCATGGACCTCTTCATCACCGGCGTCACCGGCTTCATCGGCGGTTCGCTCGCCACCGCCCTGCTGCAGGACGGTCACACGGTCCGCGGCCTGGTTCGCGCACCGGACGCGGCCGCACGGGTCGAGGCGCTCGGCATCGTGCCGGTGCTCGGCACACTCGAAGACCACGAGCTGCTGACCGCCGAGGCGCAGCGCGCCGACGCAGTCATCAATGCCGCCAGCAGCGACCATCGCGGCGCGGTGGAGGCGTTGCTCGGAGGACTGCGCGGGTCCGGCAAGGCCTTCCTGCACACCAGCGGGTCCAGCGTCATCGGCGACGACGTGGCCGGCAATGCGCTGTCGCCGCACATCTTCGACGAGGACACGCCGCTGATCGTCGAGCCCGGCAAGCAGGCCCGGCATGCAGTCGACACCCTGATCCTCGCGGCAGCAAACGACGGCGTGCGCAGCGTCGTGCTGTGCAACACGATGATCTACGGCAGCGGCACCGGTCTGGCGCGCGACAGCGTGCAGATTCCACCGCTGGTGCAGCAGGCGCAGGACAGCGGCGTGGTCCGCATCGTCGGCCGCGGCATCAACCGCTGGTCGAACGTGCACATCGAGGATGTCGTTGCGCTGTACCGCCTCGCGCTAGCACAAGCGCCGGCCGGCGCGTTCTACTTCGTCGAGAACGGCAAAGCCTCGTATGCGGAACTCGGTGCGGCCATCGCGACGCGGCTCGGACTGGGGCCCGTCGAATCCTGGACGGTCGACGAAGCTGCGCAGGTCTGGGGCGAAGGCCACGCGCGGTACTCGTTCGGCTCCAACAGCCGCGTCCGCGGCAAGCGCGCGCGTCGCGAACTCGGCTGGGCACCGCGCCACGACTCGGTGACGCGCTGGATCGAAACAGAGATGCCGCTGGATTGAAGATGTTGCGACCGGGCGCGATCAGGTCGCGCCCGGCGCGGTCTGATGGGATGCCACGATGCGCAGTGCGCGCCATACCAGCCAGAGGAAGACCAGGAACGCAGCGAACGGATATCCCGCCGCCAGGCTCGACACCAGCTGCGCGACGACAGGATCGTCGCCCACCTTTGCAGCCAGCAGCACCATCACGTCCGCGACGACGACCAGTGCGCCCATCGCCAGCACGACGCCGCGCGCAAGCGGCGACGCGAATGTGCGCGACAGATGCCAGGCCGGCAGCAGGAACAGCAGCGACAGCACGGCCGTCCACGGCGCCACCGCATCCAGCAATGCACGCGACTGCGCGGCGTCGCCGGCATATCGCCAGTGGCCCCAGAACGGACTGAAGAATCCGACGAGATTCACCAGCACCACAGTGGCGAGCAGCGCGACCAGCAACCAGCCGACTGCTCGGCGCAGATGCACGAGATGCGTCATGTGTTCCTTCCTTGAAGCGGATCCGATCGATCACGACCGAGAATAGCAACGCCGGATCAGACGACGTGGACGCCGCGCATGTATCGATCTGCAGGATGGGTAGAGCGCAGCGAAACCCATCGCTACCGATCTACGGACGCCCTGGTTGCTCGATGATGAACGCCGCGATTTCGATTGCTGACGCCATGCGTGCAGGCAATGATGGGTTTCGCCGCGCGCTATCCATCCTGCGGCGGCAGCCCCGAATGCCTACTTCTGCGGCGGTGCCGCGAGTTCCCGCGCGTCGAGATAGCCGTCGCGGTTGGTGTCCTGCCGGTTGAATGTCGCCGCGAGCTTGGCCATGTGTTCGGCCAGCGTCACCGGTCGGCCCTTGCCGCCCGGCAGCTCATCGGCCGTCAGCACGCCATCGCCGTTGCGGTCCATCCGGTCGAAGCCGTAACGCATCCACGCCTGGTACTCGGCGAGCGAAACGCGGCCATCGCCGTCGGTGTCCATGTGCTCGAGATACTCGGCCGTGCGCGTGACCTGCGCGCCGGCGGCCGTGGCCAGGGCGAACGCGCACACCACACACGCCAAACGGCCGATCCGTTGCCGGACCGGCTGTCGTGTCGCGATCGTGCCGCGCGGTTTCAGGCGTGCGCGCTCTGCAGCGAATAGCCCTTGAGTCGGGCCGAATAGTCCTGCAGCGCACGAATACCGCTGGCCTCGGCCTCCCGGCACCAGACCTGCAGGTTGTGCAGCGCTTCGCTGGCGTTCTGCGAACGCGCTTCAAGCAGCGCGGTCAGACGCGCGCGATGTTCGACCAGCATGCGGATGCGCGGACGCTGGTCGACCCACTGCTGCAGTTGCTGGCGTGCATCGGGCTGCAGCCAGCGACCGTCGTCGACCAGCCCCTTGCGCAGCTTGCGCGGCAACAGTGCGCGCAGGCGCGCACCGGCCGCCTGCGCCTCTTCGCGCAATGCAGGTTTCAGCACGTTGCGCTGATAGTCGGTCATCGCCTGGAATCGATGCGCGAGCAGGGCGCGCATCGTGTCGGTGTCCGGCACGTGGATGTTGGGCCGGATGTCGAGCGACGGCGCGACGCGCAGCACCTTCGCCAGACGCACCGACTCCAGGCCCTTGATGACCGCCCAGCCGATGTCGAACTCCCACTTGCGCAGCGCGAACTTCGCCGAGCTCGGGAAGGCGTGGTGGTTGTTGTGCAGTTCCTCGCCACCGATCCACACGCCCCACGGCGTCAGATTGGTCGCGGTGTCGGTGGTCTCGAAGTTGCGGTAACCCCACCAGTGACCGAGACCGTTGACCACGCCCGCCGCCCAGAACGGAATCCACGCCATCTGGATCGCCCATACCGCGACGCCCTTGAAGCCGAACAGCACGAAGCTCAGCAGCAGCAGAAAGGTCGGGCCGAGATTGGCGTGCGGCGTGTAGAGCTTGCGCTCGATCCAGTCGGTGGGCGCGCCCTTGCCGTACTGCTCGATGTCGGCGCGCTGCGCACGTGCTTCGCGGTACAGCTCCACGCCCTGCCAGAACACGGTCCTGATGCCCTTGAAGCGCGGGCTGTGCGGGTCGTCTTCGGTCTCGCATTTCGCGTGGTGCTTGCGATGGATCGCCACCCACTCGCGCGTGATCATCGACGTGGTGAGCCACGTCCAGTAGCGGAAGAAATGCGCGATCACCGGGTGGAAATCGACGCCGCGATGCGCCTGGCTGCGATGCAGATACAGCGTGACGGCGAAGATCGTCAGCTGCGTGACCACCAACAGGTAGACGAGCATCGCCCCCCAGCCGAACTGCAGCAGGCCACCGGACAGGAACTCGAGAATCGTAGAGGTCATGAGCGCATCGAGAAGACGTGAATCCATGCATCATGGCGACATCCCCGCCCCCTTTCCATCCCTCCGACCACGTATGGACGACCGCGCGATTCAGACTCGCCACATGCGTCGCATTCATGCGACGGCGCGGCGCGCATCGGCATGAATCGAAGCTCCGCGCCCCTGCTGGAACTGGATCGCGCCACGGTGCGCCGCGGCGCCCATGTCGCCCTGGATGCGCTGGATCTGACGGTTCCGCTGGGTCGGCACACCGTCATCCTCGGCGCTAACGGCAGCGGCAAGTCCACGCTGATGCAACTACTGACCCGCGAGCTGCATCCGCTGGCACACGACGACGGTCGCGCGCCGGTCCGCGTGCTGGGCGAACACCGCTGGAACGTGCGCGCCCTGCGAGGCCGCCTCGGCATCGTGAGCCAGCGCCTGCACGAGGATCTGCACGCTTTGCCGGACCTGACCGCAACGGCCTTGGTCGCCGGTGCCACGCTCGGCGCCCTCGCCGATACCGCCGCCGGCGATCCCGCGCACCGCACCCGTGCCATCGAGGCCCTGCAACGCATGCAGGCCGCACATCTGGCGGACCGTCGCTACGCGACGCTATCAGCCGGTGAGGGCCGGCGCGTACTGCTGGCGCGTGCCCTGTTCCACGCGCCCGACGCGCTGCTGCTCGACGAGCCCTCGACCGGCCTCGACGTCGTCGCCCGCGCGCGACTGATGGCGCAGATCGGCGCGATCGCGCGCGCCGGCACCACGGTAGTGCTGGTGACCCATCACCTGGAGGAGCTGATCCCGGAAATCGGACACGTGGTGCTGCTGCGCGATGGTCGCATCCTCGCCGACGGCCCCCGCGATGCCGTGCTCACCGACGCGCTGCTGTCGCAGGCCTTCGGTGCGCCGGTGCGCATGCGGACGGACGCCGACGGCACGCTGGCGCTGACGATGACCGGCTGACGACGCATGCGATGTGACGCTGCGGACCGGTGCGCTCAGAGACTGCGGCTGATGGTGAAGCTCCCGAACACCGGCAGTTCGGCCTGGCCATCGAACTCGCGACTGCGGTGGTAGCGCGCGAGTGCGAATTTCCAGCGACCACGCGTCACCGCGAAACCGTAGCCGGCGTCGCCGACCAGCATCCGCTTGTCGACGCTGTGGCTTCCACGGAAGGTATTGCCGTCCAATGTGATGTCGCGCAGCACCAGCCGGCCTTCGAGCGATGCGAACACGTGCATGGCCCAGCCCGCATGGCGGACGCCGCCTCGGGTCGGCGCGGTGTTCTCGCCCGCCGGCCGCACCGGGGAGGTGCCGAAATCGTCGGGCACGCGATAGCCCACGCGCACTTCCGCGCCCACAGTGCCGTGCGTGGCGAGATTGCCGACCGCGCCCCCCCAGTGGGTGATCGCATCCATGCCCCAGCCGTCGCTGTCGAAGCTGGCGACGCCGGGCCAGCGGCGCATGCGCTCGTGCACCAGCGCGAACACCGGCTCGTTGCGGAGCTGGTGGTCCCAGCCCTGGAACTGTGTGCTGTCGATGATCTTGTGCACCGCGTTCTGCACCTGCTCACCGAGCGCAGCCGGACCGACGACACCGACCTGCAGTTGGGTGGTGCGCAGGTGCGCGTCATTGCGTGCGTTGTAGCCGAAGCTCGCCAGCAGCACCGCGGCATGGGGCGGTCATCGAGAACCAGGTCGCTGCGGCTGGGGTCGGATGGCGTGTACAGGCCCTGCCCGACCGCGAACACCATGTTCTGCTGATCGAATCCGCCGGGCTGCAGACGTTCGATGTGACGGTTGACCCAGCGCGCAAGGCGCGGCAAACAGGGGTCGCCGGTGAAGTCGACGAGATTGGGCGAGACGAAACCCAGCGCCGCGCCATTGGTGTAACCCTGGTCCTGGCGCTTGCCGCCGAACAGGTCGTTGTCGACCCGGAAGTTCACCGCTGGCGGATGCGATGCGAGCACGCTGCGTTCGCAACGCTCGGCGGCGGCCGCAGACGCGGCCAGTCCCGCGAGCAGAACACCGCACACCCGGACCATCCGCCGCATCGCAACGCTCCCCGGTCGTGGACGCGCGCAGTGTAAGCCGGTCCCCCACGGCCGCGTACAGCGTGCGCGTCTGCAACATGCTGCCCTCCACGGCCTGTGCGATAGTCGACGCGCATCACCGCATCACCGCTGTCCGTCTTGGCATACCGACTCTGGGAGGGGTTTCCATGCTCGAGCAACACGGTTTATGGCTGGCACTGGGCTGTGCCGCCATCGCGATTCTCTACGGCGTGGTCTCTGCCGGCTGGATCAACCGGCAACCTGCCGGCAACGCACGGATGCAGGAAATCGCAGGCGCGATCCAGGAAGGCGCACGCGCGTATCTCAATCGGCAATACCTGACGATCTCGATCGTCGGCGCCGTGCTGTTCGTGTTGATCGGCGTGTTCCTCGGTTGGGCCACAGGTATCGGCTTCCTGCTCGGCGCAGTGCTGTCGGGCGCGGCGGGTTACATCGGCATGAATGTGTCGGTAAAGGCCAACGTGCGCACCGCCGAAGCCGCGCGCCGCGGCATCGGGCCGGCGATGGACGTCGCATTCCGTGGCGGCGCGATCACCGGCATGCTGGTGGTCGGTCTCGGTCTGCTCGGCGTGGCCGGGTACTGGATGCTGCTGCCGCATTTCGGCATCGCAAACGAAGCCGCGCTGCACGCACTGGTGGGCCTGGCGTTCGGCAGTTCGCTGATTTCGATCTTCGCGCGTCTGGGCGGCGGCATCTTCACCAAGGGCGCCGACGTCGGCGCGGATCTGGTGGGCAAGGTCGAAGCCGGCATTCCCGAGGACGACCCGCGCAATCCGGCGGTGATCGCCGACAACGTGGGTGACAACGTCGGCGACTGCGCGGGCATGGCGGCCGATCTGTTCGAAACCTACGCGGTCACCGTGATCGCCACGATGCTGCTCGGCTTCCTGATGGCGCCGACCGTCGGCGCGAACGGCGTGCTGTACCCGCTGGTGCTCGGCGGCGCGTCGATCCTGGCGTCGATCGTCGGCACGTTCTTCGTCAAGGTGAAGGCGGGCGGCTCGATCATGGGCGCGCTGTACAAGGGCGTGATCGTCTCGGGCGTCATCGCCGCCGCGCTGTTCTGGCCGATCACGATGCAGCTGATGGCCGACAATGCGCACGGCGCGACGAATCTCTACTGGTGCGCGCTGATCGGGCTGGTGCTGACCGGCGCGATCGTCTGGATCACCGAGTACTACACCGGCACCCAGTACGCGCCGGTGCAGCACATCGCGCAGGCGTCGACGACCGGCCACGGCACCAACATCATTGCCGGCCTCGGCGTGTCGATGAAGTCGACTGCGATGCCGGTGATCGCGGTGTGCTTCGCGATCTGGGCGTGCTTCTCGTTCGCGGGCCTGTACGGCATCGCGATCGCGGCGACGGCGATGCTGTCGATGGCCGGCATGATCGTCGCGCTCGACGCCTACGGGCCGATCACCGACAACGCCGGCGGCATCGCCGAAATGGCAGAGCTGCCGTCGGAAGTCCGTGACGTCACCGACCCGCTGGACGCGGTCGGCAACACCACCAAGGCAGTGACCAAGGGCTATGCGATCGGCTCGGCGGCGCTTGCGGCGCTGGTGCTGTTTGCCGACTTCACCCACAACCTTGAAGCGAAGTATCCGGGCACCGAATTCCGCTTCGACCTCGCCGATCCGGCGGTGATCATCGGCCTGTTCATCGGCGGACTGATTCCCTACCTGTTCGGTGCGATGGCGATGGAAGCGGTGGGTCGTGCGGCAGGTGCGGTGGTCGAGGAAGTGCGTCGGCAATTCCGCGAGATCCCCGGGATCATGGCCGGCACGGCGAAACCCGACTACTCGCGCGCAGTCGACATGCTGACGAAATCCGCGATCAAGGAGATGATCGTGCCGTCACTGCTGCCGGTGCTGGTGCCGGTGGTGGTCGCACTCGGCATGAACGCGCTGATGGGACCGGGTGCCGGCATCCGCTCCCTCGGCGGCCTGCTGATCGGCACCATCGTCACCGGCCTGTTCGTCGCGATTTCGATGACCACCGGCGGCGGCGCCTGGGACAACGCGAAGAAATACATCGAGGACGGCCACCACGGCGGCAAGGGCAGCGAGGCGCACAAGGCCGCCGTGACCGGCGACACCGTGGGCGATCCCTACAAGGACACCGCGGGCCCGGCCATCAATCCCCTGATCAAGATCATCAATATCGTCGCGCTGCTTCTGGTGCCGCTGCTCTAACCGGAATCGGAATGGCGCAATGCATTAGCCCCTCTCCCTCTGGGAGAGGGGTTGGGGTGAGGGTCCGCCCCAAGCGCGTATCCATACAAGCACGCGAAGTTCAAAAGAAAGCCTAGCGTCGACAGGTCTACGCGTTGTCGGGGTTCGCTGCGCTCTACCGATCCTACGAAGCCTGATCAAGCACGCAGCGTCGTCGCTCGACAGCGATGTGTATCAGTGACGCGTGTCGCAGAAGCCACAGCGGCACCACTGCGCATCGCGCACCTACTTCTCGAACGTCCCGCCCGTCATATCGAACCATGGCGTACACAGCACCCGCTGATCGTCGGCATAGCCGAAATCAGCCTGCCAGACCTGCACGTCGCCGCTGTCGTCGGACGAGAACAGACGCGCGTCATCTGCCACGCCGATGCCGACACACCACTGCACCTGCGCGGGCGTCGAAGCGAGCCAGTTGGAAAAGGTGAAAGTGGCATCGACGCTCGCGCCCGGCTCGACGCGACGCGCGAGCGGTGTCGGCGGCACGGTCGGCGCAGGCGTCGGCAGCGCACGTGCCACATGCGAGAGCGTGGCACGGGTGCCGGCATATTCGCGCAGTGACGGCGCCCCGACGTCGCCGGATGCCTGGCGCCGCGTCAGGACCGCATGCCGATCACCCCGGTCGAATACGACCAGCGGTGCCGTGCCGGTATTGCGGATTCGGTAGTCCACACGCACGCCCTCGCCTTCTCGGGCGAACACCGCCTCCAGTACGACACCTTCGGCATCGACGTGCGCGCGTGCGGAATCGCTGGGGGGCATTGCGGACCTCGAAACGTAACGTGGGGACTCGCCGGACACCGCCGGTGCCGGCAGCAGTCCGCATGCGACGCATGCAGCGGCGACGGCACTCCGGAACACAGCCTGGTCCCGCAGGTGTGAGGATGGCGCGCTGACGACAGCGCGCGGATGGTCATTCATCGGCTCGGCGACCCGGAAGGCGTGTCAGGACGCCCGATGCAGGCATCTCAATAGAAAGAGGCGGTGCACGCATGCACCGCCCCGCGTCATGACCGCCGATCAGAGCGCGTAGCTCGGACGATCCGGCAGGCCCAGCTCGCGACGGATGCCGTTCTCGGTCAGGTGGATCGGGTTGTGGGTGATTGCACCGCTGCCGTCGAAATCGTAGGGCGTCGCGCTGGTCTCCAGTCCCACGGCCTGTCGCTCGGCATTGGGCACCCGCCCGCTGTCGGGGCCTTCACCCCGATAGGTGCCCTGCAGGAACGTGCCGTTGACGCCGTTGTAGGCATGCGACATCTCATGGAACAGCACCACCGACGGCGCCGGGAAGGCGTCCATGTGGAAGGACGGGTTGTAGCTGATCGTCACGTCGCCGCCGGCTCCCGGACGACCGTTGACGATGTCGGCGTCATTGCTGAAGGTCTGGGCGTAACCGTTGTCCTCGTTCGACAGTTCCTGGATGGTCACGGTGTTGCCCTTCGCCTCGGCCGCCTTGTCGAACTCGGCCATCATCTGCTGGCCGTTCGGCGAGGCGCGCAGGAAGTCCAGTTCGGACTGCATGCGCTGCACGAAGGCATCGGAGCCCTGCACGCGCACGCCGCGGTCGCCGACGGTGTTGTCGATCTCGACGTTGACGACTGTCGGCGTTGCCCCCGTCGCCGCGTTGACGATGTCGCTGACCTCGGAGTAGATGGTGGTCTGCGCGTTCGCGCCTTCGATCGTGTCGCTGCCTGCGCCCGCGTAGACAGTCGATCGGCCCTCGCCGACGTTGACCACATCATCGCCGCCACCGGCGGAAATGATGTCGAACTCGCCACCGCCATGGATGACGTCGTCACCACGACCGCCTTCGATGTAGTTGGTGCCGCTGCCGGCATGGATGGTGTCGCTGCCGTCACCGCCGTAGATCACGTTGACGCCGCTGCCGCCGAAGATCTCGTTGGTGCCGCCAGTGGTATGGATGTCGTTGCGGCCGGCGCCGGTGGCGCGGATGGTGTCGTCGCCGTCGCCGCTGGTGATGCGGTTGTCGCCATCGCCTTCGACATTGATGTCGTTGTTGCCATCACCGGCATCGACGATGACATTGACCTTGACGTTCGGCGCAACCTGGATGGTGTCGTTGCCCGCGCCGGTGCGCAGGGTGAGTTCCTGGCCCTCGGCCAGGCGCACCTCGTAACTCTCGCCGTTGACGGAGACGTCCAGCGTGCCGTCGTCGCGCTGGGTCACACCGACGCTGTCGTCGCCGGTGCCGGTGGTGAACACGACCTGGTCGCGGCTGATGTAGCCCTGCGCCTGGGTGCGCTCGCGGGTCACTTCGACCTGGCCGTCGCTGTGCAGCGGATCGATTGCGATCGGCTTGCCGTCCGGCGTGCTGCCGGTCGTGCGACCCGTGGTGTTGTTGCTGCCGCCATCGATGCCGATCGCGCCATCGGGCGTGCGGTCGGGCGCATCGAGCGTCGAGACCTCGGGACCGTCGCCCAGACCCTCGATGCCGGCATGGTCGTCGACGCCGCCGGCGGACGGACCGTCATGGGTGTGCGGATCGTTCGGTGCCAGCGGATTCTGCCAATAGCCTTGCGCGGCAGTGGCGGTCGGGGACAGCGAGTCGAGCGTGGTCATCGGGACGGCCTGGGTCAGCGAAAGTCGGACTCCATATGTACGCCCCGGTATGGCCGGACCATACTGGGGCGTACCCTTGGTCCGTCAGCGCACCTGACGTTGCATCGGAAACCATCTACGGCGACCGGCGCTGCGCCGCAACATCGTTGGCCGTAAAATGGGCGCTCTCATCGACCAATGGAAGCGCATCGCAATGGGCCTGGACTCCGTCCCCACCGGCAAGAATCCGCCGGACGAAATCAACGTCATCATCGAGATCCCCAAGGACGCCGAGCCCGTCAAGTACGAGGTGGACAAGGAAAGCGGCGCGATCTTCGTCGACCGCATCCTGTCCACGCCGATGCGCTACCCGTGCAATTACGGCTATGTGCCCAACACGGTCTGCGGCGACGGCGACCCGGCCGACGTGCTGGTCGTGCTGCCACTGCCACTGATTCCCGGCTCGGTGATCCGCTGCCGTCCGGTCGGCGTGCTGAGGATGACCGACGAGGCCGGCAGCGACGAGAAGATCCTCGCCGTGCCGGTGGAGAAAGTCTTCGGCGGTTACGCGCACATCAGCGACATCGAGCAGGTCTCGGCACACTGGCTCGAGCGCATCGGCCACTTCTTCGAGCACTACAAGGATCTCGAGAAGGGCAAGTGGGTCAAGATCGACGGCTGGGAAAATGCGGCCGCCGCAAAGGCGGTGCTGGTGGAGTCGATGGAGCGGTACAAGACCGGCGGTTGATGGATTCGCGCGGCGATGCCGCGCGACAAGCCGCGACGCAGAAAGGCCGCCCTCGGGCGGCCTTTCTCTTTGCTGGTTCGCCGTGCCCGGCGATGCATGCGGCTGTGGAGATGACGCCTTCCAGCCCCGCAAACAACTACGGCCCCTTTCGGGGCCGTAGCGGATCACACATCGCTTCGATGGATCAGAAGCGCTGCTGGTACTTCATGTAGACCATGCGGCCGATGTCGAAGCCGCCGTAGTAGCCGTACTGGCTGTTCGGCTGCGAGTACAGCACCTGGCCCTGACGGTCGAACACGTTGTTCGCACCGACCGCGACCGTCGCGTTCCACGGCGCGCGCCAGCGGACCTGCACGTCGTTGAACGTGTTCGAGCCCGTCTGGTTGAGCGGCTGCGCACCGGTATCGGGCGCGATGTGGTTGGGCAGGTTGCACTCCGGACCACCGGTCTGGTCGTACGCGCAGTTCTCCTTGATGCTGGAGAAGTAGCGCATGCCCCAGGTCGCGCCGAAGTCACCGTAGTCCCACGTCAGCTGCAGGTTCGAACGGATGCGGAAGTTGCCGCCGAAGCCCGCGTAGACCTGGGTCGGATTGGTGCCGGTGTCGTCCACCTGCTCGTTGAGGAACGAGGTGTAGGTGGTCTGCCAGTTCACGCCGAAATCGCCGTAGGCGGTTTCGCGCAGACGGTAGTTGACGGCCAGGTCGTAACCCTCGGTCTCCAGCCAACCTGAGTTGAGCATGCCCCACTGTGCGTCGACGATTTCACCAGTGCTCGCATCGCGGGTGAAGAAGTCACAACGCGACTCGATGCCGCGCTGGTAGCAGTCGTCGAGGATCAGCGTGAGCGCGTCGGCCCGGATTGCGTTCTCGATGCGGATATTCCACCAGTCGAGAGAGATGTCCAGGCCGTCCACAAACTGCGGGCTCCAGACCATACCCAGCGTCTTGGTGACCGTGGTTTCGGGCACCAGATTGGGATTCGCGCCCGTCATGAACATCGCATTGGACTGAGAGTTCGGGGTGGGCGCGAGTCCGCCGCCTTGGCGAATCTGGCGATAGTTCGCCGCGTTCGCCACACCGGCGTCGCAGCGCGCGGCGGTGGCAGCATTGCTGACGCGATTGCCGAACAGTGTGTCGCACGGGTCGGTGTAGTAGGTAAAGGTGCCAGCAAGACCACCGTACAGATCACCAATCACCGGTGCGCGGAAGCCTTCACCATAGTTACCACGAACCAGCAACTGGTCGATCGGCTTCCAGGTGAAGCCACCCTTGAGGTTGGTCGTGTCGCCGAAAGTGTCGTAGTCCGAATAACGACCTGCAACGTTGATCGCCAGTTCCTGGGCACCGGGTAGATCACGCAACAGCGGCACGTTGAACTCGACGTAGGCCTCGTCCAGGCTGTACTGGCCCTGGGTCAGACCGGCGGCGTTCGAGGTCGTGGTGCCGTTCTGCATCATCGCGTCGGGCGAGTACAGCGCCGACTCCTTGCGATGCTCCAGGCCTGCAGCGAAGCCCAGGGTGCCTGCCGGCAGCTCGACGATCGAACCGGAAATGTCGGCGGAGAAGACCTGCGTTTCCGATTCCGACAACGACTGGTTCCGCGCGAACAGATAGTTCTGCACATCAGCGTCGGACAGGGTGTTCGGACCGGCATCACCCAAG
Source organism: Luteimonas sp. (assembly GCA_052108555.1). Classification (GTDB taxonomy): domain Bacteria; phylum Pseudomonadota; class Gammaproteobacteria; order Xanthomonadales; family Xanthomonadaceae; genus Luteimonas. The sequence continues at coordinate 64,269 of JBQEAV010000005.1, forward strand.
TTGGCCAGCGGATTCCACGGTGTGCACTGACCCGGGCTGGTGCCCAGAGCAATGGGGTTGGCAGCCGTACCGCACTGCACAACGCCATCCGCGTTGAGGAACGAGGGGCCCAGTGCGCGAGCGGTGTTGATGAGGTTGAAATCGCCGTAGCCGACCTTCGAGCCTTCGTTCTTGTTGTAGAGGTAGCCGACGTTCCAGTCGAAGAAGCGCTCGCCAACCTCGAATGCGCCTTCGAACGCCGCCGAGAAGCGATAGGTCGTCAGCGTGTTGGTGGTGACGCGCGGCACTTCCCAGCCACGACGGAAGAAGTGGGTATCCTGCGGAGTCCCATACTCGCTCTGGTTGCCCAGAGGGTTGTAATAGCTGTCGATGCTGAGCGGGGTATTCCAGTTGCCCGTCAGGCTCTGGTAGGGATAGCCGGCAACTTGGACTTCCGTTTCACGGCTGTTGTACAGCGCATCAGCCACGAACGAGACGTTGTCGGTGAAATCGAACCGACCCTGCATATAAGCCGACTTACGCTCCATGCCGCTCTTGAGCATCATCTGCTCGTTGGAGTTCGCCGTGTCGTTGTCATCGGTCTGGTGGAAGTTGCCAAAGTCGCGCGAGCTGCCGCCACGATCGAGCGTCCAGAGGCTATCGGTGATCGCCTTACCGTCGTCATCGTAGCCGATGATGTATTCAGGGCCGTTGGAGATCGTGCCGTACTGGCTGACGACACTGCGGCCTGAATTCGGGTGATACGGGCCGTTGCCGAAACGGCTGTACGGACGATCCTTGGCCCAGACCGGATCTTCCTTCGAGTACTGCACGCTGAAGAGCAGCGAGCTGCGTTCGCCGGTCGAGCCAATGGTGAAGTCGCCGGTCTTGACGGCACCGTCACCCTGCGTGTTCTGACCGAAGTAGCCGTTGGCTTCGGCACCGTCGAAGTTCTTGCGCGTGATGATGTTGACCACGCCCGCGATCGCGTCCGAGCCGTAGATGGTCGACGCGCCGTCCTTCAGGACTTCCAGACGCTCGACGATCGAGGACGGGATCGATGCGACATCCTGCAGGCCTTCGGCGTTCATGCCCAGACGCTTGCCGTCGAGCAGGATCAGCGTGCGGCTCGGGCCAAGGTTGCGCAGGTCGATGTAGGAACCGCCGGCGCTCTCGTTGGAAGCGAGCACGGACGAGCGGCTGAAGGACGGGCTGCCGGCCGCAGAGATGTTCTGCAGGATGTCGGCGACGGACTGGAACCCCTGCTCTTCGATCTGCGCGCGGTTCATGACGAAAACAGGCTGCGCCGTCTCGGTTTCAACCGAGCGGATGCGCGAGCCGGTGACCTGGATGCGGTCGAGTTCGGTGGTGCCGCTGGCGGACTGTTCCTGCGCGAACGCGATCGTCGGCGCAACGGCGGCGAGGATCGCGGCCGGCAGCAGGCCCTTCCGCAATGCGGAGGTGCGATGGTTCTTCAAAGTGCTCTCTCCAGAGGGTGTGCGTTACTGAGGCGTTAAGACGCCATTCGCACGTTACGTCTGGAACCACCTCGCCCGCCTTGCTGCTGCCACTCACTGGTTTTGCCGAATCTGGCGTTTCCGCACCGCGCCGTTCGGCGCCGCGATGCGGGTCACATCCGTGTGTTAAGCCGATGCTTGGGTCTCGTTGGCCTTCGCGGCGGCAACGCGGCGCAGGTTGCTGCGGTAGCGACTGGCGGGCACACCATGATGGTTCTTGAACGCACGCGCGAAGCTGCAGCAGTTGTCGAAGCCGCTTGCGGCGGCCACCTCACCCACCATCATCGACGTACTCTGCAGCAACATGGCCGCACGCTCCAGACGCAGCCGGACCGACAGCGACTGCGGGCTTTCGTCGTACAGCGCGTGGAATGCCTTGGAGAAGTACCAGCTGGAGAAGCTGGTGAGATCGGCCAGCTCGCTGATCCTGACCACGCGATCGGCGTTGCCCTCCAGATAGAGGCGCGCCCGCTGCATGCGACCGAACACCTGGCGCTTGCGGCTGCGGGAGCGACCGGGACAGCGTCGTACGCGGGCGGCGAGGTCGCGCTGGACATGCGCAAGCTGGAGCAGCAGAGGGCGCACCGACAACGCATCGCCGCCTGCACGCGCAGCTTCGCGCCAGAGCCGGAACAGCACGCGGATGTCCCGGCCAGGCAGGCGTCCGCGACCCGCGTACAGGCTCCCGTCGTTCAACGACTGGAGTGCGTCGAGCGCAGCGGCGTCGACGGCAAGCCCGATGCACAGGCCCTGCGGACCGCTCTGGACCAGGGGCGCGGATTCCTTCTCGAACGCCATCCAATCGCCGCGGCGCATCCGGAACCGGCCCTCGCGCGACTCGATCCAGCCATCGCCCCGGACCTGGATCCACAGGTTGAACACGGGCGCCGACACCTGCACGCCGCCCAGTCGCGACGTGCCGATGCACTGCGCAGCCTGTTCGAGGCTTTCGAACGCCAGCATCTGACCACGTGCGGCCCAAAGACAGTTCGACATTCCGACACCCTGCTCACCTTTTTGAAGGTGACCCTTGTGCCGAGTTCGCCCGGGCATTGCCCGAAGGGGCCCGTAGAGTTTGCCGAAATCGTTGCGAACCGGTTTCCGAAGAAATTACGAGAGCTTGTTTCCCATGGATATCAGCCACTTGAAGAATCCGCCCTGCGCCTGACGCGCGCTCGGAAGCGGCATGAATCCGATACCGCTGCCATCGTCGCCCGCAAGCGAGACGTAAGAGGAACGGGCGTCGAGTGAGAAGCCGTTCGTTGCACTCCGCAACGTGGGATCGATGCACTCCTCTGTGTCCGCATTCAGCACGCCCGCTTCGATGCGGTAGTGCGACAGCCGCGACCAGCAGGCGGGGCTTGCGTCGAGATAGGCGACACGCCCGTCCGCGGCCAGCGCCCAGTTGCGATAGCGCCACCTTGAAGGCACAGCCGTGCTCAGGCGCACGATTCCGTCGGCTTCCAGCGATGGCGGGACTTCCCAGAGCCCGCTCGCGTCGAGCCGGGTATAGAGCACCCGGTTGCGCGCGGCATCGAAGCGGACCTGCGACACGCCATCAAGGCGGCCCCTGGGTTGCCACGTCGCACGCTCATAGGCGACCAGCGATGTCCCGCCCTTGCGATCCTCTTCGAGGATGAACAGGACGCCGTCGGGTCCATACACCGCCTGCGCGGGCCTGGCGCCAGGCACCGCCAGTCGCGAGATCCGACCGCTGACCGGCTCCACTTCGAGGATCATGGGCGCGTTGCCATCGTCGAGCGCGGTGATCAGCAGATGACGGCCATCGGCCGACCACGCAGGTGCTTGCCGGGTGTCGGGCCGCACCCCTTCGATCGGACGCAGCGATGCATCGGAGTCGAGTCGCGCCCACCACAACTCGAAACGGCCGGCCCGGTCCGAGGCGAACACCATCTGCCCGCCATCGGGCGAGAGGGTCGGCTGCGTGTCGCGGCCGGAAGATGAGAACAGGCGACGCCATTCACCGCTTGTCGTATCCACCTGGAAGAGCCCGAACTGCGGACGCCGATGCACGAATGCCATCATGCCGGTGGACGCGGCAATCGACGGCATCTGCGCATCCTCGATCCCCAGATCGACCACGGCGCCGCTGTCGATATCGGCGCGATACAGGCGCGACTCGCTGTCCACGCGCAGGCCGAAGATCATCGCCTGGCCGTCGGGGGCCCAGGCCCATCCGCGGAGTTCGGCGCCCAGCCGGGTCACCTGTTGCGGTGTGCCGCCGGCCACGGGCACGCGCCACAGATCGCCCATCTGTGGATTGCGGATGAAGCCGATCCAGCGTCCGTCCGGAGACACCTGTGGCGAGAAGTCGATATCCCCCGGCGCGCCGGCATAGTCGATATCGCGCCAATGCCCACCGACAGGGTCCAGGATCCGCAGACGCGCGTCCTCTTCGACACCGGTCATGGTGCCGAACAGCAGGCCGCTGCCATCGGGCAGCCAGTCGAAGCTCAGCAGGTCGCTGCCGTCGCAGCGCGCGATCTCGCGCTCGTCGCCCACCCCGGTCGCGGCGACCAGCAGCACGCGACAGGCGCCGTCGACTTCCCAGCGCGCGAACGCGATCTCGCGACCATCGGGCGACCAGGCCGGAAGATCGTCGCGCGCACCTGGCGGTGGACGGGACAGCGCGCGGGGCACCGCGCTCGAAGTCGTCTGCACCAGAATCGCCGATTGATGTGTCGCACCGGTCTCATCCGAGGCGGCATAGGCGACCATCGAGGCATCCGGGGACAGCGACGGAGACAGCGCGAAACCGACCGCGCTGCTGATGAGGCGATACGGGCGATTGACCGGCGTCGGCCCGGGTGCCTCCGCCACGGCATTGCTCGACAGGTGCGTCGACTCGAGCGTCGCCCAGAGTCCGCCGACGACGACCGCAACCAGCGCCAGCACTGCAGTCGCAAGCAGCCAGACGCCTCGATGCAATGCGATGCTGCGATGCGGGACCTGGGCCTCGAACCGCGCCGGCGCAGGCACCGCCACGAATGCCGGGTCGGTCACCCATGCGCCGTCAGGCGGCACGCTCTGCGAGGGATCCGGCGGCAGCGTTTCGACCGGCACCGTAAGCCGGTAACCGCCCTTGGCGATCGTTTCGATGTAGCGCTTGCCCGCATCGGCGCCGGCCGATCCCGCGCCAAATGCCTTGCGCAGCTGAGTGATCGCCTGCGTCAGGACATCATCCGTCGGCAACGTATCGGGCCACACCTCTGCCAGCAGGTCGTGACGTCCGACGACGGCACCTTGCGCGCGCGCCAGCATCCGCAGCACGCCGAGCGCCTTGGGCGTGACGCGGCGCGCGCCGCGTGCACCGGGCATCAGGATCTCGCGCGTGGCGAGATCGACGATGCCGTCGCCCAGGCGAAGACGCGCGGGCGCCAGCGCGTCGGAAGACATCGGTTCTGGCATCGGAACACCACCAAGCGGGGGCAAGAGGTTAGCCAAGGCAGGCTGAATGAAGTGCAGGATGAGGCCAGATTCCGCACATGGCGCGTGCCCCTCGTCATGGGGGTCGGACCGTCTACCTCGGGTCAGCCCGAGGCTGCCCAACGCGCCGCCAGGCTCTAGTGTCCCGTCATCCCATGACAGGACACCGGTCCCAATGGACGTCACCTCGACCCCCTTCACCGCAGCACTTACCGACTGGCCCGCGTCGGCAGACGCGGGCCTTCGACCCGAAGGCGCGCAGGCGCTGTCCCGAGAGGTTCTCGACAGCCACATCGCCGCCCGCGTGCAGGCAGGCGAGTTGAGCGGCTTCCTCGCCGAAACCGACGACGCCCTCATCCTGGCCGAGCGCAGTCCCGTGTTCGCCGGAGAGCTCGCCCCGTTGCTGGGCGATATCCGGGATGCGTTGTCAGCCCTGCCGCCGCAATCGCTGTCGCGTGTCGAACGGGACGCGCTGGAGGCGACCGTCGGCCGGATCGATACCTGGCTTGCCGGCATCGACGCGCCCGATGGTCCGGACGGCAGCGCCCAAGTGCCCGGCGGGGGACTCGAAGCCCACGAGGACGTAGGCGGACATTTGATCGAGCGTCATGTCGGCAAGAGCGAGCAATGGCTGCTCGACCGGGTGAGCCGCGAGAACATCAGCGCCGCGTCGAGTTTCCGCGACCTGCCCGAGGCCGAGCATTTCGTCTCCGCAACGATCGCCGACCACCAGGCACGCGTCGACGCCTGGGCCGATGGCAGTGGCGGCAACCGCCTCGTGATCGACACCACCTTCGACGCCAGCACCGGCATCTCGGTCAGTCGCGGCGACACCAGCGCGGTGGACGTGTTCTCGGTACGCCTGGTGCTGGAACGTTCGAACCAGCTCGACATCGGCTATAGAATCGTGACCGGCTATCCGAACAAGCCCTGACGAGTTCCCGCACCGATGCCCGCCTATCCGACGCTGGAAAATTTCTTTGCCGCCTATTTCCACCAGGACTGGGCCGTGGAACACGGCACGCCGGACGATGTGGTCGCCTACTACCGCGACAGCGAGGCATCGGAGCAGGTGTCGCGCGCACGCACCGAGGCCGAGGCGCTGCTGGGCGAAGGACTCGACGAGGACGCATTGGGCCACCGGATTGCCGCACTGGGCAGCGAGTACGACCCGACACGCGACGGCGCCACCTGGCGTGGCTGGCTGCAGCGTCTTGCGCAGGAGCTGGGCGCGGATCGCACCGAAGCGGATTGATCTGCCACCTCGGCACATGAAAAAAGCGGGCCACGTGGCCCGCTTTTTCGTCTTCCCGGCTGAAGCGTCTGACGCTTACATCGTCTGCGCGCGTGCGCCGGCCTGGTGCGGATAGTTGGCGAAGATCTCGGCGATCGTGGAATTGATCCGCTGCGCACGCTGCTCTGGCTTGAGGTTGGCGACGCGGCCCACCGCGATGCCTTCCCACACCAGGCGCTTCTCGCGCGCATCCACCAGATCCACGTTCATCGTGCCCTCGGTGTAGCGGTACACGCTGGTGCGTTCGTTCCAGTACGGCACCGCGAAATAACCGCGATGGCGATAGCTGTAGTAGTACGCGTAGTCGACGGTCGGCACGCTGCTGACGTCAGTGCGGCGTTCCATGTAGGCGTTGATGTTCACCCACAGGTCCGGATTGGCTTCGCTGTAGCGATAGCCACGACGCTCCATTTCGGCGCGCACGGCGGCCTTGGTGATCTCGCTGGTCTGGGTCTCGTAGCCTTCCTTCTCGATCGCCAGCGGCGTGTAGAAGGACCAGGTGCGGTACGCCGAGAAGTCCGCGCGCGGATCGGCCTCGGTGGTGATGCGAGGGCCGGTGGCACAACCGGCGAGCAGCGCGATGGCGCACAGCGCCACGAGCCAGGCGGCGACGCGGGACGTCGAAGTCTTCATATCGGATCTCCCTGTTCTGCGACGGATCGTGACGCGCTGTCCCGATACCCTAACTGAACATACGCGGTGCGGCGTCGCGCAGATGCGACGGCCGGATGAGCGATTCATCCGGCCGCCATACGTTTCAGCCCGGGCGATAGACCTCGGCGCCCTGCGCGCGGAACTCCGCCGACTTCTCCGCCATGCCCGCGGCCAGCGCATCCTCGGCCCCGACGCCGTGCTCGGCTGCGTACTCGCGCACGTCCTGGGTGATCTTCATCGAACAGAAGTGCGGGCCGCACATCGAACAGAAATGCGCGGCCTTGTGCGCATCCTTGGGCAGGGTCTCGTCGTGGAAGGCCTCGGCCTTTTCCGGATCGAGGCCGAGATGGAACTGGTCCTGCCAGCGGAATTCGAAGCGTGCCTTGCTGAGCGCGTTGTCGCGCACCTGCGCGCCGGGATGGCCCTTGGCGAGATCGGACGCGTGTGCGGCAATCTTGTAGGCCATGATCCCGTCGCGCACGTCCTCGCGGTTCGGCAGGCCGAGATGCTCCTTCGGCGTCACGTAGCAGAGCATCGCAGTGCCGAACCAGCCGATCATCGCCGCGCCGATCGCACTGGTGATGTGGTCGTAGCCCGGCGCGATGTCGGTGGTCAGCGGCCCCAGCGTGTAGAACGGCGCCTCGCCGCACTCGCGCAGCTGCTTGTCCATGTTTTCCTTGATCAGCTGCATCGGCACGTGGCCGGGCCCCTCGATCATGGTCTGGATGTCGTGCTTCCACGCGATCTTCGTGAGCTCGCCCAGCGTTTCCAGCTCGCCGAACTGCGCGGCGTCGTTGGCATCGGCGATACAGCCGGGGCGCAGGCCGTCGCCGAGCGAGAAGGCCACGTCATAGGCCTTCATGATTTCGCAGATGTCCTCGAAGTGTTCGTAGAGGAAGCTCTCGCGATGATGCGCGAGGCACCACTTGGCCATGATCGAGCCGCCGCGCGAGACGATGCCGGTCACGCGCTTCGCGGTCAGCGGCACGTAGCGCAGCAGCACACCGGCGTGGATGGTGAAGTAGTCGACGCCCTGCTCCGCCTGCTCGATCAGCGTGTCACGGAAGATCTCCCAGGTGAGTTCCTCGGCGCGGCCGTCCACCTTCTCCAGCGCCTGGTAGATCGGCACCGTGCCGATCGGCACCGGCGAGTTGCGGATGATCCACTCGCGCGTTTCGTGGATGTGCTTGCCGGTCGACAGGTCCATGACGGTGTCGCCGCCCCAGCGGATCGACCAGACCAGCTTCTCCACTTCCTCGGCGATGCCCGACGACACCGCACTGTTGCCGATGTTGGCGTTGATCTTGGTCAGGAAGTTGCGGCCGATGATCATCGGCTCGCTTTCGGGATGGTTGATGTTGTTGGGCAGAATCGCGCGGCCACGGGCGATCTCGTCGCGCACGAATTCCGGCGTGATCACCTGCTGGATGTTCGCGCCGAAGGCCTCGCCCGGGTGCTGCTGGCGCAGCAGCGCATCGCGCACCAGTTCGAGGCGCTGGTTCTCACGGATCGCGACGTATTCCATCTCCGGCGTGACGATGCCGCGGCGCGCGTAATGCATCTGGGTGACGTTGGCACCGGCCTTGGCCACGCGCGGCAGCGTGCGCGACGGAAAACGTACGTGCGCGAGTTTCGGATCGTGTTCGCGGCCGCGGCCGAACGCCGAACTCAATGCCGACAGTGCTTCGGTATCGCCACGCTCCTCGATCCAGCGCGCGCGCAATGGCGCCAGGCCCGCGGCGAGATCGATCGTGACGTCCGGATCGGTGTACGGGCCCGACGGATCGTAGACGGTGATCGGCGGATTCTCCTCGCCGCCGAACAGCGTCGGCGTGCGCGTCTGCACGATCTCGCGCATCGCCACGCGCAGATCCGGGCGCGAGCCCTCGACGTGGATCTTGCGCGAGCCCGGGATCGGGCGCGTCACCGATTCGGAGAGCTGGTCGGTCTGCTGCAGCAGCGTGGAAGGCACGGCATTCATGGCATTCGTCCTGTGGCGTGTTCGCTGGGAACGGGACGAAGCGGCGGCGCCGGCCCCGACGCGGCGACGCCCGCACGGCGCGTGCGGAAGACGGTTCTGCGGCGGGTCCTGCGAAGCTTCCCTACGCCGGTATCAACCGGATCAGGTTCGAAGGGACTGTCTCAACCGGCGATGCCGGTACCCCCGCTTCGGCGCGGATTAGAGCATGAAGCGTGCGTATGCCCAACTCCGCACGCGACACGTCACATGTTGCGCATCGCCTGGCGCGTGTGCGCCCGCGTCGATCGTTACCGAGAAAACCGTTGACACTCTGCGCGGCGCCGTGATTCCCTGCAGAAATGACGCACCGCACCAACCACCACACTGCCCGCCCGATCGCCGCCCCGGCGAGCCTCGGCGTGCATGCGGGCGCGGCGTCCATCACCACGCGCGGCACCATTACCGGCACCGGTACCACCGGCCACGGGATGTGGACGCGCGCCGCCAGTTGATCTGACCGCCCGCTCCGCATCCCGACCCGGGGTGCGGACGCCACGTCGCTCTCCCTGCCGGCTGCGGAGCTCCATGAGGAGTTCTCCGATGTCCGCTGTCGCGCCGCTCGCTTCACCCGTCCCCGCGGCATCGCCCGCGCTCGCCTGTCATGTGCACAAGTTCGGCGGCAGCAGCCTGGCCGATGCCGCGCATATCGGCAGGCTTGCCGCACTCGTCGCCGACGACGCGCGCCTGCGGCCGGTTGTGGTCTCGGCAATGGCTGGCACCACGAATGCGCTGGTCGCGCTCAGCGATGCGGCCGCTGCCGGCGAAGACTGGAAGCCGGGCTGGGACGCACTGCGCCAGCGCCATCTCGAAACGGCAGATGCGTTCGAATCCGAAGCAGATGGTCCGCTGCACGTCGCGCTCGAGACGGAGTTCGCCGCGCTGGCCCGCGATCTGCAGGACCACGAATCGGGGGTCGATCCGCAATCGTGGGAACCGCGGCTCGCGCGCATCCACGGCTGCGGCGAACAACTCTCGTCGCGGCTCGCACAGGCCGCGCTCGGCCCGGACTGGCACCGCCTCGACGCCCGCGAGGTGCTGGTCGTCCACGCCGCCGAAATGGGCGCGGTCGTCGACTGGGACGCCAGCCGCGCGCGGCTCGCCACCTGGCGCCTCGCCCACGGCGCACGCGATGTCGTGATCACCGGCTTCGTCGCGCGCGATGCCGACGGCCGCGAGACCACGCTGGGCCGCAACGGCAGTGACTACTCCGCGGCGATTTTCGCCAACCTGTTCGATGCCGACGCGCTGACGATCTGGACCGATGTCGACGGCGTGCTGTCCGCCGATCCGCGCCTGGTCCCAGACGCCGTGTGCCTCGACGCGATGTCCTATGCGGAGGCCTGCGAACTCGCCTACTTCGGCGCCAAGGTGCTGCATCCGCAGACGCTGGCGCCAGTGCAGTCGCGCGGCACGCCGGTGCGTATCCGCAACAGCCGCAATCCAGCAGCGCCCGGCACCTTGATCGCGCTGGACGCAGCGCCCGCGGCGTCGCCGGTCAAGGGCCTGAGCCTGGTGCGCGATGTCGCGGTGCTCGAGCTCGTCGGCAACGGTCTGGTCGGCGTGCCCGGCATGGCCGAGCGCATGTTCGCCGCGCTGCACGGCGCCGGCGTATCGGTGACGATGATCTCGCAGGGCTCGTCCGAGCATTCGATCTGCTGCGTGGTGCGTGCCGAGCAGGCGGCCCGCGGCCATGACGCGATTGTCGAAGCCTTCGCCGATGCGATCGCCGAAGGGCAGGCGCAAGGTGTCGCGGTGACGACGGACCTGTGTGTGCTCGCGGCGGTCGGCGACGGCATGGTCGGCAGCCAGGGCGTTGCGGCACGCCTGTTCGACGGGCTGGCGCAGGCCCGCGTGAACATCCGCGCGATCGCCCAGGGCGCGAGCGAGCGCAACATCTCGGTCGCGATCGCGCAGGACGACGCCACCCGCGCCTTGCGCGCCGCGCACGCCGCGTTCTGGCTGTCGCCGCAGACGGTATCGGTCGGCGTCATCGGACCCGGCAACGTTGGCCGCGCGCTGCTGGCGCAACTGGCCGAGGTGATCCCGGCGCTGCGCGCACGCGCGGGTGTCGATCTGCGGCTGCGTGCGGTCGCCAGCAGCCGTCGCATGCATCTGAGCGATGTCGCACTCGATCCGGACGCCGCAGGGGCGCTGCTCGACGACCACGCCGACGCCTGCGATCTCGACGCCTTCGCCGCGCACGTCCGTGCCGACCATCTTCCACATGCATTGATCGTCGACTGCAGTGCCAGCGATGCAGTCGCGGCGAAGTACGCCGACTGGCTCGCTGCCGGCATCCACGTCGTCACCCCCAACAAGCACGCCGGCAGCGGAGACTGGCAACGCTATGCGCGGATCACGGAAGCGCGCGCGCAGGGAAGCAGCCGGTTCATGTACGAGGCGACGGTCGGCGCAGGCCTGCCGGTGATCGCGACCCTGCGCAACCTCCTCGATACCGGCGACACGCTGCACGCGATCGACGGCATGTTGTCGGGCACGCTGGCGTGGCTGTTCAACAGTTTCGACGGCAGCCGACCGTTCTCCGATCTCGTTCGCGAAGCGCGTGCGCTCGGCTACACCGAACCCGACCCGCGCGACGATCTGTCCGGGCTGGATGTCGCCCGCAAGCTGGTGATCCTCGCCCGCGAAGCCGGCAGACCGTTGTCGCTGGAGGATGTCGACGTCGAAAGCCTGGTGCCCGAGGCACTGCGCAACGTGCCGCTCGACGTGTTCCTGGCGCGCCTGTCGGAACTCGACGCGCCCATGCAGGTGCGCCTGGATGCCGCACGCGCCGACGGCCGCGGGCTGCGCCACATCGCCCGGCTCGGTGCCGGCAGCGACGCGAGTGTTGGCGTGCGCGCACTTCCCGCCGATCATGCGTGCATGCATACCCGCCTGACCGACAACCTCGTCCAGTTCACCACTGCCCGTTACGCCGAGAATCCGCTGGTCGTGCAGGGCCCGGGCGCCGGCCCGCAGGTCACCGCCGCCGGCGTGTTCGGCGACGTGCTCGCGATCGCGCACGCACTCGGCGCGCGCACCGGCTGGCGTCACGCATGAGCAACCGACTTATGTCCGCACGCGCGTTCGCGCCCGCGAGCGTCGGCAACATCGGCGTGGGTTTCGATGTGCTCGGCCATGTCATCGACGGCCCGCGCGACATCGCCCACGTCCGCAGGATCGAGACACCTGAAGTGCGCATCGAGTCCATCGGTGGCGCCGTTGAAGGCGCAGACCGCCTGCCGCTGACAGCTGCCGACAACACTGCCGGCCGCGCGTTGCAGTCGCTTCGCGCGGCGCTGTCGCTGCGGTTCGGCTTCGCGCTGACGCTGGAAAAAGGCATTTCGCTCGGCTCGGGGCTTGGTGGCTCGGCCGCTTCCTGTGTCGCGGCACTGGTCGCGGCGAACGCACTGCTCGACGACCCGCTGTCGCGTGAGGCGCTGTATCCGTTCGCACTCGATGGCGAATCGGTCGCGTCCGGCGCGCGTCACGGCGACAACGTCGCGCCAATGCTGCTCGGCGGGGTGACGTTGTCGACCGCCGATCGGCTCATCGCGCTCGACGTGCCCGGCTGGCTGTTCGCGGTCGTCGTGCATCCCGACCAGGTGCTGGAAACGCGCCGCTCGCGCGCGGTGCTGGCGGACCCGTATGCGCTGCACGACGTGGTGACCCACAGCACCCATCTGGCCCTGTTCCTGACCGGCCTGCAGCGCGGCGATCGCGACCTGATCCGCGCCGGCCTGCACGACGTGCTGGTCGAGCCGCGCCGCGCACCGTTGATTCCCGGCTTCGCTGCGGTCAAGGCCGCGGCGTTGGCACATGACGCGCTCGGCGCGAGCATCTCCGGTGGCGGACCCAGTGTGTTCGCGTGGTTCGATTCGCGCGAAGCGGCCGAACGCGCCGCACCTGCGATGCGCACAGGCTTCACCGATGCCGGCATCGAAGCGCAGGCATATGTCTCACCGGTCGCCGGTCCACGCGCAGATCTGCTCGACGGAGACGCCGCATGAAGTTCGTCAGCACCCGCGGCACAGCGCCGGCAGTCGGCATCGACGATGCACTCGTCGCCGGTCTCGCGCCGGATGGCGGCCTCTACGTACCCGAGTCGATTCCATCCATCGATCTCGTCACCCCGCGCGCCACGCTCGTCGACACCGCAGTCGCCACGCTTGCGCCGTGGTTCGCCGGTTCGCGTATCGAATCGCAACTCGCCGATCTCTGCGCGTCGGCGTTCGCGTTCGATGCACCGCTGCGTCCGCTCGCAGGTCCGGGCGACCACCTGCTCGAACTGTTCCACGGTCCGACCGCGGCATTCAAGGATTACGCGGCCCGCTTCCTCGCCGGCGCGCTGGGCGCATTGCGCGATCCCGCGGCGCCGGAGACGACGATTCTCGTGGCGACCTCGGGCGATACCGGCGCAGCCGTCGCCTCCGCCTTCCATCGCAGGCCCGGCTTCTCGGTCGTGATCCTGTATCCGGACGGGCGCGTGTCGCCGCGACAGGCGCACGGTCTGGAGTGCTGGGGCGACAACGTGCATGCCTACCGCGTCGACGGCAGTTTCGACGATTGCCAGCGACTCGCGAAGCAGGCGCTGTCGGACCCGGCCCTGCGCGCGCGCATCGCGCTGGGCACCGCCAACAGCATCAGTCTCGGTCGTCTGTTGCCGCAGGCCGCCTACTACGCGCATGCCGCCGCGCACCACCATGCCGCCAGCGGCCATGTACTCAATCTCATCGTGCCGACCGGCAATCTCGGCAATGCCTCCGCGGCATTCGTGGCGCGCGCGATGGGCGCGCCACTGGGCGAGATCCACCTGGCCTGCAACGCGAACGACACGTTGCCACGCTTCTTCGACGGCGCGGATTACGACGCGCAACCCACGCGCGCCACACTCGCGAACGCGATGGATGTCGGCGCACCGAGCAACTTCGAACGCCTGCGCCACTGGCATGCCGACGATGCTGCATTGCGCGCCGCGTTCGTCGCGCACTCGGTGGACGACGCGACCATCCGCATGACGATCCAGAATGCGCCCGCGCGTCACGGCATCGTGCCCTGCCCGCACACGGCGACGGGTCTGCATCTGCTGGAAACACTGCGAGCGGACAACGACACCCGCGGCTGGGCCGTGGTGGCGACTGCGCACCCGGCGAAGTTCGACACCATCGTCGAGCCACTGGTGGGCCACGCGGTCGATCTCCCGCCCGCGCTCGCGGCATGTCTCGCACGACCCGCGCATGGCGCACACCTCGATGCCACGCCGGACGCGCTGATGCGTCTGTTGCTCGAGACATCCGCGATCGCCTGAAGCAGTACGACATGAAAAAGGCCTCCCGATCGGGAGGCCTCAAGAGTCACGCGTCGCAGGTCGCGCGCGTCAGTCGTTGTGGTTCGCGTGGTTGACCACCTTCAGCTGGCTGCTGTCGACGGTCCGCACACCTTCGATCTCGCCGGCAATCGCCTTCGCACGATCGATCTGTGCCTGCGACTCCACATCGCCCGACAGGCTGACCGTGCCATTGGTCGTTTCGACGCTGATGTCCAGGCCGGCCACGTCGCTGGACGCGAGCAGATCGGCCTTCACCTTGGTGGTGATCCAGGTATCGGACACGGGCTGATCGGAATCCGACTGTGCGGCGACGGTGCGGTCGGCGCGCTCCTGCGTTTCCTGCGCGACAGCCGTGCCGGCGATCAGCAGCGTGCCGGCGATCGCGGCGCCCATCAGGGTCCTGTGCATCGTCTTCATGGCGGTGTTCCTCGTACAAGTGGTGCGGCGAGTGTGCGGACTCTGTCGTGGCGGACGAGTGAAGCATCACCTGTTCACGATCCACTGATCAGGCGCTTGTTATCAGCCGCTCATGAGATCGAACAGTCCAGGCACACAGGCGCCGTCCGCCGATAGCGAGAACGTGCGTGCCGCGCGTGAAGCGGGTCTGCGTTGGGTCAGCGATACGCAGCCGGGCCTGAGTCGTCGCCGCGCGGGCAAGGGTTTCAGCTATCGCGACCCGGACGGACGTCCGGTGCGCGATCGCGCCACGCTCGATCGCGTGCGCATGCTGGCGATTCCCCCGGCCTACAGGGACGTGTGGATCTGCGCGCAGGACAACGGCCACCTGCAGGCGACGGGCCGGGATGCGCGTGGCCGCAAGCAGTACCGCTATCACCCCGACTGGAGCGAAGTCCGCGGCCACGGCAAGTTCGATCGCATCGTCGCGTTCGCGACCGCGTTGCCGCGTCTACGCCGTGCACTGCGCCGCGATCTCAAGTTGCCGGGCATGCAGCGCGACAAGGTGCTGGCGATCGTCGTGTCGTTGATGGCGCAGACCTTCGTGCGTGTCGGCAACGACAGCTATACGCGCAGCAACGGATCGTTCGGACTGACGACCTTGCGCAACCGGCATTTTGAACTGGTGCGCGGCGGTCGCGCGCGGCTGAAGTTCCGCGGCAAGAGCGGACAGGAACAGGAAGTCGAACTCGACGATGCGAAACTGACCGCATTGGTGCGCAAGGTGCAGCAGTTGCCGGGCCAGGCGCTGTTCCAGTATGTCGACGACGACGGCGAACGCCACGGTGTCGACTCCGGCATGGTCAACGACTATCTGCGCGAGGCGATGGGGGGCACATTCACCGCCAAGGATTTCCGCACCTGGGGCGGCACGCTGATGGCGTTCCGGCGGTTCGCGGCAATGCCGCTGCCCGAGGGCAAGCGCGGTGGCGAACCCAGCGAGCGCGCGCTGGCCAAACAGGAAAAGATCGTCGTCGCCGACGTGGCCGATGCGCTGGGCAATACGGTGTCGGTGTGCCGCAAGGCCTACATCGATCCGGGGCTCTATGCCGCATGGCGCGATGGCAACCTGCAGCGCGC
Source organism: Luteimonas sp. (assembly GCA_052108555.1). Taxonomy (GTDB): domain Bacteria; phylum Pseudomonadota; class Gammaproteobacteria; order Xanthomonadales; family Xanthomonadaceae; genus Luteimonas. Next base: position 80,045 of record JBQEAV010000005.1, read on the forward strand.
GGCGGGCAACGCGCGCAGTGCACGGCAATGGGAACAGGCCTGCCTCAAGTTGCTGCGGCAGCAGCATCGCGCCGCGAACAGGCGATGACCATCGCTGTCCAAGCCGTTGTCCACGTAACTGTTGACACATCCTGCATGGGCGTGCTTTTCTCGACCCCATGACGCAGCGCAACAACCACCGCCAGACCGCCATCGCCGCACGCCTCCGCGTGCGCGACGTGCGTCTGCCGGTCGCGCTCACCTCGGCCATTCTCCTTGTACTCGTACTCCTTATTACCGTCCGGAATGGCGCGGGGATGGGGTTCGTGTAGCAAGACGAAACTCCAGAAGGTCGAAAGAACCTGAACCCCGCGCCGAAAGGCGCGGGGTTTTTGTTTGGCCCCTCAAAAAAAATTCCGCACCAGAGCCAGCCCGCCATGCACCGCCATCCCGCCAATGCCCGCACCAGCCAGCACTCCACGCCGCAAGGCGCGGCGCATGCGTCGGCCGCGTGTCCGGATGCATGCGGCGACGCCGCCTCCTCCACCGCCGACGCGGTGTATCGGACGGCCGGTCGGGACGGGGCGATGCCCTCGACCGCCGGCCGTTTTCACATCCGGGCCTCGCGCATCGCCGCGTGACCTGCCCACCCTCCCCTTTCCACCCGCAGATCGGACACCACCACCCATGAGCAATGCCAATCCCTCCATCGCCATCGTCGGCTACGGCAGCCAGGGCCGCGCGCACGCGCTGAACCTGCGCGATTCCGGCTTCGAGGTCGTCGTCGGCCTGCGTCCCGGCGGCCCGACCGAGCGACGCGCGAAGGCCGACGGCTTCACCGTCAAAACGCCTGCCGACGCGGTCGCCGATGCCGACCTGGTCGCCGTGCTGACGCCCGACATGGTGCAGAAGCAGCTGTATGCCGATGTGCTGGCGCCGCACATGAAGCAGGGCGCCTGCCTGCTGTTCGCGCATGGTCTCAACGTGCACTTCGACATGATCGCGCCGCGCGCGGATCTGGACGTGGTGCTGGTCGCGCCCAAGGGCCCGGGCGCGCTGGTGCGCCGTGAATACGAGATCGGCCGCGGCGTGCCCTGCATCTACGCCGTGCACCAGGATCCCACCGGCAAGGGCGAGCAGCTGGCACTGACCTACGCCGCCGGCTTGGGCGGCGCGCGCGCCAACATCATCAAGACGACGTTCAAGGAAGAGACCGAGACCGATCTGTTCGGCGAGCAGGCGGTGCTGTGCGGCGGCGCGTCGTCGCTGGTGCAGGCCGGTTTCGAGACGCTGGTCGAAGCCGGTTACCAGCCCGAGATCGCGTACTACGAAGTGCTGCACGAACTGAAGCTGATCGTCGACCTGTTCTACGAAGGCGGCATCACCCGGATGCTGGAATTCATCTCCGAAACCGCGCAGTACGGCGATTTCGTCAGCGGCCCGCGCGTCATCGATGCCAGCGTCAAAGCGCGCATGAAGGATGTGCTGACCGACATCCAGAACGGCACCTTCACCCGCAACTGGCAGGCCGAATACGACGCCGGCCTGCCGAACTACAGGAAGTTCCAGCAGGCCGACAAGGACCACCCGATCGAGAAGGTCGGCCGCGAACTGCGCGCCAAGATGACCTGGCTGGGCGAGCAGACCGGCGCGCCGGCACAACCGCAGAGCGAGGCCGCCTGATGAACGGCGCCCGCTGGCTGGTGCAGGCGCTGGAAGCCGAGGGGGTCGACACGATCTTCGGCTATCCGGGCGGCGCGATCATGCCGTTCTACGACGCGCTGCACGGCGCATCGTTGAAGCACGTGCTGGTCCGCCACGAACAGGGCGCGGCGTTCGCTGCGAACGGGTTCGCGCGGGCCAGCGGGCGCGTCGGTGTCTGCGTCGCAACCTCCGGCCCGGGCGCCTCGAACCTGGTGACCGGCATCGCCGACGCGATGCTGGACTCGGTGCCGATGGTCGTCATCACCGGTCAGGTGGCGACGCCGCTGATGGGCACCGACGCGTTCCAGGAACTGGATGTGTTCGGCATGACGCTGCCGATCGTCAAGCACAGCTTCCTGCTGCGCAGCGTCGACGAACTGCCCAACGTCGTCGCCGAAGCGTTTCGCATCGCACGTTCCGGCCGTCCCGGCCCGGTGCTGATCGATCTACCGAAGGATGTGCAGATCGGCGATGCCGCGCATCTGGGCGCATACATTCCCTCGACGGCCGACATCATGCCGGCCTGCGCCGATCACGCGCTGCACGAAGCGGCGGCGCTGATCTCGCAGGCCGAACGTCCGGTGGTCTACGGCGGCGGCGGCATCATCCTGGGCGACGCACTGGACGCGTTCCGCGAGTTCGCCGATCTGACGCAGATCCCCACCGTGTTGACGCTGCGTGCGCTGGGCGCACTGCCGCCTGCGCATCCGGCGAACCTGGGCATGCTGGGCATGCACGGTTCGCGCGCGGCCAACCTGGCGGTGCAGGAATCGGATCTGCTGATCGTCGTCGGTGCGCGCTTCGACGATCGCGCCACCGGCAAGCTCAACGAGTTCGCACCGCTGGCGCGCATCGTCCATCTGGATGGCGACAGCTGCGAGGTCGGGAAGCTGCGCGCGGCGGATGTGTCGGTGTGCGGCGATGTCGCCACCAGCCTGTCGCGTCTGGGCGCGCCCTGCGCAGCGCAGATGCAGGGCCGGCATGCGGCTGCGCGCACCGCATGGAGCGATCTGTGCGCGCAGCGCCGCGAAAAGTTCGCCGCGCGCTACGACGCACCCGGCGACAAGGTCTTCGCCCCGGCGCTGCTGAAGCGCATGAGCGAACTGGCGCCTGACGCGACCGTCGCCTGCGATGTCGGCCAGCACCAGATGTGGGTCGCGCAGCACTGGCGCTTCGACCATCCGCGCAAGCATCTGACCAGCGGCGCGCTGGGTGCGATGGGTTTCGGCCTGCCGGCTGCGATCGGCGCGCAGATGGAAGACCCGTCGCGGCGCGTGGTGTGCGTCAGCGGCGACGGCTCGTTCCTGATGAACGTGCAGGAGCTGGCGACGCTGAAGCGCTATCGCGTGCCGGTGAAGATCATCCTGCTCGACAACCAGGCGCTGGGCATGGTGCGCCAGTGGCAGGAACTGTTCTTCGAGCGCCGTTATTCCGAGATCGACCTGTCCGACAACCCGGACTTCGCGCAGGTCGCACGCGCATTCGGCATCCAGGCGCTGTCGGTCGACAAGGCGGCCGATGTCGAATCCGCACTGGCCGCGCTGCTGGCCACCGACGGCCCCGCATTGCTGCACGTCGCCATCGACACCGCCGCCAACGTCTGGCCGCTGGTGCCGCCCAACCACAACAACGCGCAGATGCTCGATGCCGACGAGGCCACCTCGCTCGATATCGGTGCCTCCGTCGCACCTGTCGCCGAACCCGCTGCCGCCACGTCCGCCAAGGAATCGAGCCATGCGTTACCAGTTTGAGATGACCCTGCGCCGCGCCGAAGGCGCGCTGGTGCGCGTGCTGGGCACCACCGAACGCCGCGGCTTCCGCCCGGTGTCGTTCGAAGGCGACGCACACGAGGACAGCGACCGCTGGAACCTGCGCATGACCGTCGAAGGCGACCGCGCCGCGATCGCCCTGCAGGGCCAGCTGGCCAAGCTCTACGACTGCCTGTCGGTGGAGGTGTCGCCGTGTCGTTGAACGTCACCGCCGAGGCCGCACCGGCGCAGGCGCCTTCGATCGCGGAGACCGCAGCACCCAATCGTCCGCAGGCCTGGTTCGACGGCGCGCTGTGCGATATCGACGCGCTGCAGGCCGGTCTGACCACGCATGCGATGCATTACGGCAGCGGCGTGTTCGAAGGCATCCGCTGCTACGCGACTGCCGAGGGCGCCGCGGTGTTCCGCCTGCCCGAGCACATGGCGCGCATGCACGAAGGCGCGGCGTTGCTGGGCATGCACTTCGATCCCGCGCAGGCCACCGAAGCCGTGCTGGCGACGTTACGCGCCAATGGCCATCGCGATGCCTACATCCGCCCGCTGGCTTGGTTCGGCGAAGGCGGCTTCGGTCTGGATGTCGAAGGCCACACCGAACATCTGATGGTCGCGACCACCGCGACCCAGGTGCATCTCAATGGGACCCGCGCGCGGCTGGGCATCAGCAAGTGGCGGCGCAATCCCGCCGATTCGCTGCCGCCGCTGAAGCTGTGCGGCGCGTACGTCAATTCCATTCTGGCCAAGCGCGAGAGCAAGTCGCGCGGCTTCGACGAGGCGCTGTTCACCGATGCCGACGGCTACGTCGTCGAATGCACCGGCGCCAACGTCTTCATCGTCAAGGCGGGACGCATCACCGCGGCCCAGCATCGCGACGCGCTGCCGGGCATCACCCGCGACACGCTGGTCACACTGAGCGGCGCCGAATCGCGCCCCGTCAGCGTCGAGGAGCTGTACGACGCCGACGAAGTGTTCGCCTGCGGCACCGCGGCCGAAGTGGCGCCGGTGCACGGCGTCGAGGACCGCAGCTATGGCGACAACCCGGTCACCCGCGAACTGGCCGCGCTGTACGCGCGTGTCGTGCGCGGCGATGCCGAGCGCCAGCGCGGCTGGCTGACGGCAGTCTGAGCATGTCCGAACCCGACGTAGGCCGCGCCCCGCGAGCGACCGCCAGTGATGTGCTGGCGGCGCAGGCGCGGCTGCGTCGGCATCTCGACGTGACGCCGATGCATTACGCCGAGCGATTCGGCTGCTGGCTGAAGCTCGAGAATCTGCAACGCACCGGCTCCTACAAGGTGCGCGGCGCCTTGAACGCATTGATGGCCGCGCGCGAGCGCGGTGACGACCGCACGGTGATCACCGCCTCGGCCGGCAACCACGCGCAGGGCATGGCGTGGGCGGCGTACCGTCTGGGCGTGCCGGCGATCACGGTGATGCCGAAGAATGCGCCCGCGACCAAGGTCGCCGGCGTCGCCCACTGGGGCGCGACCGTGCGCCTGCACGGCGAGACCTACGACGAAGCCAAGGCCTTCGCCGCCGAACTGGCCGCGCAGAATGGCTTCCGTTTGCTGTCGGCGTTCGACGATGTCGACGTGATCGCCGGCCAGGGCACGGTCGGACTGGAGATCGCGTCGGTGCTGATGCCGGATGTGGTCATCGTGCCGATCGGTGGCGGTGGCCTGGCCTCGGGCGTCGCCCTGGCATTGAAATCTCAGGGCGTACGCATCGTCGGCGCGCAGGTCGAAGGCGTGGATGCGATGGCGCGCGTGCTGCGCGGCGATCACTCGCCGTTCTCGCCCGTCGTGACGCTGGCCGACGGCGTGCGGGTCAAGGATCCCGGCCTGCTGACGCGCGCGCTGCTGGCCGATCTGCTCGACGACGTGGTCATCGTGCGTGAGGCCGAGCTGCGCGAGACGCTGGTGCGTCTGGCACTGGAAGAACACGTGATCGCCGAAGGTGCCGGCGCACTGGCACTGGCCGCCGGCCGCCGCGTCGCCGGCAAGCGCAAGGTGGCGGTGGTGTCGGGCGGCAACGTCGATGCCGGCGTGCTGGCGCAGCTGCTGTCGGACGTGCGTCCGCGCCCGCCACGCAAGCCGCGGCGTCGCGTGCGCGAGACCGCCACCGAGGTGCCGGCCATTGCAGCCGTCGCACCCGCCGCGCACATGGCGACGCCACGTCGCCGCAACGACCTCGCTGCATCCGCGCCGTCCGGGGGCGGCGAACCGCGACTTCGGCGCGCGCCCATTGCCCGCACCGAACGCACGCCACACGCAATTCCCGAGGAACTCCCCGCATGACCGCTTCCGACACCATCCGAATTTTCGACACCACCCTGCGCGACGGCGAACAGTCGCCCGGTTGCAGCATGACCCCGCAGCAGAAGGTGGTGATGGCGCGCGCGCTCGATGCGCTGGGCGTCGACATCATCGAGACCGGCTTTCCGGCCAGCTCCGAATCCGACCGCGAGGCCGCTCGTCTGATCGCGCGCGAAGTCCGCCGGCCGACGCTGGCGGTGCTGTCGCGCTGTCTGCCCGCCGACATCGAAGCCTCGGCACGCGCACTCGACGGCACCGAGAATCCGCGCCTGCATGTCTTCCTCTCCACCAGCCCGCTGCACCGCGAACACAAGCTGCGCATGAGCCGGCAGCAGGTGCTGGACATGGCCGCGACCAGCGTCGCGCATGCGCGCCGGCTGATCGGCGATGTCGAGTTCTCGGCCGAGGATGCGACCCGCACCGAAGACGATTTCCTGAGTGAGGTGATCGCCGTCGCGATTGCCAACGGCGCGACCACGATCAACGTGCCCGACACGCTGGGCTACGCGACACCCGAGGAAACCCGCGCGCTGTTCCAGCGCCTGATCGACACGATTCCCGGCGCGCGCGACGTGATCTTCAGCGCGCACTGCCACAACGATCTGGGGCTGGCCGTGGCCAATTCGCTGGCCGCCATCGAAGGCGGCGCGCGCCAGGTCGAGTGCACGATCAACGGCATCGGCGAGCGCGCCGGAAACTGCGCGGTCGAAGAACTGGTCATGGCGCTGAAGGTCCGCAACGCGTTCTACAGCCTGGACACGCAGATCGACACACGCCGCCTGGTCCCGACCTCGCAGCTGCTGCGCCGCCTGACCGGTATGGCCGTGCAGCGCAACAAGGCGATCGTCGGCGAGAACGCATTCGCGCACGAATCCGGCATCCACCAGCACGGCATGCTGCGCCACCGTGGCACCTACGAAATCATGAATCCATCCGACGTCGGCTGGCCCGATTCGAAGCTGGTGCTGGGCCGGCATAGTGGCCGCGCCGCGGTGGGCCATCGCCTGCGCGCGCTGGGTTACACGCTGGAAGAGGCGCAGCTGGAACAGGTGTTCGCCGCGTTCAAGGATCTGTGCGAGCGCCAGCGCGTGGTCGAGGACGACGACCTGGAAGCACTGATGCACGGCGACGTCGACGGCCAGGGCTGGCGTCTGGCCTCGATGACCGTCAGCGATCGTGGCCAGCGCGCGAGCGCGCAGGTCGAACTGTCGGATCCCGAAGGCGGCAAGGTCAGCGAGAGTGCGTTGGGCGATGGCCCGGTCGATGCGCTGTTCGCCGCACTGGCCACCGCGACCGGCGTCGATTTGGCGCTGGAGAGCTACCAGGTGCACAGCGTCGGCATGGGCCGCGATGCGCGCGGCGAAGCCAGCGTCAGCGTGCGCCACGGCGATGACATCCACGAAGGTACCGGCACCAGCCGCGACATCATCGAGGCCAGCGCGCTCGCCTGGCTGGATGTCGCCAACCGTATCCTGCGTGGCGCGCGCGCCGCTCCTGCGCCGCAGGCCGCGCACGCCTGATCGACCCATCTTCCCTGTAGGAGCGCGTTCGCGCGCGTAGGGCCTTCTCGCCAACGCCCCATCGCGCGCAAGCGCGCTCCCACACACCGAACCACGCATCAAGAGCCCGCAATGACCGCCAGTCAGCCACGCACCCTGTTCGACAAACTGTGGGACGCGCACATCGTGACCCCCGAAACCGAAGCCGCGCCCGCGGTGCTGTACATCGATCTGCACCTGATCCACGAAGTCACGTCGCCGCAGGCCTTCACCGAACTGCGCGCACGTGGCCTCGTGCCGCGCCGTCCGGACCGCACCAAGGCCACGATGGACCATTCCACGCCGACGTTGCCGGCCGGCCCCGACGGCCGCCTGCCCTATGCAAGCGAAGCTTCGGAAAAGCAGGTCGACACCCTGGCGCGCAACTGCGCGCAGTTCGGCATCGAGCTGTTCGACATGAGTTCCGACCAGCGCGGCATCGTCCACGTGATCGCGCCCGAGCAGGGCTTCACCCTGCCCGGCATGACCATCGTCTGCGGCGACAGCCACACCTCCACGCACGGTGCGTTCGGCGCGCTGGCGTTCGGCATCGGCACCAGCGAAGTCGGCAACGTGCTGGCGACGCAGTGCCTGCTGCAGCGGCGGCCGAAGACGATGTCGATCACCGTCGACGGCCCACTCGCGCCCGGCGTCGGCGCCAAGGACGTGACCCTGCACGCGATCGGCGTCATCGGCGTCAACGGCGGCACCGGCCACGTCATCGAGTACCGCGGTTCCACCATCGAGGCGATGGACATGGAACAGCGCATGACCCTGTGCAACATGTCGATCGAGGCCGGCGCGCGCGCCGGCATGGTCGCGCCGGACGACACTACATTCGAGTGGATCGCACGCACGCCGCGTGGTCCCAAGGGCGCCGAGTTCGATGCCGCGGTCGCGCGATGGCGCGCGCTGCGCACTGACGACGGCGCGCGTTTCGACGCCGAAGTGCGCATCGACGCCGCCGACATCCGTCCGACGCTGACCTGGGGCACGCATCCGGGCACCGCGATCGGCGTCGATGTGCCGGTGCCGGCCGCGACCGATGCGGCCGAGCAGAAAGGGCAGGACTACATGCGCGTCGTCGCCGGACAGTCGCTGGCCGGAGTACCGGTCGATGTGGTGTTCGTCGGCTCGTGCACCAACGGCCGCCTGCGCGACATGCGCGAGGTCGCCGAGGTGCTGCGCGGCCGTCACGTATCGGCAGGCGTGCGCATGCTGGTCGTGCCGGGTTCGGAGATCGTCAAGCGCGAGGCCGAGGCCGAAGGCATCGACAGAATCGTCCGCGAAGCCGGCGCCGAATGGCGCGAGCCGGGGTGTTCGATGTGCATCGCGATGAACGGCGATCTTGTCGCGCCTGGCCAGTTGGCCGTGAGCACCAGCAACCGCAATTTCGAAGGCCGCCAGGGCCCGGGTGCACGCACGCTGCTGGCCTCACCGACCACGGCGGCCTGGGCCGCGGTACGCGGTGTCGTGGCGGATCCACGCGAACTGTTCGATGACCGCCGGGAGGTGGCCTGATGTCCGCCGATCACATTCCCGAGTTTCCGGTGCGCTCGGCCAGCGTGGTGCTGACCCAGAGCAATATCGATACCGACCAGATCATTCCCGCACGTTTCCTGTCGACGACCGAGCGCAAGGGCCTCGGCCGTTTCGCATTCAACGACTGGCGCTGGCGCGACGACGGCAGCGCGAATCCCGATTTCGCTTTCAATCAGGCGCACAACGCCGGACGCGCGGTGCTGCTGGCCGGGCGCAACTTCGGCTGCGGCTCATCGCGCGAACACGCGCCGTGGGCACTGCGCGATCTGGGCCTGCAGGTCGTGGTCAGCAGCGAGATCGCCGACATCTTCCGCAACAACGCGTTGAAGAACGGCGTGCTGCCGGTCGTGCTGCCCGAGGCCGTGGTGCAGGACCTGATGACGCGTCCCGACGACATCCTGACGTTCGACATCGTCGCGCGCGAACTGCGCACACCGGACGGCAGCGTCCACGCGTTCCCGCTCGAGGCGTTTGCACGCACCTGCCTGCTCGAAGGCGTCGACGAAATGGGCTTTCTGCTGGCGCGCGGCGCCGACATCCGCAACTACGAGGACACGCACCATGCACGCTGACATCGTCGTTCTGCCCGGAGACGGCATCGGCCCCGAAGTGACCGCGGCCGCGGTCGACGTGCTGCAGGCCGTCGCACAGCGTTTCGGCCATCGGTTTTCGCTGCATGAACACCTGATCGGCGGCGCCGCGATCGATGCGACCGGCAAGCCGTTGCCCGACGCCACGTTGACCGCCGCGCGTGATGCCGACGCGGTGCTGCTGGGTGCGGTCGGTGGCCCGAAGTGGTCCGATCCCAACGCGGGCGTGCGCCCCGAACAGGGTCTGCTGGCGATCCGCAAAGCGCTGGGCCTGTACGCGAACCTGCGCCCCACCAAACCGCATCCGGCCGCGATGGGCGCCTCGCCGATCAAGCCGCATCTGCTGGCCGGCGTGGATCTTCTGGTGGTGCGTGAGCTGACCGGCGGCATCTACTTCGGCGACAAGACCCGCGACGCCGACAGCGCCAGCGATCTGTGCCGCTACACGGTGTCCGAGATCGAACGCGTCGTGCGCCGCGCCTGTCTGCTCGCGCGCGGCCGCCGCGGTCACGTGACCTCGGTCGACAAGGCCAACGTGCTCGAGACCTCGCGGCTGTGGCGCGATGTCGCCAGCCGCATCGCGCGCGACGAGTTCCCCGACATCACGATCGAGCACCAGCTGGTCGACTCGATGGCGATGCATCTGCTCTCCAAGCCGCGCGCCTACGACGTGATCGTGACCGAGAACATGTTCGGCGACATCCTCACCGACGAAGCCTCGATGCTGGCCGGCTCGCTGGGCCTGCTGCCGTCGGCATCGCTGGGCGAAGGCTGCGTCGGCATGTACGAGCCGATCCATGGCTCGGCGCCGGACATCGCAGGCAAGGGCATTGCCAATCCCTACGGCACCATCCTCAGCGCCGCGCTGCTGTTGCGTTACTCGCTGGGCCTGTCGCAGGAAGCGGCGTGCATCGAGCAGGCGGTCGACGAGGCGCTGGAAGCCGGTGTATTCACGGCCGACCTGGCATCCGACGGCACTGCGGTGTCGACACGCGAAGCGGCCGCAGCGGTGCTGGAACGTCTCGCCATCGTCAGCGGGCAGGCCGCGTGACGGTGGGGAACGGCGCGCACGAGGAGGTCGAGCAGTTCCTGCGACAAGTCGCGAAACGCGACCCGCACCAGCCCGAATTCCTGCAGGCTGTCCGCGAGGTCATGGCCAGTCTGTGGCCGTTCCTCACCGACCACCCGCACTATCGCGACCAGGCGCTGCTCGAGCGTCTGATCGAGCCGGAACGGGTCATCCAGTTCCGCGTGTCCTGGGTCGACGACCACGGGCGCGTCCAGGTCAACCGCGGCTGGCGCGTGCAGCACAGCTCGGCAATCGGCCCGTTCAAGGGCGGCATGCGGTTCCATCCTTCGGTCGACCTGTCGATCCTGAAGTTCCTCGCGTTCGAGCAGACCTTCAAGAACGCACTGACCACATTGCCGATGGGCGCTGGCAAGGGCGGCGCGGATCTCGATCCGAAGGGCAAGAGCGACGGCGAGATGATGCGCTTCTGCCAGGCGCTGATCGCCGAACTGCATCGCCATCTCGGCCCGGACACGGACGTACCAGCCGGCGACATCGGTGTCGGTGCACGCGAAATCGGCTACATGGCCGGCTATCTCAAGAAGCTCGGCAACCACGCCGGCTGTGTGTTCACCGGCAAGGGTCTGTCCTACGGGGGCAGCCTGATGCGACCGGAAGCGACCGGCTTCGGCACGGTCTATTTCGTCGAACAGATGCTGCACCACGCCCGGCGCGAAACACAGGGCGCGCGCGTGCTGCTGTCGGGCGCCGGCAATGTCGCCCAGTACGCGGCGCTGAAGGTCATCGAGCTCGGCGGAAAAGTGCTGACGTTCTCCGATTCCGGCGGCACGCTGTATGCCAAGGACGGGTTCGCCGAGGATGCGGTCGCCGAGTTGATGGCGCTGAAGAACGAGCGGCGGGGTCGACTGTCCGAGCTGGCCGACGACACCCGTTTCGACTATCTGGAGGGCAAACGCCCGTGGCATATCCCCGCGCAGATCGCCCTGCCCTGTGCAACGCAGAACGAACTCGACGCCGACGACGCGCGCAGGCTGGTCGACAACGGCATACAGATCGTGGCTGAAGGTGCCAACATGCCGTGCACACTGGAGGCTGTCGAGGTCTTCCAGGATGCAGGCACGCTCTACGCGCCGGGCAAGGCCAGCAATGCCGGCGGCGTGGCGACGTCGGGACTGGAGATGTCGCAGAACGCATCGCGGCTTTCCTGGCACCACGCCGAAGTCGACGAACGCCTGCACGCGATCATGAAAGACATCCATCGCAACTGCATCCGCCACGGCCGGCGCGACGACGGCAGCGTCGACTATGTCGCCGGTGCCAACATCGCCGGTTTCATCAAGGTTGCCGACGCAATCCTTGCCCAGGGCGTCTATTGACGCTTCCAGCCACCACTGCCGGCGCACGCCGGTTGGCCGCCACTCATGCCCGACTATCGCTCACGTACCTCCACCCACGGCCGCAACATGGCCGGCGCCCGTGCCCTGTGGCGCGCGACCGGCATGCAGGACGACGACTTCCACAAGCCGATCGTCGCGGTCGCGAATTCGTTCACCCAGTTCGTGCCGGGCCACGTCCATCTCAAGGACATCGGCCAGCTGGTCGCGCGCGAGATCGAACGCGTCGGCGGTGTGGCGAAGGAGTTCAATACCATCGCCGTCGACGACGGCATCGCGATGGGCCACGACGGCATGCTGTACTCGCTGCCAAGCCGCGAGATCATCGCCGACTCCGTCGAGTACATGGTCAACGCGCACTGCGCCGACGCACTGGTGTGCATCTCCAATTGCGACAAGATCACGCCCGGCATGCTGATGGCCGCGCTGCGCCTGAACATTCCAGTGGTGTTCGTGTCCGGCGGGCCGATGGAAGCCGGCAAGACGAAGCTGTCGGAACACGGGCTCGATCTCGTCGATGCGATGGTCGTCGCCGCTGACCCCGATGCGTCCGACGAAAAGGTCGCCGCCTACGAGCGCAGCGCGTGTCCGACCTGCGGTTCCTGCAGCGGCATGTTCACCGCCAACTCGATGAACTGCCTGACCGAAGCACTGGGCCTCGCGCTGCCCGGCAACGGGTCGATGCTGGCGACGCACGCCGATCGCGAACAGCTGTTCCTGCAGGCCGCGCGCACCGTCGTCGAGCTGTGTCATCGCTGGTACGGCGCCGAAGATCCCACCGCGTTGCCGCGCGGCATCGCGACCTTCGAGGCATTCGAGAACGCGATGACGCTCGACATCGCGATGGGCGGCTCGACCAACACCATCCTGCATCTGCTGGCCGCCGCGCAGGAGGCCGAAGTCGCGTTCGATCTGCACGACATCGACCGTCTGTCGCGTCGTGTGCCGCAGCTGTGCAAGGTCGCCCCGAACATCCAGACCTACCACATGGAAGACGTGCATCGCGCCGGCGGTATCGTCTCGATCCTCGGCGAACTCGCGCGCGGCGGCCTGCTGCATGTTGACCAGCCGACGGTGCACAGCCGCACGCTGGCGGAAGGCATCGCGCACTGGGACATCACCGTCACCAACGACGACGCGGTGCGCACATTCTTCAAGGCAGGCCCTGCGGGCATTCCGACGCAGACCGCCTTCAGCCAGGCCACACGCTGGGACACGCTGGACGACGACCGTACCAGCGGCTGCATCCGCGATGTCGCACACGCGTACTCGCAGGAAGGCGGCCTCGCCGTGTTGCGCGGCAATCTCGCGCCCGATGGCTGCGTGGTCAAGACCGCGGGCGTCGACGTGTCGATCCACGTCTTCGAAGGCACCGCGAAGGTGTTCGAAAGCCAGGACGCCGCAGTGAAGGGCATCCTCGCCGACGAGGTGCTGGCGGGCGACGTGGTGGTGATCCGCTACGAAGGTCCGAAGGGTGGGCCGGGCATGCAGGAGATGCTGTATCCGACGAGCTACCTGAAGTCGAAAGGCCTGGGCAAACAGTGCGCGCTGCTGACCGACGGGCGTTTCTCCGGTGGCACCTCGGGCCTGTCGATTGGCCATGCATCGCCGGAAGCCGCAGCCGGCGGCACGATCGGACTGGTGCGCGATGGTGACCGCATCCGGATCGACATTCCGCAGCGGCGCATCGAACTGCTGGTCGACGACGCCGAACTCTCTGCGCGCCGCAACGCGCAGGACGCGCGCGGCTGGAAACCCGCGCAGGCGCGACCACGCAAGATCACCGCAGCGCTGAAGGCGTATGCGCTGCTCGCGACCAGCGCCGACAAGGGCGCCGTGCGGAATCTGGCCATGCTCTGCGACTGAACCGGGCAAGCGGTCCGGCTTGACAGGGCCTGCGGGTCGGTGCGTAATTACATCCGTAATAACGCCGGAGTATTCCCATGACCGCCCTCAAGCTCACCCGCATCGGCAATTCGGTCGGCGTCGTGCTGCCGAAGGAAATCCTGTCGAATCTGCGTCTGGAAGCGGGAGATTCACTGCATCTGAGCGAGGCGCCGGGGGGCTACCTCATCTCCGCGTATGACGCGGAGTTCGAACAGCAGATGGAGGTCGCGCGCAAGGTCATGCGCGAGAACCGGGATGTGCTGCGCCAGCTCGCCAAGTGAGCGCGGTCGTCTGGCTGCAGCCACTCGTCGTCGAGGCCATCCATCTCGCGCAACTGTCCGAACACGGCGGCGCCAGCGGAATCCGCGATCGCGGCCTGTTCGAAACGGCACTGGCGAAGCCGCAGCAACTCGCGAGCTACGGTGATCCGCCGCCGGACATTCATGCACTCGCGGCGGCATACGCGCGTGGTATCGCGCATCTGCATCCGTTCATCGACGGCAACAAGCGCACGTCGCTCGTCGCCGCATTGCTGTTCCTGCGACTCAACGGTTTCGATCTCGACGCGTCGCAGGGGGATCGCTATCTGACCTGGATGGCCCTGGCGGAAGGCGAACTGGACGAAGTCGCGCTCGCCGCCTGGCTGCGCGAGCGCACGCGACCGATGTGAGCTGCGAAGGTGTTCATCCGCACCTGCCCCTTCTCCAGGCGCACCTTGTGCTGACGCCCGACTTCAAGGCGCGCCAGCCTGACCGGCGTGTTCGGGATGATGGGAGAACGGCCGGGTGGTGCCGTCCCTGTCGACCAGCTCCACCGTGAAGGCCTGGCGACGCCCATCCGGCATCTCCATGCCGGGCGAGCCCAGCGGCATGCCCGGCAGCACGAGACCGCGGGCGTCGGGCCGCTCGGCGAGAAGTCGGCGGATGTCCTCGGCCGGCACGTAGCCCTCGACGAGATAGCCTTCAATCTCGGCGGTATGACACGAGCCCTTGGCGAACGGCACGCCCAGCCGCGCCTTGACCGCGCCCAGGTCCTGCTCGTCGATGGCCTCAACCTCGAAGCCCGCTTCGCGCATGTGATCGATCCACACGCTGCAGCAGCCACAGGTGGCCGTCTTGTGGACCCGCATGGCAGGTGGCGCCGCGCTTGTCTGCAGCACCGGCTGCGGGGCCTGCGCGGATGCGGTCGGTGGCGCGACCGGATCCGCACAGGCCGCCAGCGGCAGGCAGAACGCGATGGCCAGCAACACAGGGGAATGGCGGTACATGGAAGCTCCTGGGCGCGGACGCCGGTCAAATCTTGAAGTCGTCATAGGCCACCTGCGCATCCCCGACCCCCAGACGCTTGAGCAGCCTGCGGGTGGCGGCGAGCATCGCCGGGGGGCCGCACAGGTAGAAATCGCAATCGTGCAATGCCGCATGGCCGGCAAGCAATCGCTGCGCGGCCACCTCGTGCACCAGACCGTGCAAGGGCGCGTCGGTGCCCGGCGCGGGATCGGAGAACACCAGGTGCCAGCTGAAGTTCGCATGGGCCTTCGCCAGCGCCTGCATCTCTTCCGCATACGGCGCTTCGCGCAGATCGCGGGCGCCGTACCAGAAATGGATGCGTTCACCGGCGCCCCCGTCGAGCAGCGCATGGATCATCGACCGCAGCGGCGCCATGCCTGCGCCGCCGCCGATGAAGACCTTTTCGCGGCCGCCCTGTCTGAGGGCGAAATCACCGAAAGGACCGCTGTAGTCGAGGCGATCGCCCGGCTGCAGGGTGTAGAGCCACGACGATCCCCTGCCCGGCGGCTGCCGACGGCCCGCGCGGCTGCCGGGACTGAAGCGCACCAGCAGGCGCAGGCGACCATCGTCACCGGCAGGCGGCAACGACAGCGAGTAGGCGCGGCGCACCGGCTCGGCATTGCGCAGCACGGAAGGCAGCGCGAGGGCATCCCAGTCCGCGCGATGCGCGTCCGGCTGCACGATGTCGGAGCACGGACGTTCGTAGGCGGGCACATGCACCTGCAGATAGGCGCCGGGCTGGTACTCGGCGCCTGGTGCCACGTCCGGCCTGAGCACGATCTCGCGCAGGAACGGCGTGACCGCCTCGACGTGCTCGACCGTCGCCTGCGCCTGTGTCCACAGCGCCGCCCCGCCCGTCACCTCGATCTCGGTGTCGGCACGGAGCGGCAGGTTGCACGCCAGGCGATGGCCCTGGCGCAGGCGGGTGTCGGGCAGATGGGCGCGATCGGCGGCGGTTGGCGGCGGCGCTGCTCCGCGCACGCGCACCTCGCACAGGCCACAACTCTGACCGCCTCCGCAGTTGGACGGCAGCTGCACCCCGTTGCGCGCCAGGGCCACGTAGGCATCGTCGCCGGCACTGGCCCGCACGGTCCGCAGCCGCGTCCCGCCGGGTGCGAACACCGTCAGCGCACGCGCCGGTCGCCAGCGCCTGGGCACGAATTCGCCGAGCCGGAAACTCGCCACCAGCAGCCAGATGCCGCTCAGCGCCATCCACAGCCCGCCAATGCCGGCCATCACCACCAGCGGGTTGTTGAAATCACTGCGGCCGGTGTAATCCATGATGTGCAACATCCAGAAGATGTCGAACAGCCGCCAGGTGTCGTTGCGGTGGACCAGCACGTCGCCGGTCTGGTCGGACAGATACACGGTTGTGGCATCGGCATCGTCGAAATCCACGCGCCAGAACGGTCCTGCATGCGCGCGCACCTCGAGCGTCGTGTCCACCCGGGTAATGGCGCCCGCACGTCCGGGGCCGGTGTACGAGGCCTGCGCCAGGCGACGCGCCAGATCCGCCTCGATCTGCAGCCCCTGACCTGTCCGTGCATCGACCAGGCGCGTGCGGCCTTCGTCGAGGATCCGGTAGACCGGCGTGCCGTCAAGCCAGGCCGATGCCACGCCACCGATGTGTGCGCCGGTCGCCACGGCGGCGGAGAGGACCGTCTCGGCCGGCAGTGCATCGCGCGGCCAGGCGGGCGCCGGCGCCGCATGCGCCCGCCAGGTATGGCCCTGTACCCGGTCGTGGTCGAGCCAGCCCATCATCAGCCCGCTGACCATCCACAGCACGAACTGGATCGCGACCAGCAGGCCAACCCACTTGTGCAGGCGTCGCAGCCACGGCGTCATGCCGGCACCCGCCGGCTGAAGCTGTAGACCAGCAGCCAGACGCCGCTGAGCGCGAACAGCAGGCCGACGATCGACGCCACCCGGAACAGGGTGTTGTTGACGTCGCTGCGGGTGTCGTAATCCATGATGTGCAACATCCACAGCAGATCGAACCAACGCCACAGGCTGTGCCGGCGCGCGAGCAGTTCGCCGGTGTCGGGCGAGAGATACAGCGTGGTGGCGCCGCGGTCGGCGAAATGCACCGCCCACAGCGGCACCGGACGCGTCTGTACTTCCTGCGGTGCGACCGTGACCCATTCGGTGCGTGAGACCTCCGCGTCGCCCTGGTAGAGCGCGCGCGCCAATGCGAGTGCGGCCTCCTCGGGCAACGGTGTCAGCCGCTCGCCGGTCACGGCATCGGCCAGCAACACGCCGTCACCGCTGCGCAGTTCGAACACGTCCCGGTCGAGCAGTCGCTTGAGTGCGATGGACGTCGTGTCCGGATAGCGGTCGAGCAGCGCCGACTGCGGCAGGTAGGCCGTGTCCTGCGCGAGCGCATCGCGGTGTGCGTGGGCAAGATGGTCGCCGTGGATGATGTCGAGCGAGATGACCGTCATGTAGACGCCGCTCACCGTCCACAGCAGTGCCTGGACGCCGATGAGCAGGCCGATCCATTTGTGGGCGCGACGCGCCCAGAACGCAGGTTTCATGTCGTGTTCCCGTTCACGATGGGGGTCTTGGACGGGGCCGGCACAGCGCCGGCCCCGTGCCCGTTACCAGCGCCAGGTGAGCTTGGCGTTCCAGCGCCTGCCCAGCAGGTCGTAGGTCATCGTGTCGGTGTTGGCGTCGGTGTAGCTCTGGATGAAGGGCGCCTGCTTGTCGAACAGGTTGTCCACCCCCACCGACAGGTCCAGCGCCGGTGTCACGGCATGCTGCAACTGCAGGTTGTGGTAGACGAGACTGCCGGCGCGTGCGCCGACGTCGCCCGCCGACGCATTGATGTCGTCGGCACTGCCGATGTACTGCGCACTCCACGAGCCAGACCACGCATCGCGCGCCAGCACCAGCGAGCCGAACGAGCGCCATTTGGTGTAGCTGCCGCGGCCGCCGGTGATGTGCCCCGCATACTCGATCGTGCTGCCGCCCTGGAACGGGGTGAGATCGTAGCGATCGAGATAGGACACATCCAGGCTTGCGGTCACGTCGAGGCCGGCGGCGGCGAATTCGTAGACCAGACCCAGGTCGATGCCGGAGATGCGCTCGTTGGCCGCGTTGACCTGCTGCGAGGACAGGAAATCGATCTCACCGGTCACCGGATGGCGGGTGAAATTGCTCGCACTGCAGAACGGATGCGACAGTCCTTCGCTGTTGTAGCAGAGCGACAGCTTGGTCGAACCGGCCACGCTCTGGATGGCGTTCTCGATGCGGATGTCGAACCAGTCGGCGGTGACGGTCAGCCCATCGGCGAAGCCCGGCGTCCAGACCGCGCCGACGGTGAAGGTCTTCGCGTCCTCGGGTTGCAGATCGATGTTGCCGCCGGTGCGCGTGAGCACCGAATTGCCGAGCTGCGTGTAGCCGACCGGCACGCCACTGGCCTGGCAGTTGCGATAGATGTTCGATGTCGGCGCGAGCGCACTCCAGCCGCTGCAGGGATCGGTCGTGGTCAGATTGCCTTCGCTGACGCCGCCGAACAGTTCGGGGATATTGGGAATGCGGAACGCGGTCGCGTAGGTCGCACGCATCTTGAACGCATCCGCCGCCTGCCAGTCCAGGCCCAGCTTGTAGTTGGTGTCGCCACCGAACAGGTCGTAGTCGGAATAGCGCACCGCACCGTTGAAGGTCAGCAGCTGTGCGCCGGGCAGATCCGCGAGCAGCGGCACCGAGACCTCGGCGAACACCTCGCGCACGTCGTACTCGCCATCGATGCGCTGGGCGGCATTGCTGTTGGCGATGCCCTGCTGGATGAACATGTCCGGATGGCGCCAGCCGCGATCGGTGCGCAGTTCCACACCGGTGGCGAAGCCGACGGCACCGGCCGGGAGTTCGAACAGTTCGCCATCGAGGTTGGCAGTGAAGCTGCGTTGTTCGTTGCCGCCGGTGTCGCGGGTGGTGAACATGATGTAGTCGATCGCCGCCGGTGACAGATCGCCATACCCGAGGTAGTCGCCGCAAGGCACTGCCGCGCCCGGAGCGGTACTGCACAGCGCGCGGTCAAGTGTGCGGTCCACACGGTCGAGGTTGGCGACATTGGTCGACCCGTCGACACCGGTGCTGCGGCCATAGTTCAGCGCGGCGCTCCAGTGCCAGTTGTTGCCGATATGCCCATCGAGGCCCGCGACCACGCGCCAGGTGTCGACGTCCTGATAGAACTGGCGCGGACCGGCCTCTTCCAGGCGACGCCGCACCAGGGTCAAGTCCTGCCCGGTCGGATTGGTGGGGTGGCTGGCGGCAATGCGCACCGGCCGGTACTGGCCGATCGAACCCGGCGAGGCGAGCTGGTTGGAACGCCGGTTGGTGAACATCAGCTCGGTGAACAGGTCGACGTTGTCGCTCAGCGCCAGGTCACCGAACACCGTCATGCTGGTCCGCTTGATCGGGTTGACCGCATTGAGGGTGGGATAGGCGTTGTAGTTGTGGATGCTCGAATACGGGGCGAAAGCATCACCGTCGCCGTTCGGGTCCTGGTTGAAATTGATCATGCGGCCGTCGGCCAGCAACGCGCGACCACCCACCGTCGCCGAGCTGCCCACGCATTCCAGTTGGCCGTTGACCTCGCCCAGCCCACAGGGCTGACGGCTGGCCATGTTGACCGCCTTGCTTTCGGAATAGCTCAGCGAAGCGGTCAGCGCGCCGCGCTCGCCGGTCACGCCCCAGACCAGATCCGCGGCCTGGTTGGCGCCATCGCCCTCGAAGGTCTCGCCGTAGCGCAGGCCGAGTTCGGCGCCGTCAATGCCGCGCTTGGTGATGATGTTGACCACGCCGGCGACTGCATCGGCACCGTAGATCGCCGACGCGCCGTCCTTGAGCACCTCGATACGCTCGATGATCGCCACCGGCACCACGTTCAGATCGACCGAACTGTTGGCACCGGTGCCGCCATTGACGATGCGTCGCCCGTTGAGCAGCACCAGCGTGCGGTTGACCCCGATGCCGCGCAGATTGACCTGGGTGGTGCCGTAGCCGCCACCGGTCCAGTAGGCGTTGGTCTGGTTGCCGGCGAAGCCGGCCGAGGCCGGCAGGCGCTGCAGCAGCGTCTCCACCGAGATGGCGCCGGAACGGGCGATGGTGTCGGCATCGATGATGCTCACCGGGCCCACGCCCGAGAGCTGCGCGCCCTTGATGTGGGAGCCGGTGACGCTGACCGCGTCGAGGGTGGTGGCGGAACTGGAAGATGCGGCGTCGGATTGGGCGGCGAGTGGGCCCGCGCACAGCAGTGCGCCGACCGCCAGGGCAAGTTGGTGGCGTGAGAACGGCATGGGGAAGCTCTCCGGATGGCAGCTGGAATGATCTGGCGTGGAGGCACGGCCGCGCGCGCGACACGATGTCGCGGGGGAACGCACCGGAGGAACGACGCGGATCAGCTGATCGGAGGTCGGAAGATCTTGCCGCTGGGTCGCTGCGGCGCAGGAATCTGGATGTAGGCGGGCGCAGCCGCGGGCAACACGTGGTGGGCGGAAAACGGCACGCCGACCGAAATACATCCTGCGGGGTAGGCGCAACTGCAGCCGCAACCACCACGCATGCCGATTCCGCACTGGCAGTCGTCACCTTCGTGCGCGTGATCGGCCGGTGTCTGCGCGGTATCCCGCTCGCCGTGCTGGCCATGTGGGCCGGTACCAGCTGCGCGCTCTGTGGAGGTCGCGTCGACGCCGGCCACCGCCGCGGCGAGCATCATGTCCGTCGAAGCCCACAGTGCACCGCTGCCGTTGAGGCAGAGCAGCATGGCGAGCAGAAGACGCTGGACGAATCGACGGACTGGCATGGGGATGTGTCGGTTTCGTGTATTTGTATATACGAACTGTGAATATGGGTACCACGCGATTCCCGACGGTGTCAACGATATCTTCACGCGACGACGTGTCGACCTTCGCCGCCAGAGGCGATCACCTGTCCGCGTCGCCAGCCACCAGCTCGTAGCGATCACCGACGAACCATTGCTGGACGAACGTCACGCAGGTCTCCCCGCGCCAGGTCTGACGCGTGATCGCCAGACAGGGCGCGCCCGGCGCAACCGCCAGCAGTCCGGCATGCACTTCGCTGGCAGCGACCGCGCCGATGCGGTGGGTCGCGCGCGTCCACGGCACCGTGCGCAATAGCCAGCTGCCTGGTGCGGTGGTGGAAAAATCGGTCGTCAACGCCGCCGGCGCGACATCAGGATTGAGCAGACGCGTTTCCAGTGCGAACGGCTGGCCGTCGGCCAGATGCACCCCGCGCAGCTCGAGAATCCGGCCCTTCGTATCCGCCAATGCGATTTCCTCGGCGACGCGCCTGCGGGCAACGCGCTGCCGGCGCGACAACAGATGGAAGCGGTAGGTGTGCCCACGCTGCGCGACTTCCAGCGGGATATCGGGAATCTGCAGCGCCACCGATTCGATCTGCGGATCGGGCGCGCGCACGAAGCTGCCGGACTTGCGTCTGCGGACGATCAGTCTGGCTTCGGCGAGGGCCGTCAGCACACGGTTGACCGTCATCCGGGAGCAGTCGTACTCGATCATCAGTTCACGCTCGGGTGGCACCCGGTGACCGGGGGGCCAGACGCCACTACGGATGCGCTGCTCGATCTCGGCGCGAATCCGCTGGCTCAGTGACGCCTCCCGTGTCGTGTCCATGTGTCTTGCGTCCCTGTTGTTCGCCGCGGGCATGCCCATCTGGACGATGCCCAATTCGGCCACTAATGTATAGACATATCAGACCAGGAAGCGAACGACTTGATCGACTCGATCACACTCCAGCCCGGCGCCGTCCCGCTGTCCGCCTGGCGTGCAGTCCTGGGCGGCGCCCAGGCGACACTGCACGCATCGCATATCGACGCAGTCCGTCGTGGCGCCGAGGTGGTCAATACGATCGTCGCGCGGGGCGCACCCGTCTACGGCGTCAACACCGGTTTCGGCAAGCTCGCCAGTGTTCGCATCGAGGCGGGCGATCTCGCCGCGCTCCAGCGCAACATCGTGCTGTCGCATGCCGCGGGTGTCGGCGAGGCTTTGCCCCGACCGGTCGTGCGGTTGATGATCGCGCTGAAGCTGGTGAGCCTGGCGCAGGGAGCATCGGGCATACGCCCGGCGACGCTGGCGCTGCTCGATGCGATGCTCCAGCGCGACGTGTTGCCGGTCATACCTGCACAGGGCTCGGTTGGCGCGTCCGGCGATCTCGCGCCGCTGTCGCATATGGCCGCGACGATGCTCGGCGTCGGCGATGCTCTCCATGCCGGGTTACGCATGCCCGCAGCCGATGCGCTGCGCCGCGCCGGCCTGGCACCGGTCGAACTGGGTGCCAAGGAGGGCCTGGCGCTGCTCAACGGCACCCAGTTCTCTACCGCCTGCGCATTGGCAGGCCTGTTCGCGATCGAGGACGTGTTCCAGGCCGCCCTGCTTACCGGCGCCCTGTCGACTGAAGCAGCCCGTGGCTCGGATACGCCACTCGACCCGCGCATCCATGTACTGCGTCGCCATCGAGGCCAGATCGAGGTCGCCGCGGTGCTGCGCGAGTTGCTGCGGGATTCGGCGATCCGGGCCTCGCACCTGGAGAACGACGAACGCGTGCAGGACCCGTACTGCCTGCGCTGCCAGCCGCAGGTCATGGGCGCGGCGCTCGACCTGATGCGGCAGGCCGCCACCACGCTGCACGACGAAGCCAATGGTGTGTCGGACAATCCGCTGGTCTTCGCCGACACCGGAGAGGTATTGTCTGGCGGCAACTTCCATGCCGAACCGGTGGCATTCGCCGCCGACATGCTGGCGATGGCGGTCTGCGAGATCGGCTCGCTGTCGGAACGTCGCACTGCGATGCTGGTCGACCCGGCGCTGTCCGGCCTGCCAGCGTTTCTGGTGCCGCGTCCCGGGCTCAATTCCGGCTTCATGATCCCGCAGGTCACCGCCGCGGCGCTGGTGTCGGAGAACAAGCAGCGCGCGTACCCGGCCAGCGTGGATTCGATCCCCACGTCGGCCAACCAGGAAGATCACGTGTCGATGGCCGCACACGGCGCGCGTCGCCTGCACGTCATGGCCGACAATGCCGCGCATGTGATCGGCATCGAACTGCTGGCTGCCGCGCAAGGCTGCGATTTCCTTGCCCCGTTGCGCTCCAGCGAAGCCCTGGAGGCGGTGCGTGCGCGCCTGCGCCGCGACGTGCCGACCATGGACGAGGACCGCTACATCCATCCCGACATGCAGATCGCCACCGGGCTGGTCACGGGCCGCACCCTGGTCTCGACCAGTGGCCTGGCCCTGCCGGGCGTGTCGTGTTGATGCGCCGCCCCGACCCGATTGCCGCGCCCCGGCGCCCCCGCACACCAGGATGTCCGCATTGAACCGCCATGACCCCGCTCGTACGATCCGCGCGCCCCGCGGCAACACGCTGACCTGCCGGTCGTGGCTCACCGAAGCGCCGTTCCGCATGCTGCAGAACAATCTCGATCCTGATGTCGCCGAGCGGCCCGAGGACCTCGTCGTCTACGGCGGCATCGGCCGCGCCGCGCGCGACTGGGCCTGCTATGACGCGATCCTCGAATCGCTGAAGACGCTGGGCGACGACGAGACGCTGCTGGTGCAGTCCGGCAAGCCGGTCGGCGTATTCCGCACGCACAGCGATGCGCCGCGCGTGCTGATCGCCAATTCCAACCTGGTGCCGCACTGGGCGACGTGGGAGCACTTCCACGAACTCGATCGCAAGGGCCTGATGATGTACGGCCAGATGACCGCCGGCAGCTGGATCTACATCGGCAGCCAGGGGATCGTGCAGGGCACGTACGAGACCTTCGTCGAGATGGGGCGCCAGCATTACGGTGGCGATCTGACCGGCAAGTGGATCCTCACTGCCGGCCTCGGCGGCATGGGCGGCGCGCAGCCGCTGGCTGCGAGTCTCGCGGGCGCGTGTTCGCTCACCATCGAATGCCAGCAGAGCCGGATCGATTTCCGCATCAAGACGCGCTATGTCGACGAGCAGGCCACTGACCTCGACGACGCGCTTGTGTTGATCGAGAAATACACGCAGGCCGGCGAAGCGAAATCCATCGCGCTGCTCGGCAATGCGGCCGAGGTGCTGCCGGAACTGGTGAAGCGCGGTGTGCGTCCGGACGCTGTCACCGACCAAACCAGCGCGCACGATCCCGTGCACGGTTACTTGCCGATCGGCTGGAGCGTCGAGCGCTGGATCACTGAGCAGAGCACGAATCCCGAGGCCGTGCGCGATGCGGCGAAAGCCTCGATGCGCGTCCACGTCGAAGCGATGCTCGCCTTTCACGCCGCCGGCATCCCGACCGTCGACTACGGCAACAACATCCGCCAGATGGCGCAGGACGAAGGCTGCACCAACGCCTTCGATTTCCCCGGCTTCGTACCGGCGTATGTGCGCCCGCTGTTCTGCCGTGGCATCGGCCCGTTCCGCTGGGTTGCGCTGAGCGGCGATCCCGAAGACATCGCCAAGACCGATGCCAAGGTCAAGGAACTCATTCCCGACGACGCGCATCTGCATCGCTGGCTCGACATGGCCGCCGAGCGCATTGCCTACCAGGGGCTGCCGGCGCGCATCTGCTGGGTGGGCTTGGGCGTGCGCGACAAGCTGGGCCTGGCGTTCAACGAGATGGTGCGCAATGGCGAACTGAAGGCGCCGATCGTCATCGGCCGCGATCATCTCGATGCCGGCTCGGTCGCATCGCCCAACCGCGAGACCGAGGCGATGCGCGACGGCAGCGACGCGGTCAGCGACTGGCCGCTGCTCAACGCGATGCTCAACGTCGCCGGCGGCGCGACCTGGGTGAGCCTGCACCACGGCGGCGGCGTCGGCATGGGCTACTCGCAGCACTCGGGCGTGGTCATCGTCTGCGACGGCACGGCAGAGGCGGACCGGCGCATCGCCCGCGTGCTGTGGAACGACCCCGGCACCGGCGTGATGCGCCATGCGGACGCGGGCTACGACATCGCCAGGGCCTGCGCGAAAGAGCAGGGCCTGAAGCTGCCGATGGTCTAGCCCGGATGCCCCGCACATGAACGCCGCGCGCCACGCCGGACGGTCGACGCAGCCGCTGCGGTATGCTGCGGCGTCTTCCTCCGTGCCGCCTCCGCGATCCGCCGTGCGCCCACTCCTGTTCCGTCTGCTGCTGTGCGTGACGCTGCTGCTCAACGGCATCGGCTCGGGCATGGCGTCGGTGCATGTGGCGATGATGGACATGTCGGCAGGCCCTGCCCACACCACGCCCGTCACGGCTGCCGATGGTGGCTGCCCGCACGCGGCGGGGGCCAGGACCGACGGCGCCCACGACGACCGCGATGCGCCCGCACCTGCTGCGGACGACGGTGATTGCCTGAAGCTGTGCGCCGGCATCTGCCTGCAGCACTGCCATGTCCTGCCGATGGCGCATGCCCCGGCGACGACGGCGGCGGTGCAGCTCGCGCCGGTGCCGCCGCTGTCGGCCGGACCGCCATCGGTCCGGGCCAATCCCCTGCTGCGGCCCCCCATCGCCGCCTGACATCGCGGTCGCGTCGCGATCGCAGCCCTGCGCGTGCCCGCCAGCGTGGCGGCACGCACCCGATGTCATGACGTCCGTCGCCGCGTGCGCGGGCGTTGCCAGGAGTCCACGATGCATCACGATCCTTTTCGCTCCGCTTGCGGAGCGCCGGCGGGCCTGTCGCGCCGCCGTTTCGTCCAGGGCCTCGCCCTGGGCGGTCTCGCGCTCGGCACCGGCGCCTGGCGCCTGCCGGCGCAGGCCGCCAGCGCAGACGCCCGCAGCGGCCCGCAGGTGCTCACCGGCACCGATTTCGATCTGTCCATCGGCACCACGCCGGTCAACTTCACCGGCCGCGCGCGCCCGGCGATCACCGTCAACGGCAGCCTGCCCGCGCCGATCCTGCGCTGGCGCCAGGGCGATACCGTCAACCTGCGCGTCGCCAACCGGTTGCCCGATGCGATGACCTCGATCCACTGGCACGGCATCATCCTGCCGGCCAACATGGACGGCGTGCCGGGCCTGAGCTTCGACGGCATCGCGCCCGGCGAGCAGTACCACTACCGCTTCCGCCTCGGCCAATCGGGCAGCTACTGGTACCACAGCCACTCGCTGTTCCAGGAACAGGCCGGGCTCTACGGCGCGATCATCATCGACCCGATCGAACCGCTGCCCTACCACTTCGACCGCGAGCACGTGGTGCTGCTGTCGGACTGGAGCGACCTGGACCCGGGCCGGTTGTTCCGGCGGATGAAGCAGTACGCGGAGTACGACAACTACTACAAGCCGACCGTCGGCGACTTCGTCCGCGACGTGCGCACCCACGGCTGGGCGGCGACCGTGGCCGACCGCCGCGCCTGGGGCCAGATGCGCATGACCCCCACCGACATCTCCGACATCAACGCGCACACCTATACCTACCTGATGAACGGCACCACGCCGGCGGCCAACTGGACCGGGCTGTTCCGCTCCGGCGAGAAAGTGCTGCTGCGCTTCATCAACGCCGGCGCGATGACCTACTTCGACGTGCGCATCCCGGGCCTGAAGATGACCGTCGTCGCCGCCGACGGACTGCCGGTGCACCCGGTGACGGTGGACGAGTTCCGCATCGCGGCCGCGGAAACCTACGACGTCATCGTCGAGCCCTCCGGACAGGACGCCTATACGATCTTTGCCCAGGACATGGGCCGCACCGGCTATGCACGCGGCACGCTGGCGGTGCAGCCGGGCCTGGAAGCACCCGTCCCGGCGGTGGGCCCGCGCCCGCTGCTGACCATGGACGACATGGGCCACGGCGGACACGGTGCCCACGGCGCCGCCGCCGGCCACGATGCGCATGCCGGCCACGGCACGCCGGCCGCCACCGATCCGCATGCCGGCCACGGCGCACACGGCGACGGCATGCAGACGCATCCGGCCAGCGAGTCCGGCAATCCACTGGTCGACATGCAGACCATGACGCCGACCCATCGCCTTGACGATCCGGGCATCGGCCTGCGCGACAACGGCCGACGCGTGCTGACCTATGGCGACCTCGCCAGCATCGCGCCCGACGAGGATGGCCGCGACCCCGGCCGCGACGTCGAACTGCATCTGACCGGCCACATGGAGAAGTTCGCCTGGTCGTTCGACGGCATCCCGTTCGCCAGCGCCGAACCGCTGCGGCTCAACTATGGCGAGCGCATGCGCATCGTGCTGGTCAACGACACGATGATGACCCACCCCATCCACCTGCACGGCGTCTGGAGTGATCTCGAGGATGCGCAGGGCAACTTCATGGTGCGCAAGCACACCGTCGACATGCCGCCGGGCAGCAGGCGCAGCTTCCGCGTCCGCGCCGACGCCCTCGGCCGCTGGGCGTTCCACTGCCACCTGCTCTACCACATGGAAGCGGGAATGATGCGGGAAGTGCGCATCGAGGAGGCCACGGCATGAACCTGCGCATCGCCCTGCTTGCCGTACTGGGTCTCGCGGTGCCGCCGCTGGCGCATGCCCAGCACAACCACGCACCGCCGCCGCCAGCTGCCTGCACGCCCGAACACGCCGCAATGGGCCATTGCACCCTGCCTGCCCCCGACGCCACCGACGTGCCGCACGCCGGACACGGCGCCACGACCGGCTGCACGCCCGAACACGCCGCGATGGGCCACTGCACCCTGCCTGCCCCCGACGCCACCGACGTGCCGCACGCCGGACACGGCGCCA
>JBQEAV010000005.1:107860-158516 GCA_052108555.1 Luteimonas sp.
CGACCGGCTGCACGCCCGAACACGCCGCGATGGGCCATTGCACGCTGCGCCCCGCGGCACCGGTCGCGCCCCTGACGCCGATTCCGGCACTGACCGATGCCGATCGCGCCGCGGCATTTCCGGCGCTGCACCATCATTCGATGGAGCACGCCTCGCCGGTCCACCACAAGGTCTATCTCGAGCGACTCGAAGCCTGGGACACCGATCACGGCACCGGCCAGCTGTGGAAGGCCAAGGCGTGGCTGGGCACGGACCTTGATCGCCTGTGGTTGCGCAGCGAGGGCGAGCGCGCAGGCGGGCGGACCGGCAGCGCGGATGTCGAAGCGCTGTACGGTCGCAGCATCGGCCCGTGGTGGGACCTCGTGGCCGGCGTGCGCCAGGAGACCCGTCCTGCAGCGCGCACCTGGGGCGCGTTCGGGCTGCAGGGCCTGGCGCCGTACCTGTTCGAGGTCTCGGCCACCGCCTACGTCGGCAGCGGCGGGCAGGTCCTGCTCAAGGCCGAGGCCGAGTACGACGTGCGCTTCACCAACCGCCTGGTGCTGCAGCCGCTGATTGAGGTGACCGCGGCGCTGGAGGACGAACCGTCCGCGGGCATCGGCAGTGGCCTGAACAAGCTCGAGACCGGCCTGCGCCTGCGCTACGAGGTCAGCCGTCGCTTCGCGCCGTATGTCGGCCTGGTCCACGAGCGCGGATTCGGCCGCACCGCCGACTACGCCCGTACGGCCGGCGTCCACGTCCGCGACACCCGCGTGGTGGGCGGCATCCGCATCTGGTTCTGATCCGGCGCCCGCCGCCGGTTGCACATTCCCGAATCCATCTTCCCGAGGAGACACCCCATGACCATCCGCACCCTGCTGCTCACTGCCCTGCTCGCAACGCCGGCCATCGCCGCCGCCCACGACCACGGCAAGGACCACGCCGCGCACGCGGCCCATGCGGCGCACGCGCCGGCAACCACGCCGGCGCCGGCGCTCGACTTCGACCGCCTCGACACCGACGGCGACGGCTACATCACCGCCGCCGACGTACCGGCCGGGCACCCGCTGCTGGAACACTTCGCCATGGCCGACCGCAACGGTGACCGGCGCCTGGACCGGGACGAGTTCGCCAATGCGCTGAAGATGCTCTGAGGCCACCGCGCGGACGCCGGCCAGCGCCGGCGTCCGCAGGCACGCGCCGTGAACGCTATGCCGGGCGCGGCGCGTCGTCCCGCTGCACCTTGAACCACGCCGCGTACAGCGCCGGCAGGAAGGTCAGCGTCAGCAGCGTGGCCACGGTCAGGCCGCCCATGATCGCGACCGCCATCGGCCCGAAGAACACACTGCGCGAGAGCGGGATCATCGCCAGGATCGCGGCAAGTGCGGTCAGTACGATCGGGCGGAAACGGCGTACCGTGGCGTCGATCACCGCATCCCAGCGCGCGTGGCCGGCGGCGATGTCCTGTTCGATCTGGTCCACCAGAATGATGGAGTTGCGCATGATCATGCCGGCCAGTGCGATCGTGCCGAGCATCGCGACGAAACCGAACGGCACGCGGAACACCAGCAGGAACAGGGTCACGCCGATCATGCCCAGCGGCGCGGTCAGCAGCACCAGCGCGGTGCGCGAGAAGCTGCGCAGCTGCAGCATCAGCAACGACACCACGACGAACAGGAACAGCGGCAGGCCGGCCTTGATCGAATCCTGGCCCTTGCCGGAATCCTCGACCGTGCCGCCGGTCTCCAGGCGATAACCGTCCGGCATCGACTCGCGGATGCCGTCGAGCGTCGGCAGGATCTGCGCAACCACCGTCGGCGCCGTCACGTCGCCGCGGATATCGGCGCGCACGGTGATCGTCGGCAGCCGGTCGCGGTGCCAGATGATGCCGTCCTCGAACGTCGGCTCCAGCCGTGCGATCTGGCCCAGCGGAACCGATTGCCCGTTCGATGTCGGGATCGCGAGACTCTCGAGCATGTCGAGCTGGCCGCGTTCGTCGTCCGGCCCGCGCATGACGATGCCGATCAGTTCGTTGCCTTCGCGATACGTGCTGACCTGCAGGCCCGACAGCGAACTCGACAGGAACTGGGCGAGATGCTGCGAGCTCACGCCGAGCACGCGCGCGCGTTCCTGGTCGACCACCAGGCGCACGATGCGGCTGGGTTCGTCCCAGTCCAGATTGACGTTGGCGACGTTCGGGTTTGCGCGCACCTCGTTGGCAATCGCATCGGCGATGCCGCGCACACGTTCGACATGCTCACCGGAGACGCGCAACTGCACCGGATAGCCGACCGGCGGCCCGGTTTCCAGCCGCGTCACGCGCAGCTGCAGTTCCGGAAATTGCGGCGCGACCTCGTCGGTCAGCCAGATGCGGATCTGCTCGCGCGCCTCGACATCGGTCGTGGCCACGACGAACTGGGCGAAGTTGGCCTGCGGCAGCTGCTGGTCGAGCGGCAGATAGAAGCGCGGCGAACCGGTGCCGACATAGACGACGCGATTGTCGACGCCCTCGCGTGTCGCAAGCAACGCATCGAGACGCGCAGCCGCCGCCTCGCTCGCGCGCAGCGAACTGCCTTCGGCAAGTTCGACATCGACCATCAGTTCCAGTCGCGTCGAATCGGGGAAGAACTGCTGCGGCACGAACCGGAACAGCAACAGGGACGCGACGAACAGCGCGACCGTCGCGCCGATGACGATCCAGCGATGGGTCAGCGACCAGTCCAGCAGCCCGCGGAAGCGCCGATAAAACGGGCGCTGGTAGGGATCATGGTCGTGCGCCTGCGGCTCCTTCGGCGCGAGTGCGAACGCGAGCCGCGGCCAGCGCACGGCCATGCGGCTGCGCGTGTCGCGCCAGCGCGCGGGCAGCGAGCCGGGACGCGGCGGCTGCGGATTCGCGAGGTCGGGCAGCATCTTCTCGCCGAGCAGCGGAATGAACAGCACCGCGGCGATCCAGGACACCACCAGCGCGATCGTCACCACTTCAAACAGAGACCGCGTGTATTCGCCGGTACTCGATGCAGCAGTCGCGATCGGCAGGAAGCCGGCCGCAGTGACCAGCGTGCCGGTCAGCATCGGAAACGCGGTGTGCGTCCAGGCGTAGCTTGCCGCCGCGAGCCGGCTGTCGCCCTGCTCCATGCGGATGGCCATCATTTCCACCGCGATGATCGCGTCGTCGACCATCAACCCCAGCGCGAGCACCAGCGCGCCGAGCGAAATCTTGTGCAGGCCGATGTTGAACTGGTCCATTGCGATGAAGGTCATCGCCAGTACCAGCGGAATCGACACCGCGACCACGAGTCCGGTGCGGAAGCCCAGCGAGACGAAGCTCACCAGCAGCACGATGATCACCGCCTCGGCCAGTACCTTGACGAACTCGCCCACCGAATCACGCACCGCGCGTGGCTGGTCGGAGACCTTGCGCAGTTCCATGCCGGCCGGCAGCGTCTCCTGCAACCGCGCGAACTCGTTTTCGAGTCGCGTGCCGAGCTTGAGGATGTCGCCGCCATCGTGCATCGCCACCGCGATGCCGATCGCGTCCTCGCCCATGAAGCGCATGCGCGGCGCGGCGGGATCGGCGAAGCCGCGCTCGACGGTCGCGATATCGCCCAGGCGCACGGTACGGTCGCCCGCACGGATCGGGAAATCGCGGATTGCATCCACCGATTCGAACGCACCGTCGACGCGCAACTGCACGCGCGCACTGTCGGTCTCGAAGAAGCCCGCCGGCACCAGCGCGTTCTGTTCCGCCAGTGCCTGCTGCACGGCCGCCATCGGAATGCCGAGCGTTGCCAGCCGCGTATTGCTGACTTCGATCCAGACCTTTTCGTCCTGCAGGCCGACCAGTTCGACCTTGCCGACATCCTCGACCAGCTGCAGCTCGCGCTGGATGCGGTCGGCGTAGTCCTTCTTGATCGCGTAGTCGAACCCCTCGCCGGTCAGCGCGTAGATGTTGCCGAAGGTGTCGCCGAATTCGTCATTGAAGAACGGGCCGACGATGTCCTGCGGCAGCGACGGCCGCAGATCCGCGACCTTCTTGCGCACCTGGTACCAGAGATCTGGAATTTCGCTCGAGCGCATCGAATCGCGGGCGAAGAAGATCACCTGCGATTCGCCCGGCCGGGAGTACGAGCGCACGAATTCGTAGTCGCCGGTCTCCATCAGCTTGCGCTCGATGCGCTCGGTGACCTGCTGCGAGACCTGGTCGGCAGTCGCGCCGGGCCACTGGGTCTGGA
Organism: Luteimonas sp.; assembly: GCA_052108555.1. Taxonomy (GTDB): domain Bacteria; phylum Pseudomonadota; class Gammaproteobacteria; order Xanthomonadales; family Xanthomonadaceae; genus Luteimonas. The sequence goes on from JBQEAV010000005.1 coordinate 112,069, forward strand.
TCACCATCGCCTTGAAGGTGAAGGGCGGATCCTCGGACTGGCCGAGCCGGCCATACGAGAAGATGCCGGCCACCGCGACGACCAGCATCATGTAGAGCACCAGCGTGCGATTGCCGAGCGCCCATTCGGAGAGGTTGAAGCGGCTCATGGGCAGCGCACCCGTGGGAGCGCGCTTGCGCGCGATGGCTTGACCGGGAACGCTTCTTCGCGCGCGAGCGCGCTCCTACGGGAATGCTGCAGCGGATGCAGGCCCCCACCCATCCTCCCCCGCAGGCGGGGGAGGTGTGATTGCCCCGAACGGGACCGGCTTGCGATGGCGGCGTTCGTCATTTCATTGCCGCCGGCTTCGGCACTTCCGGTTGTATGGGGCGATTCTCACGATCCACCGGCGTTACCCGCTGGCCTTCGCGCAGCAGATGCCCGCCGGCCGCGACCACCAGCGCGTCCGGCGCGAGGCCCGACAGCACCGGCACGCTGCGCGCGCCGTAGGGGCCGGTCTCGACCGGCACCGAACGCAATGTGCCTTCGGCGCGATCGACGACCCAGACCGCCTTGCCGCCATCGGCGCCCGGCTGGATCGCGCCCAGTGGGACCTGCAGAGCCGTGTCCGATGCCGCGACGGCGAGATACACGCGGGCGCTCTGTCCGAGTTCCAGGCCTTCGACCGCGTCGGCGGCGATCGCCACGCGCGCGGCGTAGGTGCGCGCCTGCGGATCAGCGGCCGCGGCGATCTCACGAATGGTGCCCGGCACGCGCACACCCGGCCGGTTCCACAGTTCGATCTGCGCCGGCTGCCCGATCGCGAATCCGCCAATGCGCGATTCCGGCAGGGCAATCGCGACTTCGCGGCCGTCGTCGCCGGCGAGCATGAAGATCGCCTGGCCCGCCGCGACCACCTGTCCGGCTTCGGCCTCGCGGCTGGCGATGACGCCATCGCGCGGTGCACGCAGCTGCGTGTAACCCGCCTGGTTGCCGGCGACATCCGCCTGCGCACGCGCGGCGCGCAGTTGCGCCTGCGCCGCGGTGTAGGCCGCGTCCTGCGCGTCCATCTGCGAGCGGCTGATCAGTTGCTGGTCGACGAGCGCGGCGTAGCGTGCACGGTCGGTGCGGGTACGCGCGTACTCCGCCTCGGCGGATGCGACCTGCGCCTGCGCCGACTGCTGCTGCAGCCGCAGATCGCCGGGATCGATCTCGGCCAGCACCTGGCCGCGGCGCACGTGCGCGCCGGCATCGACATCGCGTCGCAACAGCTGGCCGCCGACCTGGAAGGCCAGCGTGCTTTCCTCACGGGCGCGGATCTCGCCGGGGAACGAGGATGCACCGCTGTCCCCACCCGTTGCAGGCGTGACCACCAGAACGGGACGCGCGGCCGGCTCGGGCGCAGTGCGATCTCCGCAGGCAGCCAGTGCCAGCGTGCAGGCGGCGAGCACCGGCAGCGCGAGGCGGGAAGGGCGAAGCAGGGTCAGGCGGCGCATGGCGACCGTCCAGCAAGGGGATACGGAGCCGTATCGTATATTTTCAGAACTGATTGGTATAGTATTCCACGCCATGTCGACCCGTCCGTCCACGCTGACCCCTGTTCCGACACCCGACAAGGCGCCGGCCGGCCCCGGCCGTCCCAAGGATCTGGTCAAGCGCGCGGCGATCCTCGAAGCCGCGGAGCGCATGTTCCTGCAGCAGGGCTTCGAAGGCGTGAGCATGGACCAGATCGCGGCCGAGGCCGGGGTGTCCAAGCTGACCGTCTACAGCCATTTCGGCGACAAGGACACGCTGTTCACCGAGGCTGCGGCGCGTTACTGCGAGCAGCAGATGCCGGACTCCGTCTTCGAGCCGTCGCCGGCTACGCCGGTGCGCGCACGCCTGCTGGAGGTCGCCGAGGCGTTCTTCGCGATGATCTCCTCGCCCGAGGCCGTCGCCGGCCACCGCCTGTTGTGCACACCGCAGATGGTGGAAAAACGCCTGCCGCAGCGGTTCTGGAAGGGCGGTCCCGAGCGCGTGCAGTCGTCGTTCGCGGCGATGCTCCGGCGCCGGATCGAAACCGGTGACCTCGACCTCGACGAGGCGCTCGTGCCGACCGCGGCAGCGCAGTTCTTCGTGCTGCTCAAGGGCGACCTGCACCAGCGTATGGTGTTCGACTGCGACGACGCCGGCGGCTGCGCCCGGCTCCGGCGCGCACACCTGGAAGCCTCGGTGGACATGTTCCTGCGCGCCTACGGGCGCCGCTGAACGCGGTCACATGCGTCCCCTGCGTGCCGTCTGGACCGGTGACTTCCGGCACTGCGTCGACCACCACACCCCCGCGATGATGAACCTGCGCCCGCGCCGTTAGAATTGCGCGCTGGCGAACGAAGGAACCCGCAACAATGACGATCGACTACGCCAAGGCCCGTGCGGCGATGGTGGAACAACAGGTCCGGCCCTGGGACGTGCTCGATGCACGCGTGCTCGAAACGATCTCGCGCCTGCCGCGCGAGTCGTTCGTGGCCGATGCGCGCCGCGCGCTGGCCTATGCCGACCTCGAACTCCCGCTCGGCCACGGCGAGCTGATGCTCAAGCCCGTGGTCGAAGGCCGCGCGCTGCAGGCGCTGAAGCTCGAACAGGGCGACGAAGTGCTGCAGATCGGCACCGGTAGCGGCTACCTCGCTGCGTGCATGGGCTGGCTGGCCCGTGATGTCGTCAGCCTCGAACACCATGACGACCTCGCCGACGCCGCACGCGGTCGTCTGCAGGCGCAGGGCATCGCGAATGTCGAGGTGATCACAGCCGATGCGTTCGCCTGGAACACCGACCGCCGCTTCGACGCGATCTGCGTCTGTGGCGCCGTGGACGTGATTCCCGAGCGCTTCGTGCAGTGGCTGCGTCCCGGCGGCCGCATGTTCATCGTCCGTGGCCGCGCGCCCGCGATGGAGGCCGTGCTGGTCCACCGTGAAGGCGACGCTGTCAACGCGCCGCGCATCGAATCGTTGTTCGAGACCGGGCTCGCCTACCTCGCAGGCGCCGCGCCGGTGCCGCAGTTCACTCTCTGATCGTCCAAGGATCCTCCATGTTCCGCCGCCCCCTGTTCCTGTCGCTCGCGCTTGCGCTGACGTCCAGCCCGCTGCTGGCCGCCGACCTCGTCCAGACCTACGAGCTGGCCCGTACCAATGACCCGACGCTGTCGATCGCCGAATCGCAGCGCCTGTCGACCAAGGAAGGCGCGGTCCAGGCGCGTGGCGCTCTGCTGCCGCAGATCAACGGCAGCGCCTCGTTGACCGACAGCCGCGCCGCCGGTGTTTCCGGCAAGGCGCGCACGCGCAGCTACGGCGTCAACGCCGGCCAGGTGCTGTTCGACTGGGGCCAGATCTCGACGCTGCGCTCGCAGCGCGCGCTGAGCACGGCGGCCGACTTCCAGCTCGACGCCGACAACGACTCGCTGATCACCCGCACCGCCGCGGCCTACTTCGACGTCCTGGTCGCAACCGAAACACTGGCTGCTGCCGAAGCCGCCGAGGCCGCGTTCAAGCGCCAGTTCGACTTCGCCGACAAGCGCCTCGAAGTGGGCCTGGCGCCGATCACCGACGTGCACGAGGCACGCGCCCAGTACGACGGCGCCCGCGCGAACACGATCGTCCAGCGCAACGCGCTGCAGGATGCCTACCAGGCGCTGGCCGAGATCACCGGTTCGGAGATCCGCGATCTGCGCGGCCTGCCCGACGATTTCACCCCGCAACTGCCGGAAGGCCGCGACGCGGAAGCATGGGTCGCGACCGCGATCGAGCAGAACCCGCAACTGCAGGCGCTGCGTTACCAAGTGACGGCATCCGAGCACGGCGTGACCGCGGCGAAGTCGGCCCACCTGCCGACGCTCGATCTCGGTGCCAGCTACGGCAGGACCGACAGCTGGGGCGAACGCAGCCTGGATTCGCAGCAGCGCGAATCGGAGACCAACAGCATCGGCCTCACGCTGACGGTACCGATCTTCAGCGGCGGCATCACCCAGTCGCGCGTGCGCCAGTCGATCGCCCAGCGCGACATCGCCGGAGACCAGTACGAAGCGCAGCGTCGCGCGATCGAGCGCAACACGCGCAGTGCCTACCAGAACCTCGTCGCCGGCATCACCGAGGTCGAGGCGCGTCGTCTCGCACTGGTCTCGGCCAACAGCGCCTATGAGGCTTCGCAGGTCGGCCTGGAAGTCGGTACGCGTACCGTCATCGACGTGCTGATCAACCAGCAGAACCTGTTCTCGGCGCGTCAGGCCTATGCCTTCGCCAAGTACAACTTCCTGCAGAGCCGCCTGCTGCTCGAACAGGCTGCGGGCACGCTGGACATCGGCAACCTGCAGGACCTGAACCGCCAGCTGACCGTCGACGTCAACAGTGTCGGCGCGTCCACCGGCGCCGGCGCGGCAACACCGCCGCCGCAGTAAGCGTTCCGATCAGAGTGACGACGGCGCGGATCGCAGGATCCGCGCCGTTTTTGGTTCCGGCACCGGCAGATCGGGTTCGATCAGCGCGAGCGTGCGTGCGAGTGCGCCGCGGCCGTTGGCGACGAGTGCGCGGCCGGCCTCGGCCATCGCGTCGCGCGCATTGGCATCCGCCAGCAACGCGGCGATGTGGTCGTGCACCGCATCCGCGTCCGCGCCGATCCGCAGCGCATCCACACGCGTCAGCTGTTTGGCGATGTCGGCAAAATTCTGCAGATGCGGGCCTGTAACCACCGGCGTACCGACCGCTGCCGGTTCCAGCAGATTGTGGCCGCCGATATCCTGCAGGCTGCCGCCGACGAAGGCGACATCGGCGCAGGCGAAGAATAGGCCGAGTTCGCCGAGCGTATCGAGTACAAAGACATCGTCGTCGGCGTCGGGCCAGGTGGTCAGCGCGCGCGTGGCCACGCGCCAGCCGGCGTCGACGCCGAGCTGCATCGCGCTGCGGAAACGCTCGGGATGGCGCGGCGCCCAGATCAGCAGCAGATCCGGCCAGCGCGCGCGCAGCCGCCGGTGGATGTCGATGACCGCCGCTTCCTCCTCGGGATGCGTGCTCGCTGCGATCCACGCCGGCCGCGCGCCCGCTTGTGCGCGAAAGTCACGGACCAGCGCTGCGATCTGCGCCTCGTCGGGCGTGATGTCGAACTTCAGGTTGCCGGTGTCGATCACCGCCTCACGCAGCGCACCGAGCTTGACGAAGCGTTTGCCGTCGTCGGCCGACTGCGTGGCGACCCGTTTCACCGTGCGCAGCGCACGACCGACCAGCGGCCGCAGCACGCGATAGCCACGCAGCGAACGCGCCGACAGCCGCGCGTTGACGATCACCGTCGGCACGCCGGCATCGCGACAGCAGAACAGCAGGTTCGGCCACACTTCGGTCTCGACGATCAGGCCGATCTGCGGGCGGAAATGGCGCAGGAAACGCCGCACTGCGCCCGAGAGGTCGTAAGGCAGATACACGTGCTCCACGCGGCCGCCCCACAGCGCACGCACGCGCTCCGAGCCGGTCGGCGTGATCGTGGTGACCAGCAGGCGGCGTGCCGGATCGCGCGCGAGCAATGCGTTGATCAGTGGCGCCGCCGCATTGACCTCGCCGACCGACACCGCGTGCACCCACACCGGCGTCGTGCGCGGTGGCGTGCGATAGATGCCGTAGCGCTCGTCCCAGCGCAGCAGGTACGCCGCCTGGCGGAAGCCGCGCCAGATCAGGTGGTAGACGGTGATCGGCGCGAGCACGACGAGCAGGGCCGAATAGAGGCCGCGCAGCAGTCGTTCTGTGGTGTCGGCCCGCATCCGCACAGGATAGCGGATGCCTGCACGACGCCACCTTCTACAATGGACCGATGTCGACGACACCCCTGCCCCGCCCGCCGCTTGCGCCCCGCCACTGGCCGGCGTGGATCGGCATCGGACTGATGGCACTCGCGGCGCGGATTCCGTGGCCGCTGCAACGCGCGCTCGGTCGCGGTCTCGGCACGACGCTGCGCATCGCGCTGTCCAGCCGTCGCAAGGTGGCCGCGCGCAATCTCGAGCTGTGTTTTCCGGAACTCGACGCGTCCGCGCGCGACGCGCTGCTGCGTCGGCATTTCCAGGCCCTGGGCATCGGCCTGTTCGAGTTCGCACGCGCCTGGTGGGGTTCGATCGCGCCGTTGCAGCGCGGCCTGGTGGTCGAAGGCGTCGAGCATGTCGAAGCCGCACGCGCCGCAGGACGTGGCGTGATCGTCGTGTCCGGGCACTTCACTACGCTGGAAGTCTGCGGCCGCCTGATGTGCGACTACATTCCGCTCGCCGGCATGTACCGCCCGCATTCGGAGGCCGCGATGGAATGGGCCGTGCGTCGCGGCCGTGCGCGTTATGCCGCGGCGATGTTCCCCAAGCGCGACGTGCGCGGCGTGGTGCGCCATCTCAAGCGCGGCGGCCTGCTGTGGTACGCACCCGACCAGGACCCCAGCGGGGGCGACGCGGTCTATGTGCCGTTCTTTGGCCGCCCGGCGCACAGCCTGACCTCGACCCACTCGCTCGCGCGCCTGTCCGGCGCGGCGGTGATGTTCTACCGGCATGTGCGTCGCGACGATGGCGGCTACACGTTGACGCTGTCCCCGGCGCCAGAGCCCTATCCCACCAGCGACGCGGCCGCGGATACCGCGACCGTCATGGCCGGCATCGAAGACATGGCACGCGCCGCATCCGACCAGTACCTGTGGATCCACCGGCGCTTCAAGCGCCAGCCCGATGGTGGATCACTGTACTGAGCTCGCAGGATGGGCAGGACGCAGCGAAACCCATCGCGCACGGAGCCCCTCTCCCTCCGGGAGAGGGGTTGGGGTGAGGGCAGCAGGTCGCGCGGCGCACGGTCGGCGCGATCTCGATTCCGCCCCTCGTCATCGGGCGCGGCAAGACGGCAATGATGGATTGCGCTGCGCGCTACCATCCGACGCACCGCACTCAGCGCAGCGCGCCATCTCCCGGCTGCACCGGTTCCACGCGCGCCAGCAGGCTGCCGGCGTACAGGGCCGACAGCAGCAAGGTAAAGCCGCCCCAGAACGTCGAATAGAACGCGAGATGCGTGTTGAGCGGGAACACCGTCACCGCGAGCGCGAGCATCGCAGGACGCGCCTGTTCGCGCGCTTCAGGTGAGGCGAAACGCCAGGCACGCCAGGCCATCGCGACACCGCCCAGCCACATCAGCAGGCCGATGAGCCCGGTCTCGCTACCGATCTCGAGCACGATCTGGTGGGCGTGGAACGCAGGGCCTTCACCCCAAGCAGCCATCTCGTCCGGCCGTGGATCGCAGCCGGGGAAGGCTTCGCGGAAGCCGCGCGCACCCACACCGTTGATCGGATTCTCGCGGACCATGCACAGCGCCGCGTCCCAGATGCGGGCGCGGCCGGACAGCGCGTTGTCGACGCCTGCTTCATCGGCGGAGAGTCCCATCGCCGTGCGCTCGACGCGTTCGCGGACCTGTGGCGAGATCAGCGCAGCCGTCACCGCGATGACGATACCCGCTGCAAACACCGCCAGCAGCCGTCGCCAACCGAGCAGGCGCCAGCCCGACAGCAGCAGCACCAGCACATAGGTCAACCAGGATGCGCGCGAACCCGCGAACAACAGCACGATGCCGATCGCGGCGCTTGCGACCACCCAACCACTGGCGCCGAAGCGGCGACCGGCCCAGTACAGGCCGAATGGCGACAGGCTCGCCAGCACCACGCCGAGTTTGAGATTGCAGGGGCCGAGCACACCGCCAAGGCGATCCGCGGCGGCGACCTGTTCGAGCGTGCACATCGGCCGGCTGCTGATCAGCTGCTTGAGCTGGTCGATGCCGAAGAACAGTGGACTGGTACCGAACACGACTTCGCACAGGCCGTCGAGTGTCCACACCGCGACGATCACCGCCAGGCCGCCGAGCGTGATGCGCCGCCCGCGTCGCGTCGCGACCGCGGACGCCACCAGCCACAGGAACGGCAGATAGCGCAGGTCGACCAGCGCTTCGCGTAATGCGCGTCCGACATCGACCGAGTCCACCGTCGACAACAGCTGCGGCAGCCAGTAGGCGAAGAACAGCACGCTGGTCAGCGCCCACGCCGGCGCACTGAGCAGTTGCGCCCCGCCCCGGAAACGCGCGCCAACCAGATGGATGATCGCGGCCAGCGCGCCCAGCACCATCACGCCCTCGGCGTAACCCGGCGCGGGCCACAGGATCACGAAGGCCAGCACCCAGTGCGGCGCCCAGCGCCAGCCGACGGGCCGCGGTGCGCGCGCGCCGGTCGTCGGCTCAGTTGTCGTCGTTGAACTCGTCATAGACCGCGAGGGTCGCCTCCTGCATCGCACGCAGCGTGTCGGGCATCGTACCGGCTCGCATCGGCGCGCGCGTGACCAGCGCGCGCGCGGCGCGCGCCAACGCCCCGCGATCGAAGGGCGTCACCGCGCCTTCGGGCTGCAGCTGCGCGAGCAGTTCGCCGACGCCGCCATGCGCCCAGCCGACGACCGGCCGCGCGCACGACAACGCTTCGAGCACGGTGCGGCCGAAGGCTTCGGGCTTGCGCGAGAGCTGCAGTACCAGATCGCTGGCCGCGTAGGCGTGCGCGATCGCATCGGTGGGTGTGGTCATCGCCAGCGCATCGCCGCAACCGGCGGCGTCGGCCGCGCGCGTGAGTTCGTCGAGATAGGCCTCGCGCCCCGCTTCGCGTGCGCCGGGCATCCACAGGCGCGCATCGAGACCGTCGGCGCGCAGATCGGCGAGCAGCGCGATCGCATCGTGATGGCCCTTCAGCCGCGTGCCGCGTCCCGGCAACAACAGCAGCGGGCCATCACCGCCGAGCGCCGGCCAGCGCGCTGCGACGTCGGCACGGGCGGCCGCGTCGGGATGCGGCGTGGCCGGAAACTGCGTCGGATCGATCCCGCGCGGAATCACCCGCAGGCGATCGCGCGGGGTCGCCGGATAGTGCTGCAACAGATACTCGCGCACGGTGTTCGATACACAGATCACCCGTTCGCCGCGCGCCATGATCGCGCTGTAGCGCGACGGCGAATTGAGCCCGTGCATGGTGGTGACGAAATGCGGACGGCGCGTCTCCGGCATGCCGCGCAGGGCCCACCAGCCGATCCACGCCGGCAGTCGCGAGCGGGCATGCACGATGTCGGCACCGGTCTCGGCGAACAGGCGGCGCAGGCTTCGCACGTGGCGCAGCACCCGGAGCGATTTCGCACCGATATCGAGGGTGACGTGGATCGCGCCGGTCGCCTCCAGCGCGGGCACGAGGCGTCCGCCGGCGGAGACGACGATCGCACGGTGGCCGGCATCGACCAGGGCCTGCGCGATCTCGATCGTGGACCGTTCGACGCCGCCCGACGACAACGCCGGCAGCAACTGGATGACGGTCAGCGGTCGACGCATGCGGGCGCGCAGCGCGCCGGGGTCAGTCGACGAGAACGAAGTGCGCGCCGCAGTACGGGCAGTCGGACTCGCCGTTCTCGGCTTCGATCGGCAGATAGACGCGCGGATGCGAGTTCCACAGCGCCATCGACGGCAGCGGGCAGCTCAGCGGCAGGTCGGCGCGGCGCACTTCGTAGCGCTGGGCGGCGTTGGCTTGCGTCGGCTGGACGTTGGCTGCGGTCATGACGGCGGAGTTCATCGGGTGGAGGCCGCCATTCTAGCGCGCGGCCGTGGAGGCGGCTCAGCCCGGCAGGGTGAACAGCAGCAGCTCGGCACCGGCATCCGTCGCCACGATGGCGGTGGTCACGGCTTCGGCCTGCCAACCCAGCGCATCGCCAGCGTCCAGTACCGATCCCTCGATGTTGATGGCGCCGCGCAGGACGTGCAGCCAGTGACGCTGCGATGCCTCGATCACGAGCGCCACGCGTCCGCCCGGCGCGAGTCGCGCATGGCGCAGCCACGCCTGCTGGCGGACCGGCAGCGCGTCGGTCGCATCAGGCGACGCCAGCAGCGTCCAGACGCCCGTGGCCTCGGCGGCCAGGCGCGACACGCCACCAGCGGGCTGCAGGTTCACGCGATCGGGCTGCAGCGCGATGCGCAGCACGCGCGCACCGGCATCGCCTGCCGTTTCGCCCGGCGTGTCGCTGGCGTGCCCGGCGCCTGTCCAGGCCAGTGCGCCGGTTTCCAGCACGACACCGTCGCGAACCAGCATGCCGTCGAGCACGAAGGTCAGCAGCTCCATGTTGGCCACGCGCTGCGTCGGCACGCTCGCACCGGGCGGCAGCTGCTCTTCATTGAGTTGGCGCAGCACGCCGAAGCCCATCCAGGCGGCGTCGTGATAGTCGCCGCTGGAAAACGTGCACAGGCGCGTGCGAGCGCCGTGCGTGGTGTGGCCGCGCTGGTCGGCGGGACGATGGACTTTCATGACGGCAGATCCGGAACGCGGAAACGAAAACGCCGGCGCAGGGAGACCCGTGCGCCGGCGTCGAGGCTCGGATGTTACTGCGCGGCCGGCGCGGCCGGCGCATCGCCTTCGGCGACGATGGCCTCGGTGGTGATGCGCAGCTCGACCTCGTCGCTGACGTTCGGCGCGGCCATGCCGAGACCGAAATCGCTGCGCTTGAGCTGGGCGACGGCGTCGAATCCGGCGGCGGCGCGCTTGGCCATCGGCTGCTCGCCGAACTTGTTGATCGTGACGTCGAGCACCACCGGCTTGGTGATGTCCTTGATCGTCAGGTCACCGGTGACCTTGAGCTGGTTGGTGCCGGCGCTTTCGACCGCGGTGCTCTTGAACGTGGCGTTCGGGAACTTGGCGGCGTCGAAGAAATCGGCGCTGCGCAGGTGATCGTCGAAATCGCCGACGTGCGAGTTCAGGCCCGACAGCGGCAGGGTGACTTCGACCGACGACGCGCCAACGTTCTCGGCGTCGTAGACGATCCGGCCGTCGACCTGGCCGAAGTGCGCGACCGGGTTGGAGAAGCCGAAGTGGCTCCACTGCGCGATCACATCGGTGTGGGCCGGGTCGAGGATGTAGGTGCCAGACACGCCAGCGATGGCTTCGGCGGTCGGTTCGGTTTCGGCCAGCGCCTCGGACGATGGCTGTGCGGGCGTGGTGGCGGCGGGCGAGGTCGTATCCGCCGTGGCCTGGTCCTGCTGGGCGCAGGCGGCGAGGGCAAGGGCGGCGGCAAGCGGGAGCAGCAGGTGACGGGTACGCATGGGCGGATCCTCGAATGGCTGGTGAGTGGTACAGACAGAATTGAAGCCCGGGCGGCCGGATCGCGGCCGCCCGGCGGAACCTCAGACGATGCGCGCGGCTTCGTCGAACGGCAGGCGCGGCGACCGCGGGAAGATCGTCGACGGATCGCCGGTGCCGAGATTGATGATGAAATTCGACTTGATCGCGGTGCCGGCGAAGAACGCTTCGTCGACCTTGGCATTGTCGAAGCCCGACATCGGGCCGGCATCCAGACCCAGCGCGCGCGCGGCGAGGATCAGATACGCGCCCTGCAGGCTGCCGTTGCGGAACGCCGGTACTTCGCGGTTCTCGCGCGGACCGTCGAACCAGCTCTTGGCATCGGTGTGCGGGAACAGGAACGGGAGCTTCTCGTGGAAGTCCTCGTCGTGGGCAACGATCACGACGACCGGCGCGGCCATCGTCTTATCAAAGTTGCCCTCGCTCAATGCAGGACCGAGCTTCGCCTTGCCCTCAGGGGACTTCACGAACACGAAGCGCGCGGGCGACGAATTGGCCGACGTCGGTGCGAACTTCAGCAGATCGTAGAGCTGGCGCAGCGTATCGTCGCTGATCTCGCCAGTGAACCCGTTGTAGGTGCGGGCGGTGCGGAACAACTGGTCGAGCGCGGCATCGGGCAGAACATCGGTCATCGGGCAACCTCGGTCGGATGGGGCCAGGCAGGGCCGCAGTGTAGAGTCCTGCGGCGGCGCGACGCGCGCGCCGGCCGGAACGGATGATCACATACGTGGAACGTAGGCCAGGCGAAGAGCGGGATTGCGGACGGATCTGGGCGCTCAGCGATGGGCGCGCCGGCAACGTGCGTCAGGCCGAGGCACTGGCCGCTGCGTTGTCGCCACAGGTCGAGGCGCTGCATCTCGAACCGCGCGCGCCCTGGCGCTGGGCCGCGCCCCGGCATCTGCCCTTCGCGACGCATGCCTTCGGCAGCGATTACGCGTCGCGTCTCGATGCCGCGCCAGACATCGCGATCGGCTGCGGCCGCCAGGCGGCGCTCGCGACGCGACTGGCCGGCCAGCGCGGCGCGCGCACGGTGCAGATCCTCGATCCGCGCATCGATCCGCGGCATTGGGACCTCGTCGTGGTGCCCGAGCACGACGCCCTGCGCGGCGACAACGTGCTGGTCGCACGCGGCAGCCTGCATCCGGTCGACGACGCCTGGCTGGCCGACGCACGCGATGCGCATCCTCAACCCGGCGCCCTGCCCGGCCCGCGGATCGCGGTGCTGCTCGGCGGCGATTCGCGCCATGGACGTTTCGATGTCGCCGCATTCACGGCGCTCGCCGACCGGCTCGATGCGATCGTCGCGCGCGACGGTGGCAGCCTGCTGCTGACCGGGTCGCGGCGCACATCCCCTGATGTGCGCGACGCCTTGCGTGCGCGCTACGCCGGACGCGCCGGCTGCGTCTGGGCGGACGACCGCGACGGCGTGAATCCGTATGCCGGCATGCTCGGCTGGGCCGATCGCATCGTCTGTTCGTCGGACTCGGTCAACATGCTGTCGGAAGCCTGCGCGACGCAGGCGCCGGTGTTCGTGTTCGCGCCGGGGCCGCTCGACGGTGCACCGCAGCGCTTCGTCGAAGGATTGCTCGCGGAGGGTCGCGCGCGGCCGTTGGAGGATGCGCTGCCTGCGTTCGATGTGACGCCCTTGCGCGAAACCGCGCGGATCGCGGCCGAGGCGCGTGCGCGGCTGGGGCTCTGACATCTGTAATTGCTCTTGCAGGAGCGCGCTTGCGCTCCCACAAGGCACCGGCCCCGTCAGCGCAGCTCGAGCAGCTGATCAAACCGCTCGATCACCGCACGCGCGCCGCAGCCCTGCAGGTCGAAATCGCGCCGGTAGCCGTAGCCGACGAGCACCAGCGGCGCACCAGCCGCGATCGCCGCGCCGGCATCGGCCGCCGAGTCGCCGACCATCAGACATTGCGTGATGTCGACGCCGAAACCTTGCGCCAGATGCAGCAGCGGCAGCGGATGCGGCTTGCGCTCGGGCAGATCGCCGGCGCCGAGCACCGCGTCGAAGTAGCCGTCGAGACCCAGCGCCGCGAGCAGCGGCGGCACAAACTGCGCCGGCTTGTTGGTGCACACCGCCATCCGCACGCCGGCGGTCTGCAATGCCTGCAGGGTCGACTCGACGCCCGGATACAACCGCGGATCGAGCAGCAGGCAATCCTCGTAGTGGCGCAGGAAACGCGGCATCACCGCATCGACCGTCTGCGTGTCGCCGGCGTGCCGCAGCGCCGAGGTGATCAACTGGCGCGCGCCGTCGCCGATCCAGCTGCGCACCGTGGCTTCGTCGACCTGCGCATGGCCGAGCTCGGCCAGCAGGCGGTTGACTGCCGCGGCGATGTCGGACGCGCTGTCGACGAGGGTGCCGTCGAGATCGAACAGCACGACCGGCCAGGGAAACGCGCGCGACGCGGCGGCATCAGTCATGGAACACCTGCTTTGAACGGGGCCGCACAGTGTGCGGCATCGGCATTGCAACGCTGCGTTGGCCATCGGGGGTTCACCGCGCCATCGGCTTCGTCCTATGCTCGCGGCCGCGGCGACGGCGCCGCCTGCAGGAGCCCACGATGTCGATCACCACCACCGCGACCACCACGTCCAACGACGCCCCGCGCCTGCTGCGCACCCTGTGCAACCACTGGCGGCACAAATTCGAGATCACCCGCGACGACGAGGGCGGGCACGCCTTCATTCCGTTCCAGGGCGAAGAACATGGCGCCGATTTCTTCGTCGAGGACGACACGCTGCGCATCGTGCTGACCCAGCCCACGGCCGAGGAGATCGAGCGCTACCAGGCGGTCATCGAGAACCATCTGCAGCGCTTCGCGCGCGACGAGACGCTGGCGTTCGACTGGCAGCCGGGTTGAGTCCAGCTTGTCGTTGAACGCCCGTCGTCCCAGCGGACGCTGGGACCCATTTTCGCGGTAAAGCCTCGGATCAAGATGGCCCCCAGCGTTCGCTGGGGCGACGGGGAAGAAGTGTCCGAGGTGGGGCGCGTGCTTCGCGGAGTCGCGTGACGTCGAGCGCGAGTGCTTCTTGCAAAGCGCCGACTCACCGGTACCGCGCCTCCATCAGATCCAGATCACGCACCAGCTTGCGCGCGACCTCGTCGGAGATTTCGCGGTGACGCGCGAGTGCATAGATGCGTTCGCGCTCGGCATGCACGCCGGCCAGGCGCAGTGCGCGCTCGGCCTCGTCGGCGCGGCGCAGTTCGGCGGCGTCCACGCCCAGCGCGCCGTCGCGCCGCAGGCGCTCTTCGTACAGGGCCATCACCCGTACTGCCGCGCTGGCGTAGAGGTCGGGATTGGCCTGCGCCGCCGGCAGGGCGTGCTGCGCGCGTTCGACCGCGGCCACCGCGGCGACCGCCGCTTCATGGCGGGCCCGGTCGAGTTCGCGGTCGTCCTCGTCCTCTTCCGGCACTTCGAGGCCCCGCAGCAGACGCGGCAGCACGAAACTGCCGAGCAGCAGCGACAGGATGATCACCGCGGCCGCGAGGAAGATCGCCAGATCCCGGGTCGGGAACGGCGTACCGTCGTCGAGCAGCAGCGGCAGCGTCAGCACGCCCGCCAGGGTGATCGCGCCGCGCACGCCCGCCAGCGACATCGCCGCGACCAGGCGCACGCGCGGCCGCGTGTCGTGGCGGCCGCTGCGGTACAGCCCGATCCGCAGCGAAACCCACACCCAGGCGAAGCGCAGCACAAACAGGCCGCCGTAGATGGCGAAGACATAGATCGCCAGCCACCACGGATCGACATGTCCGGCCTCGCGGACCGAACGCACCGCACGTTCGAGGATCCACGGCAACTGCTCGCCCAGCAGCACGAAGATGATGCCGTTGAGCGAGAACTGCACCGTGTCCCAGACCGCGGCGCGCTGCACGCGGGTGGTCGCCAGCGCGCGGCCACTGAGTTCGACGTAACTCATCGTCACGCCCGCGGCGACCGCGGCGAGGATGCCCGACGCGCCGATCTGCTCGGCCAGCAGATAGGCGCCGAACGGCGTCAACAGGCTGATCAGGATCGGCGTGCCGGCTTCCTCGCCGAATACGCGCGAGACCATTGCGTGCCCACGGTTGATGCCGATGGTCAGCAACACGCCGACCGTCACGCCTGCCAGAGCCAGCCACAGGAAGGTCAGCGACGCCGACATCAGCGAGAACGTGCCGGTCAGCGCAGCGGCGACGGCGAAGCGGAAACACACCAGACCGGAGGCGTCGTTGAGCAGCGACTCGCCTTCAAGGATGTGCATCACACGCTTGGGAATCGGCGCGCGCGCGGCGATCGACGACACCGCCACCGGATCGGTCGGCGACAGGATCGCGGCCAGCGCGAACGCGACGGCCAGTGGCATCACCGGGATCATCCAGTGGATCAACAGGCCCGCGCCGATCACCGTGAACACCACCAGGCCGAGCGCCAGCTGCAGGATCAGCCCGCGGTCGCGGAACAGGCCGCTCTTGGGAATCCGCCAGCCGTCGAGAAACAGCAGCGGCGGCAGAAAGAGTACGAAGAACAGGTGCGGATCGAGCGTCACGCCCTGGCCGAACACACCGGCGATCGTCGCGCCCAGCGCGATCTGCACAACCGGCAACGGCAGTGGCAGCCAGCGCGGCAGTACGCGGGTCAGATAACCGCTGGCAACCACGGCCAGCAGCATCACCAGGACGACTTCGATCGAGTGCACGGCGGCGGGACACGGTTATCGGCGAACGCGCCACGATAGCGCGCCGTGCACGGTCTGCATCCACCCTCACGGCGCCTGTGCGACTGGTTCCTTAACCTGATGCGCTTTCCGCGTACGGAGGTTCCGGCATGACGGCGTCCACGTCCAAGCCCGCACACCGCCCGGTCGGCTGGCCGGCCCGCGTTCTCAGCGCGTTGCTGGTCCTGCTTGGCCTGGTGCTCGGCGGCGGTGGTGGCTGGCTGCTGGCGATCGGCGGCAGTCCCTATTACCTGCTCGCCGGCATCGGCCTGCTGGTGTCCGGCACGGGCCTGGCACTGGGCCGGCGCTGGGGCCTGCTCTGGTTCGCGCTGGTATTCGTGGGCACGCTGGCGTGGACGGCATGGGAATCGGGCCTGGACTACTGGCGCTGGATCCCGCGACTGGGGCTGATGGTGGTGCTGGCGGTCGCGGTGGCGCTGGTGGCGCCGCGACTGTCCGGGGGGCCTTCGCGGCGTGCCTCCTATATCGCTGTCGGCATCCTGGGCCTGATGTTCGTGGCCGCGTTCGCGCTGGCGTTCGTGCCCCATGGCGTGACCCGCGCCGACTGGAGCGTGCATCGCCCCCTGGCGGTGGATCCGCGCGCCGCGACCGGCACGCAACCGGCCGACGCGCCCGCCGACGGCGACTGGGGCGCCTACGGTCGCGACAACGCTGCGACCCGCTACATGCGCCTCGACCAGATCAACCGCGACAACGTCGACCAGCTCGAGAAGGTCTGGACCTATCGCACGGGCGATCTGCCCGAGCATCGCTGGGGCGCGGAGACCACGCCGCTGAAGATCGGCGATGCGCTGTACCTGTGCACCGCGCGCAACATCCTGATCTCGCTCGACGCGGCCACCGGTGAGGAGCGCTGGCGCCACGATCCGCAGGTCGATGATCAGTTCATTCCCTACACCGCGGCCTGCCGCGGCGTGGCCTATTACGCAACGCCCGACGCGCCCGCGGGCACCGCCCCCGCAACGCCCGAAAGCGCGTCCGCCGAGGCAGCAACGGCGGACGCCCCGCCGCTGGCCATCGCCACCGGCCCGCAGGTCTGCCCCACCCGCGTCATCGAAGGCACGCTCGACGGCCGGCTGATCGCGGTCGACGCACGCACCGGCGTGCCCTGCAGCGATTTCGGCACCAATGGCCAGGTCGACATCACCGAGGGCATGGGCGACACGCCGCCCGGCTACGTGTCGATCACCTCGCCGCCGACGATCGTGCGCGGCGTCGTGGTGACCGGCCACCAGGTGCTCGACGGCCAGCGCCGCTGGGCGCCTTCGGGCGTGATCAAGGGTTTCGATGCGATTACCGGCGAACTGCGCTGGGCCTGGGACCTGGCGCGTCCCGACATTACCGGCCTGCCGCCCGAGGGCGAAACCTACACCCGCGGCACACCGAACATGTGGACCATCGCCTCGGGCGACGAGGCGCTGGGCCATGTCTATCTGCCGATGGCCAATTCCTCGGCCGACTACTGGAGCGGTTCGCGCCTGCCCGAGGAAGACGCGTATGCGACCTCGCTGGTGGCGCTCGACGTGACCACCGGTCGGCCGGTCTGGAACTTCCAGACCGTGCACATCGATGTGTGGGATTACGACCTCGGTTCGCAGGCCACGCTGGTGGACTTCCCCACCGATGCCGGCGCGGTGCCGGCGCTGGTGCTGCCGAGCAAGCAGGGCGACATGTACGTGCTCGACCGCCGCACCGGTGAGCCGCTGGTGGGTGTCGAGGAGCGTCCGGTGCCCGGCGGCGGCGTCGAGCCCGATCGCCGCTCGCCTACCCAGCCGTTCTCCACCTACCACACGCTGGCCAAGCGCGACCTCACCGAGCGCGACATGTGGGGCATCACCCCGATCGACCAGTTGGCGTGCCGCATCCAGTTCCGCCACGCCAGCTACGACGGCATCTACACCGCGCCGACCGCCGAGCGCCGGTTCGTCCAGTACCCCGGCTACAACGGCGGCTCGGACTGGGGCGGCATTGCCATCGATACCGACCGCGGGGTGATCGTCGCCAACTACAACGACATGCCCAACTACAACCGGCTCGTGACCCGCGACCGCGCCGATCGCCTGGGCTGGCAGCCGCGCGAGATCGCCGGCGATCCCGAGGTCGACGGCGGCGGTGGCGGCAACACTCGCGGCGGCGACATGGGCGGCAGCACCGCCGAAGGCGCGGGCGATCCGCAGACCGGCACGCCCTACGCCGT
Source organism: Luteimonas sp. (assembly GCA_052108555.1). GTDB lineage: Bacteria > Pseudomonadota > Gammaproteobacteria > Xanthomonadales > Xanthomonadaceae > Luteimonas. The sequence continues at coordinate 130,142 of JBQEAV010000005.1, forward strand.
GGACGTCAACGCCGGCTGGCGACTGCCGTTCACCGGCCTGCTGTGCAAGCAACCGCCGTATGGCGGGATCCGCGCGATCTCGCTGGCCACCGGCCGGACCGTCTGGGACCGCCCGTTCGGCACCGCGCGCAAGAACGGGCCGTTCGGCATTCCTTCGATGTTGCCGATCGATATCGGCACACCCAACAACGCCGGCAGCGCGGTGACTTCGGGGGGCCTGGTGTTCATCGCCGCGGCGACCGATGACCTGATTCGCGCGATCGACATCGAGACCGGCGAGACGCTGTGGAGCGACGTGCTGCCGGCCGGTGGCCAGGCAGGCCCAACCGTCTACGAGGTCGACGGGCGTCAGTACCTGGTGATCATGAGCGGCGGCCACCACTTCATGGAAACGCCGGCAGGCGACCAGGTCACCGCCTACGCGCTGCCGCGCCGGGAGTGACGACGCGGTCCAGAGGCCAGGTGGGCGACCGCCTAGAATCGACGCCTCCCCGCTGGAAGGTGCGCCCGATGGACAACCCGCTGCTGGATCAAACCGGTCTACCGCGCTTCGACGAGATCGAGTCGGCGCACGTGCAGCCTGCGATCGACGCGCTGGTCGCCGAGGCCGAAACCGCGCTGGCGCTGGCCGGGCGCGCGCAGCCGGTCGCCTGGGACAGCGTGGTTGCACCCCTGGAGGACGCGACCGAACGACTGGGCCGGGCCTGGAACCAGGTCGGCCACCTCAACGCCGTGGTCAATACGCCGGTGATGCGCGAGGCCTACAACGCCGCGCTGCCGAAGGTGACGCGTTTCTTCAGTGCGCTGGGGCAGGACCAGGCGCTGTTCGCGGCCTACCAGGCATTGTCCGACCAGGCCGACGCGCTGGGCCTGGACGTCTTGCAGCGCCGCGTGCTCGCGCATGCCCTGCGCGACTTCCGGCTCGGCGGCGCCGCGCTCGATGACGCCGAGCGCGCGCGCTTTTCCGACATCCAGCAGGCGCTGGCGACACTGTCGTCCGAGTTCTCCGAGCACGTGCTCGACGCCACCGATGCGTTCGCGGTGTACGTGGAAGACCTCGCCGAACTCGACGGCCTGCCCGAGGAAACGCTCGCCGCCGCGCGCGCCGCGGCCGAACGCGACGGGCGCGGCGGCTGGAAGCTGACGCTGCAGATGCCGTCCTATCTGCCGATCCAGACCTACGCGACCAATCGCGCGCTGCGCGAGCGCTTCTATCGCGCCTACGGCCTGCGCGCGTCCGAGTCCGGCCCCGAAGCGCTCGACAACGGACCGCTGATCGCGCGCATCCTCGCGTTGCGCGAGGAGAAGGCACGCCTGCTCGGCCACGCGAACTACGCCGAACTCTCGCTCGCAACCAAGATGGCGACCGCCCCCGATGCGGTACTGGCGTTCCTGCGCGATCTCGCCACGCGCGCACGCCCGCACGCCGAGGAAGACCGCGAAGCGCTGGCGGCATTCGCGCGCGAGCAACTCGACATCCCGTCGCTGGAACCCTGGGACATGTCCTTCGCCAGCGACCGTCTGCGCCAGGCGCGCTACGACTACTCGGCGCAGACGGTGAAGCGCTACTTCACGCAGGACCGCGTGCTGGCGGGCCTGTTCGACGTCATCCAGTCGCTGTACGGACTGCGCGTCGAGCGCGACGACGCGCCGGTGTGGCACGAAGACGCACGCTTCTATCGACTGACCGACGCCGACGGTGCACTGGTCGGCCAGTTCTATCTCGACCTCTACGCCCGCGAAGGCAAGCGCGGCGGCGCGTGGATGGACGACTGCCGCAACCGCCGCCGGACCGCGGACGGTGTGCAGACGCCTCTGGTCTATCTGGTCTGCAATTTCGGCCGCGGCACTGGCGGACGCCCGGCTACCTTCACGCATGGAGAAGTCATCACGCTGTTCCACGAGATGGGCCACGGTCTGCATCAGCTGCTGACGCAGGTCGACACGCTGCCGATCGCCGGCATCAACGGCGTGGAATGGGACGCGGTCGAACTGCCGAGCCAGTTCATGGAGAACTTCTGCTGGGAATGGGATCGCGTGCAGGCGATGACCGCGCACATCGACACTGGCGAACCGCTGCCACGCGAACTCTTCGACCGCATGCGCGCAGCGCGCAATTTCCAGAGCGGTCTGCAGACCCTGCGGCAGATCGAATTCTCGCTGTTCGACATGCTGCTGCATTCGGATTTCGACGCGAGCCGCGACGATGTGCTGGCCCTGCTCGAACGCGTGCGCGACGAGGTCGCGGTCACGCGCACACCGGCGTGGCACCGTTTCCCCAACCAGTTCAGCCACATCTTCGCGGGCGGTTATGCGGCCGGTTACTACAGCTACAAGTGGGCGGAAGTGCTGAGCGCGGATGCGTATGCGGCGTTCGAGGAATCGACCGATCAGTTGTCGGAAACCGGCAAACGTTTCCGCGACGAAGTGCTGTCGCGCGGCGGCAGTCGCGACGCGATCGAGAACTTCCGTGCGTTCCGCGGGCGGGATCCGGATATCGCGGCGCTGTTGCGACACAGCGGCATGTAGCCGGCAGCGGTGTGGACGATCAGATCAACCGGCAAGGCTCCCATCCGGGCACGTCGGCTGGGCGCATGCGCCGATCCTCGTGCGAGGCTGTGTGAGGCAGGTCAGAAACCTGCGGGTGTGCGGGCGCGCTGCAGAGGGTGAGGCACCCCCGGGGTCACAGCCTGGAACTCCAATGTCCCCTAAAGGCCGGAGATCCCGACGTTCAGCTTGACGGATCGGGAGGCGCCGTCCCATCGGAAACAGGGTCCTGATGGGGGTTGCGCGCACGCCAGGCCGCGAGCTGCTCGCGATACCACTGCAGTTCTTCGGCATAGGTGTCGTGCACGCAGACCGCGCAACCGCTGTCGCAGCAGTCGCTGGGCAGCGGCGGTTCGGGCGGCTGCGGGCGCGGGTCGGGAGGCGTCTGGTTCGACACGATCAGTCGCGTGCGTCCGCGGCCGGGATCGGCGACTGCCGCAGGCCGATGGCTTCGGTATCGCAATGCGTCGGCGTGGCGCCCGCTGCGCGCTGCGCGGCGATCTCGGTGCGTGCAGCGTCGAGGTCGGCGCGGAACTCCGGAGATGCCTGCAGGCGCGCGAAGGTCGCCGCGCCGACGCGTTCGCCTTCAACGATGTCGCTGTGCCAGTGCACGTTGCACACCAGCCGGCTTTCGCCGAACGCGCGGCCGCGCTGCAGCAGGGCGTCGCTGCGCTCGGGTGCGAGTTCGACCAGCGCCAGCGTCCACGCCCAGCCGATTGCGGTATGACCTGACGGATAGGACGCACCATGGCGCAGCTTCGGCAGATCTTCGGGCGTGCACACGGGCGCTTCATTGCGCACGAACGGACGCCCGCGCTGCCAGTGATCCTTCGCCGCGCGACCGGCATTCGCTGCATCGGCCAGGCTGCGTCGTAGCAGGCGCACGAGATGCGGCGTACGCGCGGCGCTGATCTCGACGCCGAGTGCGCACGCGAACAGCGGTTCCGCGGCCGGGAACGTCAGGTCGGCATCGACCGTGGCCTGGCGCCAGCGTGCGGTGTCGTGCAGCGCGAGGCTGCGCGCGGCAATCGCCTCGTCGTGGACTTGTGCCGCCGATCCCGATGCGGGCGGCGCCGGCAGCAGCGCGCGGCTGTCGAACGCGGGCGCATCGAGATAGCCGATCGTCACACCCGGCCGGCTCTCCGGCACGACCACAGCCGCGCCGGGCGCGGACGCCTCGCGCGCGGGCAGTGCGCAGGCGACCAGCATCGACAGCAACGCGCCGCACGCAGTGATGCGCACGCCGTCCCGCACACGCGTGCGCATGTCAGCGGGCCTGCAGGCGCTGGGCGATGGTCGCCCGCAGTGCGTCCAGATCCTTTGCGAACGCGGCGATGCCGTCGCGCAGCTTCTCGGTCGCCATCGGATCGGCGGCGAGATCGGTTGCGTAGCGGCCGGCATCGACCGGCGGTGCGAATGCGCCATCGTCATCGCCCGCCTCGAGCTTGCGCGGCAGCTCGCCGTGCTCGGCGGCGAGCTTTTCCAGCAGGTCCGGCGAGATCGTCAGGCGGTCGCAACCGGCCAAGGCTTCGATCTGCGCGGTCGAGCGGAAGGACGCGCCCATGACCACGGTCGGCGAACCGCGACGCTTGAACTCGGTATAGACCTCGCGCACGAAGCGCACGCCCGGATCGTCGTCGATCGTCGCCGGCGTGTCGCCGCGCGCGACGTGCCAGTCGAGGATGCGGCCGACGAACGGCGAGATCAGGAACACGCCCGCTTCCGCGCAGGCGATCGCCTGGGTGCGGTTGAAGATCAGCGTCAGGTTGCAGTCGATGTCTTCGCGCTGCAGTTCACGCGCCGCGCGGATGCCTTCCCAGGTCGCGGCGATCTTGATCAGCACGCGCTCGCGCGACACGCCGGCGTCCTGGTACATCTCGATGAACTGGCGCGCCTTGGCGATTGTCGCCTCGGTGTCGAACGACAGATCGGCATCGACCTCGGTCGACACGCGGCCCGGCACCAGGCCGGACAGCGTGCGGCCCACGCCGATCGTCAGGCGATCGACGACCGTGCGCGCGATCGTGTCGACGTCGCCGTCCAGATCCCCGGCGCGTTCAAGCTCGCGCTCGACGAGATCGGCGTAGATCGGCAGGTCCAGCGCCTTGCGCACCAGCGTCGGGTTGGTCGTGCAGTCGACCGGCTTCAGGCGGGCGATGGCGTCGGCATCGCCGGTGTCGGCGACGACCACGGAGAGCGCGCGCAGCTGTTCGAGTTTGGACGCGGATGTTGCAGCGGACATGGACACCTCAGGGTTCGGGACGCGCGCCGCGCTTCAGGCGGGCCGGTCATTGTCGCGCCCGATGACGCCGAGAACCACCCGCCCCACCGGATCCTCCGATGCGGACTCGAGCCGCCACTCGCCGCAGTACGCGCCCGCCGACGCTGCACTGAAGATCGGCGTACGCGCGATGTTGCAGGCGACGCTGACTCTGTCGGGCGCTGCACGGGAAGGCCGAGCAGGCGTCCGATCCGGTTCCACGCAAACGTCGCAGATGACATGGAACCGGCACGAAACCCGTCGCGCCGCGCCGTGCGCCGGCTTTTGCGTGATCCCCCGATCATGCGTCACCCGGCCGAAGCGGGTAATCTATGCGGCTCCTTTGCCAGATCCGGCGCCCAGCCCATGCTCTTCAAGAACGTCGCCATCGCCGGCCTCGCCCATGTCGATGCGCCGAACCGCGTGACCAGCGACGACATCAACGCAAGGCTGAAGCCGACCATCGACCGCCTCGGCATCAAGACCGACGTGCTCAAGGACATCGCAGGCATCCACGCCCGTCGCCTGTGGGACGACGAGGTCCAGGCCTCGGACGCCGCGACGATGGCCGGCCGCAAGGCGCTGGAAGATGCCGGCATCGAAGTCGGCAAGCTCGGCCTGCTGGTCAACACCTCGGTCAGCCGCGATTACCTCGAGCCGTCCACCGCCAGCATCGTCGGCGGCAACCTCGGTATTCCGGACACCTGCCAGAACTACGACCTGGCCAATGCCTGCCTGGCGTTCGTCAACGGCATGGATGTCGCCAGCCGCATGATCGAGCTGGGCGAGATCGACTACGCGCTGATCGTCGACGGCGAAACCGCGAACCTCGCCTACGAGAAGACCATCGAGCGTCTGCTGCGCCCGGAAACGACGGAAGAGGATTTCCGCAACGAGCTGGCCACGCTGACCCTGGGCTGCGGCTCGGCGGCGATGGTGCTCGCACGCGCCGACCTGCTGCCCGACGCCCCGCGCTACAAGGGCGGCGTCACGCGTTCGGCGACCGAGTGGAACACCCTGTGCCGCGGCAATCTCGACCGCATGGTCACCGACACCCGCATGCTGCTGATGGAAGGCATGAAGCTCGCGCAGAAGACCTTCATCGCTGCGCGCGAAGCGATGGGCTGGGTGGTCGACGAGCTGGACCAGTTCGTGATCCACCAGGTCAGCAAGGTGCACACCGGCGCCTTCATCCAGTCCTTCGGCATCGACCCGGGCAAGGTCCACACGATCTTCGGCGAGCACGGCAACATCGGCCCGGCCTCGGTGCCGATCGTGCTGAGCAAGCTCAAGGAACTGGGCCGCCTGAAGAAGGGCGACCGCATCGCGTTGCTGGGCATCGGTTCGGGCCTGAACTGCACGATGGCCGAGGTCGAGTGGTAAGCCGCCCGCACGCGTCGTGATCGTGGGAGAAAGGCCGGCTTGTCCGGCCTTTTTCATGCGTCATCCGCAGGACGCGGCTGGGCGACGGCGTGCCGCCGCTTGAACCCGCGGACCTTGAAGCGCCGGTCGGACGGGGTACATGTGGAACGGGATGGCGTCGCTCGCATCCCAGGCGGTACGCTTTGCCACCATCTACCGCGAGGACGCCCGATGCCGCACCGCCTCCCCGACCACCTGCAGCTGGCGCTGGCCGCGATCCCGGCATTCACCGACGACGGCCGGCTGTCGCTGGAAGAACTCGAACATCTGCTCGCACTGGCCCGACGAGACCAGACCATCGACGCCGACGAGCAGCGCGTGCTCGGCAACATCCTCGATCGCGCCGAGCGCGACGGCGTGGATGCGGATGTGCAGGCACGCATCACCCAGGTCCGCGACACGCACGGCCTGCAAGCGGGCTGACCGGATCGCACGCTGCACATGAAACAGGCGCCCTCGGGCGCCTGTTTCATGTGCACGCTCGGAATGCTCATTCCGCGGTCGCGACGCGCGCCGTGCCGATCAACGATTGCAGCTCGTTCTCGAGCGTGTTGATGCGGTCCGCCAGCTGCGCCGCTTCCTGCGGGCTGACGTGCACCAGACCCTCGAGCAGCTCGGACAGCTGCAACAGACGTCCGCGTTGCTCGCGGATGTCCAGGCGCATGCGGCGCGCACCGAGGTCGCTGACTTCACTGAGCAGCGCGCCGCGGCGGTGACGCTCGCGCAACATCAGGTGCAGGCGGGCGACGATGCGGCGATCGGCATCGCTCCATGGCGCGCTGCTGCCGCGTACGGTCTCGTGCCAGGCGGCAAAACTCGCGCGCGGGCCGATCCTGCCGCCGTCGTGATCGACCAGAAACGGCTCATCCGGGCTGCCGGCCCAGCGCACGTCCTCGACCTGTTCGCAGCGGAAGAAGAACAGCCATTCGTCGCGTGCGAGATCCAGTGGCAGTGCGAGCACACCGGCGATGCCATCGGCCTCGCCGGCATTCCTGCTCCAGTCGGCCGCGCGCTCCGTGCTGACCGCACCGGTGCCGGTGTTGGACCGGCGCAGCCAGTCGAGCAGCCCCGGCAGACGGGATTCGTCCGGTGCGCGGCCCGCGCTGTACCAGTGACCGGCCTGCACGAGCCCGACACCATCGCTGTCGATCGCCCGGCTCATCAGATCCAGTTCGCCCTGCAGCGCCAAGCGTGGATCGGCGGCATTGTCGAGACGCAGGGCCAGCGTATCGCGCACGCTGCGCGCGCTTTCCTCCCGCGCCACGGCGTCCTGCTGCTCGCGCGACGCGACGCGCATCGACACGAACAGGCCGAACAGATCCGCCGCCGCGCGCACGCCCGGCGGCACGCGGCGCGCGGTGCGGTGGTGACAGGCAATCAGCCCCCACAGGCGGCCGCCGGCGATGATCGAAATCGACATCGACGCGACCACGCCCATGTTGGCGAGGTATTCCAGGTGCACGGGTGACACGCTGCGCAGCGCCATCTGGGACAGGTCGAGCGCACCTCCGCGATTGTCGCGATCCGGCAGGATCGGCACCGGCACGTATGTCGCGTCGGGAATCACGCGGACGCGGTTGCGCAGGTACAGCGCGCGCGCCTGCACCGGAATGTCGGACTGCGGATAGCGCAGACCCAGGTAGGCCGGCAACGCCGAATCGCGCGACTCGGCGACGACTTCGCCGGCGTCGTCGTGGCGGAAGCGGTAGACCATCACGCGGTCGTAGCCGGTCAGCAGGCGCACCTGTTCGGCAACGCGCTGGTTGAAATCCTCGATGTCCCCGCTGCCCGCGACGCGCGCGATCATCGTCTGCGCCACCACGGTCGGTGAACGCTCGCCGGCACTGCGCGGCTGCGGCTCGACCTCGATGTGCACCAGGTCATTGGCGAGATGCACGCTGATGTCGCACAGGTTCGCCAGCGGGCCGATGTTGCCAACGGCCGCGCGCTGCGGTGGCGAGCCGGGCTCGCCGAAACCGATCGTTTCGGCGATCGCCTGGATCAGGTCGTCGGTGAGGAATTCGCGCAGCGATTGCCGCAACATCTCCTCGGGCGCCGCGCCAGTCAGCGCTTCGACGTTGGCCGAGACATGGCGGATGGTCCAGTCGGGCAGCTGGCAGCTGATCAGATAACCGTGCGGCTGGATCGCGCCCGACAGATGGATCGGTTCGTGGGCACACTCCCGGAGTGCGCGTTCGTGCGCCGGATTCATGCAACAGGCTCCTCGGCAGGGGCGGGCATCGCGTCGAAGCTGCGTTCGAAACACGACTGGACCAGCAGGAAGGCATCGCGCGCGCCCTGCAGAAGACGGGTGCGCGGCAGATCGGCATGCATCGAGCGTGCGCGCAGGCGTTCGAGTACGTTGCGCCACGTGTCGCCCTTCGCGTGGCGGGCGAGGAACCGCGCGCCCGCCTGTTCGGTATGCCCCAGCGCCTGTACACCACGCAGCAGATGGCGCGCGCCCAGGCTGCTGCCAGCCATCACGTAGTCCCAGCCCAGGCGCGTGTCCGCGTTCATGGCGAAGCCGCGCACGCCCGACGGTGGCAAGGGGGCCAGGGACAGATCGCGCAGATCACCGGCCAGCCAGCAGGACGCACGCGGCAATGCACCGGTCACGATCTCGTAATCGGAGGCGAAGCGATGCATGCCGACCAGATAGCGTGCATATGCGAATGGCGAGCCGAGACCCGCAGTGAAGCGGGCATCGACACCCGCGTGCAGATCCGCCGTGCCGGCACGCAGGACATGGCGCAGGTCTTCGGTGTGCGGACGCAGATCGCGGACTACCGTATTCATTTTTCCAGCATACGCGGACGCGCACGCGGCCACAGTCACCCAACGCACACAACGCATTGCTTCAGCGCGGTGAAGACGCGCAGGCACCTGTTTCCCGGCCTCGGCGCGTCGCCCGCTTACAATGGTCCGCATTCATCGCAGCCCCTGGTCCTTGCCGCCGTGCAGCTTCCCGATTACCCGTTCGAAGGCCACCGTTTCGAAGCCCGCCCCGGCGTGCAGATGCATTACCTCGACGAGGGTCCGCGCGATGGCGAGATCGTGCTGATGCTGCACGGCAATCCATCGTGGAGTTACTACTGGCGCCATCTCGTGCTGGGCCTGCGCGACCGCTACCGCTGCATCGTGCCCGACCATATCGGCATGGGCTGGTCGGACAAGCCCGACGATGCGCCGGGCGCGCTGCCGCGCTACGACTACACGCTGGCATCGCGCGTCGAGGACATCGGCGCGCTGCTCGCGCATCTCGGCATCGACGGCCCGGTGACGCTGGCCGTGCACGACTGGGGCGGGATGATCGGTTTCGGCTGGGCGCTCGAACATATGCCGCAGGTCAAGCGTCTGGTGATCACCAACACCGCCGCGTTTCCGCTGCCGACCGACAAACCGATGCCGTGGCAGATCGCGCTCGGGCGCGACTACACCGTCGGCGAGTGGATCATCCGCGGCTTCAATGCGTTCTCCGCCGGTGCGTCGTGGCAGGGCGTGGAGACGCGCATGCCGGCCGACGTGCGCCGCGCATATGTCGCGCCCTACGACAGCTGGGCCAACCGCATCAGCACCGTGCGTTTCATGCAGGACATCCCGCTCGGCCCGAAGGACCGCGCCTGGCCGTTGCTGGAAGCGGCCGGCAAGCGCCTGCCCGAGTACGCCGACCGCCCTGCCTTCATCGGCTGGGGCCTGAAGGATTTCGTGTTCGACCACCACTTCCTCGCCGGCTTCCGCGCGGCGCTGCCGCAGGCCGAAGTGATGGCGTTCGAGGATGCCGGGCATTACGTGCTCGAAGACAAGCATGCGGTGCTGGTGCCGGCGATCCGGGCGTTCCTGGACGCGAATCCGATCTGATACACCCGGTGGAAGCGCGCTTGCGCGCGTGGGTCATCCCATCCCACGCGAATCCGTCGGTACGCCTCAGGCGTTCGCAGCGGGCCGTCGGATCGCGACGTAACGCGCCTGCATCTCGGTCGCCGTGGCGCCGTCCGGCAGGGTGATGCGCACGCTCAGGGCGACGCGTGCGCGTCCGCGATCACGCAGCGTGCGTGCGAACGTGCGCCAGTCGCCCTGCGTGTCCAGCGTCGCCTCGGCCTCGAGGTCGTCCAGCAGCGGCGCGCGGTACTTGACCGAGGAATCGGCGACGTAGACCTCGGCATCCAGGCCCGCCTGTTCCACGCGCAGCGTCACCAGTCCCCACGCGGCCAGCGTCATCACCGACACCAGGCTGCCGCCGAACGCAGACCCCTTGTCGTTGACGTGCGAGGCGAGCGGCGCATGCAGGCGCAGGCGCTCACCGTCATAGCCGGCCACGGAGATGTCCATGGCCGCCACCGGGGGCATCGAAGCGTAGTAGGCCTCGAGGGCGCGGAGCGAATCGTCGAGCGTCATGCGGGGGCAATCCTGTGGGGGAAGCGAGCCGTGGTGCATGCGGTCGACCGGCTTGCGCCGCATCACTGCAGCCACCAAGCTTGGTGCATGCATTCCACGCCGGCTGTCCCGCAAGAGGCGGGATGTTACGTCATCTCGTTGCGCCCGGCAGGCGCGCATGGCCCGCTTCGGCGCGCGGCCGCAAGCATGCGCATGCGTACGTTCGCGCTGTCGCCGTGGCGCATTGCGCATCGTGACGACGCAGCGACCCGCGAAGCACTGGCGCATGCGCTCGATGCCGACATCGTGGTGTTCACCAGTCCGCCGGCAGTCGCGGCAGCCGTGGCATTGCAGCCACTCCGGGCGTGCGCGGGACAAGTCTGGCTCACGGTCGGCGCAGGCACCGCACGCGCACTCGAACGCGCCGGCGTCACCGGCGTCCATGCGCCCGCCCGCATGGACAGCGAAGGCCTGCTCGCGCTGCCGGCGCTGTCCGACGTGGCCGGTCGCAGCGTCGGCCTGGTCACCGCACCCGGCGGTCGCGGCGTGGTGGCACAGGCGCTCGGCGAGGCCGGCGCAGCGCTACGCCGTGCCGACGTCTACGCGCGCGTGCCGACACCGCCCTCGCCGGCGCGCGTGGCCCGCCTGATGGCCTTGCCCGGCCCCTGGCTGCTGCCGTTGAGCAGTGGCGAAGCGCTCGCACGCACGCTGGCGGCACTGCCGCCAGCTGCGCGCGCGCGCCTGCGCAGCGCGCGCGTGATGGCCGCCAGCGAACGGCTTGCCGGACTCGCACGGGACGCCGGGTTCACCACGATCACGCTGGCGACCGACGCGCGTCCCGTCGCCCTGATGGCGGCTGCAAGCCCAGAATAGACACCCGCCTGAATGGATGCCCGGAGCCGCGACGGGTCCATCACGACAGCCTCTGGCACGGTAGCCACCTGCCCTTCCCGCACCCTCCGGAATTCCGCCATGTCCCTGCTCCGCGCCCTGCTGGTCTGGATTGTCATCGCCCTCCTCGGCGCGCTGGCCGCGCAACTGCTGATGTCGGGCGATCCCGGCTACGTGCTGGTACGCCGCGGCGGTGTCGACTACACGACAACGGTCATCAACGCGATCGCGATGCTGCTCGGCGCGATGGTCGTGGTCTGGCTGCTGGTCACGCTGATCCTGCTGCCGTTCCGCAGTTGGGGCCGCTATCGCGAAACCAAGGCGCAAAGCCGTGTCGGCGAAGGCCTCGATGCGCTGCACCAGGGCCACTACGCCCGCGCCGAAAAACTGTTGGCGCAATCCGCCGACGAGAACCCGCATTACGAACCCGCCGCGCGCATCGCCGCGACCCAGGCGGCGATCGGACGTGGCGACGATGCCGGCGCCCGTGCGCACCTCGAGCGCTTCGGCGATCGCCATCCCGCGACGCGCGCGATCGCACTCGCCGAACTCGCGCTGCTCGACGATCGACCCATCGACGCCTTGACCGCGCTCGACGCACCGGCCGCGCAACCGTTGCCGCCGCGCGGCCTCGCGTTGCGCGCCGATGCCTGGGCGATGACCGGCCATGCCGCGGAGGCCTATGGCCTGCTCGGCGCGCTGCGGCGCCAGAACGCCCTGTCCGATGCGCAGCTCGAGATCCGCGAGATCCGTTGGGCCGCGGCCTCCCTGCATGAAGCCGCCGATGCCAACGTCCTCGCCGAGCGCTGGGAAGCACTGCCGAAACACATCCGCACCGAAACCCCGGTGGTGCTGGCCTACGCCGACCGCGCGGTCGCGTTGGGCTGGCATGACGCCGCGCTCAAGAGTCTGGAAACCTCGCTCGATGCACGTTGGGACGAACGTGTCGCCGCCCGCTACGCATCGCTGGAAGTCGGCGATCCCGCGCATCGCCAGTCGCGAATGGAGCGCTGGCTCAACGCGCACCCGTCGAGCCCCGGCGTGATGCTGGGCCTCGCGCGCCTGCACCACATGCAGCGCGACTGGCCGAACGCGCGCGACTATCTGCAGCGCGCGATCGACCAAGGCGCCGGCAGCGATGCCTGGGTGCAGATGGGCGACGCGTATGCAGCCGAGGGCGACGATCGCAACGCACGCCTGTGCTACGCGAACGCCCTGCGCGCCGCACGCAACGAACCGGTGGTCGCGCTCGCGCCGCCACCGGTCGCAGCGCGCGAGGATCTGATCGAACCCGAGAGCCGTGATGCGCATGGCATGCCGTACGTGCATGGCGATGCGCCACCCCATTCGACAGACCGGTTCTGATTTTTCTAGAGAGTCGGATCGCTCACGAAAAGAGCAGCCAATCAGCACATCTCCTCTGGGAGAGCGCCTGCCCCGGACTTGATCCGGGGTCGACGCGCAAAGCGCGTCGGGTGAGGGACGTCGAACATGGGTGTCGCCTGCAGCGCTGACAGCGTTCCGCAGAACGTCATCAACCCTCAACGCATCGACCGGTGCACCGCCACCGCGCCATCAACCGCCTGATCCAGCGTGATCTCCCCAGCACGTCCACGCCCGTTGCCCGCCAGCGTGACCGTGACCGGCCCGACGATGACCTGCGGACCGACCGGGCCGAGCGGCGCATTGCCGTCGAGCAGCGCATCGGGAATCGCGATGAATCCACCCAGCGCGGTCACGCGCGGATCCTCGACATACATGCCTGCGCGTTGCATCTCGTGTGCGGTCAGCGGCTGGTTGTCGACGATGACGATCGCACCGAGCGCCGCGCCGTCGTCAGCGGGCGAACGCCAGGCGCAGCTGATGCCGTAGCTCTCGGGGCTGTCCTGGCGGGTGCCGGCTTCGTCGACGACATCGAGACCGGCGACCATGTCGCCGAGGGCGGAAGCCAGATGCGGACAGTCCGGCAAGGCATCGCGCGGCGGCGGCGCCGAGATCAGCTGCGGACCGGAGGCTGTCGGCTGCGGCGCTTCTTCGTTGCCGCACGCGGCGAACGCGCACAGGGCAACGGCGAGCAGGCCGAGACGGCCCGGAATGCGGAACACGGACATGACGAGGCGCCCTGCGATCAGCGTTCGAGGATCGCGACGACACCCATGCCGCCAGCGGTGCAGATCGAGATCAACGCGCGGCCACCGCCGCGTTCCTTCAACTGCTTGGCTGCGGTGGCGACAACGCGCGCACCGGTCGCCGCGAACGGATGACCCGCGGCGAGCGACGAGCCGACCGGATTGATCTTCGCCGGCTCGATGCGGCCGAGCGGCGCGTCGAGACCGAGGCGCGTGCGGCAGTAATCCTCGCTCTCCCACGCGCGCAGCGTGCACAGCACCTGCGCGGCGAAGGCTTCATGGATTTCGTAGATGTCGAAGTCCTGCAGCGTGAGGTTGTTGCGCGCGAGCATTTCGGCCACCGCAACGGTCGGCGCCATCAGCAGACCTTCGCCATGCACGAAATCGACCGCCGACACGTGCGCGTCGCGGATATGGCACAGCACTTCGTGCCCGTGCGTGGCGGCCCATTCGTCGCTGGCCAGCAGACACGCGGACGCGCCATCAGTCAGCGGCGTGGAGTTCGCGGCGGTGAGCGTGCCGCGGCCGGACACCTTGTCGAACGCCGGCTTGAGCGTCGCGAGCTTGGCCAGCGATGTGTCGGGACGCAGGATGTTGTCGCGCGAGACGCCGCGGAAGCTCACAACCAGGTCGTCGAAGAAGCCGCGTTCGTAGGCGGCGGCCAGCTTGTGGTGCGAGGCGACCGCGAGTTCGTCCTGCGAATCGCGCGCGATGTTCCATTCCTTGGCCATGTCCTCGCAGTGCTCGCCCATCGACTTGCCGGTGCGCGGCTCGGCGACACCCGGGAAATCCGGCTTGAGCTCGCGCAGGCGGAAGCCCTTGAACGCGGCCAGCTTGTCCTTCGGCGTCTTTGCGGCGTTCGCGGCCAGCAGACGGCGACGCAGCGCGCGGCCGTAGACGATCGGCACGTCGGACGTGGTGTCCGAACCGCCACCGATGCCCGACTCGATCTGGCCGGCGGCGATCTTGTTGCCGATCGTGATGATCGAATCCAGCGACGTGCCGCAGGCGCGCTGCAGGGTGATGCCCGGCGTCAGCGCCGACAGGCCCGACGACAGTGCGGCCTCGCGGCCCAGATTCCAGTCGCTGGAATGCTTGATCACCGCGCCCATCGCGACCTCGCCGAGCTGCTGGCCGTGCAGGCCGAACTTCTCGACCAGCGCCCCGAGCGTGCGCACCGACATCCCGAGATTTCCGACGTCCGCATAGGCGGTGTTCTGGCGGCAGAACGGAATACGAACACCGCCGAGCACGGCGACGGGACGACCTAGCAGCATCGGAATGACCTCGACAGGACCTGCGTGAGAGTCCCGGATGTCGGGACGGGCATAATGTGAACGAGTGTATCGCTGACGATGTGCACGGCCAATGACCGCAGATCCCGACATTTCCCGACAAATTCCCGCTCCGCAGGTGCTGGGCGTGCTCGCCCTCGAGCTGAGCGACGATTCCACACCTGCGCGCAACGCGCTCGACCAGCAGGCCGCGGGCGAGCTCGCCAGGCTGCTGGGCCGCGACCTCGGCGCGCTGGTGCCGGCCGTGCGCGACTTCGACCTCGCGTTCGCCGCCGCGCATTTCGATCCCGCGGAGTTGCTGCGCCCCGGCTGGCCCGTGCATCGCCGGCTCGAAGAACTGCGCGTGCGCGCGCCGCAACCCGGGCAGGGCCCGCGCATCATCGCCTTCGGCGCTGACGCCAATGGCGCGGTGCCGCTGCCGTTCCAGTCCGATCCGCAGCTCGCCGGCGGCCGCCTGCGCGTGCTGCCGTATCTGTTCGTCGGCGAACCGGCGGCGACCGAAGCCGTCGCGACGCACATGGAATCGATGCTGCTCGACCTCGGCATGGCCCAGGCCGACACCGCCCTGTGCGCGCAGGACGCCTTCGGCGCGCGCATCGAACATGCGCGCTATCTCACCCTGCACGACCTGCTGGCGATGACCGCGTTGCAATACAGCAACCAGGGCCTGGAACCGTTGTGGGATGTGCTGGAAACCGCCCTGCTCGCGCCGCAGTCCGATGCCTGGCTCGACGCGCCGCCGGAACCGCTGCTGCGGCACGTGGATGGCGAAGTGCGCGTCGCGCTGCTCGCACCCGATGACTGGCGCCGCCGATGCGCGGCGAGCGAGTCGGACAACGACCGGCTGGCGAAGGGCTTCGCGATGTACGAGGCACGTCAGCGGCAGCTGTCCGCGGTGCTGCAGGCGCATGGCGTGCCGGTGGTGTTCGTACATGTGGCGCCGGGGCAGGATGCGGTCGAGGCGCTGCGCTGAGCGCTATCGCTTGGCGGCCACGCTCTTCTGCTGCGGCTGCAATTTCTGCTGGGTGACAAGCTGAAAAGCTCCCTCACCCCAACCCCTCTCCCGGAGGGAGAGGGGCTAGAAACAGCAAGATTGCGCCGTTGAAGCCCCTCTCCCTCCGGGAGAGGGGTTGGGGTGAGGGCCGACGCCGCCGCGAGGTTCGGAACCTGGACAGATGGGGTTTCGCTGCGCCTACCCATGCTGAGAATCAGCTTCGAAGAGAAAGCCCCGCCCTCACCCGACGCGTGATACGCGTCGGCCTCTCCCTGAGGGAGAGGCGTTACATCGCGCGAGGTCAGGATGATGCGCATGGTCCGACAGCGCCCACGCGCACAACAGAAAACGCCCGCCTCCTGCAGCAGGAGACGGGCGCCAGATCTTTCTCCCGCTGCGCAGTAGCGCCCGCGCTTATCCCGCCTGGATCACACCACAGGCCAGACGATCGCCGGCGTTGCCCGTCGGCTGGGTCGCATAGTCGTCGGCGTCCTTGTGAACGATCACGCCCTTGCCGACGATGTCGGTCGCGGCGCCGTCGCCGATCGTGGCGCCTTCGAGCCAGCCGCTGACCTGCGCGGTGCCGTCTGCGCCCGCGGTGATGTTGTCGCTGTCGCCGGCGTGATGGGCGCCTTGGCCGACGCGGCCGTGTTCGGCGCTGCCTGGGTTGAAGTGACCGCCGGCGCTGCTGCCGTCCGGCGCGCTGCAGTCGCCGGTCTCGTGCACGTGGAAGCCGTGGGCACCGCCGGGCGGCAGGCCGGTCACGGTACCGGTGACTTCGATGCGGTCGTTGACGACGGCGAAGCGCAGTTCACCGGCGGTTTCGTTGCCGGCGGTCGGCTTGAGGGCGGTCATCGCGGTCGCAGCGGCTGCGGTCGCGGAGGCAGGCGGCGTGGTGATGGCGGCCTCGGCAGCGCGGTCGGCTTCGGCGGCGGCGTTGTCGCCGGTGTTCGCGTTGTCGGCAGCGCCGCCGCAGGCGGCGAGCGCGAGGGCCAGCGCGACGGGGATCGGCAGCAGGAAGTTGTGGGTGCGCATGGAGCTCTCCTCGAATGGGTTGGGGCGCGTCGGGGCGCGCGATAACTCGGCAGTCAGCATCCCCGCAGTCGGGTTTGGACCGCGTGAGTGCGGTGCGGGCGTTTACTGGACCTGGACGATGCCACAGGCAACGCGGGCGCTGATCGCGCCGGGCGTCGCGCCCAGGATCAGCAGTGCGCGACCGACGATGTCGTTGGCCGCGCCGCCGCCGAGCACCGCGCCGGGCAGCAGCAGGTCCAGCGTCGCCACCCCGTTGCCATCGGCGACGATGCGACCGCGCTCTCCGGAATCCGGCAGCCGCGACGGCGTGCCCTGCTGCGCGTCGAACTCGGGGCCGGCGCTGACCGCATCGACCGCGCTGCAGTCGCCGCGCGTGTGCAGGCGCAGGTTGTGGGTGCCGTTGCGGACCAGGCCGCCGACTTCGCCGCGCACGCGCACGCCGCCGACATCCGGCGACAGGACCACGCGGCCGCTGACCAGCGAGCCGGATGCGGACGCGAGATTGGCGATTGCGCCTTGCGCGGTGCCGGTGCTGGCGATCGCGGTGACGGCGGGCGGCGCGGCCTGCGTGGCGGGACGCGGCGCACTGGCGCAGCCGGCGAACAGGGTCGCGGCGGCGGCCGCGAGGATTGGGAATCGGGTCATGCGTGTCATGGCGGCCACCTTGGAACCTGTTCACGAGCTGTCGCGAGCGCAGCCGGATGGCGCGTGGCGGAGCGCAGAAAGCGCAGTGTACGTGCGGGTACATGAGCATTTGTGTCCGCCATCCGTGGCGGACACCCTTGCGGGCCATCGCCAAGGCGATGTCAAGAACCGCTCCAGGCGGTTCTTTCGAGCACCGCACGCGCGTCATCCGGCAAGCGCAGCAAGATCGTGGACAGGTTCTTGGCCCGCGCACGCGGCGCGTCGATGAAAGGGATTCAACTGCGACGCCGGCGCGCGCCGAGTTTGCGGGTCAGCGTGTTGCGGCCGACGCCCAGACGCGCGGCGGCCTCGGCGCGACGCCCACCGGTGTGCACCAGCGCGGTTTCCAGCAGCGCGCGGTCCAGACGTTCGCGGGCCTGCGCATGGATGTCGTCGTCACCGGCGCGCAGCCGCGTATCGGCCCAGGCGCGCAGCGCGTCGTCCCAGTCGCCTGCCGCCACGGATCCAGTCGCATCCGGCAGCGACGCGCTCGCGCTCAGAAGACCGTCGAGATCCTGCGGCGTGACCAGATCGGCCGGCGCGAGTGCGGCCAGACGCCAGCACAGATTCTGCAGTTCGCGCACGTTGCCCGGCCAGTCGTGTTCGCGCAGGCGCTGCAATGCGGCGCGGCCGAGTCGCTTGGGTGGCGCGTCGAGTTTCCCGGCCGCGGCCTGCAGGAAACGTTCGGCGAGCTGACCGACATCGTCGCGGCGGTCGCGCAGCGGCGGCAGCTTCAGGCGCACGACATCGAGACGATGCAGCAGGTCGGCGCGGAAGCGGCCTTCGGCGACGAGGCGCTCGAGATCCTGATGCGTCGCGGCGATCACGCGCACGTCGACGCGGATCAGTTCGCGTCCGCCGACGCGGAAGAATTCGTCCTCGGCCAGCACGCGCAGCAGGCGCGTCTGCAGCGAGGCCGGCATGTCGCCGATCTCGTCGAGGAACAGCGTGCCGCCGTCGGCCTGTTCGAAGCGGCCGATGTAGCGCCGCGACGCGCCGGTGAATGCCCCGGCCTCGTGGCCGAACAGCTCGCTCTCCAGCAGTTCGGCCGGAATCGCCGCGGTGTTGAGCGCGACGAACGGCTTGTGCGCGCGCGGCGATTCGCGGTGCAGCGCGCGCGCGACGAGTTCCTTGCCGGTGCCGGTCTCGCCGGTCACCAATACCGACACCGGTGCCTGCGCGAGACGGCCGATGGCGCGGAACAGTTGGCGCATTTCAGTGGTGTCGCCGACCAGCGCATCGCTGTCGCCGGTCGGCTGCGGCGCGTCGTCGGGCGCGCTGTCGTGATCGCCGAGCACGCGCGCGGCGAGCGCAACGGCTTCGTCGAGATCGAAGGGCTTGGACAGGAATTCGTGTGCGCCGCCGCGGAACGCACCTGCCGTGCTGGCGACGTCGGTCCAGGCGGACATCACCACGACCGGCAACTGCGGATGTTTCTGCTTCAGCCCCTCAAGCAGCTGCAGGCCCGAATCGCCGGGCATGCGCACGTCGGTGAACAGCATGTCCGGCGGCGGCCGCTTGGCCAGTGCATCGCGGACGGCCTGCGCGCTGTCGAAACCGGAGACGTCGTAGCCCGCTTCGCTGAGCGCGGTGGCCAGCACGAAACGGACGGAGCGGTCGTCATCGACGACCCAGATGCGCGGGGCGGACGTACTCATGCGGCGGCCTCCGGCACGTCGCTATCGGGTGCGTCTTCCTCGACGTGGCCATCCTCGTCAGGGAATGGCAGCTGCAGGGTGAACACGGTATGCCCCGTGCGCGAGCGGTACACCAGCGCGCCGCGGTGTTCGCGCGCGACCTGCTGCGCCATCGCCAGGCCCAGGCCGCTGCCGTCGGGACGCCCGGAGACCAGCGGCAGGAAGATCTGCTCGACCATGTCCTCGGGCACGCCGCGGCCGTCGTCGACGACTTCGAGGCGCAACACCATCGCGTGGACTTCGTCGCCGATGCGTACGCCGAGCACGGCGCGGGTGCGCAACGTGATGTTGGCGGCGCCGGCCTGGATCGCGTTGCGGACGAGATTCCAGATCGCCTGGGTGAGGCGGTCGGGATCGCCGGAGAGTTCCGGCAGGCTCGGGTCGTAGTCGCGGATCATCCGGACCGCCCAGCCGGCGTCGGCCTCGGCGAGGCGCAGCACCTGTTCGAGCACGCCGTGGATGTTGAGCGCGCGATGTGGCGTGGGCGAACGCGGCGACAGCAACTGGTCGACCAGCGTGCCGAGGCGCGCGACTTCGGTGTCGACAAGGGCGACCAGTTCGCGTGATTCGCCATCGCTGACACGGCGGGCCAGCAACTGCGCGGCGCCCTTGAGGCCCGCCAGCGGATTGCGCAGTTCGTGGGCCAGACCCCGCAGCGCGGCCGACAGCGCCAGCGGCATCGCGAGCGTCGGATCGGCGCCGGGGAATTCATCGACCGGATGCGCTTCCAGCAGCAAGCCGCCATCGGCCTCGCGCGACAGCCAGGCATCGGCGAAACGCGGCTCGCCGCCAAGGAAGGCCAGCACCAGCCGACGCACACGCAGCGCGCCGTCGGCAGGGTCGCCGGGCGTACGCAGCGCGAGCCGCAGCACCTCGCCATCGACCTCCAGCGCCGCCAGCGGCTGGTCGATCAGACGCTTGCGCCCGACCCCGAGCCAGCGCGCGAATGCGACGTTGCAGGCGCGGATGCGGCCGTCGGCGCCGGCCCAGACCAGCGGCGTGGTCAGGGCGTCGAAGGGTTGCGGTGGGGGTGTTTCGTCGGCCATTGCACCAATGTAGTGCATTGGCGCGGGTGTCGACTGCACCATTCCGGTTTCGTCGGGCACGAAGCGGCGACCGAGCGCCGCAGCATCGTCCTATCGCATGGGATCCCGCGGATCCTCGAAGCGCACGACCACCGAAGGATCGTCCGCAAGCGGCGGCAGTGCCTCGGGCTCCACCAGGCCGATCTCCTCGCGCATGTCCGGCGGCGGATCGAATTCCGGTGGTTCGGGACGGCTTTCTCCCAGGCGCACGCCCTCGGCCCAGTACAGCACCTGCGCGACGGCTTCGAAGAAGTCGTCGCTGATGTAGTCGTCGATCTCGACGCGCGCGTTGAGCCCGCGCGCCAGCGGCACGTTCTCCAGAATCGGCACGCCGGCTTCTTCAGCGACGCGCTTGATCTCTTCGGCGACGTGGCCCTCGCCCTTGGCAACGACGAGCGGCAGGTCGTCGCCCTGCTCGTACTGGAGTGCGACGGCGATGTGGGTGGGGTTGGTCACGATGACGTTCGAGCCTCGGACGGCGTTGAGCATGTTCTGTTGCGACCACTCCTGGTGCAACTGCTTGCGACGCTGCTTCACGTAGGGGTCGCCTTCGTTCTCCTTGACCTCCTGCTTGATGTCGCGCCGGCTCATGCGCAGCTTCTTCATGTAGGAATACTTCTGGTACGAGGCATCGACCGCGGACACGAAGAAGAAGACGAAGATCGTCCAGATGCCGATCCACTTGAGCGCGTGCCAGATCGCGCTGCCGATCGAGGCCGGCTGCGCGAACGGCAGCTGCAGCAGGCTCGGCAACATGCCCCACAGCACGAAGCCGCCGATGGTCAGCAGGGCGGCGCTCTTGAGGATGCTCTTGATGAGCTCGACGAGGTTGTCCATCGAGAACATCTTCTTGATGCCGCTGACCGGATTCATCTTGGACAGGTCGGGTGTGACCTTCTTCATCGACAGGACCGGACCGACCTGCAGGAACTCGACGATCAACGCCAGCAGCACCGCGAGCAGCAGCAACGGCAGCGTCACTGCAAGAAAGGTTTGTGCCGCC
Organism: Luteimonas sp.; assembly: GCA_052108555.1. Classification (GTDB taxonomy): domain Bacteria; phylum Pseudomonadota; class Gammaproteobacteria; order Xanthomonadales; family Xanthomonadaceae; genus Luteimonas. Next base: position 151,558 of record JBQEAV010000005.1, read on the forward strand.
AGCGGGATGATCGTGTGCAGCGCGACGTCGAACGGCTGATTCATGACGTTCAGGCTCTGATCGAACAGCCCGCTGATCCGCCGGAACATGTATCCCATCAGCATCCAGCCACCGGCCAGCCAGCCCATGATGAGCACGGTGCTGGTCAGCTCCCGGCTCTTGGCGACATTGGCGTCCTTGCGCGCGTCCTTGAGCTTCTTGCTGGTCGGTTTTTCGGTCTTGTCGGCGCCCTCGTTCTCTTCGGCCATCCGCACTCCGATCGATCGAATGCGCGCGGGGTCGCGCGGTCGATCGGAGGCTAGCATGCGTGGGTGACGCGTCCGTTCAAACTGCGAGCCGCGACGCGCGGGTGGAGGCGACGTGGCCGCAAGCGGCCCTGTCCACCCTGGATTCAGCCGCAGTGCCGGGCCCGTGCGGGTTCCCCGGCACCCTAGGGACAGCCCGAGATAGCCGTTCCATGGCACCGGCGTTACAGTCCCGCCATCGCCGCTGAAAGCGGTCCAGCCCCCAGGGTTTCCAGGCCTCCGTTCCGATGAGCAGCATTCCTTCCGACGTCACCTTCAATGCCGCCAGCCTCGACAGGCTGGGTGGGCATGTCGCGTTCGACGACCTGCGCCAGCAGCCGGGTTCCGGCCTCGCGCCGGCGGATGGTGGCTATGCGGATGCCCCGCGCGGCCCGCAGGCCGATCCGGGTGAGGATGTGCTCAACGTCGCGGCCTGGGATGGCGTCGCTGCCGGCAACCGCCAACTGCCCGGCGATCTGGCGTTCGAAGCACGCCTGTCCGCGATCGATCTGTCGCAGGCGGCCGACCAGGGCACCGACGCGATCCTCGACGCGCTCGTCTGAGTTCCCTGCGCGGACCCGGCCAGCGGCTGGGTTAAAGTCCGGACGCCTCGACTTCCGCGCCTGACGCTGGTGCTCCGTCCATGAACGCCGTTCCCTCCGCGCAATCGCTGCGCGTCGCCGCCGATCGCATGGTGTCGACGCTGGCGGCGCATGCCGATCCCGAATACCGGCTGACGGTGCTCAAGCGTCTGGTGCGCCGGCTTGGCGAAGACCGGTATCCGGTGTTCCTGCGCCTGCTGGGCGTGGTGGCGGAAAGTGACGACACCCGCGCGCAGCGCCTGCTGGCCGACACGATCGGCACCGCGCTGCGGCGCATGGACCTGCCCGGCGGCGCCCTGAGTTCCTGGGGGGCGACCCGGCTACCCGACAGCGCGGCGCCGGTCTCGGCCAGTGATTTTTCGGGCCAGTTCTTCGGTGGCACACCGCGCCGCATGCTCGGCCCGGTGGAGTACCTCACCGTCTGGCATCTGCAGCGCACCCAGCGCACCGCGCTGTCGGCCGAGACCTTCCATACCAGCCTGTCGCGGATGATCGCGCTGCTCAACCAGTCCGAAGACGCGCGCACGCTGTACCCGCAGAAGCTGGCCGTCGACGCGCAGAACGAACTGGAAGGCGCCTATACCCGCGCAACCCGCGAGCGTCTGGCGGCCATCGCGGCCGCCTGGAAGGCCGGCCGCAGCCCCGACGAGATCGCCCAGGCCGCGCTCGATGCCCGCGCCACGGACACGCCGCATGGCTGGGTGCTGCGCGACCTGTGACCGGGTGCGCCGTCTTGCGCAGATGTTGCGTCTTCCCGACCTGTCTCGAAGAAGCATGAGGAAGTGCCCGTACATCCACGTCTGGGCAATGGCGCGGAGTCGGATGCCCGCGGGGGCGGTCCTTCGGGCCGGCCTTGGACGCAAGATGCACGGGAAGGGATGACGGGCGCGCTGCGCTTGTCCGGTCATCGACCGGCTTGCAAGATGCGGTGTCCGCTTTCCTGAAACGTCCCCATGCCCAGCCCAGCCAGCCCGCCCGGTGACACCCGCCTGCGCCGCCGCGCCCGCGCCGCTGCCCTGCTGCTTCCGCTGGCGATGTGGATGAGCGGTTGCCAGCGTGAAACGGCGGTGCCGGACACCGTGCCCCTCACGGGCGCCGCGACGCCGGTCGAGGCGGTCACCCTGCTGACGGCGCACCTGCGCGCGGGCGATCTTGCCGCGTTCGCGCGGGATGCCGCCACGCCCAACCTGCTGCCCGAGATCGACACCGCCTGGCGCGCGGGCCGCACGCGCTGGCCGCTCGACGAACTGCCGCTGGCCACGCAACTGCCATCGGTGCTGGCGGCCCTGAGCGCACCACAGGCCGAGCGTGTGCTGCTGCAGACCTTCAACCGGCAGTTCGCCGGCGCCGAGCGTGAGATGCGTTCGGCCGCTGTCGGGCTGGGCGTGTTCGCCATCCAGTACCTGGAGCAGGGCGGCGACTTCAGCGATGACGAACGCGCGCATTACACCCAGCTGGTCGCCGCGACCCGGGGATGGGCCGGTGCGGCGCCGCTGGCCGACCGCACGCGCGCGCAAGACACCATCACCGCGCTGGTCGCCGCGGCAAAGGCGGGCGGCATCGGCAGCGACACCGCGCTCGGTGCCGTCGGCATGCAGGAGGGACTGACGCGACTGTCGCCGCTGTTCACTGCTGGCAAGTTGCGGCTGGCGGCCTATGGCCTGGATCTGGACGCGACCTTCGACAGCGTGGACGCCACGCTGGACAGCCAGGCCGGCGATAGCGCACGGGTCCGCATGCGCTATCTGCTGGCCGGCCAACCTGTGGATGCGGTGATCGCCGTCGAACGGCACGACGGACGCTGGTACGTCAGCGACTTCCTGGCGCATGCCCGTGCGGCCGCCGCGCCGCCTGCGTCCAGCGCGCCGGCATCTGCACCGGCGGCATCCTGAGTGGCCATCCACGGGTACGGTCCCGACGGGCCGCTTGGGCATAATGTCGCCGATGCCTGATCAACCGACCCTCGAGTTCCCGGACGGCGACAACGCCGGGCGCGCCGACCTGAACCCGGCCGACGCCGGGTCCACGCCTGCACCGCCCGCGCCTGCGACGGATGTGACGTCCGTGGACGCCACCGCGATGCCCACGCGCAACGCGACACCTGCCGACGAGACACCGACGGCAGCCGCCATCGCGCCGAATGCGTTGCCGGTCCCGCTGGCCGCGCCGCGCCGCGCGGTCCGCCGTCCGTGGTGGGGCGGCCTGCTGGGCCGGCTGATGCGCCCCTGGATCGGCCTGAAGGTGGAACCGCAGACGCCCGAGGCGCTCGTCGACCATCGCCCGGTCTGTTACGTGCTCGAGGACTACGGCCTGTCGAATGCGCTGATCCTTGAGCGCGCGTGTCGCGAGGCCGGCCTGCCCTCACCGCTGCAGCCGCTGCCCGGCGATCCGCTCGGCCGCAAGCGCGCCTATGTCGCACTGTCGCGGCGCAACGCTGGCGGCGCGCTGGCGATGGCGACCGGCCAGCCGCAATCCAAGGCGACGCATTCCGAATCGCTGGCGCGCCTGCTCGAAGCGCACCGCCGCGATCCCGCGCTCGACGTGCAGGTGGTCCCGGTCTCGATCTTCGTCGGCCGCTCGCCCGACAAGAACAACGGCTGGTTCGCGGTGCTGTTTTCGGAGAACTGGACCATCGTCGGCCGCTTCCGCCGGCTGCTGTCGATCCTGCTCAATGGCCGCGACACGCTGGTGCGCTTCGCCGAACCGGTCGACGTGCGCCAGTTGCTGGACGAAGGCCTCGATCCCGAACGTACGGTGCGCAAGCTCTCGCGCGTGCTGCGGACGCACTTCAACCGCGTGCGCGAAGCGATCATCGGGCCGGACCTCTCGACCCGCCGCCTGCTGGTCGACAAGGTGCTGGCATCGCCCGCGGTCAAGGACGCGATCTCCGACCAGGCGCGCCGCGACAACAGCAAGCCCGAGGACGCGTGGAAGAAGGCGCACGCCTACGCCTACGAGATCGCCGCCGACTATTCGCATCCGGTGGTGCGTTCTGCGAGCTATCTGCTGACCACGGTGTGGAACCGCATCTTCCGCGGCGTGCTGGTGCACCACATCGACACGCTGAAAGCCGCCGCGCCCGGGCACGAGATCGTCTACGTGCCCAGCCACCGCAGCCACATGGATTACCTGTTGTTGAGCTATCTGCTCTACAACCGCGGCATCGTGCCGCCGCATATCGTCGCCGGCATCAATCTCGACCTGCCGGTCATCGGCACGATCCTGCGCAAGGGCGGCGCGTTCTTCATCCGCCGCTCGATCCGCGGCAACGCGCTGTATTCGACCGTGCTGGCCGAATACGTCGCCCAGCTGGTCGCCGGCGGGTACTCGATCGAGTACTTCGTCGAGGGTGGCCGCTCGCGCACCGGACGCCTGCTGTCGCCCAAGGGCGGCATGGTCTCGATGACGCTGCGGGCGTTCCTGCGTCAGCCCAGCCGGCCCGTTCTGTTCCAGCCGATCTACGTCGGCTACGAAAAGCTGATGGAAGGCAGCAGCTATCTCGACGAACTGTCGGGCAAGAGCAAGCAGAAGGAATCGATCTGGCAACTGCTGTGGAGCATTCCGCAGGTGCTGCGCTCCAACTACGGCCAGGTGGTGGTGAACTTCGGCGAGCCGATCGCCCTGGCCGACGTGCTCGCCGAACACGCCACCGGCTGGGACGGCAACGCGGTCGCCGACAGCGAACGCCCCGAGTGGCTGTCGCGCACGGTGGACGCCATCGCGCAGAAGATCAACGTCAACATCAACCGCGCCGCCGACGTCAATCCGATCAACCTGCTGGCGCTTGCGCTGCTGTCGACGCCGAAACACGCGATGGGCGAGGCCGACCTGCTCGCGCAGATCCGGCTGTCCAAGCAGTTGCTGGTCGACGTGCCGTATTCGGACCGCGTCACCGTGACCCCGCACACGCCACAGGAGATCGTCGCGCACGGCGAAGAAATCGGCGTGCTCGAACGCGTCGCGCATCCGCTGGGCGATGTGTTCCGTGTCGACGACGAGAACTCGGTGCTGCTGACCTACTTCCGCAACAACGTGCTGCACCTCTACACCGCTTCGGCGTGGATCGCGTGCTGCTTCCTGCATAACCGGCGCATGAGCCGGCACACCCTGCTGCGCCTGGGCCGCACGATGTATCCGTTCCTGCAGGCCGAGCTGTATCTGCCCTGGGACGAGGACACCTTCGCCGAGCGCATCGCGCTGACGCTGGAAACCTTCGAGCGTGAAGCGCTGCTCGAGCGCGTGAGCGACGAAGACGACGGCATCTACGCCCGCAATGCCGGCCAGACAGACGAGGTCTTCCGCCTGCGCGCGCTGAGCCACCCGCTGCAGCAGGCCTTCGAGCGCTACTACATCGCGATTTCCGTACTCGCCAAGAACGGCCCCGGCACCCTCGGCGCCGGCGAACTCGAAAGTCTCTGCCAGCTCGCTGCGCAGCGCCTTTCCCTGCTCTACGCCCCGGCCGCGCCCGAGTTCTTCGACAAGTCCCTGTTCCGCGGCTTCATCCAGAAACTCCGCGAACTCGGCCTTGTGAAACTCGATGGCAACAGCAAACTCGTCTTCGACGACCGCCTCGCCAACTGGGCCAAGGACGCCAAGGTCATCCTCGGCCGCGAACTGCGACATTCGATCGAGAAAGTCAGCCCCGAAGCCGTGAAGCCAGCCGAGCAGGCCCCGGCCGCGGAGTAGCGCGCCCACCGCATCCCGCGGGGCGCCCGCGCCAACAATCCCGAAGGCGGACGGTCTCGGGTGGCGGCCGCTGGCAATGGTTGCTACACCCACTTTCCGCCTCATAACGCAGCCCTAAAGCTGCTCGCCGCATAACGCCGGCGCGCACTCGTGCGCAGGACGGCTCCGCACGACGCAAGCAGCTGAGGCAGAAAGAAAACCAAGACTTGGCCCCCGACCGCGAACCGACGCATACTCGGCGCAACACCCCACTTCTGGGGTCGAATACTAGTTAGGCCGCTATGCAAGCAGAGCCACTGTTCACAATCACAGACAACTACGAGCTGATCGCGCTGCATCGCTCACTCTTTGAAGCTCAGTTCACCGTTGAGCCGCATTCGCGCGATGTTCCCGGCAGTCCTCTTCTTGCATCCTTAGCAAATCGAGTTGTAGATGCTCTTACTCAGCAAGATCCTCGATGGTCGGAGTGGCGCATCGCAGCCAACCACCCGGACAGAGTTCAAATCGTTCGTCGCCGACTCCCCGAGGAGCCCGGCTGGTCGGGCATGTCGCAGGCGGAGAGAGAAACGCATATTCGCAACCATCTTGCCCCTCTCATCCCGGATAGTGATCTTTTGCACTCCCTGGCCAGTGACGCGGCCTAACAAATCATTCAAGCCGATGCCGCTTCGCGGCACGGCTTAATTCTGGTGTTGGGCCGCGGAACTCGCATTCTCTTTGTGCGGCTTCCGGCGACTGACAGTTCACAGGCAAAGCCCGCTCCACCAGCATGTGCGCCGTCGCTTCACTCTGGTACCAGCGCTGGGCAAGCCGGCTACTCACGGAGGCATGGATGCACCGGAATTCTGGCGTCGCCATCGGCACAGCCCCGCGCTCGGCGGCATTGTCGTATCGTCAGTTCAACCGGCTTCGGGCTGACTGCCCGCGCCCCAACCAGTCATTCAAGCCGATGCCGCTTCGCGGCACGGCTTAATTCAAGCGTTAGGCATCACAACCCACCATCCGAAGGACCGAATGTGACGACCATGAAGAACAGTCTCTTGATCTCTTGCTTGCTGCTTTCTGCCATCTTTTCTGGCTGCGCAAAAGACCCACTTGGCCCTGCGCATGATGTTCAATACTACAAGGATAATCCTGAGGAGCGCGCAGATGTCATCGCCAAGTGCGACGCGGATCCGGGCAGCCTTGATGAGCATCCAAATTGTATAAATGCAAGACAGGCCAGGTGGGACAATCAAATGGGACCAGGCAGCAGTAATGCACTTCCCAGGCCACCAGACAACCTGTAACAGATGCCTAACAATTCATTCAAGCCGACGCCGCTTCGCGGCGCGGCTTAATTCAGCAACTGTCTTAAGTTAGATCGTTCTTAGGCGGTGAACGCCTC
>JBQEAV010000006.1:0-136591 GCA_052108555.1 Luteimonas sp.
AACAGCGAACAGCGAACAGCGAACAGCGAACAGCGAACAGCGAACAGCGAACAGCAAAGACTATTCCGCTGGCGGCTTCTCCACCGCATCGCGCCCACTCTGCGCGTCGGTTTCCTCATCCCCGTACACACCCACGCCATGCCGGAAGCTCAGCGTGCCGCCGAGCCAACCGGCGACCCCGACCAGCAGGGCCATCGTCGCCGACGACAGCAGTCCCCAGGGCCACACCGCCTCGGCATGCCCGGGCAGGCGCAACCACACGCCGAGTGCGGCCATCGCCAGCACCATCACCGCGACGATGAAGTGGTTCCACGCCGACACGTGCCGGCGCACGACGCGGATCGACAGCATGTCGATCGTGCCGACGATACCGGCCAGCACGCCGAAGCCCAGACCGCCGACGTTGAGCCAGAACGAGAGCTCGGCCCAGAACGTCGCGTCGAGCCAGAGATAGAGCGCGTCGGTGACGACGACCATCGACAGGAACGCGATGGGGAATGTCACCAGCATCGGGTGGATGGGGTGTTTGGCGATCGCCAGCACGCTCTCCACGGTATGGCTTTGCGTGCGGGGAACGGGTTGTTTCAGGCTCTTGCGCATCGGGGATCCGGATCAGGCGCAGGTCGGCAGCAGCGCGACCGGCAGGGCGGTGAAGACGACGCCGATGGCGGCAATCAGGGCGACAAGCGCCGACAGTGCGGTGAGGAAGCGCAGGCGCGTGGTCCCGCTGCGACCATCGGTCTGCGCGCGTGCAACGCGCCAGGCGCGCAGTGCGCTCGCCCCGAACAAGGCGATGACTCCGAGTGCGAGTACGGTCAGTGCCCACAGCACCCAGGTCACCGTTTCCAGCCCGGCCACCGGCGTGCGCCACAACGTCCGTGCGCAGGCCAGGCCCTGCAGGCTGTAGACCACGACGAAGTGCAACGCCCACACCACCAGTGGCATGGACATGCGGCTCAGGCCGATCGGCAGCGCCGCGCTCACGCGAACCTCGGGAACAGGTGCAGCAGCGCCCAGACGATCAGGCCCTGCACCACAACGTAGCGCCAGAAACCGGTCGCGATGCGCGCTTCGAGACTGCGCGCTGCATCGACATGACCGTGGTGGATACGCAGCGCGACGAAGCCGGCAATCAGCGCCGCGACAACGGTATGCAGTGCCTGGAAGCCGGCCAGCGTCCACACCACCGAACCGTAGGCATGGCGCTGCGGTGCGCCGACGGCATCACGGATCGCCGGCAATTGCAGCGCGAGGCAGGCGATCGCGGACAGGATCGCGAACACGCTCCAGATCACTGCCGCGCGCGCATGGCCGGCGCGCAGTGCGATCGGCATGCGCCACGCGCCGATACCGGCCGCCAGCAGTGCGCCGAGCGCGCCGAGCATCGGCGTCGATGCGGTCAGCGTCGCGCCGCCGCCGGGCCAGGCCGGGGCGTTGAGCCAGAGATAGAAGTAGGCGAACACCAGCGACGCGAACAGCGAGCCGACGATCATCAGCGTGCCCACCAGTGCCCACCAGCCGGGCGCATTGCGCGCCATCGCCTGTGTGGGCAAGCGCAGGTCCGGCGCGACTTCGATTTCCAGCGGCGTTTCGCGGCCGTTGACCGTCCACAGCCAGCGCAGGAACAGACCCACCAGTGGTACCAGCATCAGGATCGCCAACCAGTACTGCGAAGTGATGAAGCTGCCGAGCAGCACCGCGATCGTCAACGCCGCGAACAATGGGAGCCAGGTCGACCCCGACAGCCGGATCGCCTGCTCGGGCTGCGCGGACTGGATGCCGGTGCCGAGGATCCAGCGACGGCCTTCGACGGCTTCACCGAGCAGACCGTCGGTGCGCCGTGTCGCCTCGACCACGCCCGGGTCGTGCCAAAGCGGATTGCGGTCGTCGACGACGGGGATCGAGGCGAAGTTGTACCTGGGCACCGGGTGCGGCAACGCCCATTCCAGCGTGCCGGCCTGCCAGGGATTTTCGATGCCGCGGCGACCGAGCCGGAAGCACAGCGCGACATCGATCAGGATCGCGATGACGCCGACCGCGAGCACGAAGCCCGCTGCCGTCGACAGCAGGTTGAGCCACTGCACGCCGAGCTCCATCGCGTAGCTGTCCACGCGCCGCGGCATGCCGACCAGGCCGGTGATGTGCATCGGCAGGAACGCCAGATGGAAACCGATGAACACCAGCCAGAAGCCACTGCGGCTCAGCGATTCGGACGGCATGCGCCCGCTCGCCAGCGGCAGCCAGTAGTACAGGCCGGCGAACATCGGGAACATCATCCCGCCGATCAGCACGTAGTGCAGATGCGCGACGACGAAGTGGGTGTCGTGCGCCTGCCAGTCGAACGGCACGAACGCGAGCATGACCCCGGTCAGCCCACCGCAGACGAAGGTGATGAAGAAACCGATGATGTAGAGCATCGGCACGCGCAACCAGGGTTTGCCGGCCCACAGCGTGGCGATCCAGGCGAAGATCTGGATGCCGGTCGGGATCGCCACCGCCATGCTCGCCGCGCTGAAGAACGCCAGCGCCAGCAGCGGAATGCCGACCGCGAACATGTGGTGCACCCACAGTCCGAAACTCAGGAACCCCGTCGCGACCAGCGCCAGCACGACCCAGGTGTAGCCGACGATCGGACGGCGCGCGAAGGTCGGCACGATCGTCGACACCACGCCCGCTGCCGGCAGGAAGATGATGTAGACCTCGGGATGTCCGAACAGCCAGAACAGGTGCTGCCACAACAGAGGATCGCCGCCGCGCGCGACCTCGAAGAACGCGAAGTCGAACGCGCGCTGGATCTCCAGCAGCAGACTGGCGAGGATCAGCGGCGGAAAACCGAACGCGATCATGAAAGCCGTCACCAGCACCGCCCACGCGAACAGCGGCATGCGGGTCAGGTCCATGCCCGGCGCGCGGGTGATCAGGATCGCGACGATCAGCTCGACCGCCGCGGTCACCGCCGCGATCTCGGCGAAGGTCACGCCGATCAGCCAGAAATCCGCGCCCTTGCCCGGCGAGTACGTCGAATCCGTCAGCGGCGTGTACATGAACCAGCCGCCGTCGGGCACGCTGCCGAAGATGAAGCTCGAATACAGGAAGATGCCGCCGAACAGGTAGCACCACCAGCCGAACGCCGACAGGCGCGGGAACGGCAGATCGCGCGTGCCGAGCATCTTCGGGATGAGGTACATCGCGAAGCCTTCCATGATCGGCACCGCGAACAGGAACATCATCGTCGTGCCATGCATGGTCACGAACTGCGCGTAGCGCTCGGGGTCGAGCACGTTCAGGCCCGGCCATGCGAGTTGCAGGCGGATGAACATCGACAGCATGCCGCCGATCAGCAGGAACGCGAGGCCGGTGACGATGAAGCGCAGCGCGATCGTGGTGTGGTTGACCGCGGTCAGCTGGCCGACGAGTCCGCGGCCGTTGGCCCATACGCGTTCGAGCAGGGCGAGGCGATCGGCGTGACGCAGATGGTCGCCGGGCGTGGGAATCGTGTGGTCGGGTCCCGGGTGACTCACAGCACGTCCTCGGATGCGCCGTGACGCGGGGGCGCGCGACCAGCGGGATGGCCGGGCGCAGGGGCTTCGATGGCGGGCGCAGGCGGACGCGCGGCCAGCCAGCCTTCGATCGCAGCGGCCTCCATCACGCGCACCGGAAACACCATGCGCGCGTGTTCGAGACCGCAGAATTCCGCGCACTGGCCGCGCATCGGCGTGGCCTGGTCGGCGCGCAGGCGCAGGGTGTTCACGCGGCCGGGGATTGCATCCATCTTGCCGCCGAGGCGCGGGATCCAGAAGCTGTGGATCACGTCGTCGCTGGTGATGCGGTACTCGACCATCGCGCCCAGCGGCACGGCCAGTTCGTCGACGCTTTCGCCGATCACCTGCCCGTCCGCATCGCGATAGCGGAAGTGCCATTGCCACTGCCGCGCGGTGACTTCGACCACCGCATCGGGCTCGACGCCGACGCCGGTCACGCGCGCGCTGGTCAGGCTGCCGTAGACCAGCAGCGCGGCGAGTACGACGGTGGGAAAGGCGAGGCCGCCCCAGATGACCAGACGCTCGGGCCGGCGCAGTGCGCTGTCAGTGTCGCGACGCCGCAACGCCCGCCACAGCAGCACCAGCACCAAGGCCCATACGCCCGTGAACGCACCGGCCATCAGCCACCAGCCTCGGGCGATCTCGACCGCGGCCGGGCCGGCGGGATCGAGCGCGGATTGCGGACCCGCGCAGCCGGTGACAAGCGCCGCGAGTGCGGCGCCGGGCAGGAGGCCGACAGTGCGGCGGACACGGTTCTTGATATCGATTGCTGCGGCCCCGTCGTCCACGTGCAGGGCCCGCCGGTCGACAGGCCCGCGATCACGCTACCCATCCACGCGGCCACGCTCCGTGAATGCGACAAGGCGATGCGGGCTTTGCGATGCGCTCACGGCGACGCCGCCGTCTCATGGATTGAGACACTTTGCGGGCACCGTAGGCGCGTGAACCTGACCGACAAACTCGCGATCCTCGCCGACGCCGCCAAGTACGACGCCTCCTGCGCGTCGAGCGGTGCGAACAAACGCGACTCGTCGAAGACCGGCGGTATCGGCAGCACCGAGGGCATGGGGATCTGCCATTCGTACACGCCCGACGGGCGCTGCGTGTCGCTGCTGAAAATCCTGCTGACCAACTTCTGCGTGTTCGACTGCGCGTATTGCGTCAACCGCGTGTCGAGCAACGCGCGCCGCGCGCGCTTCACCCCCGCGGAAGTCGTGACGCTGACGCTGGACTTCTACAAGCGCAACTACATCGAAGGCCTGTTCCTCTCCAGCGGCATCATCCGCAGCGGCGACTACACGATGGAGCAGATGGTCGAGGTCGCGCGCAGCCTGCGCGAGGATCACCGCTTCGCCGGCTACATCCACCTCAAGACGATTCCCGATGCCGCGCCGGAGCTGCTCGCCGCGGCCGGCTGCTATGCCGACCGCCTGAGCATCAATATCGAGCTGCCGACCGAAGCCGGCATGAGCGCATTGGCCCCGGAGAAGACACACGCTGGCATCCATGGCGCGATGGGCGAACTCAAATGGCGTATCGACGAAGACAAGGACGCGCGCCGTGTCAAGCGGCAGGGCGTGACCGTGCGCCGCGCCAAGGCGCCGCGTTTCGCGCCGGCGGGGCAGAGCACGCAGATGATTGTCGGCGCCGATGCCGCCAACGATCGCAGCATCCTCGAGACGAGCAACCGCATGTACGGCACCTACCGGATGCGGCGCGTGTACTACTCGGCCTTCAGCCCGATTCCCGATGCCGCGAAGAGCCTGCCGCTGCAGTCACCGCCGCTGCTGCGCGAGCACCGGCTGTATCAGGCCGACTGGCTGCTGCGCTTCTACGGCTTCGATGTCGAAGAGATCACGCCGGATGCGGCGAACGCCGAAGATGTAGATGCCGAAACGCCGGGCATGCTCGACCTCGATGTCGACCCGAAGCTGGCCTGGGCGCTGCGCAACCCGACGCGTTTTCCGGTGGACATCAACCGTGCGCCGCGCGAAATGCTGCTGCGCGTGCCGGGTCTGGGCACGCGCAACGTCGAGCGCATCCTCTCCGCGCGCCCGCATGGCGCGCTGCGCCTCGATGATCTCGCGCGACTGCGGGTGCCGTTGAAGAAGATCATGCCGTTCGTGATCACGCCCGGTCATCACCCGCGGCAGCGTCTCGACGACCCCGCGCGCCTGCGCAACGAACTCGCCCCGCAGCCGCGGCAGGCGAGTCTGTTCTGATCGCGCAGCGGCTACGACGGATCGCCCTGTGACTGTAGGCGACGTGGACTCTGAAGCCCTCCCCCGCGAGCGGGGGAGGGTTGGGTGGGGGCGAACGTTCCGATCGCCACGGTCTGTGGGCTTGCCCTCTTCCCGGTCTTCCACCGCTCGCGACGGAAAGCTACACGCACCACACCGCACCTGTTCGAGCGCGTGTCTTTTGTGAGCGCCGCATCCGCCCACGCGCGCGTCACCGCAAAGATCGACCCACCCTGGGATGCCCACGCCTGGCGCGCCGCGGCGCGTGCCGCCCTGTGCGCGGGCCTGCCACCCGAACAACTCGACTGGAGCGGCGGTGCCCAGGGCTCGTTGCTGGGCGGACTCGACCTGTCGATGCTGCCCGCGCAACGCACGGCCCCGCGTGTGCCGTCCGGATTCCTGTCGTTGGCCGGTGCCGTGCTCTGCCACCGGGCCGAGGACCGCCACGGTCTGCTCTATCGCATGCTCTGGCGCATCGCCGAAGGCGAGCGCGCATTGCTGCAACGTGCATCCGATCCCGACATGCATCGCGCCACCACGATGGCGCAGGCGGTGCGCCGCGACAGCCACAAGATGAAGGCCTTCGTGCGCTTCCGCGAAGTGCCCGGCGATACCGATCGCTACATCGCCTGGTTCGAGCCCGACCACCACATCGTCGATCGCGTCGCACCGTTCTTCGCGCGGCGCTTCGCCGGCATGCGCTGGGCGATCGTGACGCCGTACCGCACGGTGACGTGGGATGGCGAGGCACTCGCGTTCGCCGATGGCGGTGTGCGCGCCGATGCGCCATCCGAAGATGCGCGCGAAGACCTGTGGCGCACCTACTACGCCAACATCTTCAATCCGGCGCGGCTCAACACCACGATGATGCGTGCCGAGATGCCGCAGAAATACTGGAAGCATCTGCCCGAGACCGCGCTGCTGCCCGACCTCGTCCGCGATGCCGGCTTGCGCGTGCGCGAGATGGCCGAACGCGAACACGAGGCGCCGCGTCGCCGCATTCCCGCAGCGCCGACGCCTGCGCCGGCGGTGGCCGGCACACTCGAAGCGCTGCGCGAATCCGCGCGCGATTGCCGACGCTGCCCGCTGTGGCAACCGGCGACGCAGACCGTGTTCGGCGAAGGGCCTGAAAACGCGCGCACGATGATCGTCGGCGAGCAGCCGGGCGACGAAGAGGACCTGTCCGGTCGTCCGTTTGTCGGCCCCGCGGGTCGTCTGTTCTCGCGCGCGCTGGACGAGCTCGGCATTGATCGCAGCACGCTGTACCTGACCAACGCGGTCAAGCATTTCCGCTTCGAACCGCGCGGCAAGCGCCGCCTGCACAAGCGGCCGGACGCGGCCCACATCGAGGCCTGCAACGGCTGGCTGCGTGCGGAGATCGCGCAGGTGAAACCCGCGCGCATCGTTTGCCTCGGCGCGAGCGCGGCGCGTGCGGTGTTCGGGCCCGGCATGCGTCTGACCGAAGAACGCGGCATCTGGCGCACCCGCGAAGACGGCGTGCGCGCATTCGCGACCGTGCATCCTTCGTGGGTGCTGCGCCAGAGCGACCGCCAGGCGCAGGCCGACGCGTATGCCGGCTTCGTCGCCGATCTGCGCCTGTTGCTGGCGGCCTGAACCTGCGTCGAGGCCGTCGAGCGCATGGGCGCGCCTCTCGCGCCGCCTGCATGAACGGCGGCATCTCCCGTTCACCTGCACTTCGCGGCCCTCGCCGAACACTCCGCGCACCCCAACCGCAGGAGCGTCACGATGCACACCATCGTCATCCGTGGCCTTGTACTGGCCCTCTCCCTCGCCGCTGCTGGCGCCGCAGTCGCCCAGGACGCCATGACCAGCACCCAGGTGCGCGCCGCATTGACCGAAGGCGGCTACACCGACATCCACGACCTCGAGTTCAAGGACGGCGTGTGGAAGGCCGACGTCACCGACGCCAACGGCACCAAGATCGACGTACGCCTCGACCCGGCTACAGGCCGCGTCTATCCGGAAACCGCCGGCGCGACCAATCTCGGCGAGGCCGATATCCGCGCCAAGCTGACCGCCGAAGGCTTTACCCGTATCGAAGACGTCAAGTTCGACGACGGCATGTGGGAGGCCGAAGCGGACAATCCGCAGGGCCAGCGCATGGATCTGAAGCTCGATCCGGAAGACGGCCGCATCGTCAGCCAGTCGCGCGACTGATCGTTCGCTTCGTAATACCGGAACGCCCGGCTTTTTGCCGGGCGTTCTGCTGTCTGGACGCCGCTGCCGGTACGTCAGTCCCGGGCGTGATCCGGAATCGGCACGTCGTGCGGCATCTCGTCGCGTACGCAGTTCGCCGCGTCCTTGGGTGCTTCCGCATTCGTGTCCACGCAGCGTGCGGCGATCATCGCCCAGCGCGAGACCGCATCTTCGCGGCTCGACAGCGCATCGGTCGCGACCATCCAGCGCGCGATGTCGACCAGTCGCGCGCGTTCGTCGAGCGACGACACCGCGTCGATCGCCGCAGTGCTGACGATGAAGCTGTGGGCAAAAGCCGCAGTCGTGCGCTCGGTCGAGATGTCCGGTGCAGCGATGCCGCCCGGCGACTCGAGCAGCGCATGCAGTCGGGTCGCCTCGCGCGCCTTGAGGTCGCCGGCCGAACCGATGCTCATGCGCAGCAGCACGGTCGCGCTGAGCGCGCCGATGAAGATGCCGATCATCAATACGAAGACGGCGCCGACCAGCAGCGGCCCGCGTGGACGCGGCGCATCGGTATCGTCAGGGGGAATCTGGTTCACGCAAACACTCCATCGCCGACCGGTTGCCGGCGGCGACATAGGCTAGCGCAGCCCGGTCGCGATGCGGCGTTTGCGGGTGCGACCGATCAGCGCAGCCAGCCGGCGAGTTCCTCGCGGCTCAGGCGGCCGTCGCGGTTGCTGTCGATCGCGTTGAACTCCGCGTCGAGCGCCGGATGCGCCTTGGCTTCGGCGCGGCTGATGTAGCCGTCGCCGTCCACATCGAGCACAACGAAGTCGACGCGGTACTGGTCGCCCAGGGCCGAACGTGGCTCGAAGGAGCGGACGATGATCTGCGTGCCGTCGCCGCGGTCCATCGTCACCACACCGGTCTGGCGGCCGGACTGCGACGACAGTTCAGGCTGGGTGTCGACCTGCTGCAACGGCGCGGTCGTGACCTGGGCGAATGCGGGCAGCGCTGCAACAAGCGTGAGCAGTCCGGCGGTCAAGAATGTGCGGAACATGGAACCCCCTGTGATGTGTCCTGGGGCGACAGGGTCGCAACGCGTGCCCGCATGAGGCGTGAACGCAGCTGCGCAGGACTCAACGGTGGCGCAGGCGCAGCAGGACGGTCTGGATCGCCAGCGCCGCGCCAATGCCGAGCGCGATCCAGCCGGAGGTCACCGCGCCCGTCAGCGGCCACTCGGTCTGCTTGAACCACACCGCGAACAGGCCCCACAGCGCGATCGCCAGATAGGCGATGTTGCCGCGCATGCGCAGGTTGAGCACCAGCAGTACGACGGCCGAGATTGCCCACAGCGCGAGGCTCCAGCCGAGCATGCGGCTGGTCGACAGCAGCTCATAGGCGACGATCGTCTGCGCGACGTTGAGGAAGGCGGCCAGCGACAGCCAGCCGGCATGGATCGAAAGCGCCAGCCACGCCAGCCGGTAGCGCTTCGCGTTGCCCGGGTGCGACAGCTGCACCGCGCACCAGGCGAGGCTCATCAGTGCGCCGAAAATCACCACCACGCAGGCCCAGAACAGCCCGGCGGAGAACAGTGGCATCCAGATCGCGGTGAGGAAGAAGCCGAGCGCGGCGACGGGCGCGATGCGGCCGAGCAGGGGATCGCTGCGGCGCGTACCGGTTGTCTGCCAGATCGCATAGAGGAGATCGAGCAGGAAGATCAGGCCCCAGACCGAGAACGCGTATCCGGTCGCGACCAGCAGGGTGGGATGGCGATCGGAGATCGTGCCCTGGTCGGGGCCGAAGACACCGGTCTGCGACAGCCAGGCGATGACCGGCATCGCGATGGCACACAACAGGACGAGCAGGCGCATGGCGGCGTTTTCCGGCGGGAATCGGCGCGGATGCTCGCACCTGGGGTGTGAGGGTTCCGTGGGAGCGTGAGTCGAGCGGTGCGGAGGGCGTTGTCCTCCCCGGTGTGCGGGGCATGGGCGGGGTGAATCTTCAGAGACAGGAGACTGCCAGTCGCGCTGTCGGATCGCCATGCTTGCGGCGCACAAGCCTGCGTCGGATGGAAATCTGGCTGATCCGGCGACGAACCAGAACCTTCGCCCTCCAGATCCGCCGGAGCCTGCAAGGCGCGACGTGACCGTTCGCTATCCCTGCAGTGAGACAGAAGATCGAGGCCCGGACTCGCGTAGGCCGTTCGAGGCGCACTGCATCAGATGGGTTCCCATCGGGAATCGGCGTCATCCATCCGGTCTCCGACAGTTGAAATCCGGTTCACGCCAGGTCGGGTGGATGCGACATTTTGTCGCGTGGAGGACTTCGCGGGGCAGCTGTGCCGCATGGCCGGGATACAATCGTGATGCCTCGATCAGCGTCGCCTGAATGGTCTGCAGGTTTTGCGCTTGGAGCGGCGTCTGCGGCCTTTCTGATCAAAGCCGGATTCGACGATGGCCTGCACAGGATGAACTGCTGGAACAGCGTTGTAAGGCAGTCCGTGTTCCTCACGACAAGTGGTGTCGGGTAATCCCCTGGAAATAGTCAAATGTACGATTGGTTCCCGATAGTCTTCATCGTGTTCAAGGTTGTCGTGCTCGGCACGGGCATGTTCTTCGCCATCAAGTGGCATCACGATCAAGCGAAGAAGGATGCTCGAGAGAAGAAGGACGATCAGGACAGGAAGATCGATCAAGAGAAGAAGGATCAGGACGCCACCGGCGGACCATAAGCGTCTGCCGGACATCCCCGTGGTTGGATTGATCGACGCCGCAACAGGTCGCGACGACTGTCGTGCTCAATTTCGAAGTGGATCGAGCGCGGCATCCGGGTGGAAGCCGATGCTGCTGCGTCGATTCAATCGAGCCAGCGCAGCGCCGGAATACGCGGGCGCAGCCAGCGGTCGAAGACGGACACGACGACGAGCGAGACTGCGAGCAGCGGCAGCAGCAGCGCGGTCGCGACGATCAATACGAGCAGGACGCGTGTCGGCGTGGGCCGAGTGGTGCGCGGCGCGCCGAGGCGTCCTGCGGGCCGCCTGCGCCACCACATCACCAGGCCGCTGACCGCCAGCACCACGACACCGATGCACGCGGCCAGCATCACGAGCTGGTTCGCGCGTCCGAAGTAATTGCCCATGTGCAATTGCACGCCCAGTTCGATCGCCTGCGCCACGCGGCCATAGTCGGCGAAACCGGCACGGATCAGCAGCGCGCCGTCGCGATCGAAGTGGTAGGTGATCTGTCCCTGCGGTCGATCGGGGTAGGTGTAGGCCATCAACGCGCCGCGCGTGTCGGCGGGCAGGAACACGCGCAGATCGTCATGGGTACCGGCAGCGCGCACGTGCGCGATTGCGCGTTCCAGCCCATCGGGTGTCCACGCACGCGGCGTACCGGCCTGCGCGGTTGGCGGCGCATGGTGGCCGTGATGCGTATCCGGCGTGACCGGCGGCAGCGGTGCGTGCTGCAGCGTCCAAGGCACATCGTTGAAATCGCTGCCGGCCGTCGGCGCATCAACCGCGGCGTAGCGTCGATACACCGGCGGATAGCCTTCGCCGATCAGTTCCGCGCCGCCGCGGATCCAGCCGCCCCAGAATGCCGCCCACGGCAGACCGGTGAAGATCAGGAACAGCACCAGCAGCGCGACCCACAGGCCGACCGCGGTGTGCAGCGACTTCCAGAACGCGCGTCCGCGCGCACACAGATCCGGCAGCAACGCACGCCAAGCGCGGCGGCCATCGCGTGGCCAACCGAGATAGAGCCCGGACACGATCAGCAGCACGGCCCAGCACGCGGCGAGTTCCATCACGTAGCGGCCGACGGTGCCGAGCATCAGCGAACCGTGCAAGCGCTCCGCGAGGCCGACGGGCGTCCGGGTCGGATCCAGCGTGCCCAGCAGTGCGCCGCTGCCGGGATCGACGAAGGCGACGCGCGTGTCGCCGTCCGCCGTTCGCAGATGCACGCGCGCGCTGCGCGTGCGATCGCTGGGCACATCGATGCGCGTCGCGGTCGCGTCGTCGACGCCGGCTTCGGCGGTGTCGATCATCGCCGCCAGCGCGACACGCTCCGACCACGGCGCCGGTGCGAAGCGGAGCTCCGGATAGAGCGCATCGTCGAGTTCGTCGTTGAACAGATACACCGCGCCGGTCATCGTGAGGATGACCAGGAACGGTGCGACGAACAGGCCGGCGTACAGATGCCAGCGCCAGAACATCCGGTAACGATCGCCTGCATCTGCTGACGTCTGAAGACGGCCCATCGTCAGAACCGCGTGCGCAGGGTCATTTCGACGCTGCGCGGCGCGCCGAGATAGACGTGGGTTGATGGATAGCCGGAGTACTCGCCGTAGAGCGCGTCGCCAACGTTGCGCACGCGCAGCGCCAGCGAGGCGCGGCTCCAGTCGTAACTCGCCCAGGCATCGAACGTGGTGCGGCCGCGGACGTAGATCGTGTTCGCGTTGTCGGTGTAGAAGCCGCCGACGTGAGGTCCGCTGGCGCCGATCGACACCGGCATGGCTGAGAACCGGTAGGTGCCGGCAAGCGTCGCGGTGCCATTGGGCACGTTGCCTGGACGGTTGCCACGACGATCCACGCCACCGGCTTCGATCAGCTCGTCGAAGCGCGCGCGTCCCCATGTGGCCGACGACTCCAGGCGCAGGCCGCGCGTAGCCTGCAGAACCGCGGTGCGGAGCGGCGGAATCTGATGGGGCGCATCCGGCCCCGACAGTGACGCAGGTCAGAACGCGGGAATCACCGCGTCACCGTATTTCGTCCGGATGAAGCTGCGCACCTCTTCGCCGGTCAGTGCGGCGATCAGCTTCTGCACGCGCGGGTCGTCGCGCTTGTCGGGACGGCCGACCAGGAAGTTCACGTACGGCGAATCCTTGCCTTCGATTGCCAGCGCGTCCTTGCCCGGATCGAGACCGGCATCGAGCGCATAGTTGGTGTTGATCAGCGCGAGGTCCACCTGGTCGAGCACGCGTGGCAGCATCGCGGCATCGAGCTCGCGGAATTTCAGGTGCTTCGGATTCGCGGTGATGTCGCGCAGGGTGGCCAGTGCGTCGGTCGGATCCTTCAGCGTGATCATGCCGCTGTGGTGCAACAGGATCAGCGCACGGCTGTTGTTGCTCGGATCGTTCGGGATCACCACGTCGGCGCCGTCTGGCACTGCGTCGAGCGAGGCGTAGCGACGCGAGTACGCGCCGAAGGGTTCGATGTGCACGCCGGCCAGCGTCGTCAGATCGGTGCCGCGGTCGCGGTTGTAGGCGCCGAGGTAGGGCTCGGTCTGGAAATAGTTGACGTCGATCTGGCCCTGCACGACCTGGTCGTTGGGCTGCACGTAGTCGTTGAAGATGCGCACCTGCAGATCGATGCCCTGCTCGGCGAGCAGTGGCTTCACCACTTCGAGAATTTCGGCGTGCGGCACCGCGGTCGCGGCGATGGTCAGACGTTCGCCATTCGCGCCGGACCCGGCACCACCGCAGCCGGCGAGGGCGGACAGCAGCAGGGCGGCAGTGGCGAGTCGGGGCAGCAGGGCCATGTCGGATCCGGTGAGGCGAGGGCCGACCAGTATCGGGGTCTGCGCATTGGGATCGAGTGCGGGGGTGGAAATCAGTGTGTGGTGATGGGGGTGCGCGGCCGACGTTGGGCTTGGTCCTTCCCCTCGGGGAAGGTGCCCGACGGGCGGGTGAGGGCGCTTTTTCTACGCGCGCCCGTAGAACTTCAACCCTCACCCGACGCGCGGCGCGCGTCGACCTCTCGCGGAGGGAGAGGTGCACAAACGTCGTGCTCGCCCTACCGCCGCGTAAACCGCGCCACCAGCCGATCACCGACCATCTGCAGCACCTGCACCATCACCAGCAATGCGACAACCGTCACCACGGCGACATCCGTACGCGAACGCAGATACCCATCGCGATACGCCAGATCACCCAGGCCGCCGGAACCGATCGCACCACCCATCGCAGTGAAGCCGATCAGCGCGATCGTCGTGACCGTAGCGCCGGCGATCAGGCCCGGCAGCGCTTCGGGCAGCAGCACGCGCGTGACCAGCTGGCGCGTGGTCGCGCCCATTGCGAGACTCGCTTCGACGACGCCGCGATCAATCTCGCGCAATGCGGTTTCGACCAGACGCGCGTAGAACGGCGCGGCGCCGACGACCAGTGGCAGGATCGCGCCACGCACGCCCAGCGATGTGCCCATGGCTTTGAGCGTGATCGGGATCAGCACGATCATCAGGATGATGAAGGGCACCGAGCGCAGCAGGTTCACCACCAGCGACAGGCCGCCGTACAGCGCCGGGCGCGCGTGCAGCTGGCGCGGGCCGGTGAGATAGAGCAGCACGCCGAGCGGCAGGCCGATCAGCAGGGTCAGCGGCAGCGAGCCGGCCAGCATCAGCAGCGTGTCGACCGTGGCCTGGCCGATCTCGACCCACTTGCCGGCATCGACGTTGGGCAGCAGTGGCGTGCTCGTCATCGGAGTGCTCATCGCGGCAGCTCCTGCACGTGCACACCGGCCTCGCCGAAACGGCGCGCCGCCTCGTCGAAGCGGTCGCCGGTTACCGCCAGCGTCAGCTGACCGTAGGGCAGGCGCTTGATGCGATCGATGCGGCCCGAGAGGATCGTGTAGTCGATGCCGGTCTCGCGCGCGACGCGGCCGAGCAGCGGCTGCCAGGTCGCATCGCCGGTGAAGGTCAGCCGCAGCAGACGGCCTTCGACATGGGCGATATCGTCGTGCTGCGCGTCCTCGTCGACGTCTTCTGATTCGGCAACGAAACGCCGCGTCGTCGGATGCTGCGGATGCAGGAACACGTCGGTCACCGGGCCGCTTTCGACCAGGTGCCCGGCGTCGAGCACGGCGACGCGGTCGCAGACCCGGCGCACGACATCCATCTCGTGGGTGATCAGCACGATGGTCAGGCCAAGTTCGCGGTTGATGCCGTCGAGCAGTTGCAGTACCGACGCCGTGGTCTGCGGATCTAGCGCGCTGGTGGCCTCGTCGCAGAGCAGGATCTTCGGCTCCGTCGCGAGTGCACGCGCCACGCCGACACGTTGCTTCTGCCCGCCCGACAACTGCGCAGGAAACTTGTCGCGATGCGCTTCGAGTCCCACGCGCACCAGCAATTCCTGCGCGCGCGTGCGCGCCTGCGCTTTCGACACGCCGGCCAGGCGCAGCGGAAACGCGATGTTGTCGATGACGGTCTTGGCCGACAGCAGATTGAAGTGCTGGAAGATCATGCCCACGCGTCGGCGCAGGGTGCGCAGGCCGTCGCCGTCGAGCATGTCGAGGCGCTGCCCGTCGACAGTCAGGCGGCCACCGCTCGGCGTTTCCAGTCCGTTGATCAGCCGCAGCAGCGTGGATTTGCCAGCGCCCGAATGGCCGACGATGCCGAACACCTCGCCGGCCTCGATCGTGAGATCGAGCGGATGCAGCGCGACGGCTTCACGTCCGGCAGCGGAAAACGACTTGTGGATGCCTTCGAAACGGATCACGGCGACAGGGCTGGCAGACGGCCGGGCAGCCTAGCAGGGCGTCGTGGTGGCAGCGTTGCGGAGACGCGGTTTCAGCGTCCCGGAATCGACCGGTGAGGCATGTCGACGGCTTCGCGCGGCGCAGGACGGTATCATCGCGTCCCCGGGTCTCCCGCCGATTGCATAGGACGTACGCACGTGGCCGTGAATCAGGAACAACTGGACAGGATCAAATCGGGCCAGGGCTTCATCGCAGCGCTCGACCAGAGCGGCGGCAGCACGCCCAAGGCGCTGAAGCTCTACGGCATCGAAGAAACCGAGTACGCGGACGACGCGGAAATGTTCGGTCTCGTCCACGCGATGCGCACCCGCATCGTCACCAGCCCCGCCTTCACCGGTGAACGCGTGTTCGGCGCGATCCTGTTCGAGCGCACGCTCGACGACCAGTTCGAAGGCCAGGGCGCTGCCGAATACCTGTGGAAGACCAAGGGCGTCGTGCCGTTCCTGAAGATCGACAAGGGCCTGGAAGACGAGTCGAACGGCGTGCAGCTGCTCAAGCCGATCCCTGGCTTGTCGGACCTGCTCGCGCGCGCCAAGGCCAAGGGCGTGTTCGGCACCAAGGAACGCTCGGTCATCAAGCAGAACAACGCCGCCGGCATCGCCGCGGTGCTCGACCAGCAGTTCGAACTCGGCCAGCAGGTGCTCGACGCCGGCCTGGTGCCGATCATCGAACCGGAAGTCGACATCAACGCCGCCGACAAGGCAGACATCGAGACCACGCTGAAGCAGGGCCTGCTCGAGCGCCTCGACAAGGTCGCCCCGTCGACGCCGGTGATCCTCAAGCTCACGCTGCCGGAAGTCGACGGTTTCTTCCAGGCACTGGTCGAACACCCGAGCGTGCTGAAGGTCGTCGCCCTGTCGGGTGGCTACAGCCGCGATGACGCCAATGCGCGTCTGGCGAAGAACCCGGGCGTCGTCGCCAGCTTCAGCCGCGCGCTGACCGAAGGCCTGAGCGCGCAGCAGAGCGACGACGACTTCAACGCCTCGCTCGACAAGGCGATCGCCTCGATCCATCAGGCCTCCGTCGCCTGAGTCCGAGCGGTTTTTCGCGAGGCTCCGGAAAAACAAGAGCCGGCGCATCGCGCCGGCTCTTGTTCATGCATCACGCGCAGCGCCGTTTCAGCTTGAGGCGTCAACCGCAGTAGACCTTCCGGATCACGTTTTCGCGATCGAGTTCAAGCGTGATCCGATCCGGACGCGCGCTGGCGCCTGTCACCTGCTCGGGTCGTAGTGGGCGCACCAGGCCGGCGTGACTTTCCCGCCAGACGCGGCCGGTGACTTCGCTCGTCGCAATCTGCCCGATCGCCCACTGGACGTCTTCTGCATTGCAGACCCCCGACGCGGCTGCCCGCGCCTTCGGGGTGCCGCCGTCGGGTTGCCAGCTGGCGCAGCCGCCGAGGGTGCCGAGCGCGAAGGACAGGAAGAGGAAACGCGCGCAACGTGTCATGGAAGATGCCTCGCCGAAAGGGGGTGTGGCGTCGACGTTACCCGCACCGACGCCCGGTATGTCAACGCGATGTGCCGAGAAACGCGAACGGCGCATGTTCAACGAACCGGTCCAGCGCGTTGCCCGCAAACACGTTGCGCTGGTCGGGGCCCAGATCCAGTTTGAGCACCTTGCCGGTCTGCGCATCGAAATCGATTGTCTTGAGATCCACCCAGAACGTGTTCGGGGTCAGCGCCGACTCGAAGAAGTAGAGCTTGCGCGTGTGGTCGACCACGGTGCGCCATCGCGTCGACGAGATGTTCGGCTCGCCGGGCGTGCTGATGCCGAAGGGCACCGAGACGTTGCGGATCACGCTGAAGACACTGGCGAGCGCGACCGCCGGCTCTTCGCTTATGGGGATCGCATTGATGTAGAACGCGGCACGTGCAAACCGGTCGGCGGACCGGTTGGTGCCGGGCAGCATCACCGTCCCGCCGATCTGCTGCCAGTAGCTGTTCAGTGCCAACTGCTGGTCGGCGAGTTGGTCATGACCGCGTAGGCGCGGTCGTGATGGATCACCTGACGGCCATCGATGTATTCCACGATGGCGCTGTCTCCGCTCGCGTCCGACATCGACAGGTGCAATGTCGCCAACCGCGATTCGCCGGGCACCTGGTCGGTGACCAGATGGAACGGTTCGGTCCGCAGCGCTTCGACCGCTTCGGCCACGGTGGCGTAGTTGTCCAGGACGAACTGGGCCCACAGCGAAATCGCCAGGCCGGGCTTGCCGCTCGACGTCTCCGGATACTCCGACTCGACCAGCCACAGCAGATTGGCCGCCAGCCCGGCTTCATTGAGACCGTCGGTCGTGGCGATGTCGTAGCCGCTGGCAATCACGCTGCCGTACTTCGAAGTCCACGTGATCGAATCCGCGCCTGCCTGCCCGGAGCGGGCTGTCCCGCGCGGAAACACCCAGAGATTCGTGGCGACATCCGTTTTCCAGTCCATCGAGCGGGCGGTGATCACGTCGTTGCCATGGCCGTGATAGACAAAGCGGGTGCAGGCCTCTGCCCCGGGCACACAGGCGATCATCAGGGCCATCGCAAGCGGTGTTGCAAACAAGCTTTTCATTCGGCACTCCTTGCGGATCAGTGGACTAGAAGCGGAACTCGAGGCCGGCGCCGGGTCCGGCAAGCGTGAGGTCGACGGCGGCACTGCCGGTGCGGTGTCCGATCTCCAGATGGCGATAACCGATACGCAGCCACAGGTCGGGTGTCAGACCGAAGCCATATGTGGCCAGCAGGTCGAGGGGGACGCCATCCGCAGCGCTGCCGACGGCCCAGATGGTCAGACCGTGTCGCGGCGCCGGGCGCCAGCCGGCCCGGAGTCCGAGCACCGGATCGATCCAGGCGGTTTCCGTCCGCCGGCGCAGTGCAACTGGCGCGTCGAGTGCCAGATCGAATGCCGCGTCCCAGTGCCGTGCACCGGCAAGGACGTCGAGCGAGAACCGGCCTTCGTCGATTGCCCGGTAGGTCACCATCAGCGCTGCGGTCGTCGCACGGTTTCCGAAACGGCCATCCAGCCCCGGCGGCGACACCTCGACGTGCTGCGTCGTATCGATATAGGTGATGTCCGACAGCAGCCCCCACTGGCCCCTGCGCGCCTCGACGATGACCATGCCTGCCATGTCCAGATCGGACAGGATGTCCCGGAAGCTGCGATCGATGGCGATCGGCGGCAGACCACGCAGGTGTGCGTGCCCCTGCACGCTGGCGCCCCAGACGTAGGGCACTGCCCGGACGTCCCAGCGGTCGTCCGCCGCCATGGCGGGTGCGGCGCAGGCAGCGGCAAGTGCGAGCAGCGCAATGCGCAGATACAGGTGTGATGCGGCCATCGTGGGCATCTCTTCGGAGACGTTACGCAAGTCCTGCAACGCCTGCCCGTGGTGTGGGCATGCATGCGCGTGCCCCGACGCCGGTCGGCGTTCCTGCAAGTTAACCCTGTTCAGCAGAAGCTGCGTATCGCGGCTTCGCCGGCCGCGGATGGATCAGGCTGGCGTGCCGGTCGTGCCGCCGGCGGCGCGGGCGGCCACGAACGCTTCGAAGATCGCCAGCGTTTCCGGGCTGACGTGGTGTTCGATGCCTTCCGAATCGCGACGCGCGATGTCGGGCGGTACACCGAGTGCGACGAGGAAGGCTTCCACCGTCTGGTGGCGTGCGCGGCTGGCGCGCGCCAGTGTTTCACCCGCATCGGTCAGGAACGCGCCGCGATAGGGCTTCTGCATCACCAGACCGTCGCGGACCAGGCGTTGCAGCATCCGCGCGACCGTCGGCTGGGCGACGCCCAGGCGTTCGGCGATGTCGACCTGCCGCGCTTCGCCGCCATCGGCGATCAGGTCGGAGATCAGTTCGACGTAATCCTCGACCAGCTCCGATCGTCGCGCCTCGCGCACCTGGCGGAAGCTCTCCACCTGGACGTCGGCTTCCAGCAGGGGCGCTGGGGCACCGGGTTTGGGACGGATTCTGGACATGGGCGCGCGTTGCGGCAGTGGCGTCGACAGTGCGCATTGTCGCCAATCGCGGCGCGCGGGGCGCCGTATGACAGCGCGCGCTAAACAATTGATCAAAATGCAAACGATATAGCATTTGCTATACTGGGGATCTCTTCCTGCCCCGAGGTCCTTCGATGCGCGATGTCCTGTCCAGTCCCGGCCTGATGCGTTCCGCTGCGGTGTACCGCGCCATTGGGCTTCCCCGCTGTGCCCTGGTGGCGTTCGCGACCGTGGCGGCGGGTCCGGTCGCGGCCGTCGATCGGGGCGCCACCGAACTCGACCGGGTGCAGGTGGTCAGTACCGCGACCCGCAGCGAACGCCTGCTGTCGGAGGTGCCGATCCGCACCGAGGTGTTGCGCGGCGAGGACATCGCCCTGCGCGCGGCGACCGATTTCTCGCGCGTCGCCGAACTGATCAACGGCCTGCGCGTGGAGAGCAACTGCCAGAACTGCAATACCTCCGAGGTGCAGCTGCTGGGCCTGGGTGGCGCCTACAACCAGTTGCTGTTCGACGGCGCGCCGCTGATGTCCACGCTCGGCGGTGTGTACGGGCTGGAGCAGATCCCCGCGGCCTTCATCAACCGCGTCGAGGTGGTCAAGGGCGGCGGCTCGTCGCTGTACGGGCCGGGCGCGGTGGCCGGCGTGGTCAACCTGATTCCCGAGCAGCCGGTGCGCAACGGCGGCTATCTGCAGCTGGGCACCGATGTACAGAAGGGCGAGCCGGCATGGAGTGTCGATGGTCGCGCCGATCTGGTGTCCGAAGACGGCCGTGGCGGCCTGTCGCTGGTCGGCCAGTGGTCGACGCAGGACGCGCTGGATTTCAACGGCGACGGCTACAGCGAGATCGTCGACAAGGACCAGAAGGTCGCCGGCGTGCAGGGCTGGGCCGCACTGGGTGACGACACCACGTTGCGCGCCAATTACCTGTTCACCGACGAGACGCGGCGCGGCGGCAACCGCCTCGACCAGCCCGAATGGCTGGCCAACATCGCCGAATCGCTGGACACGCAGTACCACCGCGGTGGCGTGCACCTGGATCATGTCCTCAGCGATGCCGCCGATTTCACCCTCGGCTATTCCTTCGCCTACATCGAGCGCAAGAGCTTCTACGGCGGCCTGGGCGAGGTGGAGACCGATCCGGCATCGCCGGATTTCGACCCCGCGCAACTCGATCCCTCGGTACCCGGCAGTGCGGCCGAAACCGCATTCGACCAGTACGGCTACACCGTCAATCCGCTGCATTACCTCGACAGCCAGTTCAACCTGCGTCGCGGCGCGCACGCACTGGCATTCGGCGCGCAGTACAAGCGCGAATCGGTGCGCGACGACCAGCGCAACGGCGCCGGTGAGACGCTGCTGCGCGGCACGCGCGAGACCTTCAGCAATCTCGGTGTTTTCTTGCAGGACGAGTGGACGTTGAGCGAGCGCGTGGATGTGGTGCTCGGCGCACGCGCCGACAAGCATTCGGCGCTCGACGATGCGGTGTTCTCGCCGCGCGTGGCCCTGGCCTGGCAGGCCAGCGATGCGCTGAAGCTGCGCGCCGGTCTCTCCACCGGCTTCCGCGCACCGGAGGTCTTCAGCGAGGACCTGCACGTCGACACCCTCGGCGCCGAGCCGGTGCGCATCCGCAATGTCGACGGCCTGTCGGAGGAGCGGGCGACCACCGCGATGCTCGGCCTCGACTGGCGCTCGGCGGTGGACGGCCGCCTGAGCTGGGATGCGACCGCCTCGCTGACCGAATTGCGCGACACCTTCGTGCTCAGCGACATCCGCGAGGATGCCGGCGGCCTCTACCAGCTGCGCAGCAACGCCCGGGGCTCGCAGGTGGCGGGCCTGGAAACCAACTTCGGCTGGCAGGCCAGCGACCGGGTGCAGCTGACCACCGGCGTGGCCTGGTACCGCTCGCGCTTCGACGACGCGCAGGTGGTGTTCGACGATCGCGAGGACGGTGGCGACACCGTGATCGCCAGCCACGACTACCTCAAGACGCCGCGCTGGAGCGGGCAGGCGCAGCTGACCTGGTCGCCGTCACCGCTGCTGGATGCCTATGTCGGGCTGAAATACACCGGCCGCATGCACGTGCTCAACAACAACACCGGCACGCTCGAGCGCAGCGACGACTTCTGGGTCGTCGATGCCGGCACCACCTGGCATCTGGGCCAGGGGGACCGCCACTGGGACCTGGCGCTGGGCGTGCGCAACCTGTTCGACCAGCGCCAGGGGGATCTGGAAACCGGTGCCGGCCGCGACAGCGACTACGTCTACGGCCCGCGTTTCGCGCGCTCGATCTATGCCAGTGCGCGATTCAACTTCTGACACGCCTCCGGCGATGCCGCGCACCGCGTCGCGTGCACGTCGGCGTGTCTGGCTGTCGATGGTGCTGCTGGCGTCCGTCGCGCAGGCCGGCGAACGTGCGCCCGTCGATCCGACCATGCGCGACGACATCGCGTCCGCGTTGGTCCGCGCCGACGGCGCGCGTTTCACGGCGTATCGATGGGACCGGGAACCGGACATCGTCGCGCTGTACTTCGGCGCCGACTGGTGTGCGCCCTGCCACGCCTTCGTGCCGAGGCTGCGCGAGGTCCGCGATGCGTTGCGCGCGGCCGGTGCGGATACCGAGGTCGTGTACGTCAGCCTCGACAGTGCCGAGTCGGACATGCGCCGCTACATGCGGCTGCAGGCGATGCCCTGGCCGGCGATCGCGCATCACCGGCTGCGCAGCCTGCCGGCCGTCCGCGCCCTGGGTGGCATTGCGCCGCCGAACCTGGTGCTGATCGATCGGAACGGGCGCGTGCTGGCGAGCGCCTGGCAAGGGCGCAGGCGTACCGGCCTGCAGCACGTGCTGCAGCAGTGGGCCGATCGCGTTGCCGCCGCGCAGCCGCCTGCGCGCGCGCAGGCGCCGTTGCCGCCGTCACCCGGGTGACGCACAGGCGAGCGCGTCGCCCACGTCATCGGATTCGCGAACTGCATCCACCCTCACGTCATCGCGCGCAGCAGCATCCATGCCCCCAGTACGCCGATGCCACCGAAGAAGCAGCGCCGGAATACCGTCGGCGACAGTCGCCCGCGCAGCCAGGCGCCCAGTGCCATGCCGAGCAGCGCAGGCAGCACCAGCAGCAGCGACGCACCGAGCCGACCGGCCGCCAATGCGCCGTGCATCGCCAGTTGCGCGCCCAGCGCCAGCGTCGCCACGGTGAACGCCAGGCCCATTGCCTGTACCAGCCGTTCGCGTGCTTCGATCCGGCCCTGCAGCCAGGGCACCGCCGGCACCACGAACACGCCGGTCATCGCGGTCAATGCGCCGGTGACCAGCCCGGCCGGCAGACCGCTGCTGCGCGATGCGCCCTGCCAGCGCCAGCCGCGCAGGCCGATCGCCGCATAGGCCACCAGCACGATGCCGAGCACGACGCCGGCCAGTGCGCCCGACGGCGCGCCGAGCCATGCGCCCAACAGCAGCGTGCCGAAGAAGATGCCCAGATGCAGCGGCCAGGTGTCGCGCAGCAGCCCGGCCAAGGCGTGCCACGGCCGGCATTGCCAGACGTTGGTCAGCAGCGAGGGCACCAGCAACAATGCAGCGGCCTGCGCCGGCGACATGCCCAGTGCCAGCAGCGCCATTGCCACCGTCGGCAGACCCAGACCGATGACGCCCTTGACCAGCCCGGCGAGCACGAACACCGCGACGATCCATGCCATGGCGCTGACGGACGAGGCATCGAGCATCGCGGCGCTCCCGGTTGCGGAGTCGTCATCGTGCGCGGCACCCGCGCGGCGCACCAGCGGGTATCGCCACAGCCTGCCTCAGTCCGTGCCTGAGGCACGGTGTTAGGCTTCGGCGATGCGTTTCGACCTGATCGACCTGCGCCTGGTGGTCGCCGTCTGCAAAGGCGGCGCGATCACGCGCGGCGCCGAAACCTGCGCGATGACCCTGGCCTCGGCCAGCGAACGCATCCGCCGCATGGAGGACGCGCTCGGCACCGCCCTGTTCGAACGCCATGCGCGCGGCGTGCGGCCCACCGAGGCCGGGCGCGTGCTGCTGCGGCATGCGCGGCGCGTGCTCGCCCAGATCGAACGCATGCATGCCGATCTCGCGCGCTCCGGCGGTCGCCATGGCACGCGCCTGCGCCTGCAGGCGAATACCGCGGCGATGGCCGAACTCGTGCCCACGCGCCTGCCGCTGTTCCTGCAGGCGCATCCGGGCGCGCAGGTCGAGGTCGACGAACGCGACAGCACCGGCATCGTCGCGGCGCTGCGCGGGCGCCACTGCGAAATCGGCATCGTCTCCGACGCGGTCGATGTCGCCGGCCTCCACGTCACGCCGCTGCGCGCCGATCCACTGGATCTCGTGGTGCCGGCCGCACATGCGCTCGCAGGCCTGCGCGCACTCGCCGCGGATGCATTGCCGCCGGGCGCCTACGTCGGCCTCACCGACGACGCGGCGCTGCAGCGGCACATCGATGCGCACGCGCGGATCAATGGCCGCCCGCCGCGTTACCGCATGCGCGCCGGCAGTCTCGATGCGGTCTGTCGCCTCGTGGGCGAGGGCCTGGGGCCGGCGATCGTGCCGCGTGCCACCGCGGTGCGTTGCCGGCGACGCGACGGCCTGTCGCGGATCGCGATCGAGGCGCCCTGGGCGCGGCGACGCCTGCTGCTGGCCACGCGCGCGGACGAGCCTCTGCCGCTGCCGGGCGATGCCTTGCTGCGCGCATTGGCCGCGCGCTGAGGCTGGATCAGTCCTTGCGCCTGAAGACCGCGCGGATCGCCGCGTAGGCGATCCCGATGCCAAGCCCGAGGCCGATCCACTGCAGCAGCGTGATGTCGCTCACGCCGCGTCGCCGGCCTGGCCGGGCAATGGCGTGACCTGTGCGGGGCGGCCGCGCGCATCGAGCGCGATCATCACGAAGCGGCCGCGGGTGCACAGTTCGCGGTCACCGCTGAGCAGATCCTCGGCGATGAGTTCCACCTCCACCTGCATCGACGTGCGGCCCACCTCGACCACGCGCGCGATCGTCTCGACCAGCTGGCCCTGCTTGATCGGCAGCTTGAAGTCGACCTGTTCGGAGCGCGCGGTCACCACGGTGCGCCGCGCATAGCGCGAGGCGGCGATGAACGCGGCCTTGTCCATCCACGCCAATGCGGTCCCACCGAACAGCGTGCCCAGATGATTGGTGTGATCGGGGAACACGATCTCGAGCATGCGGGCTTCGGTCTTGGGGGTGTCGTCGATGCGTGGGGTCATGGAGTTCGCGGTGATGGCGCGGCCAGAAACCGTGCCCGTGTGGCGCGCCAGTTTAAGCGAGGTGAGCAGGCCCGGCAGCGCTGCATCGCTATGCGCGACTGAACAGGCGCGGCGCCGGACGACCTAGGGTCATCACGGGGTTTGCCGCGCGATGGCGCGCACTAGCATCGATCGCAAGCCCGAATGGACGACATCGCCATGACCCGGATCGCCGCTGCGCTCCCGCTCGCCGAACCGCTTGCACGCACCGGACTGGACACGCCACCGTCCGCGTCCGCCACGCTGTCGCGGCATGGTGAATCGCTCGCCGATGTCGCCCAGCGCACCGGCACGTCCGAGTCGGCATTGCGGACCGCCAACCCGACGCTGACGCCGTTCGATGCATTGCCCGCGGGCACGCGCGTGTCGACGCCCGCGCCGACGCCGGATACCGAGGGTCCGGCGTTCGATCCGGGCGACATCGCCGATCTGTTCGGGCGTCGGGACACGCCGTCGCCGCGGGAGACGCTGGAGGCGATCGAAGACCTTCCCGAGCCGAACGTCCGAGATCTGCCGCCGCAACTGCCCGAGGCAGACAAGCGACAGATCCTCGAACACCGCCAGGCCACGCACGACGCGCAGGTGGTCGAGATGGCCGAGGCAGCGCTGGCCGATGCCGAGCCGCCACAACTGTCGGACTATTCGGCGCTGCCGCCCGCGACCGCGCTGGCCGAGTACGCGATGGCGCTGGCGCAGTACCACGCCGACATCGCCGCATTGCAGGGAGCCCTGGCCGACAGCCGCCAGCAACAGGTCGAGGCGACGACCGGCTTCCAGACGCTCACGCCCGAACAGCAACAGGGCGTGCGCGACGTGCTCCACGATCCGGCATTCCAGGCACTGCCGCTGGACCAGCAGCAGGCGATCATGGCGTCGATGCTGGCCGGCGAGTACTACGTCACCGACGTGTCCGCGGTCGAGAACCACGGATTCAATTCGGGCGAGGCGGACGCGGTGCGCTTCGACATCACCATCGATGGCGGAACCACGCCGGTCTACCTGCCGGCCGAGCCCGACCCCGCGCTCGATTACCACGGTCTCGACGAAGTGGCCAACGGTCTGGTGGCTCTGGATCCGCAGTCGCGCGAGCGGATCGAACGCGTGGACGTGAATGCGCAAGCCAATCCCGCCGACGCGTACTGGGCGGAGGAGTACGACATGCCCGACTTCCGCTCCTACATGACGGCCGGCGCGGAAGGCATCGTGTCGATCTATCCGAGCGAGGGCGGCACGCCGAGTCAGGACTCGCTCGACGGTGGCCTGTCGCATGAGGTGGGCCATATCGTCAGTGGTCAGGACATGGGCGACGCCGAATGGGCTGCATGGGAGACCGCGATGGACGCTGATGGCCAGTCGGTGTCCGACTATGCGGACGCCTCGCGCGGCGAGGATTTCGCGGAGACCTACAAGCTCTACATGTCGGTCATCGGCACGCCAGAGGAAGCGGCGGCACGCGAGCAGTTTCCTGAGCGCTTCGCGATCCTGGACGAGATGACCGGCAATGGCTGAGATCCCTGATCTCCGCGCATCCGGTGTACGGCGCCCCCCGGATACTTTGACGTCCGCAGGGCTGCGCCCCACGATGCGCCCGATGCGCCAGTTCACATGTCTGCTGTTGCTCACGGCCCCCGCACTGGTGGCGTGTGCAAGCTCGTCGCCCGCCGCACCGGACACCACGCCCATGACCACTTCCGCTTCGCCCGCCTCCACCGAGCGCCCAGCCGACGGCGCCTACATTGGCCGCATCGACGACACGCACCAGAGCGTCTCGCTGCAGATACGCCCCGACGACAGCGCGCGCGTGGTGGTGGTGTACGCGCTGCACACGCCGCCGGCGATGGTCGAGGAGTACGAAGGGCAGCTTGTCGAGCGCGAAGGCGGCTGGTGCCTCGAACCCGCGCCGAAGTCAGTGCAGCCCTGTCTCGATCTGTCCGGCGAGCTGCCGGCGCTGACGCGTGTGTCAGGCGAGCGGATCGACCTGCGCCGCGTCGAGCGCTGACGCGCAGCGCATCCCGTCATCGCCTCGCGCGCAGGTCTTCGCAGCCCGCGTGACGCATCGATCGGACTCAGTGATTGAAATACGGTCGGCGCGACGACAGCGCGCCGACGCGGGGTGCCTCAGAGATGGATCGACACGGCCTGTGCGATCTGCCCCGGCGCCTGGAAGCCCGGCAGGCGCGCCGCCTCGCTGCCGTCCTTGAACAGCGCGAGCGTCGGCGTCTGGCGCAGGCCGAGATCGCGGAAAAAGTCCTCGCCGATCGTTTCCATCTTCACCTTGAGCAGCGCGACGCCTTCGGCATCGGCGCTCGCGGCGAACTTCGCCAGCGACATGTCGAGCATCTTGCAGCCCGGACAATCGTCCTTGTAGTAATCGACGAGCAGGCGCGGGTGCGCGGCCAGTGCTGCAGCGTAGTCGTCAGGGGTGGTGGCGTGGAGCGTCTGCATGGGGGATGTTCTCGAACGGTGTGGCTGCAATGGCAAGAATGGTGTCGGTCCAGCGTTGGATCCTGGTGGCGTCGTGTTCGCCGTGGGGCATCTGCTCGATCTCCAGCCGCGGGTACCGCGTGCCGAAGAACGCGGCCATGCGCCGGGCCGCACCGCAATAGTTCTCTTCGCCCCACTGCGTCTCGCCGGTGCCGAACACCGCCAGGCGTTCCGGCTTGCCGACCGCGGCGACGAGATCTTCGATGAAGCGCTTCATCTCCGGCGGCGTGCGCCCGGCGTTGATGCTCCAGCTGCCGAGCACATAGAGATCATGCTCGGCGCCATCGGGGCAGGCCTTCGCCAGCGTCTGGATGTCGGCATCGATCCAGGTGACGGTGTGGCCCAGTGCCTCGCACCGCGCGCAGATCGCACGCGCGACATCGCGGGTGTTGCCGCTGAGCGATGTGTGGGCGAGGAGGATGCGCAAGGTGTCAAACTCGGTTTTTGATCAATGTAGGCTCAGTTTGCGAAGGGCGTTCCGCGAAAACCGGCTCTGCCCCCGCTCTCTTCGCCTTTCTACTGTCTTTTCCGCCTAGTGCGCACCGGTAATGATCCCCCATCGTGTCCGCTAAGCTTTGCGCAGCCTGTGTCAAGCAGTCGAACGAACTCTCGTGCGTCTGTGAAGTAGTTGCGAAATGCCGTCCGAACTTCTTCGCTTGAGTCT
The DNA here is from genome assembly GCA_052108555.1 of Luteimonas sp. Classification (GTDB taxonomy): domain Bacteria; phylum Pseudomonadota; class Gammaproteobacteria; order Xanthomonadales; family Xanthomonadaceae; genus Luteimonas. The sequence continues at coordinate 27,869 of JBQEAV010000006.1, forward strand.
GCGCGAACAAGAACAATGTCCATTTCAGGCATCTTCTCTTCTAGCTCGAAAAGCTCTCGCAACGCATCGGTTGCGTCGCGATAGCTGCGAATTGTCAGCTCGCCCGACGGATCGAAGATGAGGATGCTGTTCTTCTTATCGGAAATCGCGCTTTTCGCTTCATGTAGCCCGCGCAGTGTTTGCATCAAGCTGAGTTCTTGATCTAGAGACAGAAATGACTCAAGAAGCTCTCGATTAGTCAGCGCGGGGAAGGGGCCTCTATGGTCTTCATGCGCTCGTGCCAGAATCTCGCTGGCGTATGCCATCGCTCGATGATATCTGTCGTCACCACGCTCAAATTTGGGCTGGCTTTCAGTGATGAATCCAACGATCTCTACGGCAGTTGCCCAAGCGTGTTGAACTAGAGTTCTGTACTGAATCTCTATGTAAAGTCCTTTGAGAGCTTCTCCTGCCTCTGAGTTGACGTCGTACTCATACACGTCGTGGATTCCACGATAGCCGGTGTTTTTAGGGCTTGAGATGTAATCGTACTTATCGGCGTCATGCCGCAACTTGTGGTTGAAGCGCGCTTGATGGAAGGACTGTCTAAACTTCCTAAGCTCTTTTTCATTTCTGAAAATGAGTCTGCAGCCAGCCACATCGTCCATCCGAGCTAGCTGCATGCTGGGAAGTCTCTGGAGCTTGTCGAAGATGGTATTTCGACGTTTATGCCGCTGGGCTACGGTAACGCGCTGTCCACGAAGTCTGTTGCGAAGAATTCCCTGAAAAGTATTGATAACGCCACGATGGGCGGCGCGCCAATCCTCAATTACGGACAGGTCTTCGTCGGTTTCTTTGCCCGTGCGCACATTGTTTCCAGCGCGACTGACACGAGATTTTGAACCGCCTGGATATTTTTGTTCGCGGACCATTATTCTTCCGGACTGTGGTGGAGGTTGCGTTCTCATCGGGCGAGGTCGCCTTCAGCGCGTTTCCATCATCCGTTAAAGGTCATCAAACCCGTTATCCGAATTCGTCTTCTTGTACGACGCGTTCCGCATTTCGAAGAAGTCGGTCTTGGTCTCGGTGAAGTTGTCGGCGTAGGCCTTGATCCACGGCATCACGTTGTCGGTGGTGTCGGAATACAGCTTCTCGATGCCGAGCATGCCGGCCATCTTGTTGGCGCGGTACTTCACGTAGCGGACCATTTCGTCGACGTCGATGCCGTCGATGCCGTCGAGCACTTCGGCGGTCCAGCGGGTTTCGAGTTCGATGGCGTGTTCGAACGCGTCGTGCACGTACTGGGTGAGCTGGTCGCCCTGCAGCGACTGGTTCTCGCCGACGATGGCGCGGATCAGTTCGCTGATGAACTTGCTGTGCGCCAGTTCGTCGCGGTTGATGAAGCTGATGATCTTGCCGGTGCCGGTCATCCGGTTCTGGCGGACCAGGTTGTAGAAGTACGCGAAGCCGGAATAGAAGTTGATGCCTTCGAGGATCGACGACTGCACCAGCGAGCGGATCAGTGTTTCGGCCGAGCGCTCGCGCATGAAGTCGTTGTAGGACTCCATGATCGGCTGGTTGCGCGCGATGATCGTGGGATGCGTGCGCGCGAGTTCGAACACGCGGTTCTGGTCGGCGAGGCCGGTGATCGAGGCCAGCACGTAGCTGTAGCTCTCGTTGTGGATCACTTCCTGCTGGCCGATGATCGCGGCGTTCGCGTGCGCGGCCGGGTCGGTGATGTATTCGGCGACGTTGTAGATGTAGCGCGTCTGCGGCGAATCCAGCGTGGCCAGCAGGCCGATGATCGAATCGTAGGCGTTCTTCTCGCGCGCCGAGAGCTCGCCGTACTGCTTGGCGTCACCCTTCATGTCGACCTCGTCCGGAATCCAGAAGTTGGTCGAGAGTTCCTTGTAGGCGCGATAGAACGACGGATACGGAATGTCGTTCCAGTTGAGGATGCCGCTGGTCTGGCCGTTGATGATGCCGGTCGAACGGTTGGGATGACGCGGCTCGAGGATCTTGATGCGGTCGAGCGGGGTGGACGTGGCGGCCATGTGTGGTTCTCGTGTTCGAAGTCTCGCGCAGCAATGAAGCGCGCGACAGGGAAATTCTCGCGCGGTGGTGGATCGCGCGACGGTGGACGTGACGCTCGCGCGCGGGCTGATCGCGCGACGGTGTCGGAGTCACTTTCCGGCTCGTAGACGTTCCGTCAGCCGATGCTGCGCGTCCGGAAAGTGACTCTGACACCTTGCTGGAAGCTCGCGCGATGTGGCATCACGCGAGTGCCGGCGTTCGAAGCGTCGCGCGGTGCAGCACCGCGCGGACGGGGTCGGAGTCGTGTTTTCGGGGGTCGACCGCGCGCGTGCTCAACGCGATCGGCCGAAAAACGACTCCGAGCCCTGTCGGGTGTAGCGCTACCTCAGCTCGAACACCACTCGCATTCCGCGATATCGATATCGTTCGAACGCACGTAGTACGTGGTCTTCATGCCGAGATTCCACGCGGTCATGTGAAGGTCGAGCAGGGTGCGGGCGGGGATGGTGCTGGGCACGTAGAAGTTGAAGCTGATCGCCTGGTCGACGTGGCGCTGGCGACGCGCGTTCTGGCGCACCGATGCGAACTGGTCGACCTTGTAGGCGCCCTTCTCGTAGTAGGGCCAGGTCTCCAGCGACAGACCGGGGGCTGCGACCGGACGACGGTAGTCCTTCTTCTCTTCGTAATAGAACGCGGAGTAGATCGGGTCGATCGACGCGGTGGAGCCGGCGATCTGCGCGGTGGACATGTTCGGGGCGACCGCCATCAGCCAGCCGTTGCGCATGCCGTTGACGCCGACCTGCGCGGCCAGATCCATCCACTCGGGCGAGTTGTAGCTGCGGTCGCTGAAGTACGCGCCGGTGTGCCAGTCGCTGCCGGTGAACACCGGGTAGGCGCCCTTTTCCTTGGCGAGTTCCATGCTGGCCTGCACGGTGAGGAAGTTGATGCGCTCATAGAGCGAATCGCTGAAATCCTCGGCCTGCTTCTCGTTCCACTGGATGCCCTTCTGCGCCAGCAGGTGATGCCAGCCGAAGGTGCCCAGACCGATCGCACGGTACTTCTGGTTGGTGATCGTCGCCTGCGGCACGGGCAGCATGTTGAGATCGATCACGTTGTCGAGCATGCGCACCTGGATCGGGATCAGGCGCTCGAGCACGTCGGTGATCAGATCGCTCTGGCCGGCCTGCGGCATGATCGCGCGGCCGAGGTTCACCGACGACAGGTTGCAGACGACGAAGTCGCCGGCCTGCTTGGTGGTGACGATCTGGTTGCCGGAGATGATCTCCTGCATCATTTTCGTCGGGCTCATGTTCTGCAGGATCTCGGTGCAGAGATTCGACGAGTACACGCGACCGACGTGCTTGTTCGGGTTCTTCCGGTTCACTTCGTCGCGGTAGAACATGAAGGGGTTGCCGGTTTCGAGCTGGCTCACCATCACGCGCTTGAAGATGTCGATCGCCTTGACGGTCTTGCGCGAGATGCGCTCGTCGGCGACGACTTCCTCGTACTTGCGGCGGAAGCTGCCGTTCGGGTCGCCCTTCTTCTCGTCGAAGAAGTCCTGCAGGTGCCAGCCCTTGATCTTGTGGACCTCGTGCGGGTCGAACAGGTACCAGTCGCCGCGACGCTCGACGGCTTCCATGAAGATGTCGGGGATGCAGATCGAGGTGAACACGTCATGCGCGCGCAGGCGCTGGTCGCCGTTGTTGAGGCGCAGGTCGAGGAAGTTCTCGATGTCGCGGTGCCAGATGTCGAGGTAGACCGCGACCGCGCCCTTGCGCTGGCCCAGCTGGTCCACCGACACGGCGGTGTTGTTGAGCTGCTTGATCCACGGCACCACGCCGCCGGAGGAGTTGGGCACGCCGCGGATCGCCGAACCGCTGGAGCGCACGTAACCCATGTACGCGCCCACGCCGCCGCCGCCCTTGGAGACGCGGGCGATGTCGGTGTTGGAGTCGTAGATACCCTGCAAGCTGTCGTCGACGGTGTCGATGAAGCACGACGACAGCTGGCCGCCGACCTTGCCGGCGTTCTGCAGCGTCGGGGTGGCGACGGTCATGTACAGGTTCGACAGCGCCCAGTAGGCCTCGCCGACGAGCTGCATGCGGCGCTCGCGGCCGCCCTTGGTCTCGTTCTGCATCAGGTACAGGGCGATGGTCAGCCAGCGTTCCTGCGGCAGCTCGAACACGGCGCGCGAGGTGTCGGTGGCCAGATACCGCGTGGCCAGCAGGTACAGGCCGTTGTAGGCGAACAGCTTGTCGCGCTCGGCATCGATCATGCGGCCGGCTTCCTGCAGCTCGTCCTTGGAATAGGCGCGCAGGATGTCGTTGGAATAGATGGTGCGGTCGGCCAGCGATTCCTGCAGGCCGACGTAGGGGCCGTACTTCTGCTCGGCGTCGTAGAAGCGGTTGCGGCTGGCGCGCTTGTACAGGCGGTGCAGGTACAGGCGGGCGGCGAAGAACTCCCACTCCGGCGCGGTGACATCGACGCGGGCTTCGGCCTCGCGGATCAGATGGTCGGTGAGGTCGTCGGCGTTGACGGCCTCCTTGCGCTCGACGAAGCCGAACACGCTGCGCTTGTAGTCGACGATGTCGAGCTGCGGGAATTCGGCATGGGTGCGATCGATGCTGCGCTCCAGGCGCGCACGGTCGTACGGAATCCGGCGGTTGCCGGCTTCCTTGGTGATCCAGTTGGAGACGCCGGCATCGGCGTCGGCGGTTTCGGCAAGTGCGGTGTGCATGGCGGCGCTCGGGGGTGACGGCACCACGTCGTCGGGTTCGACGGCGGGCGACGCAACGGAAGTGGGGGATGTCGCGGTGTGTGGGGTGGTGCTGGGCGTGGCGTCTGCGGCGGCCGGTGCGTCGGTCGTGACGGTGTCGTGGCTGGTCATGCGTCCTCTCGTGGTCCAGTGCATTCGCGCACGCCTTCCGGCCCGCCCGCGCGGGTCCGGCGGCTGCCGGGCACTCAATGTGGGTGGATGGCGTCGCAGGCATCGCGATTGGCGCATCGCGCCACCGCATCCCGCTCCGCAAGTCCGCCCCCCACGGAGCGCCCGCAGCCGACACCGCGCGTCGTGCCCTCGCGCGGCTGTCGGCAGGTCTTCGGACTCATGGGCTCGAAGGCTGGGCCTTCTCCTCCCCCGCCTCTTCCCGGATCGCTCCAGTGCATTGGCGGGTTCGTTCCCAATTACCGCTGCGGGGCAGTGCCGGAGTGGCGCGAGGCGTCACCGGCTTCCCGTTTTAATCCACAGCCCTTGGGTGGGCGCGGAACCGACGCGACCCAAGATAGTGGGGTGCGTGTGCAGCGTCAACGCTAAATGTAGTGAAGACGCGGCAAGGCGCATCAGGCCGGCGATCCCCGTTCGTCAAGCCCTCTGGCGGGGCCTGTGGATGCAGATCGGAGTGCGACTGGCAAGTGGTTCCGGGGGTCTTTCGGGCTGTGAAGTCTTGTCGCCGGCCTTCGATACCCGGGTCTCTCAAGCCCTCCCCGCCTGCGGGGGGGGCGCACATCCTCACGTCGTCATGAGGGCAGGGCGTATCGCCCGGTCACGCCGCCTGCGGGCGCCGCGGCGACACTCCGCGCCCCACCGAGGCTTCGATCGCGGCCTGCCAGTCGGCCCAGGCCGGGACCAGGTCCGGCAGCGGCTGTGCATGGTCGAGCCGCCTGTGCAGGTCGGTGGCGGCGTGCTGCGGGGCCAGCACGCGCAGCAGGGCGAAGCCGAAGTCGCGCAGCACGCGCGCCGGATGCAGCAGCAGCCAGGTGGTGCAGGGCGGCAGCAGGTCATGTTCGATCGGCGGCACCGCCAGATCGTCGCGCGGGTCGAGCGTCATCTCCGCGACGATGCCGATGCCGAGCCCGGCGCGGGTATAGGCCTGGATCAGATCGCCATCGCGCGCGGTCACGGCGACATCGGCCTGCAGCCCACGCTCTGCGAACGCGCGCTGCAGGGACGAACCCGCCAGCTGGCTCGACGCGTAACTCACCAGACGTCGGCCGGTCAGATCGTCGAGCCGCAACGGGCGTTGCAGTTGCGACAGCGGATGCCCGGCCGGCACCACCACGCGGCGACGCCAGCGGTACAGCGGCACGGCGATGCAATCGCCGGGCGGCGCGCCGGTGCCGCTGAGCAGGGCGAGATCGACATGACCGTCGATCAGCGCCTGCAATCCGTCGGCGTCATCGCCGGGCAAGACGTGCACCGCGACATCCGGCCACTCGCGTTCCAGCGCCTGCAGCGCCGGCGGCAGTGCGTGCCGCGCCTGCGTGTGGGTGGTGGCGATGCGCAGCACGCCGTGGCGCTCACGGCGCAGGTTGTCCGACAGCGTCTGGATGTTGGCCGACTCCGCCAGCAACCGGCGCGCGTGCGCCAGCACCTGGGCCCCGGCTTCGGTCAGGCCGGTCAGCGCACGCGCGCGGCGCACGAACAGGGTCATGCCGAGCGCGGCTTCCAGCTGCGCGAGCTGCTTGGACACGCCCGACTGCGTGGCGTGCAGCCGCTGCGCGGCGAGGGTCACGTTGTGGCCGCAGTCGACGATCGCGATGAAGCTGCGCAGCTGGGTCAGGGTCATGCCGGCGGACCGGCGACGGAGGGCGGGGAGGGGCGCGTGTGCATACGTCCGATCCTCGCCCGGATGCGACGCCGACATGTTCCATGCGGGACCACACTGTGTGGACCCGTATGGGACGACCCCGGAGCGCGTCCTGCGCATGGCGGTCTCTCCTTCAGCGACGCGGCGGCGCAGGGCTGAGCTGGTCGGCGAAGAACAGCGCATTGACCAGCATGCGTTCGGTGCCGAGCCAGTACTTGCGGTGCGCCGGATCGTCGGCGAACAGCACCACGTTGCCGCTGCCCACCCGCGCCACCTGCGCCCAGACGGTGCCGGCGAGCGCGGTGCGCAGGTCGGTGCCGAGGTAGCCGTTGACCAGCGGGTCGTCGTCGATGCGGACGACGTTGGCGAACGCGTCGGCCAGCGGCGCAAGCGTCACGTCGGTTTCCTTGTGCACGAAGCCCGCGCGCTGCGGCACGCCGAACGCCAGCGGATGCGTGGTGTCGACATCTACCGAGACCAGATTGCCGGCGCTGCGCTGTTCGGCCAGCGTGTCGCGGCGCGACGCGAAGTCGAGGCGTTCCGTCGATGCCGGTGTGTCCTTCGCGGCAGGTGCGGGCGCGGCACCGGTCAGGCCTTTGGTCTGCGCCCAGCGTGCGGCGCTGCCGAAGGTCACCAGCGAACCGCCGGCCTCGACCCAGCGCTTGAGCGCGGCGACGGTGGCCTCGGGCAGATCGTCGTAGCGGCCGCCGGCCAGCACGATGCTGGTGTAGCTGCCGAGCGGCACGCGGCCGAGCTGCGCGGGATCGAGTCGCGTCGCCGGGTAGTGCAGGCGTTCGCTGAGCGCGAACCAGGTCGAGCCGATCTCGGTCGCATTGACGCCTTCGCCCATGACCAGCGCGATCGACGGCTTGCGCACGGCGCGGATGCCGTCGCTGCCCAGATCGATGCCGGACACGCTCTGTCCGCTGGCGAGCCCGTGCGCGACGACGCCTGCATCGCGTGCCGCCGTGTCGACCGCTGCGCGCAACGCCGCCGCATCCAGCGTCTGACCGGCCACCGGAATCACCAGCGTGCCTTCGCCGAATGCGATGTCGCCGGCAGCGGTGCGCGTGGTGAACGGCGAGAACGCGGTGCGCACGCGTACGTTCTGTGTGAGCAGGTCGGCGAGCGCGCGCTGCGCGCCGAGATCCCGCCAGTCGATCGCCCAGGCATACGCGGTCTCCCCGCGCACGCCGGTGTCGAGTGCCGGCACCTGCGTCACCGCCGCGCCGAGTCGCGGCGCGCGACGCAGGCGATCGTTGCGGAGTCCATACGCATGCGCGATCGCATACGAGGTGCTGCCGTAGACGCCGCCGCCGGTATCGGGCGTTTCCTCGAAGATCGAGTGCACCAGCCGGAACTGCGGTTGCGCGGCCGGCACCACCCAGGCGCTACCGGGTGCATAGGTGCGACCGTCGACGGTCAGCGCCGCATCGAGCGCGTGGACCTGGATGCGGTGGGTCAGCAGCAGATCGAGCAGGCGTCGCGATGTCGTCACGTCCGCCGGATCGCCGAACACATAGGCCGAGTAGGTGTTGCGTCGGCCCTGGTCGCGCGCCGAACGGAAGAAGTCCTTCTGCAGCTGGAACAGACCCGCGTGTTCTTCGACCGCGCCGCGGATCGTCGCCAGGCCCACGGCCAACTGGTTGCGGATCGTGAAGCGGAATTCCAGCGGCCCGCTCGCGGTGTCCTGCACCAGGCCGCGCGAGCTGGCCTGCTCGACAGTGACGCCGACGCCACCATGGAAATCCGGATAGGTCGAACCGTAGACCGGCGAGAAGTTGTCGAAGTTTTCCTTCGTGTAATAGAGCGAACCGAGGCTGTCGAGCGCCTGTGCGTGGTAGCGCGCCAGCGTGACGTTCCAGTCGTAGGAGGCTTGCGGCAGCAGCGGGCTGTGCATGCTGCTCGGCGAGGGCTCGAAGTAATACGTGCTGCCCGATCCCATCTCGTGGAAATCGATCTGGATGTTCGGCAGCCACTGGTGGAACACGCCGAGCTTGGCGCGCGTCTCGCGCTGGCTCACCGCCAGCCAGTCGCGGTTGAGATCGGTGAAATAGTGGTTGCTGCGGCCGTTCGGGAACGGTTCGACGTGTTCCTTGTCGAGCGGATCGGCGATTGCGGGGTTCGATTTCCACGCGTTGTGCCAGTTCGCCGCGCGGTCGCGGCCGTCGGGGTTCTGCGCCGGATCGATCAGCACGATCGCGTTGTCGAGCCAGTGTGCGACGTCGGGATCCTTGCTCGCCGCGAGATGCCAGGCAGTCAGCAGCATCGCTTCGCCGCTCGAGGTCTCGTTGCCGTGGACGCTGTAGTACAGACCGACGACGACCGGCACCTGCGCAGGATCGACGACCGGCGCATCGGGATCGGCCAACGTCGCGTGCGCGACGCGCAGCTGTTCGCGGCGTGCGTGGTTGGCGGAGGATGTCACCAGCACTGCAAGCAGCGGACGCTCCTCGTAGCTGCGGCCGATCTCCTCGACATGCACGCGGTCCGACAGCTGCTCGAGCTCGCGCAGGTAATCGACGATGCGGTCGTGACGCGTGTAGTGCGTGCCGATCGGATAGCCGAGGAACTGCTCGGGTGTCGGGATCGCAGGGTCATGCGAGTCCGGCGCGGCATCGGGGAAGTAGTAGGCGGTCTGCGCGAGTGCGGCGAAGGGCAGCAGAAGCAAGGCGGTCAGCAACAGGCGGCGCGCGGATGGGGATCGAAGCATTGGTGGTGTGTCCTGCAGAAGGGGGTGTCGCATGTCGTGATCGGAAGTCGCCGCGATTTAATTTCCCCGTCATTCCCGCGAAAGCGGGAATCCAGCGACTTGAGCCACCGAAGCCAGAGACACTGGATGACCGGACATGCGTCCGTTGGAAGCCCCGCCTGCGCGGGAATGACGCGATCAAAGAATTCCGCGATATGAAGAAAACTCAGAACCGGTAATCAAACCCCACCTGGAAATACCGCCCGCGCAGGTCGTACTGGCTGAAGTCATACGGCGCGCGAATCCCCGGGAACGACGCGTCGTGCGGCGGCGCTTCATCGAGGATGTTGTCGACCTTTGCATACAGCGTCAGGCCTTCGATGCCCGACCAGCCGGCATAGAGATCAAGCTGGTCATAGGCATCGACGCGCGATTGCACCGCGGTCGCCGCGACGCTTGCCTTCTGGTCGTAACCACCGGTGCGATACCAGGTCAGTGCGGTCTCGAAATCGCCGGTCGACCAGCCGAAGCGCGAGGTCAGCTTGTTGCGCGGCAGCGACGGGCCGAGGTTGCTGCCGGCGTAGTCGACCAGCGGACCGCCGACGACCTGCGGGCGGCTGTAGTCGAGAACGTGGGTGTAGACGCTCGCGATCTTGAAGTCGCCCGCGCCGGTGCGGAAGGTCTGGTTGAATTCCGCGTCCAGGCCCGAGGTCTTGAGCGCGGTGAGGTTCTGATAGCGGTTGTAGACGGCGACCAGCTTGCCGCGCGCATCGCGGATCACATCGGCGGGATCGTTGTTCTGCACGATCGTCGTCGAGTTGTTGGTGCCGATCAGGTTGTCGAGTTCGATGCGGTACCAGTCCAGCGACAGGCTGGTGTCGGCCCAGGGCGAGACCACGAAGCCGACGTTGTAGGACTTCGTGCGCTCGGGATCGAGTTCGGTATTGCCGACGGTGAAGAAGGTCGGGCTCTGGCGCGACCCGGCGATGTCGGGGTCATACGGATCGACGACGCTGCCGTAGGAAATGCTGGTCGAGGCCGAATTCTCCGACAGCGACGGCGCGCGGAAGCCGCGTGACGCCGAAGCGCGCACCAGCAGGGTGTCGAGCGCCTGCCAGCGGATGCCGGCTTTGGGCGAGAACGCGCTGCCGAAATCGCTGTAGTCGTCTCCGCGGCCGGCGAGCTGCAGGTCCAGGCCCTGGACGATCGGCACGTTGAACTCGGCGTAGAGCGCAGCGACATCGCGCGTCCCGTCGACCGCGGCGATTGCCGGGCGCACCTGCAGGCCCGCATCGATCTGCCAGGGATTGCGCGAAGTCAGCGACTCGGTGCGCGCCTCGATGCCGGCGGCGAAGCCGACCGGGCCGGCCGGCAGCTGGAACAGGTCACCGTTGAACTTGAAGTCGAAGCCGTGCAGCGACGACTGCGCTTGGCGCACCGTCGACAGGCGGATCGCGTCGAGCACCGCCGGCGAGGTCGCGCCCGGCTCGTGCAGGTTCAACGCGCCATCGGCCAGCGACTGCGCCAGTGGCCAGCGGTTGGCGAAACCACCGGCGACGGTTTCCTCTTCGGTGCTCTTGGCGAAGAAGCCGGTGAATTCCCAGTCGAAGCGTTCGCCGCGGCCGCGTGCGCCGCCGAGGATGCGGAACGAATCGGAGCGGTTGGTCTTCAGCGACTGGCCGAGATCGAAGAACGTGTATTCGATCTGCGTGTCGACGCCGTAGGGGTTGTAGGGATTGCCGGCCGGCAGCAGGTTCGACACCGGCTCGGCGAGGCCGGTCTGCGCGTTGAGCGCGAAGCGGCCGCCTTCGAGGGTGAACCAGGGGCTGGAGCCGAAGATCGACGCGCCGCGGATCTGGCTGACCAGCGCTTCGCCGAACAGGTCGACGTTATCGGTCAGGCGCACGGTGCCGTTGAGATACGCCTGGTAGCGCTCGGTCGACGGAATCAGCGTGGTGTAGGGCGCGAGATTGATCGCGCAGGTGTCGCCGGCGAGGCCGTCGATCGGCGCACTCGGCGTCAGCGTCATGCCGGCGGGGCAGTTGCCCGCGGCATCGAGGAACGGCACCGAGCGACCGTCGACGAGGAAGCGCGCACCCTTCGCCGACCAGCCGTTCCAGCGCCCGCCGGGCAGATCGCTGTAGATGCCGGACGCGGTGAGATCGCGCTGGTTCTGGTCGAGACGTTCGCGGTCGTAGGCCTCGACGCTGACCAGCAGGTTGTAGCCGTCGGTATCGAGATCGCCGATGCCGCCGACCAGTCGCGCGCGGCGCGTGTCGAGACCGCCCTCATCCGACGTGCCGTAGCTGCCGCCGACTTCCAGGCCCTGGAAATTCTGCCGGGTGATGATGTTGACCACGCCCGCGACGGCGTCGGAGCCGTAGACCGCCGACGCGCCGTCCTTGAGCACCTCGATGCGCTCGACCGCGACCAGCGGCAGCGCGTTGAGATTGACGAAGGTGTCGGACAGGCCGCCGGCCGGGAAGCCGTAGTTCGCCAGGCGCCGGCCGTTGAGCAGCACGAGCGTGTTCTTCTGCGACAGCCCGCGCAGACCGATGCCCGCCGAGCCCGACGCCCAGCCGCTGTTGCTGGTCTCGTTGGTCGCATTGCCGGTGTTGGCCGAGATCGACCGCAGCACGTCGGCGACGGTGACCTTGCCCGAGGTCGCCAGTTCTTCGGCGTCGATGACCTGCACCGGGTTGCTGCCTTCGGCCTCGGCGCGGCGGATGTTCGAGCCGGTCACCGTGACCGTGTTGAGCGTGCGCGCCTCACCGGCTGCCGGCGTTTGCGCCGACACCGCGACGGGGGCAACAAGGACCGCCAGAACGGCGGTGGCGAGATGCGAGGATCGAAGCATTTGCTGCACCGCAATAAGTCCGTGGGGCAGGCAGTGGGCCACGGGCGCGGCGTGTCAAAAAATGGTGATGTGGACTTGGCACAGTCCGGACTGGAATGTCGGTGCATCGATCGCGACAGCGTCGATACAGCGGGAACCGCGCTGTGACGGCATCGCTGCGTCCAGCGCGCGATGTCCCGCGGACGATTCGGCATGACGGGATCGCTCGATCCGCATGGACGGATGTGTGAGCACGGTCCCCTGGCGTGGACCCGTCAGATGTCGAAGCGCGCTTCCGATTCCGGCGTCGATCCTCTGTCGCGCATCCGACATCGCAGCCGACGCAGCGGTTCCGCAGGTCATGACGGACGCCGACGCTGTGGCATAGTCGGCCACCGCTCCCGCCCCCACGTCCATGGCCCGCGACTACGTCCTCACTCTGTCCTGCCCCGACCGCATCGGCATCGTCCATCGCGTGTCGGGTCTGCTGCTGCACCACGGCTGCAACATCCTCGATGCACAGCAGTTCGGCGATGCCGAATCCGGCCGCTTCTTCCTGCGTGTGCATTTCGATCTGCCGCGCAGCGTCGACATCGCAGCACTCGAACACGACTTCCGGCCGATCGCCCACGACTTCGACATGGACTGGCGCATCGACGATGCGCGGCGGCGTGCGCGCCTGCTGGTACTGGTCAGCAAGCAGGGCCACTGCCTCAACGACCTGCTGTTCCGCACGCACGGTCGGCAGTTGCCGGCCGACATCGTCGCGGTGGCGTCGAACCACGAGACCTATGCCGCGCTGACACGCTCGTATGGCGTGCCCTTCCATCACCTGCCGGTCGATGCCGGCAACCGTGATGCGCAGGAAGCGGCCATCCTCGCGCTGGTCGAACGCGAACGCGTCGATCTGGTCGTGCTCGCGCGCTACATGCAGATCCTGTCGCCAGGTCTGTGCGATGCGCTGGCCGGCCGCGCGATCAACATCCACCACAGCTTCCTGCCGAGCTTCAAGGGCGCGCAGCCGTATCACCAGGCGCATGCGCGCGGGGTCAAGGTGATCGGCGCGACCGCGCACTACGTGACGCGCGATCTCGACGAAGGCCCGATCATCGAACAGGACGTGGCCCACGTGGACCACGCGATGACGCCCACCGATCTGGTGCGCATCGGCAGCGATATCGAATCGCGCGTGCTGGCGCGTGCGGTACGCCGGCATGTCGAACACCGCATCCTGCGCAACGGCCACCGCACGGTGGTGTTCCGCTGATGCGGACCGCGGCGTGACTCAGCCGCGGTGTTCGCGCGCCAGGAACTCCGCGCTGCGCATCTCGATCAGACGCGAGGCGGTGCGCTCGAATGCACCGGTGAGGCGCTCGCCCGAATACAGCAGCGGCGGTTCGGTCTCGGCGGTGCAGACCAGGTTGACGGTGCGGTCGTAGAGCTCGTCGATCAGGGTGACGAAGCGGCGCGCGGCATCGTCGCGGGTGGCATCCATGTGCGGAATGCCGCCGAGCAGCACGGTGTGGAACTCGGTTGCGACCTGGATGTAGTCGCTGGCGCCGCGCGGACCTTCGCACAGCGCGTCGAAATCGAACCAGGCCATGCCCGGCGTGCGTGCGCGCACGCAGATGCGGCGGCCGTCGATCTCGATGCCGGCATCGCGGTGTTCGTCGTCGCCGCCGAGTTCGTGCCAGCGCGTATCGAGCCAGGTGTCGGAGTCCGCATCGAGCGGCGTGCGGTAGACCGGCGAACGCGTCAACGCACGCATGCGGTAGTCGGTGTCGCTTTCCAGATACACGACGTGCGTATGCCGTTGCAGCAGCTCGATCGCGGGCATGAAGCGCGCGCGCTGCAGGCCGTCCTTGTAGAGATCCTTCGGGTCGACGTTGGAGCTGATGACCAGCACGATGCCGTCGGCGAACATGCGGTCGAGCAGACGCGCGAGCAGCATCGCGTCACCGATGTCGCTGACGAAGAACTCGTCGAGCACCAGCACGCGCAGGCCCGCATCGCGCCAGCCGCGCACGATCGCCGCCAGCGGATCGCGTTGTCCGGCATGCGTGCGCAGCGACTCGTGGACTTCGCGCATGAAACGGTGGAAGTGCGTGCGGCGCTTGCGACCGAGCTTCGGGTCGGGCGTGGCGTGACGCGACGGATCCTTCTGCGCGGCCGCCTCCATCACGTCTGCGCTGCCCTCACCCCACCGTTCGCTCTGCGAACGGTCCCCCCCTCTCCCGGGAGGGAGAGGGGCATCGGTCGGACCTTCGGCCCGAAGCACGCCCATGGGTAGCCCATCGTGAAACAGGTCGATCATGAAGGTCTTGCCGCGACCCACGCCGCCCCACAGGTACAGGCCGGCTGGCACGTCGGGCGCATCGTCGCCGCCGAACAGGCGGCCGAGCATGCCGCGCCGCGCAGGCGGTTCGATCAGCGCGGCATGCAGACGGTCGAGTTCGACCAGCGCCGGCTGCTGCGCGGGATCGGACTGCCAGTCGCCACGCGCGACGCCCGCGGCGTAGCGTTCGGACGGTGTGGGCAACGCGCTCATGCGCAGTGTTTCCGCGACGCGCTTGCGCGCGCGCGGACCCGCGTCGCGTGCATCAACCCGCGGCCTGCGGCAGATGCGGCTCGACCCAGTGCTTCACGACACCGCGCAGATCGATCATGCGGCGATGGAAGAAGTGGCTGGTCTCGGGCATGCGTACCAGTTCGGCCTGCGCGCCGCTGTCCTCGAGCCAGTCGTAGACGGCCTGCGGATCGACAATCTCGTCGGCCTCGCCCTGGATCACCAGCCACGGACACGTCGGCAGCACGATCGACTCGAAATCCCAGCGGCCGGCCGGCGGTGCGACCGAGATCAGCAGGTCCGGCTGCAGTGCGTCGGTCGCGCGCAGCGACACGTAGGCGCCGAAGCTGAAACCGGCGAGCCACAGCGCATGGCCCGGACGTTCGCGGCGGACCCACTCGATCACGGCGGTCAGGTCGTCGATCTCGCCTACACCGTTGTCGAACGTGCCGTCGGACGCACCGGTGCCACGGAAGTTGAAACGCACCGACGTCGCACCGAGCTCGCGCAGTGAACGCGCGACCATCGTGACGACCTTGTTGTGCATGGTGCCGCCCTCGGTGGGCAGCGGATGGCAGACCACGGCGACGAGCGGCAACGCCGCGACATCGGCCTCGGGCAGGTCGACCGCCACTTCGAGGTCGCCGGTGGGGCCGGGGAGGACCAGCGGTCCGGATTGCGTGGGGAACGTGGGGGACGTCATGCGTGAATGATACCGGGACGGCTGCGACGGGGCTGTCTAAAGCCTTCCCCTGCATGCGGGGAAGCTTGTGTGGGGGCGAACCGCAAGAGACGCGAATGCATCAGCAGGCGAAGCCGGATGCGTCGCCCGGCTTGCGCGCTGTCGAGATGCATTGGAGAAGTCCGCGCACGTGTTCCGCCCTCACCCCGGGGCAGGCGCTCTCCCGGAGGGAGCGGTGCCGGGTTTGAAGTGCTGGAAGAACGATCGTGCCCGTGGGAGCGCGCTTCAGCGACCGCGCAGGCGCAGCCCCACCACCAGCGGATCATGATCCGAACTGCGCCACGGCCCCGCCGCTTCGCGCTCGCGCGTGTCCGCCGGCTCGTCCGCATTGCTGTGCCACTTGGCCGCGCCGGCCACGCGCGCGGCCAGCGACGGGCCGAGCAGCAGGTGGTCGAGGCGGCCGGCCTGGCCGTCGAAGACGAAGCTGTAGTGCGCATCGCCGTCGCCGCCGGCGAACGGGTCGCGCCAGCCGGCGTCGGTGAACACGCGCACCGGGTCTTCCAGCGCATAGGCGTTGAAATCGCCGACCACCGCGACGCGATCCGCGGTGCCGGTGGGCGCGGTGGCCAGCCAGTCGCGCAGACGCTGGGCGGAGTCGACGCGGGTCGCGTTCCAGCAGGCCTGTCCGTCTCGCTGGTCGAGATCCAGGGCCGTGGCTTCGCCGCAGCCCTTGGACTTGAAGTGCACGGCGACGACGCTGAAATCGAGGCCGTCCGCGCGTCCGTTGCGCAGGGGCACGAAGGCCTGCGCCAGCGGCACGCGGCTGAGTTCGGCGAACGGGCCGCCGTCGAGTGTTGCGGGCTGACCCTTCGGGCGCACACGCGTGTCACGGTAGATCAGGCCGACGCGGATCGCGTTGGTGCCCGGGCCCTGCCCGGCATTGATGAAGCGCCAGTCGCGCGCGGGGCCTTCGGCATTCAGCGCATCGACGAGGGCGGCGATGCTCGACTGCGCGTCGTAGCCGTCGTTCTCGAGTTCCATCAGCGCGGCGACATCGACATCGAGGGCGGCGATCGTCGCGACCAGGCCTTCGATCTGGCGTGTCAGTTCTTCCGGCGTGCGCGCGCCGCGTGGGGTCGGAAAGCCACCGCCGCGGCCGTCGCCGTTGAACAGGTTCTGCAGATTGAACGCGGCGATGCGCACGTCGCCGCCGACCACCGGCGCGGGCGGGCGCGAGGCCGGTTGCGACTGCAGCGGTGCGGTGAGCTGCAGGCGCCAGGCGCCGTGGCGATGGTCGACCACGCCTTCGATGCCGGTCAGCACGCTGCCACTGCGCAGGGCCTGCGCGGTCTGCGGCAGGTACCAGAGCGGGCCGTCGGCCGGCGCGTCTTCGCGGCCATCGTCGAGCAGGACGCGGCGACGCGCGTTGTCGGATGCGACGCGCGCGGCATCGGCGCCGGGGCGTGCGATCTCGGTCGGCGTGAACAGGCGGCCATCGAAGCTCGCCGCCAGCGTGCCGCGGCGCGCGCGCTCATGCTGGCCGGTCAGGATCAGCGGCACATCGATGCGCACCCAGGTGCCGGACAGCGTGGACCAGTCGGCCGGCGGCGCATCGAGGACCAGTGGCGCGAGTGCGGGCGCCGGCGTGGACAGCAACTCGATGCGCTCGGCGCGCAGATGCAGCATGTCGCCGTCCTCGCGCATGCCGAGCACGCGCACGTGCGTGCCGACCTCGGGCAGGACGTGGCCGTCGATCGCCTGCACGAACACGCCATCCGGGGTGGCGGGATTGCCATCGCCCGGGTCCTGCATGAAGAAGCCGCCCAGACCGTCGAAGCGCGCGGTGACGCGACCTTCGACCCGTGCCGGCCCCGCCATCGGGATGCGGTGCAGTTCGCCGATGGTGATCGCGGCGGCGCCGGCAGGGGGCGGCGTGGTGTGGCATGCGGCGAGCAGCGCACAGGCGAGCAGGGCGGCGGTCGGTCGGAACATCGGAAACTCCATCGGCCTCGGCGGCCTCACGCGACGACGCCGCCCGGAAAGGCGGCGTCGGGGACGGGCAAATGACCCGGCGAACGTTACTTGAGGTTGTCGATCATCCAGTCGACCGCGGCATGCATCTGCTCGTCGTTGAGCGCCGGATTGCCGCCGCGCGCCGGCATCACGCCGGCGGCGCCGGTGAAGCCTTCGATCGAGTGGCGGTACAGCGTCTCGGTGCCCTGGGCGATGCGTGCATCCCAGTGCTGGTGATCGAGCGTCGGTGCGCCGCCGGCGCCCGAGGTGTGGCAGCCCGCGCACAGATTCTGGTAGATCACCGAGCCATCGGTGGTGCCGCCGTAGGCGACTTGCGCAGCCGCCGCGGCCGCTGCGGCTGCGGTGGCCGCCGCCTGCGACGCGGCACCAGTGGCGCCTGCATACACCGCGCCGACCGGCGCAATGCGCGCTTCGGTGCGCTTGGCCACATTGGGCGGCACCTCCGTCGGCAGCGAGTTGTGCAGGTACCAGGCCCCCAATATCAGGCCCAGCGTCACGATGGTCAGGAAACCCAACACCATCGAAAAACGCTTGAGGAATTCGAGATCGTAATTACGCACGAAACACCCTTGGCGACATGGCATGCAGCCACAGCTGCGCCCGAGTATACGGGCAGGTTTTCAAGAATGCTGCGTCCGGCCGGATCGGATGCCAGGCCAGCGCGTCGCATGGGGAGAGCGGAGCGAAACCATCATTGTCATGCCCGGGTTCCCGGCGCCGACGAGCGGGCTCGCCTGGTTGGTCGGTGCGTGCGCGACGGAGAATCACCGCACGCAGCTGATGCGGATGTCGATCCGCCATCCATGTGGGAGCTTGCTTGCGCGCGACGGGGATTGGTCGGGAGCGCCCATCGCGCGCGAGCGCGCTCCCACAGCGGTCCTACATCCCCGCGTAGTTCGGCCCGCCACCGCCCTGCGGCGCGACCCAGACGATGTTCTGGGTCGGATCCTTGATGTCGCAGGTCTTGCAGTGCACGCAGTTCTGCGCGTTGATCCGCAGGAACGGGCCGTCCGGGCCGTCGAGGAATTCGTAGACCGCGGCCGGGCAGTAGCGCGCTTCCGGGCCGGCGTAGGTCGCCAGGTTCACATCGACCGGCACCGAGACGTCCTTGAGCGTCAAGTGCGCCGGCTGGTCCTCGGCGTGGTTGGTGCTCGACAGGTACACCGAGCTCAGACGATCGAAGGTCAGCGCGCCATCGGGTTTCGGATACTCGATCTTCGTGTGCTGCGCGGCGGGCTCCAGACACGCGTGGTCGGGCCTGTCGCGATGGATCGTCCATGGCGGCACGCGCATGCCGAGCTTCGGCAGCAGCCACTGTTCGATGCCGGTCATCAGCGTCGCGGTGGTGCGGCCCTTCTTGAACCACTGCTTGAAGTTCTTCGACTGCGACAGCTCGGCGTGCAGCCAGCTGGCCTCGAACGCGACCGGATACGCGGCCAGTTCGTCACCGCTGCGATTCTCGCCGAGCGCGGCAAACGCGGCTTCGGCGGCGAGCATGCCGGTCTTGATTGCGGCGTGGCTGCCCTTGATGCGGCTGGCGTTGAGCGTGCCGGCCTCGCAGCCGACGAAGGCGCCGCCCGGGAACACGAGTTTGGGGATCGACAGCAGACCGCCGGCGGTGATCGAACGCGCGCCGTAGCCGATGCGCTTGCCGCCCTCGAGATACTTGCGGATCGCCGGGTGGGTCTTGAAGCGCTGGAATTCCTCGAACGGGCTCAGCCACGGATTGCGGTAGTCGAGGCCGACCACCAGGCCGATCGCGACCTTGCCGTCCTCGGCGTGATAGACGAACGAGCCGCCATAGGTGTCGCCGTCGAGCGGCCAGCCGGCGGTGTGCACCACCAGGCCCGGCTCGTGCTTCGCCGGATCGATCTGCCACAGCTCCTTGATGCCAAGGCCATAGCTCTGCGGGTCGCGGCCTGCGTCCAGCGCGAACTTCGCGATGAGTTCGCGGCCGAGCTGACCGCGCGAGCCCTCGGCGAAGATCGTGTACTTCGCATGCAGTTCCATGCCGAGCTGGAATTCACCGGTCGGCTGTCCGTCCTTGCCGATGCCGAGGTTGCCGGTCGCCACGCCGCGCACATGACCGTCTTCGGCATACAGCACTTCGGCGGCGGCAAAGCCCGGGAAGATTTCCACACCCAGCGCTTCGGCCTGCGTGGCCAGCCAGCGCACGAGCGCGCCGAGGCTGATGATGTAGTTGCCGTGGTTCTTGAAGCAGTCGGGCAGGAAGAAATCCGGCGTGGATTTCTGGCCGGTCTCGTCGAGGAACAGGAACTCGTCGCGGGTGACCGCCTGCTTCAGCGGCGCGCCCTTGTCCTTCCAGTCCGGAATCAGTTCGGTCAGCGCACGCGGGTCGATGATCGCGCCCGACAGGATGTGCGCACCCGGCTCGGAGCCCTTCTCCAGCACGCAGACCGACACGTCGCGGCCTGCTTCGGCCGCCAGCTGCTTGAGGCGGATCGCGGTCGCCAGTCCGCCGGGGCCTGCGCCCACGACGACGAC
This sequence comes from Luteimonas sp., assembly GCA_052108555.1. Classification (GTDB taxonomy): domain Bacteria; phylum Pseudomonadota; class Gammaproteobacteria; order Xanthomonadales; family Xanthomonadaceae; genus Luteimonas. The sequence goes on from JBQEAV010000006.1 coordinate 47,783, forward strand.
GTCGTACTCCATCGATTCGCGTGGGCCGTGGGTGTCGAGCAGTGCCTGGGGAGTCGTCATCGTTGCCTTGGGCGGTGTGCCTGGGTGACGGCGCGTGGGGCCAGCTTCGCAGCTGGCGCGCGATGGCCGCGTGGGCCGGCGAGTGTAACGCGGTGCCTCGGCGGGGCAGTGTCGCGCAGGGTTTCAGCGCGGCCGCGCGGGCAGCGGAAACGGCGTGACCACGGTCTCGCCGGTGGACGCGTCGCGGATCGCGGACGGGCCCTTCTTCTCGACTTCCTCCACCCGCAGCACGCTCTGCATCGGCAGGTGCAGCGTGCGCGTGCCGGCGAACTCGCCCTGCAGGCGTTCTTCGGTCGGATCGACGACGAGGCCGTCGTGGACATCGAACACGAGTTCGGAGACTTCGACGAATCCCCACAGCCGGCCGCTCTCGACCTGTCGCGCATACAGCGCGTAGACCTTGCCGTGGCTGAGGAACGTGACCCTGTAGAGCGTCTTGCCTGTCATGCGCCGATTATAGAGCGCCGCTCAATAGCCCTTGAGCTTGCGCAGACGCTGGCCGATGGCATGCCGCGAGATCAGCGCGAACAGCACGCCGAACACAAAGCCGGCCAGATGCGCGGTCCACGCCACGGCGCCGAACGCCGGGCCGATGTAGGCGAAGATCACCTGCAGCACCGCCCAGACGCCGATCAGCAGCGACGCCGGCGCGCGCACGAACTCCAGGAACAGGCCCAGCGGCACCACCACACCCAGCCGCGCGCGCGGAAACAGCGCGAGATACGCCCCGATCAAGGCCGACACCGCGCCGCTCGCGCCGATGATCAAGCGGTCCGGCGTGCCGATCGCCAGCACCGCCGACAGGTTCGCCAGCGCGCCGCCGACGAGGAACAGCACCAGCAGCCGCCATGCGCCCATCAGGCGTTCCGCCGGCAGGCCGAAGATCAAAAGGAACACCAGGTTGCCGAGCAGATGCGCCCAGTCCGCATGCAGGAACAATGCAGTCACCAGGCGCAGCCACGGACCGGCATCGAGCCAGTTCACCTGGGTGCCATCCGTCCCGACCGGGCCGCCGTACAGCGCACCCCAGTCGAGCAGCAACGTGTAGTGCTCGTTCGCCGAGCGCGTGCTCGCCCACAGGAACGTCAGCCACAGCAGCGCGCACAGCGCCGGTACCGCCCAGCGGAACGGGGTACGCGCATGGCGAGTGGGGATCGAGACGAACATGGGCGACCATTGTCGAGGGCCGTCGCAGGGCCGGTAAAGCACGTGGAATCGGGGTGTCGTGGATGCCGCACCGCAGCAAGTTTTCCACACGCAATCGTACGGTATAGTGCGCCCGCTACGCGCGTTCGGGAGGGGAATTCCGACAGGTGGTGGCGGACGGAGGGGGTGCCGTCCACGCCAGGCGCAGCATCACCACATCACCTGTTTGGGAGAGAACGCGACACATGGCTACCAACCCCCGCTTCATGCAGAGCACCGTGCTGGCCGTCGGCATCGCCGCCGCGCTGGCGTTCGCAGGCCAGGCCAATGCGGCCGGCTTCCAGCTCAAGGAAAACAGCGTCAAGTCGCAGGGCACGTCCTTCGCCGGCACCGCCGCGAAGACCGGCGACAGCTCCGTCGTGACCAACAACCCGGCGATGATGACCCAGTTCGACGGCACCACGGTGCAGCTCGATCTGACCGTCATCGACCTCAACTACGAGTTCCAGGGCAGTGGCACCGACCCGCTGGGCCGTCCGCTGAGCGGCAGCAACGGCGGCAACGCCGGCGACGTGACCCCGATCCCGGCGTTCTCGGTCGTGCACAAGCTCGACAACGGCGTCGCGCTCGGCGCGATGGTCAGCGCCCCGTTCGGTCTGAAGACCGAATACGACGCCGGCTGGGTCGGCCGTTATGCCGCGCAGACGTCGGAAGTCGAAATCATCGACTTCACCCTGTCGGGCGCGGTCGACATCACCGATCGCTTCTCGGTGGGCCTGGGCGTGATCGCCTCGCGCGCTGACGTCACGCTGTCGAAGGCCGTGGACTTCGGTTCGCTGCTGTTCGCCAACCCGCAGACCCGTCCGCTGCCGTTCGCGCTTCCGCAGGCTGCCGACGGTCTGGCCAACGTGCAGGGCGACGACAACGGCTTCGGTTACATCCTCGGCGCGAACCTGCGTCCGACCGACAACCTGTCGATCGGCGTGAGCTACCGCTCCGAGATCGACTACGAGCTGAGCGGTACCGTCGACTGGACCGTGCCGGGGAACGTGCAGGCCGTGCTGGGCAGCAACCCCGCCACGAGTCCGCTGTTCCAGAACGGTACCGTCGCCGCTGATCTGACCACGCCGTCGATCCTCAACATCGGCGCCGCCTGGCAGGTCACCGACGCGCTGATGCTGTCGGCGACCTATGCGGAGACCAACTGGTCGTCGCTGCGCGAAGTGCGCATCCAGTTCGACAACCCGGATCCGGATTCGGTCGAGCCGTTCGAGTGGAAGGACAGCTACTTCGCCGCCCTCGGTGCCGAGTACAAGCTCAGCGACAGCTGGAAGCTGCGTGGCGGCGTCGCGTACGACGAAACCCCGACCAGTCTCGAGCACCGCACCCCGCGTCTGCCCGATGCGAACCGCATCTTCTATTCGGTCGGCGCGACCTGGACGATGAGCGACGCGTTCGATCTGAACTTCGCCTACACCCGTATCGAACCGCGCGATCCGAAGATCGACACCACCAGCGGCGGCAGCCGCGTCGCCGGCGACTTCGACGGCAACGCCAACCTGTTCGGCGTGTCGGCGCAGTACCGCTTCTGATCCTCGCGACATCGTGACAAGAGAGCCCCGCTTCGGCGGGGCTTTTTTTGTTCTGTGGGAGCGCGCTCGCGCGCGAATGTCACTCCCGGGATCGGCCGACCCCGCGCAAGCGCGCTCTACAGACAGACGTCCACCGTGCGGTGTTCACCAGGCACGCACCGGGCTCGCAACGCGCGTTCCCGGCGCTATCCCAATTGCCCCAGCACCCAGGCCCACGCCGGCAGCGTCACCAGCGACAGCAGGATCCCGTAACCGACCAGCGCGGCCGCCAGCCGCGGAGCAAGACCGGCGGCGATCGCCAGCGCGGCGGCGGTGATCATGCTCGGCATCGCCGATTCCAGCACGTTCGCCTGCAGCATCGTTCCGGACATGCCGAACAGCAGCGACAGCGGCAGCGCGATCGCGGGCATCACCAGCAGCTTCAGCACCAGTCCCGTTGCCAGTGGGCGGATCTCGTCGCGCGGCATGCGCAGCTGGATCGACAGTCCAACCGCCAGCATCACCAGTGGCAGCAGCGCGCCGGCGAGATTCTCCAGCGCCGAGGCGATCCATGCCGGCGGCGCGGCCGGCATCAGCGTCAGGCCGAATGCCAGCGCCCACACGGGTGGAAACCGCACGATGCGCCGCGCGATGTCGCGCCATCCGGGGGGCGTGTCGCCGCTGTAGCGCGCGAGGACCGTCAGGCCGAACGTCGACAGCAGCACGAACGTGCCGAACTGGTCGTAGACCACGGCGTAGGCGACCGCGTCGTCACCGAGCAGCGCCGCGACCATCGGATAGCCGATGAAACTGCTGTTGCACAGCGCCACGCACAGCAGTAGCACCGCGGTCTCGTCGCGCCGGAACTTCAACCAGCGCGCCAGCGGCAACACCAGCGCGAGCGTCGCGACCGCCAGCAGCCACGGCGTCGCCGCGACGCCGAGCAGCGACGCATCGAAGGTCAGCTTCGGCACATGCACCAGCACCGCCGCCGGCAGGCACACGTAGAGCACGACGAGGTTGAGCACCTCGGCGGCATTGGCCGGCATCACCCGCAGACGGGCGAACAGCATGCCCAGCGCGAGCATCGCCAGGATCAGGGAAAAGGCATCGAAGGCCATCGGGGCCGGGGGTGACGTGGGGAGCGGATGATCCTAGCGGACGCGTACGGCGATCAAGGTCCCACGGGAAGAACACTGCGTCGGATGCGGCCGGCGCGTGCCGGCCGCATCATCGCGAGATCTCACTCGCCGAGCGTCAGCAGCGACGCGTTGCCGCCGGCCGCCGTGGTGTTGATGGTGACGGTCTTTTCGGTCGTGAAGCGCGGCAGGTAGTGCGAGCCACCGGCCTTGGGGCCGGTGCCCGACAGGCGCTGGCCGCCGAAGGGCTGCACGCCGACCACGGCGCCGATCTGGTTGCGGTTGACGTAGACGTTGCCGACGCGGGCACGTGCGCTGATCTTCTCCACGGTCTCGTCGATGCGCGAGTGGATGCCCAGCGTCAGGCCGTAGCCGGTGCTGTTGATCGCATCGATGACGGCATCGAGCTGGTCCGCCTTCCAGCGGATCACGTGCAGCGCCGGGCCGAAGTTCTCGCGCTGCAGCTGGGTCAGCGCCTGCAGTTCCCACGCGCGCGGCGCGAAGAAGGTGCCGTGTGCGGCCTCGGGGCCGACCGGTGTGATCGCGATCAGGCGGGCTTCGTTGGCCATGCGCTCGGCGTGGGCGTCGAGCATGCGCAGCGCGTCCGCGTCGATCACCGGGCCGACGTCGGTCGACAGCAGCGCGGGATCGCCGACGGTGAGTTCCTGCATCGCACCGGCCAGCATGCCGATCACCTTGTCGGCGATGTCGTCCTGCACGAACAGCACGCGCGCGGCCGAGCATCGCTGGCCGGCCGAGGTGAAGGCCGAACCCAGCGCGTCCTTGACCAGCTGTTCGGGCAGCGCCGAGGAATCGGCAATCAGCGCGTTCTGGCCACCGGTCTCGGCAATCAGCGTGCCGATCGCACCATCACGCGCGGCGAGTGCGCGGTTGATCGCCAGTGCGGTCGCGTTGGAACCGGTGAACACGACGCCGGCGACGCGCGGATCGGCAGTGAGTGCGGCGCCGACGCTCGCGCCATCACCGGGCACGTACTGCAGCACATGCGCCGGCACGCCGGCCTCGTGCAGCAGCTTGACCGCCGCAAAGCCGACCAGCGTGGTCTGCTCGGCGGCCTTGGCGATCACGGTGTTGCCCGCGGCGAGGGCAGCGGCGATCTGGCCGGCGAAGATCGCCAGCGGGAAGTTCCACGGGCTGATGCACACGAACACGCCGCGACCCGACAGCTGCAGGCTGTTGGATTCACCGGTCGGGCCGGGCAGTGCCTCCACGACGAACAGGCGACGCGCCTCACCGGCGTAGTAACGCAGGAAGTCCACGGCTTCGCGCACTTCGGCGACGCCGTCGGGAATCGTCTTGCCGGCTTCGCGCGTGCACATCGCGATGTAATCGGGCATGCGCGATTCCAGCAGGTCGGCGGCGTGTTCGAGGATCGCCGCACGCGAGGCGGCCGGCACGGCGTTCCAGTCCGCGTGCGCGTCGGTCGCGTTGCGCAACGCCTGCTCGACGGTCGCGCTGTCGGCGGCCTGCCACTGGCCCACGTGCACGCGGCGGTCGGCGGGACTGGTGACCTCGATGGTCGCGCCGGCGCTGGTCGCGCCCGGTACCAGCGGGGCAGCGGTCCACGGGCCGGTGGCGGCCTGGATCTGCGCGGCGAGCGTTTCGAGCTGCGCATCGTTGGCGAGGTTGACGCCCATGGAGTTGCTCCTGTCTTGGAACTGGCTGCGGAACAGATCGACCGGCAGCGGAATGCGGGGATGGGGAATGGATTCGAAACCGGTGACGACCTCGACCGGATCGCGGATCAGATCGTCGATCGCGACGTCCTCGTCGCTGATGCGGTTGACGAAGCTGGAATTGGCGCCGTTCTCGAGCAGGCGACGCACCAGGTACGGCAGCAGATCCTCGTGCGAACCGACCGGTGCGTAGACGCGGCAGGGCACATCGAGACGGTCGGCCGGGATGACCTCGGCATAGAGGTCGTCGCCCATGCCGTGCAGCTTCTGGAATTCGTAGGGCTTCGCGCCGGCATCGTTGCGCAGCGTCATCGCCAGCCTGTGCACCGCCGCGATCGTGTGCGCGTTGTGCGTGGCGAACATCGGGTAGATCGCATCGGTCGCCGATAGCAGGCGCCGCGCGTTGGCGAGATAGCTGACGTCGGTGTTGGGCTTGCGCGTGAACACCGGGTAGCCCGGATGGCCTTCGACCTGGGCGCGCTTGACCTCGCTGTCCCAGTACGCGCCCTTCACCAGGCGGACCGGAATGCGACGGCCCTGCGCGCGGGCCAGGGCTGCGATCCAGTCGATCACGAACGGCGCGCGCTTCTGGTAGGCCTGCACGACGACGCCGAAGCCGTTCCAACCGGCCAGCGAGGCATCGGTGAGCGCGGCCTCGATGACGTCGAGCGACAGTTCCAGGCGATCGGCTTCCTCGGCATCGATGGTCAGGCCGATGCGGTAGCCCTTCGCGCGCTGCGCGAGATCGAGCACGCGCGGCGCGAGTTCGGCCAGTACGCGTTCGTGCTTCGCGTGCTCGTAGCGCGGATGCAGCGCGGACAGCTTGACCGAGATCGAGGGCGCGGTGATCTCTTCCTGGAACGACCCGGCGCCATCGCCTTGGCGATGGTTGGAGTTTCCGATCGCGTCGATCGCGTCGCGGTAGGCCTTCAGATACCGGTCGGCGTCGTGCTGGGTGAGCGCGGCCTCGCCGAGCATGTCGAACGAATAGCGGTACGCGGCGTTGTCGCCCTTGCGCGAGCGGGTCAGCGCTTCGCCGATCGTGCGACCCATGACGAACTGGTGGCCCATGATCCGCATCGCCTGGCGCACCGCGAGGCGGATCACCGGTTCGCCGACCCGGCCGACCAGGCGCTTGAAGGCGTTGTGCACGTTGCGCTTGGTGTCGTCGGCGAGATCGACCAGACGGCCGGTCAGCATCAGGCCCCAGGTCGAGGCGTTGACCAGCACCGAATCGGACTGGCCCATGTGCTTGCGCCAGTTGGCTTCGCCCAGCTTGTCGCGGATCAGCGCATCGGCGGTGTCTTCGTCCGGAATGCGCAGCAGCGCCTCGGCCACGCACATCAGCAGCACGCCTTCCTCGCTGCCGAGGTCGTACTGCTGCATGAAGGCTTCGATCGCGCCGCGGTCGCGCGCGCGCAGGCGCACGCGGCGGACGAGATCGGCGGCCGTCGCCTGGATCGCAGCGCGGTCGGCGTCGGGCTGGCGCGCTTGTGCCAGCAACGCGTGCACACATTCGGTTTCATCGCCTGTCCAGGCGGCGGTGACCGCGTCGCGCTGCGGCTGGAAGGAGATCGCGGGAGCGGCGGGCGACGGGCTGGCGTTCAAGGCGGGACGACCGGCTTAGGGCAGAAGCGGAATTCTAGCCTGCCGGCGCGCTCCAGCACTGTGCGAAACACGCCCGGAACCGGCATCGTGTCCAGGCGATGACGGATGCGCCGCAGGTCCGCCTCCATCTGCGAATGGGGCATGCGCTGCGGTCAGCGGTGGCAGCCACGGCGGCGGGCAGTGGGTGTGCAAGCCGGGCCGGGCGCGCGCGATCGGCGACGGGTGCCTTTCGCCGGACGGGAGAACGGCGGGCCATCGGGTATCCTCGGGTTGCGTACGACGGGCTATGGCCGGCTCCAACGCCTCTCGACACCCGGGCCAACCCGGGGCGTCTTCGGGCTTGCGGCACCGCGGCTTGCCCCTTTCGAACGCCGACAGCTACCATTCATGCGTTATTCGCAGCACGCCGCCGCTCCTGCGTATATCTCCCGGCACCCATCGCCGGGCGAGGACGGACGCGTTCCCGCCAGCACCAAGGCCAGCTCAGGTATGGGGTCCGATGTGAAGCAAGGCGCTTGTTCCAACAGGTACGCGTCCAGACCGTGGATGGGGGGCGCTGTCGCGCTTCTGGCATCGACGAACGTTCTGGCGCAGTCCGCAGACCCCAAGCCGTGGCAGCTCAACATGGGCCGCGGTGTCACCACCTCCGCCCAGCACGCCTACGACGCGCACATGCTTGCGCTGTGGGTCTGCATGGTCATCGGCGTGCTGGTGTTCGGTGCGATGGCGGTGGCGATGTTCCGCTTCCGCAAGTCGCGCGGGGTCACCGCGGCGACGTTCAGCCACAACACCACCGCCGAAGTCATCTGGACCGTGGTCCCGATCGTCATCCTGGTGCTGATGGCCGTGCCCGCCACGCAGAAGCTGATCGCGATGTACGACACCCGCGACGCGGCGATGACCGTCAAGGTCACCGGCGTGCAGTGGATGTGGAAATACGAGTACATGGGCGAGGACGTGGTGCTGACCAGCCGCCTCGACCGCGAGAGCGACCGCCTGCGCCAGAGCCGCGGCACCACGCGCGCCGAGCTCGATGCCCACGGCCACTACCTGCTCGACGTCGACAACCAGCTGGTGCTGCCCACCAACACCAAGATCCGCTTCGTCGTGACCGCCGACGACGTGATCCATTCCTGGTGGGTGCCGGCCTTCGGCTGGAAGCAGGACGCGATTCCGGGTCTGGTCAACGAGGCCTGGACCGAAATCCTCGAGCCGGGTGTCTACCGCGGCCAGTGCGCGGAACTGTGCGGCAAGGACCACGGCTTCATGCCGATCGTCGTGCGCGCCGTGCCGCCGGAGGAATTCGACATCTGGCTCGCCGCCGAGAAGGCGAAGAACGCGCCGGCCATTCCCGTGCCGGGCGAACCCGGACCCGCCGACGCCGCACCCGCACCGTCGCCTGACGCCGCGCCCGCCGAGGCTGCCGCCTCCGCCACGCAGTCCCCGTCCGCCCCTGCCGCGCCCGCGGCCGGCTGATCGATCGAGGCACACACGCACATGTCGACGACGCATACCGCCACCGCTGACGCGCACCACGACGATCACCACGGCCACCAACAGGGTTTCGTCCAGCGCTGGTTCTTCTCCACGAACCACAAGGACATCGGCACGCTGTACCTGCTGTTCTCCTTCCTGATGTTCATCATCGGCGCGGCGATGAGCGTGATCATCCGCACCGAGCTCGCCGCACCGGGCCTGCAGCACGTCAGCCCGCAGTTCTTCAACCAGATGACCACCATGCACGCGCTGGTGATGATCTTCGGCGGTGTGATGCCGGCCTTCGTGGGCCTGGCGAACTGGATGATCCCGCTGCAGATCGGCGCGCCGGACATGGCGCTGCCGCGGATGAACAACTGGTCGTTCTGGATCCTGCCGTTCGCGTTCACCCTGCTGCTGATGACGCTGTTCCTGCCCGGCGGTGGTCCGGCCGGCGGCTGGACGCTGTATCCGCCGCTGTCGCTGCAGGGCGGCAGCAGCGTGTCGCTGACGATCTTCGCCATCCACATGATGGGCATCAGCTCGATCATGGGTGCGATCAACGTCATCGCCACCATCCTCAACATGCGCGCCCCGGGCGTGGACCTGTTGAAGATGCCGATCTTCTGCTGGACCTGGCTGATCACCGCGTTCCTGCTGATCGCGGTGATGCCGGTACTGGCCGGCGCGGTCACGATGCTGCTGACCGACAAGTTCTTCATGACCTCGTTCTTCAACGCCGCCGGCGGCGGCGACCCGGTGATGTACCAGCACATCTTCTGGTTCTTCGGGCATCCCGAGGTCTACATCATGATCCTGCCGGCGTTCGGCATCGCTTCGGAGATCATCCCGACCTTCAGCCGCAAGCCGCTGTTCGGATACCAGGCGATGGTCTACGCGACGGCGGCGATCGCGTTCCTGAGCTTCATCGTCTGGGCCCACCACATGTTCACCGTGGGCATGCCGCTGGGCGGTGAGATCTACTTCATGTTCGCCACGATGCTGATCTCGATCCCGACCGGCGTGAAGGTGTTCAACTGGGTCTCCACGATGTGGCGCGGCGCGATGACGTTCGAGGCGCCGATGCTGTGGGCGATCGCCTTCGTGATCCTGTTCACCATCGGCGGTTTCTCGGGCCTGATGCTCGCGATCGTGCCGGCCGACTTCCAGTACCACGACACCTATTTCGTGGTCGCGCACTTCCACTACGTGCTGGTGACCGGCGCGCTGTTCTCGATCATCGCGGCCACGTATTACTGGTGGCCGAAGTGGACCGGGCGGATGTACAGCGAGTTCTGGGCGAAGGTGCATTTCTGGTGGACGATCATCTTCGTCAACCTGCTGTTCTTCCCGCAGCACTTCCTCGGCCTGGCCGGCATGCCGCGCCGTATTCCCGATTACAACGTCGTGTTCGCGGACTGGAACCTGATCAGCTCGATCGGCGCGTTCGGCATGTTCGCCACGCCCTTCCTGATGTTCGCGATCCTGCTGCACTCGAAGCTGCGTGGCGCGCCCGCGGCGGCGCGTGCGTGGGAAGGCGCCCGCGGTCTGGAGTGGACGGTGCCGTCGCCGGCCCCGCATCACACCTTCGCCAAGCCGCCGGTGCTCAAGCCGGGTGATCTGGCCCACGACGACATCAGCCACTGATGCGCATTGCGATGACCACGCCCGATTCCGATGCCGATATCGTCGCCCGCCGCCGCCGTGCGCGGCGCACCGCGGTGATCGTCGCGGTGATCGCGGCGGTGGTCTACATCGGCTTCATCGCCCGCGGCGTGCTGCTGTCATGAGCGACGACGTGCAGCCGACGGAGGAGCGCGTGGACGAACGGGTCGACACCCGGCCGAAGTCGAAGACCTTCGGCATCGGCAAGCTGGTCGGCATCTCGATCGTCGCGTTCGCGTTCACGTTTTCGCTGGTGCCGCTGTACCGCATCGCCTGCGAGAAGGTGTTCGGCATCCGTCTGGAAAACAGCGCGGTCGCCGCGCCGGCGACCAGCGCGACGCCGGCCGAGCGCTGGGTGACCGTGGAGTTCGACGCGACCGTGAACTCGCGTCTGCCGTGGTCGTTCCGTCCCAACGAAACCCGCATGCGTGTGCGCGTGGGCGAGCAGTACGAGACCACGTACTACGCGCACAACGACAGCACCGCGCCGGTCGTCGGCAGCGCCACGCCGTCGGTGGCGCCGGCACGCGCGTCGGGCTTCTTCCAGAAGACCGAATGCTTCTGCTTCACCGCGCAGACGCTGCAGGCCGGTGAGACGCGCGACATGCCGGTGCGCTTCATCATCGACCCGTCGTTGCCGAAGGACGTCAACACGGTCACGCTGAGCTACACCTTCTTCAAGAACGATGTCCTCACCTCGCGTCTGACCGCCCATGCGGCGCCGGCACGCGGCAATCCCGGTGTGGCCGCGGCGCCCTGAGCCCGCACCACGCCTTCCGCCACCACGCATTCGACGATCCGGACACCGCCATGGCCCACGCCAAGCCCGAGCAGGACCCCGACCTCTATTTCGTGCCCCACGACAGCAAATGGCCGGTGTTCGCCTCGGTCGCGCTGTTCGTCACGATGCTGGGCCTGGCCAGCTGGTTCAACGAGGCCAGCTGGGGGCGTCCGATGTTCTTCGTCGGCATCGCGGTGCTGGCGATGATCCTGTTCAAGTGGTTCGCCGACGTGGTGCTCGAATCGGTGTCGGGCTATTACAACAAGCAGGTCGACCTGTCCTTCCGCATGGGGATGGTGTGGTTCATCTTCTCGGAGATCATGTTCTTCGCCGCGTTCTTCGGCGCGCTGTTCTACGCGCGCACGCTGTCGCTGCCGTGGCTGGGCGGCGAAGGCTCCGGCGCGATGACCAATGCGGTGCTGTGGGACGGCTACAGCGCGGCGTGGCCGTCGGCCGGTCCGGGCGATGTCGGTGGCGTGTTCCAGACGATTCCGGCCTGGGGCCTGCCGCTGCTCAATACGCTGATCCTGCTGGCCTCTGGCATCACCATCACCATCGCCCACCACGCGCTGCGCGCTGCGCACCGCACCCAGCTGCTGGTGTTCCTCGGCGCGACGATCCTGCTCGGCTGCGTGTTCCTGTTCTTCCAGATCGAGGAATACGTCCACGCCTACCGTGATCTCAACCTGACGATGGGGTCGGGTATCTACGGCTCGACGTTCTTCATGCTGACCGGCTTCCACGGTGCGCACGTGACGCTCGGCACGATCATGCTGATCGTGATCTGGCTGCGCTGTTATCGCGGTCACTTCACCAAGGAGAACCATTTCGCGTTCGAAGCCGTTGCCTGGTACTGGCACTTCGTGGACGTGGTCTGGCTGATTCTCTTCTTGTTCGTCTATGTGGTTTGAGGTCAGGGATCGGGAATTAACGGACATTCGTCCGCTGGACGCCGGGGCTGGGAATTCAGAACGACCTGCGGGCCGCTGCGTTACCGGAACCCGACTCCCTTGTCCCGAGCGTCGCCGCCCGGGATCTGCGGCCTCAGCTGTACACCCCGTGCGGCTTGATCCAGCCCATCCAGATCGCCAGCAGCACCAGCGCGATCAGTCCGACCGACAGGCCGATGCGGCGCGTGAGCGCTTTCACCGTGCGGTCGGTCGTGCCCTTGTCGGTCATCATGTAGTACAGCGCGCTGCCCAGGTTCCACAGGATCAGCAGCACGAAGCCGATGATCAGCAGCAATTTCAGCGAATCGTTCATCACCATCGCAGGCTCCGGAACACTGGGTGTATGGGGGGAGTATCGCAGCCTGTGGGGGGCCACGCATGAGTCTGCGTCGCACCCGGGTCATCGGCTGGACGCTGGCGGTGCTGGCGATCGCGGCCTTCGTCTCGCTGGGCCAGTGGCAGCTGTCACGGATGAGCCAGAAGCAGGCGATGCTCGATGCGGTCGCGGCGACGCTCGAGGCCCGCGCGCCCGTGCCCCTGTCCGCTGCCGGCGATGCCGCGCGCGCCCGTGGCTACGACTGGAGCGGCGGCTCCGGCCGCTTCGTCGACGGCCCGGCCTTCGTGCTCGACAACCAGATCCAGGCTGGTGTGCCGGGTCTGCGGATCTACCGGCTGTTCGCGCCCCATGACGCGCCGCCGTTGCTGGTCGATCTCGGCTGGACGGCGCTCGTCGACCGGGCGACCCGTCTGCCCGATGCCGCCATCGTCCGTGGCGAAGACCTGCTGGATCGCGATCTGGTATTGCGCGGCCTGCTCGCACCGCCGCCATCGCCCGGTCTCGCGCTCGGTCCGGCGCTCGCACCCGGCGACGCGGTGCTGATGACCCGCATCGACATCGCGGCGATCGCGGCCGAAGCGGGGCTGCCGGCCTTGCCGCCACGCGTGCTGCGGCTCGATCCGGCGCTCGATGTCGGTTACCTCCGCGATCTCGACGTCCTGCCCAATACGCTCACGCCCGACAAGCACCTCGGTTACGCGGTGCAGTGGTTCGGGTTGGCCCTCGCAGTGCTCGCCATCGCCCTCGTGCTCACGTTCCGGAACCGCCGTCGATGAACCAGATTCCGTCCGGGCAGGTGCTGCCATCCGCACAGCGCAACCGCAATCGCGCGTTGCTGGTCCTGATCGTCGTGCTGTTCCTCGGCAGCGCGGTCGTCGCGGGCGCGCTGCGCTTTTCGGGCTGGCGTCCGTCGGGCATGCAGAACAAGGGCGAACTGCTCGATCCGCCGGCCGACCTGCGCACGCATCCGCTGCAGCTGGTCGACGGTGACCGCTACGACTGGCACCCGGCCGAACGGCGCTGGCGCATTCTCGTCGCGCCCCCGATCGACTGCGCACAGGCCTGCGTCCAATTGTCGCAGCAGCTGGATCTGGTCTGGCAACTGTTCGGCCGGAATGCCGATCATGTCGACATCTTGTGGGCCGGAACGGTGCCGGACGGCGCCGTTCGCAACAGCGCCTGGCGTGTGGTCGAAGCTGACCCGAGCCTGCGCATCTCGCTGCCGCGCGTCGACGGCGGGCCCGGCGAGGCGGACAATGGCGTCCCCGCCTATGTCGTGGACCCGAACGGGTTCGTCATCCTGCGCTATGCCCCGGGCTTCGATCCGGGCGACCTGCGCAGCGACATGGCCAAGCTGCTGAAACTCAAGTGATGACCCACACGCCTTCCGCGCGCGCGACGTCGTTCCGCCCGGCGACCTACAAGCATTTCCACCGCATCGCGTGGCTGGCGACCGCGTTGACGCTGTGCGTGATCGTGTTCGGCGCGTTCGTGCGTCTGTCCGATGCCGGCCTGAGCTGCCCGGACTGGCCGACCTGCTACGGCCGCGCCGCGTGGCCGCAGGCCGCGAGCGAAGTCGTCGATCACGCCGCGACCGCGATCCGCGAGTTCGAATCGCACAAGGCCTGGCGCGAGCAGGTGCATCGCCATCTGGCGGCGACGCTGGGCGTGCTGGTGCTGGTGCTCGCGCTGCTGGCCGCGCGCAAACGCCGATTCGGCGTGCTGCAGATCGTCGGCGCCTCGCTGCTGGTCGCGCTGGCGATCCCGCTGTACATGCAGGGGCATGTGATGGCCGCGCTGGGCATCGCCGCGCTCGGCGAAGCGCTGCTGCTGATCGCCGCGCTGCGCTGGTCCAACATCGATCTCGCGCGCGCCGCGGCGTTGACGCTGGCGGTGGTGATCTTCCAGGCGCTGCTCGGCAAGTGGACGGTCACCATGCTGCTCAAGCCGGTGATCGTCATGGGCCATCTGCTCGGCGGCATGCTGACGTTCTCGCTGCTGCTGTGGATGGCGTGGCGCGCGACGGTGCAGCCGATCGTGCTGGTCGATGCCTCGACGTTGCGGCGCTGGACGCTCGGCGCGATCGCATTCGTCGGCGTGCAGATCGCGCTCGGCGGCTGGGTCAGCGCGAACTACGCGGCGCTCGCCTGCGGGGCCGGCGGCTGGGTCACCGACGCGCACCATTACGTCGATTTCCCGAAGTGCGTGGGCGAGTGGTGGCCGCAGGCCGACTTCCGCGAAGGCTTCGTGCTGTGGCGCGGCGTGGGCGTGGACTACGAGGGGGGCGTGCTCGACGGTGCGGCACGCGTCGCCATCCAGCTCGCGCACCGGGTCATGGCGATCGGCGTGTTCGCGTATCTGATCGCATTCGCGGTGCGCCTGTTGCGTACGCCGGGCCTGCGCAGCTGGGCGGTCACGCTGGTGCTGCTGACCTGCGCGCAGGTCGCGCTGGGCATCCTCAACGTCAAGCTGGCGCTGCCGTTGCCGGTGGCGGTGCTGCACAACGGCGGCGCTGCGCTGTTGCTGTTCGTGCTGGTGTCGCTGCTCGCGCGCCTGAGGCGGCCTGACTGATGGCGCTCAAGGCACGCGAGTACTGGACGCTGACCAAGCCGCGCGTGGTCGCGCTGATCGTGTTCACCGCCCTGGTCGGCATGTTCCTCGCCGTCCCCGGCCTGCCGCCGTGGAAGGAAACGGTGTTCGGCCTGCTCGGCATCTGGCTGGCGGCGGCTTCGGCGGCAGCGATCAACCATCTGATCGACCAGCGCATCGACAAGGTCATGGCGCGCACCGCGCATCGGCCGCTGGCGACCGGCGCGCTGCGTCCGGTCCAGGTGCTGGTGTTCGCGCTGGGGCTGGGCGCACTGTCGATGGCGATCCTGGTGCTGCTGGTCAACATGCTGACCGCGCTGCTCACCTTCGCTTCGCTGATCGGTTACGCGGTGATCTACACCGGCTGGCTCAAGCGCGCGACGCCGCAGAACATCGTCATCGGCGGCATCGCCGGTGCGGCGCCGCCGTTGCTGGGCTGGGCCGCGGTGACCAACATGCAGGGCCAATGGGACTGGGCCCACGCATTGCTGCTGGTGCTGATCATCTTCGTGTGGACGCCGCCGCACTTCTGGGCGTTGGCGATCTTCCGCCGCGAGGATTACGCACGCGCACTGGTACCGATGCTGCCGGTCACGCACGGCGTGGCGTACACGCGCTGGCAGATCCTGGTCTACACGGTGCTGCTGATGCTGGTGACGCTGCTGCCGACCGCGATCGGCATGAGCGGCCTGTTCTATCTCGGCGGCGCGGTCGTGCTGGGCCTGGTGTTCCTGTGGTACGCGTGGCGCTTGTTCGATCCGCCGGACGACTTCTTCCCGATGCGGATGTTCAACTACTCGGTCGTCTACCTGATGGCCCTGTTCGCGTTCCTGCTGGTCGACCACTGGCTGATGCCATGGCTGCCCGTCGCAGGTGCCGTCACGGGTGGGCTCGACTGGCAGCGCGTGGGCTGAACCGCGCTGCCGTCCGCCGGCGGGCATGCCCGCCGGTACGCACCGGCCTCAGGTCTTCTTCGCGGCCTTGTCGGCACGCTTTTCCTTCAGGGTTTTGACCGGTTTCTTCTTGGTCTCTTTCTTCTTGTCGAGGCTCTTGGCCATCGTCGTACTCCGCTGGTGGCACATCGGGCGGCGACGGAACGCAGGTTCCGGGCCGGGTTCGATCCGCTGTCGTCCGGCGGATCTCCGCGCATCCTACGCCGGGAGATCGCCAGTGCACATCGTCTTTCGCAAGGTCGGGTGCCGACGCGTCGCACATGGCCGGTCGGGTGCTCGGCCGATGCGCAGTGCATGGGCCCAGTCGGGCGCATCGTGGCGTTCGGCGAGACGTGCCATCGTCGCGAAATCGCCGGCCACCGTGTGCAGGGCGGCATGCCACGCATCCTCGGCACGGCGTAACGCGCCCGCCGGGTGTTACGGCCTCATTGACGTAGGCACGTCGCGTGTCCCGCGGAATGGCTGTAGTCCAAGGCTGTCGGGATCGAGCGCGAAGCGTCCGTCGGGGGAGGCGCTGCGAAATGTGCAGACGACGAGGTGACCACGGCCTCCACATCCGCCGACGCCAGCACTTCGGCCACCGCTTCGAGCGCGGCAAAGGCGGCCGTGGATGCCGGAGACCACGCCGCTGCGCACGACATGGTCCCGGGCGCGCACCTCAGCCGCCGGCGACGACAGCCTGGGTCGGCGTGGCGACCAAGCAGGCCTCCGGGTCGCCATCGAGGCCGGCCGGCATTTCGCAGGCGCGTGGCTCGAAGTCCAGCGTGGCCTGCCAACCGGCCTTGTTGCCGGGCGTCAGTGCGACCTGCACGTCGACATCGCGGATGGTCACGCGCGCGGTCTGCCGGGCATCGGTGCCGGTGGTCCAGCCGTCGAGGGTGCGGGCCAGCGTCGGGTTGAGCAGGCGGTTGTCTTCCAGCAGTTGCCGGGTCCGCGCGACCGCATCGGGATGGTCGAGCGCGCCGCCGCCTGGCTGGATGTTCACGCCACTGAGCATGCCGCCGTCCTGCTTGAACACCACGCGGTCGGCTGGCACGACGATCTGCTGGCCGTTGGGCAGGCGCAGGGTGACATTGCGCGACTGGGCGATGCTGTGTTCGGTGGCGAGGACGCCATTCGCCTGTGGCCAGGCGAGATCGACCTGCTCGGCGACCGGCGCGGTGAGATCGATATGCAGTGGCTTGGCCAGCGGCGGAGGCGCGTCGATCTTCGCGCAGGCACCGAGCAGCAGCGCGGCGGAGAGGACGAGACCGGTGCCGGGGCGTACGGACGGAAGACGGGTGGATCGGATCATGGTGACGACCTGTCGGGGAAGGAAAAGAACGGGGGCACCGCGCCGGAGCCGTCTACGCGGACTCGGCGGACACTCGGTGCTGGACGGACAGGTCGACCTGACGCAATGGCGCCACTTCAGACCGGTCGATCCCCCGCGGGGGATCAGACCAGCGTGAAGGTTAAGGAACCGTCACCGGAACGTAAGCGCTATGTATCTGAAAGCGCTCGGATTCCCGATCAGCGCGCGCGCTGGAGCAGCAATTCGCGCAGCGCCTGCTTGCCCGCGGCGTCGAGCGTGCCCTCGCGCTGCTGGCCCAGCAGGTCGTCGATGCGCTGCTGCAGCACCTGGCGGTCGAGCTGCTCGATCGCATCGCGCAGCTCCTGTTCCCACGAGGCCTCGTCGCCGGCGAGATCCTGCGTCGCGAGCTTGCGCAGGGCCGGTGCTTCCTCGCGTTCCTCGAACTGTGACAGCAGCACGCCTGTGGTGATGTCCGGTCGGACGCTGCCGATCGCGATCAGTTCGGTCAGCAGTTCGATGCCGGGCTGGCGCAGGGCGACGAAGGGGTAGGGCGGCGGCAGGTGTGCGGCCAGGCCAGGCTTCTGCAGCAGCAGGGCGATGGCGTGCCGCACCACGCTGCGCTTGGGTGGTGGTGCGCCGCGACCGCCGCGCAGCATGCGGCGCGGTGCGGCCTGCTGGGCCTGCGTCGACGCGCCACCGATGCCGGTGAGCTCGCTCAGGCGTTGACGCATCAGGTCGGCGAAGGCGCCATCCGGAATCTGCGCGAGCATCGGCTTGGCGCGTTCGGCCAGCCGGGCCTTGCCGTCCAGCGTCGACAGGTTGATGCCTTCGCCCAGCGTGTCGAAGAAGAACGTCGACAGCGGGGTCGCCTGGCCCAGGCGGGCCTCGAAACCGGGCGCGCCCTCGGTGCGCACGATGGTGTCGGGATCTTCGCCGTCGGGCAGGAACAGGAAGAACGCCTGGCGGCCATCGCGCATGCGCGGCAACACCGATTCCATCGCGCGCGTCGCGGCGCGGCGGCCGGCGGCATCGCCGTCGAAGCAGAAGAACACGTCGGGCGCGTTGCGGAACAGCAGTTCCGCGTGGTCGGGCGTGGTGGCCGTGCCCAGCGTGGCCACGGCCTGCGGCACGCCGAACTGGAACAGCGACACCACGTCCATGTAGCCCTCGACCACGACCAGCCGTTCGATCTTCTGGTTGGCCTGACGCACCTGCCACAGGCCGTAGAGTTCGCGACCCTTGTGGAACAGCGGCGTCTCGGGCGAGTTGAGGTACTTGGGCGAATCCTCGGGCTTGAGCACGCGGCCGCCGAATGCGATCACGCGGCCGCGGCGGTCGTGGATCGGGAAGATCACCCGGTCGCGGAACTTGTCGTAGCTGTGGCCGCGATCGTTCTTCGACAGCAGACCCACCTTCTCCAGCACCGCGATGCGGCGCGCATCGTCCTTGCCCAGCGCATCCTTGAGCGCGGAGAAGCCGTCGGGCGCGTAACCGATCGCGAACTGCTCGCGAATCGAAGCGTCGACGCCGCGGCCGTCGAGATAGCTGCGCGCTGCGTCGTTGCCGGTGAGTTCGCGGACGAAGAAGCGCGAGGCGGCATCGAGCGCGTCGTACATCGGCGCGCTGTCGGGCCGCGCCTCGCGCTGCTGGGTGTCGCGCGGGATCTCCATGCCGGCGCGCTTGGCCAGCTCGTCGACCGCATCGAGGAACTCGAGGCGGTCGTAATTCATCAGGAAGCTGATCGCGGTGCCGTGCGCCCCGCAACCGAAGCAGTGATAGAACTGCTTGGTCGGCGACACGGTGAAACTCGCCGAGCGCTCGTCGTGGAACGGGCAGCGCGACGAATATTCCTTGCCCTGACGTTTGAGCGGCACGCGCGCATTGATGACTTCGACGATGTCGGTACGCGCCAGCAGGTCGTCGATGAAGGCGTCGGGGATGCGTGCCATCAGCGTGTCCCGGGCAGGCATGCGCACGCCGCCGCAAGGCGGACGCGGGGCGGGCGGGACGGAGTGGGGGCGACGCGGATCATGCGGACGCTAGGATGCCACGCGGCGCGCGGATCGCCGCATCCGGCGCGCTGCTTTCAGATGGCAGGGGGCGGCTGCTTCGCGAGCGCGGCGGCCTGGCGTTCGGCGCGCTTCTGCAGGGCGCGGTCGACCGAGGCGCGGCGCAGGCGCTCGTCGATGACGGCGGTGATCAACGCGCCGACGAAGAAGATCGTCGCCGCGTAATACATCCAGATCAGCAGGATCACCAGAGTGCCGAAGGAGCCATAGGCGCTGCCGGGCGCGGCGTGGGTGATGTACAGGCCGATACCCCAGCGGCCGATCACGAACAGCACGGAGGTCACCACGCCGCCGAACAGCGCCTGACGCCAGCGCACACGGCGGTCGGGCAGGTAGTGGTAGAGCAGGGCGAATGCCAGCGAGTACAGCACCAGCATCAGGATGTTGCCGATGACGGGCAGGATCGACGGCACGTGGGCGAAGATCACTTCCACCGCGGTCGTCATCAGTGTCGACACCAGCACCAGGAAGCCCAGCGCGAACACCACGCCGGCCGAGAACACGCGCTTGCGCAGGAACGCCACCAGGCCACCGGGGACGCGGTCGCCATCGGTGCGGAAGATCAGGTTCAACGTGCCCTGCAGCTGCGCGAACACGACGGTGGCGCCGACGAACAGCAGCAGCGTGCTCCAGATGCCGGCCAGCGAGCCGACGTCGGGTTGTGCGTTGGCGTTCTGGATGACCGTCGTGGCGACGGTCATCGCGCCTTCGCCGGCGAGTTCGCCGATCTGTTCGAGCAGGGCTTCCTGGGCCGAGGGATACAGCGACGCGGTGATCCACAGCACCAGGATCAGCAGTGGCGCCAGCGAGATCAGCGTATAGAACGACAGCGAGGCCGCCTGGGTCAGCAGGTCGGCATCGACGAAGCGCTTGATCAGCGAGGCCGGCAGGCTGTCCTCGACTTTCGCCACGCCGTTGTCGAGGCGGGTGCGCAGGCGGCCCCACCGCGTGTGGCGAACGGGCGCGTCGGGGTCGGGCAGGTCCTGCGGTGATGTCGTCATGCGTGCAGCGGTCCCAGGGGCCGGGACGCGGGCGCCCCTTGCGGCGTTGCCGTCACCTTATGCGCGGCGGCGTAGCAGCGCGTGACGACCTGCGTTTCAGCGCGGGTTTCGCGAGTGGGTGCAGCGACGTGGCGCATCAGGCGCAGGCAGTCGCGGCAGCCATCACCCCAGCGACTGCTTCACCAGGCGTGACACCAGGCCCATGTCGGCCTTGCCGGCCAGCATCGGCTTGAGCACACCCATCAGCTTGCCGATGTCGGCCGGGCTGGTCGCGCCGGTTTCGGCCCTGGCGCTGGCGATCGCGGCCAGGATCTCGTCTTCGCCAAGCTTCTCGGGCAGGTACCGCTCGATGATGACGATCTCCTCGCGCTCGATCTGGGCCAGGTCTTCGCGGTTCGCGGCCTCGAACTGGCTGACCGAATCGCGGCGCTGCTTGACCATCTTCTCCAGCACCGCCAGCACGGCGGCATCGTCGAGTTCGATGCGTTCGTCGACTTCGCGCTGCTTGATCGCCGCCAGCATCAGCCGGATCACGCCCAGCGCGTGCTTGTCGCCGCTCTTCATCGCGGCCTTCATGTCTTCGGTGAGTTGCTGCTTCAGGGGCATGGTGGTCTCGTTGTGCGGTTGAGCAGGGCGCGGGTCATGCGGACACGCGGGCTGCGGGGCGGAATGGAGACGACAAAAAGCCGGCGGCGCAGGGCGCTGCCGGCTTCTTGCGTCATCAAACGATCAGGCCGGATGGAATCCGGCCGCGCCGATCAGTACAGGCGCTTGCGCTTGGTGACATCGCGCGACACGCGGCGCGACTGACGCTTCACAGCGGCAGCGGCCTTGCGCTTGCGCTCCTGGGTCGGCTTCTCGTAGAACTCGCGCTTGCGGGTTTCAGCGAGCACGCCTGCCTTTTCGCAGGTGCGCTTGAAACGACGCAGCGCAAACTCGAAGGGTTCGTTTTCGCGGACTTTGACGCTTGGCATGGAATCTCCGGGGATCTGGATACCCGGCCGTCTGTGGCCGGATCGGAATCTTGCGAATTCGGAATCCGCCAGGCATGGGCCCCCGGCGAGCCGCGTATCATAGCCGCGACCCGACGGCAGGCGCAAGCCACCGGATCGACCGCGCCCGGACCGGGCGCCCGGCCGCGTGTCCGACCCGTATCGTCCCCTCCGCTTCCCCGGCAGTCCCCGCAATGAAAGTCCTCGGCATCGAAACCTCCTGCGACGAAACCGGCGTCGCCGTCTACGACACCGCGATCGGCGGCGGCGACGGTCTGCGCGCGCATGCGGTGTACAGCCAGATCGCCCTGCACGCCGAATACGGCGGCGTGGTGCCCGAACTCGCCAGTCGCGACCACGTGCGCAAACTGCTGCCGCTGGTACGGCAGACGCTGGACGAAGCCGGCCTGTCGACCGGCGACATCGATGGCGTGGCCTACACCGCCGGTCCCGGTCTGGTCGGCGCGCTGCTGGTCGGCGCCGGCGTTGCGCGCGCGCTGGCCTGGGGGCTCGATGTGCCAGCAATCGGCGTGCACCACATGGAAGGCCATCTGCTGGCGCCGCTGATGGAAGACGATCCGCCGGTCGCACCGTTCGTCGCATTGCTGGTGTCGGGTGGGCACACGCAGCTGGTCGCTGTCGACGCGATCGGCAGCTATCGCCTGCTCGGCGAGACGCTCGACGACGCCGCCGGCGAAGCCTTCGACAAGACCGCCAAGATGATGGGTCTGCCGTATCCCGGCGGTCCGCAGCTGGCGGCGCTGGCGCAGCACGGCACGCCCGGCGTGTTCAAGTTCCCGCGGCCGATGACCACGCGCCCGGGTCTGGATTTCAGCTTCAGCGGGCTCAAGACCCAGGTGCTGCTGGCCTGGCAGGGCAGCGACCAGGCCGACACCACGAAAGCCGACATCGCGCGTGGCTTCGAGGACGCGGTGGTCGACACGCTGGCGATCAAGTGCGCACGCGCGCTGGATGCCACGGGCTTCGACACCCTGATCGTCGCCGGCGGTGTCGGCGCGAACACGCGCCTGCGCGAGAAGCTGCGGAGCGACGCGCAGCGACGTGGCGGCCGCGTCTGTTTCCCGCGGCCGGCGCTGTGCACCGACAATGGCGCGATGATCGCCTTCGCCGGCGCCCTGCGTCTCGAGGCCGGGCAGCACGGCGACGCGGCGGTGCACGTGGCGCCGCGCTGGGACATGGCGTCGCTGCCGCCGGTGGCAGCAGCCTGAGAGAGTCCGCGACGCGTCCGCGTCGCTGCCGCTAAGCTGCGCGCTTTCCGCAACGGGCCGATCGCCATGGACCACGTCTTCATCGAAGGCCTCGAGATCGAGGCGCTGATCGGCATCTACGACTGGGAGCGGCGCATCCGCCAGCCGCTGGTGTTCGATGTCGAGATGGCGTTCGACAACCGCGTGCCCGCGGCCAGCGACGATATCCACGACACGCTGAACTACAAGGCCGTCAGCAAGCGGCTGATCGACTACGTGACGGCATCCGAATTCGGTCTCGTCGAGACGCTCGCCGAGCGCTGCGCGGCGATCGTGATCGAGGAGTTCAAGGTCGAGCGGGTACGATTGAAGCTCAGCAAGCCGGGTGCGGTGCGAGGTGCACGCGCGGTCGGCGTCCATATCGAACGTACGCGCCAGGCCTGATGCACGCGGGGTCTGGCGTCGCGCTTTTCGAAGCGCACGACCAGGAGACCCCCGCACGATGCAGCTTCGACTCGAACAGCTCCAGGACATCCTCGCCCCGTATCCCTGGGCCTATACCGTCACGGTGCTGTGCGCGCTGTTGCTGCTGGCGTGGCTGGCGAACTTCGTCACCAAGCGCGTGCTGGTGCGGGGCCTGAAGCGGATCCTGATGCGCACGCCGCTCGGCGGCGCCGAGCACGACCATGAGGTCCGCCTGCAGATCATTCCGCGGCTGGCCAACGTGGTGCCGGCGCTGGTGATCTCGGCGGGCATCTCGGTGGTGCCCGACCTGCCGCCGCAACTGGTGACCGTCGTCAAGGCGCTGTGCCAGGTGTTCGTGGTGGTGACGATCGCACTGTCGGTCTCCAAGGCGCTGGACGCGATCAACCGCGGTTACGAGCGTCGACCGGACGCGCGCAACAAACCGATCAAGGGCTACTTCCAGGTCGTCAAGATCATCATGTTCGTGCTGGTCGGCATCTCGGTCGTTGCGACCCTGATCGGCGCCGAGTTCCTGCACATCATCACCGGCCTTGGCGCGATGACCGCGGTGCTGATGCTGATCTTTCAGGACACCATCCTGTCGCTGGTCGCCAGCGTGCAGATCAGCAACGACGGGCGGGTGCGCGTGGGCGACTGGATCGAGATGCCGGGCCAGAACGCCGACGGCGACGTTATCGACATCGCCCTGCACACGGTCACCGTGCAGAATTTCGACCGCACCGTGACCACGGTGCCGACCAAGAAGCTGGTCAGCGACTCGTTCAAGAACTGGCGGCAGATGAGCGAGGGCGGTGGACGCCGGATCAAGCGCGCGCTGTACCTCGACCAGCGCAGCGTGCGCTTCCTCGATCGCGAAGACGTGCAGCGTCTGCATCGCTTCCGGATCCTTGACGGCTATCTCGAGCAGAAGCACCGCGAGCTCGACGACTGGAATGCGCGCCTCGACGGCGCCGATACGGTCAACGCGCGCCGGGTGACCAACCTCGGCACGTTCCGCGCCTATGTCGAGCAGTATCTGCGCCAGCATCCCGGCATCCACCAGGAACTGACCCTGCTGGTGCGCCAGCTGCAGCCCACCGAGACGGGCCTGCCGCTGGAGGTCTATGCGTTCACCTCGAACACCGCGTGGGCGGTCTACGAGGGCATCCAGTCGGATATCTTCGACCACCTGCTGGCGATCCTGCCCGAGTTCGGACTGCGCGTGTTCCAGGCGCACAGCGACGCACCGGTCGACGTCAATGTGCGCCGGCTCGATGAAGAGGGCGGAACGGCGGGTGCACAGGGCCCTGTGCCGAATCCCGGCGCGTCGCTGCCTGCCCCCGACGCCGGTTGACCCAAGCGCCACGCCTCGCGCGGACGCGGGGCAATCGGCGATCATGGCGCCCCCACCGGAGCGCGCCATGCCCATCGCCCTGCTCAGCCTTGGCAGCAACGTCGAACCCGAGTTCCACCTGCGCGCGGCGATCGCCGCGTTGCGGGCGCGCTTCGACGACGTGGTGGTGTCGCCGGTCTACCGTTTTCCGGCGGTCGGCTATACGGGCCCGGACTTTCTCAATGCGGCCGCGACGCTCCGCACCGATCTCGCGCCCGTCGCATTGAACGACTGGCTGCACGCGCTCGAGGACGCGCACGGGCGTGATCGCAGCGGTCCGCGCTACAGCGACCGCACGCTCGACATCGACATCGTGCTGTTCGACGACGCAGTGCTGAGCGGCGCGGCGCATCTGCGCATTCCGCGCGACGAGCTGCGCCACGCCTTCGTGCTGCGGCCCGCGGCGGAGATCGCGCCGGACTGGAAACATCCCGTCGACGGCACGCCGCTCGCGCAGCTGTGGGACGCGCACGCGGACCGCGACACGGTATTCGAGCGGGTGGACGGACTCGACGCGGACGCGCCCGGCTGATGGACGCGCCTGCGGGCCTGCGCATCCTCGGCAGCGGCTGCCATCACCCGGCGCAGCGCGTGGCGTCGACGGCGTTCGATGCGCGTCTGGGCCTCACGCCGGGCAGCAGCGAAGCCGCCACGGGTGTCGCGATGCGCGGCGTCGCTGCTGACGACGAAACCGCATCCTGGATGGCGGCGCGCGCGGCCGAGGCCGCGCTGCAGGCGGCCGGCATCGAGGGCAGTGCGCTCGATGCGATCGTCTCGACCTGCGCGGTCATGGAGCAGCCGATTCCCTGCCAGGCCGCGCTGGTGCAACGCGCGCTGGGACTCGGCGGCTCCGGCATTCCGGCCTTCGACATCAATGCGACCTGCCTGGGCTTCCTGGTCGCGCTGGATCTGATCCATGCATCGATCGCAGCCGGCCGCTACCGGCGCGTGCTGGTCGTCGCCAGTGAAGTCCCGTCGCGCGGCCTGCGCGCCGACGATCCGGTCACCGCGCCACTGTTCGGCGATGGCGCCGCGGCCGTCGTGCTCGGTGCCGCCGCGCCCGGTGAGGATTCGGCGTTGCTGGCCTGGCGCATGGAAACCTTTGCCGACGGTGCCGATGCCTGCCGCATCCGCGGCGGCGGCACGCGCATCGCGCCCGGTGATCCGCGCAATGACGACCGCGATGCCTACCGCTTCGAGATGGACGGCCCGGCGACGTTCCGCATGGCCGGCCGTCGTCTGCCGCGACTGCTGACGCGTCTGCTCGAATCGGCCGGACTCGCGCTCGGCGATCTCGACTGCATCGTCCCGCATCAGGCCTCGGGCGGCGGGCTCGACCGCATCGTGCAGGCGCTGCGTCTGCCGGAGGCGCGCACGGTGCGCATCCTCGGCGAACACGGCAACCAGGTTGCGGCCTCACTGCCACACGCGCTGCACCATGCGATCGCTGCCGGCCGCATGCAGCGCGGGCAGACCTGCCTGCTGCTGGGCACCGGTGCCGGCCTGTCGGTCGGCGGCGCGGTGCTGCGGTACTGACGTGCGCGTCGACCTGACCCTGTTCGATGTCGGCCAGTGCCGCCACTGCGAGCGCGTCACGCTGGCCGGCGGGCGCTGGGGCAACGTGACATTCCCGTCGATGGTCGCGTTGATCGTGCATCCCACCGAAGGCGCGATCCTCTACGACACCGGCTACGCGCCGCATATCATGGACGCGACCGCGGGATTCCCCGAGCGTCTGTACCGATGGGCGACCCCCGTCGATCTGCCGCAGGCGCAGCGGCTCGAAGTACAGCTCGCCGCCCACGGTTTACGGCCATCTGACATCCGCTGGTGCCTGGTCTCGCATTTCCATGCCGACCACATCGCCGGCCTGCGCGACCTGCCGAACGCGCGCTTCATCTGCATGCGCGAGGATCTGGAGTCGATGCGCGCGATGTCGCGCGTGCGCGGCCTGCGCAACGGCTGGCTGCCGGCCTTGCTGCCGACCGGTTTCGATGCGCGCGTGCGTTATGCCGGCGATGGCGTCGCGCGCGCGTTGCCGGCGCCGTGGGAGACCCTCAGCGAAGGCGTCGACCTGTTCGGCGACGGCAGCCTGTTCGCGGTGCCGATGCCGGGCCACGCGCCGCGGCAGATGGGCCTGTGCCTGCGCGATGCGCAGGACCGCGCGGTGCTGCTGTGCGCCGATGCCTGCTGGTCGCATCTGACGTTCCGCGAACGACGCCTGCCGACCTGGCCAGCGCGACTGGTGACGCACGACTGGGCGGCCTACGTGCGCACCGTCGAACGTCTGCACACGCTCGCCGTCACCGCGCCCGACGTCGCGATCCTGCCGTCGCATTGCCAGGCCAGTCTCGACACGTATCGCGCGGCGACGCACGGAGGTCCTGCATGCGCATCCTGGTGACCGGAGCATCCGGCTTCGTCGGCGGCGCGTTCCTGCGTCGCCATGCCGGGCGCGCCGATCTGCAGCTGACCGGCACCGGGCGACGTGCGACCGACCTGCCGGATTACATCCGCTGCGATCTCAGCCAGCCCTTCGATCTGCCGGTGCGGCCCGATGTCGTCATCCATGCCGCCGCGCGCTCGTCGCCGTGGGGCACGCGCGCCGAGTACATCGCGCAGAACGTCGACGCGACCAGGCACGTCATCGACTTCTGCCGTCGCAATGGCAACCCGCGGCTGATCTATCTGTCGTCGAGTTCGGTGTTCTACCGCGAGGCGCATCAATACGACCTGCGCGAGGACAGCCCGGTGGGCCCGCAGTTCGTCAACACCTACGCCGAAACCAAGTACGCCGGCGAACAACTGGTGCGCGACTATCCCGGCGAGCACGTGATCGTGCGACCGCGCGCGGTGTTCGGTGTCGGTGACACGGTGCTGTTTCCGCGCATTCTCGAAGCCGCGCGTCGCGGTGCACTGCCGCTGTTCACCGGACAGGACCGGCCCGTGGTCGGCGATCTGATCCAGATCGACACGCTGTCGGACTACCTGCTGCGCGTCGCGACGATGGACCGTCCTGCCGACAGCTACAACCTGACCAACGCGCAGCCGGTCGACATCCAGGCACTGTTGCTCGACGTGCTGGCGCGGCTCGACCTGCCTGCGCCGACACGCCGCGTACGCATCGGCGCCGCGCTGCGCATGGCGACCGTTGCCGAATGGCTGTGGCGCGGTCTGCGGCTGCGCGGCGAGCCGCCGTTGACGCGCTTCGGCGTCGGCGTGTTCGCGTACTCGAAGACCTTCGCCCCGGCGCGCATGCTGGCCGATCTCGGTCCGCCGAGCGTGTCGATCGAAACCGGCATCGACGATTTCATCGCCTGGCAGCGGGCGCAGTGGGCGGCCTGAGTCTCGCGGCAGTGTTCGCCTGCGCATACGGCGCGTTGCTGGTGTTGCGTGCGGTCTGTGCATCGCGCGAGATCCGCAGGCAGGCAGCGCTGCGAACGTCGGATGCCGCATTCGCGATGCACGAGGTCGCAGTGCTGCAGCCGATCCTCGGTGGCGATCCGCGGCTGATCGACGTATTGGGCGGGACGCTCGATGCACTTCCCGATGTACGCTTCCACTGGCTCATCGACGACGGCGATACGCACGCGCAGTCTGTGATCGCATCGCTGCAGGCCACGCATCCGCATACCGCCATCGTCGTGCACCTCAATCCGCCCGCGCCCGACGGCGTGAACCCCAAAAGCTTCAAGCTCGACCGCGCGCTGGCCGCGGTCGAAGCGCCGGTGTGTCTGGTGCTCGACGACGACGCCACGCTGTCGGCCGATGCGCTCGCGCGTCTGGTCGCCGCGCTCGACAGCGCCGACATCGCGACCGCGCTGCCCGGCTATGTTGACGACGGTGAGCGCCTGCCGGGACGGCTGCTGGCGCAGTTCGTCAACGACAACGCGGCGCTGACCTATCTCGCGCCGTTGACGTGGGCGCCGCCGGTCTCGATCAACGGCATGTGCTACGCGCTGCGCACGGCGCGCCTGCGCGCGCTGGGCGGGTTCGCACCGCTGCTGCACGCATTGGCCGACGATCTGGCGATGGCCGACCAGGTGCGTGCGCAGTGCGGCCGCATCGCGCAGACCGCCGCCCCGGTGCGCGTGCGTACCAGCATCGACGGTCCGGCGCACTACCTGCGCCAGATGCATCGCTGGATGCTGTTCGCGACCCTGCTGCTGCGACGCCAGTCGACGCGGATGCGCCTTGCGATCACGCTGCTGCATGGCCTGCCGCCGCTGCTGCTGTGGGCGATGGGCGTGGCGCTGGCATTGCAGCCCGCGCTCGCCGGCGTGCTCTGCGTGATCGGTGCACTCATGCTGCGCGCAGCCGTGCCCGCGTGGCTACAACGCCGGCTCGGCGTGTCCGCGCCGCAGCGTCCGTTGTTGTCACTGCTGAGTGAGCTGCTGCAGCCACTGCACCTGCTGCATGCGAGCTGCGTGCGCACGGTGCGCTGGCGCAGCCGGCGCTATCGCGTGCATGCCGATGGCGGTTTCCATGTCGCCTGAGATCGCCACGCCCATCCGCATCGCATTTCTGACCGGACGCAGCGATCGATCGCGTTGCGGTCTGAGTCCGGAGCAGCAGGGATTTCTCGATGCGCTGCGTGCACCGGGTCGCGAACTCGTCGACTGCAATTTTCCTTACGCCGCGCCGAAGCCGGGTTACGTCGCAGTACCACTGCCGCTGGCGGCATGGCGCAATCTCGGCGACTACGTCGGCGCGCGACGTTCCGCATTCACCGGGCGCTACCGCGTATCGGTGGCCTCCACGCTGGAAGGCGCGGGTGCCGTCGTACTGCTGGCCGGCAGCTGCGGGCTCGAACTGCTGGCGAACCTGCACCTGGACGCATCGCTGCGCGCACGTCTGCATGTCTTCGCCTACGGCCCGGTCGCGCGACAGGCACCGGACGTCGCCCGCCTGCTGTGCGTGCAGGGCCGCGGCGACTGGATCTCGCGCGTCGGCTGGCGCGGGCCGGTGTACCGCGTCGACGGCGGCCACATGGATTATCTGCGGCAGCCCGACGTGCGGGCGCTGTGCGAAGACTTCATCGCGGCGACGCCATGCGCATCGATCTGATCGCGCCACCCTACAGCGGCCACCTGCATCCGGTGCTCGCGATGGCCTGCGAACTCACCGCGCGGCACGAGGTGCGGGTGCTGTCGACCCCGTCGGCGATGGCGCAGGTCGCCCGCGCCGGCCTGGTCGGCGTGCCGCTGCTCGATGCCGACGCTGAGCGCGTGCTCGATGCGATCTCCGATCCGCGTCATGCAGTGCGCAACCATCCGCTGCGCATGCACCGGCAACTGCGCGCCGCGCTCGACGTCATGGCCCGCTTCGCGCAGGCCTTGCGCGAGACATATGCGGACGCGGCAACGCGACCTGGGCTTGTCATCGCCGATTTCACCGTGCCGGCTGCAGGCGCGGTCGCGCAGTCGCTTGGCATCCGCTGGTGGACCAGTCTGCCATCGCCGTGCGTGCTCGAATCACCCGACGGGCCACCGGCCTACATGGGTGGCTTGTTGCCCGCCACGCATCCCGGCACCCAACTGCATCACGCGCTGGCGCGGCTGGCGGTGCGCGGCTTCAAGCGCGGTGTGCATTGCGCGTATCGACACCGCATGACCGCGTTGGGCCTGCCGCGGCTGTATCGCGACGACGGCAGCGAAGCGGTGTACTCGCCTGAACGCATTCTCGCGCTCGGCATCGAGGCGTTGGAGTTTCCGCGCACCTGGCCGGCGGCGCTGCGTTTCGTCGGTCCCCGACTGCCTGCGCCCGGCACTGACACGCCTTGGCTGGCAGCGCGCCCGGCGCCGTGCTTCGTCGAAGGCCGCCGTCATGTGCTGGTGACGCTGGGGACGCACCTGCGCTGGGCCAAGAATGCGTTCGATGTGCAGTTGCGCGCGCTGGCCGCCGCGATGCCGGACGTGGAGTTCCATTTCACCGATGGCGATGCCGCGGCGACGCACCACGACCACGCTGGCAACCACCAGCGCCTGGCCTACATCGACTACGCACGCTGGATCGGCCGTTACGACCTCGTCGTCCACCACGGCGGCGCCGGCATTCTCTACCAGTGTCTGGCGGCCGGGCGGCCGGCGATCGTCTGCCCGCAGGACTACGACCAGTTCGACCACGCCGCGCGCCTGCAGCACGCGCGCGCCGCGTTGTGGCTGCGTGATCCGGCCGGCCTGGAGGCCGCGGTGCGACGTACGTTCGCAGAGCCGGCGCTGTTCGCGGGCCTGCCTGCGCTGCAGACGGCGTTGCATGCGGCAGCCGCGGCGGAGCTGTTGGTCACAGAGGTCGCTGACGACACGTCGTGGTAGTGCCTGAGCGCAGATGGTGACCTCTGTCACTGTGCATTGCGCCCCGACGGGCGGCACCATCCAATA
Source organism: Luteimonas sp. (assembly GCA_052108555.1). Taxonomy (GTDB): domain Bacteria; phylum Pseudomonadota; class Gammaproteobacteria; order Xanthomonadales; family Xanthomonadaceae; genus Luteimonas. The sequence continues at coordinate 78,557 of JBQEAV010000006.1, forward strand.
GAGGTCGCATCACGGCCTCGCGTACATACAGGGAGATCGATCATGTTCGACAAGCTGTCGCGGAGCTGGGGTCTGGTGAAGGCGAGCGCGGCCGTGCTGCGTTCGGACAAGGAACTGATGCTGTTCCCGATGCTGTCGGGACTCGCCACGCTGGCGGTGCTGGCGACCTTCGTACTGCCGCTGTTCGCGCTGCGCGTCTTCGAGCACGGCATCGGCTTCGCCGGCCTGCTGCTCGCGTTCGTCTTCTACTTCTGCCAGTACACGGTGATCGTGTTCTTCAACTGCGCGCTGGTGGGTGCGGCGATGATCCGCCTCGACGGCGGTGACCCGACGCTGTCAGACGGCCTGGCCGCGGCGAAGCGTCGGCTGCCTGCGATTCTCGGATATGCGGCCATCGCCGCGACCGTCGGCGTGCTGCTGCAGTCGCTCAAGCACAAGGACAACTTCCTGGTGCGGTTGCTCGGCAGTGGTCTCGGCGTGGCCTGGACGCTGGCGACCTTCCTCGTGGTGCCGGTGCTGGTCAGCCGCGATATCGGCCCGATCGACGCCCTCAAGCAGAGCGTCACCCTGCTCAAGCGCACCTGGGGCGAGAACGCGATCGGCAATGTCGGCATCGGCGCGGCCTTCGGCCTGCTGACGGCGCTGGCGGTACTGATCGGCATCGGCCTGACCGTCATCGCGCTGCAGGGCTCGGTCGTGCTGGGCATCATCGTCGGTGTGGTCTGCGCACTGGGCGTACTGCTGCTGGGCGTCTACCAGGCGGCGCTGACCGGCATCTATTCGGCAGCGCTGTATCGCTACGCGATTTCGCACGAAGTCCCGGATGGATTTTCCGGCGCGCAGCTGGCGCATGCGTTCGAGCCGAAGCGCTGAGTGCAGTCCCGTGGGAGCGCCCTTGGGCGCGATGGGGCGTTACTGGGAAAGCCCATCGCGCCCAAGGGCGCTCCCACAATCGATTCAGAGCGAACGTCCGCCGTCGAGCCGCAGCACTTCACCGGTGGTGAAGCCGCCGCGCAGCAACCACGCGACGGCGTCGGCGATTTCCTCCGCGCTGCCGAGCCGGGCCAGCGGCGTCGCATCGAGGATGCGCGCCTGTTGCGCGGTATCCGCGCTGTCTTCCGGCCACAGGATCGCGCCCGGCGACACCGCATTGACCCGCACCTCCGGCGCCAGCGCGACCGCGAGACCGCGGGTCAGGCCGAGCAACGCAGCCTTCGACGCCGCGTAGGCGACCAGATCGGCGCGCGGGCGTTCGGCGTAGAGATCGCCGATGTTGACGATCGCGCCACGCGCAGCCCGCAGAAGCGGTGCCGCGGCCTGCGCCAGCAGGAACGGCGCCCGTGCATTGGTCGCCATCAACGCATCGAAGGCGTCGGCATCGGTGGTATCGAACGCGGTCGGCGCAAACGCCGCTGCATTGTTGACCAGCGCATCGAGTCGGCCGAACTGCGCCACGGTGTCCTCGACCAGCTTCGGCAATACGGCCGCATCGGCCAGATCGCCCTGCAGCACGTGCACGCTGCCAGGTCGCTGCGCATCCAGTTCGGCAGCCAGCGCATCGGCGGCGGCGCGCGAGCGATTGCAGTGCAGAGCGACCACATCGCCATCGGCATGCAGGCGACGCACGATAGCCGCGCCGATACGACGGGCAGCGCCGGTAACGAGGACAACGGGAGCGGATGCGGACATGCGGGGACGTGCTGTTGCGATGGGTGGTCACCTTACGCCAACCGCCGAGTAGCGTTGTGGCCGCAGCGGACGCTCGAAGCGCCTCTCCCCCGGGAGAGGGGTGAGGGCAGGGCACTCGCGACCCACCGCCACCACGCCTACAACCTGCGCGAAGTCTCTGTGCCTGGACGCGCGCCCCGATCCACTCCCCGTCGGGCGTAATCTCCCGGTCGAAACCCGGTCAGGCGCCTCCATGCCCACGCCCTTCACCATTGACGCCATCGATCACGTGGTCCTGCGCGTCCGCGATCTCGAACGTGCCGTCGCGTTCTACGTCGATGTCGTCGGCTGCAGCGTCGAACGCCGACGCGACGACCTCGGCCTGATCCATCTGCGCGCCGGTACGTCGATGATCGATCTGGTCCACACGGCAGGCCGGCTCGGCCTGCGTGGCGGCGCCGCACCCGATGCCGGCGCACGCAATGTAGACCATGTCTGCCTGCGCATCGCCCCGTTCCACGAAGCCGCGCTGGTTACCCATCTCGCCGCCCACGGCGTCGCGCCGCAGGGGCCGGTCGAATCCAATTTCGGCGCGCAGGGCGATGGCGACTCGCTGTATTTCACTGATCCCGAAAACAACGTGATCGAGCTGAAGGCGCGTCTGTGACGGCAGGCCGTCAGGTGGGCTCGCGTATCCTGATCCGCGCCTGTTCCGGAAGCCCTGCATGTCCAGCCAGCCCCACGCCCCGAGCGACGATGCGCTCGCCCACAGCGAGCGCCTGCGCGCCCTGATCCACGCCCAGATCGACGAAGCCGGCGGCGCGATTCCGTTCTGGAAATTCATGGAGCTGGCGCTGTACGCGCCGGGCCTGGGCTACTACAGCGCCGGTGCGGCGAAGTTCGGCGCTGCCGGCGATTTCGTCACCGCGCCGGAGCTGGGGCCGCTGTTCTCCGAGTGCGTGGCCGAGGCGTTCGCGCCGGTGCTGCGCGGGATCGGCGCGGACGCGCAGTTCTTCGAGATCGGCGGCGGCAGCGGCGCGTTCGCCGGCGATGCGCTGGCGCATCTGGCCGCGCTCGATGCGACGCCGGCGCGCTACGCGATCCTCGAACCCAGCGCCGACCTGCGCGACCGCCAGCGCGCGCATCTGCAGCAGCGCCTGCCAGCGGACCTGTTCGCGCGCGTCGAATGGGTCGATGGGCCGATGCCCGGCGACTGGCAGGGCGTGCTGTTCGCCAACGAAGTCGTCGATGCGCTGCCGACGCCGCGCTTCGTCATCGGTGAGGGCGAGGTGTACGAGGAACACGTCACCCGCGATGGCGACGGCTTCGGGCGCACGATCCATCCGGCCGATGCGTTGCTCGGGTCGGCCGTGCGCCATGTCGAGCAGCAGCGCGGGGCGCCGCTGCCCGACGGCTACCGCTCCGAACTGCTGCCGCAACTGCCGTACTGGGTGCAGGCGGTCGCCGGCGGGTTGACCCGCGGTGCGATGCTGTTCGTCGATTACGGTTATGCGCGACGCGAGTTCTATCGCGACGATCGCGACGCCGGCACGCTGCGTGCCTTCCATCGTCACCAGGTCACCGGCGACGTGTTCGCGCTGCCGGGCCTGCAGGATCTGACCGCATCGGTCGATTTCACCGCGCTGGCCGAGGCCGGCACGCATGCCGGCTTCGAGTTCGCCGGGTACTGCAACCAGACCTCGCTGCTGCTGGGCAACCGCCTCGAACAGCGCCTCGCCGCGCACGAGGCGCTCGCGCCAGACGAGGCCGCGCGCTACGCACTGCGCCAGCAGGCCAAGCGGCTCACGCTGCCGGGCGAGATGGGCGAGGCCTTCCAGGCGATCGGCTTCGCGAAGGACGTCGACTTCGACCATGCCTTCCTGATCGGCGACATGAGCCACCGTCTGTGAGCAGGTCCGCGTGAGCCGACGCCCGCGCTTCGGCCGTTCTTTCAAGCCGCTGCGTCGCCCGCTGTTGTGGGGCGGGCTGTGGATCGCCGCGATCGCGGTCGTCGTGGCGCTGTCGCTGGCACCGCCGGTGCCGATGCCCGACGTGCCCGATGGCGACAAGCTCGGCCATTTCCTCGCCTATTTCGCGCTGGCCGCCGCCGCGGTGCAGCTCTACGCGCGCTGGCCCGCGCTGCTCGGCGCCGGCGTCGGTCTGGCGCTGCTCGGCATCGGTCTGGAATACGCGCAAGGCGCGTTGACCGACACGCGGATGCAGGATCCGGCGGACGCGCTGGCGAACACGCTGGGTGTGATCGTGGGGCTGGCGACGCGGCTGACACCGGCGCGGGATCTGCTGGTGCGGATCGATGGATCCGGGGCAGGGAGATAGAAGACCTCCCCCGCTGAGCGGGGGAGGGTCGGGTGGACGCGAAGTTTCAGTCCAGGCGACTGAAATGGACACGAGCGACACGTCGCGCCTGGGATGGTTCTCGTCAACCCGACCGTTTGCCCCCATCCCACGCGCGTTGCGGACTCACTGCGGTTTCAACGTCACCGCATCGATCACCCACATCGTCGGCCGCGTGTCTCCGGTGAAGGTCAGGCACAGATCGGTCGCGTCGCGCGAGGCGATCGCGGCGGTGTCGATCGGCGTGTGCAGGGTGATGAAGCCATCGGCGTCCGGGTCGGCCGGCAGTGGCAGCGTCGCGAGCTTCGGGCCGGTGCAACCGGCGGCCTGGATCACGAGTTCGCCGTGCGGCGTGGTCGCCGGCATGAACTTGCGGTTCGGTTCGTCGTGCGCCAGCTGGAAGTAGTAGGGCATGCGACCGGCGCGGACTTCCAGTCCGGCGATGCCGTCGAGATCGGCTTTCGGCCACAGCCAGCAGGGATAGAAGATCGTGACGTTGAAGATATCGCGCGTCCCGTGCAGCGGGCCGTCATCCTCCAGGCGCAACAGCAGACGGCCCGTGTCGGGGCAGGTCGAGAGCTGCGTGTCGCCGCGGGTCAGCACCGAGGTGGCGTCGAAGGCGTGGCGGGTTGCCGGCGCGAGCGGCGTGCCGTCGAAGAACGCGGCAGCGCGCACGTCGCCGGGCATGCGCACGTCGAACGGCGATTCGTAGCGCGGTGAGGTCGCGGTCGGGGCGCTGCCGTCGGTCGTGTAGTGCACCGGATAGCCGAGCGGATTGCGCAGCGTCACCCGCGCGGTGCCGGCGGCGCGGTTGTCGTCGATGTCGGCCAGCGCCTGGAACGGCGTCTGCGCATAGGCCGTGCCCATGACGCGGTAGCGCTGCAGTTGCATCGGCAGACGTTGCAGGAAGTCGGCGTAATCTCGCGACGCGGCCGGCGACCATGCGCTCTCCGCCAGTGCGGCCAGGCGCGGATACATATGGTGCTGCAGGCGCGCGAAGGTGCGGGTGTGCTCGGTCCACAGGTTGGCCTGCACACCGAGGATGTGGTGCCGCTGCGAGGCGGGCAGCGCCGCGGGCACCGGTTCGAAATCGTAGACCTGCTGCAGCGTGACCATCGCCGGGCGGCCCGGCGGTTCGTCGGGCGAATCGGTCTGCAGGTAGTCGAGGTAGAGATCCGACGATGGGCTCATCACCACGTCGTGTCCGGTGCGCGCGGCCTCGATGCCGCCCTCGATGCCACGCCATGACATCACCGTCGCTTCGGGCGGCAGGCCGCCCTCGAGGATCTCGTCCCAGCCGATCAGGCGGCGGTCGTGCGCCACCAGGAAGCGCTCCATGCGTTTGATGAAGTGGCTCTGCAGCTCGGCCTCGTTGCGCACGCCGAGTTCGCGCATGCGCTGCTGGATGCGCGGCGAGGCTTCCCACTGGTCCTTGACCGCCTCGTCGCCGCCGACATGCACGTAGGTGCCGGGGAACAGGTCGATGACTTCGGTCAGCACGTTCTCGAGGAACGTGAATGTGGATTCCTCGACGTTGAACAGCGTCTGGTTGACCCCCCACTCGTTGAGAACCGCCACCGGCGTGTCGAGCACGCCGAGTTCCGGATACGCGGCGACGGCCGCCTGCGCATGGCCGGGGCCGTTGATCTCCGGCACCACGGTGATATGCCGAGCCGCGGCATAAGCCACGATCTCGCGCACCTGGTCCTGGGTGTAGAAGCCGCAGTACGGCACCGGCGCGCCGGTCGTCGGGTCGATGCCGCCGTCGCCGGCCGGAATACGGCAGCCGCCGACTTCGGTCAGGCGCGGATAGCGCTTGATCTCGATGCGCCAGCCCTGGTCGTCGGTCAGGTGCCAGTGGAAGACGTTGAGCTTGTGCAGCGCCATCGCATCGAGAACCTGTTTGATCTCGTCGACGCTCTGGAAATGTCGCGCCGAGTCGAGCATGAAGCCGCGCCAGCCGAAGCGCGGTGCGTCCTCGATGCGGATTGCCGGCAACGAGACCGCACCGCCTTCGGCCTGCGCCATCAGCTGCCACAGCGTGACAGCGCCATAGAACAGGCCGCGTGCATCGCCGGCACGCACGGTCACGCCGGCGCTGGCGACCTCGAGCGTGTAGCTCTCGGGATTCGCATCCGCGCCCGCAGCCACGATCTCGAACCTGATTGCAGGCGCGGTGTTGCCGCGCGCGTCGTCCGGCAGTGCGATGTGCAGCTCATGGCTGGTTGCGACGAATTCCGCGAACTGGCGCGCGACTGTGCCCGCCGCATCGCCGTCGGCGAGCAGGCGCGTGTCGGCATCGAGTACGAAGCGGCCGTCCGTCTCGACCAGGCTGGCCGGCATCGGAATCAACGCGGGGGCGCCGACCTGTGCCGGCGGCGTGGTCCGCGTGTCGGTACAGGCCAGCAGGACAAGCGTGGCGAGACAGGCGAGCAGGGGACGCCAGCGGCGCAGCGGAGTGGGCTTCATCTGGAACCTCGTGCGTTCGGGAATCGGTGCCTGGTCGAAGCGGCCCGTGGAGAGAGGCGGGCCGTCCGGCCAGGCGGGGAACCGGGTGGCAGGCCGGGCGACAACCGTCACCCGACGCTGCCCGCGCGTCAGAACTGCACGCGCATCGAGGCCATGTAGCGGCGGCCGGAGCGGTACACGCCACGCGTCAGGCGCTCGGTGGTGGCGTAGTTGTGGTAGGCCTCGTCAAGCAGGTTCATACCGTCGAGGGTGATGCTCAGCGTGTCGTTGACCTTGAAACCCAGCGACGCGTCGACCGAGGTGTAGGGGCGCGTCCACAGGTCGTCGGCACGGTCGACGTTGGTGAAGTACTCCGAACGGTAGGAGTAGGTGACGCGCGCGCTGAACCAGTCGTTCTCGTAGAACGGGCTGAAGTTGACCTGATGCTCGGAGTTGTAGGGCATCGGCCGACCGGTGTCGGTCTCGCCGTCGGAGTAGGTGTAGTTGGCGACGAAGCCCAGGCCGTTGTCGAAGCTCTGCTGGTAGGCCAGCGCCGCACCCTGGATGCGCGCGGTGCCGGCGTTGTTGGGGCGCGAGACCTGGTACGTCGTCACCGCGCCCAGGGACTGGTTGAAATGCGCCTCCGGTGCTGTGGTCGACAGAATGTAATTGTCGACATCCTTGTAGAACACCGATGCGGCGATGATCGAGTTGGGCGAGAAGTACCACTCGGCCGAGAGGTCGAAGTTGGTCGACTCATAGGGATCGAGATCGGGGTTGCCGCCGCCGCCGGTCAGGGTCTGGTCGCCGAGCCACAGATAGCTGCTCATGTCGCCGTAATTCGGCCGGGCGATGACCTTGGCGCCGGAGAAACGCAGGATGAAGTCGTTGCCGAACTCGTAGGCCAGGTTGAGGTTGGGCAGTACGTTGTTGTACTTCTTGTCGACGCTGACCGGCGCGTAGCCATCGGCGGGACACGGCGGCGGCGCGTCGGTCACCGTGCAGGCCCAGCTCGCGCTTTCCGATTCGGTCTGCACGAAACGCACGCCGGCATTGCCGCGGAAACCTCCGAAGCTGAAATCGGCCTGCACGTACGCGGCCTTGACGTCCTCGGTGACCTGCCAGGTATTGGCGGCGAACGAGGGATCGTTGAACGTGCTCGGCACCGGCATCGTCTGCCACGGCGCCAGCCATTCGCCGCCGAGGATGTAGTCGGCCAGGGCCCAGCCGTCGATGACGTAGCGGTCTCCCAGATCGCCGACGTTGCCGAAGCCGTCGAGGTAGTTGCCGGGCACGTCACGGGGGTTGAACAGCGAAGAGGGCGCATCGCCGTAGCCGGCGACCGACGCGAGCGACACGCCGCCCATGATCTGCTCGGTCTCGTGCCGGCGCTGCTTGTAGCCGAAGCGCACCATGTAGACGGGCGAGTCCAGCTTGATGCCGAAATCGACCTGCCCGTACTGCTCTTCGTCGCGGTTGGGCTTGAACACGACGTTGCCGCCCCAGCCGGTGTTCCATGTCGACGGGTCGTCGGGATTGCTGCCCCAGCCGCCATCCATGCGGAACGCGGAGGGATCGGTGAACGGCTTGCTGCCGGTGAAGGTCACGCTGCCCGGGCTACTCGGCGCGCCACTGATGTCGTAGCTGTAATCGGCCCAGTTGAGGAATTCGCCGAACACCTGCTCGCTGGTGCCACCGGTCGCCTTGGTCGTGCCGACGTGCACCGAAGCCATCCAGCGTTCGTCGTTCCACGTCGCCTTGAGATCGTAGGAATCGGTGTCGACATCGGCCTTGCGGTTCTGCACGTCGAACACGCTGAGCGCGTTCTTGAAGGTACCCCTGGTGATGACGCCATCCTCGATGGTGACGTCGGTCATCTTCATCAGGCCGTTGTAGGCGTTGCCCATGAACGCGAACATCGACTGGTTGAGATTGTCGTAGCTGGCTTCGACGCGCAGTGCGTTGAGTTCGATGTCCAGCTGTTCAACCGGCTTGAACTGCAGCGCCAGCGACACGGTGTCGCGCTTGCGTTCCTGTTCGAAGAACGAGGCACCGAGCGAGTTCGGGCCGCGTGCATCGAGGTTGGCTTCCAGCGTATCGGCGCAGGCGCCCACGCAGCTGGCGGGCAGGGTGGGCTGGCTGCCGTCCGGGTTCGGTGGCTGCGACCAGTCGGCCGGCAGGTTGTTGACCGAACCGCCGCCGCCCTGGCCATCGCGGTAATCCTGCGCGCTGACCGTGCCGTAGGCCTCGATGCCGTCGCGACGGATGCTTTCGTTGGAGGTCATCGCCGAGACGATGACGCCGAGGTTCTCGGCCTGGTTCTTCCAGCCGAACATCACCGATCCCTGCGGCTCGGTCTTCTGCACGCGGTCATTGCGCAGGAAGTTGATCTGTCCGCCGATGGTGACGTGTTCGTCCAGATCCAGCGGCTTGCGCGTGCTGACGATCACCGTGCCACCGATCGACCCCTCGTCGATGCGTGCCTCGGGCGACTTGAACACTTCCACCTTGCCGACGATCTGCGGCGCCAGCAGCGAGTAATTGAAGGTGCGGCCGGGCTGGTCGACGATGAACCAGTCGGCCGAGGCCACGGTCTGGCCGTTGAGCAGGGTGCGGTTGAGTGCCGGATCGGTGCCGAGGATGCTGACCTTCTCGCCCTGGCCGAACAGTCGGTCGATGGTCACGCCGGGAATCAGCGTCATCGCCTCGGCGACGTTGGTCGACGGGAACTTGCCCATGTCCTCGGCGGTGACCACGTCGACGATCGCATCGGCATTGCGTTTGGTGTCGAGGGCCTGCTGCAGGCTGCCGCGGATGCCGCGCACGATCACGCGGTCCAGTTCGGTGGCCGATTCGCCTTCGGGGGCGGCCTGCTGGGCCTGGGCCTGCGCGGAGACGCACAGGCCCACGGTGATTGCGGCCGAAAGCACTGATTTACGGAAGTTCATGGTGATCCCCATCGCTGATTTGAGTGGCGCGTTGGCGGACCGATGCCGCCGCGGCGTGCCTGTACCGGCGTAACCCGAACTGCTGTGTCGCTTGCTGTTTCCGACGGCGCTGCCGCGCCACCCGCACGCAGGTCCTTCCCCGACCGTCCGCGCCGCCGGTGGCGCGTCAGTCGTGCTGGCCGAGGTACCAGCTGGCGGCGCCAATGACGCCCAGCTGCCCGTGCTCGACCAGCCTCACGGGAATACGTTCGAGCGCTTCGCGCATCGGCCCCTTGTTGAGGAACCGCGCAACGAAATCGCTCTGCATCAGGTAGTCGCGGATCTGCGGCAGGATGCCGCCCGCCAGATAGATGCCGCCGTGCACGCCGTACAGCAGCGCCATGTCGCCGACGGTGCTGCCGAGCAGGCCGCAGAAGGCGTCCAGGCTCTCGCGTGCCAGCGCGTCGTCGCCGTGCATCGCCGCGGCCGTCACTTCGCCCGGCGCGGCGTGCACGGGTGTCTGGCCATGCAGCGCGCAGGCGGCGCGATAGAGATTCATCAGGCCCGGGCCCGACAGCGCATGTTCGATCGGCACGTGGCTGCGCCCGCGCAGCAGTTCGCGCAGCAGTGCCATCTCGCACTCGGTGCCGGTGGTCAGCGCGGCCTGGCCGGCCTCCGTCGCCAGCACCACCGGGCCGTGCGCGGTCGGAATGCGTACGGCGGCGCCGAGGCCGGTGCCGGGGCCGACGATCAGCATCGGGCCCGGTTGGGCGGTCTCGGGACCGGTCAGGCGCAGCACCTCGCTGTCGTCGACCTGTGCGGCGGCGTGCGCGACCGCTTCGAAATCGTTGACCAGGCGGAACGTGCGGAAGCCGAGCCGCGTGCGGATCCGGTCCAGCGAGATCGGCCACGGCAGGTTCGCGGTGATGACCGTGCCGTCCTCGAGCGCGTAGCCGGCACTGGCGATCGCGCCGGCGTCGACGCGGAGCCCGGGCAGGGTGGCGAGGAAGTCCTCGATGATGTCGGCCAGACCGGGGTGGTCGGCGCAGACGTACTTGCGGTACTCGAGCACGCGCACCGGATGCGCGGCATCACCGGTGGGTTCGACCAGGCCGATCCGCACATGGGTGCCGCCGACATCGGCGGCAATGAAGGCGTCCGGCGCGGTGTGCGCCAGCGAACGGGACTGCAGGTGGGGAGATGCGACCACGGAAGCTCCGGGAGAAAAGGGCGCCATACGATGACAGCCACCACCAGACGCCCCGACTGTTGTCTTTGGATGACAACGATGTCAACGGTGGATGCGACAAATTTGCAGATTCACCGAAGATTCGTCACGAAAACGAAACAATCTTCTGTGTTCAGCTTATATGCGCTCATAAACGCACTCAATCAGGCGTGTCTGACCGAGACATTCAGTCCCGGTGCAAGACTCGATGCCGCGCCGCAGCAGGATTTTGCTGCCCTACCTGGGGCATGATCGGCACGTCGACTGGTATTCGACAGTGTTTGATGACAACGTTGGTATCGGATGTCCGGTCACGACATCCGCACCGCAGGCCCCGTCCGCCCGTGACCCGGGAGCGCCCCAGATGTCCGCGATCGCGACACCGCACGTCCGCCCGAACCACGCGACTTCGATCGCGATCATGGGCCTGCTGTTCTTCATCATCGGCTTCTTCACCTGGATCAACGGACCGCTGATCACGTTCGTGCAGCTCGCCTTCGAGCTCGACGAGGTCAACGCCTTCCTGGTGCTGATGGTGTTCTACCTCTCGTACTTTTTCCTGGCGCTGCCGGCGGCCTGGGTGCTGCGCCGTACGGGCATGAAGAAGGGACTCGCGCTGAGCCTGTTCGTGATGGCCTGCGGCGCGATGATGTTCGGCGAGTTCTCCACCCAGCGCTGGTATCCGGGCGCGTTGTCGGGCCTGTTCGTCATCGGCGGCGGCCTCGCGTTGCTGCAGACCGCGGTCAATCCCTACGTCAGCATCCTCGGCTCGATCGACAGTGCCGCGCAGCGCATCGCGTTGATGGGCATCTGCAACAAGTGCGCGGGCATCCTCGCGCCGATCGTGCTCGGCACCGTGGTGCTGCACGGCATTGGCGATCTCAGTGCGCAGGCTGCGGCCGCCGACGCGGCGCAGCGCGCACAACTGCTCGGCGAATTCGCCGCGAAGATCCACACGCCGTATCTCGTCATGGCCGGCGTGCTGATGCTGGTCGCACTCGGCGTGCTGCTGTCGCCGCTGCCGGAACTCAAGCCGTCGGAAGTCAACGCGTCCGGCGATGCGGACGGCGCGCCGTCGCGCGGCATCTTCCAGGTGCCGCACCTGTGGCTGGGCGTGCTGTGCCTGTTCGTCTACGTCGGCGTGGAAGTGATGGCCGGTGACGCGATCGGCACCTATGGCAACGGATTCGGCCTGCCGCTGGACCGGACCAAGTTCTTCACCTCGTTCACCCTGGTCGCGATGCTGCTCGGCTACGTCGTGGGCCTGGTCGCGATTCCACGTTTCATCAGCCAGGAGCGGTATCTGGGCGTGTCGGCGATGCTCGGCATCGTGTTCACCACCGGCGCCTTCCTCACGCACGGCTACGTCTCGGTGGGCTTCGTCGCCGCGCTCGGATTCGCCAACGCGATGATGTGGCCGGCGATTTTCCCGCTGGCGATCAAGGGTCTGGGCCGGCTGACCGAAACCGGGTCCGCGCTGCTGATCATGGGCATCGCCGGCGGCGCGATCATTCCGCAGGCCTTCGCGGTGCTGAAGCAGCACTACGACTTCCAGCTGGTGTTTCTCGCGCTGACACTGCCCTGCTATCTCTACATCCTGTACTTCGGCCTGCGCGGTCATCGTGTCGGCCGCACGCCGGGTTGAACCGGGCGATCATGGCGGCCTGAGCATCCGGAACCTGCAGACGTGCGCAAACCCACCATCAAGGACGTCGCCGAACGCGCGAAGGTCTCGCTGAAGACCGTCTCGCGCGTGATCAACAACGAGCCGTCGGTGCTGCAGGCCACGCGCGCGCGCGTGCTGCACGCGATCGACGAGCTCGACTACGAGCCAGACCCGTCGGCGCGCAACCTGCGCAGCGCGACCTCGTTCGTCATCGGCCTGATCTACGACAACCCGAACCCGTACCACATCATCGGCGTGCAGAACGGCGTGCTGGCCGCGTGCCGGGAGACCGGGTTCGGCCTGCAGATCCATCCCTGCGACGCGAGCTCGCCGCTGCTGGTCGAGGAACTGGTCGACTTCGTGCGCCGCTCGCGGCTCGCGGGTCTGGTGCTGACCGCGCCGATGTCGGAGCAACGCGAACTGATCGAGGCACTGGTTGCACGCGACATCCGCATCGTGCGGATCATCGCGGCCACCGAAGATCCCGGCGACGGCCAACCCTGCGTCTTCGTCGACGACCGCGACGCCGCCTACGAGATCACCGAACACCTGATCCAGCTCGGCCACCAGCGCATCGGCTTCCTGTGGGGCGGCGCGCAGCACCATTCCAGCGGCGAACGCCACGCCGGCTACGAGGCCGCGCTGAAGGACTACGGCATTCCGCACGACAAGCACCTCGTGATTCCGGGCGACTACACCTTCGACGATGGCTTCCGCGGCGCGCGTCGCCTGCTGGCACTGCGCGACCCACCGACCGCCATCTTCGGTTCCAACGACGAGATCGCCGCAGGCGTGCTGGCCGCGGCGAAATCGGCTGGCATGAATGTGCCCTACGACCTGTCGATCGCCGGCTTCGAAGACAGTCCGTTCTCGCGCCAGTCGTGGCCGCCGCTGACCACCGCCAAGCAGGCCACCGAAGACATCGCGCGCCATGCGGCGCGGATGCTGATCGCCAGCCTGCGCGAGGAAACCGATCCGGTCGCCGCGCAGGCCACCCACAACCAGGGCTTCGTGCCGCAGCTCGTGGTGCGCGGCTCCACCGCGCCTGTGCGTCCGCGCCCGCCCGCACCGAGAAGCGACGATGCCGCAACCGGATGAAGCCGCACGCGCGACGGCCACGTGGATGTTCCGCGAGGCCGCCGAAGCACCCGATGTCGTTGCCGCGCAGCTGGCGCGCAACGCCGGCACGGTCGAAGCGCTGGTCGACGATCTCGTCGCGCGACCGCCGCCGTTCGTCGTCACCTGCGCACGCGGCAGCTCCGACCATGCCGCGACGTGTGCCAAGTACCTGTTCGAGACCCGGCTCGGCGTGGTGACGACCTCGGCGTCGCCGTCGGTCGGCTCGGTCTACGCGGTGCACCAGCGCATGCCCGGCGCACTGTTCATCGCGATCTCGCAATCGGGAAAGAGCCCCGACCTGCTGCGCAACGCCGAAGCCGCGCGCGAGGCCGGAGCGCGCGTGCTCGCGCTGGTCAATGTCGAAGACTCGCCGCTGGCATCGCTGGCCGATGTGGTGCTGCCGCTCGGCGCCGGCCCGGAGCGCAGCGTCGCCGCGACCAAGAGCTATCTCGCCTCGCTGTCGGCGTTGCTGCAGTTGACCGCGCTCTGGCGCCGCGCAGCCTGCGACGACGGTGCGCTGGCGGATGCGTTGCCGGCGCTGCCCGATGCGATGCGCGCCGCGTGGGCATGTGACTGGACGCCGCTGGTCGACGGCCTCGCCGACGTGCGCAATCTGTTCGTGCTCGGTCGCGGCATCGGCCTCGGCGTCGCCCAGGAGGCGGCGCTCAAGTGCAAGGAAACCAGCGGCCTGCACGCCGAGGCCTACAGCGCCGCCGAAGTGAAACACGGGCCGATGGCGCTGGTCGGGCCGGGCTTCCCGGTGCTCGCGTTCGGACAGCCGGATGCGACCGATGCCGGCACGCGCGCCGTCGTCGACGAATTCCGCGCGCGCGGCGCGTCGGTGTTCCTCGCCGCGCCCGGCGGCGAACTGCCGGTGGCGCAGGCGCCCGATCCCGCTTTCGCACCGTTGCTCGCGGCGCAATCCTTCTATCGCGCGGTCAACGCGCTGTCGCTGCGGCGCGGCTTCGATCCCGACCTTCCGCCGCACCTCAACAAGATCACGGAGACCGTCTGATGGCGACCGCCCTGGTCAACGGCCGCGTGCTCACCGACAGCGGCTTCCGCGACGATGTCGCGGTGCTGGTCGAACACGGCCGCATCCTTGCGCTGGCCGCACACGACGATCCGCGCGTGCGCGATGCGCAGCGCCACGATCTCGGTGGACACACGCTGCTGCCCGGTTTCGTCGACGCCCAGGTCAACGGCGGTGGCGGCGTGCTGTTCAACAACGCGACGACGGTCGATGCGATCCGCACGATCGCGGACGCGCATCGCCGTTTCGGCACCACCGCGTTGCTGCCGACGCTGATCAGCGACGATCTCGACGTGATGCGCGAGGCCATCGCCGCGGTGCGCGATGCGATCGACGCGGGCGTGCCCGGCATCGTCGGCATCCATCTCGAAGGACCGTATCTCGCACCCGCGCGCAAGGGCACGCACGATGCCGGCAAGTTCCGCGTGCCGGATGCCGACGAGATCGCACTGGCTGCGTCGCTCGGCAACGGCATCACCCTGGTCACGCTGGCGCCGGAACAGGTGCCGCGTGATCGCATCCGCGCGCTGGTCGAGGCCGGCGTCATCGTTGCCGCCGGCCACACGGCGGGCAGCTACGAGGAAGTCCGCGCCGGACTCGATGCCGGCATCACCGGCTTCACCCATCTCTACAACGCGATGTCGCCGCTGCAGGGTCGTGATCCCGGCGCGGTGGGCGCCGCGCTCGAGGACCGCGGGAGCTGGTGCGGGATCATCGTCGACGGCGCGCACGTGCACGCGGCAAGCCTGCGCGTCGCACTGGCGGCCAAGCCGCGCGGCAAGGTGTTCCTGGTCACCGACGCCATGCCGCCGGTCGGTGCGGATTCGCCCGGCTATGTGCTCTACGGCGAGACCATCACCGCGGTCGACGGCGTGGTCCGCAACGCGGCCGGCGCGCTGGCGGGCTCCGCGCTCGACATGATGACCGCGGTGCGCAACACCGTGCAGACGCTGGATGTGCCGCTGGAGGAAGCCGCGCGGATGGCGGCGACGTATCCGGCGCGGTTCCTCGGTCTCGATCACGAACTCGGCCGCATCGCGCCGGGTCTGCGCGCGGACTTCGTCGTCGTCGACGATGCGCTGGCGCTGCAGTCGGTCTGGATCGGTGGCGCGGTCACCTGAGATGCGATGGACTCCGCGGCCGCCCAGGGGATGTGTCCCCGCGAAACGCCCGGGATGTGTCAGCGATCTTCGGTCCGCGCGAGCGCGCTCCCACGCCAGGCCTGACGACTCGCTTCATCGACCCGGCGTCCCAGTCGGTTTCCGTACTCCGATGCAGGCGCCCGTTTGAACGTGGCAGCACCACGTCTGGCGTCGGTCGACGCGCTGCGCGGGATCACCGTCGCGGCGATGCTGCTGGTCAATACGCCCGGCGACTGGGGGCATGTGTACGCGCCCCTGCGTCATGCCGACTGGCACGGCTGCACGCTGGCCGATCTGGTCTTCCCGACCTTCCTGTTCGTGGTCGGCGTCTCGCTGGCCCTGTCGCTGGCGCCGCGGCGCGAGGGTGGGGCGAATGCGGGCGCCCTGTCGCGCGCGGTGCTGTCGCGCGCGTTGCGCATCGTCGCGATCGGTCTGCTGCTGCACCTGCTCGCGTGGTGGGCGCTGGACCAGGCGACATTCCGGCCGTGGGGCGTCCTGCAGCGGATCGGTCTGTGTTTCGCGTGTGCCGGTCTCGCCGCGTTGTACCTGTCCCCGCGGCTGCAATGGCTGTTGTGTCTGGGGCTGCTGCTCGGTAGCGCGGCTGCGCTTGCGTGGGCCGGCATGGGGCCGGGCACGAACCTCTTCGACCGGCTCGATACCGCGCTGTTCGCGCCGTGGCTGTACCGCTACGACGCGGTCACGGGCCTGGGCCACGATCCCGAAGGGCTGGCCAGCAGCGGCGGGGCGCTGGCGACGACACTGCTCGGCCTGCGTGCCGGCGCGTGGCTGCGCGCGGGACGCGTGCGCACGCTGTGTGTTGCAGGCGCTGCGATGCTCGTCATCGGCGGCTTGCTGTCGTGGTGGCTGCCGTTGAACAAGCCGCTGTGGTCGCCGTCGTATGTGCTGTGGACCGGCGGTCTGGCGATGCTGGCGCTGACCGGATTGCACGTGCTGGTCGATCGTCGCGGCTGGCCGGCGCTGGGGCGCCGCTTCGGCGTCAACGCGATTACCGTTTATGCCGGTTCGATCGCCTGCGTGTTGCTGGCGATCGGGGCGGGTGTGTGGGCACCGCTGTATCGGCATGTGTTCGAGATGCCGCTGGTGCCGCTCGTCGGCCCGCATGGCGCGTCATTGACGTTCGCGCTCGTGTTCGTCACCGCGTGGTGGGGCGTGGCATGGGTGATGGACCGGCGGGGGATGTACCTGAAGGTCTGAGCTTTGGTGGAACACGCCCAGCTTGTACCCTGCGCGCTGCCGTTCCGGATTCCGCACGATGACCGCTCCGCCCTCCACTTTGCCCGACCGCGCCCGCGCCGATGCGCGACTCGCCTGGACGCGCGCCACCACCGGAGACGCCGCGCTGCAACTCGAACGCGCGTCCATGGACGCGGGCTTCCGCAGCTACTGGCGTACGCAGGGCGCAGGCGCGAGCCGCATCGTCATGGATTCGCCGCCGGACCTTGAGGACGTCAAGCCCTGGTTGCGCATCCGCACGCTGTTGCTCGACGCTGGCGTGCGCGTGCCGGCGGTGGTGGCGGAAGACGTGGAGGCGGGTTTCCTGCTGCTGGAAGATCTCGGCGTACGCACCTGCCTCGATGCCGTGGACGACGACTCGGCCGATGCGATGTTCGACGCCGCATTCGATCAGTTGCTGCGGGTACAGACGATCGCCTGCCCCGACGATCTGCCGGCCTACGACGCGCCGATGCTGCAGTGCGAACTCGACCTGTTCGAGGAGTGGTATCTCGGCCGTCATCTCGGCGTCGCGCTCGACACCGGCGAACGCGAGGGCCTGCGTGCCGTGCAGCGGATCCTGATCGACGCGATGTTGTCGCAGCCCCAGGGCTTCGTGCATCGCGACTACATGCTGCGCAACCTGATGCCGCTCGACGCCGGCGTCGCGGTCATCGACTTCCAGGGCGCCGTGCGCGGGCCGCTGGCCTACGATCCGGTCAGCCTGTTCCGCGATGCCTTCCACAGTTGGCCGGCCGCACGTGTCGACGGCTGGCTGAGGCGTTACCACGCGCGCGCCATCGATGCCGGCCTGCCGTTGCGTACCGAATTCGCTGCATTCCGGCGCGATGCCGACCTTGCCGGCATGCAGCGGCACCTGAAGATTCTCGGCCTGTTCGCGCGTCTGCACTACCGTGACGGCAAACCGAAGTACCTCGCCGACGCGCCGCGCTTCGTCGGCTATCTCGACGAGGTGCTCGCGCGCGAGCCGGCCCTCGCGCCGCTGGCTTCGATCCTCGACCGCCATGTGCGGGCACACCTGTCGACCTGACGTTCCGGAGATCCGCCGATGCCCCAGACCGTGATTCCGCAGCTGCGCATGACCGACGCGACGCGCAGCCTCGCGTTCTACGCCGCGCTGGGGTTCACCGTCGACTGGGAGCACAGGTTCGAGGCCGCACTGCCGCTGTTCGCGCAGCTCACGCGCGAGGGCCAGACACTCTTCCTCAGCGGGCATCCCGGCGACTGCGCGGTCGGGGGAGCGGTGTACTTCAAGGTGACCGATGTCGATGCCTGCGGACGCGCATTCGCGGACGCCGGAGCCGCGATCCTGCAGCCGCCCCATGACACCGACTGGGGCACGCGCGAGATGCTGCTGGTCGATCCCGACCATAATCGCCTGCGCTTCGCGCAGCACGACGACTGACGGCGATGATGGATCTGTTCTCGAACGCGCCACGACCCGTCCACGGCATCCGCACCGGCATCGGCGGCTGGACCTTTGCACCGTGGCGCGACAACTTCTATCCGAAGGGTCTGGTGCAGAAGCGCGAGCTGGAGTACGCCAGTCGCCACCTGACTGCGATCGAGATCAACGGCACGTTCTATGGCGCGCAGACGCCGGCGGTCTATGCCGGTTGGCGCGAGCAGACGCCTGAAGGCTTCGTGTTCTCGCTGAAGGCACCGCGCCACATCGTCGGCGCACGCGCACTGGCCGGCTCCGCGAAGCAGATCACCGGTTTCATCGAAGGCGGGATTGCCGAACTCGGCGACCGGCTCGGCCCGCTGCTGTGGCAGCTCGCGCCGCAGCGGCGTTTCGATGCCGAGGATGTCGAAGCGTTCCTCGACCTGCTGCCCGATGCCGTCGACGGCTTGCCGCTGCGCCACGCGGTCGAGGTGCGACACCCCTCGTTCCAGAGCGAGACCTGGCTGCGGCTCGCACGCGCGCGCGGCGTGGCCACGGTGTTCACCGATTCGACCGAGTATCCGTCGTTCGCCGACATCACCGGCGACTTCGTCTATGCCCGCCTGATGGCCAGCCGCGAGACGAGTGCGACCGGCTATCCGGGCCTGCAACTCGATGCCTGGGCGCAGCGCGCGCGGCAATGGGCGCACGGCGAGGCGCCGGCCGACCTGCCCTACACCGGTGCGCGCGATGCGGCGCCGGTCACGCCGCGCGACACCTTCGTGTTCTTCATCTCGGCTGCGAAAGCGCGCAATCCTGCCGCGGCAATGGCATTGCAGCAGCGGTTGTGAACGCCTGAATCAGCTGTCGCTGGCGGGCGCGGCAGGCACCGCGCAGTAAGCATCGAAACCGGCCGCGCTGTGCTCGAATCCGGCACTGGCAGCGAGTTCCCATGGACGCTCGCACTGCTGCGTGTGCGCGCACCACGCGTAGCCGGCCGAGCCGATGCAGCCGTGTGCGTCACGGTCGCTGCCGGGCATCGGCGGGCTGGTGGCATCGCCGGAGGTCGGTGGCGCGGGGGTCGAGCACGCAGTGGCGAACAGCAGCGGTGCGAGCAGCAGCAGGCGGAACAGACGATGCATGGCGGCGGCCTCGGTGATCACGGGGGTCGAGTCTCCCACCGTCATGCCGCACGGGTCGTCGCGATCGCCGCGACCCGCGCCTTGCGCAGCGCTTCGCCGATCGCAGGGCCGGTGATGCCGTCGGCGGCGATGTCGCGGGCATTGATCGCGAGCGCGGCGGCGTGCGCCCGGCGCAGGATGTCGGCCTGCGGATAGGCGTCGTCGGCACTGCCGAGCCGGCCGCGCTTGTCGCATTCGCAGACCAGCGCGAGCTGGTCGATACGCGCGGGTTTGCGGAAACCGTCGCAACGGGCGATCAGGTCGTGCAACGTGGCGTCCCGCAGTTCGCCGATGCGGTGCACGTTGAGATGTTCGCGGCAGGCGATGATCGCGAGCTCGCGCTGCGCGGCCGGTACCTTGAGGCGTGCGCACAATGCTTCGAGCGGCTTGAGCCCGGCGTGCTCGTGGCCGACGTGACGCGGCAGCTTCTCTGCCGGCGTCAGTGCCTTGCCCAGGTCGTGGGTCAGCGCGGCAAAGCCGATTACCGCATCGCCCGGCGCGAGCCGCGCGGCCATGTCGACGACCAGCTCGACATGCACGCCGGTGTCGACTTCGGGGTGGTACTCGGCGCGTTGCGGCACGCCGTAGAGCGCGTCGACTTCCGGCAACACGACGGCGAGCGCGCCGCAGTCATGCAGCGTGCGCAGGAATGCGGACGGCTGCTTTGACGCCAGCGCGCGCGACAGTTCCTGCCACACACGCTCAGGCGTCAGTGCTTCGAGTTCGCCGGCCTCGACCATCTCGCGCATCAGCGCCATGGTCTCGTCGTCGACGGTAAAGCCGAGCGGGGCGAAGCGGGCCATGAAACGTGCGGCGCGCAGCACGCGCAACGGATCTTCGGAGAATGCGTCGCCGACATGGCGCAACACGCGCGCTTCGATGTCGCGGGCGCCGCCGTAGGGGTCGATGAGGGTGCCATCCGGCGCCTCGGCGATGGCATTGATCGTGAAGTCGCGGCGGCCGAGGTCCTGTTCCAGCGTCACCGATGGATCGGCATCGACGACGAAGCCGCGATAGCCGCGCCCGGACTTGCGTTCGGTCCGCGCGAGCGCGTGTTCTTCCTGCGTCCTGGGATGCAGGAACACAGGGAAATCCCGGCCGATCGCACGGAAGCCGGCGGCCTCCATCGAGGCCTGGGTCTCGCCGACGACGACGTGATCACGGTCGCCGGGCGTCAGGCCGAGCAGGCGGTCGCGGACCGCGCCGCCAACGAGGTAGATCTCCATGCCGTGATGATGCCACGGGCGCTCACGAGGCCTGAACTAGACTGGCCCGCCGCTGCGCAGGTGCCGACCGTGGCTTCCGACCGCTTCCGTTCCCGCATTCTCGCGACCGTCTGCGCGCTTGCGCCGTTTCCGCTGCTGGCCGCGGTTGCCGGCACCGCGCCCTCCGGCGATTCGATGGACCTGGTGCTGATGCTGGTCTACCTCGGCGGGGCGATCGGCCTGTCGTTCCTGTGTTCGGTCGCCGAATCGGTTCTGCTGAGCATCACCCCGTCCTATATCGCCGGCCTCAAAGCCGAACGCCCCTCGCTCGCCGCGCGCTTGCAGCGGCTGCGCCACGACAACATCGACCAGTCGCTGGCCGGCATCCTGACCCTCAATACCATCGCCCACACCGCCGGCGCGGTCGGCGCGGGTGCGAAGGCCTCCGACGTGTTCGGCAGTGCCTGGGTCGGCGCGTTCTCGGTCGTGGCGACGTTGCTGATCCTGTTTCTGTCGGAAATCGTGCCCAAGACCCTCGGCGCGCAGTACTGGCGTCAGCTGGCCGCGCCAGTCGCGATGTTCGTGCGCGTGCTGATCCTGGTGCTCTATCCCCTGATCCGCCTGTCCGAACTGCTGACCAGGCTGATTTCGGGCGGCCGGCAGGCGCACGTGTTCAATCGCGAGGAATTCATCGCGATGGCCGGCGTCGGCGAGGAGAGCGGCGGCATCCTGCCGCGCGAATCGCACATCCTGCGCAATCTGTTCCGGATGTCGGAATTGCGCGCGCGCGACGTGATGACGCCGCGCACAGTCGTTGCCGCGTTGCGCGACGACGCCACGGCCTCGCAGGCGTTGCTCGACACCCGCGCCGCGCCGTTCTCGCGCGTTCCGATCTACACCGATGACATCGACGATGCGTCGACGTTCGCGCTGCGCTCGGAGATGCTGCAGGCCGAAGCACGCGGTGACGGCGACGTGCCCCTGCGCACGCTGGGCCGCGCGATGCGCAGCGTGCCCGAAAGCATGCCGCTGACAGGCCTGCTGGAATTCCTGCTCGACCGGCGCCAGCAGATCGCCCTGGTCGTCGACGAGTACGGCTCGACCAGTGGCGTGGTGACGATGGAAGACGTCATCGAGACCCTGCTGGGCCAGGAGATCATCGACGAGAGCGACCGGGTCTCGGACATGCAGCGTCTGGCGCGTCGGCGCTGGGAGCAGCGCGCCGCCGCCCACGGACTGTCCCACCACGATGCCGGCGCGAAGGCGCCTGCAGCAGACGCGTCCCCGAAGCCGGACTGAAGATCAGGCGCCGGGGCAGGCGAAACGCTTGTTGCGCTGCGCCTCGGCGCCGCGCATGCGCGGTTCCAGTGGCGCGGCCTGGCCGTACATGCGCCAGTCGTAGAGCACGCTGAAGGCGAGCACGCGCGCGACGTACTCGCGGGTTTCGCGGTAGCTGATCGTTTCGATCCAGATGTCCGGATCCATGTCCGGGCGCTGCGCGAGCCAGCGGCCGGTCGGTGTGGGGCCGGCGTTGTACGCGGCGATGGCCACGTAGGGCAGCGTGTACATGTCCTTCTTTTCGCGCAGATACGCGGTGCCGATGGCGACGTTGGTGGCCGGATCAAAGAGGCTGTCGGGGCCGCCGTACGCCAGGCCCAGACGACGCGCGACGGCGGCACCGGTCGCCGGCATCACCTGCATCAGGCCGCGTGCATCGGCGGGCGAACGCGCATTCGGATTGAACGTGCTTTCGGCGCGGATCTCGGCCGCGACCCAGGCCGGATCGAGTCCCTGCCGCTGCGATTCACGTTCGATCAGCGCCTGCTGGGTCAGCGGGAACCGCAGCGTGTACAGGCGCGTTTCCTCCGGCTGGCGGCCGAGGCCGAACACGCCGCGGTCATACCAGCCGCTCTCCTGCGCGACCTGCACCGCGATGCGGCGCTGGGTGTCGTCGAAGCCCTGCAGCGCGGCCGTCCATTCGCGCGTGGCCCAGCCGGGGCGGTCGATGCGATACAGCGCCAGGGCGCGGGTCAGGCCGGGGTCTGCGGCGACCTTCGCGCGTGCGTCGTTCGACGGCGAGAAGTCGAGCGGGCACAGGGCGTAGGGCTGGTCGACGCGATCGGCGGCGAGGAAGCCATGGAAGTCGGGCTTCTTCGCCGCGTCGCGGAACAGCGCTTGCGCACCGCTGCGGTCACCGGTCAGTTCGGTCGTGCGCGCCTGGAACCAGGTCCAGCGCGACTGGCCACGCTGGCTGGCGCCCATCTTCTTGATGGCAGTCAGCGCGGCGGTCCAGTCCTTGCGTGCGAGTGCTTCGCGCACGCGCCATTCGTGCAGGCGGTCGTCGTAGGCGCTCTCGGGTACGCGGTTGAGCAGACGTGCCGAGTCGGGCAGATAGGAGGCCACCGTCCACAGCGCGGCCTGGTACAGCACGCGGCCGTTCTCGGTCTCGCCGAAGCCGAGCGCATCGGCCAGCGCCGGCAGCTGGCGTTCGGCGGCCAGCGGATCATCCTTGGCGAACTTCGCCAGACCGTGCGAGGCAACGAGGCGGCTGCGCGCGGTCTTCGGCCACTGCAGCGCGCGCGCATGGGGCGCCTGCATGTAGGCGGCGTAATCGTTCGCAAGCGCCTGCTGTCCGGGCGACAGGCCGCGGACGATCGTGCGCATCACGCCGGTTTCCCATTCGGCGGCGGCAAGGTCGAAGCGTTCCCAGCGCAGATCGTCGCCGAGTCCACCGTTCGCGGCGAGCGTGGTAAACGGCGCATCGCACTCGTTGGGCAACGACTTGCCGCTGCTGCGCCACAGCGCTTGCGCGTCCGTGGTCCACTGCGTACCGGTCGCGCCGGTGCGTGCACGTGCGTCGAGCTCGATGCAGCGCAGCGTCGCGTTGGTGGTGCCGGGCAGCCAGGCCTCGCGCACCGCGGCCCATTCCTGGCGCTTGGCCAGCGCGCGCAGCCAGCCTTCGCGGAAGACCTCGGCCACCGGGTGGCCCTGATGGCGTGTGATGAAGTCCCGGCCCTGCGCGAGCGGCAGTGTGTCGAGATTGCGACGCAGCGCGGCCAGTTCCAGCCACGCGCTTGCGGGATGCGACTGCATCGCCGGTGCGACCGGCTGGCCGCGTTCGGCCGCCAGCATCGCGGCGCGGAATGCGGCATCGTCGACGGCCTGTGCACAGGCCATGCCCGGCAACGCCAGTGCGAGCGCGGGCAGCAGGACACGCAGTGCGCGGATGCGCAGCGGGTGGTGGATCGAGGGCTTTTGGCGGCGGGTCTGCGGCATCGGAACAGGCATGTCGAGGGCGGCGGTCGACTATAGCGGAGGCGGGCTGAAGCGCCCTTCGCAGGCGGGTCGTGCGGCCGTCATACCCGCGCAGGCGGGGATCCATGGACGTCCGGGAACAACAGAAAAGTCCCTGGATTCCCGCCTGCGCGGGAATGACGGTCGGAGCCGTCGGCGCCGACGCTTTAGAATTGCCGTCCCCAATCGCTTCCCGGCTCTGCGCACATGATCACTCTCGGCACGCCGCTGTCTCCTTCCGCCACCCGCGTGCTGCTGCTCGGCTCTGGCGAACTGGGCAAGGAAGTGGCGATCGAGCTGCAGCGCTTCGGCGTCGAAGTGATCGCCGCCGACCGCTACGCCGATGCGCCGGCGATGCAGGTCGCGCATCGCAGCCACGTGCTCGACATGCTCGATCCGGCCGCGCTGCGCGCGCTGATCGCCAGGGAACAGCCGCACCTCGTGGTGCCCGAGATCGAGGCGATCCACACCGACACGCTGGTCGCGCTGGAACTCGAAGGCCTCAAGGTCGTGCCGACCGCGCGTGCGACCCGCCTGACGATGGACCGCGAAGGCATCCGCCGCCTCGCCGCCGAGACGCTGGGCCTGCCGACCTCGCCGTATCGCTTCGTCGACACGCGCGAGGAATACCGCGACGCGATCGAAGCCGTCGGCCTGCCGTGCGTGGTCAAGCCGGTGATGTCCTCGTCGGGCAAGGGCCAGAGCACGGTGCGCAGCGAGGCCGACATCGATGCCGCGTGGGAGTACGCGCAGACCGGTGGCCGCGCGGGTGCGGGGCGCTGCATCGTCGAGGGCTTCATCGACTTCGATTACGAGATCACCCTGCTGACCGTCCGTCACGCTGGCGGCACCGCGTTCTGCGCGCCGATCGGCCATGTGCAGATCGCCGGCGACTACCGCGAGAGCTGGCAACCGCAGGCGATGTCGCCGGCCGCACTGCAGGCTGCGCGTGATGTCGCGCGTGCGGTGACCGACGATCTCGGCGGGCGTGGCGTGTTCGGCGTCGAGCTGTTCGTCAAGGGCGACGATGTGTGGTTCAGCGAAGTCTCGCCGCGCCCGCACGACACTGGTCTGGTGACGCTGGCCTCGCAGGACCTCAGCGAATTCGCGCTGCATGCGCGCGCGATTCTCGGCCTGCCGATCCCGGTCGATGCCGACGACGTCGTGCAGCACGGCGTTGCTGCGTCCTGCGCGCTGCTGGCGCAGGGCACGGGCGTGCCGGTGTTCTCGAACATCGACGCCGCGCTGCAGTCTGCCGACAGCGCGCTGCGTCTGTTCGGCAAGCCGCGCGTCGAAGGCCAGCGCCGGGTCGGCGTGACGCTCGCGCGTGGCGTTGATGTGGATGCAGCGCGGGCGACGGCGCGTGACGCGGCGGCTGCGATCGCGATCGAGTGGACCTGATCGGGCGCGTGAATTTCCACTGGATGCTGCCTCGCGCGATTGACCACTCCTTCCCCCGCACGCGGGGGGTGAGGGCGATCCGCCTGCGCGGCACTGCCGCGCGGATCGGACGAACGACCGGCGCGCTGCGCCGGGCCGGACGGGCTGGGATGGGGGAGAAGGGTCCGTTCGCTGTTCTGCGTGATCGCAAGTTCGGCTCACCGCTTGTGTCCGATGTCCGCGACGACCTGATCGTTTGCCCCCACCCAACCCTCCCCCGCGTGCGGGGGAGGGCTTTGATCTCCGGCGGCCTTGCACCGCGCAGCGCCACGCATCGCGCGTACGTCCCATGCTGACCTGGTCGATGCTGCTGTTCCCGCTGCTCGGTGCAGTGGCGGGCGTACTCGCCGGGTTGCTCGGCATCGGCGGTGGGCTGGTGCTGGTGACCGCACTGGTCTGGTTGCTGCCGCTGTACGGCGTGCCGCAGGACGCGGCGATGCACACCGCGCTTGCGACCGCGCTGGCCAGCATCATCCTGACCGGGCTGTCGTCGGCGCGCGCGCATCATCTGCGGCGCAGCGTGCTCTGGCGCACGGTCGCGTGGATGGTGCCGGGCGTGATGCTGGGCGGCTGGATCGGCAGCTGGCTGGCGGTGCTGCTCGATGGCGACGTGCTGCGCTGGTGCGTGGTCGCCTACTGCGCGGTCGTCGGCACCCAGTTGCTGCTGTCGCGCACGCCACCACCTGGCGGCGATGCAGTCGTGCCGACCGGTCCGGGCCTGTCGGGCGCGGGTGTCGGCATCGGCGCACTGTCATCGATCGTGGGCATCGGTGGTGGCGGCATGACCGTGCCGCTGCTGGTGTGGCTGGGTGTGTCGCCGGTGCGCGCGGTCGGCACATCGTCGGCCTGCGGCGTGTTCGTGGCGCTGACCGCGGCGGCAGGGTATGCGCTGCAGGCGCCGGCCGACGTATTGCCGGGTGTGTCCTGGGGCTATGTGTATCTGTCGGGCGCGATCGGCATCGCGCTGGCCTCGGTGGTCGCGGCGCCGTATGGCACGCGGCTGGCGCACGCGATCAGCGGCGCCGCGCTCAAACGCGTGTTCGCGGTGTTCCTGTACTGCATCGGCGCGAGCCTGCTGTTCCTGTGATGCCTTCTCCTTCTTCCGCTGGACCGTCCATGACCAATTCCGCCCCCGCCATTCCCGACTCCATCGCCGCGCTGGCGCCGCAGATGACCGCATGGCGGCATGAGATCCACGCGTGGCCGGAACTCGGTTTCGAGGAAGAGAAGACTTCGGCGCTGGTCATACGCGAGTTGCGTGCGCTCGGGCTCGACGTACACACGGGCCTGGGCGGCACCGGCGTGGTGGCAGTGATCGACAGCGGCACGCCGGGCCTGTCGATCGGGCTGCGCGCCGACATGGACGCGTTGCCCATGGACGAGCAGAGCGACCTGCCGTTCCGCTCGCAGCGTCCGGGGGTCGCGCATACCTGCGGGCATGACGGACACACCTCCGCACTGCTCGGCACTGCGCGGCATCTGGTGGCGCATTCGCCGGCCAGCGGGCGCGTGGTGCTGATCTTCCAGCCGGCCGAAGAGGGCGGGCGCGGTGCGATCCGGATGATCGAGGACGGCCTGTTCGCGCGCTGGCCCTGCGACGAGGTCTATGCCTTCCACAACATGCCGGCGCTCAAGAGCGGCGAGGCCAGCGTGCGCAGTGGCGCCACGCTGCAGTCGCTGGCGGTGTTCGAGATCGCGATCGAGGGCGTCGGTGGCCACGCGGCCGCGCCGCATCGTGCGAACGATCCGCTGCAGGTTGCGGCGCGTCTGGCCGTGGACATCGGCGCGATCGTCGGCCGCCACATCGATCCGATGGAAGCGGCGCTGATCAACGTCGGCTCGCTGCAGGCCGGCACCACCCACAACATCATCCCCTCGACCGCGTCGCTCAGCGGCACGATCCGCTCGCTGTCGAAGGACGTGCACGACGAACTGCTCAAGCGTCTGCGCGCGCTGTGCGAGGGCCATGCGCAGATCTCCGGCTGCAGCATCGCGCTGGAGATTCCGCATTCCTGCCCGCCTTGCGTCAACGCACCGGAGCAGGCCGCACTGGCGGCCGAGGCGATCGCCGACGTGCTCGGCGCGGACCACGTGAAGACCGATCTGCGCGCGTATCCGTTCTCCGATGATTTCTCGTACATGCTCGAACAATGGCCCGGCGCCTATCTGTTCCTCGGCATGGACAGCGCGATGTGCCACCACCCGACCTTCCGCTTCGACGACGGCCTGCTACCGGTCGCGGCGGCAGTGTTCGACCGCATCGTGCGGCGTCGTCTGGGCTGAGCCAGCGGTGGCCAATCTGTGGGAGCGCGCTTGCGCGCGATGGCGCTGTCCCGGCACGACCCCATCGCGCAAGCGCGCTCCCACCACCCGGCGTAAGCTGTGCGCCGCGCCGCGGACCCATCGCGGCCGTCGACATCTCCACTCGAGTGCCCCATGTCCCAGCGCGACTGGGTGGCCCAGGCCATCCGCAAGATCGAAGCCGATTTCAACCGTTCGGCCGACACCCATCTGATTCCGCTGGCGCTGCCGGGCTTTCCCGGCATCGACGTCTATCTCAAGGACGAATCCAGCCATCCGACCGGCAGCCTCAAGCACCGGCTCGCGCGCTCGCTGTTCCTCTACGCGCTGGCCAATGGCTGGCTGCATGCGGGCAGCACGGTGGTGGAAGCGTCCAGCGGCTCGACCGCGGTCTCGGAAGCCTATTTCGCGCGTCTGCTGGGCCTGCCCTTCGTCGCGGTGATGCCGGCATCGACATCGCCCGAGAAGATCGCCGCGATCGAATTCCAGGGCGGCCGCTGTCATCTGGTGCCCAGCGCCTGCGGCATCGGCGAAGCCTCGGTGCAGCTCGCGCGTGAGACCGGCGGCCACTTCATGGACCAGTTCACCTACGCCGAGCGGGCGACCGACTGGCGCGCGAACAACAACATCGCCGAGTCGATCTTCAAGCAGATGGCCCAGGAAGCGCATCCGGTGCCGCGCTGGATCGTCTGCAGCGCCGGCACCGGCGGCACCAGCGCGACGATCGGACGTTACGCCAGCTATCGCGGCTTCGATACGCGCGTGCTGTGCGCCGATCCCGAGCACTCGGCGTTCTTCGCCCATTACGCGCGCTGCATCGATGGCGACACGTCCGGCGATGCCGACATCGTCGCGCCCCCGTCGCGCATCGAAGGCATCGGGCGCCCGCGCGCGGAAGCCAGTTTCATTCCCGGCTGTGTCGACGCGATGCTCAAGGTGCCCGATGCCCTGAGTCTCGCGGCGATGCGCTGGACCAATACGCGCCTGGGCCGGCGCGTTGGCGGTTCCACCGGCACCAATGTCATCGGCGTGCTGCATGTCGCGCACGCGATGCGCGCGGCCGGTCGCAGCGGTTCGATCGTCAGCATCCTGTGCGACGGCGGCGAGCGCTACGCGCACAGCTACTACAACCCGGACTGGTACGCCGCGCAGGGCTTCGACATGGACGCCGCCGACACGCTGGTGCGCACCGTCGCCGAGCAGGCCGCGGCCTTGCCCGCACTGGCGACCGCCGGCGACGCATCCGACTGACAGCGTCAAGCTGGGGTTGACCCCAGGTGCAGGGAGGTTAACGATTCGTTACAACGAATCGCCGGTGGCACGGGGGCACCGGTTCGACCTTCCGCGCCACTGGAGTTCCGCACATGACGTCGATGCCCCCTCACCGGCTGGCCGCCGCAGTCCAGTTGTCCCTGCTGCTGGCCCTGCCGGCCGCAGCCCACGCCCAGACCCCCGCGCCGCAGCCCGAGGCGCGCACGCTCGATACCGTCCAGGTCACCGGCTCGCGTATCCGCAAGGCCGAACTGGAAACCGCGGTGC
Source organism: Luteimonas sp. (assembly GCA_052108555.1). GTDB lineage: Bacteria > Pseudomonadota > Gammaproteobacteria > Xanthomonadales > Xanthomonadaceae > Luteimonas. The sequence continues at coordinate 107,741 of JBQEAV010000006.1, forward strand.
CGGTTCAGGTGCTCACGCGCGAGGACATCGACCGCAGCGGCTTCACCTCGGTCGCCGACATCGTGCAGAACCTCACCGCCAGCGGCGCGGCGCTCAACACCAAGTTCAATTCCAGCGGCAACTTCGGCTTTCCGCCCGACGGCGGCGGCGTGGGTGCGGGCGCGGCGACGGTCGACCTGCGGCATCTGGGCGCCAAGCGCGTGCTGGTGCTGGTCGACGGCATCCGCTGGGTCAACGAATCCTCGGCGTCTGGCGTCGGTTCCGCGGTCGACCTCAACACGATCCCGCTCGCGCTGATCGACCGCATCGAAGTGCTGGAAGACGGCGCCTCGTCCATCTACGGTTCCGACGCGATTGCCGGCGTGGTCAACATCATCACCCGTCGCGACGCCGAAGGCGGCAGCCTCGACCTGCACTACGGCGAGTACGACGACCTGGGTGGACAGACCTGGGGCGCGGACCTGGGCTGGGGCGGCAGCAGCGAGCGCGCACAGTGGTTCTTCGGCGCGTCGTACTACAAGCAGCGCGAAATCGCCTCCTCCAAGATCGCCAACGCCAGCGTGCCGGTGCCGGGCACTGGTCTGGCGAACGGCAGTTCGGCGACACCGGAAGGTCGCTTCATCTTCCAGGATCCGAACACCGGCGAGACCTTCGACCTCACACCGAACGACGGCGCCACGTCGCCGGTCTACGACCCGACCCAGATCGACTGTGCGCGCACCGACGACTTCCACTGCTTCGGCACCGCGGACCGCTACAACTTCGCGCCCAACAATCTGCTGCTGACGCCGTCGGAGCGCAAATCGGTGTTCGGTCAGGTGCGCTTCGAGTTCACACCACAAATCTCGGCGTATGCGCGCGTGCTCTACAACGAGCGCACCTCGGCGAACCAGGCCGCGCCCGAGCCGATCTTCCTCGGCACCGACGCCGGCGTGTACAACCCCTACGCCGAAAGCACGCTGACCATTTCCGCGCTCAACCCGTTCAATCCCTTCGGCTTCGACCTCACCACCGAGGGCGACAACCCGAACCTGTTCCTGCTCGCGCGGCGTCCGGTCGAAGGCGGACCGCGCCGCTACCAGCAGGACGTCAAGACCTGGTACGCGGCCGGTGGCCTGGAAGGCACGTTCGGCGTCGGCGTGCGCACCTGGAACTGGGACGTGAATCTGGTGCGCAGCCAGAGCCGCGCGGAGCAGACCAATTCGGGCAGCTACAACATCCGCCGCATCAACGAAGCGCTGGGTGATCCGGCCGCGTGCGCGGCGATCGCCGGCTGTACGCCGCTGGACCTGTTCGGCGGCCCGGGCACGATCACGCCGCAGATGCTCGCCTTCATCCAGCCCACCGTCCGCGACCGGAGCAGCAACACGCTCACCCTGGCTTCGGCCAACGTGACCGGCGACCTGTTCGAGATGTGGGCCGGCCCGCTGGCATTCGCGGCCGGCGTGGAGTATCGCAAGTACGAAGGCAGCTACACACCCGATCCGATCACCGTCGCCGGCGAATACAACGGCGTGCCGTCGGGCATCACCCGTGGCGATTACGACGTCAACGAGGCCTATGCCGAGTTCAGTGTGCCGCTGATGCGCGACACCGTGTTCGGCGAGACGCTCGACCTCAGCATCGCCGGTCGCTACTCGGACTATTCGACTTTCGGCGGCGAGACCACCGGCAAGGTCGGTCTGCGCTGGCAGCCGGTCGACGAACTGCTGCTGCGCATGAGCTACGCGGAAGGCTTCCGTGCACCGTCGATCGGCGAGCTCTACGGCACGCTGAGCCGCTTCGACGCGACCCTGGTCGATCCGTGTTCGGGCGCCGCGGTACCGTCACCGGCCTGCGCCGCGGACGGCGTGCCGGCCGGCTACGAGCAGACCAATTCGCAGATCTCGGTCGTGACCTCGGGCAACGCGAACCTCGAACCCGAGCGCAGCCGCAGCCTGATGATCGGTTCGGTGTGGAGCCCGTCGTTCGCCGATGAAGTGTGGTGGTCGGATCGCATCGATCTCGGCGTGACCTTCTATCGCCACCACATCGACGACGCGATCCAGGCGCCCGATGCGCAGGCGATCCTCGAGCGCTGCATCGCCACGCGCGATCCGTTCTCCTGCGCGTCCTACGACCGCAGCGACCGCGGCCAGATCATCCGTTTCGACGACATCCTGGCCAATCTCGGCACGATCAAGACCGACGGCTGGGATTTCACCGCCGCCTGGACCCTGCCCGAGCAGGACTGGGGCCGCCTGCGCTTCGACGCCAAGACCACGTGGGTCACCCGCTACGAACTGGCGAACGAGACCGGTGAGCTCGAACCGCGTCGCCCGGGCGTCGAGGTCAACAACAGCGCGATTCCCGAGTGGAGCGGCACCCTGGTCACCGACTGGACCCGCGGGCCCTGGTCGCTGGCATGGACGGTCCGCTACATCGACAGCCTCGTCGAATCCTGCGGCGGCGCCAACGGGTTCGCGATCTGCGACGACAGCGACAACGACGTCAACGGCCTCGGTTCGACCACCTACCACGACCTGCAGGTCTCGTGGCGCAACACCGCCTGGCTCAAGGGCACGCGGCTGGCGCTCGGCGTCAACAACGTGACGGGCAAGGAACCGCCGGTGTGCCTGAGCTGCAGCCTCAACGGCTACGACGCCTCGACCTACGACCTGCCGGGCCGCTTCATCTACGCGCGGTTGGGCATCGATTTCTGATCGACCGGCGTGCCGCTGCGTGAGCCCTCCCCCGCGTGCGGGGGAGGGTGGGGTGGGGGAGAACGGCCCGGTCGCGGGATGATCTGTCTCGTGCGGATTCGACGGTGAAATCGCGCACGATGGACTGCAATCGACGCGCACGGCCTGCCCCCATCCCGGCCTTCCCCCGCACGCGGGGGAAGGAGCAGATCACCGCACCATCGGGCTCTAGCGGTAGACGACGCTGATCAGGCGCCAGCGGGGGCCGGGTGGAGGCGAACGGTCCGTCGCGCGTGGTCCCGAACCAGGCGACCAGCACCGGCAGATCATCTCCGCAGCGCGATCTCGGGCACCTGCAACTGCGTCGACAACGCCAGATGATCCGAAAACGCCGCCGGCAGTGCCTTCATGTCGACGCACGCGAGATTGCCGGTGACCAGGATGTGGTCGATCGCCTTCTGCGGACGCCAGCTGGGGAAGGTGTGCACCGCGCACGACGGCGGTTGCAGCCCGGTCTGACGGTAGAGCACCGACATCTCCGGCCGGTCGGAGGTGCAGTTGAAGTCGCCCATCAGCACCGCATGCGGATGATCGGCCAGCACTTCGGCGATGAACGACAGTTGCGACAACCGCGACTGCGCACCCAGCGACAGATGCGCCACCGCAACCACCAGGCCTTCGTCGCCCTCGCCGAAGCGGCTCAGCAGCACGCCGCGGCCGGAGATGCGGCCGGGCAGGGCGTGGTTGACGACCTCGATCGGTTCCAGCCGGCTCAGCAGGCCGTTCGCGCTGGACGCGACCGCACCCACGCGCCGGTTCGGCTGATGGGTCCAGTACTCGAAGCCGCCGCGTTCGGCGAGGTAGTGCGTCTGGTTGGTGAAGCCCGAACGCCAGCTGCCCGGGTCGGCTTCCTGCAGGCCGACGATGTCGTGCGTGCCGGCGAGCGTGGCGATGGCGTCGAGCGCCGTGCGCTTGCCGGCCGGCAGCACGTGCGACCAGCTGCGCGTCGCGTAATCGCTGTAGCGACGCGTGCTGGACCCGGCCTGGATATTCGCGCTCAGCAGCTTGAGCGCGCGCGCTGCGCCGACGGACTGCGGATCAGGGCTATTCACAACGTCGGGCGCTTACTGCGCCGCACGCTCCATCGCGACCAGGTGGTCGGTGATGCGCAGGATATCCTCCAGCGATTTGCCACCGATCACGCGGTACTTGCCGTTGACGACGATCGTCGGCGTGGCATTGACGCCGCTGCGCATGGCGAACTGGCGGGCGCGGCCGAGGTTCGCATTGACCGCGAAGCTCTGCATCGTGCTGGTGAAGCGCTGCTGGTCGATGCCCAGCGTGCCGTAGAACGCGGCGATCGCGGCGGCGTCGGCGTTCGGGGGCAGCCTCTTCTCGATGTGGATCGCGTTGAACGTGGCGTCGTGGGTGCGCGCCAGGGTGCCCATCGTCTCGGACGCGAAGAACGCGCGCGGGAAGGCGTCGCGCTCGTCGAATACGGCCGGCAGCGCGACGAAGTTCACGTCGCCCGGCAGGCGCGCCTTCCATGCGTTGACCAGCGGCTCGAACGCGGCGCAGTGACCGCACCAGTAAGCGAACACTTCGGCGACTTCGATCTCGCCCGAGGCATTGGCGAACGGCTGGCCGCCCTGGATCTCGACGTAGTCGGTGCCGGCGACCGGGGCCGGGCCCTGCGGGGCGACGACGGGATTGCTGTTGGCGGCGGGCGCCTCGGCCTGCGGATCGGTCGGCGCGGCAGCGTCGTCGACCGGCGCGGCATCGGCAGCGGGCGCAGCAGGCGCGGTCTGCGCGGGCGTCGCGGCCGTGGCAGCCGGCGCGGCCGCAGGATCGGGCTGCTGGCTGCAGGCCATGAGCAGGACGGGCGCGAGCATCAGCAGCAGGGTGTGGCGGATCTTCATGGTCACTCTCTCGATGGAAATCGTTCGATGGGCGCGCTTCAGCGCTGGGCGCGTTCGCGTGCGATCAGCTGGTCGGCAATCACGAGGAGATCCTCCAGCCGCCGTCCCATCACCCGGTAACGGCCGTTGATGATGAGCGTGGGCGTGCCTTCCACGCCACTGCGCACCGCGAACGCCCGCGCGGCGTTCAGCTTTTCGTCGGTCTCCGGACTCGCCATCGCGTCCGCGAAACGGGCCTGCGAGCGTGCGCCCTGGGTGACGTAGAACGCCGCGATCGCGTCGATGCTCGCACCGCTGCGCGGCAGGACGGATGTTTCGTGTACGGCCGAGAACACCGCGTGATGGCTGCGCGCATCGATGCGCTGGGCCTGGGCCACAAAGAAGCCGCGGGCGAAGTTGTCGCCGGCCGAGAACGCCGCCGGCAGATACGTGAAGCGCACGTCGCGCGGCGCCTTCGCGCGCCAGGCGTCGACCAGCTTCTGGAACTGGAAGCAGTGCCCGCAGCCGTAGGAGAAGATTTCGACGACCTCGATCTTGCCGTCGAGCGGCTGCCACGGCTGGCCGTCGGCGATCAGGGCGTAGTCGACGCCCTCGACCGGTGCGGTGGTCTGCGCAGCGGCGGGCAGCCAGGCGGACACGGCGAGCGCGGCGATCGCAAACAGGTGGCGCCAGGCGCGGGGCAGGGACGACATCGTCGGGTCACTCCGGAATGCGGACGCCGTGCACGCGTCGGCCCCTGCGCGCGGAAGCGCGAGGGCCGCCATCGGCACGGCGAAGAAGGGAGATGTACGGGATCACATCGACAGGGTGCCGGAGGCCGGCACCGGGCAGTGCATCACGGCGCTTCGGGCGCCGGGGCCGGTTCCGCAGCAGGCGTGGGTTCCGCGGCTTCGAGCGCTTCGTCGGCGCTCGCATCGGTCGCCGGCACGGCCTGTTCTTCGGCGGGCACCGCTGGCGCTGGCATCGACGTGGCCTGGGCCTCGATCGCGGCCAGCATCGTCGGGTCGGGGCGCGCATGCAGGCCCTGCATGTAGCTCGACACCGCTTCGATCTCTTCGTCGGTCAGCGACTTGGCGACCGCGGCCATGACATTGAACAGATGCTTGTCGTCTTCGCTGCTCTGGCCTTCGCGGTAGGTGTAGAGCCGACCGGAGCTGTACCAGGCCTGCTGGCCGCCCACGTGCGGATACGCCGGGCCGGGATTGCCGCTGCCCGCCGGGCCGTGGCAGGCCATGCAGGCCGGAATGCCGCGCTCGGTGTCGCCGCTGCGGAACAGCTTCTGGCCGACTTCGAAGAACTTCATGCCCTTGTTCGGCCCGGCCTCGACCACCGCGTCGTCGGCGATACCGGCGCCGCTGGTCTGCTGGGCGAAGTGCGCGCCGAGATCGCGCATGTCCTGCGCGCTGAGCGGCAGTGCGAACGGCTGCATGATCGCGTTGACGCGCTCGCCGCTCTTGAACAGCGCCAGCTGGCGGGCCATGTAGCGCTCGCTCTGGCCGGCGATGCGCGGATACAGGCTGGGATCGGCGTCGGCGTTGCCGTCGAGGCCGTGGCACGCGGCGCAGGCGCCGGCGAGCTGGGCACCCTTTTGCGGATCCCCGTGCGTCGTCTTGGTGAGTTCGGCGACGGCGTTGTCGTCCAGATCCCGTGTTTCCACTGCCGGCGCGTCCGGCAACGGCTGCACGGAGGACTGCGCGAACGCGACAGCGCCCACGGCAATGACAACAAGACCGGCGATACCAATGACGCGAGCGTGGCGCATTGCTGGGCTCCGAAATCTTTCAACGCCGGTCCGACAGGTGCCGGCCGCGAGTCTCCGGATTATGTTGGCCCGCACCGGGCGGGTCAAACCGCGCGGGCAAGCCGGCGCCGGTCGTGCCAAGCTATTGCGATGGTCAATCCCTTCGCACGCGCCAAATATCTGTTGGCCGCCCACACCCCGCAGCAGCTTCCGGCCGACGGCGGGTACGAGGTCGCATTCGCCGGCCGCTCCAACGCCGGCAAGTCCAGCGCGCTCAACGCGCTGTGCCAGCAGAACGCGCTCGCGCGCGTGTCCAAGACCCCGGGCCGCACCCAGCAGCTGGTGTTTTTCGACTTCCCGCCGCACGACAACCGCTTCCTCGTCGATCTGCCCGGCTACGGCTACGCCAAGGTGCCGCGCGACCTCAAAGCCCACTGGCAGGCGTTCCTCGCGCAGTATTTCCGCGAGCGCACGGCGCTCAAGGGCCTGGTCGTGGTGATGGACATCCGCCATCCGCTCAAGGAATACGACCGGCAGATGATCGCGTTCGCGGTCGAGCACGGCATGCCGGCGCACGTGCTGCTGACCAAGGCCGACAAGCTCGGTCGCGGCGCGGCGGGCAACACCCTGCAGGCGGTGCGCAAGGAACTGCTGGCGCTGCACGGCGACAAGGTCAGCGTGCAGACGTTCTCCGGCGAGACCAACATCGGCATCGACGAAGCGCGCGGCGTGATCGCGCGCTGGATGGAGATCGGCCCACGCACACCGGTGCGCGCCTCCTGAGAACCTGTCCACGATCTTGCTGCGCTTGCCGGATGACGCGCGTGCGGTGCTCGAAATGCTCATGTACCCGCACGTACACTGCGCTTTCTGCGCTCCGCCACGCGCCATCCGGCTGCGCTCGCGACAGATCGTGAACAGGTTCTGAGCCATTGTCCGTGCACGGCCCGCTCGCGGGCCGGTGACGGCACCCCATCGCGCACCACTGGAACGCTGGCGTCGCACCGGCGGCACGCCCGTTGCGCGGGTCCACGCTTATAGTGCGCGCTTGCGATTCCGGATCTGCCGGGCGCCCCCCTTTTTTCCGCAGAGCGGTCCTTCGCATGTCCAGCCCGAGTCACGTCGACGACACTCCGATCACCGATCGCGCGCAGCTGATCGAGGTGCTGGCGTCCGGCGAAAAGCCGATCGAGGACTGGCGCATCGGCACCGAGCACGAGAAGTTCGGCTTCCACCTCGATGACCTCCGCCCGCCGACCTTCGATGGTCCGCGTGGCATCGAAGCGCTGCTGGCGGGGCTGACGCAGTTCGGCTGGGTCCCCGTGGACGAAGGCGGTCGCACGGTCGCGTTGCTCAAGGACGGCGCCTCGGTGACGCTGGAGCCGGCCGGTCAGCTGGAACTGTCCGGCGCGCCGCTCGAACACATCCACCAGACCTGCAGCGAGGTCGAAAGCCACCTGCGCGAAGTGCGCGCGGTGGCGGATGGCCTGGAGCTCGGTTTCCTCGGCATGGGCTTCCAGCCCAAATGGGCGCGCGCCGACATGCCGTGGATGCCCAAGGGCCGCTACAAGATCATGCGCGACTACATGCCGAAGGTCGGTGACCTCGGCCTCGACATGATGACCCGCACCTGCACGGTGCAGGTCAATCTGGACTACGCGACCGAAGCCGACATGGTGAAGAAGTTCCGCGTGTCGCTGGCGCTGCAGCCGGTGGCGACGGCGCTGTTCGCCGATTCGCCGTTCACCGAAGGGCGCCCGAACGGATACCTCAGCTACCGCTCGCAGATCTGGACCGATACCGATGCCGACCGCACCGGCATGCTCGACTTCGTGTTCGAGGACGGCTTCGGCTACGAGCGCTACGTCGACTACCTGCTCGACGTGCCGATGTACTTCTCGTATCGCAACGGCACCTACCACGACGCCAGCGGCCAGAGCTTCCGCGATTTCATGCGCGGCGAACTGCCGGTGCTGCCGGGCCAGCTGCCGACGCTGCGCGACTGGTCGGATCACATGACCACCGCGTTCCCCGAGGTGCGGCTGAAGAAGTTCCTGGAAATGCGCGGCGCCGACGGTGGTCCCTGGGGCCGGTTGTGCGCGTTGCCGGCGTTCTGGGTCGGCCTGCTCTACGACGACGCATCGCTGGATGCGGCCTGGGATCTGGTGCGCGACTTCACAATGGCCGAGCGCAACGCGCTGCGTGACGACGTGCCGAAGTTCGCGTTGAAGACGCCGTTCCGCGGCGGCACGCTGCGCGACCTCGCGGTCGAGGCGCTGAAGATTTCCGCCGCCGGTCTGCAGCGCCGCGCACGCACCAATGCGCGCGGGCAGGACGAGCGCGTGTTCCTCGAAACCCTGATCGAGATCGCCGAGTCCGGCGAGACGCCCGCCGAGCGCAAGCTCGCGCTGTATCACGGCCCCTGGCAGGGCGACATCGACCGCGTGTTCCGTGAGTTCGCGTACTGACGAAGCGCCTGCTGGAAGCCCCCGGCCGATGGCCGGGAGCGTGACGCATCAGCGCGGGATCAGGTGGTTGGTCGTGATCTGCTTGCCGTCGACACTGACAGAGGCATAGCCGTTCTGCTTGATGTCGTTCTTCGCCAGGCGACCTTCGACACCGATGCGCAGAGTGTGTACAGCGCTGAAGGGCCCGGGGGCGGACAGGCGGATGTCATTCCAGGCGTAGACGCTGAACGCCTCCGCCAGCGCCGGATCCTGCGATCTCATGACGCCGGCCAGGGCGGCTGCGTCGATTTGCGACAGCGGGATCAGGTAATCCTCCAGATCGAAGTCGGCGGCGTTGCCGGTCACGGTGATTTCCAGCTGGGCGGGCGTGCCGAACGTGCCGGTACGCGTATCCATGCGGTTGCTGAGCAACTTCCGCGGATCCTCCGGATTCTGGTACTTGACCGAGCACGTGGTCAGAGCGCCCTTGGGCCCGGAATCGTTGGCGTCGATCTCGCTGCCGGCGCTGAAGAACGCATCGATCTCGCTTACCTTCGCGTCCGCACCCAGATGGGCGGCGACCGCCTTGAAACACACGTCCGGGCCTTCGGCGATGTTGGGCGCGGTGTAGGCAGCCGCCGGCGTGGCGGCCGTGTCACTGCCGCTGTCGGAAGCCGGGGCTGCTTCGGCGCCCGCGGCGGTGGGCTCGCCGGGTGCGGCGTCGTCGGTCTTGCTGCAGGCGGAAAGGGCCAGCGCAAGTGCACTGGCAAGGCACAGCATGGGCAGTGTCCTCGTAAACATCACGGGCTCCTCGTTTGAATGAAACAGGGGCGGAGATTACACAACCGGCGCTTGGCCTGGCGGCGGGCCGGGACGCCTGTCTCGCGAGGCGCGCATGCCCATTCACGCCGCGCTTGTGTAACGTGAACCCATGAGCACTCACGACCCGTTGCCCCCTCCCTTGCGCGAAGTCGGCTTCGCGGATACCGACACCCTGCTGCGTGACGACGTGCGCCGCCTCGGCGCGATGGTGGGTCACATGCTGTCCGAACAGGTCTCACCTGCACTGCTCGACCAGGTGGAAGCGGTCCGCCGCGCGGCCATCGCGCGCCGCGAAACCGGCGCGCCGGTGGACACGCTCGCCGATGGTCTGGCGGATGTCCCGCTCGACGGTGCCGATGCGCTGGTGCGCGCATTCGCCGCGTATTTCGGCGCGATCAATCTCGCCGAGCGCGTGCACCGCATCCGTCGCCGTCGCGACTACCAGCGCACCGGTGACGCGCCGCAGCCCGGCGGGCTGGAAGCGGTACTGCACGAACTCAAGGACGCCGGCGTCGACCTGCCGCAGCTCGAAGCCACGCTCGCGCGCCTGCACATCGAACCGGTGTTCACCGCCCACCCGACCGAGGCCGTGCGTCGCGTACTGCTGGAGAAGGAACGCACGATCGTCGAACGGCTGATCGCCGACATCGATCGCGAACGCACGCCGACCGAACGCCGTGCCGACGATGCCCGCATCGTGCTGGCGCTGACCTCGGCGTGGCAGACCTCGGAATCGCCGGCGCGCAAGCCGACCGTCGCCGACGAGGTCGAACACGTCGGCTACTACCTGTCGAGCGTGCTCTACCGCGTGCTGCCGGTGTTCTACGAAGCGCTTGGGGATGCGATCGAATCCGTCTACGGCGCGCGCCCGTCGCTGCCGCAGGTGCTGCGCTTCGGCACCTGGGTCGGTGGCGACATGGACGGCAACCCGAACGTCAACGCCGACACCATGCGCGCGGCACTCGGCGCGCAGCGCAGCCAGGCGCTGGCGCAGTACCGCCGCGACCTGCGCGGGCTCGGCAACGTGCTGACCCAGACGCTGGGGCGGGCGACGATCGACGAGGCGATCACCGCGCGCGTCGACGATTACCGGCGCCGCCTGCCCGACGCCGATGCCACGCTCAATCCGCGCCATGCCGACATGCCGTACCGGCGCCTGCTCGATCTGATGCAGCTGCGCCTGCGCCTGACCGATGCCGACCATCGCGCCGGTTACGCCGACGCCGACGCGTTCCTCGCCGACCTGGTGCTGATGGATACGAGCCTGCGCGGCAACCGCGGCGATCACGCCGGCCTGTTCGCGCTCGAACGCCTGCTGTGGCGTGCGCGCACGTTCGGCTTCCATCTCGCCGCGCTCGATCTGCGCCAGGATTCGGCCGTGCACGACGAGGTGCTCGGCCGCATCGACGGCAGCGACTGGGCCGCGTTCGACGTCGACACGCGCGTGACGCGCCTGCACACGATGCTCGATGCGCCGCCGAAAGCCAATGGTGCGCTGTCGAACGAGAGCGTGGCCTCGACGCTGGGCGTGTTCGATGCCGTCACCGATCTGCGCCGCAGTCATGGCGCATCCGCGACCGGCCTGTACATCATCTCGATGGCGCGCAGCGCCGCCGATGCGCTTGCGGTGCTGGCGCTGGCGCGCATCGCCGGCTGCGTCGAAGACGGCCAGGTGCCACTCGACGTGTCGCCGCTGTTCGAGACCGTCGACGACCTGCAGGCCGCGCCCGCCGTGATGTGTGCGTTGTTCGACGACCCGCGTTACCGCGCGCACCTCGCTTCGCGTGGCGAACGCCAGACGGTGATGCTCGGGTATTCCGACAGCGCCAAGGACGGCGGCCTGCTGGCCTCGCGCTGGGCGCTGCAGCGCACCCAGGTCGAACTCACCGCACTCGCCCGCGATGCCGGCGTGCGCATCGTGTTTTTCCACGGTCGTGGCGGCTCGGTGAGCCGCGGTGGCGGCAAGACCGGGCGCGCGATCAACGCCGCTCCGCGCGGCTCCGTCGACGGCAGCCTGCGCGTGACCGAGCAGGGCGAAGTGATCCACCGCAAGTACGGCATCCGCGCGCTGGCGCTGCGCAATCTCGAACAGTCGACCGCCGCGGTGCTGCAGGCGACATTGCGCCCGCGCGCGCCCGACCCGCGCGAAGACACCTGGCGTGCGATCGCGACCGATCTAGCCGATGTCTCGCGCGCGCACTACCGCGCGCTGGTCCACGAACGCGCCGACTTCCCCGACTACTTCCGCGCGGCCACGCCGATCGATGTCATCGAACGCCTGCAGATCGGCTCGCGCCCGTCGCGCCGGCGCGACGGCGGCATCTCGAATCTGCGCGCGATTCCGTGGGTGTTCGCGTGGGCGCAGAACCGCTCCGGCCTGACCGGCTGGTATGGCCTCGGCACCGCCCTGCAGCACGGCATCCAGACCTACGGCCAGCAGGCGATGACCGAACTGGCGCGCGACTGGCCGTTCTTCAGCGCCGCACTCGACGACGTGGAGATGCTGCTGGCCAAGAGCGACATCGGCATCTTCGAGCGCTACTCGCAGCTTGCTGGCGATGCCCACGATGCGTTCTTCCCCGACATCCTCGACGAATGCCTGCGCACGCGCGATGCGATCCTGCTGCTGAAGGAACAAGACGTGCTGCTCGCCGACGACTACCGCCTGCAGCTGTCGATCCGCCTGCGCAATCCCTACGTCGATCCGATCAGCCTGCTGCAGGTCGAGCTGTTGCGCCGCTGGCGCGCAAGCGATCGTGAGGATGAAGCCCTGCTCAGCGCGCTGGTGTCGACCGTCAACGGCATCGCGGCGGGCATCCAGAACACGGGTTGAGGTGTCTTCGTGATCGCGCGCTCATGGCGTTGTTTCGCCGCCGGGCGGAGTCCCGGTTGAAAGGCCCGGGCGACAGGGGCGAAGCTCTCGGACCATGCGCACCGCGGTGTGTTGCCGGTACACGCGGGCGAAGCGCACACTGCCTTTTCCCCTGAAAGGTTGAGGAATGCCATGACCTCGACGGATCTCGTCCTCTACACCAACCCGATGTCGCGCGGCCGCATTGCGCGCTGGATGCTCGAAGAGACCGGCCAGCCGTACCGCACCGAGATCATCGGATTCGACGGCGCAAACCGTGCTCCGGACTTCCTCGCGATCAATCCGATGGGCAAGGTGCCCACGTTGCTGCACGGCGCGACGGTCGTCACCGAAGCGGCGGCGATATGCGCGTATCTCGCCGATGCGTTTCCCGACGCCGGGCTCGCCCCACCGCTGGGTGCTGCCGCGCGCGGTCCGTACTTCCGCTGGTTGTTCTTCGCCGCCGGGCCGGTCGAAGCCGCGGTGTCTGCGAAGGCGCTGAACCTGCTCGCACCACCCGAGCGCTCGAGCATGGTCGGCTACGGCAGTTTCGAGCAGGCGGTCGATGTGCTCGAACACGCGGCCGACAGCGCGTCCCCGTGGCTGCTGGGCGAGGCGTTCTCCGCCGCCGATGTCTATGTCGGCAGCCAGATCGCGTGGGGACTGATGTTCAAGTCGCTGCCCGCGCTGCCCGCATTCATCGCGTACGTCGAGCGGTTGCAGACGCGCGAGGCCTGGCAGCGTGCGACCCGGATCGACGATGCGGCGATACCGGCCCGCAGCGACGCGTCATGAGGTGTCAGCCGGCTGTTCCACTCTGACGGAGTGGCCGATCGGTCACCGCGGAGAACTCGCCACGCGCGCCTGGGCGGCTGTTCAATCACGACAATCCGCGGCGTCCGCGGGACCGCCTCGGAAGTGCTCGGGATGGCTGGGACAGGTCGCTGGGTGACCCGCCCGTGACTGTTATGAACCACGTCCGCCTTCGCGGGGATGCGGTTTCAAGGGCAGGGTGACGTCTCAGAAATTTCCGGAACACCATGCTGGCCGCGTGGATCCGGCATCTCCAACCGGAGTACGCCCAGGAGAAAGTCCAGCACCGCCAGCCCACGTCCGGCCTGGACGAGTTCGTGCGCGGTCCTGCCGTCGAGTCCCGAGATGGGATCCGATCGGTACCACTGTCGGGCCTCCATCTCGTCCGCGGCAACGAGGGCGGCCATCGAGAGGATCCGGGACTCGAATGCGTGTCCGCTCACGTCGCGTCCCGGACGTCGGTGTCGGACATGGCCACGACAAAGCGCGCCCCGCCGCCCGGGGCGTCCTCGAACCGGACCCGCCACCCGTGGGCGAGGCAGATCTCGTGGACGATGGCGAGCCCCAGGCCGGCGCCATCGGTCGTGCTCGACGCACGCCAGAAGCGCTTGAACAGATGTTCGCGATCCCCCGGCCCCACGCCCGGGCCCTGGTCGATGACCGCGAATCCGCCCGGCGACACCTCGATCGTCACGGTCCCGCCCGGCGGGGAATGGCTGATGGCGTTCTCGAGCAGGTTCTTGAGCATGACGAAGGCCGCGCCCTGGTCTGCCTGGACCGACGCCACCGGCCCCTCGCGCTCCACGTGCAACGACACGTCGCTGCGTTCGGCAAGCCGCGTCAGGTAGTCGACCGCATCGGCCGCCAGCACCCACAGGGAGAGACTCGAGAATCGATAGTTGTGTCCCTCGCTGACCTCGGCCAGGTGGAGCAGCTGGTGGACCTGCCTGGCCATGAGCTGGGTCTCGCGCAGCATGGCGTCCTTGTTCACGTCGTCGCTCAGCTCGACCTCGGCCTGCAACAGCGTCAGCGGGGTCTTGAGTTCGTGCGCGGCCATCGCGAGGAAGTCCTGCTGCACCTTGAACCCGTGCTCCAGGCGTTGCAGGGCGGAGTTCAGTGCATCGATCAGCGGCGTCATCTCGGCCGGGATGCCATCGATGTGGAGGCGCGCCGTAAGTGTCCGCGGCCCGATCCCTGCCGCGATCGCGGAGGCGCGCTGCAGCGGACCCATCGCGCGACGCAACGTGACGTAGACGACCAGGGCGAACACCGCGAGCGCGACCGACGCTGACGCCAGCGCCGAACCGAGGTAGAGGTCGCGGGCGTACTCGCCCAGGCGCTCCACGAACCGGTTGCTCCGGGCCACCTGGATCGTGTATTCCGTCCCTGCGCAAAGCACGCGCCGCTCGCGGACCTGCAGCCGCACGGCCAGGCCGTCGCCTTCTACCTGCAGGGTGCGTGCACCCGGCGCCATCGCGCGCAAAGCGGCAAGGGCCGGGCCATCGAAGCTGCTGGCCACCGTTCGCCTGTCCGGATCGAGGATCTGGAAGGCGGTGTCCCGCCTCAGCGCGTCATAGTCGTGCATGTCGCGCAGCACCTCCCATGATGGGGAGCGCACTTGGCCATCCTGCCCGACCTGGAACCACTGCTCGATTTCGTCCAGTTCATTCTCGAGCTTGAGGCCGACCAGATCGTCCGTGTCGCGAAGGTGGACAAACACAGCGAGTGCCACCGTCGCCGCAATGCCTGCGGCGAACACGCCGATCAGCGCAGACAGCAGGAGTCGCCCGGCAAGGCTAGACGGCCACATCGCGACTCCCCAGTGCGAAACCATGGCCCCTGGCGTTCACCAGGACCAGGTCGGCGCCGATGGCCGCCAGTTTCCTGCGCAGGCGATGCATGACGACGTCGAGCGCATTCGGGGTGACGGCGTCCGTGAGGCCCCAGGCTGCCTGTTCGAGACTGTGGCGCCGCACCGTCTGTCCGCCCGCCCGCACGAGGCAGATGATCACCTGGAGCTCGGCGGGCGACAGCGTCACGACCTCGTCGCCGACGCCCATGCACCCGGCTTCCGGGAGCACGCGCAGCCCCTTGTGCACGAGTTCGGTGGGCTGGAGGGCGGGTGTCCTGCGGAGCAGGGCGCGGACCCTCGCCAGCAGTTCCTCCATCGCGAACGGCTTGGGCAGGTAGTCGTCCGCACCCGCCTCGAGGCCGTCCACCCGGTCCCGCAGCGCATCGCGCGCGGTCAGCATCAGACATGGCGTCAACCTGCCCGCGGACCGCAGGCGCCTGACGAGGTCGAGGCCATCTCCGCCGGGCAGGCCCCGATCCACGATCACCATGCCGTAGTCGCGCTCGTTCAAGGGCCGCCAGGCGGATTCCAGCGTATGGAACACATCGGTCGCGACGCCCGCAGACAGCAGGCCGCGGACGATCAGGCTCGCCATGCGCTCATGGTCCTCGACGAGGGCGATACGGTTCATTGGCGGCTGGTGTCAGGGAAGGGCGACGGATCAGAAGCTGCGAACGACTCCGAGTACCAAGTGTCCCACTCCGCCGGAGTTGCGCTCCAGCAGGGGGCTGTCTGCGAGTTCGTCTGGCAGGTACTGGTACTGCAGGAGCCCCTGCAGCCGCCACTTGCCCACAAGCGGCCGGGCGAAGGCGACACTCACCCGGGGCACCAGCGCCGCATCGGGCTGGTACGGCGTGGCGGCGAAGGTCTCCCCAGGCTGGACGCCGTAATAGTAGTTGGCGAGATCATCCGAGAGCCATTGCACGCCGATCCCGGGAATGACCATGGTCTTGCCGATGCGGAAGCGATGGCCGTAGTCCGCGGAAAGCTCGTATCCCTCGCTGGTGCCGGTGATGTCGGCGACCGCGCTCAACCGGAACTCGCCATCGCCCAGGCGCCAGCGTGCCGCGAGGCCCGCATCGGCGCCATCGTCGCGATCGGCGAGGCGATCGATGTCCACGCCGTTGCGTTCGAGTTCCAGGCGGCCGAGATCGCCCCGGTCGAATCCGTCGAAGCGGCCCGACACCACGGCGTCCAGGGTGAAGCCTCCGGCCTCCACGAGATGGACGCCGAACGTGACGCCACGCCAGTAGACCCGCTCGCCCTCGTAGGTCACGAGCGGGAACGGTTGCACACGCATGCCTTCGCCGGCGTAGGGGCTGTCCTTGACGGACGCGGCGACACCGACCGTCCAGCGGTCGTCGTCCAGCCGGATGTCGGCTCCGGATTGCTCCGCCGAAGCGGATTGGGCGAGAGCGGAAACAGGGAGAAGCGCCGTGAGCGCGATTGCGATTCGGAACATGATCGGGGCACCGCTGGAGGGGGCGCCCAATGTGCCCGCGTGTCACTTACGACCGACTTACGGCGCGGGATTGCGGCCGACGGCGTTCCGCAGCCGGGTACACCGCATTGGCGTGGTGCGGCCCTTGCCTCTGTCAAAGCGTGGCGTCTCCCCGGGTCACGCGGGTATGCAGTGACGACAACCCCGGTCCAGCCGGGGATGTCGCCGCAGATCGGACCAGTGCGGCCACGCCGGCCACGCGCGGCACCGCCATCGAGGTGCCGCTGTTCGAGGCAGGACTGTGCCCCTGGTGACGACGCGCCCGAGTTGCAGGTCGACAGAGTGTTCGAGCCGGTGCGGCGATATGGACCGATGCCCCATGGTTGGCGAACCAGGAACGTTCACCGGTGTTCGTGGCGAGGCGCTCCAGGTACTTCGCTAGTCCGGCGCGGGTGTCGTGCGCGGCTCACGGTATGCACCGCATCGCGGGCCCCCTTGTGTCATGCAGCGGCGGCCTGCCGCTCGAGAGCGCCACCCGTAGGGGGTGTAGGTTCATCGTACCGGCGTGGGCTCGTGGGCACGGTCGCTTCCGACCGTACTGATCGTGCGTCTGCGGTATCCGGATGGTATACTCCCCCGCAGTATGTATCCCCCGCTGTCGGAATCGACCTGCCGATGCCACATTCGCCCGAAGAGAAGAAACGCGTCCTGGCCCGTGTGCGTCGCATGCGCGGGCAGCTCGATGCGCTCGAACGCGCGCTCGAGGCCGGTGCCGACTGTGGCCCGGTGCTGCAGCAGCTCGCCGCCCTGCGCGGTGCGGTCAATGGTCTGATGTCGGGTGTGCTGGAGAGTCATCTGCGCGAGACGCTTGGCCCCACCGATGCCACGCCCGGCGACCGCCAGGGCGGCATCGACGACGCCGTCGCACTGGTCCGTTCCTATCTCAGGTAATCCGCTGGCGCATCGCCCGCCATGCCATCCCATCATCACGGAGTCGTTCATGAAATCACGTGCCGCCGTCGCCTTCGCCGCAGGCGAACCCCTGCAGATCGTCGAGATCGACGTCGCCCCGCCGCAGGCCGGCGAAGTGCTGGTGAAGATCACCCACACCGGCGTCTGCCACACCGATGCGTTCACGCTGTCGGGCGACGATCCCGAGGGCCTGTTCCCGGCCGTTCTGGGCCATGAGGGCGCGGGCATCGTGGTTGAAGTGGGCGCGGGCGTGACCTCGGTGAAGCCGGGCGACCACGTGATTCCGCTCTACACCGCCGAGTGCGGCGAGTGCCTGTTCTGCAAGAGCGGCAAGACCAATCTCTGCGTCGCCGTGCGCGCCACGCAGGGCAAGGGCGTCATGCCCGACGGCACCACGCGTTTCTCCTACAACGGCGAGCCGGTCTATCACTACATGGGCTGCTCGACCTTCAGCGAATACACCGTCGTCGCCGAAGTCTCGCTGGCGAAGATCAACCCGGATGCGAATCCCGAACATGTGTGCCTGCTCGGTTGCGGCGTCACCACCGGCATCGGCGCGGTGCACAACACCGCCAAGGTGCAGGCAGGCGATTCGGTCGCCGTGTTCGGTCTCGGCGGCATCGGTCTGGCGGTGATCCAGGGCGCGCGCCAGGCCAAGGCCGGCCGCATCATCGCCGTCGACACCAACCCGTCGAAGTTCGAACTGGCCAAGGAGTTCGGCGCCACCGACTGCATCAACCCGAAGGATTTCGACAAGCCGATCCAGCAGGTCATCGTCGAGATGACGGACTGGGGCGTCGACCATTCCTTCGAGTGCATCGGCAACGTCAACGTGATGCGCGCCGCGCTCGAATGCGCGCACCGCGGCTGGGGTCAATCGGTGATCATCGGCGTCGCCGGCTCGGGCCAGGAAATCTCGACGCGGCCGTTCCAGCTGGTCACCGGCCGCAAGTGGCTCGGTACCGCGTTCGGTGGCGTCAAAGGCCGCACGCAGCTGCCGGGCATGGTCGAGGACGCGATGAAGGGCGACATCGAACTCGCACCGTTCGTCACCCATACGATGGGGCTCGACGCAATCAATGAAGCCTTCGACCTGATGCACGAAGGCAAGTCCATCCGCTCCGTGGTGCACTACTGATGACTGATTTCATGGACACGATCGCGCTCGAAGCCGCCATCGAACATCTCGACCTCGAACAGGAACAGCGCGATGCGATCGCGCAACTGGACGACGGTGATCTGGAACAGATCGACCAGGCCATCCTGTCGGCGCTCGACAGCAGCTGGAAGAAGGCGGGCTTCATCGCCTCCGGCGTGATGATCGCCGCGCCCGATGAACACGAAGAACTGCCGGAAGTGCTCTACACGATCCGGATCCGCGCGCTGGTGCAGGCCGGGCGCATCGAAGGCAAGGGCGATCCGCAGGTGCTGAAGACCTTCGAGATCCGTCTGCCGCAGGGCGGCCGCTGACATGGCGCTCGAGCGCGTCGAACACCGCGCATGCTTCGGCGGTTGGCAGGACGTCTACGAACACGCATCGAAGACGCTCGGCTGCACGATGCGCTTCGCGGTCTACCTGCCGCCGCAGGCGGAGCGCGAGAAGCTGCCGGTGCTGTACTGGCTGTCGGGCCTGACCTGCAACGAGCAGAACTTCATCACCAAGGCCGGTGCGCAGCGTTACGCGGCCGAGCATGGGGTGATCATCGTCGCGCCGGACACCAGCCCGCGCGGCGACGACGTGGCCGATGCCGAGGGCTACGACCTCGGCAAGGGTGCAGGCTTCTATGTCGATGCGACGCAGCAGCCGTGGGCCGCGCATTACCGCATGTACGACTACGTGGTGAACGAGCTGCCCGCGCTGATCGAAGCGAATTTCCCGGTCACCGATGCGCGCGCGATCAGCGGGCACTCGATGGGCGGCCATGGCGCGCTGGTGATCGCGCTGAAGAATCCGGGTCGCTATCGCAGCGTGTCGGCGTTCTCGCCGATCGTCGCGCCCAGCCAGGTGCCGTGGGGCGAGAAGGCCTTCGGCGCGTATCTCGGCGACGACCGTGAAGCGTGGAAGGCTTACGACGCGACCGCGCTGGTCGCCGATGCGCCCGAACGCCTGCCGTTGCTGATCGACCAGGGCGATGCCGACGAGTTCCTCGACGGCCAGCTCAAGCCGCAGCTGCTGCAGGCTGCCTGCGATGCGGCGGGTCATCCGATCACGCTGCGCCTGCAGGCCGGCCACGACCACAGCTACTACTTCATCGCCAGCTTCATCGGCGAGCACATCGCCCACCACGCGAAGGCGCTGGCGGGCTGACCGCTCGCAGCCCTTGCGCCCGCTCGATGTCCGTATCGGGACGGCGGGCGCACGGGTCAGTAGTAGAAGACGAACGAGGAGGCGCGATCGTTCATGTTGTTGCCGACGTTGGACATGCTGGCGTCGACATCGAGCGTACGTCCGCTCCCGTCGGCGTTCTGGGCGAGTCCGAGCGATGCGCCGTCCGAGACCCGCACGCTGGACACGCTGTCGTTGATGTCGCTGTACTTGACGCCGCTTTCGGTTGCGCCGGTGCCGAATGCACCGTTGCCGAACCCCAGCGCCCAGGCCCGGCCGTTGTAGCCGCTGTCGCGATAGGCGACCGCGCCCTTGCCGTTGTCGCCGTGGATCGAGAGTCCGGCATTGCGCGCGTTGGCCTCCGTGTCCGAGGTCACCGTGATGCTGGATGAGAGCATCTGGTGCTGGTAGCCATCCCCGTTCTCGACCGGTGTGCGTACGATGTTCGCCGGCTGCGGGTCGTCGCTCGGACCCTGCGAGAGCCCGGTGATCGTGCGGTCGCCCAGCGCGGTGGCATGGTCGATGCCCTTCGAGGCGATATGGTCGATGCCGCCGAGGCCTTCGTCCTGCGTGCTGGCGTCGCCCGCACCGGCCACGGTGTCGGCCCGGGTGCCGGCATGGGCATCGTTGTGCGCGTAGCCCTCGCCCGCGTACAGCTCGCTCGGCAGGCCCTGGTTGTGATCGCCGATGTCGATCCGGGCGGCGATGTCGAACTCCCCGAGCAGCGCATCCGCGCTCGTTTCCAGGTCGTTGAACTGCCGGGTCCGGGCGCCGTCGGCGTTGCTGGTCTCGGCATGGAGGTTGGAGACCAGCAGCGTGGCACCGGTGTCGATATCGCGCAGCACCACCAGATTGGTCGCACGGGTTTCGCCCTTGGCGCCGAAGTCGTCGCTCAGGCGGGTCTCGGCATGCAGCAGATCGAACCGGTCGCCCTGCCAGAAGATCGGGTTGCCGTTCTGCGGCCCCATGTAGCCGTTGAGACCCTGTTCGATCATCGCGCCGGCCACGCGCGCGCCCGCGTCGCGATGCTTGCCCGGATCGCCGGTTTCCTGCAGGCCGATGATGTCGCTGTCGGCGGCGAGTGCGCCGATGCCGTCCAGTGCCGCATCGCCGCCCCGTGCGCTGTAGGTGTTGAACGACGAGACGTCGTAGTTCGAAGAAATCGTGGTCATGTCCTGCTCTCTGCAAGAGGCGGGTTCGCGGACGCACGGTCAGCCGTGTGGCCGCCCGTGCGTCCGCGATGCAAGCCGATCACACCGGGCCGGCTCAGTAGTAGCGCAACGCCAGCGGAGAGGTCGTCTGCAGTGCCGCCGTGTCGCTCAGCCCGCCCGTTGCTGCAGCGGTGGGAAAGACGGGAGCCGGGGTGCCGGGAATCGTGTTGGGCAGGCTGCTCGCGACCGGCACCGTCGGCCCTGTCGAATACACGGACGGGCTGGACGCGACCGGGGCGGATGCCACCGGGATCGGTGTGCCCGGGATCGTGCTCGGCATGCCGGTGGCCGGCGTCGTGGCGGGTGCGGTCGTGGTGGTCGGCGCGGCCGGCGTTGCCGTCGGCTGCGGACGCAGGCCCTGCCAGGTGTCGATGCCCTGCTGCAGCAGGCCGGTGCCCGCGGTGATCAGGCTGGTGGGCGTTGCGGTGCCGTTGGCGATCGTCGATGCGGTATCGATGACGGTACCGGCGGCGCCCAGCCCGGCGCTGGCAGCCTGGGCGGCCGGATGCGGGATCATCCCGGCGACGCTGCTCAGCCCGCCGAGGATCGGCGACAGGTAGGTGTCGCGGATGTGGTCCCAGTTGTTGATGTTGGTGCCGTCGGCGTTGACCTGCTTGTCGTCGGTGCTGGGCAGGCGACCGTTGAGCTGCACCAGATAGTCGAGGCCATGCTTGGTGATGTCCTGCAAGACGCCTGCCTCGGTCCCGTGGCGCGCATCGCCGTCCTTGGTGAAGCCGTCGATCTTGCCGTTGCCCTGCAGTTCCACCGAGCGCGGCTGGCCGTCGGCCTGGGTCAACGACTTGATGTTGGTCAGCAGCGCCGCGGCCTGGAACGCCTGGTCGGGATTGTTGTACATGTCGCCGCCGACGAAGTCGTTGAGCTTGTCGCGGATGCCGCTCTGGTTGCCCAGGTTCTTGAGCACCGGGTTGTCGTCGATGATGTCCTGCGCCGAGCGGTCGTCGCCCGCCGGGCGTGCCGTGCCTTCGGTCGCCAGGTACTGCGTGTACGGCAGCATCGTCGGATCGGTGGTGACGTTGTTGCCGGACGCGAGCGGGGTCATGCCCGCGGTCGCATCGGGCGCAGCGTATGCACTGGGTGCATAGGCGCCGAAGGGGTCGGCATACGCGCTCGGTGCACCCGCCGAAAAAGGATTGATGTAGGCGCTCGGCGCCTGCGCGGCATACCCGCCGGGCACCTGGCCACCGGACAGCGGCAGATAGGCGCCGCCTGTGCCGGCCGTGTACGACTGGGTGGCATACGGCGTCTGCAACGCGGCCTGTGCCTGGAGCGCCGAAGAGGTGGACTGCAGACCGTTCTGAGGGTTGAAGACGTTCATGCGTTTCTCCTCGGCCGTGTGGGAGGCCGGATGACGGGATGGATCCACACTATCCGGCCGTTCCTGCACGCATCACTAGGGTCTGCCCCGATTGATCACCGCACCGAAGCGGTGCGTGTCGTGATGCAGGTCACGTCATCGGGACGCAGCGTGATGGCGGCGACGTGGCAGCTGCAGGCGTGTCGTCCACGCCACGACGTCGCGGCACACCGGCGCCACAAGACTGGAGACATTCGAGCCGATATTCGCGAGCGACCACGCGCGTAGAGACCACGCGGCAGCGCGGGCTTTGTGCGAGGCATGGGCCGGCGCACAAGGACGACGTGCGCGGCGGACCTCAGCCGGCGCGCACGTCGCGCAGTTCCCAGGTGCTGCCGGCGAGCAGGCGCAGGCGATGCTTGAGCACGGTGCTGGAGATCGACGTGTTCACGGTCAGGTCCACGCCCAGATCGCGATCCTCGCCGCTGACCTCCGCGGCGGGGTCGGTGATGCCGAGCGTCGGATCGACTTCGTCCGGATCGGGCTGCTGGTCGCGCCAGCGTGCGAACAGCGCGTCGCCGCGCAGCGCGGCTTCGAGTTCGGACGCGATGCCTGCCGCGCCCTGCGCGCGTACGGCGTACTCGCCCGATGCGCGGGCCTTGTCGGGTTCGGGCAGGCGGATCAGGTAACGGGTGCTCATGTGCGGTCCAACGGCGGAAGCGATGTTGTCAGCGTAGCAACCGGGTGCGTTAGAAATCCGTCATGCGGGGAAGGGGTTTGCCACGGACAGACGCGGATCGGAAGCGGCGGTGATTGAAGTGCCGACGTGACTTGCCGTCGCCCCAGCGAAAGCTGGGGCCCGTCTTGATCTTGATCTTGGCCGCGAAAATGGGCCCCAGCTCCCGCTGGGACGACGGAGTAAGCAGATGCCGCGCGAGCTGATCCCGCGCCGCTTGTCCGCGCAAATTCGCGGCAAGAAAAGCCCTACGCAAACCCATGCGGCGGCGCCGCGAAGCCCACCGTCAGCGAGCCTGCACCCACGTTGACCATGCCGGTCAGGCTCATCACGGTTTCGAAGCGCTCGACATGGTGCGCCTCGCATGCAGCGACCAGGGCGGCGTAGCCGGGCAGGGCGCGCATCTGTTCCAGTTCGCCGCCGTAGCTCAGGCACAGCGTCGGCGTGAGCAGGCCGGCGTGCACGCGCTCGGTGGCGAAAGCGAACAGCTTTTCGGCGGCAGGTTCGAACCCTCGTACCTTGCCGACCGGACCGGTGTCGCCGCGATGGCAGTGCAGCACGGGCTTGATGTCGAGCGCGCCGCCGATCAGCGCGGCGAGCAGGCTCACGCTTTTGTCGCCGCGATGCTTGATGCGCGCACGCAGGTAGCCGAGGTCGCGCGGCACCATGTAGGCGTAGCTGCGTTCGGCGAGGAACTCGAGGCGGCTGCGGATCTCCGGTGCACTGGCGCCGGCATCGCGCAGGCGCACGGCCTCGACCGGCAGGATGCCCTGGCCGGCGAACACCTGTTGCGAATCGACGATGCGCAGCGCGAACGGTGTGGTGCGCCCGGCCCGCACGCGGATCGGCCTGTACTCGTTGAGGATCGCGAAGCTCGCGTGGGTCGCGTTGTCGTGGATCTGGCTGCGATGGCGCGTGACCGTGAGGCAGAACACGTAGTCGTAATCGATGACCAGCTGTTCGAGAAACAGCGCCTTGATCTTGTCGGCGGGAAACGCCGAGGTCTCGGCAGTGTGGCGGCCGGTGACATGGCTTTCGATAAAGTCCAGCGTTGCGCGTTCGTCGCGCAGGTCCACGAACTCGGACTGGCCGATCTTCACCGTCACCGGCAACAGATGGATGCCGTGGGCAGCCATCCAGTCCGGCGGCAGGTCGCAGGCCGAGTCGACGACGATTCCGATGCGCATGCGTCCTCCCGTTACATATGGCCGACGCCCGCCTTTGCCGACGGGTCGCGGGTCGGACGCGTGACGCGCCCGCGGGCACTCTACGCGATCGGCGCCCTGCCCCGCATCTCAGGCGCGGGCGGCACCGACGGGCAGCCGCGCCAGGCGTTGCATCCCGGGCGTGTCGAGCAGGCCGGGATCGGCGAGGGCGGCCAGTGCGAAATCGTGCGCGTCCTCGCCCCAGAACAGCGCCTCGCCCACCCGCAGCGTCGGCACGCCGAACACGCCGGCGGCGATGGCCGCATCGGTATTCGCGCGCAGGCGCGCCTTGACCGCGACCGATTCGACATCCGCCGGCGACAGGCGCGCTGCGGCCAGTACCGGCGCCAGCGTCTCGATGTTGTCGCCGGCCTGGCCACGCGCCCAGATGTGCGCGAACAGTGCGTCGATCACATCGGGGTGCGCGTCGGTCGCGACGGCCGTACGCAGCGCCGCCACCGGGTTGAACGGATGAGCCGGCGGGAACGTCAGGGGGATGCCGTCGCGTTGCGCGCGCCACGCCACGTGCTGGTAGGTGAAGACGCGCTTGGCCGGAATTTCCGCCGGACCGCGGTTGCCGATCGCCGACAGCACCGCCGCGAACAGGATCGGCACCGGACGGATGTCGTGCGTGGCCAGCAGGGGCCGCAGGCGCTGCCAGTGCAGGTATGCGAACGGCGAGATGACATCGAAATACCAGGACGCGGACATCGCGGAGCTCCGCCGGATCGAACCGCGAGTGTCTCGCAGCCAGTGCGCGCTGTCAGCCGTCGCGGGCGCGGCGCGCGGCGGCGGTCATGCGCTGGGCACCGAGGAAGGCGCGCATCGAGGCCGGCTTCACCGGCTTGGTCAGCACGCGGTAGCCGCGGATGCGCGCGGTCTGCTTGAGCGTGTCGCTGCCGTTGGCGGTGAGCAACGCGCCGGGAACATCGGGCGCGATGCCGCGCAGCGCGTCGAGCGTGTCGAGGCCATCGAGGCGGTCGTGCAGGTGGTAGTCGACCAGCATCACGTCGGGCGATTCGTCCATGCACGCGATGGCCTCGTCGATGGTCTTCGCGCACAGCGGCTCCACGCCCCAGCGGCGCAACAGGGCTCGCATGCCGGCGAGGATGTCGTCATCGTTGTCGACGCACAGCACGCGCAGGCCGTGCAGCGATTCGTCGTGCAGCGGCGCCGTCGCGGCGTTCGGCGGCAAACTCGCGACCGTGCTGCGTGGCACGGTGATCGAGAACATGCTGCCCTGGCCGACGGTCGAGCGCGCATCGAGCGTGTGCCCGAGCAGGCGCGAGATGCGCTGGCAGATCGACAGGCCCAGGCCCAGGCCGCGGCCGTCCCAGTCGAAGTTCTGCTCGTAGCGGTGGAACTCGTCGTAGATCTGGCTCATGTGGTGTTCGGGAATGCCCGGCCCCGTGTCCCAGACCTGCAGCGCGACCTGGTCGCCGCGGCGGCGTGCCGACAGCACGATGCGCCCGCTGCGGGTGTAGCGCAGCGCGTTGGCGAGGAAGTTCTGCAGCACGCGGCGCAGCAGCCGGCGATCGCTGCGCACCGCGATGGGCAGGGCGTGCAAACGGATGTCGAGCTTGCGCGCCTTGGCCATTGGCGCGTACTGGCCGGCGAGCTGGCGCAGCAGTTCCGACACGTCGAGATCGGTGATCTCCGGTTTCAGCGCGCCGGCGTCCAGACGCGAGACATCCAGCAGGCCGTCGAGCAGTTCCTCGGCCGCGCGCAGCGAAGTGTCGACGCGTTCGGCGAGGTGCTTCTGCTCGGCGCCGTCCTGGGTTTCCCGCAGCGCCGAGGTGAACAGGCGCGCGGCGTTGAGCGGCTGCAGCACATCGTGGCTGACCGCGGTGAGGAAGCGCGAACGCGACTCCTGCGCGGATTCCGCTTCGCGCGTACGGTCGGCGACGCGCTGCTCCAGCGTTTCGTTGATGTCGCGCAGTTCGCGCTCCACGCGCTTGTAGTCGGTGACATCGCTGTAGCTGGTCGCGTAGCCGCCACCCGGCAAGGGCTGGCCGCGCAGTTCAATGACCTGGCCGTTGCCGAGCACGCGCTCGGAGACGTGCGGCGAACCGGCGCGCATGTAGGCGATGCGCTTGTCGATCTCGGTGTCGATGTCGATGACATCGCGCGGCCCGAGTTCGCCGCGCTCGGCGTTGTAGCGGATCAGATCGGCCACCGGGCGGCCGACGTAGAGCATGTTGTCGGGATAGCCGAACAGGCGCTGGTAGCTGCGGTTCCACGCGACCAGCCGCATCGTGCGGTCGACCACGCTCACCCCGTGGTCGATGTTCTCCAGCGTCGACGACAGCACCTCGCGATTGAAGCGCAGTTCCTGGCCGGCCTCGTCGAGCATCGCGACGACTTCGTCGACTTCCATGCCCGAACCCTTGAGCGCGCTGGTCATCAGCAGGCGCGCCGACGAAGCGCCAAGCGCGGCCGCCAGCTGGCGTTCGGTGAACTGCAGCCAGGTGCGATCGGCCGGTGCGTTGAGCGCGAGCGGCTTGCCCTGTATCTGCGCGTGTTCGTCGAAGGCCGCGCGCGCGGTGCGCTCGCCGACGATGCGGCCGGTCAGGGTGAGCAGATCGGGAATGCCGACGTTGCCGCTCCAGTCCTCGGACGCGAACGTGCGGCGCTCGGCGTAGGGATCGAGGAACGGCGCCGCGCGCAGGCGCTCGTCGAGCGTCGGCCGCCAGCGCGCGGACACCAGCAGCAGCGCGCCGACGTTGAGCAGCAGTGACCAGAACGTGCCGTGGGTCAGCGGATCCCAGCCGGCGAGGCCGAACAGCGCGTGCGGGCGCAGCCAGTCGATGCCGAACGGACCGGTCGTCAACCACTGCGGATCGAGCCAACCCGACTGTGTCAACGTCGGCAGCAGCAGCGTGTAGGTCCACACGCCGAAGCCGATCAGCAGGCCCACCTCCACGCCGCGCCGGCTCGCGCCGCGCCAGTACAGGCCGCCGATCAGCGCGGGTGCGAACTGCGCGACGGCTGCGAACGCCATCAGACCGAACGCGGCCAGTGTGGTCTCGGTGCCGCTGGCGCGGTAATAGCCGTAGGCGAGCGCGGCAAGACCGACGATCGCGACGCGGCGGATCCACAGCACGGTACGCGCGACGTTGCCGCCGTGGCGCTCGGCATACCCGCGGCGCAGCAGCAGCGGCATCACCAGATCGTTGCTGACCATTGTCGCCAGCGCCACCGAGGACACGATCACCATGCCGGTCGCCGCCGAGAAGCCGCCGATGTAGGCGAACAGCGCCAGCGAATCGGCGTTCATCGCCATGGGCAGCGCGAGCACGAAGCTGTCCGGCGCCATCGGTCCCTCGCGTCCGAACAGCGCGACGCCGGCGCTGGCGATCGGCAGCACCATCAGGCAGATGATCACGAGGTAACCGCCGAACAGCCAGCGCGCGCGGCGGATGTCGCGCACGTCACCGCATTCGACGATCGCCACGTGGAACTGGCGCGGCAGGCAGATGATCGCCGCGAAGGCCAGCAGGCACTGCGCAACGAAGCTGCTGGGCGGTGCGTTCTCGACCAGTGCGTGGGTGGCCTCGACGAGTTTCAGATCATTGCTGTCGAACCACGCGATTGCGAACACGCCGACCGCGACCAGTGCGACCAGCTTGACCAGCGATTCCAGCGCGACCGCCAGCATCATGCCGGGGCGATGCTCGGTGGCGTCGACCTGGCGCGTGCCGAACAGGATCGCGAACAGCGCCATCAGCGCGGCGACGTAGAACGCCGGATCGCCGAACGGCGTGACCGGATCGTCGGGACCACCCAGCACGCCGAGGCTGATCGCGACCGCCTTGTACTGCAGCGCCAGATACGGCACCGCGGCGACCAGCGCGATCAACGCGACCATCGCCGCCAACCGCTGCGAGCGGCCATAGCGCGAGGCGATGAAGTCGGCGATCGAGACCGTGTTCTGCGACTGCGCGATCAACGCCAGCCGCTCGAGAATGCGCCAGCCGAACAACAGCAACAGCAGCGGCCCGAGATAGATCGGCAGATAGCCGAACCCCTGCCGCGCTGCCGTACCGACTGCGCCGTAGAACGTCCACGACGAGCAGTACACCGCCATGCCGAGGCTGTAGACCGCCGTGCGCAGCCAGGGCCGCTCGGGGGACAGCGGACGCCGGTCGCCATACCAGGCCACGCCGAACAACAGTGCGGCATAGCCCAGCGACACCAGCAGCAGTACCCAGCCCGGCACCATTCCCGTTCCCTCGATCCGAAGCGGCCGAGTGTACGGGGCGAGGGGCGGGGCGTGGGCCGGAGATCCTTCCGCCGTCGTCATTCCCGAGGCTTTTTAACAAACGCATGTCTGGTAAAGCGGGACGCGCTTTTCAACAGCGCCTGGCGCTGGTCATCCATTCTGCCTTTGTGTTGTCCTTGTTCCGGCTCCGGCTCCGGCTCCGGCTCCGGCTTTTGCTTTGGCTTTGGCTTTGGCTTTCAGCCTTTGACTTGAATCGAGCCGTAGAGCGAGCCGAGCACCGGAGCCTGGCGTGGCCGA
>JBQEAV010000007.1:0-134135 GCA_052108555.1 Luteimonas sp.
GCGACAGCGACTCGGATTCGGACAGCGATTCGGACAGCGACAGCGACTCGGATTCGGACAGCGATTCGGATAGCGACAGCGACTCGGATTCGGACAGCGATTCGGATAGCGATAGCGACTCGGATTCAGACAGCGATTCGGACAGCGACTCTGACTCCGACTCCGACTCCGACGCCGACGCCGACTTCGACCTGGAAGATGTGTCCAACGAAGCGCAGTACACCGCTGGAATCGAGCAGGGGGACGCCGTTGGGGTCCGTGACCTGCCGCCGGCGAGCAGCCTGCTCGTCATCGACCTGGCGGGAATCGTCGGCAACCTGCTGAACCTCGCGCCGACGGTGAGCTTCAACATCGCTGCTGACACGGTCTCCGACATCGTGGCGGAGATGACGATCACGTCATTGTTGACTGCCAATACGTCGCTGCAGTTCGCATTGCAGCAGCAGATCGACGGAAACTGGGTCACCATCCAGACCGCTGGTCCGGGAACGCCAGGTGGTATCAACGTCGAGCTGATCGGCAGCAAGACGGCACGCGTGACATTCGAGGACATGCCGGAAGGTGACTATCGTGTTGTCGGTGCCTCGAACAACCTGCTCGATCTGCTGACCTTCGCGACGCTGACTGTGGCGGTCAGTGATTTCGAGCGTGAGGATGTCGTAGTCGATACCGCCGATGCGGCTGGCAATTTCATCGACGCGTCGGTCACGGCGACGACGGAGGTCATGGATCGGCTGGTCGTGTCGGGTGCGGGCACCACGCACGGTGAGCCGGATCCAGACAACGTGGGCTCAGGGTCGCCCCTGGTACTTCTGGGTCTTTACGGGACCTTGACGATCAGTGCAGATGGCACCTACTCGTATGCGCCCGATGACCGGGTATTCGACTACGGTGGAACCGGAACGCCCAACGAAACGTTCTATGTCCATATCAAGGACCCGATGGGTGGCGAGTCGAAGGTCGCGACCTTGTCGATCGACCTCACGGAGGTGGATGTGATCGGCGGCAATTCAGAGCTGCCTCTTTCCAGCGAGGATGGCGCAGAGCTTGTGATCGACGACGAGGTCCAGGTCCAGCATGCACCGCTGGATTTCGACAAGCTCCATACGGCGCACTCGGAGCAGGCGGAGACGTTTGCAGCGGGTCTCAAGCTTTCCGATCTGGTCAATGATCCGCATGCGGGGAACATTCCGATGATGTGGGCGTCCAGTGGCGCGTCGCTGGCTGGTCCCGATGTCATCGAAAGTGTGCCTGCATGGGATTCATCTAGCCTGCTTCACCTTGCAGACCGTGATGACGATGAACTCTCGCAGGGAAGCAGCTCGATGATCTGATGCGTGTGACGGATTCGAGCATGCGAAGGACAAGGATTGCGTCCTGCATCGCATGACCATCCCGGGCAGGGCGACCTCGGTCGCCCTGCCCGTATGCCTTGATTCCATGTGCCGGGAAGTCTGATGGATCGTCTGTGTGGGAAGAATGTGGCGGTGTTCTGTCAATGCAGCTGACATGCGTGTGAGTGGTTTACCGTCGTTTCGGGATAAGGGCGGGTGGCCGATGTCGATCTCGGCCGGGCTGTTGATGTTCCTGGCCACAACCGTGCATGCCACGGGCCTCCGACCGAAGCTGGTCTCTGACGTAGACCGCTATGAAAATTCAGAAATTCTGGCGGCGGGCGCGTCTGGCGTAGCTACGTCAGGCAGGGCCGGATTCGATCATGATCTCGGTTCGGTCGTGGCTCGTGCCGTCCAGACCCATCCCGGTATCGCGGAGGTCATCGGCAGCTTGCGATTCCAGCAGCAGCAGGTCGGCATGGCCCGATCGCAGTATCTGCCTCAGATCAACGGTGGTCTCCGCGCTGGCTATGACAGCGTGTATGACGGCGATGGGCAGAGCCATGCGTTCGTCCTGTCGGCATCGCAGATGCTCTACGACTTCGGCAAAGTGTCCAGTCAGGTGCGGGCGGAGGAGGCGGGTGTTGCCCAGGAACAGGCCCGGGTACTCCTCACGATCGACCAGATCGCGCACCAGACCGCGCACGCGGCGGTGGAGGTCCAGCGCTACCAGAATCTGCTGGTTTCGGCAGAGGCGCAGATCGAATCGCTCGAACGGGTAGCAGCGCTCGTTCGCGAGCGGAATCGGCTGGGTGCCAGTTCGCGTTCCGATCTGGTGCAGAGCGAGTCACGTATCGCCGGGGCCAGTTCGCTGGTGATACAGAACCGCGCACAGGTCCAGCGATGGCGTGCGCAGTTGGCTTCATTGGCCGGTCTTGCGCAGTTGCAAGGGGTCAGCGACTTCTTCCCGAGCCTGCCGACAGAGGTATGTTCCCCGGAAGGCCTCGAGCACAGTGCTGTCCCTGCGCTGCTCGTGGCGCGGTCGCAGCGTGACCGCGCCCGTGCACAGCTGGACAACGCGAGGGCGCAGACATTCCCGACATTGACGATCGAGCCGTCGGTCACCCGCTACCTCAATGACAATCGCTCCGTGGTCCAGGATCGCGACCGGACCCAATACGGGATTTTCATGAACGTCAATGTGCCTCTCTATCAGGGAGGCGGGCTGGTCGCGCAGCGGCGTGCAGCTTCCCATGCGTTCGAAGCTGCCGAGTTCGCCGTGCAGGCGGCGTTGTTGACGGCACGGCAGAGCCTGCTGGAATCGGGCGGGCAGTTGTCCAGCCTGCAGGGCAGCCTTGATATTCTGGCGCGGCGTCAAGCGCTGAGCACCGAAACACGCGACCTCTACCGGCAGCAGTATCTGGAGTTGGGGACGCGTTCCTTGCTGGACTTGCTCAATGCGGAGCAGGAGATCCACCAGGCGGGATTCGATCATCAGAATACGATTTCCGATCTGCGCCAGCTGCAGCTCACCTGCCTTTTCAGTTCGGGCGCGATGCGCTCTACGTTTGCGCTAGAAAATCGCGCGATCCAGGGGCTGGAGGTGTATCCGTGACCGATACGACAACGGGCCCACAGACCGCAGCGTCGGGCGTGGTGGTCGGGCGTGAATGGATCGATGCCATCACGGCGGCGGCGCGACACTATCGTCTGGACTGTTCGCCAGAACGCCTGCGTCTGGCAGCGCAGTGGGATGCATCCACCAACTTCGAGTCAGCGCTCGCCCTGGTCGCTCGACAGGCTGGATTGGGGGCGCGCTTCGTCAACCTGGCGGATACGGATCTCAATGCCTGGCGCTTGCCGATGGTTGTCCGGCTGGCGGGGGGGCAGGTCGGGATTCTCGAAACCATCGACGAAAACGGGATGGTGGGTGCCCGCTTGATGGGAGATGACGGGTTACCGACTGCGTTCGAACGCAGTCGTCTTCTGGACGAGATCGAACTGGCGGTGATCCTGCGACCGCTGGGCGGTGGTCGGGATGCACGCATCGACAGCTACGTGGCCCCGTACAAGGGCGACTGGTTCCGTCGCATCATCCTGCATGATTTCCGGCCCTATGGACACGTGATGCTGGCGTCGCTTGTCGCCAACATCATGGCGTTGTCCACCATCGTGTTCTCCAAGCAGGTATACGACCGGGTGATTCCGGCGCAGTCCTATCCAACGTTGTACGTGTTGTTCGTCGGCGTGATGCTGGCGATGGGCGTGAGCCTGATGATGCGGGTCATGCGCGGCCGGGTCACGGACATCCTCGGGAAGCGGGCGGATGTACGGATCTCGGACCGTGTATTCGGGCACGCCATTCGACTGCGAAACTCGGCGCGACCCCGCTCCACGGGGACGTTCATCGCGCAGCTCCGTGAGCTGGAGCAGGTGAGGGAAATGATCACCTCCAGCACGGTGCTGGCGATAGCCGACGTGCCGTTCTTCCTGCTGTTTCTGCTTGTTTTCTGGATCATGGCCGGTCCACTGGTCTGGATACCGCCTGTGGCGCTGGTCGTGATGATCCTCCCGAGCCTGCTGATGCAGAAGCGGCTCGCCGTCCTGTCCCAGGCATCCATGCGCGAGTCGTCGCTGCGGAATGCGCTGCTGATCGAAGCCGTCCAGGGCATGGAGGATGTCAAGAGCATGCAGGCGGAGCCGCGCTTCCAGCAGCAGTGGAACCAGTACAACGCGGCGACGGCGGAGGCGGGCATGAAACTGCGCCACCTCACGAACTGGCTGAACTCCTGGAGCCAGACCGTCCAGATGTCGGTGTTCGCAGTGGTGGTCGTGTTTGGCGCGCCGATGGTGATGAGCGGCGACCTGACCACGGGCGCCTTGGTGGCCGCATCAATCCTCTCGATGCGCATGCTTGCACCAATGGCGCAGCTGACCCAGATTCTGACCCGTTGGCAGCAGGCCAAGGTCGCGAAGAAGAGCCTGGATGGGATCATGCAGTTGCCTGTGGATCATCCCGAGGAAAGTCGGCGGGTGCACAGGAGCGTGCTGCGTGGTGACTATGTGCTGAAGGATGCGGTGTTCAGCTATTCCCCGGATGCGCCGGTGCCAGCGTTGCGCGTCAAACATCTGCAGATCCGGGCTGGCGAGCGGATCGCGGTGCTTGGCCGGAATGGTGCGGGAAAATCGACGCTCCTGCAGGCGCTTGCCGGCGGCATCGACCGGCTCTCCGGCGAGATCAGTCTGGATGAGGTGGGACTCGAACACATCGATCCCGCGGATCTGCGCCGGGATGTCGGGCTGCTGAGCCAGGGCGCCAGATTGTTCCATGGAACAATCAGGGACAACCTGATTCTCGGAGCGCCGTTGGCCAGTGACGAGCAGATCCTGCAGGCACTGTCGATCAGTGGCGCTGCCGATTTTCTCAAGCGCCTGCCTCTCGGTCTGGACTATCCGCTCATGGAGGGAGGTATCGGACTGTCCGGCGGGCAGCGGCAATCCTTGCTCCTGGCCAGGCTGTTGCTGCGTCAGCCCAACGTGTTGCTTCTGGACGAACCGACGGCGTCGCTTGATGAAAATACCGAGAAGCAGTTCCTGGAGTCGCTGGATGCCTGGCTGGGATGTCGGACGTTTGTCGTGGCCACGCACCGCGTTGCGATACTGAAACTGGTGAACCGCGTGATAGTGGTGGATGAAGGAAGCATTGTGTTGGACGCGCCGAAAGACGAGGCGATTGCAAGGCTGTCTACCTAGCATGGGTACTGTTGACGAGCGTAAGTTCCAGCGTGGGGATGGCGCGCACCTGCTCGCTGACGCGAGGTCTGGCGACAAGGTAGAGGGAGGGGGCGTGTCCGCACTGAACGTGGTCAAGCGGGACGCGGTGCCCCCCGCGCGCAACGTGCCGGACGTTGCGCTTGCCGAGCTGGATGAGGGTGCCGGTTTCGACGACGTCCAGCTCACGCGCTCCACGCGCATCGTGTTCGCAGTGTTCCTTGCGGTGGTCGCGTTCTGCATCTGGGCATCGGTCGCGGAGCTGGACGAAGTGTCGACCGGGTCGGGAAAGGTGATACCGAGCTCGCGGGAGCAGATCATCCAGACGCTGGAGGGTGGCATCCTCGCGGAGTTGAATGTCGCGGAAGGCGACATTGTGGAAGCACAGGAAGTCCTCGCGCGCCTGGACCCCACCCGCTCCGAATCGAACGTGGGCGAGAGTGCGGCAAGATATTACGCAGGACTTGCACGCTCCACCCGGCTTCAGGCCGAGGTGAGCGAGTCCGATCTGGTGTTTCCAGATGGCCTGGAGGCCTTCCCGGATCTGATCGAAGAGGAATCCAGGCTGTATCGCAGCAGGCGTCGAGGTCTGGAGCAGACTTTGTCCGGCATCAACCAGTCGCTCGCGTTGGTCAGTCGGGAGTTGGAGATTACACAGGCACTTCTTCGCACCGGGGCGGCCAGCAACGTGGAGTCGCTACGTCTGCAGCGACAGGCATTGGAGTTGCGGCTGAAGGCCGAGGAAGTGCGGTCACAGTACGTGGTGCAGGCGCGCGAGGAGCTGGCCAAGGCGAACGAAGAAGTGGTGATGTACGAGTCCATCCTCAGGGGGCGCTCGGATTCCTTGAGCAGGCTCGCGCTGCGCTCGCCGGTGCGGGGTATCGTCAAGGATGTCGCGGTGACGACCATTGGCGGCGTGATCCCGCCCAATGGTCAGGTCATGCAGATCGTGCCTCTGGATGACAGGCTGTTGATCGAGGCGCGCATTTCCCCCCGGGACATCGCGTTCATCCACCCGGGACAGGAGGCGATGGTGAAGATAACCGCCTACGAGTATTCGATCTACGGTGGATTGAAGGGCAAGGTGGTGACGATTTCTCCGGACACGATCCAGGATGAGATCAAACCGGAAAACGTGTACTACCGGGTCAACATCCGGACGGATGCGGATTATCTGGTGAACAAGGAGGGTGCACGCTTCGCGATCGTGCCGGGCATGGTGGCTTCGGTCGATATCAAGAGTGGAAACAAGACCGTGATGGACTATCTTCTTCGGCCCTTCAACCAGGCGCAGGAATCGCTGCGTGAGCGCTGACCGATGTCAGGAGGCCGGGCGATGTCGTTGAGCGGGTTGCTGTCCAATGCACATGAAGTGCTGGGCGCCCTGTATGGGAAGGGCGAGTTGCGTCCGCTGCGGGCGCCGCAGCCCGGATGTGTCCTGCTCTTCAGCGTGGGCGCTGCCGAGCAGCGAGCGCACGTCGAGATCGCCGTGGGAAAGGATTTCACCGAGGCCTGGAATGCGGGTGTCGTGCGCCTGCAGGCACTGGCCAGAAAGCAGCGGTCCACGCCGGTGTGGTTGCGTGTGGACGCAGTCGATCAGGTCGAGGCGTTGTCCTGGGCGGAATTCAAGGCGCGCCTGGCTGCGACAAAGCGCAACTATTTCAGATTCGGGATCAGCCTGGGCGCTGATTTCGGCGAGGCGATCCTGGAGCAGGAGCTCGCCGCGAATGCGGTTCTCTACCACGGAGACCACCGCGAAGCGGTGCCGAATCCGACCAATCTCGAGAACTACGCCAAGCGCAGGTTCGGCCATGGCATGGCATGGCCCTCCGATGATGGGCAGTCGGTCTGGTGTTTCGTCACGCGCGCGGTTTTCGCCGAGCGCGATGCAACGCATCTCATCGAAAGCCGGGGGCGGAATGCCGGGTATCGCGTCATCCGGAACTGGGATGCCGACAAAGTCCTGGAGATCGTGCGTGCGAGCAGCAGCTATCTTGCCAGACAGGTCAAGCCCGGCGGTGAGTACCACTACGGCTGGTTTCCCTGCTTCGACCGCCCGATTCCGACCTACAACGCGCTTCGGCACGCCA
Source organism: Luteimonas sp. (assembly GCA_052108555.1). GTDB lineage: Bacteria > Pseudomonadota > Gammaproteobacteria > Xanthomonadales > Xanthomonadaceae > Luteimonas. The sequence goes on from JBQEAV010000007.1 coordinate 7,196, forward strand.
GTTCGACCTATGCATTGCTGGAAGGCTGGGAACTGGCCAGAAGCGAGGAGCAGCGCAAGGCGGTCGATCGCGCCCTGCATCATCTGGAGACGCGCCTGATCCAGACCGCCGCGTTGCCCGACGGCACCGCCGCCGCGTTTCTCGTCGACACCGGTAACGAAATCAAGCTCGGAGGCAACGCCGTCTGCCTCTTGGCGTTCGCCAAGTACACCGAGCTGACCGCTGATACGCGATACCTTCCGCTGATGGAGAAGCTGGCCGTCGGGATTCTCCACATGCAGGACGCGCAGCGCGGCTCGTTCGTGCACGTGTTGAACTGGCCGGATCTCTCCGTCAAGGAAGCCCAGCGCATCATCTACTACGATGGTGAAGCGGCGTTCGGCCTGATGCGCCTGTACGGCCTGACTCGTGACGACCGCTGGCTGCACGCGGTGGAACGGGCGTTCGACTACTTCATCGAAGCCGGACATTGGCAGGCGCACGACCATTGGCTGAGCTACTGCGTCAACGAGCTGACGCTGTATCGGCCTGAAGAGCGGTACTACCGGTTCGGGCTCGACAACGTGCGCGACCATCTGGACTTCGTGCTCAAGCGCATCACGACCTATCCGACGCTGCTGGAACTGATGATGGCGGCCGAGCGGATGATCGTGCGGATGCAGTCCGACCCCTCGGTCGCGCACCTGCTGGAGGGCTTCGATCTCGACAGGTTTCACCAGGCCCTCGAGTACCGTGCCCGCTATCTGCTCAACGGATTCTTCTGGCCGGAGCTGGCCATGTTCTTCAAGAATCCGGCCCGTATCCTCGACGGATTCTTTATCCGGCATCACTCGTTCCGGGTGCGTATCGACGATGTCGAACATTACCTGTCGGGATATGTTGCCTACTGGAAGTATCTGCAGAAGCCCCGTGCCATTGGACGACAGGCGCCGGATACGGCAACCAGGGCGGATGTCGATCCGGGCGTGGCGCCGGAGAGCAGGGTGACGACGCCCGGCGGAGACCCGCTGTCCGCAGACAGCCTGGCTGCCGTGACGGAAGGGGAGTGGATTGTCCCGCCCGGGTCGTCCTGGCGTGCCACGGGGGTATGCATCCATATATCCAGTTTCCAGCCCGGGCATCTGCTGTTCGCGCGCGGCGAGCGGCAGGCTGGGTATCTGGCGCCCGCGGCACTCAAAGCCCTGGTCGGCCTCGGCGCTTCGGGAATCGTGTGTGAGATCGCCGGGCCACATCGTGATCTCGGTGTGCCGGTGCTGGAAGTGGCCGACATCAAGTCGGCAGTCATCGCGATCGGGCGGCAAGCGCGCGACTGCTATCCGGGCGCCGTCGTCGGCGTGACGGGAAGCGCCGGGAAAACCACCATGGTCGCCATGCTGGCGCATGTACTGCGCCAGTTCGGAGAAATCGGCGAAACCCTGGAGAGTGCGAACCTCCCGGTCGGTATCGCCTGGAATCAGGCGAGTCTGCCGCAAGCGGCGACGTGCTGGGTGATCGAAATGGCGATCGGCCAGATGCCGATCAACGCCGCATTGACCAGGCCCCAAGTCGCGCTGATCACCAATGTGGCGCCCGCGCACCTGGAGTATCACCACACCCTGGAGAACATCGCGAGAAAGAAGGCACGGATCTTCGACGGGATGCGCGCGGGACAGGTGGCCGTGATCTGCCGCGACATCGAATGCTATCCGCTGCTGGCGTCGCTGGCGACGGAGAAAAGTCTGGAGGTCATCAGCTATGGCCGCCACGAAGCAGCCGATCTGCGGCTGATCGAGTCGGGTGATGGCATGGTGCGGGCCCAACATGGCGCGGCACGTTTCGAGTTCGCGTTTCCGGTGCCGGGTGAGCACATGGCGCTGAACGCGTTGGGCAGCGTGGCGGTGATGCGCGCGCTTGGGTTGGACTGGTCGTCCGCGCTGGGGCGGCTGGCACTGTTCAAGCCGGTCAAGGGACGCGGCGCCGAACATCTCGCACATGTTGCGGGCAGGCAGATCACGGTGCGCGACGAGGCCTATAACGCAAATCCATTGTCGATGTCCGCAGCCATTGGTGCCATGGCGGATGTTCCCGCCCAGCATCGGGTGTTCGTGCTGGGCGACATGCTGGAGCTTGGCGCGGAGGCGGGTCGCTATCATGCCGCTCTTGCGGAGGACATTCGGCGCGTCAGACCCGATCGCCTGTTCCTGTGCGGTCCTCTGATGCGGGATCTCTGGGCCGTGTTGCAGGCGGACGACGCGGACGAAGGCCCTTGGCTCCACTGGTGTCCGGATCTGGGGCGTCTGCGTGACGGGCTCGTGTCCCGGCTGAGGGATGGCGACACCGTGCTGCTGAAGAGTTCCCATGGGACGGGCCTGCACCGGGTCGTGACCGAGTGGGGTGCTGTGCCGACGTCATCCGTACCTGCGCGGCTGGATCCGGTGGGCGTCGATGCCAGCCAGGCGCCCAGCCTGGATGCCCGCTCATCGATCGACAGGAAAGGCGCGGGACATGACGTGAGGTTTGGCAACAACGTCCGTCTGATCGGAGCCCGTATCGTGCTTGCGGAGGGCGCGGTGCTGCACGTCGGTGACGACGTCGTGCTGCGCGGTTATATCGCGGTGTCGAAGGGGTGCCGGGTCAGCATCGGCCGCGGAACCCGATGCAACTACCCGATCCACGCGGTCGTGTCCGAGGGAACGTCGCTCGTCATCGGCGAAGATTGCCTGCTGAGCGATGTGTCCTTCTACACGTCCGACACGCACTCGATATTCGATGTGGCGACATTCGAGAAAATCAATCGGGCCCGGGACATCACCATCGGTGACCGGGTCTGGCTTGCGCGTCGGAGCTGGGTGATGAAATCGGCGCGCATCGGGAATGACGTCGTCGTCGCTGCCGGCGCCATGGTGACCGGCGAGGTGCCGGACAACGTCATCTGTGCGGGCGTACCGGCCCAGGTCATCCGTGCCGGCATCGTCTGGAGTCCAAGGCAGGTGGAAACAATGCCGGACGATCTTCGATCGCGTCAGCCCGCGCCCGGGGTGCCCTGAGCGCGGGATGGCGAGGTGCGCAGCCAGGTCGGTCATGTTGCGTGGAATGCTGCTGGGTGTGGCGTTGGGGCTGCTTCCCTTGGGCGTCGCAAGCGGTTCGACAGCCGGGACGGCGCCTGGCCCTTGTCGGCCTGTTGGATCGGTTCACATGGCGCACCTGGATCGTGTGCATGAGGCTGGCGCGTTCGCGATTCATTACACGACCCGCGGCGAGCATGCGCTTGCATCGTCTGCGGATCTGGACGAAGACGGGATCCCGGATGCGATCCAGGACATCGCCACCCAACTGGTTGCCGCAAGTGCCTATTATTCCGACGTGCTGGGGCTGCGCTTTCCGCTGGCGCAGCCCCGCTACGCGCATGCCGGACGCATCCGTGTATTCGTGGTGTCCCTCCGGCAGGGGCGTGGCGTGGCGTACGACGAAGTGGTCAGGGAAACCTCGTCGCGGACTTCGGTCACGCTCGATTGCGGGCTCAAGATGCTCATTGACCGGAACGTCGCGGCAGACCGGAACGCGACGCCGGCACACGAGTTGTTCCACCTGTACCAGTACGGCTATGCGATGTTCAAACGCAGCGGGTATCTGGAGGGCATGGCGCGCTGGCTTGAGTCCGCGTTCCTCGGTGACGCAGCGTCGTCGCGGGGAGATGTGGCGGTCGATAAAGAGAGTTGCGTGGATGTGATGTCCCGTTCCTATGCCGCAGCCGGATTTTGGCGCGGGCGCGGAAGCACGCAGCCTGGACTGGCGTCAGCGCTGCCGCCGTCGCTGCGAAGAGCCCGGTACGTGGGCGGCGCGCCGGTATTTCGAGTGGCGACGTTCGAGGGTGGGTATGCCGTACGGCCGGTGCTGGAAGCGCTGCAGAGTGCCAGCGCTGCTGCGTCCGTGGACATGGGGCTGGCGCCGCATGACTGGCCGGAAGCGCTGCAGCGTTCCGCACGGTTCGATTCGACGATCTGCCGCGCAGTCGAAGCCGCGCGTTGAATCGGTGCAGAACGAACGAGGCACGATGCGGAGGGCTCCGGCTGGTGTGTTGCGGAGAGTGGGGGATAATGGCGCATGGATGACCTCATTCCCCTGCTGATCGATACCGATCCCGGCGTCGACGACGCCCTCGCGCTGCTGCTGGCGCTGCATGACGATGCGCACGATGTCGTTGGCCTGACGATTGCCGCCGGCAACGTCGGCCTGCGGCACACCGTCGCGAATGCGCTCAAGCTCTGCGAAGTCGCCGGCCGTGGCGACGTCCCCGTCTATCCCGGCAGCCCCTCGCCGTTGCTGCACGCTGCGCCCGACGCCGCCTATGTGCACGGCAATGACGGTTTCGGCGATATCGGCTACACGCCGGCATCGCGCGGGGCCGAGGACGAGCACGCCGCGCTGGCGATCCTGCGTCTGTCGCATGTGCATGCCGGCCGTCTGGTGCTGGCGGCGCTCGGGCCACTGACCAATGTCGCGCTGGCGTTGAAGCTCGACCCCACGCTGCCGTCCCGCGTGGCGCGTTTCGTCGCCATGTCGGGCGCGGTGACCGGCCACGGCAACATCACGCCCAGTGCCGAGTTCAACGCCTACTTCGATCCGGAGGCGGCCAGGATCGTCTTCGACGCGTTCCCGGTGTTCGATCTGTCCGACTGGGAAGCCACTGTCGCGCATGGCCTGCCGCATGACGCGGTGCTGGGCTGGATGCAGGCCGGTGGCGAGATCGGCCAGTTCTACGAGGCGATCTCGCGCAAGACCCGCGAGTGGTCCGCGGATCGCCGCGGCGACGACTGGCATTCGGCAGATGCGCTGGCGATGGCCTGGGTCCTCGAGCCCGGGGCGGCGCTGGAAGTCCTCGAGCGTCCACTTGATGTGGTGCTCGACCAGGGCCCCGCCCGCGGCGCGACGATCGTGGACTGGAACCGCCAGTTGGGCCGGACCGACAACGCCCGCATCCTGATGCGCTACGACACCACCCGGCTCCATGCGCGGATCCGTCGCGTGCTGGCCCGTTGAACAGGATTCGCTTGGCGGCTTGCGCGAGGGTCCGGTCGATGGTTAAAATGCCGCTCTTCCCTTGCGCAACTTTGGTGCCGCCATGAAGGCCGACATCCATCCCGAATACCGCGAAGTCGTCTTCCAGGACGTCACGTCCGACGGTTTCAAGTTCCTCACCCGCTCGACCCTCGCCGCCACGACGAAGGAAAAGATCCAGTGGGAGGACGGTAACGAATACCCGCTGATCAAGATCGAAGTGTCTTCGGCCACGCATCCGTTCTACACCGGCCAGAACAAGATCATCGACACCAGCGGTCGCGTCGACAAGTTCCGCAAGCGCTACGCCAAGTAAGCGCGTGTGGAATGGTGCGTGCCGCGAATGTGGCGCGCATCGTCCGACGACACCAGCGGCCGCCCTTGGGCGGCCGTCTGCATTCGGGTTCTCCGCTTTCGCCGTCGCAGTGATGCCCCGGCGCGCTTTGCCGTGTTCGACCTTCGTGCAATGCCGCATACCGACGCGCATGGAATCGCTATGCGATAATTGATGCATTGCGGCACGCGCCGCCCGCCAGGCCGGATGGCGTCGCCGTCCGGGGAAATGAGGAGCCTCCAGAGTGTCTGAATCCAACGCCAAGCTCGACCAGGTCACGCTCGATGCCGCCGGCAAAACGGTGACGCTGCCCGTTCTGCACGGCACGCTCGGCAACCCCTGCATCGACATCTCGAAGCTGCCCAAGGAAACCGGCTGCTTCACCTACGACTCCGGTTTTACCGCCACTGCCAGCTGCAAGTCGGCCATCACCTACATCGACGGCGACGAAGGCGTGCTGCTGTACCGCGGTTACCCGATCGACCAACTGGCCGAGAAGTCGAGCTTCCTGGAAGTCGCGTACCTGCTGCAAGCAGGCGAGTTGCCGACCGCCGACGAATTCGCGAAGTTCGAGCACGAAGTCACGCATCACACGATGATGCACGAGTCGCTGAAGAGCTTCCTGCAGGGCTTCCGCCACGACGCGCATCCGATGGCGATGCTCGCCGCGTCGGTCGCGTCGATGTCGGCGTTCTATCACGACACGCTGGATCTGCAGGATCCCGAGCAGCGCCGCCTGGCCGCGATCCGCCTGATCGCCAAGGTGCCGACGCTGGCCGCGGCCGCGTACCGCTACTCGATCGGCCAGCCGATCCGCTACCCGCGCAACAGCCTGAACTACGTCGACCGCTTCCTGCACATGATGTTCGAAGTACCGAGCGAGCCGCTGGAGCTCAACCCGGTTGTCGCCAAGGCGATGGACCTGCTCTTCATCCTGCACGCCGATCACGAACAGAACGCGTCGACCTCGACCGTGCGTCTGGTCGGCTCGACCGGCGCGAATCCGTATGCGTCGGTCGCCGCCGGCATCACCGCGTTGTGGGGCCCCGCGCATGGCGGCGCCAACGAGGCGGTGCTCAAGCAGCTGGCCGAGATCGGCACGGCGGACAACGTCGAGAAGGCAATCCTGCGCGCCAAGGACAAGAACGACCCGTTCCGTCTGATGGGCTTCGGTCACCGCGTGTACAAGAACTTCGACCCGCGCGCGAAGATCATCCGCGAGATGACCCACAAGGTCCTCGGCGAGCTGGGTATCAACGACCCGCTGCTCGACGTGGCGATGAAGCTGGAAGAGGCGGCGCTGAAGGACGATTACTTCGTCGAGCGCAAGCTCTACCCGAACGTCGATTTCTACAGCGGCATCATCTACAAGGCGCTGAACATCCCGACCGAAATGTTCACCGTGATGTTTGCGATCGGCCGTACCGCGGGCTGGGTGGCGCACTGGCTCGAGCAGCAGGTCGATCCGGAAGCCAAGATCGGCCGTCCGCGTCAGATCTACACCGGCTACGACGTGCGTGACTACACGGGCAGCAGCCAGCGCTGATCCGGGACTGCCGGGCCTTGCGCCCGCTTTATGGACCCATGAAAGGCGGCCTTCGGGCCGCCTTTTTCATATGTAAGGCTGCGTCTCGCGGGGATTTCTGACAGACGTTGGCTGTTTGCGGCGGTGTTGATCGAGTTGCCTGGCGTTAAGCTCGCACATGACGCCGACGATCCATGTTTTCTAGGGCGGATCCTAGGCTTTTGTACATCAGTGCAGGGGAGTTCATGAAGATGCGATTCGTATGGCGTTCCATGCTCGTGAGCGTTGCAGTGTTGGCCTTTTCCAGTGTGTCCGCGCAGGAAATGTCCTTCCGCAGCGGCTTGATTACCGGGATCAGCCCGCTCCAGGTGGCCGCAGCGGCGGCCGGCCAGCAGCAGGCGGCGCCTTCGCGCACATCAGGAGCGTTCGGTCGTGCGCTGGGGAGGATGGCCGGCCGCGCAGCATCACGCGTGACCGGCGAATACTCCTATGAGGCGTACGAGGTCGCCAGCGGCGCCGCCCGGGATGTCATGGATGGCGCGGTTGCGGCGCCGGCAGGAGGGCAGACGGTCACCGCCTACATGGTGATGATGCGCTTTGACGATGGCAGCGAAACGGCGATCCAGGCCGCGAACGTGGCCGGCTTGAATGTCGGCTCCCGTGCGCGTGTGTTCGGCAGCGGCGCAAGCGCCCGGATCGTTCCGGAGTGAATTGACGTGTCGGGCGCGCTCCCTGGCTGGAGCGCGCTGTCTTCAATCGGCTGCATGCTCGAGCGCGATCAGGCATTCCAACTGGGCGCGTGACGCGCGTCGCATCGGCTGCTCGTCCACGGCCGACAGAGGTGCCTGGCGCAGCACCGTCTCCGGCACGACCGTCAGGTCGAAGCCCAGGTCTCCGGCGCTGAATACCCAGACATCGAAGTCACCGCTTCGGTGGCGATCCAGACGCAGGCGTCGCATCCGCGATTCTGCCGGGATGTCATGGTCGTCGAGAAAGCGGGCGACCGCGCCGGCATCGTCGGTATGCAGAAGTAGCATCACGGGCGAATGCGCATCCGCGGTGCCGTCCAGTACCGGGCCTACCAGTCGCGGTGCGAAGCGTTCGAAGAAATCGAGCGCGTGCATGGCTGCTTCGCGACGAGTACGCAGCGCGTCGGCCTGACGCCCGCTCGCGAACAAGCGCTGATGTTCGCGCAGGGCATCTTCGATCTCGCGATTGCGCGGCAACGAGGCATCGTCGTGGATGCCGAGTCTGCTCGCGGCCTTGCGCTTGGCCTGATGGAAGTCCCGGATGCCGCCTTCGGCCATCATGCGCGCAGCTTCGTGGGCGACGCGATGCCGGCGTTCCCGGGTCCGGGTGTCCGCGTGTTGCCGGGCGTGGTGCATGCACGTCCCCTGTCGTCATTGGCTACGTCAGACTCTACGCGCGTGGGATGACCGGGCAAATCACGGTGTTGTTCATGCCGCGCCGAGGGTGTGCGGGGCCGGCGCGCTGCCATGGCATTTCGCCAGCAGGACGGCCTGACCGCTGGCGTCAGAAGATGTCGAATGCCTCCTCGGCCGGCAGTTCGTCGATCTGCAGGTCGACTTCCGATTCCATCCGCTCCAGATCCTCTACCTTGATGTACTCGATGATGCCGCCATCGGAGGTCGTCGGCAGCAGGCGACCGTCAGCGGTCACCGCCACGCGCACCATGCCTTCCGGCGGTTCGTTCGATGCTTGTGGCGTGCCGTCGAGAGCGACGCGCATGTAGTCGATCCAGATGGGGAGTGCGGAGCGGCCGCCGTACTCGCGGAAGCCCAGGGAGCGGTTGTCGTCGCGGCCGACCCAGACCGAAGTCACGAGATTGCCGCCGAAGCCGGAGAACCAGGCGTCGCGATGATCGTTGGTGGAGCCGGTCTTGCCGCCGACATCCTCGCGCTCGAGCGCGCGGGCGGCGCTGCCGGTACCGCGGCGCACGACGTCGCGCATCATCGAGACCATCTGGTAGGCCACGCGCTCATCGATCGCGCGCGGTGCCATCACCGGTGCGGCCCCGTCGGCGCGCGGTTCAGACGGTTTCGGGGCTTCGGTCGGTGCCTCGGTAACCTCGCGCTTTTCGCTGGCCGGGCCCAGGTTGAAGCCGTCGACCACGTATCCGGGTGTCGACGGCTGGCCCGGGGTGCCGCGGGTATCGCAGCCACGACAGGCACGCGCCGGGTTCTCCTTGAACACCAGCGTCCCTTCGCGGTCGCGGATCTCGTCGACGAACCACGGCGTGATCCGGAAGCCGCCGTTGGAGAACACCGCGTAGCCGCGGGTCACGTCGAGCGGCGTCAGCGACGGCGTGCCGAGCGCGATGGACAGGTTCGGCGGCAGCTGCGATTCCTCGAAGCCGAAATGGCTGATATAGCGACGCGCATAATCCACGCCGATCGCATCGAGCAGGCGCACGGCCACCAGGTTGCGCGACTGCACCAGCGCCTCGCGCAGACGCATCGGCCCGACGAATCTGCCGTCCGAGTTCTGCGGGCGCCAGTCCTGGCCGCGGCGCATGCGGAACAGCACCGGCGCGTCGAGCACGATCGAGGCGGGGTTGAAGCCCTTCTCGAGCGAGGCCGCGAAGATGAACGGCTTGAAGCTCGAACCAGGCTGGCGACGCGACTGCGTGGCCCGGTTGAAGTTGCTGCCGGCGAAGCTGAAGCCGCCGATCAGCGCGCGTACCGCGCCGTCGTCGGGCTCCATCGAGACCAGGGTGGCCTGCGCGCGCGGCAACTGCTCGAGCTGCCAGGTGATCACGGGGGGCGGCAGCGCTTCGGGCGCGGTGTCTGCAGGTGCCTTGGCTGGCGTCTCGATGCGACGCACGCGGGTGAGATCGCCGCGGGTGAGCAGCGCGGCCGGGTTCTTGCCGGTCCAGCGACTGGTGCCGGCATCCAGCGTGACGGTGCTGCCGTCCGCGAGCACGACATCGGCCGTGCTTTCGCCACTGCGCACGACGACGGCCGGCAGCATGCCCCCCTGGGGGGCGACTCCGCGCAGGCGGCGCGCGGTGGTCGCGGCATCTTCATCGGCGGCCAGCTCGAAGGTCTCCGCCGGCTTCACCCAGCCGTGGCGACGGTCGTAGGTGGTCAGGCCATTGCGCACGGCCAGTTCCGCAGCCGCCTGCATCGTCGGATCGATCGTAGTGGTGACGTGGTAACCGCGAGTCAGGACGTCCCCGCCGTAGCGGGCGATCATCTCCAGTCGCACCATTTCGGCGACGTACGGCGCGAACACCTCGATCGGGCGCTCATGCGGGCTGGCGTGCATGTCGATCGCGCGCGCGGCGGATGCTTCCTGCGCGCTGATGAAGCCCAGTTCCTGCATGCGCGCGAGTACGTAGACGTCGCGACGCTCCTTCGCGCGCTCGGGATTGCTGAGCGGGTTGCCGCTGGACGGGAACTTCGGGATCGCCGCCAGCGACGCCATTTCGTCGAGCTCGAGCTCGGCCAGCGACTTGCCGTAGTAGAACTCGGCGGCCGCCGCAACGCCGTAGGCGCGATTGCCGAAGAAGCTCTTGTTGAGATAGAGCTCGAAGATCTCGTCCTTGCTGAGGTTCTGCTCCATCTTCCGTGCGAGCAGCATCTCGGCGAACTTGCGGGTGAAGCTGTATTCCGAACTCAGGAAGAACTGGCGTGCGACCTGCTGGGTGATGGTCGAGCCACCGGGCACGCGACGGTCGCTGGTCGTGGCCAGCAGCCACAGGGCGCGCGCGACGCCGCGGTAGTCGATACCGCCATGCTCATAGAAGCGCGCGTCCTCGGTGGCCAGGAATGCCTGCTTCAGGCGCTCGGGTACGTTTTCGATGTCGACCGGATACCGCCGCGTCTCGCCGAACAGGGCAATGAGCCGCCCATCCTTCGCGTAGACGTACATCGGCTCTTGCATCTCGATATCGCGCAGCGCCTCGACATCGGGCAGCTTGGAGGCCACAGCGGCGTAGAGGATGCCTGCGGTGATCGCGCCCAGGATGCCGAGCACCAGCACCAGGACCAGAGTCCAGCGCAGCAGGCGGCGGAAGCGGGATGGACGGGGCTTGGGTGTCGATGTCGGGGCTGGGCTCATGGCGGCGAAGTATAGGGGAGGCGTCCGCGGGACGCCGGTACAACGGCGTAGAGCGGGCCTCGGAGGCGGTTTCGCGGACCGGCGCAGACTGTGCTCCGGCAGTCCGGAATCGATGGTGCGTGTTGCCAATGCCCCGAAAGTCCGCTATTTAATGCGCCGGGACACGAGGCGTGGCTAAACGCCCGTGGCAAAGGGGATATTTCGTGGGGTTCATCACAAAAAGCCAGGTGCCGGTCATCGGCGTCGATATCAGTTCGACTGCGGTGAAGCTTTTGCAGCTGTCGCGCCAGGGCAATCGATACCGCGTGGAGCACTACGCGGTCGAACCGCTGCCACCCAATGCGGTGGTGGAGAAGAACATCGTCGAGGTCGAGGCCGTCGGTGAGGCGATCCGCCGCGCGGTGTCGCGCTCGGGCACCAAGGCCAAGCATGCTTCGGCGGCGGTGGCGGGCTCGTCGGTCATCACCAAGACCATCCCGATGCCGGCCGATCTCGACGAGGACGATCTCGAATCGCAGGTCGAACTCGAGGCGGTCAACTACATTCCGTACCCGATCGAGGAAGTGAACCTCGATTTCGAGGTGCTCGGCGCCATGCCCGGCAACGCCGAGATGGTGCAGGTGCTGCTTGCGGCCTCGCGCTCGGAGAACGTGGAACTGCGCGCCTCCGCGCTGGAGCTGGGCGGGCTGACCGCAAAGGTCATCGACGTGGAGGCCTTCGCGGTCGAGAACGCATTCGCGATGATCGCCGGCACGCTGAGCATGCCTACGGATGGCGTGGTGGCGCTGGTCGACGTTGGCGCGACGATGACCACGCTCAACGTGTTGCGCAACGGACGTAGTCTCTATTCCCGCGAGCAGGTGTTCGGCGGCAAGCAGCTCACCGACGAGGTGATGCGACGTTACGGCCTCAGCTACGAAGAAGCCGGCCTGGCGAAGCGACAGGGCGGCTTGCCGGAGAGCTACGAGATCGAAGTGCTCGAGCCGTTCAAGGAAGCGATGGTCCAGCAGGTCAGCCGCCTGTTGCAGTTCTTCTACGCAGGCAGCGATTTCAACCGGGTGGATCAGGTCGTACTGGCGGGTGGCTGCGCGTCGATCCCGGGCGTGGCCGACATGGTCGAAGAACAACTCGGCGTGCAGACCGTGCTCGCCAATCCGCTGGCGCAGATGACGCTGGGTCCGCGCGTGCAGGCGCATGCGCTGGCCCAGGATGCGCCTGCGCTGATGATCGCCTGCGGTCTCGCGCTGAGGAGCTTCGACTGATGTCCAGGATCAATCTCCTCCCGTGGCGCGCAGAACGGCGCAAGCAGCGGCAGAAGGAATTCGGCGTCATGGTTGGCATCGCTGCGGCGGCCGGCGTGGCGTTGTGGTTCCTCGTGAACCTGTATTACAACGCTCAGATCGACGGCCAGAAGGAGCGCAATGCGTTCCTGCAGCAGCAGATTGCCGCGGTCGATGTCCAGATCACCGAGATCGAGGCGCTCGAATCCCAGCGCGCACGCCTGTTGGCGCGCAAGGCGGTGATCGAGCAACTGCAGGGCAATCGTTCGCAGATGGTCCATCTGTTCGACCAACTGGTGCGCACCATCCCCGATGGCGTGCTGTTGACCTCGCTCAAGCAGGAAGGCCAGACGCTGACACTCGAAGGCCGCTCGCAATCCAACGCGCGGGTCAGTTCCTACATGCGGTCGCTCGATGGCTCCGGCTGGATGACCAGCCCGCAGCTGTCCGTGATCGAGGCGCGAGACGGCGTGCCAGGGTTGCCCTATGCGTTCACCCTGAGCGTTCAGCTCTCCACGCCCGCCGCCAAGGAGGCTGCTGCAGATGAGGGTGCCGCTCCGGCCGAGCCCGAGGCCGCTCCGGCCGCCGCACCCGAAGCCGAAGGAGCCGCGTCGTGAGCAAGAAGAAGATGTCGCTGCGCGAACTGGACTTCAACAACACGGGGTCGTGGCCGCGCGAATACAGGATCGGTGCCTGCATCCTTGTGGGCCTGCTGATCTTCTTCCTGCTGTGGTATGTGATCACGCGGGAGAAGGGGGACGAACTCACCAATCTCGAGTCGCAGGAATCCACGCTGCGTGCGGATTTCGAGACCAAGCAGGGCAAGGCGGCCAATCTCGAACCGCTGAAGCAGCAACTGGCACAGATGGAGCAGCAACTCCAGCAGATGCTGCGGCAGTTGCCGAGCAAGACCGAGATGCCGGATCTGATCGTCGACATCTCGCAGACGGCCATCGCCACCGGTATCCAGAACGACCTCTTCAAGCCGGGCGAGGAAGTGCCGCGCGAGTTCTACGCCGAGCAGCCGATCGCGCTGCGCATGGTGGGCACCTATCACCAGTTCGGCGCCTTCGTCAGTGGCGTCGCGTCGTTGCCGCGCGTGGTCATCATGACGATGCATGACATCTCGCTGAAACCACGCGGCGGCGGCGACGGCTTGGCGGCGATTGGCCCCAACTCCAGCCTCGAACTCTCGGGTACCGTGAAGACTTACCGATATCTCGACGAGGAAGAAACCGCTGCGCAGGCCCTGGCCGCGCAGGCGGAAGGGGAAGCGCAGTGATGGCCGCAACGATGGGCAGAATGGCTGGCGGCGTCGCGCTGCTGGCCCTGGCGCTCGCGACGAGCGGCTGCGGCCGCGGCGTCACCAGCGAGCCGGGCGAGGCGCCCAACCTCGAAGTCTGGGCCGAAGAGGTCAAGCAGCGTCCTGCCCCGGCGCTCGAACCCCTGCCGGTGATGCAGCAGTTCGAAACCTTCGAATATTCGGCGCAGGGTATCCGTGACCCCTTCAGCAATGCGTTCACGGACGACTCTGGCGGCAGCGGTCCGCGTCCGGATTCGAACCGGCGCAAGGAAATCACGGAGCAGTACCCGCTCGACAGCATGTCGATGGTGGGCACAATCGGTGCGGGCGGCCGTATCGTCGGGCTGGTGCTGGCGCCTGACAAGGTGACCTACCGCATTACCCCGGGCAACTACCTGGGGCAGAACGATGGCCGCGTCACTTCGGTCAATGACAATCGCATCGAGCTCGTCGAGCTCGTGCCCGATGGCGCCGGCGGCTGGTTGGAACGCCCGGCTTCGCTCGCGCTGAACGAACAATGATGAGGGGAAGCAACATGACCGTGAGCAATGCGGGAAGCCTGCAGTCGGGCCGGATGAAATCGGTGCGTGCCGGCGCGCTCGGTCTTGCCATAGGACTGGTGGCGACATTCAGTGGCGCACATGCGGCCCAGGCACCGGCGCATGCATCGATGCTGCCACTGCTGCAGACGTCTGCTGCCGCAGCGCAACCGGCGGGTGCGGTCGCGGTGACGGATATCGATTTCCGCCGCGGCGATGGCGGTTCGGGCAAGCTGGTGCTTCGCTTCGACGGTGATGGCGCGGCGCCCGACCTGCGCACGCAGGGCGGCAACGTCGTCGTCAATCTGGGCGGCGCGACACTTCCGGCTGCATTGCAGAAGCCGCTCAACGTGACGGATTTCGCCACGCCCGTGCAGCGCATCGACGCACGCCAGGGGGCCGAGGGCACGCAGGTGGTGCTCAGCGCGCGCGGCGAGTTCGAGCCGATGGCCTACCAGAGCGGCCGCGACTACATCGTCGAGATCATCCCCCGCAGCGGCGCTGCCGTCAGTGACCGTGCTGTGGGCGCCGCGTCCACGGCCGCGACGATGGGCCAGGCGGCCGCGACGACGGTCTCCGACGTCCGTGCCTACAGCGGCGCGCCGGTGACGTTCAACTTCCAGGACGTACCGGTACGCACCGTACTGCAGCTGATCGCCGATGAGTCCAATCTCAATATCGTCGCCAGCGACAGCGTGACCGGCAGCGTGACCCTGCGCCTGCAGAACGTGCCGTGGGACCAGGCGCTGGACATCGTGCTTCAGGCCAAGTCACTCGACAAGCGCCGCAGCGGCAACGTGGTCTGGGTTGCACCGCAAAGCGAAATTGCCGCGTTCGAGCAGGCCAAGGAAGACGCGCGGCTGGCGATCGAAGAACGTGCCGAAATGACCACGGAGTACATCCCGATCAGCTACGGCAATGCGGAGGACATCGCGAAGCTGCTGACCGAAGAGAGCAAGAGTGGTTCCGGCGGCGGCGGTGGAGCGGGCGGTGCGTCCCAGCAGCGCGGTTTTCTTTCGTCGCGCGGCAGTCTGAGCTTTGACCGGCGTACCAATACCTTGCTCGTCATCGACATCCCGAATCGGGTCGGCGAGATCAAGCGACTCGTCAACATGCTCGACAAGCCGGTCGATCAGGTGATTATCGAGGCGCGGATCGTCATCGCCAATGAATCGTTCGCTCGTGATCTTGGTGCGCGTTTCGGCGTCAGTACCCGGTCCGATCGCAATATTGATGACCGTGTCGATGTGGGCGGCGGATTCGTGGTGGGCGAGAACGGCACGTTGGGCCGGCCTGGTGCCTTGAATGTGAATTTGCCAGTAGCAGGCGCACCTGCGCTTGGTTTCACGATTCTGGGAAACACGATCGACTGGAATGTGGAACTGTCAGCGCTTCAGCAGGAAGAGCGCGGTGAAGTCATCTCCAATCCACGCATTGTCACCAGTAATCAGCGTGAAGCCGTGATCAATCAGGGTCAGGAGATCGGATACATCACCGTGACCGGCGGTCAGAGCAACAGTGTTCCGACGGTCGAGTTCAAGGACGTGCTGCTGGAGCTTAAGGTCACACCTACCATCACCAATGATGGCAGGGTGTTCCTCGCAATGGATATCAAGAAGGACGAAGTCACTGGCTCGGTCACGTACCAGAATATCGGTTCGGTTCCGTTGATCAGCAAGCGCAATATCACGACGGCCGTACTCATTGATGATGGGCAGACGGTAGCGATCGGTGGCGTATACGAGTTCTCCGATCGAAGCGAACTTTCCAAGGTCCCGTTCCTTGGAGACCTTCCGATTCTCGGAAATCTCTTCAAGAGTCGCGGCCGTTCCAAAGAAAAAGCAGAACTGCTGATCTTCGTGACCCCGAAGGTCATGCGCGTGGCGCAGCGTCCGGTCAACTGACCGGTCCAGCGGTTCAAGCACACAGCGACGGGGCCTTCGGGCCCCGTTCGCGTTTCCAGTTCACTGGTTTGGCTGGCGTTGTGAACTGAAGGCATGGGTTCCGGTCAAACTGGGCCTCTGCGCGATATGCGCCGGTGATCGAGGATGGCGATGGACCTGGTGGACGGAACTGCGGGCGGGCTGCATGCGCGGTTTGTGGCGCTGCGCGATGCATTGTCGGAGGAGATCATCGGGCAGGCGGCGCTGGTCGAGCGGCTGCTCGTGGCGCTGCTGGCCGATGGGCATCTGCTGGTCGAAGGCGCGCCGGGTCTGGCGAAGACCACGGCGGTCCGGGCACTCGCCGCGCGGCTGGACGCGGATTTTGCGCGCGTGCAGTTCACGCCCGACCTGTTGCCCGCGGATCTGACGGGTACGGAGATCTGGCGACCCCAGGACGGGCGCTTCGAGTTCCAGGCCGGGCCGATCTTCCACCCGCTGCTGCTGGCCGACGAGATCAACCGGGCGCCGGCCAAGGTGCAGTCCGCGCTGCTGGAGGCAATGGGCGAGCGGCAGGTGACGGTGGGTCGGCAGACCTACCGGCTGCCGGACCTGTTTCTGGTCATGGCGACCCAGAATCCGATCGAGCAGGAGGGCACCTTCCCGCTGCCCGAAGCGCAACTCGACCGGTTCCTGATGCATGTGCGGGTGGGCTATCCGGAAGCCGACGCCGAGGCGCGCATCCTGCAGCTTGCACGCGATCGTGCGTTGGCCCAGCTCGACGACGTGTCGACCCCGGTCGAACGCATGCCGCTGGCGCAACTGTTCGAAGCCCGGCGCGCGGTGCTGGCGATGCATGTGGCACCCGCGGTCGAGCGGTATCTGGTCGAACTGGTGCTCGCATCACGCGACGCTGGCCGCTACGACGCGGCGCTGGCTGCGCGCATCGCATGGGGTGCCAGCCCGCGCGGCTCGATCGCGCTGGAGCGTTGCGCACGCGCGACTGCCTGGCTCGCTGGCCGTGATTTCGTGACCCCCGACGACGTGCGTACTGTCGCGCCCGACGTGCTGCGCCACCGGGTGCTGCCAAGCTACGAGGCCACGGCCGAGGGCTGGGACGGCGAGCGTCTGGTGCAGGCCCTGATCGAGCGGGTGCCGCTGCCGTGAATCCCGATGAGGCGGAGCTCGCGCCAGGCATCCGGCCGTCACTGGCGGAGCTGGTCGCGCTGCGTCCGCTCGCGCGGCAACGCGGCGCGGTGCGTCGTGCCCGCAGTGGCGTACGCGCGCTGGCGCCGTCGCCGCAACGCGGGCAGGGCATGGAGTACGCCGAGTCGCGCGATTACGTGGCCGGCGATGATGCGCGGCACATCGACTGGCGTGTGACCGCGCGCACCGGGCGTCCGCACACCAAGACCTTCCAGCGCGAGCGCGAACGACTGACGTTGATCGTCGCCGACACCGCGGCTGCGCTCTACTTCGGGACGCGCGTGCGCTTCAAATCGACCCAGGCCGCGCGCGCCGGCGCGATCGCGGCCTGGGCGGCGGCTGCCGATGGCGATCGCATTGCCGCCCTGCGTGGTTCGGTGATCGAAGCCCCTGTGCCGCCAGCCGGTGGCATGCGCGGTGCCCTGCGGGTGTTGCACGCGCTGACGCGCTGGTATGCGGCGCCGCCGGCAGGCGATGCGGGACTGGGCGTGGCGATGGACCATGCGCGGCGCCTGCTGCGCCCCGGTTCGCGCCTGCTGGTGCTGGCGGATGCGACCAGCGCCGCCGCGGTGCCGGCGCGCGATTGGGCGGCGGTCGGGGCGCACTGCGACGCGCTGGTGCTGCTGCTCGACGATCCGCTCGAACGCATACCACCGTGCGGGCGCTTGGGATTCGCGAGTGAGGAAGGTCGGATCGATCTGGATCTGTCGGGCGTCGCGCAGCGTGGGCGCTGGCGTGAGGCCTTCGATGCGCCGCGCGACGAGGCGATCGCGCATCTTCGTGGCGTCGGCATCGGTGTCGAGTCCTTGTCCAGCGATGCGCCGAGCGATACCTGGCTGTCCGCGTTCGCACGTGGCCGGATGGGCTGATGGCAACGATGCCCGACCTGGTGTTGCGCGACATCCACCAGCCGCCCGCGCCATCGTGGTGGCCACCGGCAGTCGGCTGGTGGTGGCTGGCGGCCGCGCTGCTGGTGCTGGTCTGCGCTGTCGCGGGCTGGCGTCTGTTCCGCGCATGGCAGCGGCGCCGCTGGCAGCGACTGTTCGATGCGGAGGTGGCGGCTGCGCCGGATGCGGTCGGGCGGATCGCCGCGATGTCGTCGCTGTTGCGCCGCGCGGCGCGTGGGCATCGCCCGGATGCCGATCGCCTGCATGGCGAAGACTGGTTGTCGTTTCTCGACACCGGTGTGCCGGGCGCGCCGTTCTCGACCGGCATCGGCAACACATTGCGCGACGGCGCGTTCCGGCGCGACGCCGACACCTTGAACACCACGGCGCTGCACGCGCTCGCACGCGCGCGTTTCGTCGCGTTGATGCTGGGGCGCCGTCGATGACCGGTGAACTGCCCGCATGGCTGCCGGCGCTGCGCGAGATGTTCGCGTGGCCCTGGTGGCTGCTGGCGATCCCGCTGCCCTGGCTCGTGCGGCGCTTCCTGCCGGCGTCGCAGAGCCGCGGTGGTGCGCTGCGCGTGCCGTACCGCGGCCTGGGTGCATTGTCGACTTCCGGCAGCGCGACCGGCGCGTCGAAGACGCCCTGGCTGTTGTGGGTGGCGTGGTGTCTGCTGTGCATCGCTGCCGCGCGGCCGCTGCAGTGGGGCGAGGTCGAACAGCCGCCACGCAGCGCGCGCGATCTGATGCTCGCCGTCGACCTGTCGGGCAGCATGAGCGAGGAAGACATGTTCGTGGGGCGACGTCCCGTGGACCGGCTCACCGCGGCGAAGGCGGTCATCGCCGATTTTCTCGAGCGCCGCGCCGGCGATCGCATCGGCCTGATCGTGTTCGGCCAACGCGCCTACGCGATGACGCCGATGACGCTGGACCGCCAGAGTGTGCGTCAGCAACTCGATGCGACCGTCGTCGGTCTGGTCGGACGCGAAACCGCGATCGGCGATGCGGTCGGCCTCGCGGTCAAACGCCTGCAGGATGCGCCGCGCGGCCAGCGCCTGCTGATCCTGCTGACCGATGGCGTCAGCAATGCCGGCGCACTGACACCCGACAAGGCCGCCGAACTGGCGCGCGATGCCGGCGTCCGCGTGCACACGATCGCATTCGGCAGTGATGCCGGCGCCGGGGGGCTGTTCGGCTTCCAGATGCCGGGCAGCGAACCGGCCATCGACGAAGCCGCGCTGCAGCGCATCGCCGACACAACCGGCGGCCGCGCATTCCGTGCGCGCGATACCGGTGAGCTCGCCGGCATCTATGGCGAGATCGATCGTCTGGAACCTGTCGAACAGCCCGGTCCCGCATTGCGCCCGCGCATCGAACGCTATCCGTTGCCGCTCGCCGCGGCGTGCGGGTTGCTGATGCTCGCGCTGTTGCCGCAGCTGCGCCTGCGTCGCGAGGCGGCCGCATGAGTCTGCCGTTCGACGCAGTGCAATTCGCGCGCCCGCTCTGGCTGTGGGCACTGCTGGCGTTGCCGCTGCTGGCCTGGATCTGGTGGCGACGTCGGCGCAGCGCCGAGGCCTGGCGCGAGGCCGTGGACCCGCATCTGCTCGCGCATCTGCTCGAAGCACGTCCGGACCGCCGCGGTCTGTCCGGGCTTGTCGCGTGGCTGCTTGCCGGCCTGCTCGCGGTGCTGGCACTGGCCGGGCCGGGTTGGCGCGAGGTCGCGGTGCCGCTCGACACGCAGGGCATGGCGCCTCTCGTCGTGGTGATCGATCTGTCGACTGCGAGTACCGCCAGCGATCTGCCGCCCTCGCGGCTGTTGCAGGCGCGCGCGAAGCTCGCGCAGCTGCTGGCTGAGCGCGGCGCCGGGCAGGTCGCGCTGGTCGCGTATGCCGACGACGCCTTCACCGTCGCACCGCTGACCGATGATGCGCGCAACGTGGCGCTGTATCTCGATGCATTGTCGCCCGGGATCATGCCGGTCGATGGTCAGCGCGCAGATCGTGCAATCGCGCATGCGACGCGTCTGCTGCGACAGGGTCAGGCATTGCGTGGCGACATCCTGCTGGTGACCGGCACTGCGGACACGGCGGCCATCGCGGAAGCGGGCATCGCCGCACGCATGGGCTATCGGGTGTCGGTGCTCGGACTCGGTACCGCGGCCGGCGCAGCCTATCGCGATGCCGATGGTGCGCTCGCGCATGCGCGTCTCGAGACCGTCGCATTGCGCGCGCTCGCGGTCGCCGGCGAAGGACGGTATCAAGCCTTGTCGATCGACGACGGCGATCTGCGCGCGCTCGGCGTACTGACGCCGGAGATGACCGCAGGCGGCGCGTCGGCGCGCAGCGATGCGAGTGTGCGCCGTGTGCTCGACGAAGGTTACTGGCTGGTGCTGCCGCTGCTCGCGCTGGTGTTGCTGGCCTTCCGCCGCGGCTCGGGCTTCGCCTGTGTGGCGGTACTCGCGTTGTTGCCGGCGCTGTTGCCGATGCCCGTACAGGCGCAGGCGCCGGCCGCAACGCCCTGGCAGCGCGCTGATCAGGTGGCGGATGGCCGGATGCGCGCAGGCACGGCGGCCTATCGCGGCGAACGCTACGACGAAGCCTTGAAGACGTGGACCGGATTGCCGGGCGCCGATGCTGCGTACAACCGCGGTAATGCGCTGGCGCGGCTGGGCCGTTTCGACGACGCGATCGCGGCCTACGACGAGGCGCTGTCGCAGCAGCCGGGCATGGCCGATGCGCAGGCCAACCGCGCCGCTGTCGAGGCCGCGCGCAACCGCAAGCCGCCGCCGGGCCAGGGTCAGGATCCACGCGCGCCACAGAAGCCGCGCGACGACGGTGACAGCCAGCCGAAACCGGGCGAGGCCGGCGATCCGTCGGACAGCCAGTCCGGCGATGCGCAAGGGCAGGGCGACACGCAACCGCCGCAGGATGATCCGCAATCGCAGGCATCCGAGACGCCGCCGCCGGCCGACGCGCAGGCGCAGCGCGACGCGGATGCGCAGCAGCGCGAACAGATGGAGCGCGCACTTGACGGTCAGCCGGACCCCTCCGACGAAGATGTCTCGGAGACCGGGGCGCCGGGTGGCGATACCGGCGACGAACGCGAACAGGCGAATGCGGCGTGGCTGCGGCGCGTGCCGGACGATCCGGGTGGATTGCTGCGGGCCAAGTTCCGGCTCGAACACGAGCGTCGCACCACGGGAGGCGACCGATGAAGACTGTGCGTTCGAAGGGCGCGCGATCCGCGGCATGGATGGTCGCGGTGCTGGTGCTGTCGTTCTTGGCAGGCACTGCGCAGGCGCAAACGCGCGCCTGGCTCGATCGTGACCGCATCGCGTTCGGCGACACCACGACGCTCAACGTGGAGACTGACGGCACCGGTGACGCGCCCGATTGGGCGCCACTGGCACGCGATTTCCATGTCAGCGGACACACGAGCCGTCGCCAGGTCGAGATCACCAATGGCCGCCGGATCACGCGTTCGCTGTTCGGCGTTGCCCTGCGCCCGCGTCGCGAAGGGGTGCTCACAGTACCGGCCTTGCAGGTCGGCGGTGCACGCACCGCGCCGCTGTCGCTCAGCGTGGCGCCGGCCGCCGTGACGGCTGCGCGCGACGGCGCCCCGGCCTTCATCGAAGCGGATATCGATGTGCAATCGCCGTACGTACAGCAGTCGGTGGGTTACGTACTGCGGCTGTACTACGCGACGCCGCTGGTGTCGGGCAGCCTCGACCAGCCCTCGCCCGAGGGCGCGTCGATGCAGCGCATCGGCAGCGATGTGCAGTACAGCCGCGACGTCGACGGGCGGCGCTATACCGTCGTCGAACGTCGTTATCAGATCGTGCCCGAGCGCAGCGGCACGCTGTCGATTCCCGGCGCGCGCTTCGAAGGGCGCGGCGCGGGCGGCGGCATGTTCGACGACGTGTTCAATCGCGGGCCGCGCGAACTGTCGGCGAATGGACCGCCCAGCGTGCTCGACGTGCGCGCGATGCCCGCGAACGCGCCGCAGCCGTGGCTGCCGCTGTATGGCGTGCAGGCGCGGTGGCTGGAAGCGCCGACGGAAGGTCGCGCCGGCGAGGCCAGTACCTTCGTGCTGGAGGCGGTGTTCGATGGTGCGGTGGGCACGCAATTGCCGGAGATCGCGCTGCCGCCGTTGCAGGGCGCGCAGGTGTTCGCCGAGCCGCCGCAGTACGACGAGCGTTTCGAGGATGGCCGGCCGCGGGTGCGGCTGACCCGCCGCTATTCGGTGGTGCCGCGCGCCGAGGGCAGTTTGCAGGTGCCCGGCCCGCGCATCGCCTGGTGGGACGTGCGCGCAGGCGCTGCGCGGACCAGCGGTCCGCCTGCTGTGTCGCTGGCGGTCGCGGCTGGCGAGGCGCTGCCCGGTGCGGCGCCACAAGCTGGAGTCGACGCGTTGGCTTCGACAGCCTTGTCGACAGCGTCCGATGTCGGTGGCTGGAATCTTTGGCCCGCGCTCGCCGCCCTGTTCGCCGCACTGTGGCTGGCGACCGCGTGGCTGGCGTGGCGTCTGTATCGCCAGCAGCCGATCGGCTTTGTGCGCGCAGGCGGCGCTTCGGCGGTACCCGGCGGCGCGCCGACATCTGCGCAATCCGCCCGCACGGTGGGCCAGGCGCATCGCCGCCTGATGCAGGTCCTGCAGACCGGCGAGCCGGCCGAGGTGGAAGACGCCTTGCGTGCATTGTCTGACCCGCCGGCGGTGGATCTCGACACCCTGCTTGCCCGTCTCGATGCGCCCGCCCAGCGCGACGCCGTGGGTCTCTGGCAGCGGGCGCGCTGGACCGATGGCGATCTGCCCGGCGCGCGTCAGGCTTTGCGCACCGCGTTCCGTGGCGGCGCGTCGTGGCGCGATACACCCGCACGCGCGCCGCGTGGCCCGGATCTGCCACCGCTGTACCCGCGCCGCTGAACCCCTAGCCTCCGCGCTTTCCCGCGGTCTCCACGCCATGGCCGATTCCATGGCTCCCGCACGTTCCCGTATGCCGCTTCATTGGAAGATCGCGATCGGCTTCGTGGCCGGCCTCGTCCTCGGCCTGATCGCGCACTACACGGGCCTGACCGCGTGGATGCTGGCAGATCCGGCATCGGCCGCCTGCATCGACGCCGAGCCGTCCTGGCAGTGCCGGCCGCTCATCGAGAGCTTCGTCGGCTGGGTGACCGAACCGCTGGGCACGCTATTCCTCAGCCTGATCTTCATGCTGATCGTGCCGCTGCTGTTTTCCGCGCTCGTTGTCGGCGTGTCGGAAATGGGTGACGTCGCCGCGCTGGGCCGCATCGGCTGACGCACGTTGGCGTGGACCGTCGTGCTGTCGGGCATGGCCGTTCTGCTGGACCTTGTCATGGTGAACGTGTTCCGGCCGGGCGACGGCGTGGATCCGGCGCTCGCACAGCAGTTGCTGGCCGAGAGCGCACAGCGCACCGCGACGATCGTGGATGACAGCAGGACCGGCGCGACCGGTACGGACATGTTGCTGTCGATCGTGCCGCAGAACGTGGTGGGCGCGGCATCGGACAACGCCAACATCCTCGCGCTGATGTTCTTCGCACTGATGTTCGGCATCGGCCTGGTGCTGACGAAATCCGAGGCCACCGCCACGCTCAAGCGCGGTATCGAAGGCCTGTTCGAAGTGTCGATGACGCTGATCGGTCTGGTCATCCGCCTCGTGCCGATCGCGGTGTTCTGCTTCACGTTCAACCTGGCCGTGCTGTTCGGCTGGGATCTGCTGCTGCGCCTGGGTGCCTACGTGCTGGTAGTCGTCGGCGCGCTGGCGCTGCACATGCTGGTGACGTATTCGCTGGCGCTGAAGTTCGTCGGCGGCTGGTCGCCGCTGGCGTTCTTCCGCGGCGTGCAGGAAGCGATGCTGATGGCGTTCTCGACCGCGTCGAGCAACGCCACGCTGCCGACCGCGTTGCGCATCGCCGACGAGAACCTCAAGTTGCCGCGCAAGGTGTCGCGCTTCGTGCTGACCGTCGGCGCGACCGTCAACCAGAACGGTACGGCGCTGTTCGAAGGCGTCACGGTGATCTTCCTGGCGCAGTTCTTCAGGGTGGACCTGTCGATCTGGCAGCAGGTGCTGGTGATGCTGGTCTGCATCCTCGGCGGCATCGGCACGGCCGGCGTGCCCTTGGGCTCGCTGCCGGTGGTCGCGCTGATCTGCACGCTGGTCGGCGTGCCGGCCGAGGGCATCGGCCTGGTGCTGGGCGTGAACCACTTCCTCGACATGTGCCGCACCACGGTCAACGTGACCGGCGATCTCGGCATTGCAGCGCTGGTGTCGCGCGGTGAACGCGATGCGCCCGAGCCGCTCGAGACGGCCTGAAGTCAACCGCACGCGCATACGAAAACGCCCGGCGATGCCGGGCGTTCTGACGAGACGGACTGCGACGCTTATTGAAGCAGCGAGCGCAGCATCCAGGCGTTCTTCTCGTGGGTCTGCAGACGCTGGGTCAGCAGGTCCTCGGTCGGATCGTCGTCGGCATCATCGGCCACATCCAGCGCCTTGCGCGCGCTGCGGCAGACGGCCTCGTTGCCGACGACCAGCTGGCGCACCATCTCGCGCCAGTCCGGCGCCTTCTCCAGGCCCGGCTCTTCCTTGATCGAGGACAGCTGGATGAACTCGCCATACGAGCCCGGCGCGTTGTAGCCCAGCGCGCGGATGCGCTCGGCGATCTCGTCCAGCGCGTTCCACTGCTCGGTGTACTGGCCCTCGAACATCACGTGCAGGGCGTTGAACATCGGCCCGGTGACGTTCCAGTGGAAGTTGTGGGTCTTGAGATACAGCGTGTAGGCATCGGCGAGGAACACCGACAGATGCCGGGCGACCGCCTTGCGGTCGGCGTCGCTGATCCCGATATCGATGGCCGGCGCCTTCGACTGCGCGTCGGGCGACGCCACCGCCGGGGCAACCGGTGTCTTGGCGGATTTGGACTTGTTCGGCTTGGCCTTGGTCATGGCAGGACTCCGGTAGTGATGGGATTGCGCCCACAATATGGGCCTCCACGTTGAAGAAGTGTGACTTGAGGATGGGCGGGGCGCGTGACGCAGTATTCCGGTAATGGCCCCATGAAGGGGATGATGCAACAGGCACAGGACGCCATAGGCGCGGCCTGCACCCGTGACCGTGGCCGACTGCTCGGCCTGCTTGGACGCTGGCGTCGCGCACCCGGCGATGCGGCGGCGCGCGAAGCCTTCGAAACCCGCTTGCAGGCCTCCGTCCGGCAGCGCGAGACGCGCGCCGCGCAGCTGCCGCGCGCCGAGGTCGATCCGGTGTTGCCGATCGCCGGCAAGGCGGAGGAGATCGTCGCGCTGATCCGTGCGCACCAGGTCGTCGTCGTCGCCGGCGAGACCGGCTCGGGCAAGACCACGCAGCTGCCCAAGCTGTGCCTGGCCGCGGGCCGGGGCGCCGGCGGCATGATCGGCTGCACCCAACCGCGCCGCATCGCCGCGCGCACGGTGGCCAAGCGCGTGGCGGAAGAACTGCAGGTGCCCAGCGGTGGCACGGTCGGCTACCAGGTCCGCTTCAACGACAACGTCAGCGACGCGACCGCGATCAAGTTCATGACCGACGGCATTCTGCTGGCGGAGATCGCGTCCGACCGCTGGCTGTCGGCCTACGACACGATCATCATCGACGAGGCGCACGAGCGCAGCCTCAACATCGATTTCCTGCTGGGCTATCTGAAGCAGCTGCTGGGCCGGCGCCCGGATCTCAAGCTGATCGTGACCTCGGCGACGATCGACACCGCGCGCTTCGCCGAGCATTTCGGGGGCGCGCCGGTGGTCGATGTCGAAGGTCGCGGCTTTCCGGTCGACGTGCGCTATCGGCCGCTGGAAGGCGAAGGCGAGGATGCGGGCGAACGCAGCGTGCTCGACGGCATCGTGTCGGTCTGCGACGAGATCATGCAGATCCGTGGCACCGGCGACACGTTGATCTTCCTGCCCGGCGAGCGCGAGATCCGCGACGCGCATCAGGCGCTGGAACGTCGCAAATACCGCCACACCGAAGTGCTGCCGCTGTATGCGCGGCTGTCGGCCAAGGATCAGGACCGCGTGTTCAATCCCGGTCCGCAACGGCGCATCGTGCTGGCGACGAACGTGGCCGAGACCTCGTTGACGGTGCCTCGCATCCACTACGTGGTCGATCCGGGTCTCGCACGTGTCAAGCGTTACAGCCCGCGGCAGAAGCTCGATCGTCTGCACATCGAGCCGGTCAGCCAGGCCAGCGCCGACCAGCGCAAGGGGCGTTGCGGCCGTATCGCGCCGGGCACGTGCTTCCGGGTGTTCTCCGAGGCGGATTTCGAATCCCGCCCGGCCTACACCGATCCCGAAATTCGGCGCGCGTCGCTGTCGGGGGTGATCCTGCGGATGCTGTCGCTGGGTCTGGGGGATATCGAATCCTTCCCCTTCGTCGAGCCGCCGGATCCGCGCGCCGTCGCCGACGGCTGGCAGCAGCTGGCCGAACTCGGCGCGATCGATGGCGAGCGCAGGCTCACCGCGACCGGCCGCACGATGGCCAAGTTGCCGGTCGATGCCAAGCTCGCGCGCATGCTCGTCGCCGCGCGCGCGCATGGCTGTCTCGACGCGATGCTCGCGATCACCTCGTTCCTCGGCATCCAGGATCCGCGCGAGCGGCCGTCCGACCAGCGCGGCGCAGCCGATGCGGCGCACGCGCAGTTCGCCGATCCGAAATCCGAATTCGTCGGCATCATGAAGCTGTGGGACGGCTACCGGCAGGCGCATGCCGATCTGACCCAATCGCAGCTGCGCAAATGGTGCGACCGCAATTTCCTCGGCTTCCTGCGCATGCGCGAGTGGCGCGAACTGCATCGCCAGCTGCGGTTGCAGTGCGAGGCACTCGGGTGGTCGATCGAGGCGCGTGCCAACGCCGTCGTGGACACGGATCCGCGCATGGCCGCGAAGGCGGACGCGGCGGCATTCATCGCGCTGCATCGCGCGTTGATCGCAGGTCTGCCGACCCAGGTCGGCCATCGCGCCGACCCCGGTGGCGGTGGTCGCGTGTCCGGCCAGTACGAGGGCCCGCGTGGACGGCGGTTCCAGCTGTTTCCCGGTTCGCCGCTGTCGAAGAAGCCGCCGCCGTGGGTGTTGTCGGCCACGCTGCTGGATACAGAGAAGGTCTGGTCGCTGACCAATGCGGCGATTGAGCCGGACTGGGTCATCAATGAACTCGATCATCTGCTGGCGCGGCGACACCACGATCCGCGCTGGTCGCGCTCGCAGGGGCGCGTGGTTGGCAGCGAGCAGATCAGCCTGTTCGGGCTGGTGCTCGCGCCGAAGAAGCCGGTCGATTACGGGCGGCTGTATCCGGACGAATCGCGCGCGCTGTTCCTGCGCGACGGTCTGGTCACCGGCGAGATCAACACGCGCGCCAACTTCGTCGAACGCAACCTGCGCACGCTCGAACGCGCACGCGAGGAAGAAGCGAAGCAGCGCCGGTCCGGACTCGTCGTCGACGAAGAATGGATGGCGCAGTGGTATGCGCAGCGCTTGCCCGCCGATGTGCTGTCGGCGCAGGCGTTGGATGCGTGGTGGCGCAAGGCGCCCGACGCCGCGAAGCAGGCGTTGACGTGGAGCCGCGACGATCTGCTGATCGCCGATGGCGTGGACGCCGATCTGTTCCCGGCCTTCATCGCGCTCGGCGAAGCGCGGCTTGCCGTGTCGTACCGCTTCGAGCCGGGCGCGGTCGATGACGGCATGACCGTGTCGGTACCGCTGCATCTGCTCAACGCGATCGATCCGGTGCGGCTGTCGTGGCTGGCGCCCGGCTTTGTCGAAGACAAGGCGGCGGCCCTGATCCGCAGTCTGCCCAAGGCGCTGCGTCGCAACTTTGTGCCCGCACCGGATTTTGCCCGTGCATTCGCGCAGGCCTGGCGCGATGGTGATGCCGATACGTTCACCGGCACGCTGGCGCGGTTCCTGAAGAAGCTCGCCGGCGTGGACATCGCCGCGTCGGATTTCGACGCGGCGGCGCTGGAGCCCCACCTGCGCGCGAACCTGCGTCTGGTCGACACGGGCCGCGATCGCAAGAGCGCCACCGTGCTTGCCGAATCCCGCGACCTCGACGACCTGCGCCGCCGCTTTGGCGAGCGCGCCGCACGCGCCTTCGCCGCGCATGCCGCCGATGGCCTGCAGCAGGGCGGGCTGACCACGTTTCCGGAGACGCCTGTGCCGGTCTCGATTCCCGGCGCCGGTGGTCTGCCGGCGTATCCCGCCCTGCAGGACGACGGCGACAGCGCCTCACTCGCGGTCCATGCCGACCCGACCCATGCACGACGCCTGCATCCGCAGGGTGTGCGTCGCCTGCTGACGATCGCGCTGGCGGATCGCGTGCGGCATGCGCGCAAGCAACTGCCGGTCGCGCCGAAAACCGCGTTGCTTTATGCCGCGATCGAATCGGCCGCGCCGCGCGACGGCAAGCCCGGCGACCGGCTGCGCGAGGATCTCGTTGACGGTGCACTCGCGGCGTTGCTCGTCGACGGACTCGAAACCATCCGCGATGCGGACGCGTTCGCCGCGCATCGCGACGCCGTCGGCAAGGCGCTGTTCGGCGAAGCGATGGCGCGTCTGCGGCAGGCCGAAGCGATTCTCGACCGTGTCGCCGAGGTGCGTGCAAAGCTCGAATCGAAGTTGATGGGTTGGGCACGCGCGAACCTCGACGACATGCAGGCCCAGTTGCAGGCGCTGGTACCGCCCGGCTTCCTGCGCACGGTGCCGGCGACAGCGCTGTCCGAATACGCGCGTTGGCTGCACGCGTTGTCGCTACGCGCCGAACGGGCGCAGCGCGACCCGCAACGCGACCAGCAGCGCATGCTCGATGTCAAACCGTTCGTCGAGGCACTTGCGGACGCGGCTGCGCGTGGCCGCGGCGCCGACACCGACTGGCAGGCGCTGCGCTGGGATATCGAAGAGTTGCGTGTGTCCCTGTTCGCCCAGGAACTGGGCGCAAAGGGGGGGGTGTCGCCCAAGAGGCTCGCCGCGCGGGTGGCCGCGCTTACCTGACGCGTTCGACGCGCACGCGTGCATTGAAGCCCTCGACCCGCAGCCACCAGCCGCTGATCCGCGCCGGCTCGATTTCCACCGTCGGGCTCTCGACGCGTCCACCCACCAAGGGCGCCTCGCCGATCTGCCGCCACACCTGACCATTGGCCAGGGTGTATTCCCGCCCGCGTGAAAAGCCTTCGAAGCGGCCGACAAGTGTGCTGCGGACAGGCTCGGCAGAGGGGGCTGTGGCCCGCTCGGCTTCGCGCCGCCCGGCCTCGCGCGCCTCGCTCAGTTGCGTTTCGGCCGGCGCCTGCGAGGCCAGCCAGCTTTCGAGCGCACGCAGCTCCGAGGGTTCAAGCCGGTGCAGCCCCGATGTCCGGAACTGCGCACTACCCATGCGGGCTTCTAGGGGCGAGGTCTGCGCCCAGGCGGCGGGCACGGAGCAGGTCAGTGACAGGACGAGAATGAGGCAGGTGCGTGCGGGCATCGGGCCGCTCCAGGAAGACAGGGCGCGCCGCATCAGCGGACGCGCTCGACCTTGGTCTGGGTGTTGTAACCCTCGACCTTGAGCCACCAGGCATTCAGCAGGCCGGGACGCACGCGTACGCCCACGTCCTGGCCACGCGCGCCGGCGATCGAGGCATTGTCGGTCTGCTTCCAGACCTGGCCGTTCGCAAGCGTGTATTCGCGCCCCCGCGCAAAGCCGGTGAACGCGCCGGGAATGATGCTCTGCACCGGCTCGCGTGATTCGACCTGACGCACGCCACGATCCGTCTCGGCGGCCGCCTCGCGCCGACCTTCTTCGCGGGCCTGCGCGATCCGCGCGTCGACATCGGAGGGAACACCGGGTGCAGCAGGCGATGCGGTCCGTGCCAGCAACGCATTGAGGCGGACGAGCTCGGCCTCGCTGAGCTTGCCCAGTCCCGCTTCGCGGAACTCCGAAGCGGTCAACCGATCCTCGATCCGCGTCTGCTGCGCGAAAGCGGGCACGGCTGCAGCAAGCGCCGCCGCGATCAAGACACTGTGGACTGCACGCATGCTCTGTTCCTCTGGTCGGGGCGCCGCTAGTGTAGACCGTCCTGCCCGCATCGAGCGGCCGATGCCCGAGCCTCCGGACAACCTGCGCGACCGCCTGCTGGCGCTGCCGACGATGGCCGCGTCCGGCCCGTCGCTGCGTGCCTTGCTGGCGTCGCTGCCGGACGATGCGGAGATCGCGGCGGGCGATGCGGCAGTGCTGCTCGATACCGTCGGCTCGTTGGGGCTGCTCGGCGCCGACGTCGAAGTCGTCGCGACCGCGCTCGCCGATGCGGTGCCCGCATGGCGGCCACAGCTGGTGGCGCGGCTGTCTGCGATCGTGCCCTTGATCGAAGGTCTGGCTGCCGCGCACCAGGTGTGGTCGCTGCATGCCGAGCACGCCAGCGAAGGCAACCCCGAAGGCCTGCGGCGCCTGTTGCTGGCGTTGATCCGCGATCTGCGCCTGGTGATGGTGCTGCTGGCGCGGCAGCTTGCCCTGATGCGCGCCGCTGCGCGCAGCGAGGACGACGCCGCGCGCCGCGCACTGGCCTCACTGACCCGCGACATCCACGCGCCGCTGGCGAACCGGCTCGGCATCTGGCAGCTGAAGTGGGAGCTCGAGGATCTCGCGTTCCGCTATCTCGAACCGGATACCTATCGCCGCATCGCCGGCCTGCTCGACGACAAGCGCACCGGTCGCGAGCGCCATATCGAAGTGGTCCGCGTGCAGCTCGGCGAGGCGCTGGCCGCGCAGGGCGTGCGCGGCGAGGTTGCGGGCCGGCCCAAACACATCTACAGCATCTGGAAGAAGATGCAGCGCAAGCAGGTGCCGATCGGCGAGCTCTACGATCTGCGCGCGGTGCGCGTACTCGTCGACGACATTCCCGCCTGCTACGCCGCGCTCGGCGTGGTGCATGCGTTGTGGACGCCGATTCCCAGCGAGTTCGACGATTACATCGCCCGGCCCAAGCACAACGATTACCGCTCGCTGCACACCGCGGTGGTCGGACCGGACGGCAAGACGCTGGAAGTGCAGATCCGCACCCGCGAGATGCACGAGGCGTCCGAACTCGGCGTCGCCGCGCACTGGCGCTACAAGGAAAGCGGCGGCTCGCAGCGCGCGTCGTCTGCCGGCGATGCCGCGCTGGAGCGTCGTATCGAATGGATGCGCCGCCTGCTCGACGCGCATACCGAACCGGCGGGCGAGGGCGATCCGTCGCTGGCCGGCGCGCTGGGTACCGAACTGGTCGAGGATCGCGTCTTCGTGCTGACGCCCAAGGGCGAGATCGTCGATCTGCCACAAGGCGCGACACCGCTGGATTTCGCCTACCACGTGCACACGATGGTCGGGCACCGCTGCCGTGGCGCGAAGGTCGACGGCCGCATCGTCCCGTTGGACTACGTGCTGCACAGCGGCGAGCGGGTCGAAATCCTCACCGCGAAAACGCCGTCGCCGCGGCGCGACTGGCTGGTCGTGTCCAACGGCTTCCTGGCCAGTGCGCGCTCGCGCGAGAAGGTCCGCAACTGGTTCCACAAGCTCGACCGCGCGCGCAATCTGCAGGCCGGCCGTGAGCTGCTGGACAAGGACCTGCGCCGGCTCGGTCTGCTGCAGGCGGATCTGGTGCCGGTGCTGCCGCGCTTCAATGTCGCCACCGTCGATGACCTGCACGTGCTGGTCGCGCTCGGCGATGTCGGCCCGAACCAGGTCGGCCGCGCGCTGCTGGAGCTGGAGCGCGAACGCGAAGCACCGACCGAAGCCGCCGCGCCGACATTGCCGCTACGGCAACCGCGGCGCGTGCCCAAGACCGCCGATTCCGAGTTTCACGTGGTCGGCGTCGACAATCTGCTGGTGCAGGTCGCGCGCTGCTGCCGGCCGGTGCCTGGCGAGCCGATTGCCGGTTATCTGACCCGCGCGCGGGGCGTGACCGTGCACCGCCGTGATTGCCCGTCGTTCCTGCGCCTGTCGGCGAACGAACCGCAGCGCGTACTGCCGGTCGAGTGGGGCCGCGCGAGTGGCGGCCATGCATCGGACATCGTGGTCGAGGCCGTCGACCGCCGGCACCTGCTCAAGGATCTCAGCAACGCGATCGCGCAGGAGGATGTGCACGTGCTGTCGATCCAGAGCGAGTCCCTGGGGCTGTCGCGCGTGCGCCTGCAACTGCGCGTGCGGGTCGCCGATTACGGCCAGTTGGCACGTCTGCTCGGCAAGCTCGACGGCATGCCCGGCGTGGACGCCGCGCGCCGGTGACGCGCCCGTTCAGTGGAGTCTTTCATACTGCGCCGCGTGCAACGCGAATCCGACATGCCTGACCCCATGGCGCCGCCACCGCGGGAGCGACTGGCGCGTGCGCGATCCACGGCGGCTGATGTACTGCAGCGTCGACGGGGCGGGTGGATCGCGGTTGGCGTGCTCGCGGTCGTGATGATGCTGGTCATCATCGTTCGCCTGTTCCTGGTCGACCGGTTCTGGCCGGAAACCCGCGCACAGGCCCTGCTCGACGCCGCTGCGGGCGCGACTGCCGCCGGACGCCTGAGTACGCCCGACGGCGAGGGCGCCCGCCAGCTCTACGAAGCCGCGCTCGCGCTCGATCCCGACGATGTCCGTCCGCGTGCCGGTCTGGCCGAGGTCGCGCGTGCTGCGGTGGTGCAGGCGGCGACGGCGGTGGAGGCGGGGCGCTTCGACGACGCGCATGCGGCGTTGCGGCTCGCCAGGGAACTGTCCGCGCCGCGCGAGCATGTCGATGTGGTGGCCACCGCGCTGCGGCAGCGGGAAGCGGCAGGCGCGGGGCTCGATCGGCTGATCGCTGAAGCGCAGACGGCGCAGGCAGCCGGCAATCTCGATGCCGGCGAACAGAGCGCGCTGCCGCTGTATCGTCGCGTGCTGGCGTTGCAGCCGGACAATGCCGATGCTTTACGGGGGCGTGAGGACGCGCTGGCGTCTCTTCTGGAAGACGCGCGGCGTCGTCTGCGCGAGGGCGGTCTACGCGACGCGGCCGACCTGATCGCACGCGTCCGCGCATACGACGCCGGTCACGTCGATCTGCCCGACACCGACGCGCGCCTGACCGAAGAGCTCGATGCATTGCGCCGCCGCGCAGCGCGCAGTCTGGAGGCGGGCAACGTCGAACGCGCGGTCGCCGAGTGGCGCACGCTGCTCGCATTCGACCCCACCGATGCACGCGCGCAGCGCGGCCTGCACGACGCCGGCGCGGCCTACGCGCGTCGCGCCGAGCGCTACGCGCGCGATTTCAATTTTGCCGATGCCGACGCGCAACTGCGCGAAGCGCGCGCGCTGGCCAGTGACAGCGACGCGGTACGCGTCGCCGTCGAGCACATCGACCGCTCGCGCGCGCGACATGCACGCCTGGGACCACAGTTGCCGGCCGCCGAACGCCGTCAGCGTGTGGACACCCTGCTGCGACAGGCCGCTGCCGCCGAAGCGCGTGGCGACCTGCTGACGCCGCCCGGCGACAGCGCCTACGACAAGATCCGCGCCGCGCGCCTGATCGCGCCCGATGATACGGCCGTCGCGCGCGCCTCCTCGCGTCTGTTGCCATCGGCGCGGCAATGTTTCGATGCAGGCCTGCGTGCGAACAGTCTGGCGCGTGCCCGCGCCTGCCTCGATGCCCGCGAAGTGCTTGGCGATGAAGGCAGCGCCGTGCGAGAAGCCCGTCGCCGACTGGCGCAGCGCTGGCTGGCGATCGGCGACGAGCGCCTGGGCGCGGGCAATCTCGCAGGCGCGGAAGCGGCGCTGGCGTCCGCGCGCGATGTCGATGCCGGTGTGCCGGGGCATCAGGAATTCGCACAGCGGCTGCGCGCGGCTTCGATCAACCGGAATTGATTCGAGTTCTGGTGTCGGTCTTGATCTGGGTCAGGGCGGTGTCCAAGCGCGCTGCGATCACAGTCCAGCTCACGTCCGCCACGGACCCTGGCGACAGGTCAAGTTTCACGTCCAGTTCTTGGGCAGACTTGTCGGCCAGTCTGTTCCGCAGGCAGTCTGCAATCGCATCCGCCTCGTTGGGGCAGTTCCACCCGCGCCTGAGATGCGTGATGACGCGGGATACAGGGTCATTGCCCGGCCCCAGGTTCAGCAGAGGGCGTCCGGCGCCGAGGTACTCGTTCACCTTCCCGGGAATCTGGGTCATATCGTCGTTGGCGATATTCACGAGGAGATCGGCATTGCGCTGAAGGTCCAGGATCGCGCCATGCGGTCGGAACCCGAGCAGCCGGATCTGCGACGGCGAACGCCGTGCCGCCTCCAGCACGGATTCCGGCACGGTGATCGCAGCAATCGTCAATCTCGCTTCGGGGACCGCAAGCAGACCAGCCAGCAGCGCATCCGGGCGGCGGAAAAGATAGAAGCTTCCCGTATAGAGCAACTCGAGTCGATCGTGCTGAAAGGGAACGCCAGTGCTTGCGCCAGGCGCGCGGCGTGAATCATGGCCTTGTGGCAGAACCAGAAAGCCACGCTCACGTGCATAGCGCTTCTGCATCAGCTCGACCGTCGCGTCGGTGGTCACCGTCAACAGATCAGCCTCCCGGCACATCGCGCTTTCAAGTTTTTCGGAACGGCGTCGCCATCTCACAGGGGTATAGGACGCGAGAACCGGATCTCCCAAGTCAGCAATCCAGGGAAAGCCGCGACGCTTTGCCTGTAGAGCAAGTTCGATGGTGGTCGCCGGCTCATGCGAGCTGATTACGACGTCGGGATTTACATCGGTCAGCAAGCGATGAAGCGCACGGCGTCCCCAAGGGCGCCATTCGCCACGAATGTCGGGAAAATGGACGTATTGGGCGACGGTCTGGATTCCTTCGGAGACGCGTTGCTTCCAGTTCCGGGGAGGGCGGATGACGGTCTCGATCCCGCCGGCTTCCTGTGCGCTGTCTTGAATGGACACCAGTCCGGCCTCGATCTTCCGCTGACGCCTTTTGCGAAGGTAAGCGAGCATGCCGCGAACAGGTCCGGGGTAGGTCCGATGCACTCGAATACGGGCGGGCAACGCAGGCAGACCGGGCGTTTCTCCGCCCAGATCGGCCGTGAGCACATGGACTTCGTGTCCCAGCAGGTCCAGCTCCCTTGCGAGATACGTCCAGCGCAATGACTGGGGCGAAGGGCTTGGCGGAAATTCATAGGCGATCAGCAGCAGGCGCATCAGGCGGTGTGTTCCGAAGGTGGCAGCGACGCAAGCACGGCGGCGCATGCTGCATCCGCAGTGAAGTGCTTTTGCGTGAGTGCCTGGCCGGCAAGTGAGATCCGGTTCCACAAGGCATCGTCCGAGCAGAGCGCGACCACTGCGCAGACAAATGCCTGCGATGTGTCGGCGATCAAGGCGTGCTCTCCGTCCAGAAGATGGAGCCCCTCGGCTGCGCACCCGGTGACGACCATCGGCAGTCCATGCGACATGCCGAGGTTGACCTTTCCCTTGACACCAGCGCCGAAACGCAGCGGCGCAACGCCCAGCCGCGCACTGTTCAGCAGAGGTGTGAGGTCCGGAACGTGCCCATGGACCACGACGCCTGCAGTGGAACGCCCAACGAAGCGATCAAGGCCCTCTCCGACGAGATGCAGTTCAAGCCCCGGTAGCGCTGCGCGCATGGCCGGGAACAGATCGTCGATCAGCCACGACACCGCATCGAGATTGGGTGGATGTCCAGCGCCACCGACGAACAGCAGTCCCGCGCGTCCCTGTGGACCGGGCACGTGCTCGACAGGCTCGTGCAGATTGGACACCACGCGGATGCAGGCCAAGGGCCGTTCGCGTGCGAGCAGGTCCTGTTCGTGCGGGCTGACGACCCATGAGGTGTCCGCTGCGTCGATCATCGCGAGCTCTCGCCGGCGCGTCTCCGCAGACAAACGCAGCAGTCGGCGATCCGCATTGCGTTCGGCCTCGCGGCGTTCCCGCAAGTGGTGCAGATCCACGGTGTCGAGGATCCGACGGGTCTCGGGCGCAACCCGGCGCAGCAGCGGGAACACGGCTTCCGCCAGGTGGTAACGACTGACGATGGCCGCGGCGTAGCCGGGCGCGTGGTCGATCAGCCAACGCGCGCGCTTGAGCCCACCGGGCACGTGGAGGACACGTACGCCGACTGCCTCGAGCTCGTCCGTGTAATGACCGGCAGAACGGACGTCGTCGGGAAGGAAATCCACCCGGTAGCCCAGCTCTATCAGCAGTTGCATCAGGCGGCTTGCACGCATCGAACCCGAATCCCTGTCAGGACGCGGCGTGGTGACATCGATCATCAGAATGCGGGCGGCAGAGATAGGCGCATTGCCGAGGGGCTGGGCCACCCGCCGCGCTGCATCTTCGTCCGAGCGTCGATGCTCGCCGTGCGGTGAGCGGCCGGCGATTCTGGCCGCGACGCCACGCCAGCCGCGCGCATGCAGGGCAATCCGCAGGCGGTGGAGCCGGGCCGAGATTCGATGGAACTGGTAGCGCAGGAGCAGGGGCAAGACCTTGATCCGTCAGTCTGAATGGATGGCGACCTCGCCCTCGGAGCACGCCTTGGCGCTGCGCTAGACTCGCGCCGCTGCCCATTGTCGCATTCCGCGTCGGGCGACGGCTGACTGGTGCCATGGCCCGGATCGATTACGAAGACGACGACACCGACGATCTGAACGACGACGCGCCGCCCGCCTGGCGTCGGCGCGCGGTGACCGCGGTGCTCGCACTGGTCGGTCTCGGGCTCGGTTTCCTCATCCCCTACACGCTGTACCTGAACCATCAGGTCAGCGAGAAGTTCGGTGCGCTGACCTGGCAGGTGCCGACGCGTGTCTATGCACGTCCGCTGCAGATCACGCCCGGCGTGGCGATGAACGCCGCGACGCTCAAGACCGAACTCGACGCCGCCGGCTATCGTGAAGGCGACGGCGTGAAGCCGGGTACCTACGCCAGCGAGGGCGGTCGCTGGACGATTTCCAGCCGCGGCTATCGCGATGTCGATGGCGTTGTCGCGCCCGGCCGCGTGCAGCTTTCTCTGTCGGGCGGTCGCGTGTCGCGGTTGCGCGATGGCGAAGGCGAGCGCTCGCTCAAGGTCGCGCGCATGGATCCGGCGCGTATCGCCACGCTCTACGGCCAGCGCCAGGAAGAGCGCCGGCTGGTGCGCATCGACGAAGTGCCGCAACTGCTGACCGACACGCTGCAGGCGGTCGAGGACAAGGACTTCGCGCATCACCACGGCATCGACCTCAGCGGCATGGCCCGCGCGGCGATGATCAACCTGCGCGCCGGCGAAACGCGGCAGGGCGCGAGCACGCTGACCCAGCAGCTCGCGCGTAGCGGCCTGCTCGGCATCGGCCGCGAGCAGACCTATACGCGCAAGTTCAACGAAATCCTGTACGCGATGCTGATCGAGGCGCGCTACGGCAAAGGCCCGATCCTCGAGGCCTATCTCAACCAGGTGTACCTGGGCCAGCGCGGCGCGCAGGCGATCCACGGCGTCGCCGCCGGCGCGGAGTTCTGGTTCGGCCGCCGCCTCGACGATCTGGAAACCGAACAGGTCGCGCTGCTGGTCGGCATCATCCGTGGTCCCTCGCATTACGACCCGCGCCGCAATCCGGAGCGCGCGCTGGCGCGTCGCGATTTCGTGCTCGGCAAGATGCTCGAATCCGGTCTGATCGACCAGGCCGCGCACGACCGCGCCGCCAAGCGTCCGCTCGGCGTCACCGAGACGCCCGGCAGCATTGCCGCGAACCGGTTTCCGGCCTACGTCGATCTCGTGCGTCGCCAGCTGGCGCGCGACTATCCGACCGGCGAACTACAGGGCGCGGGCCTGTCGGTGATGACCGCGATGGCGCCGTCGGCGCAGGCGTATGCGGAAGGCTCGACGGTCCGCACGATCACGGATCTGAGCACCGGCAAGCGGCCGCCGCTGCAGACCGGACTCGTCGTGACCGACGTCCACTCGGGTGAAGTGGTGGCTGCGGTGGGCAGCCGCGATCCGGTCGAACACGGGTTCAATCGCGTGGTCGAGGCGCACCGCCCGGTCGGCTCGCTGCTCAAGCCTTTCGTCTATCTGCTCGCATTCGGCAATCCCGCGCAGTACTCGCTGGCGAGCTGGGTGGACGATTCGCCGGTGACGATCACACTGGAGAACGGCCGTCGCTGGTCGCCGGGCAATTCCGACGGCCGCAGCCACGGCACGGTGCGGATGATCGATGCGCTGGCGCGCTCCTACAACCAGGCCACGGTGCGGGTTGGCGAGGCCGTCGGCGCACGTGCGCTGGCCGATCTGGTGCACGTGCTCGCCGGCGTGCGCGCAACGCCGAATCCCTCGCTGACGCTGGGCGCGATGGACCAGAGCCCGTACGCGATGGCGCAGCTTTACCAGTTCCTCGCCTCTGGTGGCGAGATCCAGCCGCTGCGCGCCGTGCGCGGCGTGATCGACGAGCAGGGGCGCGTGGTCAACCGTTACGACAACGCCCCGCGCCCGGCGCAGGAAGGCGACGCGATCGCCGCGCGTCTGGTCACCCTGGGCCTGCAGCACGCGGTGACCTCGGGCACCGGCCGCCAGCTGGTCAGCGACGGTCTGGGTCGGCTCAACGCCGCCGGCAAGACGGGCACGAGCAACGACGGCCGCGACAGCTGGTTCGCCGGCTGGACGGGCGATCACCTGGCGGTGGTCTGGGTCGGCAACGACCAGAACGAACAGACCGGTCTCTACGGCGCCACCGGCGCGATGCGTGTGTGGTCGGGCATCTTCGCGCGCCTGCCGAGTGCGCCGCTCGAAGTCGGTGATGCGGGCCTGGAATGGCAGTGGGTCGCGCAGTCCACCAGCACCGACGCCGACTGCCCCGACGCGCGCCGCTTCGCGTTCGTCGCCGGTTACGCCCCGCCGTACCAGCCGTGTCCGACCTACGATCCCGACCAGACCTTCGTCGACGAGAGCGGCAACCTCGTCGATGCGACCGGCGCGCCGGTGCAGCGGGAACGCCGCGGCTGGCGTGAGTTCTTCGGCTTCGGCCGTAATGAGGAGGCCGCGCCGCCGGCCGACACCGCACCGCCGGCCCCAGCCCCTGCGCCCGCGCCGCCTATCGAGGAGTCGCCCTGATGCATCCGTTCCGTCTTGCGTGCCGCCTGTCCGCACTGTCCGGCGCGCTGGTGCTCGCCGCCTGCGCCAGCCCGTCGCGAACCGCCGCCGACACCGCGACGGTCTCGACCATCCCGCCGGCGACCATGGTCCAGGCGATTCGCGCATCGGCCGGCGATGGCGATGGCGAACTCGCCGTGCAGCCGCTGCGCGACCCGATGGTCGAAGACCTGCGCGCACGCGCGGTCACGCTCGAGGCGCAGGGTGATCTGGCGGGCGCCGTCGCCGCGCTCGACGAGGCGATGGCGATCGTCGACAGCGATCCCGCACTGCTGCAGGAGCGCGCGGAACTCGCGATCCTGCAGAACGATCTGCCCAGGGCCACGCAGCTGGCCGAACGCGCCTACGCGCTGGGTGCGCAGGTCGGTCCGCTGTGCCGCCGTCACTGGGTCACGCTCGAACAGGTGCGCCTGTCGACCGGCGATGCCGAAGGCGCGACCCAGGCGCGCGGCCAGGCCGACGGCTGCCGCGTCGCCGGCCCCAATCGCTACTGAT
Source organism: Luteimonas sp. (assembly GCA_052108555.1). Lineage (GTDB taxonomy): Bacteria > Pseudomonadota > Gammaproteobacteria > Xanthomonadales > Xanthomonadaceae > Luteimonas. The sequence continues at coordinate 46,875 of JBQEAV010000007.1, forward strand.
CGCGCCACCGGCCGGGTCCGTGCTCGACGCGCGTGACGCCCGCCTCGCGGACCGCAGCCGCGAGGCCCTTGTCGAAGGCGGCCTGCTGGCGGAACGGATTCCCGCGTTCCGGCCACGCGTCGCCCAGCAGACGCTGGCGACGGCGGTGGCCGATGCGATCGACCAGCGCGCCACGCTGCTGGCCGAGGCGGGCACCGGTACTGGCAAGACCTTCGCGTATCTCGTGCCGGCGTTGCTGTCGGGGTTGAAGACGATTGTCTCGACCGGGACGCGCGCGCTGCAGGACCAGCTGTTCCATCGCGATCTGCCGCGCGTGCGCGATGCGCTCGGCAGCGGTCTGCGCAGCGCGCTGCTCAAAGGGCGCGCGAACTATCTGTGCCTGTATCGCCTCGAGCAGGCGCGTGGCGAACCGCGGCTGGCCTCGCGCGAACAGATCCATCAGTTCCAGCGCATCGTCGCCTGGGCCGGGCGCACGCGCATGGGCGACATGGCCGAACTCGACGGTCTGCCAGAAGACACGCCACTGCTGCCGCTGGTGACCTCGACGGTCGACAACTGTCTCGGCAACGACTGTCCGTTCTGGAGCGAGTGCTTCCTCGTGCAAGCGCGCCAGCGCGCGCAGGCCGCCGACGTGGTCGTGGTCAATCACCATCTGCTGCTGGCCGATCTGGCGTTGAAGCAGGAAGGCTTCGGCGAAATCCTGCCGGGCGCGCAGGTGTTCATCGTCGACGAGGCGCACCAGCTGCCGGAACTCGCCGCGCAGTTCTTCGGCGAGGGCATGAGCGCGCGGCCGCTGGTCGAGCTCGCGCGCGATGCGATCGCCGAGTGCAAGGAGGTGCCCGGTGCGCTGCCGGTGCTGCAGTCGCCGGCGCATGCGCTGGAAGAAGCGACGCGCGCACTGCGCACCGCGATGGACGGGCTGCCGCCGCGTGGCACGCGCTATCGCGCGCTGTACGAGCCTGCGGTCGAAGATGCATTGCACGCGCTCGACGACGCGCTGCTGCATCTGCGCGACGCACTCGGCCCGCTGCGCGAAGCCTCGCCCGGTTTCGACAGCTGCCACGCCCGCGCGCAGGCCTTCGTCACGAAACTGCGGCGCTGGAACGATGGCAGTGCGGCGGCGGACTCGATGTTCGACGATGACGAAGCGCCAGTCGAAAACGCCGAAGCGCCGCCACTCGACGACGGCGTGCTGTGGTACGAGCTCACGCCGCGCGGCTTCCGCCTGCAACGCACGCCGCTCGATGTCTCGGCGCCACTGCGCGCGCATCGCGAAGCCTCGGGCGCGGCGTGGATCTTCACCTCGGCGACGCTGGCCGTCGATGGCCATTTCGACCACATCGCCGAGCGCCTGGGCATCGAGACGCCGCAGACGCTGCTGACGCCGAGCCCGTTCGACTGGCCGCACCAGGCGCTGTGCTACCTGCCGCCGAAGCTGCCGCAACCTTCGGCGCAGGACTACACGCGCGCCGTGGTCGATGCGGTGTTGCCGGTGCTCGAAGCGTCGGCTGGGCGCGCATTCCTGCTGTTCGCCTCGCATCGCGCCTTGCGCGAAACCGCGGCGCTGCTGCGCGACGGCAGTCGCGACTGTCCCTGGCCGCTGTTCGTGCAGGGCGAGGCCCCGCGCCACGTGCTGCTGCAGCGCTTCCGTGAATCGGGCAACGGCGTGCTGCTGGGCGCTGCGAGTTTCCGCGAAGGTGTCGACGTGGCCGGCGATGCGCTGAGCGTCGTGGTGATCGACAAGCTGCCGTTCGCCGCGCCCGATGATCCGGTGTTCGAGGCACGACTGGATGCGATCCGCCGCGCCGGCGGCAATCCGTTCCGCGACGAGCAGTTGCCGCAGGCGGTCATCGCGCTCAAGCAGGGCGTGGGCCGGTTGATCCGCACCGAGTTCGACCGCGGCGTACTGGTGTTGTGCGACCCGCGCCTGCTCGGCCGCAGCTACGGCGGTGTGTTCCTCGATTCGCTGCCGCCGCTGCCGCGCACCCGGGAGCTGTCGACCGTTGCCGCGTTCTTCGCGTCGCCTGCGACAATGTCCGCCGACGCTGCGGCGTCGTCCCTGCATCCGGAAGTGCTGTCGTCATGAAACTGCTCGCGTTCGAAACCGCCACCGAGGCCTGCTCCGTCGCCATCTGGGACGACGGCCGCGTGCTGGAGCGCTTCGAGATCGCGCCGCGCCGGCACGCCGAACTTGCGTTGCCCTGGGCCGAGGCGCTACTGCAGGAAGCCGGCATCGCGCGCAGCCAGCTCGACGCGGTGGCGGTCGGCCGCGGCCCTGGCGCGTTCACCGGCGTACGTCTGGCGATCGCACTGGTGCAGGGCATCGCACTGGCGCTCGATCGCCCGGTCGTCGCGCGCTCCACGCTCGAAGTGCTGGCGATGCGCGCGCAGGCCGCGCCGGGCACGCAGGTGCTGGCCGCGATCGATGCGCGCATGGGCGAGGTCTACAGCCAGGCGTTCGTCCATGAAGCCGATGGCCTGCGCGCGCTCGGCCCCGCGCGCGTGTCCGTGCCCGATGCGGTGGAACTGCCGGGCGATGCGACAGGGTGGTCAGGTGTCGGCACCGGCTTCTCGGCCATCGACGACGCGTTGAAATCGCGTCTCGTCGCGCGCTTCGCGCAGATCGATGCGACCGCGCTGCCGCATGCCGCCGATCTGGCGCAGCTCGCGGCCGCGGCATTCGCGCGCGGAGAGGCCATCGCGCCCGAGCGCGTCGAACCCGCCTACCTGCGTGACAACGTCGCGCTGACCCTCGTCGAACAGATCGCATTGCGCGCATCCCGTCGCGTCACGGAACCCGGCACGCCGGGCGCGGTCTGAGACTGGTCCTTCAAGGAGAGAGAGCGACATGACCGCGACGACCACCCCGCCTCCTTCGCCCTGGCGCCCCGGTCAGCGTGGCGCGCGCCTGCGTGGCTGGCTGCGCCGAGAAGGCCTGCCGCTGGTCTGCCTGCTCGGCCTGCTGCTGGTTGCGCGCTCGTCGCTGGCCAACCATTACTACGTGCCCAGCGGTTCGATGGAACCGACGCTGCTGCCGGGTGACCGCGTCGTCGTCGACATGCGGTCCTACGGCCTGCGCGTGCCGTTCACCCAGTGGGCGGTGTGGGATGGCGACGCGCCGGCGCGGGGCGATGTCGTCGTATTCCGCTCGCCGTCGGATGGCATCCGCCTGATCAAGCGCGTGGTCGCCGTTGCTGGCGACCGCGTCGACCTCGTCGACGGACGTCTGGCGATCAACGGGGCGCCGCTCGCTGAGCAACCCGACGCGCCCGAAGACTTCGGCGACGTGCAGGTCACGCTGAATCTCGATGCGGGCGGCGGTCCTGACCTCGACAATCTGCACGTGCCCGAAGGTCAGGTGCTGGTGCTGGGCGATCATCGCGGTGCCAGCATCGACGGACGCTATTTCGGCTTCGTGCCGGCAGCGGCGATCTACGGTCAGGCGCGCGGCGTGTTCTGGCGTACGGGTGACGGCTTCGGTTGGCGGAAGCTTTAGGGTCTGTGGGCGCGGGTCACCCACAACCCATCGGTTCGTGCGGCTGGCCCGCGCGACTCAACGATCGTCGATCAACTCCCCACCCGGCAGGAAATTCCACGTCCGGGTGACATGCAGCACATCGATCTCGTCACCCGTCGCAGGCAGCGGCGGATAGGGCTCCGCCAGCCGGGCGATGCGCAAGGCCGCATCGTCGAGCATCTGCGTCCCGCTGCTGCGAATGATGTCGGCGCGTTCCACCGAGCCGTCGCGGCGGATCGCCACGCTGATCACCAGCTCGCCGGCCAGCTGCCGGCGCCGCGCTTCGTCGGGATAGTTGAGGTTGCCGACGCGTTCCACGCGGTCCACCCATTGCCGCAGGTACGCGGCGTAGGCGTATTCCTGCGTGCTCGCCGATACGAACTTGCGCTTGGGCCGGCGCGCGTAGCGTTCCGAGCGCATGTGGATCTCGGCGGCCAGTCGCGCCATCTCCAGATCGCGTTCGATCTTTTCCGGCCCGCGCGGCAGCGTCGACGGATCGGTCTGCGTGGTCGGATCTTCGACGGGCAGGGTCGTCTCGCCACGCGTACTCGCGACCACGCGATCGAGCGGTGGCGGCTGCGCATCCGGCGACTGCGCGCGCAGCTCCATCGGCGCGACGCCGGTGGTGTCCTGCGGCACCTGGCCGATCTGCGCCTCACGCGGCCGGTTGGTCTGTTCGTGCTCGCCGCCGCCCTGGTTGCTGGCTTGGGCGAGAAAGTCGGCCTGCGCCTGGGTCAGCGGGCTCGTGGTTTCGGTCAGGATCACGTCCAGTGTCGGCATCACCGGGGCGGCGTCTTCGGTCGCGAAGCCGATGCCCAGCACCAGCAGGCCGTGGACCAGCAGCGACAGCACCAGCGTCGCACCGAGGCGCGCGCCGTCATCGATCTGCGGAGGCGGTGGGGCGGCCTGCATTGTCGGCGGCGCAGTGCGCGTCAGGGCGTGTGCGTGACGACCGGGCCGCGCTCGATCGCGTCGAACAGCAGGCCAGCGATGTTGGTGCCGTAGGCCGCGTCGATCTCGCGGATGCAAGTCGGGCTGGTGACGTTGACCTCGGTCAGCCAGTCGCCGATGACATCCAGACCGACGAAACGCATGCCGCGCGCGGCGAGCGTCGGACCGACCTGGGCCGCGATCCAGCGATCGCGCTCGCTGAGCGGGCGCGCTTCGCCGCGGCCACCAACGGCCAGGTTGCCGCGGAACTCGTCACCCTGCGGAATCCGTGCCAGGGAGTAGTCGACCGGCACGCCGTCGATCAGCAGGATGCGCTTGTCGCCATCGACGATCTCGGGCAGATAGCGCTGCGCCATCGCCAGGCGACGACCGCCGTCGGTCAGCGTTTCCAGGATCACGTTGAGGTTGGCATCGCCGGCGACGGCCCGGAAGATCGAACGCCCGCCCATGCCGTCGAGCGGCTTGAGCACGGCGTCGCGATGTTCGGCGACGAACGCCTTGAGCGAAGCCGCATCGCGACTGACCAGCGTCGGCGGACAGCACTGCGGAAACGCCAGCGCGCCGAGCTTCTCGTTCATGTCGCGCAGGCCTTGCGGATCGTTGACGATCATCGCGCCCTGGTGCTGCGCCACGGACAGGATCTGCGTGTCGCCGATGAATTCGGGATCGACCGGCGGGTCCTTGCGCATCAACACCACGTCGCTGGTGCCGAAGCGGCGCGGTGCGGGCGCGCCGAGGGTGTACCAGTCGCCGGTGTCTTCGCGCACGGTCAGTGGCGCAACCCGCGCAATCGCCTCGCCGCCGGTCATCGCCAGGCCGCCCGGAATCACGTAATGCAGGCGATGACCGCGGCGCTGCGCTTCGAGCAGCATCGCGAACGTCGAGTCCTTGGCGATCCTGATCGACCCGATCGGGTCCATCACCACGACGACATCCAGGGGCATGCGTACGACCTGCGGAATAGGGACGCACGATCTTATCAGGGGCGGTTCCCGTGCCGCGCCGGCGTATTTCGAGGCGCGGCGCACAAAGCGTGCGGAAATATTGACAGGCCGACGCCGGGCCGCGGTATAACTCCGTCCTGCACCGGCGCGCGAAGTCCCGCGCCGCGCACCAGGGGAGAATGCATGACCAGTGACGACAAGCCGTCCTCCGGCAGCCTCGATGGCTTGCGGGTGATGGTGATCGACGACTCGAAGACCATCCGGCGCACCGCCGAGACGCTGTTGCGTCGCGAAGGTGCCGAGGTCGTCACCGCCGTCGACGGCTTCGAGGCGCTGGCCAAGATCGCCGACCAGAAACCGCAGATCATCTTCGTCGACATCATGATGCCGCGGCTCGACGGCTATCAGACCTGCGCGCTGATCAAGAACAACCAGGTCTTCCGCAATACGCCGGTGATCATGCTGTCGTCGAAGGACGGCCTGTTCGACAAGGCGCGCGGTCGTATCGTCGGCTCCGAGCAATACGTCACCAAACCATTCACGCGCGAGGAACTCCTCGACGCGATCCGTACGCACGTCAACGCCTGATCAGGGGAGAGCAGGGCATGGCACGCATCCTGTTGATCGAGGATTCACCGACCGATACCGCGGTGCTGACGCAGTGGCTGGAACGCCACGGGCACCAGGTCACCGCATCGGGTAACGCCGAGGACGGCATCGCCGCGTGCAAGCGTGAGCGTCCCGACCTCGTGCTGATGGATGTGGTGCTGCCGGGCATGAGTGGCTTCCAGGCCACGCGCGCGCTGGCCAGGGATGCCGAAACATCCGGCATCCCGATCATCATCATCAGTACCAAGGGCATGGAAACGGACCGGATGTGGGGCCTGCGCCAGGGCGCGAAGGGCTACATCGTCAAGCCGCCCACCGAGGACGCGCTGATCAGTCAGATCAACGCGGTTCTGGCAGGTTGATGTCCACCGTGCGTGCCGTCGATGCGCCCGCCACGGGCGCGTTCGGACTGCTTGCCGAGTACGAGCGGCGCAGTCTGGCGCACAGCGTCGGCCTGCCCGACCAGCTCGACGCACCCGGCCTGTGGCGCGGCGTCGGTTACCGCATCGGCCGGCGCATGCTGGCTTCGTCGTTCGACGAGGTCATCGAGATCGTGCCGATGCCGCCGGTGACGCCCGTACCCGGCGCGCAGCCGTGGATGCTCGGCGTCGCGAACATCCGCGGCAGCCTGCTGCCGATCGTCGACCTCAAGCAGTTCCTCGAAGGCGAGCGCACCGTGCTGCAGGAAAGCCAGCGCGTGCTGATCGTGCGTCAGCCCGGCGGGGACGTCGCGCTGACGATCGACGAACTGTTCGGCCAGCGCAGTTTCCTCGAGGAGGATGAGGTCTCGGCCGACCGCGTCGCCGAGGGCCGCTACGGCCACTTCGTCGATCGCGCGTATGCGCACGCCAACGCGACCTGGGGCGTCTTCAGCCTCGAGCGTCTCGGTCGCACCCCGGAATTCAGACACGCCGCGGCCTGATGGCCGCCGTCGCACCCAGCATCAGGAACGGACAGCCCGCATGAGCACAGCCGCCGATACTCTCGCCATCAAACGTCGCACCTTCGGTACGAACTTCTGGGTCGTGGTGCTGGTCGTGGCCGGCGCCATCCTGGTCCTCAATACCGGTTACAGCACGTGGAAGGCTTCGCGCCTGGGCGGCGCCAGCACCGCAGCCTCGAACCTGCGTGTGGACAGCCAGCGGCTGGCCAACCAGGGCAGCGAGGCGGTCCGCGGCAACGCCGCCGCGTTCGCCACGTTCAAGGCCACGCGCGCGCAGATCGACGGCGACATCCAGCAGCTCAATGCCAGTTTCGGCGACACCACCGGCGTCTCGGGCCCGGTCGCCAAGGTCACCGAAACCTGGACGCCGCTTGGCGCCAGTGCGCAGCGGCTGGCCGACAGCGAGACGGCGGTGACCGCGTTCGCAGGTCAGGCACAGCGCTTCAGCCAGGGCGTGCCGCAGTTGCAGGCGTTGCTCGACGAGCTGGTCCGGGCGATGTCGAGCAGCGGCTCGCCGTCCTCGCAGGTCTATATGGCGCTGCGCCAGGTGGTGGTCGCCGGCGACATGGCGCGTCGCGTCACCGAAGTGCAGGCCGGCGGCAGTGGCGCCGCGATCGCGGGGCAGGGCCTGCGTCGCAATGCGGAAGATTTCCAGCAGGTCATGACCGGCCTGCGCGAAGGTGACCCGGCGCGCGAACTGCAGGCGCTGACCAACGGCAACGCGCTCGCCGCGCTGGCCCGTGCCGACGAGGCCTGGGCGCAGATGCGCGCCGAACTCGAAGCCATCCTCGGCAGCAGCGAACAGCTGTTCCAGGCGCAGGCCGCGGCCGGCGCACTGGTGACCGGTTCCGACCAGCTGCTGACCGACAGCGAAGCGCTGTTCAACGCCTTCACCGCGTTCGGCTCGGTGACCGACCGCAGCATCCTCGGCAACATCTGGATCAGCATCGTGGCCGGCCTGATCGCACTGGTCGCCATCGCCGGTCTGCTGGTCTCGCTCAACCGCGCGCAGCGCGAGCGGTATGAGACCACGATGGAACTCAACAATCGCAACCAGGAGGCGATCATGCGCCTGCTGGACGAAATGGGCTCGCTCGCCGAAGGCGACCTGACGGTCAAGGCGACGGTCACCGAAGACATGACCGGCGCGATCGCCGACTCGATCAACTTCGCGATCGAGCAGCTGCGCAGTCTGGTGCAGACGATCAACGACACCTCGGTACAGGTCGCGTCCAGCGCGCAGGAAACGCAGGCCACCGCGATGCATCTGGCCGAAGCGGCCGAGCATCAGGAGCAGGAAATCAACTCCGCGTCGGACCGGATCAACGAGATCGCGGTCAGCATCGACCAGGTGTCGAAGAACTCGGCCGAATCGGCGGACGTGGCGCAACGCTCGGTGCAGATCGCGACCAAGGGTGCGGGCGTGGTGCGCGAGACGATCGCCGGCATGGACTCGATCCGCGACCAGATCCAGGAAACCTCGAAGCGCATCAAGCGGCTGGGCGAAAGCTCGCAGGAGATCGGCTCGATCGTCGAACTGATCAACGACATCTCCGAGCAGACCAACATCCTGGCGCTGAACGCCGCGATCCAGGCGGCCTCCGCCGGTGAAGCCGGCCGCGGCTTCGCGGTCGTGGCCGACGAAGTGCAGCGCCTCGCGGAACGCGCGACCAATGCGACGCGCCGTATCGAAACGCTGGTGCAGACCATCCAGTCCGACACCAACGAAGCGGTGACGTCGATGGAGCAGACGACGTCCGAAGTGGTCGCGGGCGCGCGTCTGGCCGAAGACGCCGGCACGGCGCTGGGCGAGATCGAAAATGTCTCGACCAGCCTCGCCGATCTCATCCAGGGCATCTCCTCGGCCGCGCATCAGCAATCGTCGGCCGCGACCAATATCACCACGGCGATGCACACCATCCAGTCGATCACCAAGCAGACTTCGCAGGGCGCGAACCAGACCGCGGCGTCGATCGGCAACCTGGCGCAACTCGCTGCCGACCTGCGTCGCTCGGTCGCCGACTTCAAGCTGCCGGCCTGAGCCACGGAACGGATTCCATGACTGTCTGCTTCATTCGCGCGCAGGCGCGCGACGGCCGTCGCGGAGCCGCCGCATGAGCGGTCTGCGCGATGCCATCGACCACACCATGCTCGGCTGGATCAAGCCGGAGCTGGACGAAGTGCTGCGTCAGGCGCGGATCGAGCTGGAGGGCTTCGTCGAGGCGCCGGATGATCCGGGCCGCATGCGACTGTGCGCCGGGTATCTGCACCAGGCGCAGGGCACGCTGCGCATGGTCGAACTGTATGCGCCGGCGATGGTCGTGGAGGAAATGGAGCGGCTGGCCGATGCGCTGCGCGACGCCGCGACCGCCGACCGCGACATCGCGTCAGCGGCGCTGCTGCGCGGCATGCTGCTGCTTCCCGACTACCTCGAGCGCCTGCAGGGTGGTCACCGCGATATCCCGATCGTGCTGCTGCCGCTGCTCAACGAACTGCGCGCCGCGCGCGGCGAGACCGGGCTGAGCGAGAGCATCCTGTTCGCGCCGGATCTGGCGCGCGCATTACCCGACGCCGCGCCGGTCGAAGATGCCGGCATCGATGCTGACGCCGCCCTGCGCCAGTTGCGCGTCGCGGTGCAGGTCTGGCCCGCGACCGGCAGCCCTGGCGATACCGGCGCACTCGTCGCCGGGCTGTCGGCCCTGGCCGCGCAGGCCGGTTCCGAAGCCCAGCGACGCATGCTGTGGGTTGCCGCGCGCGTCGCCGACGCATTGGCCGATGGCGCATTCCCGCCGGCCGTGCATCCCACGCTGCGCCAGGTGTTCGCCGGTGTCGAACGCGAGGTGCGCCAGTACGCGCAGGCGCCGCGTCTCGACGCGACGCTGGCCGATGGTGCGCATGAACCCACGCGCCAGCTGCTCTACCACGTCGCCCACAGCGACGCCGCGCATCCCGCGCTCGACGGGTTGCGCGAGGCCTTCGACCTGCAGGCGCAGCTGCCGAGCGAGGCCGAGCTCGAACACGCGCGCGGCAGCCTCGGTGGTCGCAACCGCGCGCTGCTGGACACGGTCGCGGCCGCTGTCAAGGAAGACCTGCTGCGGGTCAAGGACGCGCTGGACCTGCATTTGCGGACCGGTTCGACCGACATCGCCGCCCTGCAACCGCAGGTCGAGGTGCTGGCCGGTGTCGCCGACACGCTCGGCATGCTTGGCCTGGGCGCGGCGCGCACCGTGGTGCAGCAGCAGCGCGACACGATGCGCGGCATCGTCGGCGGCGCCATGCCGGCCAGTGAAGACACGCTGCTCGACGTCGCCGGCGCGTTGCTCTACGTCGACGCGACGCTCGACGACCAGGTCTCGCGTCTCGGCGCCGAAGTCACCGACGGCTCCGACGACACGCTCGCCGTGGAGGCGAAGCAGTCGATGACGGTGCTGGTCCGCGAGGCGATCGCCAATTTCTCCGATGCCCGCCAGGCCCTGGTCGCGTTTGTCGAGACCAGCTGGGATCACACCGAACTGCAGGAAGTCCCGCGCCTGCTGGCCGAGGTCGGCGGTGCATTGTCGATGCTGGAACTGCCGCAGGCCGCGAACTATCTGGCCGGCGTGCGCCTGTACACCGAGCGCGAACTGATCGCGCGCCAGCGCGTGCCCAATGGCCGCCAGCTCGACACGTTCGCCGATGCGCTGACGAGCCTGGAGTACTACCTCGAAGCGCTGCGTGAGCAGCGCCCGAATCGCGCCGACATCCTCGACATCGCACGCAGTTCGCTGGAGGCGCTGGGCTACTGGCCGCTGCCCGAAGCGGGCGTCGCGGACGAGACCGTCGACGACGACAGTCCGTTCGACGAAGACGACAGTGCGACGGCCGGCTTCCACCTCGACCAGTTCGCCCGCGGCATCGAGGTGTGGGAGCCACCGGCCGCCGATGTCGAACAGACGCCCGCCGCGGTCGCGGGCACGGTGGATGCGTCGCTTGCGCCGACGCCCGCGCCCGCGCGCAATGTCGCCGGTGGATTCGAGGACGTCGGTGACGAGATCGACGACGAGATCCGCGAAGTGTTCCTCGAGGAATTCGCCGGCGAGATCGAGAATCTCGACGCGCTGCTGCCGCCGTGGCGCGCGCAGCCGGATAACATCGAACTCGTGCGCCCCATCCGGCGCGTGTTCCACACGCTCAAGGGCAGTGGTCGACTGGTCGGCGCCAAGGCGCTCGGCGAGTTCAGCTGGTCGATCGAGACCCTGCTCAACCGCGTGATCGACGGTCGCCCGGCGACGCCGGCCGTGATCGAGATGGTCGACCAGGCCTTCTACGCGCTGCCCGAACTGCAGGCGGTGCTGCGCGGCGAAGCCACGCTGCGCGCCGATCTCGAAACGATGCAGGCCAATGCGGCGCGCATCGCAGCCGGCGACGACACCTTGCCGGTGCAGCCCGCGGCGCTCGCGGTGGCTGCAGACATCGTCGAAGTCGAAGACGCACCGGCGCCGGTGGATGTCGAATCCGACGTCATCCCGGTTGCGACTGCCGACGACGCGACGCCGGAAATCGTGGAAGGTGTGCCTGCCGCCGCGTCCGACGAGATCGAGACGGTGCCCGCATCGGTCGATGCGTTGCTGCTGGAAATCCTCGACAGCGAAGTCCAGGGCCACCTGCGGACCGTCGGCGACTGGCTGGGCGCGATCGATGCCGGCGCGCCCGCCGATGGCGAGCGCCTGCTCCGTGCGCTGCATACCATGCACGGCGCCTTCGCGATGGCCGAAGTGCCCGCGATCGGTCTGCTGCTCGGCCCCGCCGAGGAATACGCGCGACGGCTGGCGGCCGCCGGCACCGCGCCTGATGCCGATGCCATGCCGTTGCTGGACGCAGTCTGCGTCGCCGCCCGCGAGGCGCTGCGTCAGCTGCACGAACCCGAGCCGCGGATCGCAGTGCAGGCCGCGTTGGCCGACCAGGTCAGCGCCTTGCGCGACCGCCTGCCCGAGGCGCCGGTCGAACGTTTCGAATTCGACCTGCCCGACGACATCGACGCGCTGGATGACGTGGCCGATTCGACGTCGATCGCACTCGACGACGCCGGTCAGGCCGGTCAGGCGGAACTGGACGCCGCGCGTATCGACGCCGAGCGCGCTGCGCTGGCGGAACTCGAGCGGCTCGAAGCCGAGCGTCTCGAGCAGGAGCGCCTGGATGCAGGGCGTCTTGCGCAGGCAGAGGCCGAGCGACTCGAATCGGAGCGCCTCGAAAGCGAGCGTGTGGAACAGGCACGTCTCGAAGCCGAGCGTCTCGCGCTCGCAGAAGCCGAACGGGCTGAAGCGGCACGTCTCGAAACCGAGCGTGTCGAGACCGAGCGCCTGGAGCAGGAGCGCCTCGTCGCCGAGCGACTCGCACAGGAAGAAGCCGAACGTGCGGAGGCGGCCCGGATCGAAGCAGCGCGTCTCGAAAGCGAGCGTGCGGAAGAAGCCCGCCTCGCTATCGAACGAATCGCACAGCAGGAGCGCCTCGTCGCCGAGCAACTCGCACAGGAAGAAGCCGAACGGGCGGAGGCGGCCCGGATCGAAGCAGCGCGTCTCGAACGCGAGCGTGCGGAAGAAGTCCGTCTCGCTGCCGAACGAATCGCACAGCAGGAAGCCGAGCAGGCGGAACTCGCACGACTCGAAGCCGAGCGTGTCGAGTCCGAACGACTGGAAGCAGAGCGGCTCGCTGCCGAGCGCGCTGCGCAGGACGAAGCCGAGCAGGCCGCGCTCGTGCGCCTCGAGATCGAGCGTGCGGAAGCGGAACGCATCGAAACCGAACGCGTCGCAGCCGAACAGCTGGAACGGGAACGTCTGGCGTCCGGGCAGGCTGCGCAGACGTATGGCGTCCTCGCAGAGCCGGAAAATACCGAAGTGGATGACCCGCGTCAGGCGGATGCCGCGCGGATCGCGACCGATGCCTTCGAGAAGCTGCGCCGTCAGGCGCACATCGACGCCAGCGTGCTGGTCGCCGAGCGTGCCCGCTTCGAGCAGGATGAAACCGCGCGGCGTCTGCGGGATGCCGAGTCGACAGCAGCGGAGGCGATCGCGCTGCCCGCAGTCGCACCGGTTGATGCCGTTTCAGGCGATGTCGATTCACCTGGGATGGCCGACGCGCCGGCCGGTGTCGACACCTCGTTGAGCGAGGACATCGCGGCGACGCCTGCGATTGAGCCGGTCGACATCGCCAGCAATGCGTCGGAACCGGACGACGTGATCGACGTCGAAGACGCTGTGGAAGCTCCCGCAGCTTCGCTCGACAATGCCGAAGCCGAAGTGGTCGACACCGCAGAGCCCGCGCCGGAAATCGAAGCGGACGCGTCGACATTGGACGCCGCATCCGACGAAGCCACCGCCACAACACCCTCCGGACTCGCTGCCGCGCCTGCCGATGCGGTTGACGACGATATGGGCGCATCGACAGAACCCGCCGAAGCCGGAACGCCGGCCGATCCGTCCCCGTCGGCGTCGGACGAGGCCCTGCCGGTCAGCGAAGACGATCCCGATACCGCGCTGGCGCTCGACGGTCTCGATCCGGAACTGATCGACATCTTCGTCGAGGAAGGCATCGACCTGCTCGATCATTCCGACGCGTTGCTGGCGCAGTTGCGGACATCACCCGACAACCGCGACGCGGTGGCCGGACTGCAGCGCGACCTGCACACGCTCAAGGGCGGGGCGCGCATGGCCGGTCTGATGGAGATCGGCGAGCTGGGTCATGCGATGGAGACGTTGCTCGAATCCGTCGCCGAGCGTCGGCGCACGCTGCGTCGCGGCGACGTCACGCTGCTCGAGCGCGGTTTCGACCGCCTGCACACGATGGTCACCCGTGCCGGTGATCGCCGTGCGATCGGCGCCTCACAGGCGCTGGTCGATGCCTTCAATGGCAAGCGGCCCGGCGAGCCGCCGGCCACAGGGCCTGCACCGGCCGACGAGGCGGCGAGGATCGAGCTGGCGCCGTTGTCTGCGCCGTTGCCACTCGGGGGCGATGCTGTCGAGGACGACGAGACCGCGCTGCGCGGTTCCCAGGAGCAGGTGCGCATCCGCGCCGATCTGCTCGACAAGCTGGTGACCTATGCCGGCGAGGTCGCGATCTACCGTGCGCGGCTGGAACAGCAGCTCGGCGCGTTCCGCGGCGCGATGAACGAACTGGCGCAGACCAACACGCGCCTGCGCGACCAGTTGCGTCGCCTCGACATCGAGACCGAAGCGCAGATCGTCGCGCGTTACCAGCGCGAGGGCGACACCACCGATACGACCTTCGATCCGCTGGAACTCGACCGCTTCTCGACCCTGCAGCAGCTCTCCCGCGCGCTTGGCGAGACGGCGTCCGACTTCGGCAGCCTGCAGCAGATGCTCGACGACCAGACGCGGCAGTACGAAAGCCTGCTGACGCAGCAGTCGCGGGTGAGTTCGGATCTGCAGGAAGGCCTGATGCGCACGCGCATGGTGCCGTTCGACGGGCTGGTGCCGCGCCTGCGTCGCGTGGTCCGCCAGGCCGCGCAGGACACCGGCAAGCAGGTGCAGTTGCGACTCGAAGGCACCCAGGGCGAGCTGGACCGCAACGTGCTCGAACGCATGGTGTCGCCGCTCGAACACATGCTGCGCAACGCGGTCGCGCATGGCCTCGAACTACCCGAAGCGCGTCGCGCTGCCGGCAAGGCCGACGAAGGCAGCATCCACATCGCAGTCCGCCGCGAAGGTTCGGAAGTGGTGCTGGAAGTGGGCGACGACGGTACCGGTCTCGACCGCGCCGCGATCCGCCGCCGTGCCGAGGAACGCGGGCTGCTGCAGGCGAATGCCGACGTCGCCGACATCGACCTCGATGCACTGATCCTTCAGCCGGGCTTCTCCACTGCGACCGAAGTCAGCCGGCTCGCCGGTCGCGGCGTCGGCATGGACGTGGTCGCCAGCGAAGTGCGCCAGCTCGGTGGCACGTTCGACATCCACTCGCGGGCGGGCTCCGGCACCACCTTCACCCTGCGCCTGCCGCAAACGCTGGCGGTCACCCAGGCCGCGTTCGTGCGCATCGGCGAGACCAGCTTCGCGGTGCCGATCGCATCGGTGCGCGGTGTCGGCCGCATCGCCCGCAGCGAAGCCAAACCCGGCGCGATCTATCGCTACGGCGGCGAAGACTATCCGCTGTACGACCTCGGTCGCCTCGTCGGCCAACCGTCCGCGCGCGCCGAAGGCCAGTTGCAGATGCCCTTGCTGCTGATCCGCGCCGGTGAACTGCGCGCGGCGGTGGCGGTCGACGAAATCGTCGGCAACAAGGAAATCGTGGTGAAGCCGGTAGGTCCGCAGATCACCTCGATCCCGGGCATTTTCGGCGCGACGATCATGGGCGACGGCCGCGTGGTCGTGATCCTGGACATCGCTCCGCTGGTGCGCCGTCACGGCACGCAGGCGGCGCAGGTGGATGCGCCTGTGCAAGTGGCGGAGCCGGCGGCTGAACACCGCGCAGTGCCGCTGGTCATGGTCGTCGACGATTCGGTGACGATGCGCAAGGTCACTGGTCGCGTACTGGAGCGTCACAACTTCGAGGTGATGACGGCGAAGGACGGCGTGGACGCGCTCGAGCGCATGGACGAGCGCGTGCCCGACCTGATGTTGCTCGACATCGAGATGCCGCGCATGGACGGCTACGAGTTGGCGACGCAGATGAAGGCCGATTCGCGTCTGCGCGACGTGCACATCATGATGATCACATCGCGTACCGGCGAGAAGCATCGCCAGCGCGCGTTCGAGATCGGCGTCGATCGTTATCTCGGCAAGCCCTACCAGGAGCCCGAGTTGCTGCGCCACGTCTACGAGCTGTTGAAGCTGGAGCGCGACGATGGGTGACGCGATCCGTACCGTGGTGCTGGCACGCGCAGGCGCGGCCTGCGATCGCGTCGTGGAAGGGTTGGCCGAAGCCGGCGCCGAGCTGGTTGCCACCGTCGACCCATCGCAGCACACGCCCGATGCCCTCGAGGCACTGTCGCCATCGGTGCTGGTGGTGGTGCTCGATCCGGCCGTCGAGGACGCGCTCGAACCTTTCGAGCCGGCGTTCGCCGTGCCCGGTCGCACCGTGGTCTTCGAAGAAGCCGTGCTGGTGCTGGAGCGCACCGGCTGGGATGCCGCACGCTGGGTCCGCCATCTGGCGGCGAAGTTGCGTGGGGTGCGCGATGTGTTGCCGCCCTCGGCCGACAGTGATGCGCCGGTCGATGAAGCGCCTTTGGCGCTGGAGTTCGAGGCGCATACGGAGGCCGCGTCGTTCGTCGCGCCGGATGTGCCGGCGACGCCGGACATCGAAGCGCCTTCCGTACCGGAATCGACATCCGACGCAGCGACGCATCTCGTGTTCGACCCGGTCGCCGCCGAGTTCGACACGTCACCGGGCGTGCAGGCGTCCGCCGTGAAGTTCAGCTTCGATTTCGAGCTGGCCGACTACGACGAGACCGGCTACACCCCGCCGGCCGCACCGCCTGGCGAAGTGCGCGATCTCAACGGGAATCTCGCCGCGGAGTCGGACGCGTCCACGCTATCGTTGGAATCGCCGGCTGCAGAAGGTGTCGCAGCGGATGCGGGTATCGACGTGCCCGTCGAGCATGCGGCCGATCCGCTTGTCGAATCGATATCCGGACCGATGACGCTGCTCGATGGTGATGCATTGCCGTCGTTCCGCGCTGCCGCGCCGGTTGACGAGCACGCCCCCATGGCAGCGACGCCGGCCAAGACATTGCAGCGCGATCTCTCCGACCTGGAATCGCGCATTTCCGGCCTGAGCCTCACCGATACCGACAGCTACGGCCACGGCCCGGTCAAGGGCGTCGTGCTGATCGAAGGCGGCCTGGGCGGCCCCGACGCCGTGCGCCAGTTGCTCGGCGCATTGCCCGAAGGCTTCCCGCGTCCGGTCCTGGTGCGACTGCAACTCGATGGCGGTCGCTACGACCGGCTCGTGCGGCAGATGGAACGCGCGACCGCGATGCCGGTGCAGTTGGCCGAGGCGGGCATGACGGTATCGCCGGGCGAGGTGTATTTCCTGCCGCCGGATCTGCTGCCGAGCACGGCTGGCGGTGCACTGCGTTTCGCTGAAGCCGGTGACATCACCGCTCTCGCCGATGCGGTGCCGGCCGACGACAGCGCCCTGCTGTTCCTCAGTGGCGCCGATCCGGCGCTCGTCGATGTGGCGATGGGCCCCGCCTGGCAGGGCGCACTCATCGGCGGGCAGAGCGAAGACGGCTGCTACGACCCGGCGGCGGCGCGCGCGGTGGCGCAGCGCGGCGGTCCGTCGGGCAGCCCGACGGACATCGCCGGCTGGCTGGTCGCGCGCTGGATGCCGGGCGAGCGCAATTTCGATTCAGGAGGATTGTCGCTGTGAGTGCCTCTCGAGAAATCCGCGGTGTGTTGATCCGCGCCGGCGCGACCCAGTTGCTGCTGCCCAACGCAACCATTTCCGAAGTGCTGTCGTACTCGCCGCCCGAAGCGGTGATGAACGCACCGGACTGGCTGCTGGGCCGCCTGCGCTGGCGTGGCTGGCGCTTGCCGCTGGTGGCGTTTCCGGTGCTTTCCAGCCAGGGCGACGAACGCGCCGACCTGGCCAGCAAGGTGGTCGTGCTGAAGACCCTGGGCGGCGATGCGCGCCTACCGTTTTTCGCGCTGCTGACCGAGGGCTTCCCGCGGCTGGTGACGATTTCCGAGGCGCACCTGCTCGACGAATCCGACGGTGACGGCGATGCGCTGCCCTTCGCGGTGCGCGCCCGCGTACGCCTCAATGACGACGTCGCGCTGATTCCCGACATCGACGTGATCGAGCAGTCGGTGCGCGAGGCGCTGGCGGCTTGAGGCGCCGCCGGCGTTCAGTCGGCGGGATGTTCGATTTTCACGCGGGCGGTCAGCCGGCGAGGTCGCCGAACCGTGCCTGCAGCGCCGCGATCGCGGCCATGCCGGCGGTCTCGGTGCGCAGGATGCGTGGGCCCAGCCGCAATCCATTGAAGCCGGCGGCGATCAACGCCGCGCGGTCGTTCGCCGACCAACCGCCTTCCGGACCGATCGCGAGCACGATGCCGTCGGACGGCGGCGCCATTGTCGCGATACCTGATGCCGCATCGGGATCGAGCAGCCAGCGCGATGCATCGGCAGGTAGATCGGCGAGCGCGGCCGCGAGCGGACGGGGCGGCGTGACATCCGGAATCCTCGAGCGCCAACTCTGTTCGCAGGCCGAGACCACCACGCTGCGCCAGTGCGACAGACGCCTGGCCGCGCGTTCGGCGTCGAGCTTCACTTCGCTGCGGTCGCTGGAGACGGGCACGAACGCGGCGATGCCGAGCTCGGTCGCTTTCTGCAGGATCCAGTCCATCTTCTCGCCGCGTGCGATGCCCTGGACCAGGGTGATCGACAGCGGCGATTCCAGATCGATCGCGCGGCTGCCGGTGATCTCCGCGACCGCGCTGCGCTTGTCGACGCGCAGCAGGCGCGCGTCGTGATCGACGCCATCGCCGTTGAACAGCACGCAGGCATCGCCCTCGCGCAGGCGCAGCACGCGCACCAGATGCGCGACGGCGTCGTCGGGCAGTTCGATCGGCTGGCCGGCAACAAGCGGGCGATCGACGAAGGCGCGGATTACACGCATGCGGTGCCCGCCTCGATGGCCTCGGCGGTGACGTCGGCCAGCAACTGCAGCTGCGCATCGTCGATGCAGTAGGGCGGCATCCAGTACAGGATGTCGCCGAGCGGACGCAGCAGCACGCCGCGTTCGACCGCGTGCCGGTACGCATGCAGGCCGACGCGCAGCGCCGGATCGAACGGCGTGGCCTTGTCGCCGTCGCGGGTGAGTTCGAACGCGACGACCATCCCGGTCTGGCGCGTGTCGGCGACATGCCGGTGCGCGCTGATCTGCGCCGCAAGTGTCGCCATCTTCGCGGCTGTGTCGCGGTTGCGCGCGAGTACGTCGTCGGTGCCGAAGATGTCGAGCGAGGCCAGCGCCGCGGCGCAGGCCAGCGGATTGCCGGTGTAGCTGTGCGAATGCAGAAACGCGCGCTCGCGCGAGGCATCGAGGAATCCGTCGTACAGGGCCTGCGTCGCCAGCACCGTCGACAGCGGCAGGAAGCCACCGGTCAGGCCTTTCGACAGGCACAGCAGATCCGGCTGGACGCCTGCCTGCTCGAAAGCGAACAGCGTGCCGGTGCGACCGAAGCCGACCGCGATCTCGTCGGCGATCAGGAATACGCCATGCACGTCGCACAGCTCGCGCACGCGCTTGAGATACACCGGGTCGTGCATGCGCATGCCGCCGGCGCATTGCACCAGCGGTTCGAGGATCAGCGCGCAGATCTCGCCGGCATGCGCATCGAGCAGATGCGCCAGTGCATCGGCCGCGTCTTCGGCATGACCGACCGCGCTCTGACCGGCGCGCGCGGTGTAGGCATCGGGCGATGGCGCGAACACCGACTCGCACAGCAGCGGCGCATAGACGCGGCGATACAGCGGAATGTCGCCGACCGCGAGCGCGCCGAGTGTCTCGCCGTGATAGCCGTTCTGCAGCGCGACGAACTTGGTCCGCCGCGGTTCGTCGCCGCGGTTCTGGAACCACTGGAACGCCATCTTCAGTGCGACTTCGACACCGGCCGAGCCGTTGTCGGCATAGAACACCTTGGTCAGCGGTGGGCGGCCCGGCTCGCGCGGCGCGACCGCAAGCAGCCGTTCGGCGAGTTCGACCGCCGCCGGATGCGTGCAACCGGCCAGGATCACCTGTTCCAGCGTGCGCGCCTGCGTGGCGATGGCCTCGGCGATGCGCGGCTCGGCGTGGCCATGCAGGTTGGTCCACCAGCTGCTGCCCGAGTCGAGGATCTTCCGGCCGCCGGCTTCGATCAGCCACGCGCCTTCGCCGCGCACAATCGGCAGCATCGGCTGGATGTCGGGATGCTCGCGCATCTGGGTGCAGGGGTGCCAGACCGCGGCGAGGTCGCGGGTCCGCCAGTCGTTGCCGTCGGCTAGAATGGCCGCATCGTGAATCTGTCCAGTCATCCCGTCATTATCGCTCCCCAGCGCAGCCCCCGTGCACGCGAGGGCCTGCCCGCATGAGCAGGACGCTGCCGACCATCCACGATGTCACCGAACACGAAGCGGCGCTGTACCGCATGGAGCGGCTCGATCTGGAGTTCTCCAACGGCGAACGGCGCCTGTACGAACGCCTGCATGGCCGCGGCCACGGCGCGGTGATCGTGGTGCCGATGCTGGATGCGGAGACGGTGCTGCTGGTGCGCGAGTACGCCGCCGGCTTCCATCGCTACGAACTGGGCCTGGTCAAGGGCCGCATCGACGCGGGTGAATCCGCGCTCGAAGCCGCCAACCGCGAGCTCAAGGAAGAGATCGGCTACGGCGCACGCAGCGTCGAAGCACTGCGGTCGATCTCGCTGGCGCCGCAGTACATGAGCCACCAGGCGACGCTGGTCATTGCGCGCGATCTGTATCCCGAACGCCTGGCCGGCGACGAGCCCGAAGAACTCGACGTGGTGCCTTGGAAGCTCGATGCGCTGCACGAGCTGATCCTGCTCGACGAGTTCTCCGAAGGCCGTTCGATCGCCGCGCTGTTCATCGTGCGCGACTGGCTGCGTCACCACGGTGGCTGACGCCGCCGGACCCGTCACCGCAGCGGTCCGCGACGGCGTCATCGCGATCGCGCGCGCCGCGGCCGACGCGATCCTCGCCGTCTACGCCGAAGACTTCGACGTCATCCGCAAGGCCGACGCCAGCCCGGTGACCGCTGCCGATCTGGCCGCGCACCGCGTCATCGTCGATGGCCTGCGCGCGTTGACGCCCGACATTCCGATCGTCTCCGAAGAATCCGCAGTCGTCGTACCCGCTGCGGAGCGCCGCGCATGGACGCGGATGTGGCTCGTCGATCCGCTCGACGGCACGCGCGAGTTCGTCAAACGCAATGGCGAGTTCACGGTCAACATCGCGCTGATCGAAGACGGCGTCGCGGTGTTCGGCGTGATCCAGGCGCCGGTGAGCGGTGCGCTGTGGCATGGCGCGCCGGGTCATGGCGCCTTCGTCCGCGAAGGCGACCGTGACACTGCATTGCATGCGCCGCGCCACGATCCTGCGGCGCCTCTCGCATTGCGCGTGGCCGCGAGCCGCTCGCACCGCGATCCGCGCACGACGGCGCTGCTCGAGCGGATCGGCGATGTCACGCCGGTGCCGCTGGGGTCGTCGCTGAAGTTCTGTCGGCTCGCTGAAGGTGGCATGGATGTCTATCCGCGCTTCGGTCCGACCAGCGAATGGGACACCGCGGCGGGCCAGGCGATCCTCGAAGGCGCGGGTGGCGTGGTGCTCGATCCGCAGGGCCGGCCGTTCCGCTACAACCAGCGCGACACGATTCTCAATGGCGATTTCATCGCGCTGGGCGATCCGTCGTTGCCATGGCGCGACTGGCTCGCAATCTGAGCGGGCGTTCGATGATTGCGCACGCAATGCAGGCCGGTGGGGGGGTGCGCTTGCGCGCGATACGCTTCGCCTGGACTCCCCATCGCGCGCCCCCGGAAACGGGGTGCAAGCACAAGCGCGCTCCCACAGTTGCTTGTCGCGATCGAGGCAATCCGCAACCGTCTTCCAGGAGTCCGACGTGACTGATGCCTCCGGCGATATCCATCGCATCCTCGACATCATGGCGCGTCTGCGTGATCCGCAGACCGGTTGTCCCTGGGACGTCAAACAGGATTTCGCGTCCATCGCCGCGTACACGATCGAGGAAGCCTACGAGGTCGCCGACGCGATCGACCGCGGCGACCTGCCGGGCCTGTGCGATGAACTGGGCGATCTGCTGTTGCAGGTGGTCTTTCACGCGCAGATGGCGCAGGAGCAGGGCGCGTTCGCGTTCGGCGATGTCGTCGATGCGATCAGCGACAAGATGATCCGCCGGCACCCGCACATCTTCGGCGATGTCTCGGCCGACGATGCCGGGACCGTGCTGCGCAACTGGGATGCGATCAAGCGCGAGGAACGCGTCGCGGCGGGCGAGACCGATCCCTCGGCGCTGGCCGGCATCGCGCGCGGCCTGCCGGAATGGCAGCGTGCGGTGAAGCTGCAGCAGCGCGCCGCGCGCGTCGGTTTCGACTGGCCGGGTCCGCAGCCGGTGATCGAAAAATTGCACGAGGAGATTGACGAGGTACGCGTGGAATTCGATGCGGTCGCTGCTGATCCCGGCGATGCGACAGCGCAGGAGCGGCTCGAAGAAGAGCTCGGCGACCTGCTGTTCGTTGCGGCGAACCTCGCGCGGCACGCCAAGGTCGATGTCGGCGCCGCGCTGCGGCGTGCGAATCAGAAATTCGAGCGTCGTTTCCGTGCGATGGAGGCGATGGCCGATGCCGACGGCCTTGCGCTCGACGGCCAGTCGCTGGACGCGCAGGACGCGTACTGGAACCGGGTCAAGCAGGCCGAGCGCGACGCATGAAGACGCTGCTGCTGTTCGTCGCCACCGCCTTCTTCGAGATCCTGGGCTGCTATCTACCCTGGCTGTGGCTGCGCAAGGACGGCAGCGCCTGGCTGCTGGTGCCGGCGGCCGCGGCGCTGGCCGCATTCGTGTGGCTGTTGACCCTGCATCCCACCGCATCGGGCCGCGTGTACGCGGCCTACGGCGGGGTGTATGTGGCAGTCGCGCTGTTGTGGCTGTGGCGGGTCGACGGCATCGCGCCGAGCCGCTGGGATCTGCTGGGCGCGGCGCTGTGTATCGGCGGCATGGCGATAATCATGTTTGCTCCGCGCAGTACCTGAGAACCGGTTCAATCTCCTGCTGCGCTTGCCAGCTGGCGCGCGTGCGGTGCGCGCAATCGCCACACGCAGCGCTTGCTGCGCGCCGCCACACGCCACCTGGCGGCGCTCGCGATGGAGGTTGAACAGGTTTACGGCGGTTGACGCGCGCAGGCGCCGGTGCGATCAATGGTGCATAGACCGCCTGCCCTGGGAGGACGCATGCGCCGCTTCGCCAGCTTCCGCGAGTTCTATCCGTTCTATCTGGGCGAGCACACGCACCCGGTGTCGCGTCGCCTGCACTTCATCGGCAGTTGCGGTGTGCTGGCGCTGGTCGGCGTGGCGATCTGGCAGCGCAATCCGATGTGGCTCTGGGCTGCGCTGGTCTGCGGTTACGCCTTCGCTTGGGTGGGGCATTTCTTCTTCGAGAAAAACCGGCCGGCCACGTTCAGGCACCCGATCTATTCCTTCATCGGCGACTGGGTGATGTTCAAGGACATCCTGACCGGTCGTATCCCCTTCTAAAAATCGTTCCGCCGAAGGCGGAACGCACCGACGCCCCTCTCCCTCCGGGAGAGGGGAGGACCGCCTGCGAAGCAGGTGGTGGGGTGAGGGTGCCTCAGGTGGCGTGCATCTGCTTGTAGCGACGGCAGATGCCGATGCCCCTCTCCCGCCGGGAGAGGGGAGGACCGCCCGCGGAGCGGGTGGTGGGGTGAGGGGCGTGCAGCCGCGGCACGCAGCTACTCCAGAAAAATCAGCCACGCCGCGACCACGATCAGCGCGAAGCCCGCCCAGTGGTTCCACTTCAGCGGCTGGCCCAGATACCAGGTCGAGAACCCCGCGAACACCAGCAGGGTGATGACCTCCTGCATGCCCTTGAGCTGCGGCGCCGAATAGACCGCCGCGCCGATCCGGTTCGCCGGCACCATCAGCATGTATTCGAAGAACGCGATGCCCCAGCTGACGACGATGACGGTCAGGATCGGCACGCTGCGGTACTTGAGATGCCCGTACCAGGCGAACGTCATGAAGATGTTCGAGCCCACGAGCAACAGGATGGGCAGATAGCGCTCGTAGCCGGGCATGAGGGGATTTCCGAAGGGGCGAGGGACGGCGCAGATCGTAGCGCCAAGCCCGTCGTGACGCGGGCCATCCACGAAATCTTCACGAATCCTGCACCGTGAAAGTGGGAAATTCACAAAGCTTAATCCACACGCACCCAGCTACGGAGTCGTTCATGCGCGCAGGTCAGGAACCCGGAGGCCTCGTCCTCATCGTCGAGGACAACCGCAATATTTCCGAGATGGTCGGCGAATACCTGGAAGGTCGCGGTTTCGAGGTCGACTACGCCGCCGATGGTCTCGATGGCTATCGCCTGGCGACGGAAAACAACTACGACGTGATCGTGCTCGACCTGATGCTGCCGCGTCTGGACGGCATCGAAGTCTGCAAGCGCCTGCGTGAGGACGCGCGCAAGTCGACGCCGGTCCTGATGCTCACCGCGCGCGACACGCTCGACGAAAAACTGACCGGGCTGAGCTCGGGCGCCGACGACTATCTGACCAAGCCCTTCGCGATCCAGGAACTGGAAGCGCGTCTGCGTGCGCTGATCCGCCGCGAGCGTCGCCAGGTGGGTTCGGAAGTGCTCAAGGTCGCCGACCTCGTGCTCGACCCGGCCAGCATGCGCGCCACGCGCGGCGGCACCGAGCTGCAGCTGTCGCCGATCGGCATGAAGCTGCTGACGATCCTGATGCGCGAATCGCCGCGCGTGGTGAACCGTCAGGAGATCGAGCGCGAGATCTGGGGCAACAGCCTGCCGGACTCCGACACCCTGCGCAGCCACCTCTACAACCTGCGCAAGATCATCGACAAGCCCTACGACAAGCAGCTGCTGCACACGGTGCAGAGCGCCGGTTACCGCATCGCCGACATCGAGCAGTCGCCGGCCTGAGCCGACGACGCGCCGTTCGACGATGCCCCAGGGGCTCCCCAGTCGCATCCGCGACGCGTTCACGTTCCAGGCAGTCATCGCTGGAATGACGTTGATCGTCTGCGTGATGACCGCGGCCTTCGTCGGCCGCGAGGTCGTCGCGCGACAATGGCTACAGGCCGAGGCCAATGCCTGGTGGCAGGCCAAGGCCACCGATGCAGCGTATCCGCCGCCGTTCGGCGTGAACCTGCAGGGCTATTTCATGCCGGCCGGTGGCGGTGAACTGCAGGCCATCATCGGCGGCGATCGCGCGGTCGCCAATCTGCTGTGGTTCAAGGGCGCGCCGGATGGCTTCTCGCCGCGGCGCGACACCGAAGGCGTGCTGCTGGTCGACCGACGCGATGCCGGCACCCTGTATCTCGCCGCGTCGCTGTCGCTGTTCGACCGCATCCTCGCGCTGGCCGCGGGTGGTCTCTCGCTGCTGATGATGGCGACGATGTTCGTCGTCTCCTGGATGACCTACCGCACGTCCAAACGCATGGTGTTGCCGATCCACCGGTTGGCCGACGAAGTGGGCCGCTGGAATCCGTCCGACGACGGCGAGGGCGTGCCCGTGGCGCTGACGACCCAGGATGATGCCGGCCGCGAAGCGCAGGCGCTGACCAGCGCGCTGCATGGCCTCGGCGACCGCATCGGTGCTTTCATGCGCCGGGAACGCGAGTTCACTCGCGACGCCAGCCACGAACTGCGCACGCCACTGACGGTCATCCGCGTTGCCAGCGACATGATCGCCGCCGATCCGGCGACGCCGCCGCACCAGCAGCGTCCGCTGCTGCGTATCCGTCGCGCCACCCAGGACATGGAGGCAGTGATCGACGCGCTGCTGGTGCTCGCGCGTGAGCGCGGCGTCATGCCGCTGAGCGAAGTGTTCGACGTGGTCGACGTGGTCGAGGAGGAGATCGACAAGGTGCGGCCGCTGTTCGAGGGCAAGCAGCTGTTGCTGACGCTCGACATCCAGGGGCGGCCGCGGCTCGACGCGCCGCCTCGCGTGCTCGGCGTGATGATCGGGCACTTGTTGCGCAATGCCTGGGCGTTCACCGAGACCGGCGGCGTAGAAGTCATTGTCGACCGCGACCGCATCGTCGTCCGCGACACAGGCATCGGCATGACGCCGGACGTACTCAAGCGCGTCTATGACCCGTTCTACCGCGCCGATCCGTTCTCGCAGTCGGGCAAGGGGATCGGCCTGTCGATCGTGCGTCGCCTGGGCACGCGTTTCGGTTGGCCGGTCGCGCTCGACAGTGCGCCGGGCGAAGGCACCACGGTCACCATCGTGCTTGGCGACCGCATGATCTGAATCGACGCCGACGCCGTGCTGGCGCCGGCACAGGAAATTCCGCCTTCCGGTCAACTCCACGCCACGCGATGCGTTAGCGTTTCCAGTCGCCCTTCAAGACCGGACCCATGTCGACCCGTCCCAAGCCCCGTCGCCGCGCCGTGTCGCGGTTCTTGCCTGTCATCGTGATCGCCGCCGTCGTCGCCGGCGGTCTGTGGTTCTGGTCCCAGCGCAGTGCTGCCGGCGCGGAAGGTGCCTGGCGCACGACACCGGTCGAGCGCGGCGACATCCGCGTGGTGATCTCCTCCACCGGCACGCTCAGCGCGACCTCGACGGTGGTCGTCGGCAGCCAGGTCTCGGGCCAGATCACCGAGGTGCTGGTCGACTTCAACGATCCGGTCACGCAGGGCCAGGTGCTGGCGCGTATCGACCCGTCGACCTACCAGGCGCAGATCGAGCAGGGGTCGGCGCAGGTCAACAGCGCGCGTGCCTCGCTGGCGCAGGCCCAGGCGGCGCTGCGCAACGCGCAGCTCGATTACGACCGCAAGGCATCACTGGCGGGTCAGCAACTGGTCGCGCGCAGCGATGTCGATCTGGCACGCGCCGCGCTCGACCAGGCCAAGGCGCAGGCGAACTCCGCGCAGGCGCAGATCGTGCAGCAGACCGCATCCACGCAGACCTCGCGCATCAACATGGAACGCACGGTGATCCGCTCGCCTGTCGACGGCGTGGTGCTGTTGCGTTCGATCGAGCCGGGGCAGACCGTGGCGGCCAGCATGACCGCGCCGGAGCTGTTCCAGATCGCTGAAGACCTGTCGAAGATGCGCATCGAACTGGCCGTCGACGAAGCCGACATCGGCAAGGTGCAGGCCGGGCAGTCGGTGACGTTCACCGCGGACGCGTTCGAGGATCGCCGCTTCCAGGGCAAGGTCGAGCAGGTGCGCCTGTCGGCGACGACGACGAACAACGTGGTGACCTATCCGGTGGTGGTCGCGGTCGACAACACGGACAGCACGCTGCTGCCCGGCCTGACGGTGAATGCCGAGATCGAGGTCAGCAACCGCGAGGACGTGCTGAAGATCGCCAACGCGGCGCTGCGTTACCGGCCGGCGGATGCTGCCGACATCGCTGCGGCCGCACGCCCGGAAGCGGCGGCTGCGCCGCGTGGTGGCGGACTGGCCGACGATCTCGTCGCTGCTGCGGCCGCGATGCAGCTCACCCCGCAGCAGCAGGCCGCGTTCGACAGTGCCCTCGCCGCGATGCGCGAGCGTCAGCAGGCGCCGCGGGCCGGCGGCGCTTCGGGGGGGCAGCGCGGCAATGCCGCCGGCGGGCCGCCGGCGGGCATGAGGGTGATGGGCGGTGGCGGCCGCGATCCCAGTGTCCAGGCGCAGATCCGCCAGCGGATGATGGACCGCTTCCAGCAGACCTTTGCCGCGTTTACCGCGACGCTGGACGCGCGCCAGCGCGCAGAGTGGAACCGCACCCTGGCGGCGACCGTCGGTGCGACCCGCGTCACCCTCTACCGCCTGGTCGACGGACGTCGCGTGGCTGTGCCGGTGCGTCTGGGCGCCAGCGACGGCAGCATGACCGAGATTTCAGGTGGCATTTCAGAAGGCGACCTGCTCGTCACCGGCGAGCGTGCGGCAAACCGATGAGCACGATGGCCGTTCCGCTGCAGCCCGTCACCCGGCCGCCGATCATCGAGACCCGCGCGCTGGAAAAGGTGTATTCCGCCGGCACCGAGGCCGAGGTCGTCGCGCTCAAGGCGGTGTCCCTGTCGATTGCGCATGGCGAGTTCGTCGCGATCATGGGCCCGTCGGGTTCTGGCAAGTCGACATTGATGAACCTGGTCGGCTGTCTCGACACGCCCACGGACGGGCAATACCTGTGCGACGGCATCGATGTCGCCACGCTCGATCGAGAGCAGTTGGCCGAGCTGCGCCGCGACAAGATCGGATTTGTGTTCCAGGGCTTCAACCTGCTGCCGCGCATGACCGCGCTGGAGAACGTCGCGATGCCGCTCGGCTACGCGCGCGTGCCGACCGAGGAGCGCGCCGAGCGGGCGCGCGAGGCGCTGGAGGCGGTCGGGCTGGAGAACCGCGGCAGCCACCGGCCCAGTGAACTGTCGGGCGGCCAGCAGCAGCGTGTCGCGATCGCGCGCGCGCTGATCAACCGGCCGCCGGTGCTGCTGGCTGACGAACCGACCGGTGCACTGGACACGAAGACCGGCGAGGAAATTTTGAGCCTGTTCAAGCGACTGCGCGACGACGGCCACACCGTCGTGCTGATCACCCACGATCCCGACGTCGCCGCGCATGCCGACCGCACCTTCGTCATGCGCGACGGCGAACTGCATGAGGAAGGTCCCTACGACACGCGCGCGCATGCGCACACCGGAGCTGCGCCATGACCTTTCTCGACGTGCTGCGGACCGCGATCTTCGCGTTGCGCGGCAACTGGATGCGGAGCGCGCTGACTTCGCTGGGCGTGATCATCGGCATCGCCGCGGTCATCGTGATGGTGTCGGTGGGCCAGGGCACGCAGGCCGAGATCGACCGCATGGTCTCCGGTCTGGGTTCGCAGCGCCTGGACATCTCGCCCGGCTCGCGGCGTACGCCCGGCGGCGCACGTCAGGCCGGCAGCAGTTTCTTCACGTTGAACGAGGGCGACGCCGAGGCGATCCGCGGTGAGATTCCCGAAGTGCAACTGGTGTCGGGTTCGCTGCGGGGCAGCAGCCAGGTCGTGTTCGCCGAGAAGAACTGGGCCAGCAGCTGGCAAGGCGTGCAGCCGGATTTCTTCGAGATCAACGGTTGGACGATCGTCGACGGCGCGGGCTTCGAGCCGCAGGATTACAGCGGCGCCGGCAAGAACGTGATCATCGGCGAGACCCTGCGGCGCGAACTGTTCGGCGAGGACAGTGGCGTCGGTCAGACGGTGCGCATCGGGCGCACGCCGTTCGTGGTGGTCGGCGTCTTGAACTCGAAAGGCCAGGGCGGCTTCGGCCAGGACCAGGACGACGTGATGATGGTGCCGCTCGAGACTGGGCGTCGGCGCCTGCTCGGGGCGATGGGCATGCCGGCCGGCGCGGTGATGCAGATCGCGTTGACTGTCGGCAACGCCGACGATCTGCCCTACGTGCAGGGTGAAGTGGAAGCGCTGCTGCGGCAGCGCCATCGCATCGCGCCCGGCGCGGACGACGATTTCAGCGTGCGCAACATTTCCGAGATCGTCGCGACGCGCACTGCCACGACGCGCCTGATGTCGCTGCTGCTGGGCGCGGTCGCGACGATCTCGCTGATCGTCGGCGGTATCGGCATCATGAACATCATGCTGGTGTCGGTGACCGAGCGGATCCGCGAGATCGGCCTGCGCATGGCGGTCGGCGCCGGACCCACCGACGTGCGCCGGCAATTCCTCGCCGAGGCCATGCTGCTCTCGCTCGGCGGCGGCGTGCTGGGCATCGCGATCGGTGTTGGTGGTGCGTTGCTGGTCGGTCGCTTCAGCGATCTGCCGACCGCGCTCAACAGCCAGGTCGTGCTGTTGGCGGCTGGATTTTCGGTCGCGACCGGCCTGTTCTTCGGCTATTACCCGGCGCGCAAGGCATCCGAGCTCGATCCGATCGATGCATTGCGGCAGCAGTGAACGCGCGGGCGGTGCGCACGCGCCGCCCGGCGTTCTCCTCGCTGAACACGCCGCCCCGGACAACCAAGGGTCTTCCCCAGATTGAGCGGCGCCGTCGCGCAGGCGAGGCTGGGACATCGGCCGCGCAGGCGTTTCTGCCATGGCCATCGGTTCCGGACTGGAGGCAAGGCACATGACCGCAGTGGGAGGCGCAACACACAACATCGCGTGGGGCGACACGCTGTCCGCGCTCGCGGCGCGTTACGGCACATCCGTCGACGCATTGATGGACGCGAACAGCAAGATCAGCAATCCCGATCTGATCTACGCCGGGGACACGCTGGTCGTTCCGGGTTCGGCAGGCGCAGGCGGCCGGCCTGACACTGGCGGCGTCGCGGGCACCGGGCCGGTTGCCGGCCCCGATGGTGCGGGCGGCAGCAACAATGCCGCCGCGATCGCCGAGCAGTTCATCGGCCGCAACGCTGGCGAGCTGAAACACAGCGATGAATTGCCGATGGAATCCTGGGTGCCGAACAACGTCAACTGCGCGAACTTCGTGTCGGCCGTACTGCAGAAGGCCGGCCTGATCGAACCCGGCCAGGCGAGCGCGTCCGTGGACCAGTTGGCGAACAATCTCAAGGGCGACGGTTGGCAGACTGTCTCGTTGCAGAACGCGCAACCGGGCGATGTGGTGCTGATGCAACGCGATGGCCAGTCGCACGTCGTGCTGTTCGCCGGTTTCGAGAACGGCCAGCCGAAGTTCATCGGTTCCAACAATGTCAATGCCGACGGGTCCCAGCGGATAAGCTGGGGTGGCGCATCGGGCAACTACGAGATCATCACGCCGCCGCGTTGAGCGTGGTCACGGTGACGCGGACCGACGGCCGACAACATGTCGGCCGTCGCCGTTGTGGACGTCAGAATCCGAACAGCTGGCGGGGTGCGGCGTACGCCTGCGGCCAGGTCAGCCAGCTGACGTCCGAAGGACCGATCGAATGGTCCACCAGCGTCCATTCGACCGGCTTGGCGTCGCGTGCCTGTGGATCCGGCGTGGATGGCGCGGCCGATGCATCCGCCTGGTCCGGCGGCGCGGCCGGATCGTCCGCGGCGGGTGCCGGATCGGTCCCGGTTCCGGCGCCGGCGGGTGAGCGCAGCAACGCGACGTATACGTCGGACATGCCGCCTTGCTCTGCCCGGGCGGCATACGCTGTGCCGGCGTAGTCCGGGCGTCCCCCGTCCACGTCCCGCAACGTGCCCTGCAGAAATGCCCACTGGCCGAGGCGGTCGAGCCGTTCCACGTCCACCTGGACCGAGGGGCCGAAGGCATCACGGACCGGCGCGGTCGCCATCTCCAGCAGTGCCTCGTAGCCCGGGTCACCCGGATGCTGCGGAGCGACGGTGGACTGGGCGAAGAGTGGCTGCATGACGGCTCCGAGTATCAGGGCAGCACAGGCTGCATAAACGGGATTGCGCATTGGGATTTCCTGTGGAAAACAGGCACTGACAGACTGGCCCAGCAGGAGTTTCGCGGAAGTGAAGCCGCGACGGGCGTATGCCCGGGGAAGCGGTGCTTCCCGCTGGCCGGATCCGGTCGGCGGGCTCACCGCACCAGATACGGCCCGATGATGTCCCGCCACATTGCGTACCCGGCCGCGTTCATGTGCAGCCGGTCGGCGATGAACAGATCTTCGCGCGGCACACCGTCGGCATCGAGCATCGGCGTGAACACGTCGACATAGGCGACGTTGCGCTGGGTCGCGGCCCAGTCGCGCAGCGCGGTGTTGGCGTCGCGCTGCACGTCCAGCAGGTTCGCGCGCGAGGGGCTGGGCTTGATGCCGAGCAGGGCGATCGGCGTGCCCGGCTGGGACGCGCGGACACGGGTGACGAAGGCCTGCGTGTCGGCGAGGACCTGCGTGGCCGAACGGCCCTCGGCGATGTCGTTGTCGCCGGCATAGAGCACGATCTGGCGCGGCCGGTAGCGCAGCGCGACCTCATCCGCATACCAGACCGCGTCGCGGACCTGCGAACCACCGAAGCCGCGGTTGAGTACGGTGACATCGGGGAAATCGGCAGCCAGCGTCTCCCACATCCGCACCGACGAGCTGCCGGTGAACACGATGGGGCGTTCGGGCGGGGGCGTCGCAGCGTCCTGCGCGGCGAAGCGCGCCATGTCGGTGGCCCACTCGGGCGAGGACACCGGATCCAGGGTGGGCATGCCGCCGCTCGTCGCGCAGCCCGCGAGCAGGCCGGCGGCAAGCAGCGCGGTGGCGCATCGGAGCCCGAAACGGCGGAAAACCGGATGGATTCGCATGGGGTCGCTCCTGGAATATCCGCCAGCCAGTCAAACAGCCGTCGCCCGCCAATGCAAACCTGGACCGCCGTCGCCTTGCGGGCGATGTGTCAGAATTGCCACAACGCGACTGCCCGATGCCCCCGGCCCACCATGTCTTCGACTGTTTCGCGGCCCGCGCCTGGCCGCAGCGTGGCGCGCACCGCGCGCTGTGCCGTCCGATGGATGCGGTGAACGATGGCGGACGGGATCGGCCATCGCCCGCGCGGATTCGTCCGCATGTTCCAGGCCGCTGTCTGGTCCTGTCAGGGGCTGCGAGCGGCCTGGCTGCACGAATCCTCGTTCCGGCTCGAGGTGTATCTGCTGGTGGCGCTCGCGCCGCTGGCGCTGTGGCTGGGTGTCGATGGTGTGGAGCGCGCGCTGCTGCTCGGCAGTTGTCTGCTGGTGTTGGCCGTGGAACTGCTGAACTCGGCGATCGAAGCCGTGATCGAGCGTTACGGCCCCGAATTCCACGAACTCGCGGGTCGGGCCAAGGACATGGGCTCGGCCGCAGTGTTCGTCACGATGGTCAATGTATTGGTGGTATGGGGCCTGATCCTGCTGCCGCGCTGGCTGTGAGCGTGGTGACGGCCGGGCGCTGCGCCGATCGAATCTCAATGAGGATGTGTCACCGATGATGGAACTGATTACCGACCCGCAGGTCTGGATCCTGCTGATCACGCTCAGTGCGATCGAAATCGTGCTCGGCATCGACAACCTGGTCTTCATCTCGATCGCGGTGTCCAAGCTGCCGGTCGAACAGCGCGAGTTCGCGCGCAAGTTCGGTATCGCGGTCGCGTGCATCACGCGCATCGGCCTGTTGCTGATGCTGGCCTGGCTGGCCGGTCTGACCGAACCGCTGTTCGAACTGTTCGGCCGCGGCATCTCGGTCCGCGATCTGGTGCTGATCCTCGGTGGTCTGTTCCTGATCGTGAAGGGCGCGATGGAGATCCGCGAGCAGCTCAAGGGCGAAGACGGCGAAGCGCACGGCACGGTCGGCAAGGCGACCGCTTCTTTCGGCGCGGTCATCGCACAGATCGCGGTCATCGACATCGTGTTCTCGCTGGATTCGGTGATCGCAGCCGTCGGCATGGCCGGCGACTACGTGCCGGTGATGGTCTGCGCGATCCTGCTGGCGGTGGCGGTGATGCTGCTGGCGGCGCAGCCGCTGGGCAAGTTCATCGACGCGAACCCGACGGTGAAGATGCTGGCGCTGACCTTCATCGTGCTGATCGGTATCTACCTGCTGCTCGATGGTTTCGGTCTGCACATCCCGAAGGGCTACATCTACGGTTCGATGGGCTTCTCGGCCGCCGTCGAGATGCTGAACCTGTGGGCCAAGCGCAACGCGATGCGCGTGCGCGGCGAGCGCACGCCGCCGGTGGACGAGCCGACCGATCCGATGCCGCGCTGATCCGATGACGATCCTCCACCAGATCGATCCGATCGCGGTCCACCTACCACAGGTGGGCGCCTTCCAGCCGTCGATCCACTGGTACGGATTGATGTACCTGCTGGCCTTCGGCACCGCGTGGCTGCTCGGACGCAGCCGCATCCGCGCCGGGCGCCTGCCGGGTGTCAATGTCGAGCAGTTCGGCGATCTGCTGTTCTACGGCATCCTCGGCGTGATCCTGGGCGGCCGGATCGGCTACGTGCTGTTCTATGCCTTCGGCGATCTGCTGCGCGACCCACTGATGCTGGTCAAGGTCTGGGACGGCGGCATGAGCTTCCACGGCGGCCTGCTCGGCGTGCTGGCGGCGGCCTGGTGGTGGACACGCAGGCAGGGTCTGCACTTCTTCGACGTCATGGATTTCGTTGCGCCGTGGGTGCCGCCGGGTCTCGGTCTGGGCCGTGTCGGCAACTACATCGGCGCCGAGTTGTGGGGCAAGTACACGCAGGCCGGCT
This sequence comes from Luteimonas sp., assembly GCA_052108555.1. Lineage (GTDB taxonomy): Bacteria > Pseudomonadota > Gammaproteobacteria > Xanthomonadales > Xanthomonadaceae > Luteimonas. The sequence continues at coordinate 80,691 of JBQEAV010000007.1, forward strand.
GGGGCGTGGTGTTCCCGACCGATCCCGCGTTCCGCGGCTGGTCGGCCGAGCGCCTGCAGAGCGAATTTGCGAGCGGCGCGCTGGACCAGTTCGCCCGCCATCCCTCTCAGCTCTACCAGGCGTTTCTCGAAGGCCTGGTGATGTTCGTCGTGCTGTGGTGGTTCTCGCGCAAGCCGCGCCCGCGCTATGCGGTGTCGGGCCTGTTCGCACTGCTGTATGGCGTGTTCCGCTTCATCGTCGAGTTCGTCCGCGTGCCCGATGCCGAACTCGGCTATCTGGCGTTTGGCTGGCTGACGATGGGCCAGGTGCTGTCGCTGCCGCTGATCGCGCTGGGCCTGTTCCTGCTGTGGCGTTCGCGTAGCGCGCCGACCCTGCAGCCGGTGCCGCCCTCGGCGACCGTCGAGACGAAGTAAGCGATGCATGCATCGCCCCGATTGATCCGGAGATCGCGATGAAGCAGTACCTCGATCTGCTGCAGCACGTCCTCGAGCACGGCGCCGAGAAGTCCGACCGCACCGGCACCGGCACGCGCAGCGTGTTCGGCTGGCAGATGCGCTACGACCTCAATGCCGGTTTCCCGCTGGTGACGACGAAGAAGCTGCACCTGCGCTCGATCATCCACGAGCTGCTGTGGTTCCTGCAGGGCGACACCAACGTCTCCTACCTGCGAGACAACAAGGTCAGCATCTGGGACGAATGGGCCGACGCCGATGGCGAACTGGGTCCGGTCTATGGCAAGCAGTGGCGGCGCTGGACGACGGCCGACGGCCGCACGATCGACCAGATGCAGTGGCTGGTCGACGAGATCCGCCGCAATCCCGATTCGCGTCGTCTGGTGATCAGTGCCTGGAACGTCGGCGAGCTGTCGGAGATGGCGCTGATGCCCTGCCACGCGCTGTTCCAGTTCTATGTTGTCGACGGCAAGCTCAGCTGCCAGCTCTACCAGCGCAGCGGCGACATCTTCCTCGGTGTGCCGTTCAACATCGCCAGCTACGCGCTGCTGACCCACATGGTCGCGCAGGTGACCGGCCTGGGTGTCGGTGATTTCGTGCACACGCTCGGCGATGCGCATCTGTATTCGAATCACTATGAGCAGGCGCGCGAGCAGCTGACCCGCGCCCCGCGCGCGTTGCCGACGCTGCGGCTCAATCCGGACATCTCCGATCTGTTCGGGTTCCGCTTCGACGACATCGCGATCGAAGGCTACGATCCGGCACCGGCGATCAAGGCGCCGATCGCGGTATGAGTTGCCGGTGCGTCGCGCCGGAGGCCGAATGAGCCGGCCCGCGCTGGTCCTCGTCGCGGCGCTGGACCGCCATCGCGCGATCGGCCGCGGCAATGCCATGCCCTGGCATCTGCCCGACGACTTCCGCCACTTCAAGGCGCTGACGCTCGGCAAGCCGGTGCTGATGGGCCGACGCACGGCCGAATCGCTGGGGCGCGCGCTGCCCGGACGGACCAACCTGGTGCTGACCCGGAGTGGGCGCGTGCCGTTCGACGGGATGCAGGCCGTTGCGACGCTCGACGAGGCGATTGCCGTGGCGGCCGCGCAGGACGCGCGGGAGTTGTGCGTGATTGGTGGCGGGGAGATCTACACGCTCGCGCTGCCGCACGCGGATGTGCTGCAGCTGACCCATGTCGACACGGTGGTGGACGGCGCGGATGCGTTCTTTCCCGTCTGGGATATTGCGACGTGGCACGAGGTCTCGCGCAGCTCGCATGCGGCCGATGCGCGGCACGCGTACGCATTCGATTTCGTCGAGTACCGCCGCGCCTGATCAGCGCGCGGTGCGCACAGCTGGTAGCTTCGGCCGGTAGTGGCCGATGATCGTGTGATCGAACAACAGGTCTTCCTCGCGCGTGCCACGGGCGATGTTGTGCAGGATCAACGGGGTGCCCGCTGTGCTGCGGCGATCCGACACGATTCCGATATGCAACAGGCCGCTGCGCAGGCGCCAGGCGACGATGTCGCCAGGCAGAAAATCTGCGGGCCTCTCAATGATCTCGCGTTGCCAGCCCTGCCGCTCGAACCAGCGCATCTGGTTGGGCACGCGCCGGTGATCGATGTTGCGATCGGGCGCGCGGGCGCCCCAGTCGCGCGGATACGCGGCGAACGCGCTGCGCATATCCTCGTGGATCGTGCGTTGCAGATCCAAGCCCTGCGTGCGCAGGGCGCGCAAGATGACATCGGTGCAGACGCCGCGGTCGTCGGGCACGTCGCCGCCGGGATAGGACAGACGCACATAGGCCGGGTCGTAGCGAACGGTGACGCCGATCTGCGCACGCGCGGCATCGACCAGCGACGGCATCGCGGCCGCCTGCAGTGCGACGCAGGAGAACAGCAGGAGCAATGCGAGCCGCGCCAGCGCCCGCATCGGCGTCAGGCCTGGACCTTCCGCGGCGGCAGGCCGGACACGTCACGGCCGGGCACCTGCACCAGATGCAGCGTTTCCGCGTCGAGCTGCAGTGCGGTGAGCGTGCCGCCCCAGACCGCGCCGGTATCGAGCGCGTGCACACCCATGCCCAGGAACAGGCCCAGCGTCGACCAGTGGCCGCAGACGATCTTCAGATCGCGCTCGGCGCGGCCTGGCACTTCGAACCAGGGATAGATACCGGGCTGCTGGGTACCGGGTGTGCCCTTTTCCTCGAACGCGATGCGTCCGCGCGGCGAGCAGTACCGCATGCGCGTGAACACGTTGATGATCGCGCGGTCGCGGTCGTAGCCGGTCAGGTTCGGCGACCACGCGGGGCGGTCGCCGTACATGTTGCGCAGCAGCTTCTTGTAGCCCGGACCGCGCAGCTTGTGTTCGATCTCGCGCGCATGGCGCTGCGCGAGTTCGACGTCCCAGCGCGGCGCAAGCCCCGCATGCAGCATCATCCAGCCGAGCTCGCGGTCGACGTGCAGCAGCGGGCACGCGCGCAGCCAGTCGAGCAGCACGTCGCGGTCGTGCGCGAACAGCACGCCCTGCAGATCGGCGTTGACCTTGCGCTGGTCTTCCTCGCGCCGCTCGGCGATCGCCAGCAACGAGAGGTCGTGATTGCCGAGCACGCTGACGACGTTGTCGCGCAGCGAATGCACCAGCCGCAGCGTCTCGATCGACTCGCCGCCGCGGTTGACCAGATCGCCGCAGAACCACAGACGGTCGACCGCCGGGTCGAAGCGGATCGCCTCCAGCAGTCGTTGCGTGGGGCCGTAGCAGCCCTGCAGATCGCCGATCGCCCAGACAGCCATCAGTGCAGGGTTCTCGGGATCGAGAGCGTGAACGGCGGAATCGGCGCATCGAACTGCGCACCGTCGTCACCGACCATGTCGTAGGAGCCTTCCATCGTGCCGACTGCGGTCGAAAGCACCGCGCCCGAGGTGTAGGTGAAGGCTTCGCCGGGTTCCAGACGCGGTTGTTCGCCGACCACGCCGTCGCCGTGCACTTCCTCGATCCGGCCATTGGCGTCGGTGATGACCCAGTGGCGGGCCATCAACTGCGCGGGCAGGCGGCCGGTGTTGCGGATGCGGATCGTGTAGGCGAACACGTAGCGGTCGTCGTCGGGCGTCGATTCCTCGTCGAGGAAGCGCGTCGCGATCTGGATCTCGAGTGTGTAGTCGGCTGTCTCGTCCATGCTGGAGACAGTGTATCCGTAGGCCATGAATGCATCGACTACGTTGTCACCGGATGATTCGCCAGATGCACGAAATCCGCGACCGCGAGCTGCTCGGCGCGCAGTTGCGGATCGATGCCTGCGGCAGTGATCGCATCGCTGTCCATGAGATTCGACAGCGCATTGCGCAGCGTCTTGCGGCGCTGGCCGAATGCGGCTTTCACGATGTCGGAGAAGCGCCGCGGATCGTCGATGCCGACGGTGTCGGCCGGACGCGGCTTCAGGCGCACCACGGCCGAATCCACCTTCGGCGGCGGACGAAATGCGCCGGGGCCGACGACGAACAGCATCGTGACCTCGCAATAGGCCTGCAGCATCACGCTGAGCCGCCCGTAGACCTTGCTGCCCGGGCCGGACGCCATGCGCTCGACGACTTCCTTCTGCAACATGAAATGCATGTCGGTGACGACCGCCGCATGGTCGAGCGCGTGGAACAGGATCGGCGAGGACAGGTTGTAGGGCAGGTTGCCGACGAGGCGGATCGGCGCGTCGCCCGCGAGCGCGGTGAAGTCGACGTCGAGCACGTTCGCGTGGATGAGCTCCAGTTCGCCATGCGCGGCGGCCTGCAGCGTCAGCGGCTCGAGCAGATCGCGATCGAACTCGATCGCGGTCAGCGCGCCGTGGCGCTTGAGCAGCGGAAAGGTCATCGCGCCCTGGCCTGGGCCGATCTCGACGAGCCGGTCGCCCGGCTGCGGATTCACCGCCAGCACGATGCGATCCACGACGCCGCGCTCGTGCAGGAAGTTCTGGCCAAGGGATTTCTTCGGCGGCTCGGAGAACGCGCCGGGGGCGGCTGGGGAACGCATCATCGTGTGGTCAGGCCAGGGCGTACGGAAAGGAAGATCACAGCAGGCGCGTGCCGGGCGCGACGTCGCCGTCGGGCATGCACAGGCGCACGTGGCCGTCGGCATCGTGGAAGCCGGTGACCAGGCATTCGGACATCAGCGGCCCGATCTGCTTGGGCGGAAAATTGACCACGCCGACCACCAGCCGACCGATCAACGTCTCGGGCGTGTAGTGCGCGGTGATCTGCGCGCTGGACTTGCGCACGCCGAGCTCGGGACCGAAATCGACGTGCAGGATGTAGGCCGGGCGGCGCGCTTCGGGGAACGGCTCGGCCGACACCACACGGCCGACGCGCAGATCGACGCGCATGAAGTCGTCCCAGCCGATCATGTCGTTGGCGCTCACGACGCGCGCCTGCGGTTGCGGCCGAGCGCGGCGCACTGGGTGATCGCGGCGAACAGGCTTGATGGATCGGCGCGGCCGCTGCCGGCGAGTTCCAGCGCGGTGCCGTGGTCGACCGCGACACGCGGGTAGGGCAGGCCGAGGGTGAGGTTCACTGCGGACTCGAAGCCGCTGTATTTGAGCACCGGCAGGCCCTGATCGTGATACATCGCCAGCACCGCGTCGACGTTGGCCAGACGCGCGGGCAGGAACGCGGTATCCGCCGGCAGCGGCCCGTCAAGCAGCAGGCCCCGCGCGCGCAGGCGTTCGAGCACTGGCGTGATGGTCTCGATCTCCTCATGGCCCAGATGGCCGGCTTCGCCGGCATGCGGATTGAGGCCGAGCACCGCGATGCGGGGCGCGGCGATTCCGAAGTCGGTGCGCAACGCGGCGTCGAGGATCCCGATCACGCGCTCCAGCAGCGGCGCGGTGATCGCGTCGGGCACGTCGCGCAGCGGCAGGTGCGTGGTCGCCAGTGCGACACGCAGCGTCGGGTTGGCCAGCATCATCACGACATCGCAGCCGGCGTCGCGCGCCAGCAGTTCGGTGGTGCCGGTGTAGGGCACGCCGCCTTCGTTGATCGTCGCCTTGTGCACGGGGCCGGTGACCATGCCATCGAAGCGGCCGTCGCGGCAGCAGGTCGCGGCGTGCAGCAGGCCATCGAGCACGCTGCGCGCGTTGCGCGGATCAGGGACGCCGAAGACGGTTGCCGCAGCGTGCGGCAGTTCGATCAGGCGCAGGGTGCCGGGCGCCACGTCGGTGGCTTGCGCATCGGTGAAGGCGATCGACAGGCCGATCGCATCGGCCGCGCGTTGCAGGGTGGGACGGTCGCCGATCGCGACGAGGTCGCAGTCCCAGGCGCGCCAGGCGGCGCGTATGCAGAGCTCCGGACCGACGCCGGCCGGCTCACCCGGGACCAGCGCCAGTCTGGGGCGGGTCATCAGCCGCCGCTGCCGATCTCGGGATCGCGGTTCGGACCGACGCGGACGCTGACATAGGCTTCGCCGCGCAGTTCGCGCACGTAGCGGTCCCACTCGTCCTCGAGCTTGCGCTGGCCGATGGCCTCGCGCGCCTGGGCCCGGCGGTTGTTGTCGTTGCCGGCCGCCTGGCGCGTGGCCTGACGCTGGACAATATGCCAGCCGGCCTGGGTGCGGAAGGGCTCGGAGATGTCGCCGTCGCCGATCGCCGCGACCTGGCCGCCGAAATCGGGGCCGAACTCGTCCTGGGTGAACCAGCCGAGATCGCCGCCGTTGGCCTTGGTGGCGTTGTCTTCGGAGTCCTCACGCGCGACTTCGGCGAAGTCGGCACCCCCGACGAGGCGGGCACGCAGGCCGTCGGCGCGCGCCTTGGACGCAGCGTCGTCGCCCGGCTCACTGCGGATCAGGATGTGGCGCGCCTGGTACTCCGTGACCGAACCGGCATCGGCCGACTGCGCGGCTTCGCGGCGGTCGACCAGCTGCAGCAGTTGGAAGCCGCTGGGACCACGGATCGGGCCGATCGTCTGGCCGGGCTGCAGGCTGGTGACGGCGGTGGCGAATGCGGCCGGGATTTCGTCGGCACGGCGCCAGCCCAGATCGCCACCTTCCAGCGCGTTCGGGCTGTCGGAGTAGCGCACCGCCGCGGCCGAGAATTCCATCTCGTTGCGGTCGAGCAGCGACTTGATGCCGTCGACCTTCTGCTGGCCGGTCTGGATCTGCTCAGGCGTCGCGCCTTCCGGCAGCGCCACCAGGATGTGCGCCAGGCGGTACTGCGCGCCGGTCGCCTCAGCCGACAGTGCCGCATCGACTTCAGCGTCGCTGACCGAGATGCGGGTCTGGGCGAAACGCTGGCGCATGCGCTGGATCATCAGCTCCTCGCGCAGCGAGGCGCGGAAGTCGTCGAACGACATGCCGTCGCCCGCCAGCTGCTGGCGCAGCTGATCCATCGAGAAGTTGTTCTGCTGGGCGATCGCCGCAATGGCCTGGTCGACTTCCTGATCGCTGACGCGCACGCCGGTGCGCTGCGCGTTCGCGGTCTGCAGACGCATCGTGATCAGACGCTCCAGCACCTGGCGCTCGAGGATTTCCTGCGGCGGCAGCTGGTCCTGTCGGGTGGCGTACTGGCCGCGGATGTTGGCGACAGCGCGCTCGAGTTCGCTGGCGAGAATCACGTCTTCGTCGACGACCGCGGCGATGCGGTCGAGCGGCTGGAGATCCTGGGCGTGCGCAGTCGATGCGAACAGCGCGGCAGCGGCCGCGAGGGAATAGATCAGTGTCTTCATTGGCTCAGGCCGGGGGTCAGGGTCTCATCGTCGTCGCTGTCGCGCAGCTCGGACGGCGGCACAAGATAAAGATCATCGCGGTAATAACCGAGAATAGCACGGCGCAAACGGTCTTCCGTGTTGGGTCCGGCCGAGCCCAGACCCTTCAGTTCAAGTTCGAACATGATGGCGTTGTTCATCTCGCCCTGGCGGTTGCGGAGATAACGACGGGCCACGACGCGAGCTGCCAGACAGCAGCTGTCCCACTGGAAGCCTGCGATGCCCTCGAGCAGCCGGTTGTCGGTCAGCGAGTAGTAATACCGACCGATGACACTCCACGCTGGCGAGATTGGATACAGGAACGACAGATCGACCTGCTCGAGCAGGTCGCCTCGGCTGCGATACGAGAAGTTCGCAATGCCTTCGTCGCCGATGAGATAACGCGTGCGCAGGCTGGCCAGGTCTTCCTGGCGGCTCTTGGGGTCCCACTGGTAGCTGGCACCGATGGTCCAGCGGTCGTTCACCGCGTAGGTCGTATCAGCGACCCAGGCCGAGCGACCGCGCTCGATCGGCGCCCGGTTGGGCAGTGAAACCCGTGAATCGTCCAGATAGAAGATCTGGCCGACGCTTGCCGACAGTTTTTCCATGCCGTCGGATTCTCGGATCAGGCGAGTACTTGTCGCCAGCGTGATCTGATTTGCATCGGCTTGGCGATCCGCACCAGAGAAGCGATTGTCTCGGAACAGCTGCCCCCAGCTGAAGGTCAGGTCGCGTGTATCGAATACAGGCAGCTCGGACTGGTCCCGGTACGGGGTGTGGAGAAAGAACACGCGCGGCTCGAGCGTGTGCAGGAACTGTTCGCCCCGGAAGCTTGTATTCCGGTCGAAGAAGAGACCGGCATCAACAGATGCAATCGGAAGATTCCGGCTGGGCGATTCATTGGGATTGCCCCCGCCGTTGGTGCGAGCGATCTGTGCGGCGAGTTCGTTCGAGAGGTCGTAGCCGGTATAGCGCCATGCCACGGTAGGGCGCACGAACCAGCTCGCGCCTTCCAGCGGCATGCTGATGTAGGGTTTGACGTCGACCCGGGCGCCACCCGGCCTTGCGTCCGAATCCAGGTGGCTGAACTTTGTCGCCTCGGCGTTGAGGCCCGCCACGAACAGACTTCCGACGGGTTGCTCCCAGCTGACCTGCGCGTACGGGAGCCGGTGATACGCGAGCCTGCTTTCCGCCAAGGTGTAGTCGGTGAGCTGCTGATAGTCCGCACCGATGGCGGCATTCCAGTACAAACCCCGTCCGAACACGCCCAACGTGCTGCGCGTGGAGGTGCTGGAAAGGCCCTCGATGTTGTTGCTGAAATCCTCGAGATATCGTGGATCGCTCATATGCGTCAGATTCGCGCGAGCCTGCCAGGTCCGATTGATGGCTTGCCGACCGACGTAATTGAACAGGTGGCGATCGTCTTTTCTGCGATTTTCTGCAATAGGCACTTCGTCGCGCTCGATATCGCGATCATCGCGGGCCAGGCGATCGGACGGCAGGTAGGCGAAATCGAATTCGCCTCCGCCACCTCCGTTCCGGTACCGGAACTCGGTCCCCAGCTGCACGCCACGCCGGCTCATGAAGCGTGGCTCGAGCGTCATGTCGTAGTTCGGCGCTAGGTTGAGGTAGATCGGCTGGGTGTAGTCGAAACCGTTGCGCCCGGATTGCGAGATGCGCGGGAACAGCAGGCCCGACAGGCGGCGCTCATCGATCGGAAAGCGGAACCACGGCACGTACAGCACCGGCACCTTGCCCACGCGCAAAGTCGCGCTGCGCGCGGTGCCCATGCCCATGTCGGTGTCGATGTCGATCTGGCCGGCCTTCAGTTCCCACCAGCGGTCGCTGGGCGGGCAGGTCGAGTACGTCGAGCCGAGCAGGGCGCCGACGGTGCCGTCCATACGGATATGGTCGGCGCCGCCGTTGCCGCGGCGCGCGGTCAGCTGGTACTGCACACTGTCCATACGGTAGGACTCGGCGATCGTGTCACCTTCCACGCGATCGGCCACGATGCGCATGCCGCGATCCTGGTAGCGCACGTTGCCGTCGGCGACGAAGGTGCCGTCGTCCTGCGAGAACTGCAGGTCGTCGGTGCCAAGAAACTGGTCGCCGCGGCGCAGGGTCACGTTGCCGGTGACGTTGCCCGTGAAATCACTGTCCACGCCCGCGAGGCCGTCGAAGGCATCGCCGTCGATGTCGGTGGGCTGGGCCTCGCGCTGTTCGAGCGTGCCCACCGGTGCCTGGGCGTCGGTGAAGGCGGGCACCGCGTCCTCGATCGGACACAGCGCCCAGTAGTTCGGACGGAGCTGCTCGTCGGCGTGGGCGGACAGCGAAACCGCGATGCAGAACGGTAGAGGTAGCAGGCGGAGGGCTGTGCGCACGGTTGATCCGTTCAGCGGGAAAAACGGGCGCCAGCATGACCGATCCACAGTGCAGCGGCAATGTAGCCTCCACACATCCTGTTCACCTGCGATATCGGCGATTTCGAGCCCTTTGCAATCCGGGCTTGCGACATATCATCCCGCCAGCGCGCGCAGGTGTGCGACGCTGCTTTCGCGCAGCGCCTGCAGATCGTATCCGCCCTCGAGCATCGAGACGATCCGGCCTCCGCAATGCCGCTCGGCGAGGGTGACGAGTTCGCCGGTCAACCAGCCGAAATCCTCGGCATCGAGCTGCAATTGGGCCAGCGGATCGCGCCAGTGCGCGTCGAAGCCGGCCGAGATCATCAGCAACTGCGGCGCGAACGCGTCGATTTCGGGCAGCAGCCGTTCACGCCAGGCCTCGCAGAAGCGCCGGCTGCCGGTGCCGGTGGTGAGCGGCAGGTTGACGATGTTGCCGACCCCGCGCTCGTCGCGCCGGCCGGTGTCGGGAAACAGCGGCATCTGGTGCGAACTGACGTACTGCACGCGCGGTTCGGCCTCGAAGATCGCCTGGGTGCCGTTGCCGTGATGCACATCGAAATCGACGATCGAGATCCGGGTCAGGCCGTAGCGGTCGAGCGCATGCGCAGCCGCCACGGCGATGTTGTTGAACAGGCAGAAGCCCATTGCGATGTCGCCGGTGGCGTGGTGGCCGGGCGGGCGCACGGCGCAGAATACGCGCCGCTCGCTGCCGCCCTGCACCGCATCGACAGCGGCCACGCCGGCGCCTGCCGCATGCAGCGCGGCCTGGGCCGAGCCGGGCGAGAGCACGGTGTCGCTGTCGAGCGGGATGCGGCCGGTCGGCTGCGAATCGAGCACCGTCGCGAGCAGCGTGGCGTCGTGGACACGCAGCAGTTGGCCCCGGGTCGCGGGCGGCGCCTGGCGCAGATCGAGATCGGGGAAAGCGGCGCGCAGCGCCTCGATGACGGCGGCCAGGCGCTCGGGCCGCTCGGCGTGTCCGGGCCCGGTATCGTGGTCGAGCAGACTCGGGTGCGAGAACACCGGTACCCGTCGCTGGTCACCACCGACGAAGCCGACCGGATGGTGCATCGCTCAGCGCCGCCGCTCGTGGTGCCACAGCACTTCGCCGTGGCCGCTGGCACGTGCAAGCACCCGGGCCAGCACGAACAGCAGGTCCGACAGCCGGTTCAGATAGCGTACCGCCTGCGGGCGGACGGCCTCGACCCGCGCCAGCGCCACCGATTCGCGCTCGGCGCGGCGCACCACGGTGCGGGCGATATGGCAACGCGCCGCCGCTTCGCCGCCGCCGGGCAGGATGAAATCCTTCAGCGGCGGCAGGTCGTCGTTGTAATGATCAAGCTGCTGTTCGAGGCGCTCGATGTCGGCGTCCTCGATCGCGGCGTGGCCGGGAATGCACAGCTCGCCGCCGAGATCGAACAACTGGTGCTGCACGGTGGTCAGCAGGCGGCGGATGTCGTCGGGAACCTCGGCGGCCAGCAGCAGGCCAATCGTCGAGTTGGCCTCGTCGACGGTACCGTAGGCGGTCACGCGCAGCGAGTCCTTGCCGACCCGCGCGCCGTCGCCGAGCCCGGTCGATCCGTCGTCGCCGGTACGGGTGTAGATCTTCGAGAGGCGGTTGCCCATCCGCGCGACGTCAGTCGGCGTGCAGCGGACGGGCAGCGGTCGTCGGCTTCGGCAGCACGCGCGTCAGCAGCACGTGGGCCATCGCGGCGGCGCCGACGTACAGGCCGGCGGTGCGCATGTACGGCAGCAGCCAGTCGCTGTAATTCTTCCACCAGCCGGCGAGTGTGGGATCGGCGACCGAGGCGCTGATCCAGTAGAAGCTGCCCTGCGCCAGCAGATGGCAGACCGCGACCGAGGCGACGAGCGCGACGACCAGTTGGCCGATCGCGACCGGCGCGGACGCCGACAGATGACGACGCAGCAGGCCGCCACCGGCCCACAACGCGAAATACGCCGGCACCAGGCACCAGTAGGCCGGTGAGACGCAGTAGTGCTGCCAGAACGACAGGCCCTGGCTGCTGATCACGAACCAGTCCACCGCGACCGCCAGCACCATCAGTGCCGGAAACGCCCAGCGCTGCCAGTTGGCCAGATAGAAGCCGCCGATGAAGAACACCGCCCACGAAGCATCGGGGATCGCGGCGAAGTGGTGCAGCCGGGTCGCGGCCATCAGCGCGGCCAGCAGGGCGAAGATCGTGGCGCGGCGGGCGGTGAGGGTCATCGGACAGCTCCGGTACAACGTGGGGTCGAGACTGCATTCTAGCGGAGCCGCAGCGCGGGGCGCAGGGGGCGGCGCGTATCATCGCGGGCATGGTCGAAACACATCCAGAACCGGTGCACCCGGTCCTCATCGTCGGCGGCGGTCTGGTCGGCGCCAGTCTGGCGATCGCGCTGGACCGCGCCGGCATCGATGCCGCGCTGGTCGAGGCCACGCCACCGGCGTCGATGCCGGCGGTCTTCGACGAGCGCAACCTCAGTTTCGCCGAGGCGACGGTCAATGCACTGACCGCGCTGGGCGTGCTGCAGAAGTTACGCGCGCCGGCCGGGCCGATCCGCGAGATCCACATCAGCCGGGCCGGTGACTTCGGCCGGGTGAAGCTGTCCGCGGCGGACTACGGCCGCGACGCGTTCGGGCAGGTTGTGGTCGCGCGCGATTTCGGTGAAGCGCTCGAAGCGCGTCTGGCGGAACTGCCACGACTGGTGCGTTACCGGCCGGCGCGCTTCGCCGGTTTCGATGGGGCCGGGGACGATCATCGCGTGGTCCGGCTCACCGGGCCGGATGGCGAGCGTCGTGTGCGCGCACGGCTCGTGGTCGGCGCCGACGGTGCCGACAGCGCGGTGCGCGCAGCGCTCGGCATCGACGCTGAAACCCACGACTATGCGCAGACCCTGTTCATCGCGCGCCTGCGCGCGGCGCGTGCGCCGGATGGCCGCGCGTTCGAGCGTCTGACCGACACCGGACCGACCGCGCTGCTGCCGCGCGGTGACCGGCACTACGGTGTGGTCCACGGTGTCGCCAGCGATGAGGCAGATGCGGTTGCCGCGCTCGACGACGCGGCATTTCTTGCGCGTGTGCAGGCCGCCTTCGGCTGGCGCGCCGGACGCTTTCTGTCGGTCGGTCCGCGCAGTCGCCACCCGGCGCGCCGGGTCGTCGCCGCGCGTTGCATCGACACGCGCGCCGTGCTGGTCGGCAACGCGGCGCAGAGCCTGCATCCGATCGGCGCCCAGGGTTTCAATCTCGGTCTGCGCGATGCGCTCACCCTGGCCGAATGCATCGCGGGCGCTGAGGATCCCGGAGCTCCCGGACTTCTCGAACGCCACGCCGCACGCCGCCAGGACGACCGCAGCCGCACGCTCGCGTTCTCTGACGGCCTCGCGCGGATCACCGGCAATTCCGCGCGTCTGCTGCGGCCGCTGCGCAGTCTTGGCCTGCTGGTGATCGATCAGGATTCCGCATTGCAGGCGATGCTCGCCGGCGGGGCGATGGGCTATCGCGGCGACGTGCCGGCGCTGTGCCGTGGAGCCGCCGCATGAGCCGCCGCGAGCGACGCGATGTCGTGATCGTCGGTGGCGGCGTGGTCGGCGCCGCTTGCGCGCTGGCGCTGGCCGCGCAGGATCTCGACGTGGTGCTGGTCGAGGCGCGCACGCCGGCCACGTGGTCGGCGGCGAATCCGGATCTGCGCGTCTATGCATTCGCGCACGACAGCGCCCGCCTGCTGCGTTCGGTCGGCGCCTGGGGCGAGGTCCGCGCGGCGCGCGCGCATCCCTACCGGCGCATGCAGGTCTGGGACGCGGGCGGTGGCAGCGAACTGGTGTTCGACGCCGATCAGCTCGGCATGCGCGAGCTCGGCTGGATCGTCGAACATGGCCTGCTGGTCGACCGGCTGTGGGCGCGGCTGGCATCGGCCGGTGTCGACGTGCGCGCACCGGCGCAGGTGGAGGCCCTGGAGCAGAACACCGACGGCGTGACCCTGCACCTCGACGCGGGAAGCCGGATCGAAGCGCGTCTGGCGATTGCCGCCGACGGCGCCGCGTCGACGCTGCGCACGCTCGCCGGCATCGGCACCCGTGCACACGATTACGCGCAGGCCGGCGTAGTCGGCTATGTCGACAGCACCGGGCCGCATCTCGACACCGCATGGCAGCGTTTCCTGCCGACCGGTCCGCTGGCGCTGCTGCCGGTCGAACAGGGGCGCAGTTCGATCGTCTGGACGCTGCCAGCCGATGAAGCGACGCGCATGCGCGCACTCGACGATGCCGCCTTCGGCGATGCACTGACGCGCGCGTCCGGCGGCCGATTGGGCACGCTGACGCCGGTCTCGCCACGCGCCGCGTTTCCGTTGCGGCGCCAGTTGGCCGATGCGCAATTGCAGGGGCGCGTACTGGTGATTGGCGACGCGGCGCATGTCGTGCATCCGCTGGCCGGGCAGGGCGTGAATCTCGGCCTGCGCGATGTGATCGGGCTCGCGGACAGCGTCGCCGATGCGCGGCGTCGTGGCGCGCGCTGGGATGCGCCGCAACGGCTCGCGCGCTGGGCACGCACGCGGCGCAGCGAGAGCGCGGTCGCCGCGCATGCCTTCGAATCGATCAACCGCGCCTACTCGAACGAGTCGCTGCTGCCGGTGCTGCTGCGCAGCCATGCGCTCGGTATCGCGCAGGCGCTGCCGCCGCTGCGCAATCTGCTGTGGAAGCGGGCGGCGGGACTTTGAGTCCGGCGTTCCGATCGCTGATCGCCACGCTGTTGGCCTGCGCCGCTTCGCCGGCGTTCGCGATGCCCCAGTGTCCTGTCGAATCGGTCAAGCCGGACTGGTTCGTGGCGCTCGGCTACTGCGTGCTCGCGCTCGCCGTGTGTATTGGACTCGCCGCGCCGTTGTTCACGTGGCGTCGCGCCCGTGCATTGCGACCGGGCGTGCGCGCGTTGTGGCTGCTCGGCGCCTGCGTGGTGATGCTGGGGCTGTGGCTCGCCGGTCTGATGATCTGGCTCGGCGCGTTCGTCCTGCCCTGCTGATCGCGCGCGGTCAGTGCGCGAGCGCGGGCTTGCCGCGCATGCGCCGGACGAGGGCGACGATGCCCACCACGATGCCGCCGGCGATGATGCCGACCACCGCGTTGATCGCCGTCGGAAACATCGCGCCGAGCACTATGCCGACTTCGGGCAGTGCGCCCAGACCGCTCGCGGCGTCGTCGATCCAGGTCTGTAGGTCGTGCACGCCATGGGTCAGGATGCCGCCGCCGACGAGGAACATCGCCGCGGTACCGACGATCGCCAGGGTTTTCATCAGCCAGGGCGCGACGCGCAGGATGCCGCGACCGATCGCCTGCGCCGCGCTGGACGCGCGCTTGCTGAGGTACAGGCCGGCGTCGTCGAGTTTGACGATGCCTGCGACCAGACCGTAGACGCCGGCCGTCATCAACGCCGAGATGCCGACCAGCACGCCGACCTGGGTCGCGAACGCGGCGTCGGCGACGGTGCCGAGGGTGATCGCGATGATCTCGGCCGACAGGATCAGATCGGTCCGCACCGCCCCCCGGATCTTGTCGCGTTCGAACGCCACCGGATCGACGTCTGTGCCGGCGAGCGCGGCGGTGCGGCCGGGCTTGGCGGCATCGTCCTCGGCCTTGTGCAACAGCTTGTGCAGCACCTTCTCGAAACCCTCGTAGCAGAGGAACAGGCCACCCGCCATCAGCAGCGGCGTGACCAGCCACGGCAGCCAGGCGCTGATGGCGAGCGCCGCTGGCACCAGGATCAGCTTGTTACGGGCCGAGCCCTTGGCGACCGCCCAGACCACTGGCAACTCGCGGTCCGCCTGCACGCCGGTGACCTGCTGCGCATTGAGGGCGAGATCGTCGCCGAGCACGCCGGCGGACTTGCGCGCGGCCACCTTGGTCATCAGCGCCACGTCGTCGAGCACGGTGGCGATATCGTCGAGCAGGGTCAGCAGACTGGACGCCATGCGGGTCAATCCTCCGGTGTGAGCGCGCGCAGTATGCAGCGCCGCTGTGGCGGCTGCGTCAGAACCGATGCGATGTCTCCTGTGCTTGCCAGCTGGCGCGCGTGCGGTGCCCGAAAGAACTGCCGGAGGCGGTGTTGACAGCGCCTGCCGCTGGCCCGGAGGGTGGCCGCCAAAGGGGCCACTACTTCACGTGCCGCGCGCGATGGACCTCGAACCGGTCTAGCGCGCGAGCGCCCACGCGGCGAGGCCGAAGGCCAGCACTGCGACTGTGCTGGCGACCACCGCCAGCGCCTGCGCGCGGAGCAGGCGCTGTTCGACACGCGCCGCACCCAGTTGCAGCGCCTCGATGGTCTTCTGCATGTCGGCCGCCAGCTTGCCGATCGAGTCGGCGTTCTGGCTTGCGGCGTCCTGCAGCTCGGTGATCTGCGCGTCGATCACGTCGTTGCGACGCTGCTGCCCCAGATCGACAAGAGGCGGCGGCGTGCGGGTGAAGATCGGCCGCGCCAGCCGGACGATTTCCGGCAGGTACGGGGCGACGACGGTGATCCAGCCTGCAGCCATGAGGCACTCCGGGGTTCGGGGTTATTCGACGCTGGCGTAGACCGTAATCTCTTCGCGGTCGTGGTAGAGCTGGCGGGCGCGGATGGTCAGCTTGTCGTGCTCGCCGGCGTTGTTGGCGAACGTGTCCAGCGCCAGCAGCGTCTCCTGCCAGCGCTTCTTCATCGGCAGCTTGAGATTGAACACCGCGTTGCGGCACCAGCCCTCGCGGAACCACGTCGCCATGCGGTCGGCCACCTTGCGCGGCTGTTCGACCATGTCGCAGACCAGCCAGTCGACCGCGCCGACGGGCTGGTAGCGGAAGCCGTCGACACGGTGGTGGTCGACGAGGCCCGTGTCCATCAGATCGGCCTGCATCGGACCGTTGTCGACCGCGACCACACGCATGTGTTCGCGCGTCAGCACCCAGGTCCAGCCGCCGGGTGCGGCGCCCAGATCGACTGCCCGCATGCCGGGCTTGATGCGCGCATTGCGCTCGCGCTCGGTCAGCAGCGCCATGAAGGCTTCTTCGAGCTTCAGCGCGGAGCGCGAAGGCGCATCGGCGTGCGTGCGCAGGCGCGGGATGCCCATCGGCCAGGGCGCGCTGTCGCCGACCACCGACTGGGCGAGGTAGGCATGCGTGCCCGACACGAAGAACACGTGCAGGCGCGGAAACCGCGTCTCGTCTTTCTGACTCAGGAACCCGCGTTTGCGCAGCGCCGGACGCAAAGCATTGCCGAAACTGCGGGCGAGACCAGCGAGTTGCTTGCCGTCGTCGGAATCGGGATGTTCGACCAGCAGTTCGCCATGACGGCCACGCCCGGCCAGCACGTCGAATATCGGCGTGATGCGGTCGGTCGGGTCGAGGTCGCGCAGTTCGGCCAGCAGCATCAGCTTCTGGCGCGCGAACACGAGATCGGCGAACGGCAGTTCGCTGGTCAGTGACGGGCCGTTGTCGGAATGGAACAGCACGTAGCCGTCATTGCGCTTCGTCTGCGCATAGCCGGTAACGTGCACGCCAGCCGCGCGTTCGGTGAGTTCCGCCGCAAGGTCGGGTTCGAAGCCCGGGCGGCAGTAGCACAGCAGTCCGCTGGCCGCGTGCAGCGGCGACATCGCCTCGTCTACCTGTCCGGTGACGGCATCGGGCGGGGTCGGATCGAGGTCGGTCATGTCAGTACTTCGCCCCGTCGGTTTCGCCGTAGGTGCGCAACACCGCGCGCGCATCGTCGCGCAGCAGATCGCGCACGACTTCGATGCCGCGCTGGTTCAGCGCGCCGATCCAGTCTTCGGGCAAGGGGCCTTCGTCGAACGGCGTCAATGCCTCGACGTCTTCCGAACGTGCGCCGATCAGCAGCCGGTCGATGCCGGCCCAGACGGTTGCGCCATAGCACATGCAGCACGGCTGCGAGGAGGTCGCCAAGGTGATCGGGCCACCGCGGTCGTTGAGGCGCGGCGTCTGCAGGCGCTGCTGCGCGAGCATGTAGGCCATGGTCTCGGCGTGCGCGACCGAACAGGTATGCGGCATCACCCGGTTCACGCCGACGGCGATGATGCGGTCGTCGCTGCCGAATACGGCGGCGCCGAACGGACCACCGCTCTGCGCCTCGATGTTCAGGCGCGAGAGATCGATCGCGAGCGCGACCTTGGCGTCGTCGCCGGCGTAGTCGCGCGACACGTCGACGTGTTCGTGCACCCACGCGGGCAGGGTCAGGTGGACCTGGGCATACAGCATTGGGATTTCCGGAAAAGAAGCGGGGGATCAGCGCAGCAGGCGACCCGATTCGGGCGCCTCGCAGCGCGAGTTGACGCAGGCGCAGGACTGGATATCGACGAAGCCGCAGACCCCGGCGATGCCGCGGCGCGCGCAGTCGGCCTGCACCGCCTGCGGATCGACTTGCGCATTCGCATTGACGCACGCCGGCTGGTAGCCGCAGCAACTGCCGACGTTCTTGACCGCGCAGTCACTGTCGACGCGGCAGCTGGTGTCGAGATCCGGTGCGCCCGAAGGTGCGACGGGCGTGCCGATGACCGGGGTGCCTGCGGCCGGCGCGGCCTCCGCCACCGGCTGCGCAGGTGCCGCGCACGCCACCAGGGCCAGCAACAGCAGGGCAGGCAACAGGCGGAACGGCAGGGCGCGCAGGCGGATCATGCCGGCGATGTTACCGCTCCAGCGCGTCCAGCGTGTCGAGCGCCCGCCGGAACCGGGCGTGGTCGGGGGCGTCGGCATCGGGATGCTGCGACAGATAGGTCCGCAGCGCCAGCCGGTATTCGGCACTGAAGGCCGGGTTGGTCGGACTGGCGTCGTACTGGCGCTGCGCGCGCATGACGGCCTGCATGTCCTCGCGGCGTTGCAGGTCGCGGCCGTGCTGGGACGCATCGGTCAGGATCACCACGTTGCGCGCGAAGCCCGGCACGTACTTGACCTCGAAACGCTGGCCCAGCGGCGGAAGCTCGATCGCGTTGCGCAGCGGATACAGCGTCGCCGTCATGGTGTCGAATCTGAAAGTCACATCGTGCCCGTCTTCGGTGCGCAACACGCCCTCGTACTTCCAGATGGTCTTCTCATTGAGCGTGGAACTGGTCGGGCGCGCATCGATCAGCACCGCGGTGCCGCGTGTGCCCACCGCATTGAGAAACGCGGCATTGACGAACTGCATGCAGAACAGCGCCAGCATCCACGCGACGAAGGTGGCGATGCCCCAGCCGGCGTTGCGGCGCCAGATCGACATGCCGATGCCGAACGCCAGATACACCGGGATCATCCAGAACGGATGCTGGTTCAGCAGGTACAGCAGCATCGAGATCAACGTCATCGGCGGGGCGTCCTGTCCGTCGGTGCGGGTCTGCGTCGTGGGGGCGTGCGGATGGGGGTCAGCGATCCGCAACGCATCGGTGCGGGCTGTGGAGCAGCCCGCGCGTCGGCGCGGGCGTGTCGCCTGAGCGTCAGCCGCCAGCCTTGTCCGCCGCCCAGGTATCACGCAGCGTCACGCTGCGGTTGAATACCGGCTTCGTGGCCGTGTGGTCGAGGCGATCCGCGACGAAGTAACCCAGACGCTCGAACTGGAACGACTGCTCGGGCGCGGCCGTCGCGGCCGTCGGCTCGACGTAGCCGGTCACGCTGCGCCTGGACTCGGGATTCAGATGGTCGCGGTAGGTCTTGCCGGTCGACTCGTCGTCCGGCTTCTCGACCACGAACAGGCGATCGAACAGGCGCACTTCGGTCTCGACCGCATGCGCGGCGCTGACCCAGTGGATCGTGCCCTTGATCTTGCGGTTCGCGCCTTCCATGCCGGGCCGCGATTCGGGATCGAGCGTGCCGCGCAGTTCGATGATCGCGCCGGACTCGTCCTTGATCACCTCGTCGCAGCGCACGATGCCGGCGCCGCGCAGGCGCACTTCGCCGCCGGGGATCAATCGCTTCCAGCCCTTGGGCGGGACTTCGGCGAAGTCGTCGTGTTCGATCCACAGCTGGCGCGAGAACGGCACCTCGCGCACGCCCTGCGCCTCGTCCTTCGGATGATTGGGGAAGCGCAGGGTTTCGGCGTGGCCGTCGGGCAGGTTGGTCAGCACCAGCCTCAGCGGGTTGACCACCGCCATGCGGCGCGGTGCGCGGGCGTCGAGATCGTCGCGCAGCGCGCCTTCGAGCACCGAGAAATCGATGACCGAATTCTGCTTGCTGATGCCCACGCGGTCGACCAGCAGGCGCAGGCTCGCCGGCGTGTAGCCGCGGCGGCGCAGGCCCTGCAGCGTGTACATGCGCGGGTCGTCCCAGCCGTCGACCAGACCTTCCGTGACAAGCTGGGTCAGCTTGCGCTTGCTCATCACCGTGTAATTGATGTTGAGGCGCGAGAACTCGATCTGGCGCGGCTTGGCGGCCACGACCGGCAGGCCGCGCTCGCTCAGCGAGGCCAGCAGGTCCGGGTTGCCGGCCAGGTCGACGCGATCCACCACCCAGTCGTACAGCGGGCGGTGATCCTCAAACTCCAGCGTGCACAGCGAATGGGTGATGCCTTCGACGGCGTCGCCCAGCGCATGTGCGAAGTCGTACATCGGATAGATCGGCCAGGCATCGCCGGTGTTCTGGTGGGTGACCTGCTTGATCCGGTACAGCGCCGGGTCGCGCAGGTTCATGTTGCCGCTGGCCATGTCGATCTTCGCGCGCAGCGTGCGCGTGCCGTCGGCGAACTCGCCCGCGCGCATGCGCGCGAACAGGTCGAGGTTTTCCTCGACGCCGCGGTCGCGGAACGGCGAATTGCGGCCCGGCTCGATCAATGTGCCGCGGTACTCGCGCACCTGCTCGGCGGTGAGATCACAGACAAAGGCGTCGCCCTGGGCGATCAGCTTCTCGGCGGCGCGGTAATAGACGTCGAAATAGTCCGACGCGTGGCGCAGCTCGGCCCATTCGAAGCCCAGCCAGCGCACGTCGTCCTCGATCGCGCGGACGAACTCGAGGTCTTCCTTCTCCGGATTGGTGTCGTCGAAGCGCAGGTTGCAGCGGCCGTCGAACTCGGCGGCGATGCCGAAATCCAGACAGATCGCCTTGGCGTGGCCGATGTGCAGGTAGCCGTTGGGCTCGGGCGGGAAGCGCGTGCGCACCGCGGCGTGCTTTCCGCTGGCCAGATCCTCGCGGACGATCTGCCGGATGAAGTCCTGGCGTGCCGGGGTGGCGGGATCGGTCGGCGGAACAGCGGATTCGGCGGAAGACATGAAGGCTCGGGCGGCGGCTGCGGGAAAGCCGTGCAGTGTAGCGGACGGTCCACAAGCGGCGTGCGCGGGCAGGCGTGACGGCGCCGTCGCAATTTGTGTGACGTGATCCGACATAATTATGTGACGACGGCAGGAAGGCCGTGGCACGCGAGTTGCGACGGAGCAGGGGCAACCAGGGGGGCGACGCATGCGCAATCCAGCGCATCGGGGCATCGGACTCGGCGAAAGACGACTGCATGCGGTCGACGGGCGGGCGTACCGATGGAGGTAACCGCGTCGCGCGCGATGCCCGGGCATGGTTGGGTGCTCGCTGCATGCCTTCTATTGCTGATGGGCCTGTTCGCGGCACTGGTATCCGCCACCCAACTGCGTCCTGGCGAAACCCGCCCGGTCGAGGTCGCGCCGGCGTCGGACGGCGCGGTCCAGCTGCGCTTCGAACTCCCTGCCGGGGCGACGACGCGCTGGGCGCTGTGGTTCCCGCGCGAGCCGGTCAACCGGCTGCAACTGGTCGCCGCCGACGGCTGGCGCAGCGAGGCCTTGGATTTCTTCAGCGTCGGCGCCGACGAGGGCATCCTGCCCGCGGGCTACGCGTTCCTGCTGCCGCGCGATGCGCATGGGCCGATGACGCTCGAAGCCGAGGTCGAAGGGGGGCTGCACGGCAGCCTGCGACCGGTGCTCGCGCAGGCGACCGACATCCGTCGGGTCGAACGCTCCGGTGTTGCCCTGGCAGGCGCCGTCTACGGCGGTCTGCTCACGTTGGCCGCGCTCGCGCTGGCGCTGGCCTATGCGTCCCGCGACCGGCTGTTCATCGGCTTCTTCGGTTTCACCGTCGCGCTGGTGCTGCTGCTGCAGGCGATGAACGGCCATCTGTACGGGCTGCCGGGCGTGCGCCTGTTCGGCCTGTGGCAATTGCAGGGCCTGTCGGCGTTGACCCTGGTGCATGCGGTGGCCGCGCTATGGCTGATCGAAGCCTATGCAATGCGTGGTCGCGGCTATCGACATGCGCGGCTGGTGCGCGGCATCGGCATCGGCCTGATCGCACTGGCGGCGGTGTTCCTGCTCAATCTGCCGTGGCTGTCGCAGCTCTCCCAGGCACTGAGTGCGGTGGGCTGGACGCTGGCGGGCATCGCGGTCTTCGGCATGCTGGCCGATGCTGCGCGGCGTGGCGTGTCCATGGCCTGGGCGCTGACGGTGGCAACCGCCCTGATGGTGTCGATCGGTGTCTGGGTCGCGCTGGCGCGACACGGCCTGGCGCCGGAAGGCCCGCTGCTGCATTACGGCTATCAGGGCGCCGCGGTCGCGTTCGCGCTGCTGCTTGCGCTGGCCCTGACCCATCGCATCAGCGTTTACCGTGACCAGCGCGACCGCGACCGGCTCGCCCGCCACGACACCGAGCGCAGGATGCGTCGCGAGGCCGCGCGCGCGGATCTGTCGACGGCGCTGCAGACCCAGCTCAACGGCCTCGATCCGGGTGAGATTCCATGGCAGGGCTTCCGCCTGCTGATGGACCATCTGCTGCCGCTGGTGCCGACCGAATCCTGTATCGCGGTGCTGCGCGGCTACCAGGGCCGTGACCATCTGCTGGTAGAACCGTCGGACGCGCTGCCGTCGGTCGAACACGAGATCAACCGGCGCGGGCTGATCCTGCGCCGCCAGGCGACCGCCGGTCTTGCCCTGCAGCAGCCGGTGCGTCCGTCCGCGGGTGGGCCGGTCGTGGCGATGGAGGCGCTGATTCCGGCCCAGGTGCGCGCGCCGGGATGGGGCGTGCTGCTGCTGCGCCGCGCCGGTGGCGAGGGCTTCACCACCGAGGAGATGTCGGTGGTCAGCGAGCTGGCACGGGTCGCGCAGTTGCACATCGACCAGGCCGCGGCCGCGGTCAAGCTGCGCCGCTCGGCGGAGATCGACGCGCTGACCGGCACGATGAACCGCCGCACGGTCGACCTGTGGATCGAGCGCACTTTCGTAGAGGCCGAGCGCAGTGGCCGACCGGTCTCGGTGCTGTTCATCGATCTCGATCACTTCAAATCCGTCAACGACCGCTTCGGCCACGGCTGCGGCGACGAATGCCTGCGCGAGGTGTCGACGGCGCTGCGCAGCGTGCTGTCGGATGCCGATATGTTCGGCCGTTACGGCGGCGAGGAATTCATCACGGTGCTGCCCGGCCGCGATGGCGCCGAGGCGCGGTCGGTCGGCGAACGCATGCGCACCGCGGTCGAGAACTGCGAAGTGCGGCACGAAGGCCAGCGTGTGCGGCTGACGGTGAGCATCGGCATCGCCACCCGCCAGCGCGGCGAGGACACGCCGGCAGCGGCGATCGCGCGCGCCGACAAGGCGCTGTACGCGGCCAAGCGTCAGGGCCGCAACTGCGTACAGGTGGCGCCCGCGGTCTTCAGCTGAAGGAAGATTGCCGCGCGGCGCTGCTACGCTGCGCGTCCCCTAGGCGAATCCTTCCGATGCACGACACCCCGGCCAGTCGCGCCGCACTCGCGTGGATGCTGACCGGCGCCGCGCTGATCGGCACCAATGGTCTGATGGTGCGTCTGGCCGGCACGCCGCCGACCGTCTCGGCTTTTTACCGGATGCTGTTCGCCGGGGTGCTGCTGGCGCTGTTCGTGCATCTGCGTCGCGACTGGCGTCCACTGCCAGGGCGCATGTGGTGGCTTGCGCTGCTGCCGGCCACCGCGTTCGCCGCCGACCTGTGGCTGTGGCACCGGAGCATCCTGCTGATCGGTCCGGGGCTGGCGACGCTGCTGGCGAACGCGCAGGTGTTCTTCATGGCACTGGCCGGCGTATTGCTGTTCGGCGAACGGGTCGGCTTGCGATTCGTCGCCGGCATCGCGCTGGCGTTCTTCGGCCTGTGGCTGATGCTCGGCGCGGACTGGGCGACGCTGCCGGCCGATTACCGCTGGGGCGTGTGGCTCGGGCTTGCCACCGGCCTGTGCTACGCCGCCTACAACATCGGTCTGCGCCACGTGCAGCGCGCCGGGAATGTCGGCGCGCCCGGTGCGGCTGCCTCCGCGCCGGTGGCGCAGGTGCTGGCGATGGTGTCGTTGCTGTGCGCCGGGCTGCTGGGACTGGCCGGCGTCGCCGAAGGCGTGTCGTTCGCGATCCCGACCTGGCAGGCGCTCGGCTGGCTGTTGCTGCTCGCGGCGCTCGGCCACTGCCTGAGCTGGATCCTGATCTCGCGTGCGATGCAGCACCTGTCGGTCGCGCTGGTCGGCCTGCTGCTGCTCGTGCAGCCGGTCTGCGCGTTCCTGCTCGACATTGTGGTGTTGCAGCGCCAGACCCTGCCGCGCGAATGGCTCGGGCTGGGCTTCACCCTGGCCGGCATCTTCCTTGCGAGCCTGAAGGGCCGTACGCGGATTCCGCAGCAACCGGCCTGAGTCCTTGGAAGCGGGCACGTGCGCCCGCATTCAATGCGAACGGCGATGTGCCGCGCCCCGGAGATATCGCGATGCTCGGAATCGGAGCCTGGAAACAGCGTCTGCCGCGGCCCCAGGACGCGCTGCCCGGTCGCGATACGCCCGTAACGCTGCACAACGCACACGCGGTGCACGGCCGCCCCCTGCAGGGGGTGTTCGACGGCCTGGAGCAGGTGCAGTTCGGCATGGGGTGCTTCTGGGGCGCGGAGCGCAAGTTCTGGTCGCTGCCGGGCGTGGTGACAACCGCGGTCGGTTATGCGGGCGGGGTGACGCCGAACGCGACGTATCGCGAAGTATGTTCCGGTCAGACCGGGCACACCGAAGTGGTTCTCGTGGTCTACGACCCGGCGCAGGTCGCGTTCGAGACGCTGTTGCAGACGTTCTGGGAAAGTCACGACCCGACCCAGGGCATGCGTCAGGGCAACGACACCGGCACGCAGTACCGCTCGGCGATCTACTGCACGACACCGGGACAGGCTGCGCTGGCCCATCGCAGCCGCGACGCATATGCGGCGAAGCTGCAGGCGGCGGGCTATCCGGACATCACCACCGAGATCCTCGACGAGGCGCCGCCGTTCTATTACGCCGAGAACGAGCACCAGCAGTACCTGCACAAGAATCCCGGCGGGTATTGCGGCATCGGCGGCACCGGGGTGACATGTCCGGTCGGCGTGACGCTCTGAGGCGACGTGGTGGAGCGTGCGGCGCGCGTGGACTGGCGCCGCACTGCACCGGCGTCAGTGTTCGGCGGGTGCGACGCCCAGCACCCGCAGTCGCAGGGTGCGACCGCCACTGACGGGCCAGTCGATGCGCTGGCCGATTCCCAGCCCCAGCAGCGCCGTGCCCACCGGCGCGAGGATCGAGACACGACCGGCGTCCACATCTGCCTCGTACGGATAGACCAGGGTGAACGTGTGGCGGGCCGCCGTCTCGTCGTCGACGCAGGTCACACGTGCATGCATGCCGACGACAGTGTCGGCGGGTGCGTCGGGGGGGCAGCAGGTCGGCGCGGTCGAGTTCGCGCTGCAGCGCAGGCGCACCGGGGTGCTGCCGCCAGGCGGGGGATTCGAGCAGCGCGTCGAGTCGCGCCAGGTCGTGGCGGGTGATGCGGATCGGCGGCGCTTCGGATGGAGGCAGGCCGCTCTGGGTTTGCGATGACATCGGGATCTCCTGGTGATTGGCGGGACGCGGTGACGCGCCCATGACGAAGGGCGACGCAATGCGCCGCCCAAGGGGGATTGTGCCGGGTTCGGCGTGCGCCGGGAACGTGTGCGTCAGGCCGCGACGGGTTCGAACAACGCGGGCGGCAGGTCACGCAGCACGCCCGCCAGTTCCAGCAGGAACGCGTGCATGGCCGAGCTGCGGCGCCAGACCAGGGCGATGCGCCGGGTCGGACGGGTGTCGCTGAAATCGATCAGGCGCAGATGCGGCGAAGGCGCGACCGGCGGTTTGGTCGCCAGCAGCGGCAGCAGGGTCACGCCGACATTCGCGGCGACCATCTGCCGCAGCGTTTCCAGACTGGTGGCGCGGAACTCGGCGTGTTCGCCGGCTCCTGACAGGCGACACACATCCAGCGCCTGTTCGCGCATGCAATGGCCGTCCTCGAGTAGCAGGAGCTTCTGCGACGACAGCTCCTGCAGGCTCAGGCGTTCGCGTGCAGCCAGTGGGTGCTGATCGGACACCGCGAGCAGGAACGGTTCCTCGAACAGGAACTCGGCATGCAGCGCGTCCTCGTCGACCGGCAACGCGAGGATCGCCGCGTCGAGCCGGCCATCGCGCAAGCGCGTCATCAGCACGTCGCTCTTTTCTTCGACCAGCAGCAGTTCCAGCTGCGGAAACCGCGCGCGCAGCGGCGGCACCGCATGCGGCAGCAGATACGGGCCCAGCGTCGGAAACAGGCCGAGCCGGATCGAACCGGCTTCGGGATCCATGCTGCGCCGGGCCAATGCCTTCATCTGTTCGACATCGCCAACGATGCGGCGCGCGCGGTCGGCGACCTGCACGCCGATCGGCGTCAGCATCACCTTGCGCGGTGCGCGTTCGACCAGGGCGACGCCGAGTTCTTCTTCGAGCTTGCGAATCTGCGTCGACAGCGTCGGCTGACTGACGAAGCAGGCCGCGGCCGCGCGGCCGAAATGCCGCTCGTCAGCGAGCGCGACCAGATAGCGCAGATCGCGCAGGTTCACCGCGCGCGCTCCGCACGCGTCCCGGATCGCGCAGGCGATGCCGGGATGTACAAGGCGCGGGCCGCGCGGCGGATCACGCCGCTTCGGCCTCGGCCGTCTCGGCGACCGGCACGCGGATCAGGTGGTCGAACGCGCTGAGCGCGGCCGCCGCACCCTGGCCCATCGCGATGACGATCTGCTTGTAGGGCACCGTCGTCGCGTCGCCGGCGGCGAACACGCCGGGCACCGAGGTCTGTCCACGGTCGTCGACGATGATCTCGCCACGCGGCGACAACGCGACCACACCCTTGAGCCACTCGGTATTGGGCAGCAGGCCGATCTGCACGAACACACCCTCCAGTTCGACACGGTGGCTGTCACCGCCGACGCGGTCGCGGTAGACCAGCGCATTGACCTTCGCGCCGTCGCCGAGCACTTCGGTCGTCTGCGCGCTGGTCACGATGCGCACGTTCGGCAGGCTGCGCACCTTGCGCTGCAGCACTTCGTCGGCGCGCAGCTGCGCGTCGTATTCGATCAGGGTGACGTGGGCGACGATGCCGGCCAGATCGATCGCGGCTTCGACACCGGAATTGCCGCCGCCGATCACCGCCACGCGCTTGCCCTTGAACAGCGGCCCGTCGCAGTGCGGGCAATAGGCCACGCCCTTGTTGCGGTATTGGTCTTCGCCGGGCACGCCCATCTGCCGCCAGCGTGCACCGGTCGAGAGCACCACGGTGCGCGACTTCAGCGACGCGCCGTTCTCGAGCTTGATCTCGACCAGGCCGTCATCGCCGGCCGGCAGCAGCTGCGTGGCGCGCTGCAGGTCCATGACGTCGACGTCGTATTCGCGCACGTGCTGCTCGAGCGCGACGGCCATCTTCGGGCCTTCGGTCTCCTTGACCGAGATGAAGTTCTCGATCGCCATCGTGTCCAGCACCTGGCCCCCGAACCGCTCGGAGGCCACACCCGTGCGGATGCCCTTGCGCGCGGCGTAGATCGCTGCGGCCGCGCCGGCGGGGCCACCACCGACGACGAGCACGTCGAAGGGCTTCTTCGCCGCGATCTTCGCGGCCTCACGCTTTGCCGCGCCGGTGTCGAGCTTGGCGACGATCTGCTCCAGGGTCATGCGGCCCTGGTCGAATTTCTCGCCGTTGAGGAACACTGTCGGCACCGACATGATCTCGCGCGCCTCGACTTCCGCCTGGAACAGCGCACCGTCGATCGCCACGTGGCGGATGCGCGGATTCAGCACCGCGGCCAGGTTCAGCGCCTGCACCACGTCCGGGCAGTTCTGGCACGACAGCGAGTAATAGGTTTCGAACAGGTAGTCGCCATCGAGCGCCGCAACCTGCTCGATCGTGTCCTTGGCCGCCTTCGACGGATGACCGCCGACCTGCAGCAGTGCGAGCACCAGCGACGTGAACTCGTGGCCCATCGGCAGACCGGCAAAGCGCACGTCGATGTCCGTACCCGGCGACGTCAGTGCGAACGACGGCTTGCGTGCATCGGTGCCGGCGGCGTCGACGGTGATCTTCGGGCTGGCGTCCCTGAGGTCTTCGAGCAGCGACAGCAGCTCCTGCGACTTCGCGCCGTCGTCGACCGAGGCGACGATGTGGATCGGGCGCACCGCGCGCTCCAGATAGGCCTTCA
The DNA here is from genome assembly GCA_052108555.1 of Luteimonas sp. Classification (GTDB taxonomy): domain Bacteria; phylum Pseudomonadota; class Gammaproteobacteria; order Xanthomonadales; family Xanthomonadaceae; genus Luteimonas. Next base: position 108,690 of record JBQEAV010000007.1, read on the forward strand.
ACTGCGCCTTGAGATCGGCTTCCAACATGGCAACGCTCCTGACGACGGGTGGGGGCGTCCGCGACGCACCGGCGAAGCGGGCATCGGAACCGGGGGAGAGGGGTGGACCGCAGCCGGCGGGGGAGGAGACCGGCTGCGGTCCACCCCCATCCGCGCTGGGCGGGATGGGGGTGGAGACGGCGCGATGGACCGCGCCGTCGTGTCACACGATCAGATCGGAACGATCAGATCTTGCCGACGAGGTCGAGCGACGGGGCGATGGTCTTCTCGCCGTCCTTCCACTTGGCCGGGCAGACCTCGTTCGGGTTGGCGGCGACGTACTGGGCAGCCTTGAGCTTGCGCAGGGTCTCGCTGACGTCACGGGCGATCGCGTTGTCGTGGATCTCGAGGGTCTTGATCACGCCGTCCGGGTTGATCACGAAGGTGCCGCGCAGGGCGAGGCCGGCTTCTTCGATATGCACGCCGAACGCGCGGGTCAGCTGATGCGTCGGATCGCCGACCAGCGGGAACTGCGCCTTGCCGACGGCCGGCGAGGTTTCGTGCCAGACCTTGTGCGAGAAATGCGTGTCGGTGGTGACGATGTAGACCTCGGCGCCCAGCTTCTGGAACTCGGCGTAGTTGTCGGCGGCGTCTTCGACTTCGGTCGGGCAATTGAAGGTGAAGGCGGCCGGCATGAAGATCAGGACCGACCACTTGCCCTTGAGGCTCTCGTTGCTGACTTCGATGAACTCGCCGTTCTGGAACGCGGTGGTCTTGAACGGCTGGACTTCGGTGTTGATGAGGGACATGCAAGCTCCTGGACGGGGGAAGGCGGGCGACTCGAAAATCGCGGCCGGCGAATCCGGCTGCGCATAGAGTAGGCAACGTCTATCGATATGGGAAATCGATTATAGGAATTCAATCGATAGTCTTTGACTATCGATTTCGGTTCAGGAATAGACCGCAGGAAACGGTTCCACAGGGGCTTGCAATCGCTGTTGCGCTGCAGCAATATCGGGTCAACAGGCGTCGCGCAGCGGTTTTACGCGGCGCCAGCAGCCCTCCAGGGCTGCGTAACGGGTTCCGTGTCCGTACCTCCCTCCCACACGTCCACGGAATTTTTGAAGGCGGCTTCGGCCGCCTTCATTTTGTCTGTTATTCGGCTTCGGTCGGATCCAGACCGATGAACGTCCGGATCGCCGGCAGCATCTCGGGGGCGCGCTCCGGATCGTAGAACGCGGACGCGGTAACGAAGTGGTTGCCGCCGGAGATGATCTCCAGCGTCGAGTCCACGCCCTTGCGGCGCAGCGCGAAGTCCAGCTTGCGGCTGTTGCCGACATCGACCGTGCGGTCGCCGTCGCCGTGGATCAGCAGGAATGGCGGCTCGTCACCGTTGACGAACTCCACCGCCATCGCCTCGGGCCACCGGCTGCGCGGGCCGAAGATCTCTTCGAGCTCACCGCTGATGACGAAGTCGTAGGGGCCCGACAGGCCGATCACGCCGGCCAGATCCTCCGGTTCCAGATTGACCGTGGCCAGATGCCGCGCGTCGGTCCCCAGTAGCGCGGCGATCTGCGCGCCGGCCGAATGGCCCGCGATGAACACACGCTTCGGGTCGCCGCCGTATTCGGCCGCGTGATCGACGGTCCAGCGCACCGCGTGCGCGGCATCGCCCATGAAGGCCGGGAAGCCGGCGGCCGGCCAGGTGCGGTAATCCGCGACGATCGCCACGATGCCGTTCTGCGCCAGCCGGCTGCCGACGAAGCGGTACTGCGCGCGTGTGCCGTACTGCCAGGAGCCGCCGTAGAAGAACAGCAGGACAGGCGCGTCGGGCGCCGCGCTCTGCGGGCGGTAGATGTCGAGCGCGAGTCCGCGCGTGGTGTCGTAGACCGCAGTGGCGTCCGGCTGTGTGCTGTCGCGATTGACGAAGCCGAAGAACGCGCTCTGACAGCCCGAGACCAGCAGGGCGAGCGTGGCGGCGACACAGGCGTGGATTGAACGGCGCATCGGTGATCTCCTCGAGGTGCGACACCATGCCCGGCCGGGGCCCGGCTAGGATGTGAAGTCATGATTACGAATCCGAGTCCCGCGTTGGATGCATTGCTGCGCGACGCCGCCGGCCGCATCGACGCGACCGACGCGCGCTGGCTGCTCGCGCATGCCGCCGGCCGCTCGCAGACCTGGCTGTACGCGCATGCACGCGATCCAGCGCCCGAAGGCGTCGCTGCGCGGTTTGAATCGCTGGTCGCGCGCCGCGCCGCGGGCGAGCCGGTCGCCTATCTCACCGGCGTGCGCGGCTTCTGGGGTTTCGATCTGGCAGTGACGCCGGCGACGCTGATTCCAAGGCCGGAAACCGAACTGCTGGTAGAACTGGCGCTGGCGCGCTTGCCGGCCAAGGACGCGCGTGTCGTGGATCTCGGCACCGGCAGCGGCGCGATCGCATTGGCGATCGCACGCGAACGACCGGACGCCGCGGTATTGGCAACCGATGCCAGCCTCGACGCGCTCACGGTCGCGCGTGCCAACGCGCAGGCACTGGACTTGCCGCATGTGCGCTTTACCCAAGGCGACTGGTACGCGCCGCTGCTCCACGAGCGCTTCGATGTGATCGCGAGCAATCCACCCTACATCGAAGACGCAGACCCGCACCTGGCGCAGGGTGATCTGCGCTTCGAACCGGCCTCGGCGCTGTCGTCGGGTGCCGATGGTCTGGATGCGATCCGCATCCTCGCCGCAGGCGCGCGTGCGCACCTCGCGCCGGGCGGTTGGCTGCTGATCGAACACGGCCTCGCGCAGGGCGCTGCGGTACGCGCGCTGTTCGAACAGGCCGGTTTCGTGGAGGTCGCGACCGAGCGCGATCTGGAGGCCCGCGACCGCGTGACGCTGGGCCGCGCGCCCGGGACGCAAAAAGCCGGCTGATAGACTGGCGACCGGTTTTCCCCGGATCCAACTGCATGCGCCAGCTCTATCCCGCCATCGAACCCTTCGACACCGGCACGCTCGCCGTCGACGACCGCCACACGCTCTACTACGAGCAGTGCGGCAATCCGAAGGGCAAGCCGGTGGTGCTGCTGCACGGCGGTCCGGGCGGCGGTTGCAGCCCGAAGATGCGCAGCTTCCACGATCCGGCCAAGTACCGGATCGTGCTGTTCGACCAGCGCGGCGCCGGACGCTCGACGCCGCATGCGGATCTTGTCGACAACAGCACCTGGGATCTCGTCGCCGACATCGAGAAGCTGCGCACGCATCTGGGCATCGACCGCTGGCAGGTGTTCGGCGGTTCCTGGGGCTCGACGCTGGCGCTGGCCTACGCGCAGACGCATCCGCGCCAGGTCACCGAGCTGATCCTGCGCGGCATCTTCATGCTGCGTCGCTGGGAACTGGAGTGGTTCTACCAGGAAGGCGCGTCGCGCCTGTTCCCGGAAGCGTGGCAGCAGTACATCGCCGCGATTCCGGAAGGCGAGCGCGGTGATCTGATCGCGGCGTTCCACAAGCGTCTGACCAGCGACGACGAGGCCACGCGTCTGGCGGCCGCGCGCGCGTGGAGCGTATGGGAAGGCGCGACGAGCTTCCTGCACATCGATGCCGATTTCGCCGACAGCCACGCCGACGCCCAGTTCGCGCTCGCGTTCGCACGCATCGAGAACCACTACTTCACCAACGCCGGCTTCTTCGAGGTCGACGACCAGTTGCTGCGCGATGCCTACCGCATGGTCGACATTCCCGGTGTCATCGTCCACGGCCGCTACGACGTGGTGTGCCCGGTGCAGAACGCGTTCGATCTGCACCAGGTGTGGCCCAAGGCCGAACTCGTCGTCACCCCGGCATCGGGCCATTCCGCGTTCGAGGCCGAGAACGTCGACGCGCTGGTGCGCGCGACCGACCGCTTCGCCTGACGCACGCGCCGCAGTCGATCTGCGGCGACGTCATCCCGCCACTCGATGCGCGACGGCAGGTCCGCCGCGCCCAGGAAATTCCGATGTCTGAAGAAGAAATCGTCGTCAAGGACAGCAACGGCACCCGTCTTGCCGATGGTGATGCGGTCACCGTGATCAAGGACCTCAAGGTCAAGGGCACCAGCGTCACGCTCAAGCGCGGCACGCTGGCGAAGAACATCCGCCTGACCGACGACCCCGACCTGATCGAATGCAATGTTGAGAAGGTGAAGGGTCTGGTGCTGCGGACGGAGTTCGTCAAGAAGGCATGAGGTCCATCTGATGGATGTGCTCGAACACAACCGGGTAGCGTGGAATCGCGAATCGACGTCCGGCAGCGCGTGGACGATGCCGGTGGACGCCGAGGTCATCGCGGCGGCGCGGCGTGGCGACTGGTCCGTGATCCTGACGCCGAACCGCCAGGTGCCACGCGAGTGGTTCGGTGCGCTGGATGCGTGCGATCTGCTGTGCCTGGCATCGGGCGGCGGACAGCAGGCGCCGGTACTGGCCGCGGCAGGCGCGCGCGTCACCAGTTTCGACCTGTCGGACGTGCAACTCGAAAAGGACCGCGCCGTCGCCGAGCGCGACGGGCTGTCGCTGCGTTGTGTGCGCGGTGACATGGCCGACCTGTCGGTGTTCGCCGATGCGAGCTTCGACATCGTGTTCCACCCCGTGTCGAACGTCTTCGTGCCCGACGTGGAAACGGTGTGGCGCGAGTGCGCCCGTGTGCTGCGACCTGGCGGACGCCTGCTGGCCGGCTTCATGAATCCGGCGTTCTTCCTGTTCGATCATGACGAGGCGACAGACACCGGTGCCTGCGTCGCGCGGCACCGGCTGCCTTACGCCGAGCCGGACAGCCTGAGCCCGGATGCGCGTGCGGCCTGGGACGCAAGCGGACGTGCCGCGGAGTTCGGGCATTCACTGCAGACCCAGATCGGCGGGCAACTGGCGGCCGGCTTCCGTCTCGCTGGTCTCTACGAGGACGACTGGGATGACGCGGTCACCCCGCTGAATCGCCTGATGCCGGTCGCCCTCGCGACCCTGGCGCTCCGCGCGCCGTAGGGCTGTCGGCCGATCAATCGGCGGGTGAACCGTCCGGGTTGAAGTCCACCATCCACAGCCCGGCCCAGAGCTTGAGATCGAGCTCGAAGCCTTCCGCGTGTTTTTGCATCAGCCACGCCGGCGCGGTCGCGCGCGGCACGGTGTGGACGATGATCGCTTCGTCGTCGACGCCGCCGCCGTCACCGACACGCGTCAGCTCGCGCGCACGCACGAAAGCGACGCGCTCGTTGCTCATGCCGGCAGTGGTCGGGCCGGTCAGCAGCACGTCGACGCGACCGGCAGACCAGCCGGTTTCCTCGATCAGTTCGCGCCGCGCAGCGTCTTCCAGCGAATCGGTGGAACCGCCATCGCCGACCAGCCCGGCCGGCATTTCGATCGTGCGGGCGCCCAGCGGCACGCGGTACTGCTCGACGAACAGCACCTCGTCGTCAGGCGTCACGGCGATCACCAGCACGGCCATGCCGTTGCCGCCGTGCGTGCGTTCGCAGGCTTCCCATGTGCCGTGGCGGACCAGCCGCAGCCAGTCGCCCTGATACAGGACTTCGGTGTGTTCGCGCATCGATGGATTGGTCATGCGCCGATGCTAACGCGCGGCCGTGGCGACCGACAGCGCGCTCAGGCCATCGCGGGCGGCGCGTAGTCCAGACCGGCGACGGTATGCAGGCGACGTCGCGTCAGCGGCCCGAAACGCAGGGCTTCGCACAGTGCATGCAGCGCCAAAGCATCGCCGCCGCGACGCGCGAATCCGCTCGCGCCTTCGCCGAGTGGCGCATCGCAGGCGATCGTCGTCAGCTGGCGGTACAGGCGCGCGGCGTCGGCGTGCTGCCGCAGCTTCGGCCCGACCTGTCCGGCACCGCGGAAGCGCAGGAACTGGATCTCATCGCTGCGTTCCAGCAACGCATCCAGTGTGCGGAAGTGGTGCAGCAGGCTCGCCGCGGTCTTGCTGCCGATGCCGGGCACGCCGGGAATGTTGTCGACCGCATCGCCGCACAGCGCGAGGTAGTCGGCGATCTGGTGTGCTTCGACGCCATGACGGTCGCGCACGCCGGCCGCGGTCCAGCGCACGCCGCGCGCGTAGTCCCACTGTTCGTCCGCGCCCTCGAGCAGCTGCGACAGGTCCTTGTCGGCCGACACGATCACGCCGTGATGCGCACGCGCACGCCCGGCCACCAGCGCGCTGCCGATCAGGTCGTCGGCCTCGTATTCGGTATCGGCCAGCACCACGAATCCGAGCGCGCTGCACAGCGCCTTGCAGTGTGCGAACTGGCGACGCAACTCGTCCGGGGCTGGCGGGCGGTTGGCCTTGTAGGCCGGATAGATGCGGTTGCGGAAGCAGCTGTCGAGCGCCTCGTCGAACGCGACCGCGATGTACTGCGGATTCGCCCGTTCCACCAGCTCGGCCAGGAAGCGGGCGAAGCCATGGACCGCATTGGTCGGCCAGCCCTCAGCGTCGCGAAACTCGTCGGGCATCGAATGCCAGGCGCGGAACACGTAGAGGCTGGCGTCGACCAGATGCAGGGGCGCGGTGGGCGGCGCCGGCGTCGCCTGCAGCGTCTGCGGCGGCAGGGTCACGGCGCGTGCCAGTGGGTCAGCAGCGTGGCCGGGTCGGGGCGCTCGCGCTCCGGCGCTTCGATGCGCGGCGTGCCGATGTGGATGAAACCGGCCACGCGTTCGTTCGTATCGAGACCGAGCAGCGACAGCACTTCGGGATCGTAGGCGGGCCAGCCCGACAGCCACGAGCCGCCGAAGCCCAGCGCCTGCGCGGCCTGCAACAGGGCGAAGCAGACGCTGCCGGCGGTCAGCAGGCGCTCGACTTCGGGAATCTTGGCGTCCTCGGGATCGAGCACCGCGACCACGACGATGACCAGCGGCGCATGTGAAAAACGCTGGCGGTCCTTGTCCAGCGCGCCCTCGCCGATGGCGGGGTCACGCGCGAGTGAACGTGCTGCGAGCAATCCACCGAGCGCGTCGCGATCGTCTCCCGCGATGCGCAGGAAACGGAACGGCACGCGCTTGCCGTGATCGGGTACCCGCGATGCCGAACGCAAGATGCGGAGCAGGGTGGCGTCGTCCGGGCCGGGCGCGTCGAGCTGCCTGGCGGGAACGGATCGGCGTGCGTCGAGCGTGGCGAGCGCCTCGTGTTCAGTATTTGCGGAGATGGTCACAGACCTGTCTTGGGGGTTCGGGAATCTTATGCACGGGGCATTACGCCCTTCCCCCGATTCTCCTCCAAATGACGCATCACCACGACATCGGCGCCGGTTCCGGCTCGCGCGCGGGTCCTGCCCGCGATGCTGCGCGCGTCCTCGAGACGCTGCGCCACGACGCCGTGACCGCGTTGGGCGGGGTGCTGTCCGGGTTCTGGAGTGCGATCGAAGAGCAGGTGCGGCTGGCCGCGCTCGCCCGTCACGACTACATGGTCGCGCAGGAAGAGCGCATGGCCGTGCTGGATCTCAGCCAGCGCGCACTGGAACTCGCCACCCGCTTCCGCAAGGCGATCGAAACCGAAATCGACCAATGGCTGGCCGACCGGCCGGCGCCGCCGGTGGCCGACGCCCTGTCGCTGATGTCCGAGGGTGAACTCGAGGTGCATCTGGCTGCGCAGCAGATCGTCGAGTTGATGGACCACCAGTTCCTGCACCCGCTCGCCGCGCTCAATGACCGTCTGGACGCGCTGGCGTCGCGCCTCGGCATCGAAGGCGTGCACGCCAACCCGTTGCGCCCGGAAGTGCCGGTCATGGCCTTCATGCGTCTGTTCAAGGCCGATGAACTGCCGGCCGGCCTGCGGACGATGGTGTTCAACCAGTTCGACAAGCGTCTGCCGGGCATCCTCAACGAGGTGTACGCCAAGGCCAACGCGTCGCTGGATGCCGCCGGCATCGGCCCTGGCGCGGTCGCGCCACAGACGCAGGCCCGGCCCGTCGTGCATGGCGCCGCGTCAGCGCGATCCATGCGCCACGAGGCTGACGGCGAGAGCTGGGTGCCCGAGGGCGGCGTGGTGGCGCACGCGGAGCCCGACAGTCACGCTGCGACACGTGGTCCGGACGCGTCCGCCTACGGACCGTTGTCGGCCGGCCTGATGGACGTGCTGGCCGCGCATGGCCATGCGCCTGCCGGTGCGACCGCGGCACCTGGTTATCGTGATCTGGTGCGCGAACAGTTGCACCAGTGGCGCGAGCGTCGTGCGCACGACACGACCCCCGATGCAGGCGCCGATGGCGCTGGCGGGCCAGTGCTGGGCATGTCGCAGTTGCTGAGCGTCGCGCGGATGCTGCAGGGCGACGATCCCGCGCCGTTCGCACGCGCGCTGGTCGGCGACGATCGCCGCCGACTCGGTGACGTGATCCGCGATGAACTGCTGCGCGGCCTGCGCGAACTGGGCGTCGACACCGAACAGACCCCGCTGAGCCGCGAGGACGAGGATGCGATCGATCTGGTCGGCATCCTGTTCCAGGCGCTGTTCGACGCCAACGATCTGTTGCAGCAGGCCCGCGACATCTACGGCCGGCTGGTGATGCCCTACCTCAAGGTCGCGCTGACCGACGATTCGATGTTCAACCAGCGTGCGCATCCCGCGCGCCGCCTGCTCGACGCGGTGACCGAGGCCTGCGACGGCAATGTCGGTGACACCCCGCAGGATCGCGACCTGCTTGATCAGGCGGGCCGCGTCGTCGACCGCGTCGTCGACGAATACGAAAGTGACCAGGCGGTGTTCGAACTCGCCGCCGGCGAACTGCGCGAGCGCCTCGACCAGCAACGCCGGCGCGCCGATGTCGCCGAACGCCGTGCGGCCGAAGCCATCCACGGCCGCGAGCGATTGCAGCAGGCGCGCCGCAGCGTCGACGATATGGTCGCCTCGCGTCTGTCCGAGCGCCGGCTGACGGCCGCGGTTGCGTTCTTCCTCGATCGCCACTGGCGCCACCACCTCACCCAGACCTGGCTGCGCGACGGCCCGGATTCGGCGCGGCACCTGGCCGCGATCGGCATCGGCGACGCGATGGTCCAGGTGGATTTCGATGCCGGGCACGCGCTCGGCACCGCCGTCGCCGACGAATTGCTGGCGTTGCAGATGCCGCTGGCCGAGTGCTACTCCAGCTGCGGCCTCAATGCGAATGCCGCGCGTGACGCGGTGGCGCGGATCATCGCCGCACTGGCGTTGCCCGACACGCCGCGCAGCGTGCATGCGCCGCAGTCGTCCGAGGTCGAGGACGAAGCACCCGATCCCGCTTTGCGCCTCGCCGGCGGTCATGATGGCCTGGCCTTCGATCCGACGATTGCGGCGCGCATGCGCCAGTTGCGTGTCGGCCAGTGGCTGCGGCTGGTCGACGACAACGGCCGCGAAGCGGCGGCGCGTGTCGCGTGGATCAGTCCGCTGACCCAGCGGCTGCTGATCGTGAACCGCCGCGGCGTCCGCCGCATGGTCGTGTCACCCGAGGAACTGGCGGCGCTGGTCGGCGCCGGCCGCGCGGTGGTGCGTGCGGTCGATGCACCGTTTGACGAAGCCATGAAGCAGCTGTGGCAACAGCTCAATGCCGCGAACGACCCTTGCGGCGACGCAGCGACCGGCTGACATCCATGCGTTGACCTCGAGGGGGACGGCTTGGGCGAAATGCCCATGTCGACGCAAGGACCGTGCAATGGCCTGCGGGCGGAAGCACCCGCGCGCCTGATGGACCGGATCCGTTGCGAGACGACTGCGCGGCGCCAGCGCGATGCGCGACGCACGGCACCCGGCATCCGACGCCGCCGAACGCAGCTTCCGTCGCGATGAATTCCTGTCCACGCTCGCGCTGCTGCAGTCCGGGCGCAGCCTGTCGCCCGGCGACCTCCATGCCGTCCGTCTATGCGACGCGAGGATCGAGACCGGCCAGTTGCAGGCCGGCCCGGCGGCGGAGTGGTCTCGCAAGCTCGCCACGCTTGCTGCGCAGGCCGTTACGCCCTGCGTGATCCGGTACCGGCGCGCGACATGCTGCGGCCGGCGACATGGCCTAGGATGACGTCGACCCCAGGCGAGGACGATGTCGATGGCGGTGACGATCGGCGTGGCGCGTGAGACAGCGGTAGGCGAACGGCGCGTCGCGCTGACGCCGGAGACCTGCAAGAAGCTCGTGGCGGCTGGCGTCGAGGTGCGCGTCGAGCGTGGACTCGGCAGGTCCGCCCATTTTTCCGATGACGCCTATGCCGATGCCGGCGCCGCTCTGGTCGACGATGCGCACGCGGCGTTGTCGGGTGCGGCTGTCGTGCTGTGCGTGCGACCGCCGGAGATCGAAAGCCTGCAACAGCTCGACGCCGGCGCGATGCTGGTCGGCGTGCTGCAGCCGGAAGCCGACGCTGCGCGCGGCGACGCGATCGTCGCGCGCGGATTGATCGCGTTTCCGCTCGAGCGTCTGCCGCGCACGACGCGCGCGCAGTCGATGGACGTGCTCAGTTCGCAGGCCGGCATGGCCGGCTACAAGGCGGTGCTGATCGGCGCGGAACTGGCGCCACGCTTCTTTCCGATGCTGACCACTGCGGCCGGCACGATCCGGCCGTCGAAGGTGCTGGTCGTCGGCGCCGGCGTTGCCGGCCTGCAGGCAGTCGCGACCGCGAAGCGCCTCGGCGCGCAGGTCGAGGGCTTCGACGTGCGCCCGGAAACGCGCGAGCAGATCGAATCGCTGGGCGGACGCTTTCTCGATCTTGGCGTCAGCGCCGCGGGCGAGGGCGGGTATGCGCGCGCACTGACCGACGACGAGCGCGCCGAACAGCAGCGTCGTCTCGGTGATCACCTCAAGGGCATCGACGTCGTCGTCTGTACCGCGGCGGTGCCGGGGCGGCCTGCGCCGAAGATCGTCACCGCGGCGATGGTCGCCGGCATGCGGCCGGGCAGCGTGATTGTCGATCTTGCGGCGGAGAGCGGTGGCAACTGCGAAGCGACGCGACCGGGCGAGACGGTCGAGGTCGGCGGTGTCATCGTCGCCGGGCCACTGGATCTCGCCTCGATGGGCGCCACGCACGCGAGCGAGATGTTCGCGCGCAATGTGCTGAATTTCGTCCAGCTGCTGCTGGTCGATGGCGCGCTGGCGCCGGACTGGAACGATGAGCTGCTGGCGAAGACGGTGTGGCCGGCGCGGGCTGTGATCGAGGGCGCTGCAGCCTGACGCACGAGATCAAGACAGCCACGGGGTTCCCCATCCTGCGGATAACGCGCTGCTTGATCAGGGGCCGCGCGAGCCGCGTCGCGGCGGCGCCGGATTTTCAGCGGCCCAGCGCCGGCGCTGTTCGGGGGTCATCTGCTTCCAGCGTTCGCGCAGGGTTTCGCGTTCGGCCTCCGGCAGCGTGCGCAGTTTGCTGTACAGCGCGCGCGCCTCTTCGCGCTGATCGGGCGGCAGGTGCTTCCAGCTGTGCATGCCGTGACGCGCCTCTGCGCGCTCGGCGGGCGTCATCGACTGCCAGCGCCGCGCGTGCTCGAGCATGCGGCCTCGCTCCTGCGCACTGGCGCCGTTCCAGCGCTCGCGCACGGGGCCGATCAGCTGTTCGCGCTGTGCGGGCGTGAGCTGGTCCCAGGCTGGCGGCGACGCGGACTGGGCGAGCGCGGCGTTGCCGCACAGCAGAAGCAACGGCAGTGCGGCGGCGAGGAGAACGGTTCGGGTCAGCGACATGGTCATTCCACGGCAAGCAGGGTGGATTCGTTGGCGGCAAGCCAGCGATAGAAGTCGGGCGATTCGTCGTAGCCGGCCAGGGCTTCATCGACGCCTTCGTCGATATGGGCGGCCGATTCGGCCGCCGCGAGCACGGGCGTGGCGGTCGGCGCATCCACGGTGGGCATCAGCATGCGTGCACCGATGGCGAGCGCGCACACCGCGGCGAGTCCGGTCGCCAACGGCAGGCCCCAGCCGCGCCGCGCGGGCGCCACGGCCTGCGACGCGGCGTGGCGTGCGCGATGCAGGCGCGTGGTGGTCGCAGGCGTGATCGTGTCCTGGGCCTGGCGATAGAGCGCGCGGAGCGCGGCATCGTCCTGCTGGTCGTGCGGCCGGTTCATCGGAATTCCTCCAGGTGCTTCTGCAGCGCTTCGCGGGCGCGGAACAGATGGGTTTTCACCGAGCCTTCGCCGCATCCCATGATGCGGGCGGTGGTCTCGACATCGAACTCTTCGAGCACGCGCAGCGAGAACGCTTCGCGCTGGCGTCGCGGCAGTTGCCGCAAGGCCTCGGACAACCGGCCCCAGGCCTCGCGTCCATCGTGGTTGCGCGCCGGATCCGGGCCTGCATCGGCCCAGTCGATCTCTTCGCCGTCCGGCATACGCGCATCGCTGAGCCAACTCAGCCGGAACGTGCGCCGGCGCTGCACATCGATGATCCGGCTGCGCAGCACGGTCCAGAACAGTGGCGTCCATTCCGACGGCGGGCGGTCGCGATAGCCGAGCATCTTGATCATCGCGTCCTGGACCGCGTCCAGCGCGTCGTCGCGGTGGCGCAGGCCGAGTTCGGCGAAGCGGAAGGCGCGGCGTTCGACACTGGCGAGAAACCCTTCCAGCGTGGTCGGCAGTACGGGCATGGCGGCGTCGGCCGCGACGGGGGAGTCGGTCACGTCGCCAAGCCTACCGTGCGCGATGCGCGCGCGCGGGTTAGGAAAGTGGCTGCCATCCATCGTCGAGTCGTCGCCAGTGGCGGGGTGTGCACAGGTCAACGCATGTCCGGCGCGGCGGTTGACGTGGCATGTGCCCGGCGGCTGGCGCACCGTTCAACGGCGGTTATGATGCGGACGACGGGCCCGGGGAATCGCAATGATCGATGGTGTCGTGGCGCTGTACATCTTCATGCTGGCGGCGATCGCCGGCCACGTGATCATCTCGCGGGTACCGGTGATCCTGCACACCCCGCTGATGTCGGGTTCGAACTTCATCCACGGCATCGTGCTGATCGGCGCGATGCTCGTGCTCGGCCATGCCGATACCACGCTGGAGAAGGCCATCGGCTTCATCGCCGTACTGATGGGCGCCGGCAATGCCGCCGGCGGTTACGTCGTCACCGAGCGGATGCTGGAGATGTTCAAGCCGTCGGGCCGCACCGGGAAGACCGAGTGATGGCCCGGATTTCGATGATTTCGCGCACCGGACGCATCGCATGAGCGGCCTGCAGTGGCTCGTCGCTGCCAGCTATTTCATCGCCGCCACGCTGTTCCTGCTGGGCCTGCAGCGCATGGCCTCGCCGCGTACCGCGCGCTCGGGCATCCAGTGGGCCGGCGTCGGCATGGTGCTGGCGACCGTGGCGACGTTCTTCGTGCCGGGGCTCGCGAACATCGGCCTGATGCTGGTCGCGATCGCGCTGGGGACCGGGCTCGCCTGGGTGTCGGGCAAGAAGGTCGCGATCACCGACATGCCGCAGATGGTCGCCCTCTACAACGGCCTGGGTGGCGGTTCGGCCGCGGCGATCGGTGCGGTCGAACTGCTGCGCTGGTCGGCGGCGGGCGGCGCGCCGGCCAGGCTGTCGCTGGTGCTCGCGGTGCTGGGCGCGCTGATCGGCGCGATCGCGCTTTCGGGCTCGGTGATCGCCTGGGCGAAGCTCGACGGGCGCATGGACAAGCGCTACGTGTTCCCGGGCCAGCAGCTCTTCAATCTGGCGGTGTTCGTCGGCGCGCTGATTGCCGGCGGGTTGATCGTGCACGCGCTGGGCGTGCCGGCGATCGTCGTGTTCTTCGTGCTCGCGCTCGCGCTGGGCGTGCTGATGACGCTGCCGATCGGCGGCGCCGACATGCCGGTCGTGATATCGCTCTACAACGCGCTGACCGGTCTTGCGGTCGCGTTCGAAGGCTATGTGCTGGGCAACGAGGCGCTGATCATCGCCGGCACCATGGTCGGCGCGGCCGGCATGTTGTTGACGCGGCTGATGGCCAAGGCGATGAACCGCTCGATCGCCAGTGTGCTGTTCACCAGCTTCAGCGCCGGCGGTACCGCAGCCGCCATCGAAGGCAGCCAGAAGCCGATCGAAGCGGCCGATGTCGCTGCGCTGATGGCGTATGCGGAGCGCGTGGTGATCGTGCCCGGCTACGGCATGGCCGTGGCCCAGGCGCAGCACAAGATCTGGGAGCTGAGCCAGCGGTTGATCGAACGCGGGGTCAAGGTGCGCTTCGCGATCCACCCGGTCGCCGGGCGCATGCCCGGGCACATGAACGTGTTGCTGGCCGAGGCCGGCGTGCCCTACGACCTGATCGTCGACATGGACGACGTCAATCCGGAGTTCCCCAACACCGACGTGGTACTGGTGATCGGCGCCAACGACGTGGTCAATCCGGTCGCCAAAACCGACCCGCAGAGCCCGATCTACGGCATGCCGATCCTCGACGTGGTGCTGGCGAAGAATGTCGTGGTGATCAAGCGCGGCAAGGGCACCGGCTTCGCCGGCATCGAGAATGCACTGTTCTACGCCGACAACACCCGCATGCTCTACGGCGATGGCGCCGAAGCGGCGGGCGCACTGGTCGCGGAACTCAAGGCGCTCGACGGCGGCCACTGAGCCGCCGCGCCGCTCAGCGCGAGGCCACCGCTGCAATCACGATCGCGGCGCCGAGCCAGGCCAGATCGACCGGGGCGTTGGCCAGCGTCGCCAGCGTGTAGGCATGGTGCGGGCCGAGTTTGAGCAACGACTCCCACGGCAGCATGCCCATCGGACGGGCGAGCTGCGAAGCGACGATGCCGAAGTTCGCGATCACGATCGCCAGCACGGTGGCAGCGGTACCGGCGAGCGCGCGAAAAACGCCGGGGCGGGCACGGGCCAGTCGCAGCAGCCAGGCTGCATCGAATGCGGCAATGACGGCCATCCAGCTCGTCTGCGCGTCGCGCGCTTCGGCCAGAAGAATCCAGGCGGCAGCGATGCCGAAACTGCCGAGCAGCAGCAGGGCGGTCGCCGTCGGCCAGCGACGGGCGCCCGCGGGGTGGTGCCTTGGCGGCATGGAAGGCTGCGTCGCGGAAACGGCCGGCCAGCATACCGGCGCGCGGCGATACAATGACAGCACTTGTCGTGGCCGCCCCTGGCCACCATCTGATGGTCCTATGTACTCCCGCAGCAGCGAACCCGTCCGTTTCGAGCGCGATTGCGCCGCCGTCCTCGTGCCGGCCGGCGAACACGTGACCCTGCCCGCGGGCAGCGCCGGCTACATCACCCAGGCGCTGGGGGGCAGCTACACGCTGTTCGTGGAAGGCAATCTGTTCCGGATCTCCGGCCGCGATGCCGATGCGATCGGCAAGGAGCCGCCGGTGCCGCTGGAATTGCCCGACGGCGCCGACGATGCCGCGGTCGAACGCATGGTCTGGAACCAGCTGCGCACCTGCTTCGATCCCGAAATTCCGATCAACGTCGTCGATCTGGGGCTGATCTACGAGGCCGAAGTGCAGCCGACCGACGATGGCCAGCGCCGGCTCGAGGTCAAGATGACGCTGACCGCGCCCGGCTGCGGCATGGGCGACATCCTCGTCGACGACGTGCGCAGCAAGCTTGAACTGATTCCCACGGTGATCGAGGCCGATGTCGAACTGGTGTTCGACCCGCCGTGGAATCGCTCGATGATGTCGGAGGCCGCGCGCCTCGAGACCGGCATGCTCTGACAGCGCGACGTCGCCTGTTCTTCGAACAATCCGAAGCTGGAGCCGCGAGCCGCGAGCCGTGCGTTTGCGCGCGTTTTTTCGATCGTTGCCGACGCGCTCTCGCCGCGGACCCGTCGATGGGCGCGCCTCAATCCGGTCCGGTGCCGGATCTCTTGTCACGCGCTGCCGGCGTTGCCTCTGAACCGCGCGTTCAGCTTTGGTTCGACCTTGGAATCGTGACAAATATCGTCATTTTGTGACGATGTGTGCAATTTCACGTGGAACTTTAACGACTTATTTCATTGCGTAGGGGCCGCGCTGTCGCGTAGCGTCAGTTTGCGGTCGTTTTGGTCACGTCCGCATTCGTTGCGGAGCGGGTGTTGCCCCGGTGTTCAGGCGACGTTTCCGGCTCCGGCCATGCCGCGTCTTTGCGGCCCACCCACCGTTTCGGGGGTATCGAATGTCGAAGAAGCAACCACACCACGGCCCGCGCCGGCGCCTGCTCGCCGCCGCCACGTCCCTTGCGCTCGCGGCCATCGCGCCGCTGTCCCTCCACGCCACGGACCGGCTCAACCTCGGCGGCCTGCAATCAGCTGACACCCACGATCGCTTCATCGTCAAATACCGCGATGGCTCCACGGCCCAGGCCGATCCGGCTGCCGTCGATACCGCCTTGCGTACCGCGGCCGGCAAGCTCGCTGTCAGTGGCGGTGGCAAGCAGTTGCGGGTCGAGCGCCTGCGGCGCATGGCGCAGGGCGCCGATGTCGTCCGTGCCAGCCGCAAGCTCGACCGTGCCGATGCCGAATCCCTGATGCGGCAGATCGCCGCCGATCCCAACGTCGAATTCGTCGAGGTCGACAAGCTCAACCGTGTGTTCTGGACCCCCAACGACCCCCGCTTCAGCGGACAGTACGGCTTCGGCACCGGTGCCGGCGGCATCCGCGCCACCACTGCCTGGGACACCACCAGGGGTGCCGGCACCGTGGTCGCCGTGCTCGATACCGGGATCACCGACCACAGCGACCTCAACGCCAACATCCTGCCCGGCTACGACTTCATCAGCGACGCGACGGTCGGTGGCGACGGTGACGGTCGCGACGACGACGCCAGCGATCCGGGCGATTTCGAAGGCCCGTATGCCTCGAGCTGGCACGGCACCCATGTGGCCGGTACGGTCGCGGCGGTCACCAACAACGGCGTCGGCGTGGCCGGCACCGCGCCCGAATCGAAGGTCGTGCCGGTGCGCGTGCTCGGCCGCGGTGGCGGTTACGACTCCGACATCGCCGACGCGGTGATCTGGGCCTCGGGCGGTACCGTCAGCGGCGTCCCTGCGAACGCGAACCCTGCCGAGGTCATCAACCTCAGTCTCGGTGGCTCGGGCTCCTGCGGCAGCGCGATGCAGACCGCGATCAATGGCGCCGTCGGCCGCGGCACCACGCTGGTCATCGCCGCGGGCAACAGCAATGCCAACGTCTCCGGCTTCTCGCCGGCGAACTGCAGCAACGTCATCGCCGTCGCATCCAACACCAGCACCGGCGCACGTTCGAGCTTCTCCAACTACGGTGCCGGCATCACGCTCTCGGCCCCGGGCTCGGGCATCCTCTCCACGCTCAACAGCGGCCAGACCACGCCGGGCAGCGAGAGTTACGCGTCCTATGACGGCACTTCGATGGCGGCACCGCATGTGGCCGGCGTCGTCGCGCTGATGCAGGCGGTGTCGAGCCCGGCGAAGACACCCGCCCAGATCAAGACCCTGCTGACCAGCACGGCGCGTGCGTTCCCGTCGACACCCTCCCAGCCGATCGGCGCGGGCATCCTCGACGCGGCAGCAGCCGTTGCCGCCGCTTCGGGTGGTGGCACTCCCGATCCCGACCCGGATCCCGATCCGGACCCGGGCGATGGTGGCCTGCAGAACGGTGTGCCGGTGACCGGTTTGTCGGGTGCGGTCGCCAGCACGCAGGCCTGGACGTTCACTGTGCCTGCGGGCGCCAGCAACCTGGTGATCGCCCTGTCGGGCGGAACCGGCGACGCCGACCTGTACGTGCGCCGGGGCAGTGCGCCGACCACGACGAGCTACGACTGTCGGCCGTATCTGACGGGCAACAACGAGAACTGTTCGTTCGCATCGCCGCAGGCGGGCACATACCACGTGCTGGTTCGCGGATACACATCGTTCTCCGGGGCAACGCTGCGCGCCAGCCACGACTGAAGGCGGGTTCGGGGAGGTTCCGGGGGAGGAAGGGCAGGCGCCGGGCATCGTGATCGTGATGCCTGACGCCGGCGGAGCATGCCGCACGCGGCGTGCTCCGTTTTTTCTGGTCATCAACGAGGGGTAGAGAACAGGATGAAGACACTCATCGCATGCATCACCGCTGGCACCCTGTCGGTCGGTGCTGCCGCAGCGGCGACGCGCGACGCGCGCCCGGCCGCATTCGACAACCGGCTGCCGGCCGAGCAGACAGTCGAACTCAAGCGCATGCCGGCGGTCGATGCCGCGCGTCTGCGCGCCGAGGATGCGCGTCAGGACCGCGCCATGGGCCAGCGGCCGGTGCGCTTCGCGACGCCGCATACCGTCAACCTCACGCCGAACAACGCCGGCGACTGGGACGAGATCGCCAGCGGCGATCTGGTCTGGCGTCTGCGCGTGGAATCGAAGGACGCGCTGTCGCTGAACTTCGGGTTCTCCGAGTTCCATCTGCCCGAAGGCGCACGCCTGCTGATCTATCCCGAGGGTCTGGACAAGAACGCCAATCCCGAAGCGATCCGCGTGTTCACCGCCGCCGACAACAAGGCGACCGGCAGCCTGTGGACGCCGCTGGTGCCGGGCGACAATGCGGTCATCGAAGTCGTCGTGCCGAAGGCGCGCGTCGGTGATCTCAAGTTGCGGCTGAGCAGCGTCAATCACGACTATCTCGGCTTCGGCCGCCTCGCCCGCGAAGGCGCGCTGGCGCAGACCAAGGGCGTGTCGGGCAGCTGCAACGTCGACGTGGTGTGCCCGGACGGCGACGACTTCCGCGACGAGATTCCGTCGGTCGGTGCGTACACGCGCTTCGGCGTCGAGTATTGCAGCGGCTCGCTGGTCAACAACACCGCCGGCGACCAGAAGATGTACTTCCTGACCGCCCACCACTGCAGCATGGGCACGCCCGATGCCGCGGCCAGCATCGTCGTCTACTGGAACTACCAGAACTCCACCTGCCGCACCCCGGGCAGCGCCGAGAGCGGTGCCAACGGCGACGGCAGCCTCGCGCAGAACCAGACCGGCGCCATGGTCCGCGCGACCAGTGCCGCGTCCGACTTCACCCTGCTCGAGTTCGATGACGCCGCGGATCCGGCATTCAATCTGAGCTGGTCGGGCTGGGACCGTCGCGATCTCGCCCCGGCGGGCGCGACGGGCATCCACCATCCCCGCGTCGCCGAAAAGCGCATCACCCATTCCGACAATCCGTTGCGCGTCGAGGGCTACCTCGGCAACAGCGGCGACAGCCATCTGTGGGTGCAGTGGAACCAGCGTGGCACCACCGAAGGCGGCTCATCCGGCTCGCCGATCTACAGCCCCGAAGGCCGCGTGATCGGCCAGTTGCACGGTGGTTATGCCTCGTGCTCGACGACGGGCGCCGACCACGTCGACTGGTACGGTCGACTGTTCACCTCGTGGACCGGCGGCGGCACCGCAGAGACGCGTCTGAGCGACTGGCTGGATGCGGCCGGCACCGGTGCGGAATTCGTCGATACCATCGGCGCGGATGGCGGTGGCACGCCGGGCGCACCGGTCGCCGGCTTCGACTTCACGGTCGACAACGACACCCTGACGGTGACCTTCACCGACACCTCCAGCGACGACGGCGAGATCGTCTCGTACGCCTGGGCGTTCGGTGACGGCACCACGTCGACCGAAGCCAGTCCGGTCAAGACCTATGACGAGGCGGGTGTGTACTCGGTCTCGTTGACGGTCACCGACGACGAGGACAATACCCATACGCGCACCCAGCAGGTGGAAGTCGGCGACCTGGGGCCCGATGCCATCGAACTTGTCAACCGCACGCCGGTGTCCGGTCTGTCGGGCGCGGCGGGTAGCGAGCTGTTGTACGCGATCACCGTGCCGGAAGGTGTCAGCGGTCCGCTGTCGATCACGACATCGGGCGGCAGCGGCAATGTGTCTCTGTTCGTCAGTGCGGATGAAGAGCCGTCGGCCGACAGCTTCGACTTCGCGTCGCAGCGTCCGGGCAACAACGAGGTGGTGCGTATCGCCAGCGCCGAGGCGGGCACCTACTACGTGAAGGTCGTCGGCCAGTCCGCGTTCGCCAATGTCACCCTGCAGGCGCGTCACAGCCCGCCGAGCGACGGCGGTGGCGACGGTGGCCTGCAGAATGGCGTGCCGGTGAACGACATCGCCGGTGCGGCCGGCAGCCAGCAGTTCTGGACGATCCAGGTGCCGGCCGGCACCAGCAGCCTGACGGTCGCGATGAGCGGCGGTACGGGTGATGCGGATCTCTACGTCCGCGCCGGTTCGCAGCCGACCACGACGAGCTATGACTGCCGCCCCTACCTGAGCGGCAACAACGAGACCTGCACCATCAGCAATCCTGCGGCGGGGACGTACCACGTGCTGATCAACGCCTACTCGACGTTCAGCGGCGCATCGCTGACCGCCAGCTGGTAAACACGGTTGCGTTCACCCCGGGTATGCCCGGGGTGGAGGCATCATCATGGAGTCGCACGCATCGGCGTGCTCCGTGGAGATCGCCATGCACCGGATCCAACATGGAATGGCGCGGCGCTTCGGCGCCGCGTTTTTCGTTCCCGCCCTGCTGCTGTCGGGGTGTGCGATGGGCGGCGATACGCCTGCCACCACCATGTCCAGCGAGGCACACGCCATGCAACAGCGTTTCATCGTCCGCTACGCGGACGGCAGCATGCCGGAGCGCGATCCGGCACTCGTGGCTGACCGCATCGCCGAAAGTGCGCGCGGCGCGGGGCTCGTCGATGCGAAGGGTGCGCCCGGCAAGGTGACCTGGCTGCGCCGGCTGGCAGTCGGTGCCGATGTCGTGTCGATCGATCCCGCGCTCGATCCCGCGCAGGCACAGCGCCTGCTCGATGCGCTCAACGCCGAACCCGATGTCCAGTACGCCGAACCCGACAGCCGCATGACCATCGGCCCTGGGCCGGAGATGCGGATGCGCGGACCCGCGGTCGACTGAGCCTCAGCCCAGCGGTTCGAAGCGGTTGGCTTCGACGTTCTTCCGCACTTTCAGCGGATCCCAGATGCGGCCGTTCATGGCCACGTAGACGCCCGGCGGCTTGGACTGCACGGCGCCGACGGCGGTGCCGATGTTGAATTCGGCGTCCGAGCCGCGGAACCGCGCCGGGCTCAGCGCGCCGGTCAGGATGATGGTCTTGTCGGTGATCGTCGCGAGCACCTTCGCGGTCTCGATCATCGAGTCGGTACCGTGGGTCAGCAGCACATGCTTGGCTGGTTGCGCAGCGATGGTCGCGCGGATCAGCTCGCGGTCGTCGTCGGTGATGTGCAGCGAGTCCTTGCGGATGATCGGAATCACGCGGAAGCGGAACGCCACGCCGAGTTCTTCGAGCATGCGCCCGATCTGCGGGTCGCCGACCTGGAAGTCGGACTTGTCGTCGAAGTAGATCTTGTCGATCGTGCCACCGGTGGTGACGATCAGAAGTTCATCCATTGCCATCAGTCCTGCGCAGGGTCACGGTCGATCGGCGCAGTCCGCGCCGGGGACGCGAGATGATAGTCGCCGCCGTACACCGTGCATATCGACAGCCACTGTGCGTTCGGTGGCGGAATGGTCTCGCCGCGCCCGCCGCCGGTGTCGCGGCTGAACCTGCACGACGCATCGCCTGCGTCGTCTTCCGTCAGCATGCCGACGCTGACGCGGAACGCGCGCGTGTCCGACACCCCCCGCGGTGGGCCGGGCAGCAGCGGCCAGGCGTGGAACTCCCAACTGCAACAGCTTGCACGTCCGCCCGTCACAAGGTGGCCGTCGAGTATCTGCACGGTGGCCCAGCCGTCACTGAAGAAATGCCGCAGCCACCCGCTTCCGGCCTCGCGCCGGTAAAGGGTCTGTTCGCAATTTGGGCCCGCGCCGCACATGCCGGTCACGACGACGCCGTGGATGCCGTCGTTCTGCAGATCGATGAAATCCACATCGCGGATCCCCTCGTCACCACCGGCGGCGATCGGGCCGAGGGTCCGGGTGAACCGCAGGCTGCCTGGCGCGGCCGACTCTACGGTCCAGGCGTGGACCATCGCGTCGCCGTCCTGCGGTGCGCAGTGAGCCGTGATGCGCAGGCGCGTGCCGTCGCTGCCCGTTGCGTCCCGCGCAGGCGGGCACATGGACGCCTCTCCAGGTGGTGTCGAAGCCGCCCCCTGCAACGCGGACGCCATCGCCAGTGCGCCGAGCAATGCCCGCATCAACGACCCCGCCGAGCGAAGCGCGCGCGCATGCCGGGCAGGCTGGCCGAAAACACCACCGCGAGCGACAGCGCGATCCCCGCCCACGGCCACAGGCCGAGTTCGGGGTGCGACCACGCGTGCATCACCCCGTGCGAGAACCAGAACAGCGCGGCGATGCCCGACCACAGCGGCGCACTCGGTCGGCGCAACAGCACACCGGCAAGCAGCAGCAGCGGCGGCAGCACGAACACCAGCAGGGCCGCGCCGAAGTGCGCGTCGTTGCGATACCAAGCGGCGTACAGCGCGGCGATCAGCACCAGCGAGGTCGCCAGCACGCGCGTGGCGGGTGGCCGCATCTCGCTCATGCGCCGAGCTTCGCGGCGAGCGTGGCGATGCGCCGGCCGAGTGCGCGCGCGAGCACGGCCTCGTCTTCGGTCGGCTGCGGATCGTCCTGCTGCCCGGCGACATGGCTGGCGCCGTAGGGCGTGCCGCCATCGCGCGTGGTCGTCAGCGCCGGCTCGGTATACGGAATGCCGGCGATCACGCAGCCGTGGTGCAGCAGCGGCACCAGCATCGTCAGCAGCGTTGCTTCCTGGCCGCCGTGCTGGGTGGCGGTCGAGGTGAACACCCCGGCCGGCTTGCCGACCAGCGTGCCGCTGGCCCATTCGGCGCCCAGTCCATCGAGAAAATGCTTCAGCGGCGCGGCCATGTTGCCGAAGCGCGTCGGGCTGCCCAGCAACAGGCCGGCGCATTCGGCGAGGTCCTCGCGCTCCACATACGGCGCGCCGTCCTCGGGCACCGGCGGCGCGGTCTGCTGCGTGACCGCTGCCACAGGCGGCACCGTGCGCAGCCGCGCCTGCATGCCATCGACCTCGCCGATCCCGCGCGCGATCTGCCGTGCGAGCCGGGCGACCGAACCGTTGCGGCTGTAGTAGAGGACGAGGATGTCGGGCATGGAGGCGCCTGTTTGCGGATGGGGATGCATGGATTCCGAAGCCGCTTCGTTGCTGCGTCGGCAGGAATTCGAGAACGTTATGCGTTCCGCATTCTCGCGCAGTAGGTGGCGCGTGGGTAATCGCTCGGGTGATCGGCATCAAATTCCGTCTTTCCGGCGAAGGCCGGAATCCAGTGACTTGATTCTGGAATCCGGGTACTGGTCCAGAAGGCGCTGGATGACCAGCCATGCGGCTGTTGAAAACCCGGCCTTCGCCGGAATGACGGGGGAGAGTGTTCGATGCATCCCACCCGAACCGCTTTGCTACGCTTCACCGATGGAGCCACTCGCCACTTTCAACCGCTGGACCGAACGGATGGCGGACCGTGCACGCGCGCTGAGCTTTTCGCGCTTCCTGTGGCGTCGCTTCATCGACGACCGACTGTTCGAAGCCGCGGGCGCGCTCGCCTTCACCACGGTGTTCGCGCTGGTGCCGCTGTCGATGGTGGTGTTCGGCGTGCTGTCGGTGTTCCCGGCGTTCGGCCAGTGGCGCGACCAGCTCAGTGACTACATCTTCTCCAACTTCGTGCCCGACTCGGCGCGTGCGGTCGAGCAGGTGCTGCTGCAGCTGTCGACCAATACCGGCCAGCTGACGACGATCGGCGTGATCGCGCTGGTGATCTCGGTGCTGGTCACCCTGCTCAGTGTGGAGACCACGTTCAACCGCATCTGGCGGGTGAAGTCGGCGCGGCCGACGTTCGGGCGCTTCCTCGTCTACTGGACCGTGCTCACCCTCGGTGCGCTGGTCGCGACCGCGAGCCTGGCGGTGTCGGCGCGCTTCTTCGCGCTGGAGATATTCAGCACCGATTCGGGACGCCTGCTGCGCGGCCTGATGCTGTGGGCAGCGCCGATGCTGATCGAACTCGCCGCGTTCACCACGATCTTCCGCGTCGTGCCGCACCGCACGGTGCAGTGGCGCCACGCGCTGGCCGGCGCGGCGCTGGCGGTGATGCTGTCGGAAATCGTGAAATGGGCGATCGGCCTGTACCTCGGTAGTTTCGACGCCTACCAGAAGATCTACGGGCAGATCGCGTTCCTGCCGATCTTCCTGCTGTGGGTGTATCTGAGCTGGGTGGCAATCCTGCTCGGCGCGTCGTTCGCTTCGTCGATCTCGGCCTTCCGCTATCAGCCCGCGCACATGCGCCTGCCGGGTGGATTCGAACTCTACGGCCTGCTGCGGATGCTCGGCCGGTTCTCCGCCGCGCGCGTGCAGGGGCGCGGGTTGCACAGCGACGAGATCCAGGCGCTGGAGCCGATGCTCACCGATACGCTGGTGCAGCAGATGCTCGCGCAGCTGGAAGAGATCGCGCTGCTGCGCCGCGCCGAATCCGGCGAATGGATCCTCGCGCGCGATCTCGATGGACTGACCGTCGGCGAGCTCTACGAAGCCTGCGACCTGCGCATTCCCGTTGCCGAAGCACATCTGCCGTGCCGCGACGACGCCCTCGGCATGACCGCGTCCGCCGCCCTCGACGAACTGCGCATTCCGCTGCGCGACCTGCTCAAGCGGCGGGTCGGCAGCCTCTACGAATCCCCGGAGATTTCCGCATGAACCGCCTCGCTTCCTGTCTCGCGCTCGCCCTGTTGCTTGCCGCGTGCAAGCCCGACGCCCCAACTCCGCCCGATGATGCGACGCCCGGTGCCGCAACGCCCGGGCGCGCGCAGGCCGGTGCCGCGCCGCGGGCCGAATCGAAAACCCATCCCGCGCTGCAGGTCGAAACGATCGACGGACGCGGTTTCGATCTTGCCGACCATCGCGGGCAATGGGTGGTCGTGAACTTCTGGGCGACCTGGTGCGCGCCGTGCCTGAAGGAGATGCCGGAACTGTCGGCGCTGGACGCGATGCGCGAGCACGTGCAGGTGATCGGCCTCGCCTACGAGGAGATCGAGCCGGACGACATGCGCGCGTTCCTGCAGAAGCATCCGGTGGTCTATCCGATCGCGATCATCGACACCTTCGATCCGCCGGCCGATTTCGACACGCCGCCCGGCCTGCCGATGACGTATCTGATCGGGCCGGACGGGCAGGTGGTCGAGAAGATCCTCGGCCCGGTCACCGCCGAACGGCTGGAAACACTGATCGCCGGCGCAGGCGGTCCCGCCATCTAGGCCTGAGCGCTCAGGCTTCGTACGGGGCGAGCGCCGGTAGCACGTCGTAACGTTCCGGCCGCGGCGTGCGCTTGAGCTTGGGGAAGCGCAGCGACGGCGCATCGACGTGGCTGTCGGGCAGCCGGTCGAGCAGGTCGCGCAGCAGGGTCAGGCGGCCACGGCGCTGGTCGTTGAAATCGACCAGCGTCCACGGTGCATGCGGGGTGTGCGTCGCACGCAGCATGGTGTCGCGCGCGCGGGTGTAGTCGTCGTAGCGCGTGCGCGCGGCGACATCGACCGGGGACAGCTTCCAGCGCTTGAGCGGATCATGCAGGCGTTCGGCGAAGCGCACTTCCTGTTGCGCCTGGTCGCAGCCCAGCCAGTACTTGAACAGCAGGATGCCGTCGTC
>JBQEAV010000008.1:0-117035 GCA_052108555.1 Luteimonas sp.
CCTCAATGCGATGGTCAGGGACAATGCAAGTTGGCGAGAAACTGCGCCTGCACTGTTGACTTGAAACACAGTTGCTCACCCGACGCGCTGCGCGCGTCGACCCCGGATCAAGTCCGGGGCAGGCTCTCTCCCAAAGGGAGAAGTACCGGATTTGTGGCAGCCGGCTGGATCCTCAGCTTGCAGACTTCAAGCAACTCTTTGCGGCAGATGCCGCTCCTGAAGCTTGGCGCCACAGCAACGCGTGCCCTACGCACCAATTACGGAACCGGCGCCTCCGCCTCTTCGTCCGTCTCCGCATCGACCTCATCCGCGCGCTCACTCGCAGAGACAGCCGCAGGTGCACGTACTGGCGAAGCACGCGTCGGCGTTGCAGCAGCACGCGGCTCTCCAACCGGCACGCCGAGGATGCGCAGGCGGCTGGCATTACCGGCCGCGGCGGTCAGGGCCCCCACCAGATCGAATTCCGACAGCGGGCTCTCGGTCGGGCACTGCTCGTCCGGGAAGCCGAACTTGCCGCGCAGTTCGAGGCCGCAGCTCGCCATCTGTTCGACGTCGCGATCCGGCGCATTGCAGGTGCTGTCGAAAGCGCGCACATAGGCATCGCGGCGGGCGACGAAATCCTGTCCGCATTTGCGCATCAGGCGCAGGCGGTCGAGATCGTCCTGGGCCGGGTTCACGCCGTCGAGCCCGTAGAACCTGAGTTCGTCCGGCGTGAGGATGCGCAGGCTGCGGTTGGGCACGGCCATCATCAGGTCGGCGACCGCCACCGCCGCACCATTGCGCTCGAGATAGTCGCGTACACGGCCGTAGACCGCACGCAGTTCGCGGTTGAGTTCGGCGCGCGTGGATGCCGTCGAACTCATGCGGATGATGCGGTGGATGCCTACGCGCCCGCCGATCAGGCGGGTGTCACCGCCCGCGAGCAGGAACACGCAGGAGCTGTGGCAGACCGCGCCGTCGCGCACCCAGATCGTCCAGCGGGTTTCGGCGATCACGTCACCCGCGCGGATGGCCTCCTCGACCATGCCGCCGCTGGAATCGATATCGAGCACGCGCTTGTTGATCGACAACTCGTCGGCCACCACCGCCAAGCGCTTCATCAGGCGGGTGAAATCTTCGGTGACCCGGCCCTTGAAGCGCAGCCGGAACACGCCGCGCTCGGCGCAGGCCGCCATTGCCTCGCGCAGCGCATCCTGGTCGAAGGCGGTCAGCGGGATGCCGTCACCGGCATTGGCGTAGTCGAGTTCGCAGCTGATCGCCGCGGTGCCGGCAGGCAACGTCATCGGTGACCAGTCCACGCCGCCGGTGTCGGGCTCGGCCACCGGCGCCGCCGGCACGGCCTCGACATCGACCGGCGCGCTGCTGACCGCGCCGCCCTCTTCCGGGCTCGCGACCTCGACCGTTTCGACCGGCGGTGTGATGTCTTCCGCGGCGCGCTGGCAGGCTGCCAGCGCGATACAGGCGGTCAACAACAGCAGCAGAGGCAGACGCCGGATCGACATCGGGAGACAGGTCCTGTGGACGGGCACGCGCGGCGCGCGACGATGCCCGACAGTCTAGGGCTTGCGTCCCGCGCCGGACGAATGCGGAATGAATGTCGGCCCCATCACGGCGGCGTCTGTCGCATCACGCATCGTCGACAGACCGGAGCCTTCAGCGCGGCGTGAGCCCACGCAGCAGGGCGGTGTGGAATTCATCCGGCGCCTCGACCTGTGGCGAATGGCCGAGCGCCGGAAATTCGACCAGTTGCGCATCAGGCATCGCGGCGGCGGCCTGGCGGCCCAGCACCGGGTAGTCACCCAGTCGCGCGGCCACCGCTTCCGGCGCGCGGTTCGCACCGGGCGCGGTGCGATCCTTGCCGCCGATCATCAGCAATGTGGGCACGCGCAGTTTCGGAAACTCGTGGACCACCGGCTGGGTGAACACCATCTCCGAGGTCTGCGCCTGGTTCCAGGCGACGATCTCGCGATCGGGCCCGGCGTACATGCCGGCCAGCATGTCGACCCAGCGCTCATAGCGTGGCGCCCACTGGCCGTCGTAATAGAACTTCAGCTGGTAGGCCTTGATGCTGTCGAACGTGGTCTTGCGCTCGCCCTCCGCCAGTGCGTCGATACTCGCGTACGGCACGCCTTCGGCCTGCCAGTCCTCGAGCCCGATCGGATTGACCAGCACCAGCTGCTCGACCGCGTCGGGAGACTGCAGCGCGTAGCGCGTCGCCAGCATGCCGCCCATCGAATGCCCGATCAGCACGGCGCGCTCGACACCGAGTGCCTCGAGCAGGCCCTGCGTGTTCGAGGCCAGCTGCGCGAACGAGAACTGGTAGCCGCGCGGCTTGGTGGAACCGCAGAAGCCGATCTGGTCCGGCGCGATCACCCGCCAGCCAGCCTCGACCAGCACCGTGATCGTGTCGTCCCAGGTCGGTCCACAGAAGTTCTTGCCGTGCAGCAGCACCGCCGTGCGTCCGTTGCCGGCGCCTTCGGGCCGCACGTCCATGTAGGCCATCGACAGTGACTGCCCTTGCGACGTGAACGCATGCACCTGACGCGGATGCGGATAGTCGAAGCCCTGCAGCTCACCGCCATAGGACGATGCGAAGGCGGGTGCGGCCGACAGTACGGCGAGCGACAGGACGAGTGGTGCGAGGCGGGTCATGGCGGGGCGTTCTCTTGCAGGGGGCGACGATGATGCCATCGCACCGTCGGCGTACCGACGGCGGCACCTGTGCTTGGAAGCTGTTCGACGAGGGTGCACAGGTCTCAGCGCTCGGGCACGGTCCACAGATAGATGCGCGTGCCATCAACTTCCTGCGTCTGCTCGGGTTTCCACTGGTCGGCCATGTCGAAGGCGTGGCTGACGATGCGCGTGCCGGGCTTGAGTTCGGCCAGCAGCTTCGGGCGCAGTTTCACGTTGAGACTCTGCAGCAGATACAGCGTGACCACGCTGGCCTCGCTGATGTCTTCCTCGAACAGGTCGGCTTCCTTGAACGTCACCAGATTGGTGACGCCTGCGGTTTCCGCGTTCGCATTCGCCTCGCGCACGCGCACCGGGTTGATGTCGATGCCGACGCCGCGCACGCCGAAGCGCTGCGCCGCGGCGATCGGGATGCGGCCATCGCCCGAGCCCAGGTCGTAGAGCACGTCGCCTTCCTTGACGCCGGCAAGGTTGAGCATCGCGTCGACCACCGGCTCGGGCGTCGGCACGTAGATCACGTCGGGCTCGCGCGCGGGACGCGGCGCGCCCTCGGCATACGGCGAGTCCGGGCCGATCTCGGCGGTCACGGTGTGCGTGGTGTCCGGTGCAGCATCATCGTTTTCCGCCGCGGTCGTGGCGCTGCCGTCGACCGGTTCGTAGGCATTGATCGCCTGGTCGGCGCACGCAAGCAGGAAGGGCACGCAGACGGCCAGCGCGATCAGGGTCTTCTTCGACTTCATGACAAGGTCTCCTCGGGAATCGATTCCGGTTTGAACCACAACAGCAGCAGGCCGCCGACCGCGAGCACGGCCACGCCCACGAGTGCGCCGCGACCCGTATAGGCCAGGCTGGAGTACAGCAGATAGGCGCTGGTCGCGCAGAACAGCAGCGGCAGCACCGGGTACAACGGCACCTTGAACGGACGCGGCAGGTCCGGATCGCGCCGGCGCAGCACGAACAGCGAGATGCCGACCAGCAGGAAGAACAGCCAGAACACCGGCGCGGTGTACTCCACCGCAACCTCGAACCCATCGCGCGCGAACGCGCCGAGTCCGACCAGCGCCAGTGCCAGCACACCCTGGGTCACGACCGCGGCACGCGGTGTGCCACTCCGCGCATCCCAGCGACCGGTAAAGCCGAGCGCCGGGAAATCGCGGCCGACCGCATACACGCTGCGTGCGCCGGTAATCAACGTGGCGTTCGCCGAGGTCAGCGCCGCAGCGACGACGATCACGCTCATCAGCACCGCACCGCTCGGCCCGAACACGCGACCCATGACTTCGGCCGCGACCGCGTTGTGCTCCGCCATGCCGCCGAGGCCCAGCACCTTCAGGTAGGCGAGATTCACCAGCACATACAGCGCGGCAACCGCGATCAGGCTCAGGATCAGCACGCGCGGCATCCATGTCTTCGCGTCGCGCACTTCAGAGGTCACGTAGACGGCCTCGTTCCAGCCACCGTAGGTCAGCAGCACGAAGACGAGGATCAGGCCGATCGCGCTGTCGCCGCCGGAGCCGGGAACGGGTGCAATGTCGGTCGGCGCAAACCACAGGCCGGCCACCACGATCACCAGCACGCCGATGATCTCGGCGATCGTCAGCCAGGTCTGCACCGTTGCGCCCTGGCGCGTGCCGATCCAGTTGACGATGGTCAGGAGAATCACTGCAGCACCGGCATACAGCGCGGACGACCACGGTCCCAGATCGAACAGCTGGCCCATGTAGTCGCCGACGATGAAGCACAGCAAGGCGATCGAGCCGGTCTGGATCACCGACACGCGCGCCCAGGCGAACAGGAACGCGAGGCGCGGCCCGTAGGCGCGGCGCAGATAGTTGTAGTCGCCGCCGGCCTGCGGATACGTGGTGGCGAGTTCGGCGTAGCACAGCGCACCGACGATCGACAGGATGCCGCCGACGACCCAGGCCGCGAGCATCACGAATTCGCTGCCGGATGCGCCGGCAATCAGCGACGGGGTCCGGAAGATGCCGGCACCGACGACGATGCCGATGGTGATCGCGAACGCATCGCGCGCACGGAGTGTGGCGCGCGGTGGCACAGGGTCGGCCGTCACTGGCCGGCGTTCGCGTATATCCATGGGGCTCCAGAGTGGCGTGGACTGATCGCCGGTGAAGGGCGATTCGGGACTACTGGGCCCGTCCATTCAAGCACTGTCGCGATTCAGGTGACGTGAACGGGCGCGACCGGTTTTGTAGACGCGCATGTTCCTGTGGGAGCGCGCTCGCGCGCGATGTGGCTTGGCCCGGTCTGCCCGATCGCGCGCAAGCGCGCTCCCACAGAACCCGATCGACGCGACTGCGATCCGGCGCCCGTCGATTCAGTCGAAGACGCAATCGATATGCGGATCGTCAGCTGCATCCGGTACGACCACCGTCTCCACCACCGCCTCGTCACGCATCGCCTCCAGCACGCCGAACAGGCTGCGCAGATCCTGCGCGTTGTGCAGGCCCACCCGCCGCAGTTTGTCGGCGCTGCCGCCGCGCAGGTAATCCAGCCACGCCGCGGGCGCTTCGCTGCCGGGCAGATCGTCCTCGCGCAGCACGCCGAGCAGCTCGCGCTCGACCGTAGCCAGCTTGCAGTTCGCCCACACGCCGCGATAGCGGCGCCGCACCGGATGCAGCAGATCGACATGCCGCAGTTCGATCAGCGGATCGCGCAGACGCGCGAGGCGATAGCGTGTCGTCAGCAGCGGGCGGTCGTAGCTGCGGCCGTTGTAACTGACAAGCACCGTCGCAGGCCGCAGCCATTTGGAGAACGTCTTCAGCATCTCGCGCTCGGCGCCCAGCGTGGTGATGCACAGCTGGCGGATGCGCATGCGTCCATCGATGAAATCGGCGGCGCCGATCATGAAGGCGCGTGTGCCGGTACCGCCGGCGAGTCCGGTGGTCTCGGTGTCGAAGGCCAGCAGATCCGCACGTCGTGCCGGCTCATGGCGGATGTCGTAGAGCGCGAGTTCGGCGTCCTCGTGCGGCCACGGCGCGGTCTGTTCGAGATAGCGCAGGCCGGGGGCGATCTCCTCGCCCGGCAGCGCGCGATCGACCGGGCCTGTCGGGCGCGCCGCCGGCGTCGGCACGCGCAGCTTCATCAGCTTGCGCAGCTGTGCGACGACCTGCTCGGGCGAGCGCGCACCGTCTGCGCGGGGCCACTGCGCGCGCGGCGCGGCCGTCGGCATCGGCGGCGTCGGGGTCACCGACGGCAAGGCGGTCCCAGCCTGGCTGCGCAACAGGCCGAGACGTTTGGCGAGTGCACTCATGCGGGCAGCTGTGGCGCTTGGACGAGCAGTTCGATCACGCGCGCAGCGAACTGGCGCGGCGTGCGTTCGGCATCTTCTTCCGACGCAAGGATCGGCCCGACGCAGGCCGGGCAGCCGGCGCGGCAACTGCAACTGTCGATCAGCGCTGCAGCCTGGATGAGCAACTCGTCGCGCCGTTCGTACAGTGGCGACGACAAACCCACGCCGCCCGGGTAGTTGTCGTAGAGATACAGCGTCGGCGTGAACCGGCCGATGCCGTCGAAGTCCAGCGCCGCACCGTCGCCATCGCGCAGCTGGCCGCGGCCGCGCTGGTCGGCGGTCGCGAACCAGGTGCCATCACCGCTGCCCACCGCCTTCTGCAGATCACGACTCTCGGCCATCACCGCGACCTGCGCGACCAGATGCAGCGCATACGACGCACCGAGAAAGCCATCGAGCGCCTCGTGACGCGCATCGAATGCGCGATCCAGCGCCTGCTGCGGCAACTGCCACCACACCGCACTCGTATGCAGTTCCTGGTCCGGCAGGTTCACCGGCCCGTAGCCGATGTTTTCGTGCGTGTGGAAACGGATCTTCTTGTAGCCCGACACGCGCCGCACCACGTGAACCTCGCCCAGATGCGCACTGCCCTGCCCGGCATCGGCCTGCTCTTCGTCGTCGAGCACTTTCAGCTTGGTGTAGTCGATCGCGTCGGTGTAGTAGTCGACGTGCGTGCGCTGCACGTAAGCCTTGCGGCCTTCCCAGTCGAGGCGTTCGACCTGGAAGGGCTCGGACTGGATCATGTGGATCGCGCCTTCGTACAGCGTAAGCGCGGCGGCCGAGTAATCGACCTCGGCGATGATCGTCTGGCGGCCGTCGGTGCGATCGACGACGACGAAGTTGCCGTCGGCGACCGAACGCAGATTCACCGCCTGCGCCGGATAGCTGTCGGCAATCCACTCCCAGCGATCGCCCTCGTGGTGCAGCACACCGGACTCGGCCAGCACTTCCAGCCACGGCAGTGGCGCGACCGGGCCGAACATGTCGCCATCGACGAAGGGCAGTTCGAACGCCGCGCAGCGGATGTGGTCGAGCAGGATCAGCGGCTGGTCGGGCTCGATGCGCGCGTGCTCGGGATTGGCGTCGGCGAAGAACTCGGGATGCCGCACCACGTACTGGTCCATCGGTTCGGAACTCGCGACCAGCACGCCGACCGACGGCTGCTGTCGACGACCGGCGCGGCCGAAGCGCTGCCATGTCGCCGAGATGCTGCCGGGATAGCCGTTGAGCACGACGACATCGAGACTGCCGATGTCGACGCCGAGCTCCAGCGCCGAGGTGCTGACGATGCCGTCGATGTTGCCGGCGCGCATCTCGCGCTCCGCTGCGCGGCGCTCGGTCGGCAGGTAGCCGCCGCGGTAGGCGCGGATGCGCTTGGGCTTGCGCGGATCGTGGTCGAAGACTTCCTTGAGGTATTTGGTCAGCACTTCGACCATCAGCCGCGTCTGGCAGAACACCAGCGTTTTCAGCCCGGCGCGGATCGCCATGCGCGCGATGCGGTTGGACTGCGAACGCGCCGACGCGCGCAGGCCGAGATCGGGATTGATCACCGGCGGATTCCACAGCAGCACATGCTTGTCGCCGCGCGGCGCACCGGATTCGAGGATCGCTTCCAGCGTGGCGTCGTCCACTTCGACCAGCGCACGGCCGTGCTCTCGTGCATTGCCGATCGTCGCCGAGCACAGGATGAACTGCGGGGTGACGCCATAGAACGCACAGACGCGCTTGAGCCGGCGGATCACATTGGCGACATGCGAGCCGAACACGCCGCGATAGGTGTGGATCTCGTCGATCACCACGTAGCGCAGGTTCTCGAAGAACTGCGCCCATTTGGTGTGATGCGGCAGGATCGCCTGGTGCAGCATGTCCGGATTGCTGACCACGATGTCACCGTTGATGCGGATCGCCTGGCGCGCGTCGCCCGGCGTGTCGCCATCGAAGGTCGCCGCGCGCAGGCCGAGTTCGCCAGCCGCGTTGAGTTCCAGCAGTTCCGCCACCTGGTCCTGCGCCAGCGCCTTGGTCGGAAACAGGTACAGCGCCTTGCTGCGTGCGGTGATCGCGGCCGACAGCACCGGCAGCGTGTAGCACAGCGATTTGCCCGAGGCGGTCGGTGTCGCGACGACGAGATGGCGGCCGGCTTGCGTCGCCCTCCAGGCTTCGGCCTGATGGCGATACAGCCGGTCGATACCGCGGCTGCGCAGCGCGCGCGCCAGCGCCTCGGGTACATCGTCGGGCAAGGGCGCGTAGTCGCCGGCCTGCCCGGGCAGCAGCAGGGTGCCGGTCACGCGGCCCGGGTATTTCGCCGCCAGCTTTGTGGCCAACGTACTGCCGGACACGGCATCGCCCGTGGTCGCAAGTGCCTGCACAGGTTTGAGAATCGCGTTCACTGCCTGCTCCGGCTTTCGATAACGGGGCGCAAGCGTGGCCGCGGCGCGTCTCACGAGGCGAGACTGCAAGCTCACATCCGGCAAACGGCCACTTCACGGTCGGGGTACCTGGCCTCGCCCAGCATTGGTCGCTCCATTCCCCTGGAGACTCCCCATGCAGACTCTCGACGGCAAGAAGATCGCCATCCTCGCCACCGACGGATTCGAACAGTCCGAACTCGAGCAGCCGCTGCAGGCGCTCAGGGACGCCGGCGCGCATGTCGACGTCATTTCGCCCGGTGATGCCGGCTCGATCAAGGGTTGGGACAAGAAAGACTGGGGCCGCAGCGTCGACGTCGATGTGGCCCTGTCCAGGGCCGACCCCGGCAGCTACGACGCGCTGGTGCTGCCCGGCGGCCAGATGAACCCGGACGTGCTGCGCGCCGACAAGGATGCGGTGGCCTTCGTGCGTGCGTTCGGCGATGCCGGCAAGCCGCTCGCCGCGATCTGCCACGGCCCGTGGCTGCTGGTCGAAAGCGGCCTGGCGAAGGGCCGCAAGGTCACCTCGTGGCCGTCGCTGAAGACCGATCTCGTCAATGCGGGCGCACACTGGGAAGATTCGGCAGTCGTCGTCGACGGCAATCTGATCACCAGCCGCAAGCCCGATGACATTCCGGCGTTCAACGATGCGATCGCAAACGCGGTCGCAGCCTGACACCCCAAGGAGCCAGCACGATGACGATCGAACTGCAGATGCTCGGCTGGGCGATCGTCCTCGGCCTCGTCCACATCGGCGTGGCCGCCGCGTTCGCCACCGCGCAACGCGGCGTGCGCTGGAACGCGAGCAATCGCGATGGCGCGGACATCCCGCCATTGACCGGCGCCGCGGTGCGTACCGCGGCCGCCAGTCGCAACTTCCTCGAAACGTTTCCGCTGTTCGCCGCTGCGGTGCTCGCCGTCGTGTTTGCAGGTCGCACGGATGCCGGCACTGCACTCGGCGCGCAGCTCTATGTCTGGGCGCGCGTCGCCTATCTGCCGATCTATGCCATCGGCATTCCCTATCTGCGCAGCGCGGTCTGGGTGGTTTCGTTGTGGGGCACGATCCAGGTCATCC
Source organism: Luteimonas sp. (assembly GCA_052108555.1). GTDB lineage: Bacteria > Pseudomonadota > Gammaproteobacteria > Xanthomonadales > Xanthomonadaceae > Luteimonas. The sequence continues at coordinate 9,482 of JBQEAV010000008.1, forward strand.
AGCCACTGTTCTGAGTTGCACCGCAGCAACCAGCCTGTATGACTACGCACATCCGCGCACGCGTTTCGCGTCGAAGTTTTCGCGCTTCCGCGACGCGTCGCCGTCGTCGCTGAACGCGGCTGCGTTGTCATCGAAATCGAATGTGCGATTCACGGAAACGAGACGAACCGGACCGTAGCCTGCGCGCTCCCAACCGGCAGTACCTCCGCATGAAGCACGACTCGGACCGCACCCTCGTGATTTCGCTCGGCCGCAACGGCCGCGCGTCCTATCCCGAACGTCCGTGGGAAGACATCGAGCCCGTGCTGCGCCGCATGTGGGAATTCGACGGTCGCCTGCGCGCCTGGCACGACGTACGCGCCGAGGTCCAGGCCGCCTGGCACGCTAGCGACGATCTCGCCCTACCGCGCGAACGCCGCACCTTCGAGCGCAGCCGCGCCGCCTGATCGTTTCTAGCGCGTTTGCGCATCCAGCAACGCGCGCAGTTCAGCCGCCGGCATCGGCCGGCCGAACAGCCAACCCTGTGCGTACAGCGGGTAGTCGACGGCGCGCAGCCAATCGCGTTGCGCTTCGCTCTCCACCCCTTCGATGACGACCGCCAGACCCAGCGTGCGGGCAAGGTCGATGATCTGCGGCACCAGACTCACCTTCACCGCATCGGTGCCGATGGTGCGGGTGAACGAGCGGTCGATCTTCAGTGCGTGCACGTCGAGTTCGGCCAGATACGCGAGGCTGGAGTAGCCGGTGCCGAAGTCGTCGATGTAGACGTGGTGGCCGAGCTCTCGCAGGCGCCTGGTGCCGGATACGGCGATGTCGCGTGCGGTCGTGGAGTGTTCGGTGAGTTCGATGCCGATGCGGTCGCGGGCGATGCCGGCGGCGTCCAGCGTCTGTGCCATGCCGGCGTGGAAGCGGCTGTTGTCGAGATCCGCGGCCGAGATGTTGACGTTGATACGGAACTCGCCCGGCGCAGCCAGCACGTCGCCGAAATCAGTGGCGACGCGGCGCAGCACCAGCTGGGTGATGCGGCCGATGCTGCCGTTCTCCTCCGCGATCGGGACGAAGCGTGCAGGCGAGACCATGCGGCCGTCGCGGTCGCGCCAGCGCACCAGTGCTTCGGCGCCGACCAGCGCGTCATCGCAGATCCGCACGACCGGCTGGTACTCGACCTCGAGCGCGTCCTGGTCGATCGCGCGCAACAACCGGCCTTCCACCGAATGCCGGCGCAGATGCCCCAGCAGCAACGTCAGCCCGACCGCTGCGCCCGCGCCCGCACCGAGCACCGTGCACACCAGCAGCAGCGGCCACTGGCTGTCGGACAGCGCAGCCTTCGACAGCGTGCTCGCGACGCAGACGGTGTGTTCGCGCTCGCACATCGGATAGATCAGCACGCCGTCGCGATCGAGCGGCTGCCCTGCGCGCAACGTGGTCGCACGAGCGGCATGGCAGCGCCGTACAGCGGCAGGAAACGGTCGGCGCCGCCCACATAGCCCACCGTGAAGCCGATCTCGGGCGCGGGTCGCAGCCGGAACGCAAGCGGATCGAGGATTACCCGGGTGTCGCCCATCGACAGCACCGGCGCGCTGCTGCCGCTGGCGAGCAGTTGCAGCTCCATCGTCGAAAGCTGCAGTCCGTCGCGGGTGACCAGGTGCGGCGGTTCGACCGGCGCCGGCACCGGCAGACGGAACAGGCTGGCCGTGCAGCGCAGCTGTCCGTTTTCGACCCGGCCGATGTCCTTGACGTAACGGGTGCGATACACCGCCTCGCGCATCTGCTCGAACTCGTGGTCCGTGCAGCGCACCTGCGGCTGGCGGTTGAAGGTGTCGAGGGTCTGGCGCGACTCGTTGTCGAGTTCCTGCGCACGTTCCAGCAGCATCGTGGCGTAACCGCCGAGGCGCTGTTCGGCGATGCGGACGACAACCTGCCACGACACGACGGCCGCCAGCAGTGCACCGGCGAGCGCGAAGCCGGCGATCGTCACCGCACGGAGGATCCGCTGCCCTGTCGCCTGGGCGTCGTCCACCTCGCCTCCCCCGGGCGTCGGCCGCGTCCGGCGGCCGTCCGCAGAACTATAGCCGCGGGCCGGCTGCGCCGGTCATCGCGCGGGGTTTACATCCGTTTGCCGGCGGCATGACATGCATGCGCGCAGGCTGCAGCTCCACCCGAGGAGACCGCCCATGAACAAATCGAACCCCACGCGTCCGGATGCGCCCGAAGAAGAGAAAGCACTGCGCGACCACGACGATCTGCCTGACACCGACGGGCCGCCGTTGCGCGATCAGCCGGGCGATCGCGATGCGAGAGGCCGTTCGTTCGCCGACGATGTCCGCAGCGATACCGGCGTCGAGAACGGCGAGCCGAAGTAGGACCGCGCCGGATCACACATGCACACCGGGCCGGCATTGCCGGCCCGCGCTGTCTCAGCGGCGGTACAGCGCGGCGTTGATGCAGGCGAAGATGCTCACCACGAACCAGCCGAACGGCAGCAGCGACAGCGTCAGCAGCCAGGTGATCACGAAGGCGATACACGCGGCGGCGAACAAGAAGACGGCCGACAGGAGGCGCCCCTGCACCAGTTGGCCAAGGCCCGGGATGAAGAAACTGCAGATCGCGGCGATGACGTTGCCAGCCGAACCCTGTGCGCTCATGGGGATGCTCCGGAGAATCGTTGAAGGCAGCGATCCTCCCGCACCAATCTGAATGGGCGCGTGAAGAGCGGCGCGCGTCTGCCGCAACCCCACTCGCGGCGGACGCCCGTTGACGACAGCACTGCCCAAGGATGTCGCCATGTCCCGCCTCCGCTTCGGCCTCCGCGCCCTGCTCTGCCTGACCGTGCTGCTGCCGACGATGACGACGGCCCAGCGCATGCCCGACCTCATCGCGCCACCACTGGTGGTCGCCGATGCCGGCGAATCGCCCGTGCGGCTCGAGTCTGCATCGATGCGTGTGGAAACCGGCGCCGGTGTCGCGCGGACGACGATCGATCTCACGTTGCGCAATCCCACGCGCCGCGTGCTCGAAGGCAATCTGCAGTTTCCGCTCGCGCCGGGCCAGCAGATCGTCGGCTTCGCGCTGGATATCGACGGCGCGATGCGCGACGCGGTGCCGGTGCCGAAGGACCGCGGCCGCGAGGTCTTCGAGACCATCGTCCGCGAGGGTGTCGATCCGGGCCTGCTCGAACACACCGCAGGTGACGCGTTCCGGCTGCGCGTCTACCCGTTCGCACCCGGCGGCACGCGGCGCGTGCGGCTGGTACTGATGGCGCCGCTGCAGCGCGATGGGCGCACGGATACGGTGAAGCTGCCGCTCGCATTTGCCCGCGGGCTCGATCGCATCGAACTGACGCTGGCGACGCCCGGTCGACCGGTGTTGTCCGGCCTCGTCGGCGCGCCGACGATCACGCGATCCGGCGCAGATCACCGCGTCACGCTGCGCGCCGGCGACATCGCGGATGCGGGCATCGCGACCCTGCGGGTGCCGTTCGAACGGCGGCCTGCGGTGCAGTTGCAGCGCCGCGACGGCGCGACCTGGTTCGTGGCCGACGTGCCTGTCGACGCCATCGACACACCACGCGTGCTGCCGCGTCGCGTCGGCCTGCTGTGGGACAGCTCGATGTCCGGCCGCACGCGTGCGCATGCACTGGAGTTCGCGCTGCTGGATGCGTACTTCCGCGCCGCCGGCGACATCGAGGTCGACCTGCTGCGCCTGCGCGATGTTGCAGACGCGCCGCAGCGGTTCCAGGTGCGCAATGGGAACTGGCGGGCGCTGCGCCGCGAACTCGAAGCAACGGTCTACGACGGTGCGACCGCGGCCGGTGGCTGGACGCCTTCAGCAGACACGCCCGAGTTCCTGTTGTTAGGCGATGGCCTGTTCAATCACGGCGCCGACGCGTTCCCGGCCTTCGCCGACGGCCAGCGCCTGTACGCCGTGCAATCCGCGAACGGCGACACGGCACGCCTCGCGGCACTCGCGCAGGCGCGCAATGGACGCACGATCGCATTGCGCGATGCCGCGGCACTGCCCGCCGCAAGCCGCGCACTGCTGCGTGATGCACCGAGGCTCGATGCGATTGATGGCATCGGCGCACGCGAGCTCGTCGCCGAGTCGAACGTGGCGACGGACGGTGTCCTGCGCATCGCCGGTCGACTCGACGCACAGCGCGCGGATCTGACGCTGGCGGTGCACACCGGCGGCCGCATGCAACGCATCCCGCTGTCGATCGATGCCGCGCGCGCACCGCAGGGCGAACTCGCCGCATTGCAGTGGGCACGCTTCCAGCTCGCGGCATTGCAGGCCGAACCCGAGCGCAACCGCCAGCGCATTGCGGCGCTCGGTCAGCGCTTCGGACTGGTGACACCGGGCACGTCCCTGCTGGTACTCGAACGCATCGAGGACTACGTGCGCTTCGACATCGAGGCGCCGGCATCGATTGCCGAAGCGGTGGCCGCCGCACGCACGCAGACGCATGCCACGCAGGCGCGCGACCGGCAGACGCGACGCGATGCCGTCGCGCGCGTCTGGGCCGAGCGGATCGCGTGGTGGGAACGTGTGTTTCCGAAGGATGCCCCGCCGCCGCAGATCGCCGCAGCGCAGGACGCGCAGTCGTCCATGGGCGCGATGCCATCGCCGCCGCCCTCCCCTGCGCCCGCCGCGCCGATGATGATGGCCGAAGCCGCCGCCGCGCCGATGGCGCTCGATCGTGTGCAGATGACCGCTGCGCGCATGCGCCCCGGCAACGTCGCCGACGCGTCCGGCGACGCACCGTCGCCCGCCGCGACGATCCGCCTGAATCCGTGGCAGTCCGACGCCCCGCTCGCCCGGCGTCTGCGTGATGCCCCGGATGGCGAAGTGTATGCGCGCTATCTCGATGCACGCGATGCCGAGGTCCAGGGCACCGCGTTCTATCTGGATGCGGCCGACGTGCTGCAGCGGCGCGGTGAGGCCGCGCTGGCCCTGCGCGTGCTGTCGAACCTCGCGGAACTGGATCTCGACAATCCGCATGTGTTGCGCGTGCTCGCGTACCGGCTGCGCGAACTGCAGCGCGACGATCTCGCCGTGCCGGTGCTCGAACGCGTCCTGGCGATGCGGCCCGAAGAACCGCAGAGCCTGCGCGATCTCGCACTCGCATGTGCCGCGACCGGCGACCGCCAGCGCGCGATCGACCTGCTGGCCGATGTCGTCGACGGCGACTGGAACGGCCGCTTCGCCGAGATCGAACTGACCGCGCTGGCCGAACTCAACGCACTGGTCGCGACCGCGCCGGCGCCACTCGACACCTCGGCCATCGATCCGCGCCTGCTGCGCAATCTGCCGCTGGACCTGCGTGCGGTACTGAGCTGGGACAGCGACGACAGCGACATGGATCTGTGGGTCACCGATCCGGACGGCGAGAAGGCCTATTACGGCAATCGCCTGACCCGCCAGGGCGCGCGCATGTCGCCGGATTTCACCCGCGGCTACGGTCCGGAGGAATTCGCGCTCCGCGATGCCAAGCCGGGCGTCTATCGCGTCGAAGCGAACTTCTTCGGCCAGCGTACGCAACTGGTCACCGGCGCAACCACGCTCACCCTGTGGCTGAGCACCGGCTTCGGCACCGCGGCGCAGACCGACCAGCGCATCACGTTGCGGTTGTCGGATTCACGCGAGACGGTGTTCGTTGGCGAGTTCGAAGTCGAATGACGCAGCGCGCCTGCATGCGGCTTACATCGCCGCGTGCAGGCCCGGCCACAGCAGTGGCGCCAGCAGCATCCAGAGCGCCATCGCAACCATCATCAGGTTCTCGGTCAGCGACACGAAACCCAGCGGTACGCTGCTGCCGCCACCGACGCAGGCGCACTTGAGCGTGCGCTTCTCGATGTAGACGGCCTTGAACACCGAGACCGCACCGATGCCGCCGATCAGCAACGCCAGCGGCGCGGAGAACCAGGTCAGTGCGCCGGCCACCATCAGCACGCCGGCGAGTCCCTCGGCAAAGGGATACAGCGTCGCGTAAGGCACCCAGCGCTTGGCCAGCAGGTCGTAGTTGAGGAACATGCTGGAGAAGGTCTGCACGTCCTGCAGTTTCAGCAGTGCGAGAACGCACATGCTCAGGCCCACGAACCACTCGGCCGCGCGCACCGTCAACACGTGTCCGTAGACCGCATACGACAGCGCGAGCGCCATCAATGCGGTCATCGCGAACAGCGCGGCGACCGGCCGGTACGTCGTCGCCTTCGGATCGCGCACCTTCAAGCCCAGGAAGCGGCGCAGATCGTCGTGACCGCCGATGCGCACACCGTCGATGAAGACCTGCGGCGTGGTCTTGACGTCGTGCGCGGCCTTGAACGCATCGGTGGCCTCGCGGGTCTCCAGCCAGTGGTCTTCAACCTCGTAGCCGTGGCTGCGCAGCAGATGGCGCGCCTTCAGCCCGAACGGACAGACATGGCCGGGCATGACCATGCGATGGAGGACCGCGCGCGGGCGGGAGGCGGACGTCGTCATCGGGAACTCCTTGGGGGACGCCTTGCCGGCGCCGGATGCCACCCTGTATACCGTCCGTACCATGGTACGGAGTCAAGCGTGGACGCGATGACAATCTCCGCATTGGCGGATGCGGGCGGTGTCGGGGTCGAGACGATCCGCTTCTACCAGCGCCGCGGCCTGCTGGACACGCCGGCGCGCGGCGCGGGCATCCGGCGCTATGGCGAGGCTGACCTGCGCCGGCTGCGCTTCATCCGCAGCGCGCAGGCGGCCGGATTCACGCTCGATGGCATCGCCGAACTGCTGGCCCTCGATGCGACGCGCGACCGCAGTCGCGTGCGCAGTCTGGCGACCGAGCGCATCGTTGCGCTCGATGCCCGCATCGCCGAACTGCAGCAGGCCCGCGATGCCCTGGCCACGCTGGCGCATCGCTGTGGCCGCAGTGGTCGTGGCCCCTGCCCGATCCTCGGCGCGTTCGATCAGGACGCGACAGCCGGCTGAGCGCGTACGGGCGCAGCATTCGCTGAATGCGCTGCGGCGGGATGTCGAAATGCGAGACCCGTCTTCGTCGTCCTCTACGAAGCCTGCAGCACACTGCCGCAGTGCACTCGCGCAACCCGCGCCCTGACAGGAGTTCCGCCATGTCCTACATCGATGGTTTCGTCATCGCCGTCCCCACCGCCAACAAGCAGAAGTTCGTCGACCACGCCACCAGCGGCGATGCGTTCTTCATGGAACTGGGCGCCACGCGCGTGCTCGAGTGCTGGGCCGACGACGTGCCCGACGGCAAGCTCACCGATTTCCGCAAGGCCGTGCAGGCCAAGGACGACGAGACAGTGGTGTTTTCGTGGATCGAATGGCCGGACAAGGCCACGCGCGATGCCGCGTTCGCGAAGATGATGGACGGCAGCGATCCACGCATGGATCCCGAAAAGAATCCGATGCCGTTCGATGGCAAGCGGATGATCTATGGCGGATTCAAGCCGGTGGTGACGCTGGAGGGCAAAGGCTGAAGCCGGTGCGCACGAACGCCGACATCGTGCGTGCATGCTTCCAGGCCTACGAGGACGGTGACCGCGTCGCGCTCGAGGCGGTGCTGGCAACGGATCTGTGCTTCACCAGTCCGCTCGACAACGGCATCGGCCTGGCCACGTATCTGGCGGTGTGCTGGCCGACGCATGCGGACATCCTCGACTTTCGCTTCGTGCGTGTCATCGAACATGACGACACCGTGCTGGTGACCTATGAGCAGACGCGTCGCGACGGCACGACGGGCCGCAACACCGAAGTGCTGACCGTCCGCGACGGACGCATCTGCGCGGTCGAGGTGTATTTCGGCTGGTCGGTGCCGCACCGGGCGGCGTCCGGCGAGCACCTCGATCCATGAGGATCGAGCGCCCGTAGGCAGGCATTGACACCGTGCCTGCGCTGCGTCGGATGCGCGCCATGGAACCGCCGGAATCCGGCACCCGTACTGCCGCAAACAGAAGGGGCGCGCCAGCCGGCGCGCCCCTTCGATATGGAACACCGCGGCGCTCAGCCCACGCGGAACCTGTCCGTATCGTCACGTCCGCTGTTCTCGCGGATGTAACTGCCGGTGTAGCGGTCGTGCGAGACGTACGCGTCCTGCACCGCGGCCTTGGCACGATCCCAGTCCAGCGGCGAGTCGCCACGACGATTGGGCCAATCGCGTTCGAGCTCGGCGGCGAGGCGGTCGTCCCACGCACGGTCCGCGTGGCGTGCGCGCGCATAGGCGCCGTAGCGATAGGCCGGCTGGTAATGGCTGTAGTCGGCATCGGCCTCGCGATACGGCGCGCGCTCGAATGCATCGGCGTAGTAGGCGTCACTGCGCGCGTACAGATCGTAGGTGCGGTCAGTGCGGTCCCAGGCGTCGCGCACGGCCGGACGCGCGTCCTCCCACTCCAGACGCGAGTCGCCGCGCGCCGATTCCCACTGTTTCTGCAGCGCCGCTTCCGACTCGCCCCAGTCGCGGGTGCGCTCGGCTTCGCGTGCCTGCAAGCCGAAGCCGTAGGCGGGCGCGTAGTCGCGGTCGTAATCGTGATCGGACTTCACGTAGTCGCGTTCGCGGTGCGCGTCGCGCCAGTACTCGGTCTCGCCGGTCGGGTCGATGCGTTCGGCAACACCCTTGCCGACGGCCGCGCCGGCAACGACACCGATCGCCGCGCCGATCAGCGTGCCGACTGGCCCGAACACCGTGCCCGCAGCAGCACCTGCGGCCGCGCCGCCGGCCGCACCACCGACACCCACGCCGATCGGATGCGCGCCGGGCGCCTTGCTGATGGGGTCGCGGTTGAGATCGCGGCCGCCGTCCTTGATTTCGTCTTTGTGGCTCATCTCGGGAATCTCCGCTTGCATTGGGTTCGAAGACCCACCGTGCGGGGCCGCAGATGAAACCGCCGTCGCGAAATCCCGAATGCGCGGTGGAACTGTTCAGTCCCACGTACCGATGCGCGTCATTCGTCCGGGTGCAGGTCGCGGGGCGACTCCGGATCCGAATGCTGCAGCTTCGGCAACGCGCTGACGACCAGCAGCGCCATGACGGTCGTCGCGAGTGCCACCATCTCCTGGCCCATGCCCGCCGCCATGCCGATCGCCGCGGTCATCCACACGCCGGCCGCAGTGGTCAGGCCTTCGATGCGTTCGCCCTTGTCGAGCTTGAGGATCGCGCCGGCGCCGAGAAAACCGATCCCCGACACGATGCCCTGCATCACGCGCGTCACGTCGCCACCATCGATACCGCTCAGCAGCGGCGCGAGCACGAACAGCGCCGAACCGATCGACACCAGGATGTGGGTTTTCAATCCGGCCGCACGCCCTTTGTGTTCGCGCTCCCAGCCCACCATGCCGCCGAGGATCGCGGCGACGAGCACGCGCACGACGATCGTCGTCGAGGTGTCCACATCCGGTAGCGCGAGTTCGCGCGCGACCGCCGCGCCGATCTGGTCGAGCACGCTCATCTCGGCATCGCCATGCAGTCAATGACAGTGAAGCGGACAGTCGCTTGCGACATCGGGGACAGACTCGGCATCAGATGAACGGACGCTAGCGCCTGTCCGGTTGACCCGTGGTGATGACGTTGGGATGACGCGCTCGCGCACATTCGCAACGGAGCATCCCGCAGCGCTCGCCATCGTCGTGCTTGAAAAGCGGCGCCCTGCCCAGCAGTTCCAGCGTTCATTGCCAGGAACCTCCCCCGATGCCGACCCTGTTCGATCCCCTGACCGCCGGCGCACTGTCGCTTGCCAACCGCGTCGTCATGGCGCCGCTGACCCGCAACCGCTCGCCGGATGCGATTCCGCCGCCGCGCACCGCGCTGTATTACGCGCAGCGCGCGAGCGCCGGCCTGCTGGTCACCGAGGCCACCGCGATCACCCATCAGGGTCAGGGCTACGCCGACGTGCCGGGTCTGTACGCACCCGAACAACTCGAGGGCTGGCGCCGCGTCACCGATGCGGTGCATGCCGGAGGTGGCCGCATCGTCGTGCAGCTGTGGCATGTCGGCCGGATCTCGCACACCTCGCTCCAGCCCGACGGTCAGGCGCCGGTGGCGCCGTCCGCAATTGCGGCCAAGAGCAAGACCTTCATCCACGACGCCGACGGCAATGGCGCCTTCGTCGACACGTCCACGCCGCGTGCGCTCGAGTTCGACGAGCTGCCCGGCATCGTCGAGGACTACCGTCGCGCTGCGCGCGCCGCGATCGACGCCGGTTTCGACGGCGTCGAAGTCCATGCCGCGAACGGCTATCTGATCGACCAGTTCCTGCGCAGCGGCAGCAATGCGCGCACGGATGCCTACGGCGGCAGCATCGGGAACCGCGCGCGGTTCCTCGGCGATGTCATGCGCGCCGTGGTCGATGAGATCGGGGGTGATCGCACCGGCATCCGCATCTCGCCGGTCACGCCGGCCAACGATGCGCACGATCCGGATCCGCAGCCGCTGTTCGCGCATGTCGTCGAAGTGCTGGCGCCGCTCGATCTTGCGTTCGTGCACATCATCGAAGGTGCGACCGGTGGCGCGCGCGACTACACGCAGGGCGATACGCCGTTCGACTATGTCGCGCTGAAGGCGACGTACGCGAAGGCCGGTGGCACGGGTGCATGGATCGTCAACAACGATTACGGCAAGGCCGATGCGGAAGCGGCGGTCGCGTCCGGCCATGCCGATGCGGTGGCCTTCGGCCGTCCCTTCATCGCCAATCCGGATCTGGTGCGACGTCTGCGCGAGGATGCGCCGCTCAATACGCCGGATCAGGCCACGTTCTATGGCGGCGGCGACGCCGGCTATACGGACTATCCCACGCTCGACTGAGGTCGGCATGCGCGCCGCCGGTCATCGGCGGCGCGCTTCTTTCACCGAACCGGTTACGGACGCGCTGTCGGCATCGTCTGGAATTCGTGACCGGTCACCGGATCGCGTGCGCGACCGGGCGCCACTTCCTGTGCGCCGGGCACGATGCGGCCCTGCGCATCACGCACCTGCGTGGGCATCGCACGTGGCGCGACCGGCTGGTTCGCAGGCGTTGCCGGCTGCGGCCGAATTTGCGGCGCCGGACCGGTGGACGGAATCGTCCCGGGCGGCAGGCCACGCTGCGAAGGCGTCGCCGGCACCGCGGGCGCCACAGGCGCGGATGCAGGCGGTGTCGCCGGACGTGCGGGGGTGATCGGCCGCTGGAGCTGCTGGGCGAAGACGGGCGCCGATGCGAGCGCGAGCAGCATCGGCACACCAAGCTTGACGAGGGGACGGGTCATGACGCCTCCAGGGCGCGGGTGAGCATCGACCCTATGCCCCGCCTTATGCAGAGCCCATGAAGTTGCCGCGCTCATCGCCCGGCAGCGCGCCGGGCAATGCGTACCGTTCAGTCGACGCAGATCGTCGATGCCACGCCGTCGCGCAGGCGCTGCTGGCAACCGAAGGGGTTGGTGTCGACACTGCAGCTGCCGCCGACCTGGCTGCCGTCGACGCTGCCCTCGGGCGCGAGGCACTGGCCTTCACACTGCTCGGAATCGGTACACGCCTTGCCGGCGTCGGCGGTCTGGCGCAGGCACTGCTTGACCGGTGCGCGACCGAGCTGGGTCCACTGCCCACCCACGCGCTGGCAGTCGGCTTCGTTGGTGACAGTCGCCTTGTCCGGGCCGCCGACCGGCGTGACGGTATCGGTGCGTTCGGCCGCCGCGCTGCAGGCGGCCAGCAGGGCGATGAGTGCGACGGAAGCGAGGCGCTTGATCATGGCGAGAAGTCCGCGGATGGAGTGGCGGCGAGTCTAGCGACGCCGATGTGAACCCGTCAGCACGCCTGCGCCCGCGCTCGCGACCCCACGCGGACGCGTCATGCGTTGCGGAATCGCGCGCATGCGATGTCGATTTCGCACACGTGCGAGCGTCGTCATGATGAGACCGCCGCCCGGCGGCCGCCACGCCACCGGAGACACACCATGCGCAAGCTCATCGTTGCCGCCTTCGTCAGCCTCGACGGCGTCCTGCAGGGCCCCGGCGGGCCGCAGGAGGACACCAGCGGCGGATTCGCGCATGGCGGCTGGACCGTGCCCTTCGCCGATCCGGTGTTCGGCGAAGCCATCGAAGCCCTGTTCGCGCAGCCCTTCGAACTGCTGCTCGGCCGTCGCACCTACGACATCTTCGCTGCGCACTGGCCGCGCGTGCCGGCCGACCACGGCGATACCGATCTCGCGACGCTGTTCAACGGCGTGACCAAGCACGTCGCCACGCATCGGCCCGACTCACTGGACTGGCAGAACAGCCGGGCGCTCGGCGAGGACATCATCAGCGCGCTGCACAGCCTGAAGGCGCAGGACGGCCCCGATCTGCTGACCCAGGGCAGCGGCGCGCTCGTGCAGCAACTGCTGGCGACCGACCTCGTCGACACCCTCCAGCTGATGACGTTCCCGGTGCTGCTGGGCGCCGGCAAGCGACTGTTCGGCAACGACGCGCAGGCGGTGACCTTCTCGCTGGAAAAATCCGTCGTGTCACCGACCGGCATCGTCGTCTCGCGTTACGCGCGTGCGGGCGAGGTGCAGACCGGATCGTTCGGACTCGACTGAGCCGGACTGCAATGCAGCCTTGCCGGTGTGCTGGCACGCGCAGTCGGCAGCGGACACGGCAGCACTCGCACCCGGCCACAGCAGCAGCACGACCAGCGCACGACAGGCAACGGGTCTGGAGAAATCCCGATCAGTGCTGCAGGACGAAGCGCCCTCGCCGTTCAACGCACGCGGTCCCCGCAGCCGACCCCGGTGCTCGCCGCCATACGACGGAATGACTTCCCGCCTATTGACTACAACTGTAGTCAGGCGCAATCTGCCTACAGTTGTAGTCACCAGGGAACGTGCCATGCGCAACAAGACCGTCGGGGACCAGGAACTGGCCCTGCTGCAGCACATCGCCGAACACGACGCCGCCTCGGTCGGCGAGGTCGCCGCGACCTTCGGCGAGCCGCGCGGGCTGGCCCGCTCCACGGTGCTGACGATGATGGAGCGCCTGCGCGCGAAGTCCTACCTCAAGCGCAAGCAGGGCGACGGCGGCGTGTACCGCTATTCGGCCACCGCGCGCCAGGACGACGTGGTGCGCAATGCGGTCGGCAGTTTCGTCGAGAAGACGCTGCAGGGCTCGGTGTCGCCTTTCGTCGCGTGGATGTCGGAGCGCAAGGACGTCAGCGCCGACGAACTGGCCGAACTCGAGGCACTGGTCGCCAATCTGCAGTCCAGGCGCAAGGAGGGTTGAGATGGCACTCGAACTGATCAGCGACATCCTGCTGCCGCGCCTGCTGGCCGCCAGTGTGCAGTCCACGATCCTGGTCGCCGTGGTGTGGGCGCTGTGCCGCTTCGTGCCGCGTCTGTCTGCCGCGACCCGCTGCTGGCTGTGGTGGCTGGTCGCACTGCAACTGCTGGTCGGACTGGCGTGGTCGAGCCCGATGGCACTGCCCTTGCTGCCCGCCGAAACCGTGCAGCCCGCACTGCAGGTCGCGCCTGCCATGGCCGCGACCGACGCCTCCATCGTGTTCGCGCCGGCGCAGGCGACTGCCGCATCGCCCGCATGGTCGTGGCCACTGGCGCTGGCCGCCGCGTGGCTGCTGGGTCTCAGCGTGATGGTCACGCGCAGCCTGCGTGGCTGTCTCGCGACGCGGCGGTTGCTGCGCACGTCCACGCCCTGCCGCGACCGCAGCCTGCTGCATGCGCTGGCGCTCGCCGCCGATGCGCACGGCCTGCGTGCACCGCCGCGCCTGCGCCTGTCGGATGCGATCGATTCACCGCAACTGGTAGGCCCGTGGCGTCCGGTCCTGCTGCTGCCTGCGCACCACGCGGACTCGATGCAGCCCGACGAACTCGACATGGCATTGACCCACGAACTCGTGCATCTGCAGCGCCGCGATCTGTGGCTCGGCCTCGTGCCGGCACTCGCGCAACACCTGTTCTTCTTCCATCCCCTCGCCCATCTGGCCGCACGCGAATACGGCCTGAGCCGCGAAGCCGCCTGCGATGCCGCCGTGCTCGAAGGCAACCGCCACTGCGCGCGCGAATACGGCCAGCTGTTGCTGCGTCTCGGTGTCGCGCCGCGTCCCTGCGCCGGGCTGGCCAGTGCCTCGCCCGACTTCACCCTGCTCAAGCGGAGACTCACCATGCTCCAGACCACCTCGTCCCTGCCGCGCGTCATCGCGGTGCTGATGACCGTCGCGATCGGCGTCGTCGGTGTCATGCCCTATCGCCTGACCGCTGCGACACCGGCCGTTCCGGCGGAGGCGCCTGCGCCGGCCGCGCTTCCGACACCTGCACCCACGCCTACACCGCTGCCTGCACCGACGACCACCGCGACGCACAACGGCGTGATTGTCGCGAACCCAGCCGACATGCCCAGGCCGCCCGCACCCGCCACGCCGCCATCGCCCGTCGCACCGCCCGCCCCGGTTGCACCACCCGAACCGCCGACCGGCGCGCTGCGCGGCATGTTCACCCTGGGCACGCAGCCGGGCGGGAACGCGTTCGTGCTGCTCGACGACGACCACAGCATCGCCGTCAGCGCGACCTCCGAACTGCGCGAAGCCCAGGCCGCACGTCGTGGCAACGCACCGCTGCTGTGGATGCGCCGCGGCGACGCACGCTACGTGGTCCGCGACCGCGCCACGATCGAAGCGATCCGCGATGCCTACGCCGAAGTGACCGCACTCGGAGCAGCGCAGGGCGAACTCGGCGCACGGCAAGGCACCCTCGGTGGACGGCAGGGCACGCTGGGCGCACGCCAGGCGGAGATCGCCTTGCAGGCCGCGCAACGCGCACTCGCGAACGTCAACGTCCGGGCACAGGTGGACGCGAACGTGAGCGCCGCCCTGCAGCGCCGGCAGGTCGACATGCAGGAAGAGATGCAGCGCCTCGCCACACAGCAGGTGGCCCTGGCACGCGAACAGACCGCGCTGGCGGCGCGACAGCAGACCGCCACTTTGCGCGCGGAACGCGAAGCGCGTGCATTGATGGACGCCGCAATCCGTGACGCGCTGACCGAGCGCCTCTGAGGCCAGAGGACCGCGCAGCCGATCGACACGCCCTGCACCACCGGCCTGGGATCACAGGCCGGTGGTGGTCACGTGCGCGCAGGTCGACCACCTGCGCACTACCGGGTCAACGGCGTCGTGCGGAATCTGCAGGCCTGGTACGACGCGTTCGACGGGTGCGAAGGCAACGCCCTGTTCGTCACGCCGTCGGCACGCGCATCGATCTGGTGAGCAGCGCTGGCAGCCTCAGCGCTCCGGCCAGTACCAGGCCGGCGCGTCCAGCATCCCCTGCCCTTCGATCGTCGTCTGGCTGTCGCGTTTGACCAGCTGGACCGGATTGCAGTCCGGGCTCTGTTCCAGCGCGGCGATCAGCCGCGTCGCATGCGAGACCACCCAGACCTGTGTCCGCCGCGATGCGCCGGCGATCAGCCGCGCCAGTGCCGGCAGCAGATCGGGATGCAGGCTGGTCTCGGGTTCGTTGAGCACCATCAACGGCGGCGGGCGCGGTGTGTGCAGCGCGGCGATCCACAGCAGATAGCGCAGCGTGCCATCCGACAGTTCGGCGGCCGACAACGGCCGCAGCAGACCGTGCTGGCGGAACTGCAACGAAAATCGCCCGCCTTCCACCAGCACCTCGACGCGCGCGCCGGGAAACGCATCGGCGACCGCCGCGTCCAGCGCCTCGACATCGCCGATCTCGCGGATCGTCGCCCAGGCCGCGGCGAGATCGTGGCCGTCGTGACTGAGCACCGGCGTGCGCGTGCCGAGCTGCGGCAGACGCGCCGGCGCATCGGCATCGGCGCGGAAGTGATCGTAGAAGCGCCAGCCGCGGATCGTGTCGCGCAGCTGCAGCACTTCGGGTGCGTTGCGCGGATCGGCGATCTGGCCGAACAGGCTTTCGAAGGGATTGAGATGTTCGCCGGCCACGCGCCACTCGCGACCGTCGCGCACGCGCACCAGCGCACCGCGGCGATCGACCAGCGTGTTGCCCTGACGCAGGAACGGCCCGCCCCAGATGACCTCGCGCTTGATCTCGGGGTCCTGCGCGAACAGCGACTGCGTGGGCACCGGCAGACCGAGATCGATCGCGTAGCCGAAATCCTCGCCGGCGAAGCCGAGCTTCAGCGACACCGGCTGCTGTCTCGGCCCGCCCTCGATCGGCACCTCGCCGCGACGCATGCGCACACTGAGCGTTTCCGGCCCGGCCCACAGCGTGGACTGCAGGCCACCTTCGCGCGCCAGCGCCGACACCACCCCGCCCTGCGCCGTTTCCGCGAGCAGGCGCAGCGCGCGATACAGGCTGGACTTGCCGCTGCCGTTGGCACCGGTGACGAGATTCAGTCGCCCCATCGGCACAACCAGCGTGTGCAGCGAGCGGTAGTGGGCGATGGCGAGCGTGGTGAGCATCTGCGTGAGCGATCCGGGCGCGACGTGTGGTGTATCAGCGCGACGTCGCAGGCCCTGCGATCTTCAACCGCACACGCGCGATGACACTGTCGGACGCCAGATACAGCGTGCGGCCGTCGTCGCCGAAGGTGACGTTGGCGACGGCGCTTCCCGTCTCGATACGACCAAGCCGCGTGCCGTCGGGCGCGAACACCAGCACGCCGCCGGGGCCGGTCGCGAACACGGTGCCATCGCTCGCGACGGTCATGCCGTCCGGTAGACCGGGCGCATCGACGCCGACCAGATCGCCGGCGTCGGCGAATACGCGGCGCGAGGTCACTGCGCCTTCGGCATCGAGTGCATAGGCCATCCAGATCGCGCGCTTCGGATCGGAATTGGCGACATACAGCGTGCGCTGGTCGGGCGACAACGCGATGCCGTTGGGTCGTGTCAGGCTGTCGTCGAGCAGGTGCACGCGGCCGTCGGTGTCGAGCCGGTAGACGCCGTTGAACGGCAATTCCTTGACTGGAGAATCATCGAGATCCTTCAGGCCATACGGCGGATCGGTGAAGAAGATCGCGCCATCGCTGCGGCGCACGACATCATTGGGACTGTTGAAGCGACGGCCGTCGAATGTGCGCGCGAGCACGGTCTTCTCTCTGGTGCGCGGATCGAGCCGCGCGAGCGACCGGCTCCCGGAATCGGCCAGCAGCACGGTGCCCGACGGCTCCGCGTGCAGGCCATTCGCACCCGCCTCGCGCAGCACATCGGTGGGCGGACCGTCGTAGCCGGACGGTTCGAGGAACACCGACAGGCCATCGGCCTCCGACCAGCGATGGATGCGGTTTTCCGGCACATCGGTGAAGAGCAGATAGCCGCCGTCTTCGATCCAGGCCGGCCCTTCGGCCCAGGTGAAGCCTTCGGCCAGGCGCTCGATCCTGGCGTCGGATGCGATCACGGCATCGAAACCCGGCGCGTAGGCGGTCAGTCCGCCGATCGCGGGATGCCCAGTGCTCGACACCGCGGCGCCGCCCGCGCAGCCGCCGAGCAAGGCGGCGCACAGCAAACCGGAGAAGGGGCGAAAGGGCTGCATGGGTATGCCTCGCATGGCGTCGGGCCGCACAGCCTGCCACGGCCGGGGCGAAGATGCCGCGCGCGGATCGGAGCCGCAGCATGGACTGCATCGGCGCATCGGACGCGGCCACGCGGCGCCAGGGCACGCGGAATCCGGATCGGACATCACCGGGACCGAGTGGCCGAACACGTCGTCGTAGGCGCCGCGATTGTGCCCCGCTCCGCAACAGTTCTTCGCTGGCGCGGCCGTTTATCGCCCCCATGTAGAGGCATAGCCTGTCCGCATCGTGGCCGCGCCTGTAGCGCCGGCCGCTTCTGGAGCACACCGATGACCCGCCTGCCCGCTCTCTACATCTCGCATGGCTCGCCGATGACCGCGCTGGCGCCGGGGAAGGTTGGCGAACGCCTGGCCGAACTCGCACGCACCTTGCCCAGGCCCAAAGCGATCGTCATCGCGTCCGCGCACTGGCTGGCGCGTGCGCCGCTGGTCGGCGGCGCGGTCGCACCCGGGACGATCCACGATTTCGGCGGCTTCCCGCAGGCGCTGTTCGACATCCAGTATCCGGCGCCCGGCGACACCGCGCTGAGCGCGCGCGTGGCCGGCCTGCTGCAGGCCGCGGACCTGCCGCCGCAGGTCGACGCGCAACGCGGTCTCGACCACGGCGTGTGGGTGCCGCTGCGGCTGCTGTATCCCGATGCCGACATTCCGGTGGTGCCGCTATCGATCCAGCCTGACCTCGGCCCGGCGCACCAGTTCCAGGTCGGCCGCGCCCTGGCGCCGTTGCGCGACGAGGGCGTGCTGGTGATCGGCTCGGGCAGCATCACCCACAACCTGCACGACTGGCGCAGCTACGACGAGGCGCGTCAGGCGCCGTATGTGCAGCCTTTCATCGACTGGGTGGAGCAACGGCTCGCGGCCGAGGACGTGGACGCCCTGCTCGACTACCGCCGCCAGGCGCCGTTCGCGCAGCGCGCGCATCCGACCGACGAACACCTGCTGCCGCTGTACGTGGCGATGGGCGCCGGCGGCACGCCGATGCGCGCGCAACGCATCGATGCCGGCATCGACATGGGTTTTCTGGCGATGGACATCTACCGCTTCGATGGCGATCCGATGCCGCTACCCGGCTGAGCTGCAACCGCCTGCACCACGCGCGTCCAAAGAAAAAGCCACCCGCGCCGGTGCACGGCGCGAGTGGCTTCAGGACTCACACCGCGATCAGCCGCGCTTGGCGATCCGCTCGTGCATGTGCGCTTCGTCGTCGAGCCAGTTCTGGTCCTTGTTCTTGAGGAAGAACACGTAGACCACCAACGACACCGCGATGACCGTGGTCGCGTAGATCACGAAGGTCGTCACCTGGTCCGACTTCAGGGCCGCCTGGTACGCCAGCGGCGCGGTACCGCCGAAGGCGGAGTTGGCCAGCGCGTAGCCCAGGCCCACGCCCAGCGCGCGGACATGGGTCGGGAACAGTTCGGCCTTGACCACCGCGTTGATCGACGTGTAGCCGGTCAGGATCACGAAGCCGATGCCCAGAATCACGAACGCCGACAGCGCACTGGTCTGCTGCGGCAGCGCCGTCACCAGATACCAGGTGTAGAGCACGCCGCCGATGCCGAAGAACACCAGCAGGCTCTTGCGGCCCACGCTGTCCGACAGCCAGCCACCGACCGGCTGCAGCAGCATCAGAAAGGTCAGCAGCCCCAGGTTGATCCAGGTGCCGGTGATGACATCGCCACCCGCGAACGCGGTCTGGATCATCTTCGGACCGTTGACCGAGTAGGTGTAGAACGCGATCGTGCCGCCGGCGGTGATCAGGAAGCACAGCAGCAGCGGGCGCCACTGGTTGACGAACAGTTCGCGCATCGAACCCGATGCCTGCGCGCCGCCGCTCCTGGCGGCCTCGATCGACGCCACCTCCAGCGATTCGTCCATCGTGCGGCGCAGCCAGAACACCACGATCGCCGCGAGGCCACCGATGCCGAACGCCACGCGCCAGCCCCACTCGGAAATCTGCGAGGTGTCGAGCAGCAACAGCATCGCCAGCAGCGTCGCCTGCGCCAGCACGTGGCCGCCGACGAGCGTCACGTAGTGGAACGAGGACAGAAAGCCGCGACGGCCGGGAATCGCGGCCTCGGACATGTAGGTCGCACTGGCGCCGTATTCGCCGCCAGTCGCAAAGCCCTGGATCAGGCGTGCGATCAGCAGCAGCACCGCGGCCCAGATGCCGATCTGCTCGGCGGTGGGACTGATCGCGATGAGGAACGAACAGCCCGCCATCACCGACACCGACACCGTCAGCGCCAGGCGCCGGCCGTAGCGGTCGGCGAAGCGGCCGAAGTACCAGGCACCGATCGGGCGCATCAGGAAGGTCGCGGCGAAGATCGCCCACACATACAGGGTGGAATTCTTGTCATCGGGCGAGAAGAACTGCGACTCGAAATAGACCGCGAACACCGAGTAGACATAGACGTCGAACCACTCGACGAGGTTGCCGGCCGACCCCTTCAGGGTGTTCGACACGGACCGGCGCAGGCTGGCCGGTCGGGCCGCATTGGGAGCGGCGGGTGACGCCAAGGGGCTTGAAGCAGTCATCTTGGATGGGCCTGCGTGGGGGCAAGGGATGGCGAGTATAGGCACCGGAGCGGGTGGGATCGGCGTCAATAGCGAAGAGGTATTAGATGGATGTCCTGCCCGGGCCGCCTGATCCGGGCCTCCGCCGACGGTCGGTTTGCGCGATCGGCCGCGCGGGTATGTGATATCCGCCGCCCCCGCGCGAACCACCTCAAGACAGGTTCGACACGGACTTCCATGGACACCACGATGCCCCTCGCGCACGACCGTGCCGCATTCACCCGGCTGCTGCAGGAACACCACGGTATCGTCGCGACCGTGGCGGCCAGCTACTGCCGCGACCCGGACGACCGCGCCGATCTCGCCCAGGACATCGCCGTGCAGCTGTGGCGCGCGTGGCCCAAGTACGACCCGGCCCAGGCCTTCAGCACCTGGATGTACCGGATCGCGCTGAACGTGGCGATCAGCGCCGTGCGCAGCGCGACCGTGCGCCATCGCCACGCAGTGCCGCTCGACGAGACCCTGCACGACCTCGCCGACCCCGCGCCGCGAGACCCGCAGGCCGAGCAGCAGATCCGCGCCCTGCACCGCTTCATCCACGCCCAGGCGCCGCTCGATCGCGCCCTGCTGCTGCTCTACCTCGACGACCGCAGCCACCGCGACATCGCCGAGATCCTCGGTCTGTCCGAGACCAATGTCGCCACCAAGATCAGCCGGCTGCGCCAGCGCATCCGCCACGACCTCTAGAGGACCCGCCATGGAACCCGATGACCTGAAGACCGCCTGGCAATCGCTGGAAACGCGCATGGCGCGCAGCGACGCCATACAGCTCGCCCTGCTGCGCGACACCCGGCTGGTGCGGGCGAAGGCACAGCTGCGTCCGCTGAAGATCGGTCAGTGGCTGCAGGCCGCCCTCGGATTGGGCCTGATCCTGCTCGGCGTCGCCTGCTGGACCCGCAACGTCGATGTCACGGGCCTGTTCGTCGCCGGCATCGCCATCCATGCGTTCGGTGTGCTGACGATCATCGGCGCGACCGCGACGCTGGTGCTCGCCGGCCGCATCGACTATGCCGCGCCGGTGCTGCAGATCCAGCGGCAGCTGGCCGCGTTGTTGCGCGTGTACGCATTGAACGCGGCGCTCTGCGGCGCACCGTGGTGGATCATGTGGCTGCCGGTCGTCGTCGCGTTCGCCGGACTCGGCAACGCGCAGACGACGAGCGCCACGCCGGCCTGGATCGTCTGGAACCTGGCCATCGGAGGCGTGGGCCTCGCCGCGACCTGGGGCTACGCCTGGCGCAACCGCGCACGCGTGCACGCCAGGCCAGACGGCCCGATCAACTGCGCCGACGGCGCGGACGGCATCCGCCGCAGCCAGCGCCTGCTCGACGAGATCGCGGCGTTCGAAGCAGGATGAGCGCTCTCGTCGTATCGAGCCATCGCCTCTTCCTCTGGGAACCGGAGCGCGTCAGGCAGGCCCGGCCTCGGCACCACCACGCTGCAGCGGGTCTGCCAAGGCCTCACCGTCGTCGACAAACGTCAGCGCCACGGAATTCAGGCAATGCCGCTCGTGCGTCGGCGGCGGGCCATCGGGAAACACGTGGCCCAGATGGCTGCCGCAGCGCGCGCAGATCTCCTCGACCCGGACCATGCCGTGGCTGGTGTCGCGGATCAGGGTGATGTGCGCGGGATCGTAGGGTGCAAAGAAACTCGGCCAGCCGGTGCCCGACTCGAACTTCGCGCTGGAGCGGAACAGCGGCAGCGCGCACAGGCGGCAGCAGTAGGTGCCTTCGCGCTTGTTGTCGAGGAACACGCCGCAGAACGGCGCCTCGGTGCCGTGTTGCAGCAGCACGCGACGCTCGTCGGCCGAAAGATCGGCTTCCAGCGCAGCGCGCTGATCGGCCGAAGGCGGGGTGAGATCGAAACTGGACATGGCATTCCTCATGCAATCGTGCGGCGCGGGCTTCTCGAGATGGCGGCGAGCCTGCGCCGTCTCAAGCTGTCCGCGCGTGCAGCACACTCACCAGCGCCCGCTCGAACACCTCGACCGGCTGCCCACCCGAGATCAGGTGCTGCTGGTCGATGATGATCGCCGGCACGCTGTTGATGCCGCTGCGGGTGAAAAACTGTTCGTCGGCCCGCACGATGTCGGCGTACGCGTCAGAGCCGAGGATCGCGGCGGCTCGATCGGCATCCAGCCCCACGCCGGCCGCGATGCGCACGAGCGTTGCATGGTCGCTGACGTTCCCGCCGTCACCGTGATAGGCCTGCAGCAGCGCACGCTTGAGGTCTAGTGCGCGGCCTTCGAGCCCGGCCCAGTGCAGCAGGCGATGGGCATCGAAAGTGTTCCAGATGCGCCGCCGCTCACCAAAGACGACGCCGACCTCCGCGCCGCGGGCCTTGAGGGCAGCCTGGCCGGCGGCCAGTTGCTCGGGCGACATGGCGTACTTGCGCTGCAGGTGCTCGGCAGTGTCCTCGCCCTCGGGCGCCATCTGCGGATTGAGTTCGAAGGGGCGTACGTGGAACTCGATGTCGACGTTGGCCGGCAGGCGCGCGAGCGCCTGTTCGAGTGCGGCCAGACCGATCGCGCACCAGGGACAGACGACATCGGAGACGAAGTCGATGCGCAGCGGCACGCGGCCCGGGGGCACGGCGCTCATGCCTGCACCATCGGCAGCTTGAGGCCCTGCTCTTTCGCGCACGCCTTGGCGATGTCGTAACCCGCATCCGCGTGACGCATCACGCCGGTGCCCGGGTCGTTCCACAGCACGCGGGCGATGCGCTTGTCCGCCTCCGCGGTGCCGTCGCAGACGATGACGACACCCGAGTGCTGCGAGTAGCCCATGCCGACGCCGCCGCCGTGGTGCAGCGACACCCAGGTCGCGCCGCCGGCGACGTTGAGCATCGCGTTGAGCAGCGGCCAGTCGCTGACGGCATCACTCCCGTCCTGCATCGCTTCGGTCTCGCGGTTCGGCGAGGCGACCGAGCCGGAATCGAGATGGTCGCGGCCGATGACGATCGGCGCCTTGAGCTCGCCGTTGCGTACCATTTCGTTGAAGGCGAGGCCCAATTTGTCGCGCACGCCCAGGCCTACCCAGCAGATGCGCGCCGGCAGGCCCTGGTAGGCGATGCGCTCACTGGCCATGTCGAGCCAGCGATGCAGATGCGCGTCGTCGGGAATGAGCTCCTTGACCTTGGCATCGGTCTTCGCGATGTCCTCGGGATCGCCGCTCAGCGCGACCCAGCGGAACGGGCCGATGCCACGGCAGAACAGCGGACGCACATAGGCCGGTACGAAGCCGGGGAAATCGAAGGCATTGCTGCAGCCCTCGTCCTGGGCCATCTGGCGGATGTTGTTGCCGTAGTCGACGGTCGGAATGCCGGCCGCGTGGAAGGCGAGCATGGCTTCGACATGCACGCGCATCGAGGCCTTGGCGGCGTCGCGCACGGCCTCGGGATTCGCGGACTGCTCGGCGATCCAGCGCTCGACGCTCCAGCCGATCGGCAAATAACCGTGCACGGGATCGTGCGCGCTGGTCTGGTCGGTGACGCAGTCCGGACGCACGCCGCGCTTGACCAGTTCCGGCAGCACTTCGGCTGCATTGCCGAGCAGCGCGATGGATTTCGCTTCGCCGGCCTGCGTGTACTTCTCGATGCGCGCAAGTGCATCGTCGAAGTCAGTCGCCTGCTCGTCGACGTAGCGCGTCTTGAGGCGGAAATCGATGCGGCTCTGCTGGCATTCGATGGTGAGCGAACACGCGCCGGCCAGGCTCGCGGCCAGTGGCTGCGCGCCGCCCATGCCGCCGAGTCCGGCGGTGAGGATCCACTTGCCGGTCAGATCGCCGTCGTAATGCTGCCGGCCCATCTCGACGAAGGTCTCGTACGTGCCCTGCACGATCCCCTGGCTGCCGATGTAGATCCAGCTGCCGGCGGTCATCTGGCCGTACATCATCAGGCCCTTGCGATCGAGTTCGTGGAAGTGCTCCCACGTCGCCCAGTGCGGCACCAGGTTGGAATTGGCGATCAGCACGCGCGGCGCATCGCTGTGCGTGCGGAATACGCCGACCGGCTTGCCGGACTGCACCAGCAGCGTCTCGTCGTCGCCCAGCGTCTTCAGCGATTCGAGGATCGCGTCATAGCAGGCCCAGTCGCGCGCGGCGCGGCCGATGCCGCCGTAGACGACGAGGTCTTCGGGCCGCTCGGCGACATCAGGATCGAGATTGTTCTGCAGCATCCGGAACGGCGCTTCGGTGAGCCACGACCGGCAGGTCAGCTCGCTGCCGCGCGGCGCGCGGATCGTGCGGGACGGGTCGTGGCGCGAGGCGTCGGTCATTGCGGCGTTCCGTTGAAGTCGATGCGCGGATTATCGCATCGCGTCGTGGCGTCGGCTGGTGCGCTGCGGCGTGAGCGCGAGCGCACCGTCGCCCTATCCTCACGCCATGAATCCTCGCTCCGTATTCGCCGCCGTCTGCGCGAT
This sequence comes from Luteimonas sp., assembly GCA_052108555.1. GTDB lineage: Bacteria > Pseudomonadota > Gammaproteobacteria > Xanthomonadales > Xanthomonadaceae > Luteimonas. Next base: position 33,962 of record JBQEAV010000008.1, read on the forward strand.
GGCCCTCGCCGGCTGCGCCACGCAGGCCGGATCGACACCCGACGCCGCGACCGCATCCGCCGACGCGCCTGCGCGCGTACTGCTGTTCTCGCGCACCGCCGGCTTCCGCCACGACTCGATTCCGGTCGCAATCGACACGCTGCAGGCTCTGGGTGCGCAGTCCGGTTTCGCGGTCGACGCCACCGAGGACGCGGCGCTGTTCAATGATGCCGAGCTCTCGCGCTACGCGGCTGTGGTGTTCGTCAGCACGACACGCGAGGTGCTCGACCCCGCGCAGCAGACCGCGTTCGAACGCTACGTCGCCGCGGGCGGTGGATTCATGGGCGTGCACGCGGCCGCCGACAGCGGCTACACCTGGCCCTGGTATGGCGATCTGGTCGGCGCCTGGTTCGCGCGGCACCCCGAAGGCCTGCAATCGGTGCGTGTGGTGTTCGAAAACGGCGCCGGGCCGGACGGGCTGCGCGAATGGGGCGTCACCGACGAGATCTACGACTACCGGCGCAACCCTCGCGCGTTCGTGCAGGTGACCGCGTCGATCGATCCCACCTCTCATCCCGACGGCCGCATGGGCGACGACCACCCCATCGCCTGGTGCCATACGAACGCCGGCGGCCGTGCCTGGTACACCGGCCTCGGCCACGATCCGGCGCTGTACGTCGATCCGGTGTTCCGCGCGCAGCTGTTGCGCGGACTTTTGTGGACCACCGGACACAGCAACGCCTGCTGAGTCGCCATCCGTGGGAGCGCGCTTGCGCGCGAGGACGGTTTTCCCCGAAGAAGCGGCATTCGCGGCCAAGGCCGCTCCCACAAACAGAAACGCCCGGCGCAAGCCGGGCGTTTCCTGTGTCGCGATCGGACGGATTCAGAAGATCGACGGGTCGAGCCTGCGCAACGCATCCTTGATGTCGGCCGAACCGGTGCGGTCGATATCCTCGCGGGTGTAGACCCGGCCACCGGCCGTGGTGCATTCCTGCTCGGCCCGCTTGGAGCGCGCATTGCGGGCCGCGGTCACGCGTGAGCCCGTCTCGCGGATGCAGAACCGGTCCGACGCACTCGCGCGCTGACCGCGGTCGCGCGCGGATTCCTCTTCCTCTTCCTGCTGCTGCGCGTGCGCGACCTGGGAGACCCCACCGAACGTGAGGCCTGCGAGGATCGCCACCGTCCACCATGCATGTTTCATCACGCACCTCCCGGTGCAGTCCATCGGTGGAGACACGATACGCGCGATGCGCCGTGGTGTGGCCCGCGCGCGATGATTGTTCAGCCCGCGTGTCGATCGCGTTGTGCATCGCTTCATGCGCCTGACTGCGCGATGTCATGTATCGCCGGTATCCTGTGCGGATGCCTCGATCACCTCGTTTCCGCGCGTACGCGCTGCTCCCGCTGTTGCTGCTGACCGCCTGCGCCACGGTCGCACCATCACCCGATTCCGCTGCCGCGCGTGTCCCGACGACCGTCGTGGAGGCGCGTCCGACCCTGCTGCTGGTCTCGTTCGACGGCCTGCGCCCCGACTACCTCGGACGCGGTGAAACACCGCATCTCGATGCGCTGGCGCGCGACGGCGTGCAGGCCTGGATGCGGCCTTCGTATCCCTCGTTGACCTTCCCGAACCACTACACCCTGGTCACCGGCCTGCGGCCCGACCACCACGGTCTGATCCACAATTCGATGTCGGATTCGACACTCGGCGATTTCCGGCTGTCGGACCGTGATGCCGTCGGCAACGGCGCCTGGTACGGCGACGGCGAGCCACTGTGGGTGACGGCCGAGAACGCCGGTCTGCGCACCGCGACGTTGTCGTGGCCGGGGAGCGAGGCGCCGGTGCGCGGCGTGCGTCCGACGCGCTGGCACCCGTTCGAAGCCACACGCCCACTCGATACACGCGTGGACATGGTGCTCGACTGGCTGTCCGAGCCCGACACCACGCGCCCCGCGTTCGCGACCCTGTACTTCGAACATGCCGACTCGGCCGGCCACGGTTACGGCCCGGATTCGCCGCAGTTGCATGCTGCATTGCAGGCGGTCGACGCGGCCCTGGGGCGACTGGTCGACGGCCTGCGTACGCGCGGCCTGCAGGACCGCGTAAACCTGGTGGTGGTGTCCGACCACGGCATGGCCGAAGTGCCGCCGGGCCAGGCGATCGCGATCGAGGGCATGATCACGATGGAAGAGGCGCGCGTGACCTCGACCGGTCAGGTGATCGGCATCGTGCCCAACGCCGGCTTCGAAGCGCAGGTGGAACGCAAGCTGCTCGGTGCGCACGCGCAGTACGACTGCTGGCGCAAGGGCGAGATGCCGGCGCGCTGGCAGTTCGGCACCCATCCGCGCGTGCCGCCGATCGTCTGCCAGATGCACAAGGGCTGGGACGCGATCCCGCGCAGCGCGTTCGCGCGACGCCCGACGCACACCCGCGGCTCGCACGGCTATGACCCCGCACTCCCGGAAATGCGCGCGGTGTTCATCGCGAGCGGCCCGGCGTTCCGCAGTGGGGCGACGCTGGACGGATTCGACAACGTCGACCTGTATCCGATGCTGGCGCGGTTGATCGGGGTGACGCCTGCGAAGAATGACGGGAATGCGGAGACGCTGGTGCCGGCGTTGCGGGATGGGGTGCGCTGAGGCGGGTTTGATTGCGCGGCGTTGGATGGGTTGAGGCGCCGCTGCGTTTCGGACAGTGAGCGATCGGGAGTTCCGGGTTCGGGGTTCGATGCGACCGAATGCCCTCACCCCAACCCTCTCCCAGGGGGAGAGGGGCTTAAGCGCGCCGCGATCGATCAGAATTTGCGGATAGCCCGTGACGGAAAGACGCCGCAGGCATTCGCGCCCCTCTCCCTCCGGGAGAGGGGTTGGGGTGAGGGCAGACGCTCGCGACACCCCCCCCAACATCCATGTCCGAATCCGGCCAGTCACCGCCCGCCCCCGGTGCTAGCCTGCGTCGCATGTCCCCGCCCCTGCCCGCCACCGACATCTGCGAACAGGCGCGTCTGAGCCGCGACGCGCGCTTCGACGGCTTGTTCTTCACCGCAGTGCGCACGACCGGCATCTACTGCCGGCCGGTCTGCCCGGCACCCGCGCCGAAAGCCGTCAATGTCGTCTACTACCCGAACGCGGCGGCGGCCGAAGCCGCTGGCTTTCGCCCCTGCCTGCGCTGCCGGCCGGAACTCGCGCCATCGGACGGCCACTGGCATCGCGGCGACGACATCGTGGCGCGGGCGCTGGCGTTGATCGAACAGGGCGCTCTGAACGAAGCGCCGCTGGCGGAACTGGCGCAGCGCCTGCACATCGGGGAGCGCCAGTTGCGGCGGTTGTTCGTCGAGCGTCTCGGCGCCGCGCCGGTCGGTGTTCATGGCACGCGGCGCCTGCTGTTCGCCAAACAACTGCTGACCGAAACCGCGCTGCCGATCACCGAGGTCGCGCTCGCGGCCGGCTTCAACAGTCTACGGCGGTTCAACGCCGTGTTCCAGGACGCCTACCGCATGCCGCCGCGCGATCTGCGCAAGGCGCCGCGCGAGGGGAGCGGCGATGCGTTGACGCTGCGCCTCGGCTACCGCCCGCCCTATGACCTGCCGGCGATGCTCGACTTCCTGCGCGGCCGTGCGCTGCCCGGCATCGAGGTCGTCGACGAGGCTGCCTATACCCGCGTGATCGGTGACGCGGATGCACCAGGCTGGCTGCGCATCGACGCATGGCCGGGCACGCGCAACGACCCCGCACCGCATGCGCTGCGCCTGCAACTGCACGGCTGCCCGCCGTCACGCCTGCAGGACACCGTGCAGCGCGTGCGCCGCATGTTCGATCTCGATGCGGACCCGGACACGATCGCCGCGCACCTCGTCCATGACGCACGGCTGGCGCCCCTGCTGCGCAAGCGTCCGGGCCTGCGCCTGCCCAGCGGCTGGGACGGCTTCGAGATCGCTGTGCGTGCGGTCATCGGCCAGCAGGTCAGCGTCGCCGCCGCGCGCACGCTGACCACGCGCCTGTCGCAGCGCTTCGGTACGCCACTGCCGGAAACATTCGCCGCGCAGGGATTCGCGCATCTCTTTCCGACGCCACACGCGCTCGTCGACGCCGACTTCGACGGCCTCGGCCTGATCGGCAGCCGCATCGCGACGATCCGCGGGATTGCCGCCGCGCTGCTCGACGGCCGCGTGGACTTCGATCGCGCCCGCACGCTCGACGACTTCGTCGAACGCTGGGTCGCCCTGCCCGGCATCGGTCCGTGGACCGCGCAGTACATCGCCCTGCGTGCGCTCGGCCATCCCGATGCGTTTCCCGCCGAGGATCTCGTGCTGCAGAAGACCCTGCCGACAGACGGAACGCGCATCACGGCAAAAACGCTGCGCACGCATGCAGAAGCCTGGCGCCCCTGGCGCGGCTATGCGGTCTTCCACTTGTGGCGCGAAGCGTCTGCATCCATGCCCGCACGCATCGCGACACCGACGCGCCCACGCGCCCGTTCCACCCGGAGTCCATCGCCATGAGCCCAGACACGCCCGCGGTCTTCACCCGCATCATCGACAGCCCGGTCGGCCCGCTGTTTCTCGCCGCATCCGATGCAGGCCTGCACGCCGTCGAGTTCACCGAACACCGCCACCCGGTGGCGCGCGGCGACGGCTGGCGCGACGGCGCGCATCCCGTGCTCGATGCGACCGCGCAGCAACTCGCCGGATACTTCGCCGGCACACGCCAGACTTTCGATCTGCCGTTCGCCGCACGCGGCACGCCGTTCCAGCGACAGGTCTGGGACGCGCTGACGCGCATTCCCTATGGCAGGACCGCCAGCTACGTCGAACTCGCCCGCATGGTCGGCAAGCCCAGTGCGAGTCGCGCGGTCGGCGCTGCGAACGGCCGCAATCCGTTGTCGATCGTCGTGCCCTGCCACCGCGTCATCGGCGCCAGCGGTGCGCTCACCGGCTTTGGCGGCGGACTGCCGACGAAGGAATTCCTGCTGACGCTGGAAGGCGCCTGGCCGCGCGCGGATCGCCTGCTCTAGGAGCAGCCCATGGCCGCGAAGGCATTCCCATCGCGACGATGGGCCGCGCGGTAAGACGTTCAGCGGGCCTGCGTCAGGTGTGCCGCGATCATCCGCCGGAACGGCGCGATGCGCTGGGCAATGCGCAGCGTCGCGCCACGCAGCAATCTCACTGGCGCGCGGTCGTCGGTGTAGAGACTCGCGACGAGGCCGGTCGCGGCGTACATCGGCCAGCTCGCCGCGCGATGTGTCCGCGCCCAGCGCTCCAGCAATCCGGCACCCGCGATGTCGCGCCCGGCCACGTGGGCCTCACGAATCGCGTGCGCCAACCGGTCAGCGCCCTGCAGGCCGAGGTTGAAGCCATGCGCTGTGACCGGGTGCATGCCGACTGCGGCATCGCCCAATAGCGCGGCGCGCCCGGCGACGAACCGGTCCGCGTAGACGCCGACCAGCGGATAGACGTGTCGCGTACCGATCGTCGTCATCGAGCCGAGCCGGTCGCGGAAGCGGCGCTGCATGTCGGCGGCGAACGCAGCATCGTCGAGCGCTTCGACTTCAGCCATCTGCTGCGGTGGCAGCGTCAGCACGACCGACGCGCGATCCCCGTTGAGCGGCAGCAGCGCGAGCGTCTGCCCCTGGTCGAACCATTCCCACGCCGCGTGATGGTGCGGCTGCGTGTGCGCCACGCGGCACACCAGCATGCGCATGCCGAAATCACGCGTGCGCGCGCCGATGCCGAGCATGCGGCGCACGGCCGAGAACCGGCTGTCGGCCGCGATCAGCAGGCGCGCCTCGACGCGGGTGTCGTCTTCCAATGCGAGCGTCACGCCACTGGCGTGCTGGATGACATCGCGCACCGATGACGCGCCATGCACGTCGATGTCAGGCGCGTCGGTCACCACGTCGAACGCGGCCTGCCGGATGCGCTGGTTCGGTACCAGCCAGCCGAGCTGCGCGCTGCGGCCGTCGTGCGCGGTAATTGTGAGCCCGTCCGTGCGCTCGCCATCGAGAATGCGCGCATCGCGCAGTTCGGAAATGTCGGCCGCGTCGAAACGCGCCCACAGTCCGAGCCGCTCGAGGATCGCGCGCGAGGCATGCGTCAACGCGATCTCGCGCCCGTCGAACGCCGGTTGCGCGATGGCGGCGTGCGGTTGCCGTTCGAACAGCGCGACCTTCAGCCCGCTGCCCGCCAGCGCGCGGGCGAAACACAGTCCGACCGGCCCGGCTCCGACGATGGCGATGTCGACCTGCATGTGCGACTCCTGTGTGGAGGTGTGCAGGATACCGGCACCGTTGTAATTCCCACCGTCGCCCCAGCGAAAGCTGGGGCCCATCTTCGCGGGATCGCTAAAGATCCACATGGGCCCCAGCTTTCGCTGGGGGCGACGGCATGGTGTGTTGCCGCAGTGGCTGTCGAGCGGCAACGGTCGTGCTACATCCCCCGGAACCGGTGCACGAACGCCGCACTCACCGGCAGCGATTCGCGATGCCCACGCAGTTCGATCCGCGCCTTGCCGAGTTCGTCTCGGCGCACGCGGTCGATCGTCGACACGCGGACCACCGTGCCGCGATGCACCTGCCAGAACACGTCGGGGTCGAGCCCCGCCAGCAACTCTTTCACCGGCGTGCGGATCAGCGCCTCGCCATCGGCGGTGACCACACGCACGTACTTGTCCTGTGCCTGGAAGAACAGCACTTCATCGATACCGATCATGCGCACGTGATCACCGATGCTCGCGCTGATCCAGCGGATCTGGTGTTCGCCCTGCGGGCGCAGACGCGCTTCGAGATCCTCGACCAGCGCCTGCAGATCCTCGGCCGCCGGTTGTCGCAATCGGGCCTGCAGGCGTTCGATCGCGACGCACAGCCGTGCTTCGGTCACCGGCTTGAGCAGGTAGTCGACCGCGCCGGCCTCGAATGCACGAATGGCGTACTCGTCGTAGGCGGTGGTGAACACCACCAGCCCGCCGCCGGCCACGACCGCGCGCGCGACATCCAGCCCACCAACACCGGGCATGCGGATGTCGAGGAACGCGACCTGCGGGCGATGTTCGGCCGCGGCCTGCAGCGCGGCGATGCCGTCCTCGCAGGCGGCGATGATGTCCAACTCCGGCCAGGCGGATTCGAGCATCTCCAGCAGCGCGGCGCGCTGCGGCGCCTCGTCTTCGGCGATCAATGCAGTGACGGCAGCGTGAGTCATGCGGGCAGGTCCATCGGCGTGCGGATTTCGGCCTGCGCGCCGCCACCTGGTGCGCTGGACAACCGCAGTGATGCGCGTGGACCGAAACGCGTGGCGAGTTGATCGCGGACGTTCGCCAGCCCCATGCCGCCGCCGACGCCCGGCTGCAGGCCTGCGCCATCGTCGGTGACCGACACATGCAGTGCGCCGTCCACCGCCCATGCACGGATGACGATACGTCCCGCGCCGGGCTTCGGTTCGATGCCGTGCTTGATCGCGTTTTCGACCAGGGTGATCAGCAGCAATGGCGGATACGGCAGCGCGCGCAACGTGGCATCGGCCTCGATGTCGTAACGCAGACGGTCGGCGGTGCGCAGGCGCATCAGTTCCAGATAGTGCGCGCACAGGTCGAGCTGTTCGCCAAGCGTCGAACGCAGACTGGCCCCGTCCTCGCGCAGCCGTGGGATCGTCGCGCGCAGGTAGTCGACCAGAGCATCCAGCGTCGCCTCCGCACGATCGGCATCCTTGCGGACCAGCGCGCGCACGGACGCCAGTGTGTTGAACAGGAAATGCGGTTCCACCTGGGCCTGCAAGGCGCCCAGGCGCAGGTCCGACTCGCGCTTCTGGGACTGGATCATCGTGAGCGCGCTGCGATGGCGGCTGTCCGCGAGACGCCGCTGCTCGCCGAAATAGGCACGCAGCGCCATGCCGCCCCCCAGCAGTCCATAGATGCAGGCCAGGATCAACAGATGGATCGCCATCGCACCCTTCCGGGCCGCGTCCGACTCGTAGTGCGCACGCATCACCTCGATGTCGTACGCCGGCTGACCCATCTGCGATTCCATGAACGCGTTGATCTCGGCGCTCGCCCAGCTGTCGACGAGATAGGCCACCACGATGCCCAGGCACAGCGACAGCACCACGAGCAGGCGCTCGCGTTGCAACGGCAGCCGGCAGTGCCGGACCAGCGTCGCGCACAGCGGCCCGGTCGTGGTCATCAGCAGGAACGCGATGAAGGTGTAGCTGCTCGCGGTCAGTGCACCGATCCACGTCGCCGGGCTGATGATCATCGCCAGTAGCGTCAGCACCGAGAAGCCGAGGATCACGCTGCCGAACAGCAACGTGCGCCCCACCAGCCAGCGCGCGCTGAAAACCGGATAGCGGCGATATCGCGTCCACAGATAATCGCCGCCGACGACCACGTCATCGGGCAATGGCTGGTGGAGCGTTTCCCGGTGCGCGGCCATCATCGAAGCCTCAGCCACGCGTGCCACGCAACACCTGACCACGCTGATGCAGCTCGAGCGCAGTCACCTCGCCGTCGGCGCCGCGCTGGAAGCGCAGCTCGATACCGAACGCCGGCGCGGCGAAGGCGTCGGCCCCGGTCGCATCGAGCGGGAACGCGCCCTGCCCGGTCGCCTGCGCCCGCAGGCGGCCGTCGGCGCTGTCGACCTTCAGTGCGAAGCCCGGCATCAAGGTGTAATCGCCCGCGTAATCGGCGAGCGGTACATCGGCGGCCGACGATGCCGACGACGCGGCATCGGTGACGCGTGTCGCCGCAAATGCGCCGCCGCCCTGATGCCAGACGAAGCTGTAGCTGCCGTCCGCTGCGCGCTTCGGCGACAACAGTGCGTCGAACTGCGTGGGAAAGAAATCGCCTGCATCGTCGTAGCCCAGTTCGAAGATCGACTGGCCGGCGGGGTGGATGGTCAGTATGTCGCCCTTGCGTGCCACCTCGATCTGCATGCCGGTTGCCAGACGCCAGCTGCCGACGAGTCCCTCGAGGAGTTCCGCCGGTGGCGTCGCCAGCTTGCGCGGCTTGCCGATGGGCGCCGACGGCTCGAGCAGATGCGCGCCCAGACTGCCGAGACCGCCCAGCACGGTCAGCGCCGTGTCCGAGAGGATCACGACACCGCGCTTGTGCGCAGGATCGAAGCCGACCAGCGACGAGAATCCACCCGTGCCGCCTTCGTGCATCAGCACACTGCGACCTGCCAGCGGCGCGATCATCCAGTTCATGGCCATCGGCGGCTGCTGCGAGACGGGCTGTTGCGTTGTCTGCAGGGCAGCAAGCAACGGCGCGGCGGCCGAGTCGTCCGCACGACCAAGCTGGGCCTGCACGTAACGCACCATGTCGTCGAGCGTGGCCCGCACGCCGCCGACACCGGCCATGTCGCCGGGGATCGTCCAGGCCGGTGTTTCGCTGCCGCTGGGCAGATGACCCGCGGCCGCGCGCACGCCATCGGGGCGCTGCGTGATGTAGGCGTGGTCCATGCCGAGGGGTGCGAACAACTGCGCATCGATCAGGGCTTCGAACGGCTGGCCGGCGCGCTGCGCGACCGCATACGACAACAGCATCGACGCGAAGTTGGAGTATTCGAACTGCGCGCCCGGCGCGCGCGTCAGGGTGACGTCGCCCAGCGAGGCGAGCAGCGCCTCGGATGTCAGCGCGGCATAGGGATCGGCGGGGTTGGTGATCTGCATCCGCGCCGGCAATGCGGGCAGTCCGGAGGTGTGGGTGACGACGTGGCGCAGCAGGATCGGCTGGCCTTCGAACGCCGGCACCGGCGTGCCCGCAGGCAGCCAGGCCGACAGCGGATCATCCAGCGAAGCTTGTTCATCGGCGATCAGTTGCGCGAGCAACGCCGCGGTCATCGTCTTGCTGACCGAGCCGATCTCGAACGCGCTGTCGGTGCCGATGCGCGGCGTCGCCGTGCCATCGGCGCAGCGATACGTCCGCGCCACGGTGTCGCCATCCATCACCGCGACGGCGAAGCAGGCGCCGGTGCGATCACCGGCCAGACGCTGGTCGACGATGCCGGCAAGTGCGCGGTCGGTCATCGCGGACGCGCTGCCGCTGACGGCGAGCATCGCGGCGAGGGTCAAGGCGTTGGGCAACATGGATATCTCCTGTCCGTGGGCATGTCGCCATGCTGGCGTTGCGACGCCGCCTGTGCACGGGTTTGCGACGGAATGCCCGATCCGGCGGATGGATCGGCCTGGTTCTTCGCGGAGCGAGACACACGCGGGCGGCCTGCAGGAGCGCGCTTGCTCGCGATGGGTATTCCCGGCGATCGCATCGCGCGCAAGCGCGCTCCCACACCAGAGGCACGCTACGCCAGCAATCCCCGCATCGCGTTCGCGTACCCGCGCGCGGCGTCCTCATGCAATGCATGACGCCCATCCGCAACGACCTGCCGCCCGGCCACGTGCACCTCGCGCACCAGCGGACGGTTGCCGGCGAACAGCCAGCGGTCGAGCACGTCGTTTTTCGTCGCGCCGGCCAGCAGCGGTGCCTCCGCGTCCAGCACCACCGCGTCGCCGTGCGCGAAACCGGTCGATGCTGCGGCGCTCGCCTGCACACCCGCGAACAGCGTCGCGCCAACGCTGGGCGTGGCCGCTGCGACCGCGATGTTGCGACGGTGCGTCACCAGACGCTGGCCGTACTCGAGCCAGCGCAGTTCCTCCACCGGCGACACCGAGATGTGCGAGTCCGAGCCGATGCCCCAGGCACCGCCGGCGTCGAGGTAATCGCGCAGCGGAAACAGACCGTCGCCCAGATTGGCTTCCGTCGTCGGGCACAGCGCGACGGTCGCACCGCTGCGGGCGATGCCGGCCACTTCCGCATCATCGAGATGGGTCGCGTGCACCAGCGTCCAGCGCGCGTCGACCGGCGCGTTGTCGAGCAACCACGCGACCGGGCGCGCGCCGCGCAGCGCGACGCATTCCTCGACCTCGGGCACCTGCTCGGCGATGTGGATGTGCATGCGCGCATCGCCCGGTAGCGCGTCCAGCACCGCGTGCATCGCATCGGTCGGCACCGCGCGCAGGCTGTGCAGGGCGCAGCCGACGCGCAGGCTGTCATCCTCGCGCGCGTGCAGATCGGCGAACAATCGCAGGTACCCGTCGACGCCATGGCCGAAACGACGCTGGCGTTCGCCGAGCGGCCGCCCATCGAACCCGCCGGTCATGTACAGCACCGGCAGCAGCGTCAGGCGGATGCCGGTCGCGCGCGCGGCGTCGATCAGTGCATCGGCCATCGCGCTCGCAGGCGCGTACGGCACGCCGTCGGGTGCGTGGTGGAGGTAGTGGAATTCGCAGACGGTGGTGTAACCCGCTTCCAGCATTTCGACGTACAGCTGCTTGGCGACGGCGCGCAGGGTGTCTGGGGCGAAGCGGCCCGCCATGCGGTACATGGTTTCGCGCCAGGTCCAGAACGAATCGGCGGGGTCGGTCTGCACTTCGGCCAGCCCGGCCATCGCCCGCTGGAACGCATGCGAATGCAGGTTCGCGATGCCGGGCAGATGCCAGCCTGCGGGCGTGCGCTGGACGTGGATCGCGGGAACATCGTGCATCGGGCCGGCTCCTCGAAAACGTGTGCGTTAGGCTAGCGGGTCTTCCGTCCGGGAACATCCAGTGTCTTCGACATACGTGATGCAATTGATCGCTTTGGGCGTCGGGGTCGGCGCGATTGCGGGCGTCTTCGGTGTCTGGATGCTCGGCAGGCGTCGCTCGGCGGACGGCCTTCCGGTGGACCGTCACCGAACGCGCAAGCGGGACGGCGCCGGTTCGGATATCGGCAGTGATGGCGGCGGTGGTGATGGAGGCGGCGGTGGCGACTGAATCCTGGGATGGCCTGCTGCTGGGCGCGACGCTCGCCACACTGGCCGACGACACGGGCTACGGTCTGATCGAGGACGGCGCGCTCGGCTGGCGCGACGGCGTGATCGTCTATGCCGGGCTGCGCAGCGGACTGCCGGCCGACGCCGAGGCCAACGCCGATCTCGTCATCGAAACCGATGGCCTGGTCACGCCCGGTCTGATCGACTGTCACACGCATGCGGTGTTCGCGGGCAATCGCGCCGCCGAATTCGAGCAGCGCCTGCAGGGCGCGAGCTACGAGGAAATCGCGCGCGCCGGCGGCGGCATCGTCTCGACCGTACGCGCCGTGCGCGAGGCCGACGAGGACACGTTGCTCGCGCAGTCGTTGCCGCGCGCGCGTGCGCTGGTTGCCGATGGCGCAACGACGCTGGAGATCAAGTCCGGCTACGGCCTCGACTTCGACAACGAGCGCAAGATGCTGCGCGTCGCACGGCGAATCGGCGAGGTGCTCGGCATCACCGTGCGCACAACCTTCCTCGGCGCGCACGCCCTGCCGCCGGAATTCGCTGGCCGCGGTGATGCCTACATCGATGCGGTCTGCGAGTGGTTGCCGCGTCTGCACGAAGAAGGTCTGGTCGATGCCGTCGACGCCTTCGCCGAACGCATCGCCTTCAGCGTCGACCAGACGCGCCGCGTGTTCGAGGACGCGCGCACGCTCGGTCTCCCGGTGAAGCTGCACGCCGACCAGTTGAGCGATGGCACGGGCGCCGCGCTGGTGGCGGAGTTCGGTGGCCTGTCGGCGGATCATGTCGAACACACATCGCCCGCCGGAGTCGCCGCGATGGCCGCGGCGGGCACGGTCGCGGTGTTGCTGCCGGGCGCATTCCACGTGCTGCGCGAAACCACACTGCCGCCACTCGATGCATTCCGCGCGGCCGGCGTGCCGATGGCGGTCGCGACCGACTGCAATCCGGGCACATCGCCGCTGCTGTCGCTGCGCCAGGCGATGCAGCTGTCGTGCACGCATTTCCGGCTGACGCCGGAAGAAGCCCTGCGAGGTGCGACCGTGCATGCAGCGCGCGCGCTCGGCCTGTCCGATCGCGGCACGCTGGCCGTCGGTCAGCGCGCGGATTTCGCCTGCTGGCAGGTCGCGCAGCCGGCCGAACTCGTCTACTGGCTCGGCGGCCCGTTGCTGGCGATGTCGTTCGCCGGTGGCAAACGTCTGGCCTGAGGTCGTTCGCCCCCAGAAACGCGAAAGCCCCGCGGATGCGGGGCTTTCGACGCGCGGCGGGGCCTGGAACTCAGGCCTTCTTCGCGACGGCCTTCTTCGCCGGTGCCTTGGCGACGGTCTTGCTGCCCGCGGCCTTCTTCACGACCGGTGCGGTCGCGGTGCCGGTGGCCTTGATGAGGCCCTTCGAGCGGCTGTTGCCGTAGCTCGAGTTGTAGCGCTTGCCCTTGAGGGTCTTGCGGTCGCCCTTGCCCATTACTGTGCTCCTGGAGTGCTGCGTGTTGAATTCGTTTGGCGCGTACGTGCGCCGCCAGGGCGCACAGGACCGCGGATTCTAGCACGCGGCCCGCGTCGTGAAGCCGCTCAGCGACCCGCGCGGGCGTGGGTCAGGCGCAGGTTCAGCAGATGCGCGCCGGCCAGCAGCAGGCCGCCGATGGTCATCACCACGGCATGGGTGATGGTGTGGTCGTGCAGATGCGTGAACGAGCCGACCCAGACCAGTGCCAGACCCGGAATCAGCAGCATCCAGGCGTGAAACGCGCGATGGCGGCGCCAACCGAGCGTCAGCGTGGTCGCCCCCAGCAGCGTGGCGAACACGACGAAGGCCTGGTCGATATCGACCCAGCCGCCCACGTTCAGACCGAATGCCGGCAGCAGCGCCAGCGCGACCGGCAGCAGCGCGCAATGGACGGCACACAGAAACGACGCGGCAAAGCCGACGCGGTCTGCGCGCTGCAGGGTGGAATTGTGTGCGGCCATGTCTTTTGGGGGGTGCGGGGATTTTCGTGACATTATAACATTCGCTCTTCGTCCTCCAGTGTACTCCAGCCATGACCCACCGCTTCACCCCGAACCGTTCACGTCTCGCCGTCGCCGTGGCCCTGCTGCTGCCTGCCGCCGCCACGTTCGCGCAGAGCCAGACCCACGCCCACCCGACCACGCTCGACCGCGTGCAGGTGACCGCGACGCCGCTCGGGGGCGACGCCGAGAATCTCGCGCACCCTGTGGAGGTGCTGTATGGCGACGCGCTGGAGGATCGCAAGGCCGGCAATCTCGGCGACACCGTATCTTCGCTGCCCGGTGTGCAGAGCGGTTTCTTCGGCACCGGCGTCGGCCGGCCGATCATCCGCGGCCAGGAAGGTCCGCGCGTGCAGGTCCTGTCCGGCGGTATCGGCAGCATGGATGCCTCGACGGTCAGCGCCGACCACGCGGTCAGCATCGAGCCCTTCCTCGCCGACCAGATCGAAGTGCTCAAGGGTCCGGCCAACCTGCTCTATGGCAGCGGCGCGATCGGCGGCGCGGTCAACGTGGTCGACGGCCGCATCGCACGCGAAGTACCGGACCGCCCGATCAGCGGCCGGGCCGAACTGCGCGCCGCCAGCGGCAACGATGAGCGCAGCGGCATGTTCCGCCTCGACGGCGTCAGCGGCGACAACCTGGTGCTCCATGTCGACGGCCTGATCCGCAACACCGGCGATTTCGACATTCCCGGTTTCGCCCAGGTGCCGGAGGATCACGATCACGACCATGATCACGACCACGCGGAAGAAGAGAACGCCTACGGCACCCTGCCCAACAGTTCCATCCGCACACGGGCCGGCGCGGTCGGCGCCACGTACTTCGGCGAGCGCGGCCACCTTGGCGTCGCGGTCAGCACCTACCGCACCAACTACGGCCTGCCCGACGGTGCGCACGTGCATGCCGAAGGCGATGGCGGGCATGACCACGATCACGACCATGGGCACGACCACAGCCATGACCATGACCACGGCGAAGACGAAGATGCGCACGACCATGGCTCGGTGCGCATCGACATGGTGCAGAACCGTGTCGACGTCAAGGGCGGCATCTACGATCCACTGCCGTTCCTCAGCGCATTGAACCTGCGTGCGGCCTACAACGACTACGAACACGTCGAACTCGAAGGCGGCACCGCCGCGACCCGCTTCACCAACAAGGGCACCGAAGCACGCATCGAAGCGGTGCAGAACACCTTCAACGGCTGGGACGGCGCGTTCGGCCTGCAGATCGGCCATGTCGATTTCAGTGCGGTCGGCGAAGAGGCCTTCGTGCCGCCGAGCGTCACCGACACGATCGGCCTGTTCGTCGTGCAGGAAAAGGAGTTCGGCCCGGTGAAGCTCGAGTTCGGTGGTCGTCACGAGCGGGTCGAGATCGACCCGATCACGGGTGATTCGCGCAAGTTCGATGCGAGCAGCCTGTCGGGCGCCGCGATCTGGCACCTGTCGGACGTATTCGACCTGCGCTTCGGCGCCGATGTCTCCGAGCGCGCCCCGACCAACGAGGAACTGTTCGCCGCCGGTCCGCACATCGCCACGCGCTCCATCGAGATCGGCGATGCGGACCTCGATAGCGAGCGTGGCCAGCGCCTGGAAATCGGCCTGCACGCGCACACCGACCGCGTCGAGTTCAAGGCCGCCGTCTACCAGACGAAGTTCAAGCGTTTCACCTATCTGGCCGACACCGGCGTCGCCGAACAGGGCTTCCCGGTACGACTGTGGACGCAGGGCGATGCAACCTTCCGCGGCGCGGAGGCCGAAGCGAAGTTCCACCTGGTCGAGTCCGACGCCGGTGACTTCGATCTGCGTGTGTTCGGCGACATCGTGCGTGCCGAACTCGACGGCAGCGGCACCCGCCATGTGCATTTCGACGTGCCCCACGGCGACCACAGCCACCACTACCATGCCGACATTCCGCTCGGCGGCAACCTGCCGCGCATCGCGCCGTCGCGCATCGGCGCCGACCTCAACTGGACCCTTGGCGGCTGGCGCGCGAACGTCGGCGCGGTGCGCTACCAGAAGCAGGACCGCGTGGCGGCACTCGAAGAAGCGAGCCCCGGCTACACGCTGGTCAACGCCGGTGTCGCCTGGCGCGTCGGCGAAGCCGACGGCACCCAGTGGGAACTGTTCCTGGACGGTCGCAATCTGACCGACGAAGAAGCCCGCTCGCATACCTCGCTGCTGCGCGACTTCGCACCGTTGCCGGGTCGCACCATCGCCGGCGGCATCCGCGTCTACTTCTGATCGGCGCGCGCTGACCGGTTTCCGTTCTCTCCAGTGACGCGTGCGTCACCGCCCCGCCCCGGTCTCCGGTGCGGGGTTTTTTTATGGGCAAACCCCATCCGATCCGACACCCCACTCGAATTAGGTGTATATACATCCAAAATCCGATGCAGATACACGCAATGGCCGATGCCGCGCCCGACCCGCTCGATTCCCCCGCCTTCGGCTGCAGCTGCCATCGCCTGCGCAAGCTGAGCCGGATGATGACCCAGCGCTACGACCAGGCGCTCGCCCCGGCCGGGCTCAACGTCAACCAGTACGCGATCCTGCGCCGCGCGCAGATCCAGCCACGCACCGTCGGCGCGCTCGCCACGACGCTCGGTATGGAGCGCAGCACGCTCAGCCGCGACCTCAAGCACCTGGTCGCTGCCGGCTGGGTACGCCTGCAGCCCGATCCCGACGATGCACGCCAGCGGCGGATCGAGGTTCTGCCAGCGGGCGCCGCAGTGATCGAACAGGCCGAGCCGTTGTGGCGCGCGACGCAGGTGCAGGTCGAGGCGCTGATGGGTGTCGACGAAGTCGGTCGCCTGCACGCGGTGCTCGACCGCGTGACCCGGAAGCTCGCGGCATGAGTGCGCCCGTCACCTCGCGCTGGTGGCCACTGGTGCTGGCCGCGACCGCGATGATGATGATCACGATGGGCATCCGGCAGTCGCTGGGCCTGTTCGTGCAACCGATCGCCGCCGAAACGGGCCTGGGGATCGCCGCGATCAGCTTCGCGCTGGCCGTCGGCCAGTTCGTCTGGGGCGCGGTGCAGCCGGTGTTCGGCGCGATCGCCGACCAGCGCGGCAGCGGCCGCGTGCTGGTATTCGGCGGCGTGCTGCTGGTCACCGGCATGGCCGCTGCGCCGTTCTTCGCCTCCGAATGGGGCCTGCTGCTCACCCTCGGCCTGATCAGCGCAGCCGGCGCGGGCGCAGGCAGTTTTTCGATCCTGATCGGCAGCACCGCGCGGGTGATTCCGGCCGAGAAACGCTCGATGGCCTCGGGCGTGGTCAATGCCGGCGGCTCGTTCGGACAGTTCCTCTACGCGCCATTCGCGACCACGATGATCGGTGCGTTCGGCTGGGCCGCCGCCGCATGGGCAATGGCGGCCACCGCGCTGGCGACGCTGCCACTGGCCTGGCCGCTGCGTCGTCGCAAACCGCCACCCGCGGCGCCCGGTGCTGCCGCGCTGCCGATCGCGGACGACGACATCGGCCTGCGCGCGCAACTGCGCATCGCCCTGCGCGACCGCAGCTACTGGCTGCTGCACCTGGGCTTTTTCACCTGTGGCTTCCACATCGCGTTTCTGGTCACCCACCTGCCGACCGAGATCGCGATGTGCGGCCTGTCGGCCGGCGTGTCGGCGATGGCGCTGTCGCTGATCGGCCTGTTCAACATCGTCGGCAGCATCGGCGCCGGCTTGCTCGGCCAGCGCTACCGCATGAAGTGGCTGCTGACCGCGATCTACGCCAGCCGCGCGGTGATGATCCTCATCTACGTGCTGTCGCCGCCGACCCCGACCACCTTCATGCTGTTCGCGATCGGCCTGGGCATGAGCTGGCTGGCGACCGTACCGCCCACCGCAGGTCTTGTCGGCAAGCTGTTCGGCCCACGCTATCTGGCGACGCTGTTCGGCCTGACCCTGCTCTCGCACCAGACCGGCGCCTTCTTCGGCGCGTGGCTGGGCGGCGTCGCGGTCGCGAAGACCGGCTCCTATCTGTGGGTCTGGTACGCCGACATGGCGCTTGCACTGCTGGCGGCCGCGTCCAATCTGCCGATCCGCGAAGCGCGTTTGCCCCGTCGCATGCCTGTCGCGGCGTAAAAGATCAGATTCCGGCCGGATTTCCCGCCGCGTTCAGTCCGCCGCAGCGTCCGCACACTGCGCGCAGAGGCCGTGGACTTCCAGCGTCTGCGCCTGCGGCACGAACCCCAGCGCGCGGGCGCGCTCGTCGAGCGAGGCGACGACCACCTCGTCTTCCAGCTCCACGGCGCTGTGGCAGCGGTCGCAGATCAGGAACGGCACCGAATGCTGCGCAGTGCTCGGATGATGGCAGGCCACGAAGGCGTTGACCGACTGCAGTTTGTGGATGAAGCCGTTGGCCAGAAGAAAATCCAGCGCGCGGTACACCGTCGGCGGGGCCGCAGCGCCCGGCCCATCGCCCTCGCGAACCTGATCCAGCAGGTCATAAGCCTTCAACGGCCTGCCGGCCTTCGCGATCAGGCCCAGCACATACGCGCGGATCGGCGTCAGCCGCAACCCGCGCTCGCTGCAGGCACGCTCCACCGCGCTGATGAAACCGGCGGCGTCGTCGACGTGGTGATGCGGATCGGTGCAGGGGTGGGCGTGCTTGGCCATCTGTCCATGATGGGTGCGAGGGGGCACTGACTCAAGCGTGGCCGTGTTTTCGCGCGAGGTTCGACGTGGTTGCTTCAGGCCGGTGTCCGAGTCGCGATGCGATTGCGCTTGAGACCCGCCAGGAATCCATACGCTCGCTGACCGCTGCTGTTCCACGACGGCACGCAGCACTTGCTAACCCGGAGGGCGCCGCACATGGATGTGCGGCGTTTTCCGACCGAGGCAGGATGCCGAGTCGGAAAATCCCGGTGCACGTGACGTCGGAGGCTTCGGACTTGTCGAGGAAGCGTTTTTCTTTGGTTCCGTTTCTTTTGCCGCTTAGCAAAAGAAATGAACTCGGCCGCGTCAGCGGACGAAAGCGTTTGATCCAAGATTCAATCGCCTGCAGCATCAAATGCAGAAGCAGAGCTTCCACTCGCCTGAAGGCGAGCGTCTTACTTTTCTTTGCTGGCCCAAAGAAAAGTAAGCAAAAGAAACGGCCTCCCCGACGAAGCTAACCCGGCGATTCATTCGTCCCGGGATTTTTCGACTCGCCATCCTTGGCTCGGTCGAAAAACGCCGCCCATCCGTGGGCGGCGCCCTACGGGTCTGCGTGCAGGGGTGCCGCGTCAGGCTTATGAAGAGCCAGAGCTTTTGCATTGAACAGCTGGCGAAGCCGAAAAGAGCACGCGCCGCAGAGCGAAGTCGAAAGCGACGCAACCTCAGGCCGCATCCCCCTCCGGAATCATCCCGATCGCCACATCGATCCGTGCCAGCGCCTCCTCGCGCCCCGCCAGATACACCGTATGCCCGATATCCGGACTCACCTGGGTGCCGGTGATCGCCACACGCAACGGCTGCGCGACCTTGCCCATGCCGAGGCCCAGCGCCTCGACGGTTTCGCGGAACGCCGCGTCAATCGCCTCGACGTTCCAATCCGGCAATGCGGCGAAACGCGTGCGGACGTCGGTCAGCGGTGCGAGGGCGTCGGCCTTGAGATGCTTGGCGACCGCCTTCTCATCGTACGCCGCAATCGGGCGATACCAGACCGCCGCGCGCTCGGACATTTCCTTCAGCGTCTGCACGCGGTCGCGCAGCGCGATGACGACATCGGCCGGTGCCGGGCCGGCCGACAGGTCGTAACCGTCGCTCTGCAGATGCCATTCCAGATGCGTGGCGACTGCGGTTGGCTCGTCGGACTTCAGATATTGCTGGTTGAGCCAGCCGAGCTTGGCCATGTCGAGACGCGCGGCCTTGGCGTTGACGTCCTTGAGGTCGAACAGCTGCTGCATCTCGGGGATCGAGAAGATCTCCTGGTCGCCATGCGACCAGCCCAGACGCACGAGATAGTTCAGCAGCGCGTGCGGCAGATAGCCGGCATCGCGGTACTGCATGACATCGGCGGCGCCGGTCCGCTTGGACAACTTGGCGCCCTGCTCGTCGAGGATCATCGGCAGGTGCGAGAACGCGGGCACTTCCGCGCCGAGCGCGCGATAGATGTTGATCTGACGCGGCGTGTTGTTGACGTGGTCGTCGCCGCGCACGACATCGGTGATCCCCATGTCCAGATCGTCGACGACGACGGCGAAGTTGTAGGTCGCGTAGCCGTCAGGGCGGAAGATCACCAGGTCGTCGAGTTCGCTGTTGGCGATCTCGATGCGGCCCTTGACCTTGTCTTCCCAGACCACCGTGCCTTCGAGCGGATTCTTCAGGCGGATCACGCGGTTCGGATCGTCGCGCTTCGCCTCGTTGCGCTCGCGGTACGCGCCGTTGTAGCGCGGCTTGTCGCCCGCGGCCATCGCGGCTTCGCGCATCGCGTCGAGCTCGGTCTTCGACTCGTAGGCGTAGTAGGCCTTGCCGTCGGCGACGAGCTGCTCGGCGACTTCGGCATAGCGCTCCAGGCGGTGCGTCTGGTAGATCGGGCCTTCGTCGTAACCCAGGCCCAGCCACTCCATCGCTTCGAGGATCGCGTCGATCGCGGCCTGGGTGCTGCGCGCAGCGTCGGTGTCTTCGATGCGCAGCACGAACTCGCCGCCGCGACGCCGCGCCTCCAGCCAGCAGTACAGCGCGGTGCGCGCGCCGCCGATGTGCAGGTAGCCGGTGGGACTGGGGGCGAAACGGGTGCGGCAGGACATGCGCGGAACTCGGCGTGGGGACAGCGCGCATTCTAACCGCCGCGCCCAGCCGGCCCCGGCGGCCGGATTACAATGGCGCCATGACGACGCTTTTCATCTCCGACCTGCATCTGGATCCGGCGCGTCCGGAGATCACCGCGCTGTTCCTCGCGTTCCTCGACGGCGAGGCGCGCAGCGCGGATGCGCTGTACGTGCTCGGCGATCTGTTCGAGTCGTGGGTCGGCGATGACGATCCATCCGACGCAGGCGCGCAGGTTGCCGAACGTCTGGCCGCGTTGTCGCGCGCGGGCGTGCCCGTCGCATTCATGCACGGCAACCGGGATTTCCTCGTCGGTCACGAGTACGCGCGCCGCGCCGGCATGTCACTGCTGCCCGACCCCGCGGTGATCGATCTCTATGGCCGCCCGGTGCTGCTGACCCACGGCGATCTGCTGTGCACCGGCGATGTCGAATACCAGGCGGTGCGCAGCCAGGTACGCAATCCGGCATGGCAGGCGCACATGCTCGCGCAGCCGCTGCCGGCGCGACTTGCGTTCGCCCAGCACGCGCGCGATGCAAGCCAGGCGCGCGCGGCCACGCTGCGCGGCGACGGCACGATGGAAACCGTCACCGATGTGGCGCCGGCGACAGTCGACGACTGGTTCATGCGCTATGGCGTCGACACGATGATCCACGGCCATACGCATCGCCCCGCGATCCACGAGTTGCAGGTCGCCGGCCGCGACTGCCGCCGCATCGTGCTCGGCGACTGGTTCGAACAGGGTTCGGTGTTGCGGGCGTATGCCGACGGACGGCTGGAACTGTCGGCGCTGCCGGCTCCCTGACTTCTGTGGGAGCGGCCCTGGCCGCGGTAGGCATCCCCGATAAAGCCCTCGCGCGCAAGCGCGCTCCCACACAAGCGGATCGCGATCAGCGTTCGGAAATCGCCTGCAGCGCTGCCAGCTCTTCTTCGCTGAAGCCCGCCGCAGCGCGTGCGTCGATATTGAACGGGCCGTGCAGTACGGCGCGCGCGTATTCGGACAGCAGATCGCGGAATGTCGATTCGGGCTGCACGCCGCGGCGTTCGCAGAACCAGCGGAACCAGCGGCTGCCGGCGGCAACATGCGCGACTTCCTCTTCCAGGATCACTTCGAGCACGGCGACGGTTTCGTGGTCGCCGAGCGAGCGCAGCTTCACGATCATGCCGGGCGTGACGTCCAGCCCGCGCGCTTCGAGCACGCGCGGCACCAGCGCCATGCGTGCCATGCCGTCGTGCGCGGTCTTCTCGCACATCTCCCACAAGCCGTTGTGCGCGTCGAAATCGCCGTAGTCGAAACCGAGGTCGCGCAGACGATTGCGCAGCAGCACGAAATGCCGCGCCTCGTCGGCAGCGACCGAGACCCAGTCGGCGTAATAGTCGGCGGGCAGATCGCGGAAGCGGTAGACCGCATCCCAGCCGAGATCGATCGCGTTGAGTTCGATGTGCGCGATCGCGTGGATGAAGGCCGCGCGGCCTTCGTCGCTGCCGAAACCACGACGCGGCAGCTCGCGCGGATGGACGAGTTTCGGGCGTTCGGGACGCCCCGGCATGCCGATCGGCTCCGGGGCTGGTGCGTTCGTGTCGAGCGGCAGCGCGCCGTCGCGGAACCGGCGCGCGTAGGCGCCGGTCAGCGCGATCTTGTCATCGGGATCGCACGCATCGAGACAGTGGCGCGCGGCCGCGAACAGATCCGCGGCGTCCGCGACCACCCCCGTGCTCACGCGCGGCGCTTCTTCTTCGCGTCGTCGCTGCGCAGCTGCTGCAGGCGCTCGAAATAACCCGCCTCAATCCCGGTCACGTATTCACCGCTGAAGCAGGAACTGTCGAACCGGCGCTGGGGGAATTTCGGGCCGGCGACGGCGGTTTCGAGATCGGCGAGATCCTGATAGATCAA
This sequence comes from Luteimonas sp., assembly GCA_052108555.1. Classification (GTDB taxonomy): domain Bacteria; phylum Pseudomonadota; class Gammaproteobacteria; order Xanthomonadales; family Xanthomonadaceae; genus Luteimonas. Next base: position 56,388 of record JBQEAV010000008.1, read on the forward strand.
CCAGTCGCAGCCGAGGAATTCCTCGATCTCTTTCTCGGTGCGGTTGTGCGCGACCAGTTCGTCGACCGACGGCATGTCGATGCCGTAGATGTTCGGGTACCGCACCGGCGGCGCGGCCGAGGCGAGATAGACCTTCTTGGCACCGGCATCGCGCGCCATCTGCACGATCTGCTTGGACGTCGTGCCGCGCACGATCGAATCATCGACCAGCAGCACCACGCGGTTGCGGAATTCCAGCGGGATCGGATTGAGCTTCCGCTTGACCGACTTCGCGCGCTCGCCCTGGCCCGGCATGATGAAAGTCCGGCCGACGTAACGGTTCTTGATGAAGCCCTCGCGATACTTCACGCCGAGCGTGTTGGAGATTTCCAGCGCCGCGTCGCGCGAGGTGTCCGGAATCGGGATCACCGTGTCGATGTCGTGGTCGGGCCGCAGGCGCAGGATCTTCTCGCCCAGCGTCACGCCCATGCGCATGCGCGCCTTGTGCACCGAGATGTTCTCGATCATCGAGTCCGGGCGCGCGAAGTACACGTATTCGAAGATGCACGGCGCGTGCGGCTGCTGGGGCGCGCACTGGCGGTGATGCAGTTCGCCGCGCGGCGTGATCACGATGCCCTCGCCCGGCTCGACGTCGCGCAGGTGTTCGAAGCCGAGGATGTCGAGCGCGACCGATTCCGATGCCACCGCGTACTCGGTGCCTTCGGCGGTCTCGCGCTTGCCCAGCACCAGCGGGCGGATGCCGTGCGGATCGCGGAACGCGATCAGGCCCAGGCCCAGCACCATCGCGACCACGGCGTAACCGCCCTTGGCGCGGCGGTTGACGCCTTCGACAGCGCGGAACGCGGCTTCGGGCGTGAGCGCCTTCTCGCGGTCGAGCTCATGCGCGAACACGTTGAGCAGCACTTCCGAGTCCGAGTCGGTGTTGACGTTGCGGCGGTCGGTTTCGAACACCTGCTGGCGCAGTTGGTCGGTGTTGACCAGGTTGCCGTTGTGGGCGAGCGCGATGCCGTAGGGCGAGTTGACGTAGAACGGCTGCGCCTCGTCGTGGCCTTCGCTGCCGGCAGTGGGATAGCGGCAGTGCGCGATGCCCACGCGGCCCTGCAGCAGATCCATCGCCTTGGTGTCGAACACGTCGCGCACCAGTCCGTTGCCCTTGTGCACGCGCATCACCGTGCCGCTGGAGACGGCGATACCGGCCGCGTCCTGCCCCCGGTGCTGCAGCACCGTCAGACCGTCGTACAACGCGCCCGCAACTTCAGAGGTTCCGACAATCCCGACAATCCCGCACATGTTCGATTTCCAGTTCTGCTTGAGGCGCGCGGACGCGCCGGTGTGAAGTGTGGGACGACGTGTCTCGCGGCGCCGGTCAGGGGTGCGCGCGGACCAGACCGTCGACGCCCACCGCGCTGCGGACGCGCGTCTTGAGCTGATCGGCTTCGCCGCGCGTCGCGACCGGACCGGCCTTGACCCGGGTCAGACGGCCCTTGTCGGTATCCACCGAGTCGGTGAACGCGGTGATGCCGGCGCCGCGCAGGCGATCACGCATCGCATTGGCATCGGCGGCATTGCTGAAGGCGCCCACCTGGACGATGAAACCGGTACCCGATGTGGGCGCTGCTGCGGGCGGAGCCGGCGGCGGCGCGGGCGTAGACGCCGGCGGCGCCCGTGCAGGCGTCCGCGCTGCGGGTGCTTCTTCGGGCAGCTGCTCGGTCGTCGTCGTCGCGGGTGCCTGTGCGGCACTCGGGCGCGACGCGGCCGGCGCCGGGGTTTCAGGGCGCGGCACGTCCGGACGGGCGCCCGCGTCGAGCGTGACCACGCGCGGGGTCACGTCGTCGCGGACCTGCGCCGCGCGCACGCGGACGATCTCGGCATCGGCGCGGTTGGCATACGGCCCCAGACGCACACGCTGGGCCGGCTTGCCGTTGAGGGTGAAGCCTTCGCGATAGCCGCGCAGACCGGACTCGCCGAGCTGGCGCAGGATCGCCTCGGCATCCGCTTCACTGCCAAAGGCGGCGTAATGCACGGCGTAGCCACCACCGGCGACGGTCGCGGGCAGCGGGTTGTCCTGTTCGGCGGTGTCGACGGTCGGTAGCGCGCTGCCGTCGGGACGGGTCGCGGCCGGCGTGGCTTCCGACAACGGGGCACCGGCGAGTGCGCCGCCCTCGCGCGCCGGAGGCGGCGCGATCAGCGGCAGATCGACGGTCTTGTAATCGCCGGTCGGCGCATCGGGGACGTCGAGAGACATGTCCGGCAGACCGCTCGCGGGCGCGGGGCCCTTGATCAGCATCGGCAGGAAAATGACCGCGAGCGCGATCAGCACGGCGGCGCCGATCAGGCGTTGTTTCAATGCAGGCGACATGCGGGATCCGGACACGGGTGCCGCGCGAATTATACGCGCCGTGCCGCCCCGCTTCTTAACGCCTGCCCTGCAACACCTGCAGGGCGGCCGCCGCGGCGTGGAAGGTGCCGAACACCAGCACGCGGTCGCCGGGCGCGGCCTCGGCGAGCGCGGCAGCCAGCGCCGTGGCGACGTCGACGTGCTCGCTGATGTCGTCTTTCAGACCCTCGGACAGGCGTGCGCGCAGCGTGGCGGCGTCCTGGCCGCGCGTACCGGCGACCGTCGATCCGGCCAGGTGCCAGTGCGCGATCGATGGCGCCAGCGCGCCGACCACGCCCGCCGCGTCCTTGTCCGCGAGCGCGGCATACACAGCGACCGTGCGCCCCGCCGCCGGCGCCGCGACCAGCCAGTCGGCCAGCGCCTGCGCGGCCTGCGGGTTGTGCGCGACATCGACGACGATCTCCACGCCCTCGCGCTCGAAGCGCTGCAGACGGCCGGCCACCGTTGCGCCAGCGATCCCGGCCGCGAGCGCGGCATCGTCGAGATCGCGATCCAGCGCGCGGATCGCGGCGATCGCAACCGCGGCGTTGCGCAGTTGTACCGGCGCGACCAGTGCCGGCATCGGCAGCTCGATCTCGAAGCCGACTTCGCGCCACGTCCATGTACCCGCCCCCGTCGGGGCATACAGGAAATCACTGCCGCCGCGGATCGCGATCGCGCCGATGCGGTAGGCGTGCCGCAACACGCTCGCCGGCGGATCGGTATCGCCCAGCACCAGCGGCTTCCAGGCGCGGGCGATACCAGCCTTCTCCAACCCGATCGTCTCCACGTCATTGCCCAGCCAGTCCTGATGGTCGAGACCGACCGTGGTGATCACCGACACATCGGGTTCCACGATATTGACGGCATCGAACCGACCGCCCAGCCCCACTTCGAGCACAACCAGATCCAGTTCCGCACGTGCGAACAACCACAGCGCCGCCAGCGTGCCGGTCTCGAAATAGGTCAGCGGTGTGTCGCCACGCGCGGCCTCGACCGCCTCGAACGCTTCGACCAGCGCGGCATCGTCGACATCACGTCCATCGATGCGCACGCGCTCGTTGTAGGCCAGCAGATGCGGCGAGGTATACGCCCCGACGCGCCAACCCGCCGCACCCGCGATCGCTTCGATGAAGGCGACCGTCGAACCCTTGCCGTTGGTGCCGGCAATCGTGATCACCTGCGCTGCAGGGCGGCCGCAATCCATCCGCGCGTAGACCTGCGCGATGCGCTCCAGGCCCATCTCGATTTCGGTCGGGTGGCGCGCTTCGATGCGCGCGAGCCAGTCGGCGAGGGTATTCGGCATAGCGGAATTGTAGAGCGCGGTGACATCGTCAGGGACGGCGCCGCCTTGTGGGAGCGGCCTCGGCCGCGATGCCAGCGAACTCATCCGGTGGCCGATTGCCGGAATCGCGCGCAAGCGCGCTCCCACCGGTTTCAAAGCGCGCGGTGGACCGCCTCGCCGAAGAATGCGGTGTGGTGGGCACAGTCGTTGAGGCGCACGACGTCGAGCGTGTCGGCGCTGACGCCTTCCAGCAGGTTCAACGTCGTGGGCGCCTGGCGGAACGTCCACAGGCGCGACAGCGGGATGCCAAGGACGCGACACAGGATTACGCGGTTGACGGCATCGTGGGCGACGATCAGCGCGGTGTCGTCCGCGGCCAGGCCATCAAGCGCAGCGACAAACGCGGGCCACGCGCGGTCGAAGACCTGCTGCAGCGATTCGCCGCCGGGCATCTGCACGGTGTCGGGCGCGTCGCGCCAGGCGGTGAGGCGTTCGGGATCGCGCTCGCGGATCTCGCTGGCCAGCAGGCCTTCCCAGGTGCCGTGGGCAATCTCGGCGAGGCCTGGATCCGTCAACAGCGTGGACGCGCGTGTTTCGCCAAGCGCCAGACGCGCGGTGCGGTCGGCGCGTGACAACGGCGATGCGACGGCGCGATCGATGCGGACGTCGGCCAGACGCACGCCAAGCAGCGTCGCTTGCCGCTCACCGACCTCCGACAGCGGGATGTCCTCCTGACCCTGGTAACGGCCTTCGGCATTCCACGGCGTTTCGCCGTGACGGGCGAGCAGGATTCTCATCGCGCGGTTCCTCGAGTGGGGGTGCCGGCGATGCCGGCCTTACAGTTTACGGGAGGCGACCGCAGTGGCGCCTTGCGACACCGCCGCCCTCCCGCACGCGCATACGCGCGCTGGATTGCCGGTCACTTCCGGGGATTTCATCGTGTGCGCCTCCGGCGAAGAACGCCGGAACGCGCGAACGCATGCATCAACGCGACGCGGCACCCATTTCCTGCAGCAGGCGTGGCGCGGGATCGACTTCCTGCATGACCCAGCGGATGTAACGCTGGTCGACCGAGATCGTGCGGGTCATCGCCGGGTCGAAGACCCAGTTCGACACCACCGCTTCCCAGGTCATGTCGAACAGCAGGCCGGTCAGCCGACCGTCCGCATCGAGCACAGGCGAGCCGGAATTGCCGCCGGTGACGTCGAGGTCGGACAGGAAGTTGACCGGCACGCTGCGCAAGCGACGATCGGCCAGACCGCCATCGCGACGGGCGGCGATCGCATCGAGCTGCACCTTGGGTGCGTCGAAAGGTTCGGTGCCGGTCGCCTTGGGCGGAATCTCTTCCAGCCGGGTGAACGGCGTCTGCTGCGCACCCGCGAGATTGGTGTAACCCATGACATTGCCGAAGGTGATGCGCAGCGACGAGTTCGCATCCGGATACACGGCTTCCTTGCGGCCGGCGCGGTAGTCGGCGACGGCCTGCAGATACGTCGGACGCAGCTGCAGCAGATCGCCGGCGCGCGCCTTGGACGCGAGTTCGATCTGCAACAGTTCCGGCGTCACCGCGGCGGCATACATCAACGCCGGATCGCGGCTGCGCAGGAACTCGTGACGATCGGCGGCGAACCACTTCAGGCGTTCGTCGCTGCTGGCCAGCGCACTGCGCTGCAGCCGGTCGAGCGCGCGATCGATCGCGGTCGCGTCGTTGCCGCCCAGCCAGGTGTCGATGGCGGCAATGCGCTGCTCCGGCGGCAGTTGCACGTACTGCAGCAGCGCGTAGCGCGTGAGTTCGCGATCCATCGCCGGCACGAAGCGGCGGTCCATCTGCTTGAGGCTGCCTTCGATCGCCGGCAGGTCGCGCTGCTGGTAGCCCTGCTCGCGCATCGCGTCGGGCTTCTCCTTCTCCATCGACAGCCGGTACAGACGATTGGCGGTCGACAGCAGGCCGCTGTTGTCGAGCAGCGACAGGACCAGGTCGCGCTCGCGCGTGGCCTTGGCCTGGGCGTCGAGCGCGACGATCTTCGCGTGCGCGTCGAGCGCGGCCGCGCCCTCGTCGTCGCGGCTGCGCAGCCACTCGAGCACCGCGGCTTCCTCGGACTGCTTGCGCGCCAGTGCGCCGATGCGTTCGAAGCCCTGCAGCTGGCCTTCGTAGTTCTTCAGCGTGTTCTGCCAGCCGCGCACCGCGCTGGCGTAGCGCACGTCGATCTCGGGATCGTCCTTGCCGCGCGCTTCGACCAGATCGATCAGCGCACGGTAGTGGCGGCCGATCTGCGGGTAGCGCCAGGCGACGGTTTCGGAAAATTCGTCGGCGAAAGCGTAGCGGCTGGTGCGGCCCGGGTAGCCGGCGACCATGACGAAGTCGTTCTCGCGCAGCGGCTTGTCGGCCAGGCGCAGGAAGCGCTGCGGGGTGTAGGGAATATTGTCTTCGGCGTACTCGGCCGGGCGGCCGTCGCGGCCGACATAGGCGCGGTAGAACGCGAAATCACCGGTGTGGCGCGGCCACATCCAGTTGTCGACATCGCCGCCGAAACTGCCGATGCCGCCCGCCGGCGCGTAGACCAGGCGCACGTCGCGGATTTCGAGGTTGCGGAACAGCCGGTAGCTGTTGCCGCCAAGGAAGCTGTACAGGCGGCAGCGGTAGCCCGGCGTCGCTTCGCAGCGTGCGACGAGGGTCTTCTCGATCGTGTCGAGCGCGGTCGTGCGGCCCAGGCCGTCGGCCGCGGCATCGATCGCGGCGCGGACTTCGGCGGTGACGTCCTGGATGCTGTCGAGCGCATAGATGCGCGCATTCGGCCCAGCGGAGATCTCGTCGCCGAGCGCCGCGGCATTGAAGCCGTCGCGCATCAGGTTGTTCTCGGGCGTCGAATTGAGCTGGATCGCGCCATAGGCGCAATGGTGGTTGGTCAGCACCAGGCCTTGCGGCGAGACGAAGCTCGCGGTGCAGCCCCCCAGCGACACCACGGCGCCCAGCGGGTCACCGGTCAGATCGGCCAGGCGATTCGGATTCAGCTTCAACCCGGCCTTGCGCAGCGCCGGCGCGATGTCGGGCAACTGTTGCGGCACCCACATGCCCTCGCCCGCTACCACGCCTGGCGCACTGCAGCTGAAAAAGACGCCCAGCAGCGTCGCGGCCAGTAACGGATGGCGCATGGTGGTCCTTTGGATCGTGACGGGGCGCCAAGTCTAGCCAACCCGCCCGCCCGGCGCAGGCCAACGCCCGCTGGACACGGTGCGGGTGCAGCACGGCCGCGGCGGGGTCGCGCCGTATAATCGCCGGCTCTTTCCGGGATCCGCAGACACGACACAATGGCCCAGACAATGAAGGCGCTGGTCAAGCGCGAAGCGACAAAAGGCATCTGGATGGCCGAAGTGCCGGTGCCGGCGCCAGGCCCGAACGACGTGCTGATCCGCGTCGAGAAGGCCGCGATCTGCGGCACCGACCTGCACATCTACCTGTGGGACGAGTGGAGCCAGCGCACGATCACGCCGGGCCTGGTCATCGGCCACGAATTCGTCGGCCGCATCGTCGAGCTGGGCTCGGCGGTCACCGGTTATGAAGTCGGCCAGCGCGTCTCGGCCGAAGGACATCTGGTCTGCGGCCACTGCCGCAACTGCCGCGCCGGCAGGCCGCACCTGTGCCCGAACACGGTCGGCATCGGCGTCACCCGCAACGGCGCGTTCGCCGAGTACGTGGTGATGCCGGCGACCAACCTGTGGCCGATCCCTGACCAGATTCCGAGCGAACTGGCCGCGTTCTTCGACCCCTACGGCAACGCCGCGCACTGCGCGCTGGAATTCGACGTCGTCGGCGAGGACGTGCTGATCACCGGTGCCGGCCCGATCGGCGTGATGGCCGCAGGCATCTGCAAGCACATCGGTGCGCGCAACGTGGTGGTGACCGATGTCAACGATTTCCGCCTCAAGCTCGCCGCCGACATGGGCGCGACGCGCGTGGTCAACGTGTCCAACACCTCGCTCAAGGAGGTCATGAAGGACCTCCACATGGAAGGCTTCGACGTGGGCCTGGAGATGAGCGGCAACCCGGCAGCGTTCAACGACATGCTCGACTGCATGTACCACGGCGGCAAGGTCGCGCTGCTCGGCATCCTGCCCAAGGGCGCCGGTATCGACTGGGATCGCATCATCTTCAAGGGCCTCACCGTGCAGGGCATCTACGGCCGGAAGATGTACGAGACCTGGTACAAGATGACCCAGCTCGTGCTGTCGGGTTTCCCGCTGGGCAAAGTGCTCAGCCACCAGTTGCCGGCCGACGAATTCCAGAAGGGCTTCGACCTGATGGAGTCGGGCAAGTCGGGCAAGGTGGTTCTCGACTGGCGTTGAGCCCACTGCTCACTCCCTGCCTCGCGCCAAGGAAGGCCATGCGCATTTCCAGTCTGATACCAGTTGTCGCTCTGTTTCTCATGGGTGTCGTTGCCGCAAGCGACCCCCAGTGCCCTGCAATCGAAGCGGCGCCGGCCGCGGCCTGCGTGGCGAGTCCGTACGGACTCGCGTACGCCGATACCACTGAAGAGGCCGAGGTCGCCGCAAGCGCCCTCAGCGACGCGGCGCAGCGATACGCAGGCTATTTTGGACGCGCTCCAGTGGGCATGCTGCTCCTGAGTACGAGTGTTGACGCGACGCAGGCCACTGCCTTCGCGAAGTCGAATGGCCTGGAGTTCGCCCTGGTCTGGGTGCCGGCCAAGGCGATGCGCACGATGACCGAGCGCGCGATGCGCCAGGCTGGCATGGAACGCAGTCGCATACGGCAGGCGTTGGCCCGCGCCGATGCGCAGGAGGCAATCACGCTGCGGCACGAGGCCGGACACGCGATGTATGCGGCAATGTTCTGGCCCGACGCCGTGGGCAGTCTCGAGCAACGCTATGGCACCCCAGCGCCCGACTGGCTGGACGAAGCCGTGGCGATTTCCATGGAGACACCGGAATCGCAGGCACGCCACCTCGCGGCATTTGTCGACGTGGCGAAGCAACGTCGGCGTGAGATTCCGGGGTTCACCGAATTTCTCGGAGCCGAGCATCCGGTGCGTTCGGCCGCGCTCGCACGCGCCCTTTCCCGCGGCCCCAGGTCGGACTCGGGCGTGCAGATGATGGTGACATCGGCGAGCGGATTCGAAGGACTGGAGACGTTCTATGGACAGTCCCTGCTGACAGGTCTCTTTCTGGCCGAGACGAGCGGAGATCCGAGGATCCTGGCACCGATCAGCATCGCCATCGCCGAGGGGCTGGATTTCGGTGCGTGGCTGGCTCGCGACGGCGCCGGCCACAACCTGCCGCAGACCTTGGAAGCACTCGAGCCGCTCTGGAACGAGTGGCTGCAGCAACAGGTGCTGCGCAAGCGCGGCAACAGCGCGCGCTAGTACGACGCCGTAGAATCGGATTTCGTTTCTTCCAGGCGCCTTTCTCATGTCCAACACCCAGCGCTACGCCGACACCCTCGACGAGATCCGTGATGCGGGCCTGTTCAAAGCCGAACGCGTGATCACCGGCCCGCAGTCCGCCGAGATCACGCTCGAAGACGGCCGCACGGTGCTGAACTTCTGCGCCAACAATTATCTGGGGCTGGCCGACCATCCGGACATCATCGCCGCAGCCAAGGACGCGCTCGATACGCACGGCTTCGGCATGGCGTCGGTGCGCTTCATCTGCGGCACGCAGGATCTGCACAAGCAGCTCGAGAAGACCATCGCGGACTTCTTCGGCAAGGAGGACACGATCCTCTATGCCGCATGCTTCGATGCGAATGGCGGTCTGTACGAGCCGTTGCTCGGCGAAGAAGACGCGATCATCTCCGACGCGCTCAACCACGCCTCGATCATCGACGGTATCCGTCTGTGCAAGGCCAAGCGCTACCGCTACGCCAACTGCGACATGGCGGATCTGGAAAAGCAGCTGCAGCAGGCGCGCGCCGACGGTGCACGCACGATCCTGATCTCGACCGACGGCGTGTTCTCGATGGACGGCTTCATCGCGCCGCTCGACGAGATCACTGCGCTGGCCGCGAAGTACGACGCGCTGGTGCACATCGACGAATGCCACGCGACCGGCTTCCTCGGCGAGACCGGGCGCGGCTCGGCGGAAGTGAAGGGTGTGCTGGAGAAGATCGACATCGTCACCGGCACGCTCGGCAAGGCGATGGGCGGCGCGCTCGGCGGCTTCACCACGGCCAGGCGCGAAGTCATCGAACTGCTGCGCCAGCGCTCGCGCCCGTATCTGTTCTCGAACTCGCTGCCGCCACACGTGGTCGCGGCCGGCATCAAGGCGTTCGAGATGCTCGACGCTGCCGGCGATCTGCGCACGCAGCTGGTCGAGAACACCCGCTACTTCCGCGAGAAGATGACTGCCGCCGGCTTCGATGTGCGCCCCGGCGTGCATCCGATCAGCCCCGTCATGCTCTATGACGCCAAACTCGCGCAACGCTTCGCGCAGCGGCTACTCGAGGAAGGCATCTACGCGATCGGCTTCTTCTTCCCGGTCGTACCGAAAGACCAGGCCCGCATCCGCACCCAGATCAGCGCCGCGCATACGCGCGAACACCTCGACCGCGCGATCGATGCGTTCACGCGCATCGGCGTTGAGCTGGGCGTGCTGAAGGCCTGAGCCAGGCGCGCGGCGCTGCAACTGCAACTGCGGTTGCGCCTCGCGGCGACGCAGAGCGATGCCGCCGTTTTCGATAGCGGCATCTGGTCGGCGCGCTGCAATCACGCCAAGGACAAGGACCACGACGCACGTGGTCCCGGTGACCTGTGCGCATGCCAGGAGGTCGAGTCTCTGCTTGCGACGCGCCTCAGCCGCTGGTGGGATCCGACGGCGGCGCCAGCGCGCTGACCTCGTCGGCCGCTAGGGGTCGCCATGCGCCCTTGGCGAGATCGCCCAGCACCAGATCACCGATCGCGACGCGCACCAGTCGCAGCACACCCAGATCATGCGCAGCGAGCAGCCGACGGATCTGCCGGTTGCGGCCTTCGTCGAGCACGATCTCCAGCCAGGCATTGCGTTCGCCATGACGCAGCAGGTGCGCGGACGCGGCCTGCAGGCGCTCGCCCGCATCGTCGACGCCGAGCACCAGCGCTTCGAGCAAGGCGTCGTCGGGCAGCCCGTCGACCTGCACGTGATAGGTCTTCTGCGGACCATGCGCCGGATCAGTCACGCGCGCGGCCCATGCGGGATCACTGGTGAACAGCAACAAGCCTTCGCTGGCCTTGTCGAGCCGGCCGACCGGCGCGATCCAGCCCAGATCCGCGCCGTCGAAACAGCGATAGACCGTATCGCGACCGTGCTCATCGCGCGCGGTCGTCACCAGCCCGCGCGGCTTGTTGAGCACGAGGTACTGATGCCCGGTTGCGCGCGCCGCATCGCCATCGAGCACGATGTCGCGGGCGTCCAGGGCCACCGGGAATTCCGGATCACGCACGATCCTGCCGGCGACCCGCACGCGCCCCTCGCGCACGCGCCGCTCGGCCTCGCTGCGCGAACACAGTCCGCGCTTGGACAGCACGCGCGCCAGTCCATAACGCGGCGGGTGCCCGACGCGCTTCAAGACATGGGACCTCGACATGCGAACGGCCCGCTTGCGCGGGCCGTCGTCATGCCGTCGATGCAGAGACGCGCAAGCATCATTCGACGGGCGGTGTCTCGCCGGGAGGCGCGGTTTCCGCCGCTGCAGGCGCAGCCGGCGCGTTCGGATCGGCGCGGCGGCTGCCGACCGTGTAGCCGTTGGCCTTGATCCATGCGTCGAAATCGTCGGCGGTCATGCGCTTGCCGCCCTGGGTCATGTTGAAACGGTACGGCGTGTTGTCGAACTCGGTCTGCTTCACATAAGCAGCCGGATCGTTGGCACTGACGGCACCGGCAGCCGGCGCCACCATCGCGACGTTCTGGCACTTTTCGATCTCGAGACGCAGCACGACCTGCTCAGCGGACTGGGCTTCGTCGTAGGCACGTGCGAGCACTGCGCTGGTGCCGAGACGGTAGGCCGGCGCGGCGAGTTCCGGAGACACCGGCTCAAGCACGGTCGCCTGCACGGGACGCGCGGTACGGGTGTCGAGGGTGCTGCAGTCAGTGGCATGGCCGGCGAGTGGCAATGCCAGCAGAGGCAACAGGAACAAGGCGCGCATGAGAGGCAATCCCCAGGGTCGAATTGACCTGAAGTGTAGGCGGCAAGTACGTGCCATACAAGGCAAAACACGAAGTTCGCGCATTCACGAACCTGCGCGCTCGGCCCCCGCAACGAGTGGCGCCCCAGCCGCCGGACCTGAAACTCTCCCAGGCCACCCGGACTGTATTTCCCACGCGGCCACCCACAAGCAGAAAGCCCGGCACAAGGCCGGGCTTTCTGGTGTCACGACCGGACGTTCTTAGTTCTGAACGTTCAGCTCGGTGCGGCGGTTGCGCGCACGGCCTTCCGGGTTGTCCGAACCATCAGCGTTGGTGTTCGGCGCGATCGGACGGCTTTCGCCGTAACCGGTCGGACCCACCAGACGGTCGGCGGTGATGCCGTTGCTGGCCAGGTGATCGTAGACCGCCTTGGCGCGACGCTCGGACAGACGCTGGTTGTAGGCATCGGTACCGACCGAGTCGGTGTGACCGGCGACTTCAACGCGCAGCTCCGGGTAACGCTTCAGGATCTCGACGGCTTCGTTGAGGATCGCCACCGCGTCAGGACGCAGCGTCGAACGGTCGAAGTCGAAGTTCACGCCATTCAGATCGATGGTGATCGGAGCAGGCGGCGGCGGAGCCGGGGCCGGAGCCGGCGGCGGCGGCGGCGGAGCCGGCGGGGCCGGGGGAGCCGGCGGCGGGCCGAGCGGAATCACGACGCCGACCGATGCCATCACGTCGCCGAAGTAGCTTTCTTCCGCATTGTGCGGGTAGCCCGCCCAATCCTGCGAACCGTTCGCAGCGAAGCTGCTGTCGTTGAAGTCGGCGCGGTAGGCCACTTCAGCGCGCACTGCAACGCGCTTGTCAAAGGTCGTCTGCAGACCGGCACCCACCTTGGCGGCGAAATTGCCGTCCTTGTTCTCGCCAGGCGAGTTCGGGTTCGGGAACGCGTCGAACTCTTCTTCCGAACGCTGGTAGCCGACACCGGCCAGCAGGTACGGGTTCCAGCCACGGCCTTCAGAGATGAAGTGGTAGCGGAAATCGACCGAGACGCCGTACTGGCTCCAGTTCAGATCGTTGTTGGCGCCTTCGACCGAGCTGTCGAAGCCCGGGTTCTGGTAGTTCAGCTCACCGTCGACCGACCAGTTGGGGCTGATGAACTTACCCATGCCCAGCGTGACGAACGGGGTGTCGTCGGTGCGACGATCTTCTGCCTGGAAGTTGAAGCCCGTCGAACCGGTGAGGTACCAACGGTCGTCGAACTCCTGGGCGCTGGCGTGACCCGCCAGACCAAGACCGCCGAGCAGCGCGGCGCAGAGGAGTTTCTTGTTCATGTTTTTTCAGCTCCTTAAAAAGGGGGAATGCGTCGAGGCATCGGTTGAGGCGTCAAACGCACACGCCTTGCACATAGCCTAAAGTCAGCAGCGTGAAGACGTTGTTAACACTAACATAACGGTTGCAAGCATCCTACATGGCCGCCGCCGGGTATTCATCCAGGCTTTGGTTTAGTCAGGAACCCCAACGCGGCGGGATTGTCGTGAAGGTCATGTGCGCATGGCGTCAAGAAAGTTCCCAGCGTCCTCACCGCGGACATTGTCCCTGGACACCCGTAATGTCGCGCAGCGTCGGAGATTCTGGAGTCCGCCGCGAGATTCTTTCGCCCATATTCTATGGGACCGGCCCGAACTCGGCCTGCAGGAATGCCACGAAGGCGCGCGTGCGGGGCGGCACGAAGATCCGATCAGGCATTACCGCGTGGATGCCGGTTTGCGGCGGCGAATGTCCGGGTAGCACGCGCACCAGACGACCCGCCTGCAGGTCGCCGGCGACATGCCACAACGCATGCATCGCAATGCCCGCACCTTCGAGCGCCGCATCGCGCAGGACCTCGCCGAGATTGCTTTCCAGCGGCCCCGTCACCGTAATCGTCGTATCGCCGCCCGCCCCGTCGAGCAGTTGCCAGCGGTCCTGCCGGCCGCGACTGCCGACGAGGATCAGGCAGTCGTGCGCAGCCAGATCGCCTAGTGTTGCCGGTATGCCACGACGTGCGAGGTAATCGGGCGAGGCAACGAGGACGCGCGGGTTGGCCGCGATCTGCCGTCCGACGAGTTGCGAATCGTCGAGATCGCCGATCCGGATCGCGAGGTCGAAGCCTTCGCGCACGAGATCGACCTGCTGATCGCTCATGTGCACGCTGAGTTGCAGGCCCGGATGCGCGGCGAGAAAGCGCGGCAGGCGCGGCGAGATGTGCTGGCGTCCGAACGAGGCCGACATCGTGACCCGCAGCGTGCCGCCGACCGCCTGGCCGCCGCTTTCGCGCAGGCTGCCGGCGAGGCCGTCGAGTGCTTCGACCAGTGCGCGCCCCTCGCCGGCCAGCCGCAGCCCTTCGGGCGTGGGATGCAGACGCCGCGTGGTCCGGTGCAGCAGCCGCACACCCAGTGCGTCCTCGAGCCGCTTCAGGCGCTGGCTCGCCAGCGCGGGCGACAGATCGAGGCTGCGCGCGGCTGCGCTGATCGAGCCGGTGTCGAGCACGCGCAGGAACAGGGTGATGTCGCCAATGCGGTCCATCGATTCAAAAGAATTCCTTGAAGGTGATTGGTGATTCTATCGCTGTTCGACCGGAACGCGTGGGGTCGACAATGCGCAGGCCGCTTCACTCTTCAAGGATTCCCCATGAAAGCCGTCGCCCTGACCCGCTATCTCCCCATCGACGATCCGCAGTCGCTGCAGGATGTCGAACTCGACCTGCCTGAGCCCGGGCCGCACGACCTGCGCGTGCGCATCAAGGCGGTGTCGGTGAACCCGGTCGACACCAAGGTGCGCGCGCCGAAGCCGCAAACCGAAGCGAATCCGAAGGTGCTCGGCTACGACGCCGCCGGCGTGGTCGACGCCATCGGCAGCGAAGTCACCGGTTTCGAGGTCGGCGACGCCGTCTATTACGCGGGCGACATCACCCGCCCCGGCAGCAATGCCGAGTTCCAGCTCGTCGACGCACGCATCGCCGCGAAGAAGCCGAACTCGCTCGACTTCGCCCAGGCCGCCGCCCTGCCGCTGACCGCGATCACCGCGTGGGAGCTGCTGTTCCAGCGCATGCCCTTCGACATCGACGGCAGCGGCGCGGGCAAAACGCTGCTGGTCATCGCCGGCGCCGGCGGTGTCGGTTCGATCGCGATCCAGCTCGCGAAACTGGCCGGCTTTACCGTGATCGCGACCGCGTCGCGTATGGAAACCATCGCGTGGTGCCGGATCATGGGCGCCGACCATGTCATCGACCACCGTGAGGATCTTGCGCCGCAACTCCAGGCGGTGGGCTTCGAGACCGTCGACGCGGCGCTCAACCTCGCCGACACCGATCGATATTGGGATGCGCTGGGCGAACTGCTGGCGCCGCAGGGCCATGTCGGCCTGATCGTCGAGCCGGCCGGCGCGCTGAAGATC
The DNA here is from genome assembly GCA_052108555.1 of Luteimonas sp. Taxonomy (GTDB): domain Bacteria; phylum Pseudomonadota; class Gammaproteobacteria; order Xanthomonadales; family Xanthomonadaceae; genus Luteimonas. Next base: position 71,603 of record JBQEAV010000008.1, read on the forward strand.
GGCGATCCCTACAAGGCCAAGTGCATCGGCATCCACTGGGAAATGATGTTCGCGCGGCCGCGCTTCCGCACTGCCGACATGGACGAACAGGGCCGGATTCTCGCGCGCGTCGCGGAACTGGTCGACACCGGCTCGTTGCGCGGCACGCTGTCGGACATGCTGTCGCCGATCAATGCGGAGACGTTGCGTGAAGCGCATCGCCGGCTCGAATCGGGCAGCACGATCGGCAAGCTGGTCGTCGCCGGCTGGGCATGATCCACATGGCCGGACGCTGACGTCTCTCGTTCTGATCGCGCTTCCGACCCGCTTGAGGGGCGGACGTTCTTCGTGGAACCCTTGGGGATCTCTGATGCCTGTCGCATCTCCTTCGCGCACTGAGCGTGTGGCCCGGCTGCTGTCGGGGCTGTTCTTCTACGGCATCGGCATCAGCCTGATGGTCCGCGCCGGCATCGGCGTCGCGCCCTGGGACGTGCTGACTCAGGGCATCGCGCTGCAGAGCGGCCTGTCGTTCGGTCTGGTGACGAACCTGATCGGGATCGGGGTGCTCGTGCTTTGGCTGCCGCTGCGGCAGAAGCCCGGTCTCGGCACCCTGCTCAACGTCCTGCTGATCGGTCCGAGCGCGCAGCTCGGCCTGTGGTTGCTGCCCGACGTCCATGGCGTCGTGCTGCAGGTCTGCGTCTTCGCGGCGGGCCTGTTGCTGCTGGCGCTGGCGACGGGCCTCTATATCGGCGCCCAGTTCGGCGTTGGCCCACGCGATGGCCTGATGACCGGCCTGCACGCGCAGACCGGTGTGCCGATCTGGATCGCGAGGACCCTCGTCGAAGCGCTGGTGCTGACGACCGGCTGGTGGCTGGGCGGCAACGTCGGCTGGGGCACGCTGGCATTCGCGTTGCTGATCGGGCCGCTGTGCGGCCGCACCCTGCCCCTGTTCGCACCGCGCAGCGTGGCGCGGCCGGTCGCGCCGTTGTAGTTCCAGTGCGGTCTGCATCGCGACCTGCCGGACATCGGCGGGCCGTCTTTCACGAAACGCCTTCGCCGGGATAGAAGCGTGTCGTTCCTGCACGCCTCCACCGCGGCACCGCGTCCCCGGTCACGCCGCGGCGTTCACCGCATCCGTCCGGTCGCGCTTGAGCACCGCGACCGGTTCCGCCCACGCACTGCCCGCGCGCCGCTTGCTGGTGGCCAGCACCAGATCCGATGGCTCGAACACGTTGAGGTTGTGGGTGATCGGCGTGGTCAGGATGTACTGCGCATCGGTGCTGCGCAGGAAGCGGCCGACCTTCTCGATGTTGGCGACGTCGAGATGCGCGAACGGCTCGTCGATGAACACGAAGCCGCCCGGCTGGTCCTCGTCGCGCAGCAGTGCGACCAGCAGCAGCAGCGACTTCATCACCTGCTGGCCGCCGGATGCCTCGCCATCGTCGAGGCCGATCCAGCCCTTGCGGTCGAAATCGAAACGCACGGTAAGCCCGGCCTGGGCCAGCGCGACATCCTCGTTCGCGAGTTCCGGCATGCCGACATCGACGCCGATGCCGGCGAGTTCACCGAGCGCGGTGAGGTTCTTGCGGTAGCGGCGCACGGTCGCGCGCAGCACGTTGATGTAGGCGCCACGTGCGTCCTCGGTGAGGCGGCGCGCACGGTGAAGATGCGCCTCGCGCTTGCCGATCGCCGCTTCGAGTGCGTCGTGGTCGGCGGCGAACTTGTCACGCATCGCCACGCAGGCTTCGTCTTCGACGAAGCTGCCGCGTGCGAGCCGCTCGTCGATGCGTTCGAGTTCGCGCCGCACGGCGCCTGCGCTTTCGTAGGCCTCGCGTGCCTCGCGCAGCGCTTCGCGCGTGCGCCATGCAGCCGGCATGCGCGCACGGCGCTTGCGGAAATCGACCAGACGCTGCACCAGCGCCACGCGCTCCTGCGCGATCTGGCTGCCGCGGTCGCGCAGTTCCTGCGCCAGCGTGCGCAGTTCGCCCGCGCGTGTGGCGGCGGCGATGCTGCCGTCCTTGTCGAGCCGTTCGCAGGCATCGAGCGCAGCGCGCGCGTCGGTCAGCGCTTCGGCGGCGGCCTGCGCGGCCTCGGCCAGCACGGGCAGGCGCGACTGCGCATCGGCGAACTCGGCCGCGCGCGTCACCAGTTCCTGGCCGGCATCGAGACCGAGCAGGCGCGACTGCGCGGCATCGACCTCGCGACCCAGCGTGGTCAACGCGTCCTCGCGTGCCTGTGCGCGCTCCTGCAAGGCGATGGCTTCGGCATGCAGCGATGCGAGTCGCGCCTCCCGTGCGCCAGTACCGAAGTGATGCTGACCACCGCCGATGTGCCGGCCGCCGCGATGCTCGCGCAGATAGCCCTGCGCGGTGATCCAGTCCTGGCCCTTGGGCAGACGCTGGCCGGCTTCGACATCGGCGACGCGCTGCACGCGATCGAGTTGACGTGGCAGCCACGCCGGCGGATCGGCGTTGAAGCGCACGACCTCGAGCAGCGAGCCACGCGTCGCCGGACCGGCGGGCGCGCGTTCGGCGACAACGAAATGCCGGTACTGCATGCGTTCGCCGAGTTGCCAGGCCTGGCGCGCGTCCTTCGCAGAGTCGAGTACCAGCAGATGCCGGTACGGCGCGAGCACGGCCTCGAGCGCGACGGCCCATTGCGGATCGGCGATCTCGACCAGTTCGGTCAGCACCGCGTGGCCAATGTCGGCACGATCCAGCGCGGCGCGGAACTCGCGCTCGAAGGGTTCGACGACGCGGCCGCCGCCGCGCAGCGCGGCGACCTGCGCGGCGATCTCGCCACCCCGCGTGCGATCACGTTCGGCCTCCAGGCGCAGTTCGGCCTGGCGACGCCGGCCCTGTTCGACCTCGCGGCTGAGCGCATCGACATCGGCGCCGCCGCGCTCCGCCTGCAGACGCGCGAGTTCGTCATGGCGACGCACCAGCTGCTCGGCATCGCGGGCCTGATCGCGTGCGCCGGTGAAACGCGTCTCGGCCGACTTCAACGCCGCGCGCGCATCGACGATCGATTGCTGCAGGCCGGCGCGTGCGTCGATCGACGCTGCGTCTTCGGCCTGCAGTGCGTCGTGCGCCTGGCTGCGTTCGCGCAGGCCACGACGCAGACCGGTGAGTCGCGGCTTCGCGCCATCGATGGTCGCGCGCAGATCGGCCAGTTCGACCTTCGGCGCGATCTCCGCCTCCAGCATCTGCCGCTGGTTGCGCAGCGCCATGCCGTCCTCGTAGGACCGCACATCGGCGCGCGACGATTCCAGCCGCATGTGCAATTCGGCAAGACCCTGCTGCAGTTCGGCGATCTCCTTGTCGATGTCGAACTGCTCGGCGCGGGCGCGCTGGTAGTCATCCATCACCGCCTTGTCCTCGAACACGTCGAAGACGAGTTGCAGCAGTTCGCGCGGCGACAGCTGGCACAGCTTGTCGGTCGCGCCCTGCTCCAGCGTCAGCACGCGACAGATCGCGCGGCTCAGGCCGGCGCCGGCGAGACGCACGCGGTAATCGCGCACACCCAGCCATTCGCCGCCGGCATCGAGCGCTTCGACCGGCACGTCGCCGGCGACGATCTGGTAATCGCGGGTCCAGTCGCCGCCGCGCTTGCGCACGCGGCAGGCGATCGTCACCTGCTCGTCCATGCATGGGAAGAACGCGCGGCGACCGCGTCGATCGACCGGATTGCTGACCACCGCGCGCAGCCACGCGAACGGCTTGCCGTTGTGGCGCAGATAGGTCTTGTAGTCACGCGCCATGTCGCGATCGTCGATCGCCAGCAGCGTGCGCAGTGCGTCGAGCAACGTGGTCTTGCCGGAGCCGTTCGGCCCGACGACGGTGATGATCGAGGCATCGAGTGGCAGGGCGTAGCGCTGCCAGTAATCCCAGTGCACGACTTCGAGACTGCGGAACTCAAACATCGGCCTGCGCCTCCTCGGTCATGTCTGCGTCGTGGATCGTGTCGTCCGGATTGTCCGCGTCTTCCACATCCAGCCCTTGGCCGACGCGGCTTTCGGCGATCACGTGCGCCAGCGCGCCGTCCATGACGCGACTGGCGATCCGTTCGTAGTCGAACGCGAGATCGAGCAGCGGACCTTCGTGGATCCGTTCCTTGCGTCGCGCAATGAAGCCTTGACGCTGCAGCGTGCCGAGATTCATGTGGATACGGCCCTTGCCGCCAAGCTGCACGCCGAAGTCCGCGAGCAGCGTGCGTTCGTTGACCGGCTCGACGACTTCAGCGCCGACCGGCACCGGCTTGAGTTCGGCGAACATCTGCTCCTGGTCCTGCGACAGATCGGTCTGCTGGCGCGCGATCTGTCGCTGGCGCTTGGGCAGCACCAGCAGCGACCACAACACCACCAGCAGCGCGAGCGCATCGCGACTGAGCTGCAGATTGCTCGCGGCCCAGGCATCGCTGTGGCCGAAGACGTCGGCCTCGTGCTGGCGCGCAATGCCGACCGCGACATGCGCCGCATACGGATGCTCGAGCAGGCGCAGGCCGGCGGCGGCGAGGCGGCGGTCGATGTCCTCGCGCAGGTCGGCGTCGACCAGCATCTGGCGCACGGCGCGGTCTTCGCGCGGCAGCCAGCGCTCGGCCAGCAGCCGCGCGATCAGGGAAGCTGTGGAGTCGGTCATGCGGTCTTCTTGCGTCGTGCGGGTGCCGGCGAAGCACCGGTCTCCGCGGAAGGTGTGGCGGCACGTCGACGGCGCGGCACGGGCGCAACAGCTTGATCGCTGTCGACGTCGCCGCTGATGCCGTGCGCGGTCATGTCGGGGATGTCGACTTCAGGCGCGGCCTCCTCGTCGACGCCCGCGGGCAGCAGGCGCCCGCGGCTCATCAGCGCGACACCGGCGCGATCGATGCGTTCATAGACAGCGTCGACGCGCCACTGCATCGGCAGTTGCGCGAGTTGCGCACTGACGCCGCTGCGGTTCTCCGCGCCGGCGTCGCCGATCAGGCCCAGCAGCGACAGGCGGTACGCACTGACCGCGAAACTGTCCTGCGGCACCCAGTCGCCGAGCGGCGCGGCCGTATCGAGTGCGCGCAGCTGGTCGAGCCATTGCGCGGCGTGTGCATAGTCGTCGGCGGCGACCGGCGCCTGCAGATCCTCGGGCGCCTCGCGCGGCGGCGGCAGGCCGGCCTCGTCGGCGGCTTCGCGCTCGCGTTCGACCAGTTCGTACTCGGCGACGTCGAGCGCGATCGGCCCGAGCACGAACGCTGGCTGCGGCGAGATGGTCAGTGCGCCGGTCGCCATGTCGGCGAGCGCGGCCGGATCGCAGGCGCGCAGGAAGCGGTTGACGTCCGACGACGACAGCCCGCTCGCGCCCAGATGCACGCGATGCCGGTCGAGCTGGTTCAAGGCGCGCTGGAACACCGAAGCCTGGCGCAGCATCGCGCTTTGCGCGCGACCGATCTGCTGCGCGACGCGATGCGTGGCCACGTCGAGATCGTCGTCGGACGCGATCGCCCGGATCAACTCGGTGCCCTTCTCCACCCAGTGCCAGACCGACTGCAGTGTGTCCGTGGCCTGGCGGATGCGGTGCTCCGAACCGCTGAGCACGGCCTGGTCGAAATCCTCGCGCAGTTCGTTGAGTCGCGACAGCAGATGCTGCAGGTCGGCGGCGCCGACCTTGCCGACCGCCTGCCCCGCGGCGAGCTGCGCGGTGACATAGGCGAGTTCATCGCCTTCGGCATTGAACTGCACCAGCAGACCCAGCGCCGACAGCGCCTGGCGTCCGACCGGACTGATGCGGTAGCGCTGACTGTGCGCATCCCAGGCCAGCAGGCCGTTGTCACGGAGGCGGCCGATGACGGTGTCGAACTTCACCGGATCGAGAAACGCGAAGTGTTCGCGCAGTTCCTGCGGCGACCAGTCCGGCGCGTCGCCGCGTTCACCGATCGCGCGCAGCACCAGCAGCCGCACCATCACGATCTCCTCGCCGCCATGGAACAGCGTCGAGAACGCGCGCAGCTGTTCGCGCGCCGCCAGCAGCGGATGCAGGTCCGGCAGATCGGCGGCGACGATGCCGTCGCGCAGGTAATCCTGGAAAGGTTGGATGGCAGCCGTCCCGGGTGCGGGGCGCGCCATGTTCGGGGTGCGGCCCGACACTGGCAACTCTTGACAGCCTGTTCGCGGCCACCTTCGTTTCTCCGCGCTTGCCGGGACGCTGCTTTCGCGGCACGCTGGTCGATCCATACGCACGCGTATCCTGATCATGACGCCAGCCTCCGGCCAGCCCGTCGCCGCTTCCTATCCGCATCTGCTGGCGCCGCTCGATCTGGGCTTCACCACCTTGCGCAACCGCGTGCTGATGGGCTCGATGCACACCGGCCTCGAAGATCGAGCGGCGGATTTCCCGAAGCTCGCGCGCTATTTCGCCGAACGCGCGGAAGGCGGCGTCGGCCTGATCGTCACCGGCGGCTTCTCGCCGGATATCGCCGGCTGGCTCAAACCCTTCGGCGGCAAGCTGTCGTGGCGCTGGGAAACGCGGCGACACCGTCAGGTGACCGACGCCGTGCACGGCCATGACGCGAAGATCTGCCTGCAACTGCTGCACGCCGGCCGCTACGGCTACCACCCGCTGCAGGTCGCGCCGAGCCGGCTCAAGGCCCCGATCAACCCGTTCACCCCACGGGCGCTGTCGGCGCGCGGCGTCGAACGGACGATCGATGCCTATGCGCATGCCGCCAGGCTCGCCCGCGAAGCCGGCTACGACGGCGTCGAGGTGATGGGCAGCGAGGGCTATCTGATCAACCAGTTCCTGAGCCGGCGCACCAACGCGCGCGATGACGCCTGGGGCGGCGACACCGCGCAGCGCATGCGCTTCGCGACCGAGATCGTGCGCCGGGTGCGCGCGGCAGCGGGCGACGATTTCATCATCGTCTACCGTCTGTCGATGCTGGAACTGGTGCCGAACGGTTCCGCCTGGGACGACATCGTGCAACAGGCCCGCGCGGTCGAAGCGGCCGGCGCCACGCTGATCAATACCGGCATCGGCTGGCACGAGGCGCGCGTGCCGACGATCGCGACCTCGGTGCCGCGCGCCGCGTTCGCGGGCGTCACCGCCAAGCTGCGCCCGCACGTGACGCTGCCGCTGATCGCGACCAACCGCATCAACATGCCCGACGTCGCCGAACGCATCCTCAGCCGAGGCGATGCCGACATGGTGTCGATGGCGCGGCCGCTGCTGGCCGATCCGCGGTGGGTCGCCAAGGCGCGCGCCGGCACGCCCGAGCGCATCAACACCTGCATCGCCTGCAACCAGGCCTGCCTCGACCACGTGTTCGCGAACCGCACCGCGAGCTGCCTGGTCAATCCGCGCGCCTGCGCGGAAACCGAACTCAACTATTTTCCGGCGGCGACTCCCTTGCGGGTTGCCGTGGTCGGTGCCGGGCCTGCGGGCCTGGCCTGCGCGACAGTCGCCGCGGAGCGCGGGCACGCGGTGACGCTGTTCGACGCCGCGGCCGACATCGGCGGCCAGTTCAATCTCGCCCGGCGCATACCGGGCAAGGAAGAGTTCGACGAGACGCTGCGCTACTTCCGCACACGCCTGGTCGAGACCGGCGTCGACGTGCGCCTGTCGACACCCGTCGCGGCTGCGGATCTCACCGGCTTCGACGCCGTGGTGCTGGCGACCGGCGTGGTGCCGCGCGCGGTCGACTTTCCCGGCCGCGACCATCCCAAGGTGGTCGGCTATGTGGATGTCATCGAAGGCCGCGTCGTTCCGGGGGCGCGCGTGGCGATCATCGGCGCGGGCGGCATCGGCTTCGACGTCGGCGAATTCCTGGTCGAACACGCAGGCCAGTCGCCGAGCCTCGATGCCGACACCTGGATGCGCGAATGGGGTATCGACCCGACCTTCGAACAGCCCGGCGGTCTGGTGCCGGCCGCACCCGCACCGCCTGCTCGGACACTGTGGCTGCTGCAGCGCAGCCCCGGCCGCCCCGGCGCGCGGCTCGGCAAGACCACCGGCTGGATCCATCGCAGCACGCTCAAGGCCAAGGGCGTGACGATGCTCGGCGGGGTCGAGTACCTCGGTGTCGATGACGCCGGCCTGCGCATCCGCGTCGATGGTGCGGAGCAGATGCTGGACGTCGATCACGTGGTGATCTGCGCGGGCCAGGAACCACGTCGCGAGCTGTTCGACGCCCTGCAGGCGAGCGGCACGGTCGTGCATCTGGTCGGCGGTGCCGACGTGGCCGCGGAACTCGATGCCAAGCGTGCGATCGCGCAGGCCAGCCGCCTCGCGGCCCATCTCTGAGGAAAACGTCGTCCTGTTCAGGTTCCGCATCCGGTGGCCGAGGCGGGCGTTTGGTCGCCACGCGAGCGCGATGAAGCTGAATAGGTACTGCAGGATCTCCGGTCCAGCCACACAAATCACCCCGGCGCCAGTGCCCCGCATTCACGTTTGATTCGAAAAACCGGGGCTACCGTGCCGTCACTTCGTTCCGCCCCCTTCGGCGGGACACCGGCCCGAGCCGCCTTCTGCGGACTTCGGTGCCCGGGCGATCAAGCGCACCACAGAGTCCGCCGCCCTCCCCAATACGCCATGCCGGTTCCTGCAGTTGCCTGCGTTCTTCTCAAGTGGAGGACGGCGACGTGCGGCCCGGCGCAACGCAGCAAGGAGTCGTTGATGAAGCTTGAATGGGTGATGTGGCTGGCTTCCGTGCTGCCGCCCCCCGCCGCCGATTCGCTCTGTCTGAGCACGACGGTGTATCTGGAAGCCCGCGACCAGTCCGTTCGAGGACAGGAAGCCGTCGCCGAGGTGGCCCTGCGTCGCCAGGAGAGCGGCCTGTGGGGCGAGTCGATGTGCGAAGTGGTGACCGCGCGCAAGCAGTTCGCGCCGACGATCCTGTCGCCGAACACCAAGCTGGCCAACACCAATGCCTGGACCCGCGCGGTCAGCGTGGCGCTGGAGTCGGAGCGCAACTGGTCGCTGCCGCCCGAGCAACGCCGCCAGGTGGTGCCCGGCGCGAGCCACTTCCTGGCCCACGCGATCGCCGCCCCGGCCTGGCGCAGTGCGCACCAGGTGGCGACGATCGGCGATCACACCTTCCTGCGCGTGCAGTCGCTGCGCCCGGCGCGTCCGACCACCGACAGCGAGCGCGGCTGAGCTGTCCCCGCGTCGCCGGCTTCCCCGCCCGCGACGCCCGGCGCATGATGGCGGCCCGTCCAACTCTGGGACCACCATGCGCATTCTCCATACCAAGCCCGGCGCCTGTTCGCTGGCCGACCACATCGTGCTGCAGTGGATCGGCGCGCCGTTCGAAGCGCGCGTCGTCGACGCGACGCAGATGAAGGAACCCGCATTCCTCGCGCTCAATCCCGCCGGCGCAGTGCCGGTGCTGGTCGAAGGCGACTGGGTGCTGACCCAGAACGCCGCGATCCTCAACTATCTGGCCGACAGCCATCCCGAGGCGAAGCTCGGTGGTGACGGTTCGCCGCGGGGTCGCGCCGAGGTCAACCGCTGGCTCGCGCTGCTCAACGCCGATCTGCACCCGGCGTTCCATCCGCTGTTCGGCAGCACGAAGTATCTGGAAGACGCGGACGCCGTCGATCGCACGCGCAAGCAGGCGATGCAGAAGATCCGCGGTTACTACGAGCGCATCGACGCGCAGCTCGCCGGCCGAGACTATCTCGTCGGCACGCGTTCGATCGCCGATCCGTATCTGTTCGTGACCCTGCAGTGGGCCAAGCGCCTGAAGCTCGATCTGGGCGGGCTCGACAATCTGCACGCGTTCGATGCGCGCATGCTCGCCGACGACGGCGTCCGCGCGGCGATGACGGCCGAAGGCCTGATCTGATCGATCTGTAGAACTGGCGCGTCGCATCATGCGGCGCGCCGGTTCGATGTGCTGCGGCCGGCACGCTTGCGCCGGCCGCGCAGCTCGAATCAGCCCAGCGTGTCGCCGGGCACGCGGATCGCGCCTTCCATCAGCACCCGCGCCGAGCGCGACATGATCGCCTTCGATACGGTCCACTGGCCTTCAACCTCGACCGCTTCCGCGCCGACGCGCAAGGTGCCCGACGGATGGCCGAAGCGCACCGAGCTGCGTGCGCCGCCGCCCGCGGCCAGATTCACCAGCGTGCCGGGAATCGCTGCAGCGGTACCGATCGCCACCGCTGCCGTGCCCATCATCGCGTGGTGCAGCTTGCCCATCGACAGCGCGCGCACCAGCAGATCAATGTCGCCGGCCGCGATCGCCTTGCCGCTCGACACCACGTGATCACGCGGCGGCGCGACGAACGCGACCTTGGGCGTGTGCTGGCGCTTCGATGCCTCCGACACATCCTTGATCAAGCCCATGCGCACCGCGCCGTGTGCGCGGATCGTCTCGAACATCGCGAGCGCCTTCGCGTCGCCGTTGATCGCGTCCTGCAGCTCGGTGCCGGTGTATCCGATCGAGTCCGCGTCGACGAAGATCGTCGGGATGCCGGCATTGATCAGCGTCGCGCGCAGCGTGCCGATGCCGGGCACTTCGAGATCGTCAACGAGATGGCCGGTCGGGAACATCGCACCGCCGCCGTCGCCCTCGCCTTCGTCGGCGGGATCGACGAATTCCAGCACGATCTCCGACGCCGGGAATGTCACGCCGTCGAGTTCGAAATCGCCTGTTTCCTGTACCTGTCCGTCCGCAACCGGCACGTGCACGACGATGGTCTTGCCGATGTTCGCCTGCCACACGCGCACCGCGACGGTGCCGTCGCGCGGAATCCGCGATGCATCGATGAAGCCGTTGGCGATCGCGAACGGACCGACCGCGGTGCTGAGGTTGCCGCAGTTGCCGCTCCAGTCGACGAATGCGGTGTCGATCGAGACCTGGCCGTAGAGGTAGTCGACGTCGTGATCCGGCACCGACGCGGGCCCGATGATCACGCACTTGCTGGTGGACGATGTCGCGCCGCCCATGCCGTCGGTGTGTTTGGCATAGGGATCGGGCGAGCCGATGACGCGAAGCAGCAATGCATCGCGTGCGGGACCGGCCACCTGTGCGGCGGCGGGCAGGTCTTCGAGGCGGAAGAACACGCCTTTCGATGTACCGCCGCGCATGTAGGTGGCGGGGATGCGAAGTTGGGGGCTGTGGGTCATGAGGTCACTCGCTCTGTTTTTGCTTGCCTCTCCCGCGCGCAGGAAAGGAATAGGATTTCGCTTGTCTCCCCTCTCCCCTTGCGGGAGAGGGGTCGGGGGAGAGGGGCGCTTCCCGCAACGTATTCCAGATGGTTTCAAGCACCGCCTCCGTGCGTTTCAGGATGTCGTGATTCCAGAAGCGCAGCACGCGGAAGCCTTGCCGCCTCAGCCAGGCATCGCGTGCGACGTCCTGCGGTGAATCGAGATGCTGCCCGCCATCGGCCTCCACGATCACACGCGCATCGAAATGCACGAAGTCGACGATGTACGGACCGAGGGGCTGCTGCCGTCGGAACTTCTGTCCATCGAAGCGGTGGGCGCGGAGATGACGCCAGAGCAACTGCTCGGCGTCGGTCATGTTTTGGCGCAACGTTTTCGCAAATGCGCGTTGATCCATTCCCCCTCTCCCCAACCCCTCTCCCGCGAGGGGAGAGGGGCTTTGATCATGCAGAATCCGACACTTGTCTCCGCTCTCCCCCTGCGGGAGAGGGGCTTTGATCATGCAGAGTCCGGCGCTTGTCTCCCCTCGCCCCCTGCGGGAGAGGGGCTGGGGGAGAGGGGCGCTTTTATGCTGCCTTGCTGGACTCCAGAAAATCCTGCGCGAACCGCTGCAGTACACCACCGGCCTCGTAGATCGAAACTTCTTCCGCGGTATCGAGGCGGCAGATCACCGGCACCGACAGCTGCGTGCCGTCCTGCCGGTGGATCACCAGCGTCAGCATTGCGCGTGGGGTACGGTCGCCGGTGACGTCGAAGGTTTCGGTACCGTCGATACCGAGCGTCAGGCGGGTCACGCCGGGCTGGAACTCCAGCGGCAGCACGCCCATGCCGATCAGGTTGGTGCGGTGGATGCGCTCGAAGCCTTCGGCGACGATCGCTTCCACGCCCGCCAGACGCACGCCCTTGGCCGCCCAGTCGCGCGAGCTGCCCTGACCGTAGTCGGCGCCGGCGATGATCACCAGCGGCTGCTTGCGGTCCATGTAGGTCTCGATCGCCTCCCACATGCGCACGACCTGGCCTTCCGGTTCGATGCGCGCCAGCGAACCCTGGCGCACCGTGCCGTCGACGATCGCCATTTCATTGACGAGCTTCGGATTGGCGAACGTGGCGCGCTGCGCGGTCAGGTGATCGCCGCGATGGGTGGCGTAGGAATTGAAGTCCTCTTCCGGCACGCCCATCTTCGCGAGGTATTCGCCGGCTGCGCTGTCGGCCATGATCGCGTTCGACGGCGACAGGTGATCGGTGGTGATGTTGTCGCCGAGCACCGCGAGCGGGCGCATGCCGGTCAGCGTGCGCGCACCGGCCAGCGCACCTTCCCAGTACGGCGGACGGCGGATGTAGGTGCTCATCTCGCGCCAGTCGTACAGCGGCGCGACGCGCTCACCGGTATCGACGTGCAGCTTGAACATCGGGCCGTAGACGGCGCGGAACTGTTCGGGCTTGACGCTGGCCTTGACCACCGCGTCGATCTCTTCATCCGACGGCCAGAGATCCTTGAGCGTCACCGCGTTGCCATCGTGGTCGATGCCGAGCACGTCCTTCTCGATGTCGAAGCGCACGGTGCCGGCGATCGCATACGCGATGACCAGCGGCGGCGACGCGAGAAAGGCCTGCTTGGCGTAGGGATGGATGCGGCCGTCGAAATTGCGGTTGCCGCTGAGCACGGCGGTCGCGTACAGGTCGCGGTCGATGATCTCCTGCTGGATCGCCGGATCCAATGCGCCGCTCATGCCGTTGCAGGTGGTGCAGGCGAAGGCGACGATGCCGAAGCCGAGCTGCTCGAGATCCGGCAGCAGACCGCTCTCCTCGAGATACAGCTGCACGGCCTTGGAACCGGGCGCCAGCGAACTCTTGACCCAGGGCTTGCGCGTGAGGCCGCGTGCGTTCGCGTTGCGCGCCAGCAGCGCGGCGGCGATGACGTTGCGCGGGTTCGAGGTGTTCGTGCAGCTGGTGATCGCGGCGATGATCACCGCGCCGTCGGGCATGGTGCCGTCGCTGGGCATTTCCCATGCGCCGGCGATGCCGCTGGCGGCGAGATCGCTGGTCGCCACGCGCTTGTGCGGATTCGACGGGCCGGCCATGTTGCGCACCACGCTCGACAGGTCGAAGTGCAGCGTGCGCACGTACTCGGCGCCGGCCAGCGAATCGGCCCACAGGCCGGCGGCCTTCGCATAGGTCTCGACCAGCGCGACCTGTGTGTCTTCGCGGCCGGTCAGGCGCAGGTAGTCGAGCGTGTTGTCGTCGATGAAGAACATCGCCGCGGTCGCGCCGTACTCCGGCGCCATGTTGGAAATCGTCGCGCGATCGCCGACCGACAGCGCGGCCGCGCCCGGACCGCGGAATTCCAGATACGCGCCAACCACCTTCGACTTGCGCAGGAACTCGGTCAGCGCCAGCACGACGTCGGTCGCGGTGATGCCGGGGCCGGGACGGCCCGCCAGCTCGACGCCGACGATCTCCGGCGTGCGCATCCACGACGCGCGGCCGAGCATGACGTTCTCGGCTTCGAGGCCGCCGACACCGACCGCGATCACGCCCAGCGCATCGACGTGCGGCGTATGGCTGTCGGTGCCGACGCAGGTATCCGGGAACGCGACACCGTCCTGCACGTAGACCACCGGCGACATCTTCTCCAGATTGATCTGGTGCATGATCCCGTTGCCCGGCGGAATCACCTCGACGTTGTGGAACGCGAGTTTGGTCCAGTCGATGAAGTGGAAACGGTCGGCGTTGCGACGGTCTTCGATCGTGCGGTTCTTGGTGAATGCATCCGGATCGTAGCCACCGCATTCCACCGCCAGCGAGTGGTCGACGATCAGCTGCACCGGCACCACCGGATTGACCTTCGCCGGATCGCCGCCCTGATCGGCGATCGCATCGCGCAGACCGGCGAGATCGACCAGCGCGGTCTGGCCGAGGATGTCGTGACAGACCACGCGTGCCGGATACCACGGAAAGTCGATGTCCTGCCGCAGTTCGATCAGCTGCCGCAGCGCATCGTCCAGCTGCGCCGGCTCGCAGCGCCGCACCAGATTCTCGGCGTGCACGCGCGCGGTGTAGGACATGCGGTCGTAAGCGCCGGGTGCGAGCGCGTCGACGGCAGCGCGCGCGTCGAACCAGTCGAGCTTGGTGCCGGGAAGGGGTTTGCGGTGCTGGCTGTTCATGGCTGGCTGTCTGAAAAAAGAGAGTTTTGAACGCTCGTCATTCCCGCGCAGGCGGGACGCTTCTTAACCGCCGAATGGCGGGTCATCCAAGGACATTGCGCTGACCCGATGAAAGTCCATGGATTCCCGCCTGCGCGGGAATGACGAACCACGGTTCTCGCGGCTGCGGAGAACCGTGCGGAACGAGCGAAATGCGCTTGACGAAACTTACGTGCGCTCGGCGATCGGCACGAACGCCTGGTCTTCGGGACCGGTGTACTGCGCGCTGGGACGGATGATCTTGCCGTCGATGCGCTGCTCGATGACGTGCGCGCTCCAGCCGGCAGTGCGGGCGATGACGAACAGCGGGGTGAACATTGCCGTCGGCACGCCCATCATGTGGTAGCTCACCGCGCTGAACCAGTCGAGATTCGGGAACATCTTCTTGATGTCCCACATCACCGTTTCCAGGCGCTCGGCGATGTCGTACATCTTGCGGCTGCCCGCCTCGTCCGACAGTTCCTTCGAGACCTGCTTGATCACCTCGTTGCGCGGATCGCTGACGGTGTAGACCGGATGGCCGAAGCCGATGATCACTTCCTTCTTCTCCACGCGCGCCCTGATGTCGGCTTCCGCTTCGTCCGGCGTGTCGTAACGCTTCTGCACTTCGAACGCGACTTCGTTCGCGCCGCCGTGCTTGGGGCCGCGCAGCGCGCCGATGCCGCCGGTGATGCACGAATGCATGTCGCTGCCGGTGCCGGCGATGACGCGGCAGGCGAAGGTCGACGCGTTGAACTCGTGCTCCGCGTACAGGATCAACGAGGTGTGCATCGCCTTGACCCAGGACTCGCGGGGCTCGTGGCCGTGCAGCAGGTGCAGGAAGTGTCCGCCGATCGAATCATCATCGGTTTCGACGTCGATCGCGCGACCGTTGTGGCTCCAGTGGTACCAGTACAGCAGCATCGAACCGAGGCAAGCCATCAGCTTGTCGGCGATGTCGCGCGCGCCCGGATGGTTGTGGTCGTCCTTCTCCGGCTGCACGCAGCCGAGCACCGACACGCCGGTGCGCATGACGTCCATCGGATGCGCCGACGGCGGCAGTTCTTCCAGCGCGGCCTTGACTGCCGCCGGAATGCCGCGCAGCGACTTCAGCTTGACCTTGTAGCCGCGCAGTTCCGCTTCGGTGGGCAGCTTGCCGTGGACCAGCAGATAGGCGATTTCCTCGAATTCACTGGTTCGCGCGAGATCGAGAATGTCGTAGCCGCGGTAGTGCAGATCGTTGCCGCTGCGGCCGACGGTGCACAGCGCGGTATTGCCGGCGGCCGTGCCGCTCAGCGCGACGGATTTCTTCGGCTTGAAGCCGGGGGCGGTGGTGGCGGTATCGCTCATCTGGAATCTCCGTTGGATGCCCGCGGGCACGGATGGAAAGATCGGGAGTCGTTTACTGCTTGTTGGATGCAAACAACGCATCGAGGCGTTGCTCGAACGCGTGGTAGCCAATGCGGTCGTAAAGTTCTTCGCGGGTCTGCATGGTCTCGACGACGGCCTGCTGCGAACCGTCGCGGCGCACCGCGGTGTACACCGCTTCGGCGGCCTTGTTCGCCGCGCGGAACGCCGACAACGGGAACAGCTGGATCGCGACGCCCGCAGACGCCAGCTCGTCTCGCGTAAACAGCGGCGTGGCACCGAACTCGGTGATGTTGGCGAGCACCGGCACCTTCACCGCATCGACGAAGCGGCGATAGGTGTCGAGGTCATAGGCGGCTTCGGCAAAGATGCCGTCGGCGCCGGCTTCGACGCAGGCGACGGCGCGTTCGATCGCAGCGTCCACACCGTCGACCTGGATCGCATCGGTGCGCGCGATCAGGAAGAAGTCGGGATCGGTCTTCGCATCGGCCGCCGCCTTGACCCGGTCGACCATCTCGCCCTGCGACACGATCTCCTTGCCCGGACGATGCCCGCAGCGCTTGGCGCCGACCTGGTCTTCGATGTGGCACGCCGCCGCGCCGGCCTTGATCAGCGACTTCACGGTGCGCTCGATGTTGAACGCGCTGGCGCCGAAGCCGGTGTCGATGTCGACCATCAAGGGCAGATCGCAGACGTCGGTGATGCGGCGCACGTCGATCAGCACGTCCTCGAGCGTATTGATGCCCAGGTCCGGCAGGCCCAGCGAGCCCGCGGCAACGCCGCCGCCCGACAGGTAGATCGCCTGAAAGCCGGCGCGCCTGGCCAGCAGCGCGTGGTTGGCGTTGATCGCACCGATCACCTGCAACGGCGATTCGGCGGCCAGGGCGGCGCGGAACCTTGCGCCTGCTGAAAGGTTGGACATGCGTCGACTCCGGGACTGCGGTGTACCGCGATGGCGTGCAATCTGGCACCATCCGAATGGTTGATCAATCTTGATCGAATCAATCAATACATCGGAATTCACTGTGCATGCGAACGATGGCGACCTGATGTCCGCGGCGCAGGCTTGCGCCGCGCTCGGCATCAGCACCGCAACGCTCTACGCCTATGTCAGCCGGGGCATGCTGGAGTCGCGCCCTGGCGCCGACCATCGCAGCCGCGTGTACCTGCGCCAGGACGTCGAACGCCTGGCCCAGCGCAAGCGCGCCGGTCGCGGCGCCGCGCGGGGTGCGGCGCAAAGCCTCGACCGCGGCCTGCCGGTGATGGAAACGCGGATCTCGCTGATCCGGCCCGACAGTCCGTACTACCGCGGGCGTTCCGCGGTCGCGATGGTCCGCAGCGGCGCCACGCTCGAAGACACGGCGCGGCTGCTGTGGGATTGCGGCGATGCCGATCCGTTCGACGCCGCGACCGGTGACTGGCCCGCGCGCGTCGCCGCCATTGCCGGCGATGCCACCCTGCCCCCGATCGAGCGCGCGATGGCTGCGATCCCGTTGCTCGCACCGGACCTGCGGCATTCGCTGAGCGCCGCGCCGGCGGCCAAGCGCGGCGTCGCGGCCACACTGCTGCGCCAGAACGCGGCGCTGCTGGTCGCCGGCACGCCGGATGCGCGCCCGGTGCACAGGCTGCTCGCCGATGCCTGGCGCCCCGGCGATGCGGCATTCGCCGATCTCGTGCGCGCGGCGCTGGTGCTGTGCGCGGATCACGAACTCAACGTGTCGGCCTTCGCCGCGCGCGTGGTCGCGTCCACCGGTGCGCATCTGCACGCGACAGTCTGCGCCGGCCTTGCGGCGCTGTCGGGCCCACGACACGGCGGTGCGACCGCGCGCGCGCATGCGCTGATCCGCGAAGCCTGCGATGCGCCCTCGCCCGCCGCTTTCGTGGCCGAGCGCTGGCAACGCGGCGACGACCTGCCCGGCTTCCATCACGTGCTGTATCCCGACGGCGATCCGCGCGCGGCCGAAGTGCTGGCGATGCTGCGGGCGCGTCATGCAGGCGATGCACGCATGCAGCAGGTCGAGGTGGTGCTCGGCTCCGCGGCCGAGACCAGCGGCCGCCATCCCAACATCGACGGCATGCTCGCGGCGATCTGTTTCGTGCACGGCCTGCCGGCCACGCCGGCGCTGTGCATGTTCGCCGCCGGCCGGCTCGCCGGCTGGCTGGCGCACGCGCTGGAGCAGCAGGAACTCGGCATGCTGATCCGCCCGCGCGCGCATTACACCGGCGTCGCTCCAGCCGAGTGAGCACGCATTTTGTGGGAGCGCCCTTGGGCGCGATGGGCTTCAATGGGAAGGCCCTATCGCGCGCAAGCGCGCTCCCACAGGAATCAGCCCGCGTCCGCGCCCCGCGCCAGCACGCGGCGCACTTCTTCCAGCGCATTCGGATCGTCGAGCGTCGAGAGGTCTCCCGGATCACGCGATTCCGCCAGCGCCTGCAACGAACGCCGCAGCAACTTGCCCGAGCGCGTCTTCGGCAGCGCATTGACCACGTAGACCCGCGCAGGTCGTGCGACGGCACCGAGCTGGTCGGCGACGGTGCGCATCATCTCGCCAGCGGTCGCGTGCTGCGCGTCGGCATCCGCCGATGCCTGCTTGAGGGTCACGAACACGATCGGCACCTGGCCCTTGAGCTCGTCGGCGACGCCGATCACTGCAGCCTCGGCGACGGCCGGATGACTCGACACCGATTCCTCGATCTCGCGCGTGCCCAGGCGATGCCCGGCGACGTTGATGACATCGTCGGTGCGCCCGAGGATGAAGGTGTAGCCGTCCTCGTCCTGGATCGCCCAATCCAGGGAGCTGTAGACGAGTTCCTTGAAGTGCGAGAAGTAGCTCGACAGGAACCGCGCGTCGTCGTTCCACACCGTGGTCATGCAGCCCGGCGGCAGCGGCGGCTGGATCACCAGCACGCCCTTGGTGCCGGGCGGCACGCACTTGCCGGTCGCCTCATCGATCACGCGCAGGTCATAACCCGGCGTCGGCAGGCCCGGCGAACCGAACTTCACCGGCTTGAGTTCGACGCCGGGCATCAGTGCCAGCACCGGCCAGCCGGTTTCGGTCTGCCAGTAGTTGTCGATGATCGTCGTGCCGCCGAGGCCGGTGCTGATCCAGTTCGCAGTGGGCTCGTCGAGCGGTTCGCCGGCGAGGAACAGATATTCGAGTTTCGACAGGTCGTACTGCGTCAGGAACTTCGCATCCTGCTTCTTCAGCACGCGGACCGCAGTCGGCGAGGAGAACATCGTGCGCACGCCGTAGTCGGCGCAGATCTTCCACCAGATGCCGCCGTCCGGACTGAAGGGCAAACCTTCGTAGAGGATCACCGTCGCGCCTGCGATCAGCGGGCCATAGACGTTGTAGGAATGGCCGACCGCCCAGCCCACGTCGGACGTGGTGAACATCACCTGCCCCGGGCGGATGTCGTAGATCGACCACATCGACAGCGCCATCGCGACCGCATAGCCGCCGACATCGCGCTGCACGCCCTTGGGCTTGCCGGTGGTGCCCGAGGTGTAGAGCAGATAGCTGGGTTCATTCGATTCCAGCCACTCCACCGGCACATCGGTGCCAGCGTGCTGCGCGCGGATGGTCGCGTAATCGACATCGCGGCCTTCGACGCGTGCGTAGCCGGGATCGAGTCCGCGATCGACGATCAGCACGTGCGGCGGCGGTGACTGCGCTTCCGCACACGCGGCGTCGACCAGCGGTTTGTACGGAATGACCTTGCCGCCGCGACTGCCGGCATCGGCGGCGATCAGCAGCGTAGGCTTCGCATCGTCGATACGCAGCGCGAGGTTGTGCGCAGCGAAGCCGCCGAAGACCACCGAGTGCACCGCGCCGATGCGCGCGCAGGCCAGCATCGCGAACGCGGCCTCGGCCATGTTCGGCATGTAGATGACGACGCGGTCTCCGCGACCGACGCCCAGCGCCTTGAGCACGGCGGCGAAATCGTTGACCTCGCGATACAGCTGCGCGTAGGTGATCTCGCGCGTCTCATTGGTTTCGGTCGAGATCGCGACGAGCGCGAGCTGCTCACCACGCGCCTCGAGATGCCGGTCGACGGCGTTGAAACACAGATTGGTCTCACCGCCGACGAACCACTTGCGGAACGGCGGATTCGAATAGTCGAGGATCCGATCCGGGGCCCTGTGCCAGTGGATCGCCTGCGCCTGCTCGCCCCAGAACCCTTCGGGGTCTTCGATGGAGCGGCGGTGGAATTCCTCGTAGCCCATGTCGACCCTCCCGGTTGCGAATCCGGAAGGCTAGTCCGCGGGCGGCAAGGATGCGTTACGACAATGGTCTACCCCGCGCTGCAGACGTCTGCAGAACCCGCCGCCCGATGTTCCCGCGGTTGTCAACAAATGCGGGGCTGGTCACGCGGGAATCAAGCGTCCTCCAGGCAACGCTGATTAAGTTTTGGGGCTGTCGTAGATAAGGGCTAGGTTTAAGCTCTAGATATGGGCCTAAACCGCTGCAAATTAAGCAGAAAAGTGCATTTCCGGCTGGTCGAATTCTTCGTCCTGGAAGTCACCGCCCGGTCGGCAGCCGATGTGCTGGGTATCCAGCCCAATACGGCTGCGCTGTTCTACCGCAAGTTGCGCCAGCTGATCGCCGACCAGCTGGCCTTGGTCGAGCACGAGGTATTCGATGGCGCCGTCGAGCTGGACGAGAGCTACTTCGGCGGCGTCCGCAAGGGCAAGCGTGGCCGTGGCGCGGCCGGCAAGGTCATCGTGTTCGGCTTGCTCAAACGTGGCGGCAAGGTCTATGCCAAGGTCGTGGACAACGCCAAGGCAGCCACGCTCATGCCTGTAATCCAGCGGAAAATCGCGCCGGACAGCTGGGTCTACACCGACAGCTTCGGAAGCTACGACGCGCTCGACGTCAGCCAGTTCCGTCATGTACGCATCAACCATTCCAGGGAGTTCGCACGCGGTCGAAACCACATCAACGGGATCGAGAACTTCTGGAACCAGGCCAAGCGCGTGCTACGCAAATACAATGGCATCCCGAAGAACAGCTTCCCGTTGTTCCTCAAAGAGTGCGAGTTCCGCTTCAACTACGGAACCCACAAGCAACAACTCAAGACGCTGAAGGAGTGGGCTGGAATCTAGCCTTATCTACGACAGCCCCTAAGTTTTTCCGCTCGTCATTCCCGCGGCTCTCAACAGACGCATGTCTGGTCAGGCGGGAATCCAGCGCCTTCGCCTCCAATGACTTGTAAGTCCCTGGATTCCCGCCTTCGCGGGAATGACGGGTTCTGATCTTTTCCGCGACTGACCTGACCCGCGCCCCACGCCCGTGACCACGAAAAAGCCGGGCACAAGGCCCGGCTTTTTCTCTACACTCTACAAGGCTCAGCCCAGCAGATGCGCCACGCCGCTGCGCTCTTCCTCGAGCTCGGCCAGCGTCTTGTCGATGGCCTTCTGGCTGAAGTCGTCGACTTCGATGTCCTTGACCAGCGTGTACTCGCCGTTCTCGGTGGTCACCGCGAAGCCGAAGATCACGCCTTCGGGAATGCCGTAGCTGCCGTCGGACGGCACACCCATCGTCACCCACTTGCCGTTGCTGCCCAGCACCCAGTCGTGGATGTGGTCGATGGCGGCGTTGGCGGCCGACGCAGCCGAGGACAGGCCACGCGCTTCGATGATCGCCGCGCCGCGCTTGCCGACCTGCGGGATGAAGGTGTTGGCGTTCCAGTCGGCATCACCGACCTTGTCCTTCAGGTTCTGACCGTTCGCAGTCGCGAAACGGTAGTCCGGGTACATCGTCGGGCTGTGGTTGCCCCACACGATCAGGCCTTCGATGTCGCCCACGGCCACGTCGGCCCTGGTCGCCAGCTGGCTCAGCGCGCGGTTGTGGTCGAGGCGCAGCATCGCGGTGAAGTTGCGCGGGTTGAGATCCGGCGCCGACTTCATGGCGATGTAGGCATTGGTGTTGGCCGGGTTGCCGACCACCAGCACCTTGACGTCACGCGAGGCGACCTTGTTCAGCGCCGCGCCCTGCGCGGTGAAGATCTTGGCGTTCTCGAGCAGCAGATCCTTGCGCTCCATGCCAGGGCCGCGCGGACGCGCGCCGACCAGCAGGGCGATGTCGGCGTCCTTGAACGCGACTTCCGGATCGTCGGTGCCGACGACATCGGCCAGCAGCGGGAACGCGCAATCCTCGATCTCCATGATCACGCCCTTCAGCGCGGCCTGTGCCTTGTCGATCGGCAGTTCGAGCAGCTGCAGGATCACCGGCTGGTCCTTGCCCAGCATTTCGCCGGAGGCGATCCGGAACAGCAGCGCATAGCCGATCTGGCCGGCAGCGCCGGTCACGGCAACACGGACGGGCTTCTTCATCGTCAATCCTCTCGTTCGTTCAAACGGTCACGTGGGTGGGAAGCATCCGGTCGGCGGGGGCCGGCCGGTCAGGTCAGCTCCGCGAAGAATTCGCGGATGCGGGCCAGCCCGGGCGCGAGCTGCGCTTCGGGACAGGTGTAGCTGATGCGCAGCGCGCGCGGCTCGCCGAACGCCGAGCCCGGCACGCAGGCCACGCCCTTGGTTTCGAGCAGCGCATTGCACAGGCCGACGTCATTGCCGATGCGCAGGTCGCCATGCGACTTGCCGAACGCGACGCTGATGTCGGGAAACACGTAGAACGCGCCGGCAGGCTTCGGGCAGACCACGCCGGGAATCTCCGCCAGCGCCGCCATCACAAGATCGCGGCGCGCCTGGAATTCGGCGCACTTGGCCGTCGGCACGTCCTGCGGGCCGGACAGCGCGGCGACAGCGGCCGCGGTCACGACTTCCGGCACGTTGGTGATGTGGTTGGAGTTCATCGTCGCGAAAGCTTTCGCGACGTTCTCGGGGCCGGCCAGCAGGCCGACGCGCCAGCCCGGCATGCCGTAGGTCTTGGACAGCGAGTCGACGAAGATCGTGCGCTCGCGCAGTTCGGGCCGCGCCTGCACCACGTTGTGGTAGCCGATGCCGTCGAACACCATGCGGTTGTAGATGTCGTCGGTGATGATCCAGGTGTCGGGATGGCGCACCAGCACGTCGGCCAGCGCAGCGATCTCGTCGCGCGTGTAGACCATGCCGGTCGGGTTCGACGGATTGTTGAACAGGAAGACCTTGGGCTTACGTGCCAATGCGGCATCGAGCTGCGCGGGGGTCAGCTTGTAGTCCTGTTCGGGCGGACACGGCAGCAGTTGGATGTCGGCGCCGACGATCTCGGCGATGTCCAGATACGTCGTCCAGTACGGCGTGGCGAACGCGAACCCGTCGCCTTCGTCGAGCAGCACTTCGGCCAGCGTATAGAGGATGTGCTTGGCGCCGATGCCGCTGGCGCAATGCGCGCGGGTGTAGCCCGGCAGGCCGATGCGATCGAGATGGCCGATGAACGCATCGAGCAGCGCATCGCTGCCGCGGTTGCTGCCGTACTGGCCGCTGTCATGGTCGAGCGCCTCGCGCGCGGCCGCGTACACGTGCGGGCCTGGCAGGAAGTTCGGCACGCCGATCGAGAAGCTGATGATGTCCCGGCCTTCGGCCTTCAGGCGCTTCGCCTTTTCGGCGACCTGCATGATGGCGCTGGGCTTGGCGCGAGCGGTCCGCGCGGCGAGCTGGGGCATCGGAGGAATCTCTTCTTGGAGCGTCGGGAATGCGGCGGAAGCGCTGATTTTCGGCGGCAGATGGTACCACGCAGCCCTGTGGCGACTGCCGGCGCGGCGCCGCGCGAAGCGCGTCGTCAGAGGTAATCGAGCACGTCGCCGAGGTCGTAGTTTTCGTCGAAATAGGTCTGCCATTGCGCGTAGGCGTCGCGCAGGCACTCGGGTGTTTTGCAGGCATCCAGCTGCTGGACGACCGCGGCCGCAGTGCGGTCGCCATCGGGATACCGCGCCGACA
This sequence comes from Luteimonas sp., assembly GCA_052108555.1. GTDB lineage: Bacteria > Pseudomonadota > Gammaproteobacteria > Xanthomonadales > Xanthomonadaceae > Luteimonas. Next base: position 95,143 of record JBQEAV010000008.1, read on the forward strand.
GTTCGACCAGCTGCGTGCGCAGGCCGCGATCGAGTTCGGCGAACTCGCTCTCGCTGCAGGCCAGCGTCGCCCGCAGGCTGCCGGCCGGTGCATCGCCGCCGCAGGCGACGGCTTCCGGCAACACCGAGGACTGGCGGATCTCCAGCACGATCTCCTGCCGGTCGCGATCGGTCAGCCGTCGCACGAAGCCCAGCGTCTCGGTCTGCCCCTGCGCCCACGTGAGGCGCAGGCTGAAACCGTCGCCGGACACCGCGTCCTGCACCTTGCGCAGGGTCACCGTCTCACCAGGGCCATTCTCACGGGTGATACGGAAGGCCAGCGTCTGGTTGTCGACATCGACATCCTCGACCGTGCCCTTGAGCCAGACACCATCGCGGAGGATGCGCAGGCCGTCGACGTTCTGGAATTCGATGGCGTAGATCGTTTCAGCATCGTCGCCGCGGGAGACGCCGGTGATCCAGATGCCCGCCAGGCTGCGCTCGAAATCCTGCGCCAGCGGCTGCGGCGCGACCGACATGTCGTCGCCCGCGTACTCGACGTCCATATCCTGCGAGGACGGCCCGCAACCGCTCAGGACGCCGACGCCCAGCGCCAGCACCAGACCGCACCACGTGCTGCTCGAGGCCATTCCATTCCCCAAAGAAAACAGGCCGGCGAATGGCCGGCCTGCTGGTGTCGCTCAGGCAGCGAGCGTCTTGTTCCACTCGGCGACGCGGTCGGCCTTGGCCGCCAGCACCGCCTCGGTGTCGCCGACGATCTTGATCGACTTGATCGCATCGCCCTGCTTCACGGCATCGACCACGTCCAGACCTTCGGTGACCTTGCCGAACACGGTGTGCTTGCCGTCCAGCCAGTCGGTCTTGATGTGGGTGATGAAGAACTGGCTGCCGTTGGTGTTCGGGCCCGCGTTCGCCATCGACAGCACGCCACGGTCGTGCTTGACGCCGTTGTTGGTCTCGTCTTCGAACTTGTAGCCCGGGCCGCCACGGCCGGAACCTTCGGGGCAACCGCCCTGGACCATGAAGTCGGCGATGACGCGATGGAAGCTCAGACCGTCATAGAAGCCGCGCTGGGCCAGGTTGACGAAGTTGGCAACGGTCAGCGGCGCCTTGTCGGCAAACAGCTCGACGTTGATCTGGCCACGGTCGGTGTCGAATACGGCGTTCAGGGACATGAGGAATCCTGGTTGAAGGGAAAATCATCGGCAGGCCGACGAACCCGCGACATAGGGCTTCCGGCTCCCGGTTTCAAGCGGCCCGCCATGCGGCAGCGCAACACCGTATAATGCTGGGCTCTTTCACTGACTCTTGTGCGCCCCGGTCTTCGACTCTGGCGCAGCCTTGCCCATGTCCATCGAACGCCTGCGCAATATCGCCATCGTCGCCCACGTCGACCACGGCAAGACCACCCTCGTCGATTGTCTGCTGAAGCAATCGGGCACCCTCTCCGAGCGTACCGTGCTCGCCGAGCGCGTGATGGACAGCAACGACCAGGAAAAGGAACGTGGCATCACGATCCTCGCCAAGAACACGGCGATCACCTGGAACGGCAACCGCATCAACATCGTCGACACCCCGGGCCACGCCGACTTCGGCGGTGAGGTCGAGCGCGTGCTGTCGATGGTGGACACCGTGCTGATCCTGGTCGACGCGATGGACGGCCCGATGCCGCAGACGCGCTTCGTGACCCAGAAGGCCTTCGCGATGGGCTTCAAGCCGATCGTCGTCGTCAACAAGATCGACCGTCCGGGCGCGCGTCCGGACTGGGTGATCGACCAGGTGTTCGACCTGTTCGACAAGCTCGGCGCGAACAACGAGCAGCTCGACTTCCCGATCGTCTACGCCTCGGCGCTGCACGGCTACGCGAGCCTCGAAGACACCGCGCGTTCGGGCGACATGACCCCGCTGTACGAAGCGATCATGCAGCACGCGCCGATGCCGGAAGTCGACCCGGACGGCGCCTTCCAGATGCGCATCAGCCAGCTGGACTACAACAACTTCGTCGGCGTGATCGGCATCGGCCGCATCCAGCGCGGCACCCTGAAGAAGAACATGCCGGTCTCGGTCATCAGCCGTGAAGGCAAGAAGCGCCAGGGCAAGGTCATGCAGGTGCTCGGCTTCCTCGGCCTGGAGCGCATCGAGCAGGATTCCGCCGAGGCAGGCGACATCGTCGCCATCTCCGGCATCCAGGACCTGACCATTTCCGACACCGTCTGCGCACTGGATACCCCGGAAGCGCTGCCGGCACTGACCGTCGACGAGCCCACGATCTCGATGACCTTCCAGGTCAACAACTCGCCGTTCGCAGGCAACAAGGACCTGTCCGGCGGCAAGTTCCTGACCAGCCGCCAGCTGAAGGACCGCCTCGAGCGCGAGACCGTGCACAACGTGGCGCTGAAGGTCGAGCAGTTGGAAGACGCGGACAAGTTCCTGGTCTCGGGCCGAGGCGAACTGCATCTGTCGGTGCTGATCGAGAACATGCGCCGCGAAGGTTTCGAGCTGGCCGTGTCGCGCCCGGAAGTGATCATCAAGGAGATCGACGGCCAGCAGATGGAGCCGATCGAGCAGCTGGTGGTCGACGTCGAAGAGCAGCACCAGGGCGGCGTGATGGAGAAGCTCGGCATCCGCAAGGGCCAGCTGAAGAACATGGAGTCGGACGGCAAAGGACGCGTGCGTCTGGACTACGAGATCCCGGCCCGCGGCCTGATCGGCTTCCAGAACGAGTTCAAGACCCTGACCCAAGGCGGCGGCCTGCTGTTCCACGTGTTCGACCGTTACGGCCCGAAGGAAACCGGCGCGATCGCCAAGCGCCTCAACGGCGTGATGATCGCCAATGCGCCGGGCGCGACGCCGGCCTATTCGCTCGGCCCGTTGCAGGAACGCGGCAAGCTGTTCGCCGCCGAAGGCGACAACGTGTACGAGGGTCAGCTGGTCGGTATCCACTCCAAGGACAACGACCTGACCGTCAACGCGATCAAGACGAAGCCGCTGACCAACATGCGCGCTTCGGGCAAGGACGATGCCATCGCGCTGACCCCGGCGATCAAGTTCTCGCTGGAGCAGGCGCTGGACTTCATCGATGACGACGAGCTGGTCGAAGTCACGCCGAAGGAAATCCGCCTGCGCAAGAAGTTCCTGACCGAGAGCGATCGCAAGCGCGCGTCCCGCGCAGCGTGAGCCAGGCGCTGTTCCCGGCGTGGCGGCCATGCGCCGACGGCCGGGCAGTGCTCGCGATGGTGTCGCAACGATTGCAGACGGCGCGCCCCGAGGGCGCGCCGTTTTTGCAGATGCGGCGCGAGGACCAGTGGCACATCACGCTCTGTTTCATCGGCCGTGACGGCACCCACCTCGCCACGCCGGCGCTGCACGCCGCTTTCGCCGCTGCCGCCACCCGCATTCCCGCGCACGCCTTCACGATCGAACGTCTCGCCTACTGGCCGCAGTCGGGCGCCGTCGTCGCACTGCCACATCCCTGCCCTGCACTGCAGGCGCTGTGCGATGCGACGCGCAACGCGATCCGCCGCTGCGGCATCGCGCCGGAACAGGTCACGACCCAGCCGCATGTCACGCTGGCCTATCTCGACAAGCGACTGCCACCGCAAGCCTGGCTCGATGGCGTGGGCTGCAGCGGCGATCCCCTGCGCGTTGACACGTTCGAACTGCTGTTCAATCCCGGTGGACGCTACGATGCGCTCGGCGCGTGGCCACTGACCGGCGCGGCATTGCCCGAGCCGCCCCGACAGGACGCCCTGTTCTGATGACCGACGATCGCCCCGACACCCACAAAGGCCTGCGCGCGATCGCGCTGTTCGAGGCCACCAAGGGCGTCTTCGCCCTCCTGGTTGCCGGCGCCCTCGCGGCGATCGGCCCGGACGCGCTGCAGCACGAACTCGAACGCATGCTCGCGCGCTTCGGCGTGGATGCCGAGCGCACCGGCATCGCGATGCTCGATGCGATCACCCCGCAGACGCTGCACATCGCGATCGGCGTCGCGGTGATCTACGCCGGCATGCGCTTGCTCGAAGGCTGGGGCCTGTGGCGCCATCGCGCCTGGGCGTCATGGCTGGGCGTGATCGGCGCGGCGGCGTATCTGCCGTTCGAGATCTACGCGCTGTGGCAGCACCCGGACTGGATGACCTGGGGTGTTTTCCTGCTCAACCTGATGATCGTGCTGGTACTCGCGCGCGACCTGCGCCGACGCCGCAGCGCGATCTGATCCCATCGCAGTCGGCAACGACATCGCGAGACTGGTGTGACGGCACTCCGCCGCACACCTGGACGCGACGATGACGACTGCCTTTCCTGTTTCCCCCGGTGCGCGTGGCGCGCTTGCGCTGCTGCTGGCAGCCACTGGCGCCGCGCAGGCCGCCGACACGATCGAGGCGCGCAACGCCGCGGCCGGCCTGGTGATGACGCACGGCATGTTCGTCGACGTCACGCTGGGCGACTGGTGCGGCGCACTACCCGCACCGGACGGCCCGAGCGCGCGGGCGGCGCAGGCCGGCTGGGAACGCCGCAATGCCGAGCCCGTTCTCGTGGGCAGCCTGTGGATCCACGCGCTGGGCGATACCGTCGCCTCACGCATGGGCGAGGCCGCAGGCGTCCAGTTCCACGATCAGCGTAAGTCCGAGTTCACCGACACCGTCGCGCGCATGCAGCAGGCGCTGTTCGCAGACGGCAAGGTGCCCCAGATCGACTGCGCCCGCATCACCGAGGCAGTGGACGCAGGCACGTTCGATGTCGCCCAGAATCCCGGCGTCGCCGAGACCTTCCGCCGGATGGGCGCCGAACTCCTGCAGCGCCGCGCGGATTGATCAGGCAGTCACGCCCGACGCGCGCCCCACCTGCACCTGCTTGCGCACGATCAGCATCGCTGTCTCCAGCGCCTGCTCGTAGTTCAGGCGCGGGTCGACCTGGCTCTTGTAGGCGCGCTCGAGATCGGTCTCGGTCAGCGCCCGCGCGCCGCCCATGCACTCGGTGACGTCCTCGCCGGTCAGTTCCAGATGCACGCCGCCCAGGCGCGTGCCTGCAGCTGCGTGCAGGTCGAAGGCCTGCTCGATCTCGCTGCGGATGTTGTCGAAGCGGCGCGTCTTGTAGCCGTTGCTGGTCGTCTCGGTATTGCCGTGCATCGGATCGCAGATCCACAGCACGCGACGGCCGGAGCGACGCACCGCTTCGAGCAATGCCGGCAACCGCTCTGCGATCTGGGTCGCGCCCATGCGGTGGATCAGGCTCAGGCGGCCGGGCTCGTCGTCAGGATTGAGCACGTCGATCAGACGCAACAGTTCGTCGGGCGTCGACGTCGGACCGACCTTGACGCCGATCGGATTGCGCAGCCCGCGGAAGTACTCCACGTGCGCGCCATCGAGCGCGGCGGTGCGCACGCCGATCCACGGGAAATGCGTGCTGAGGTTGAACCAGCCCCACTGGCGCGGCACCTGACGCGTGTTCGCCTCCTCGTAGGGCAGCAGCAGCGCTTCGTGCGAGGTGTAGAAGTCGACGCGGTTGAGGTTGTGCACCTGCGTGCCGGCCAGCGTCTCCATGAAACGCACGGCGTCGCCGAGGCCCGAGACCATGCGCTGGTACTCCTCGGCCAGCGGCGACTCGCCCACCCACTCCAGGCCCCAGTACTCGGGGTGATGCAGATCGGCGAAACCACCGTCGATCAGCGAACGCACGAAATTCATCGTCATCGCAGAACGCGCATGCGCGCGCACCATGCGGCGCGGATCCGGAATGCGTGCCTCGGGCGTGAACGCCGGCGCGTTGACCACATCGCCGCGGTAGCACGGCAGGGTCACGCCATCGCGTGTCTCGGTGTCGGCCGAACGCGGCTTCGCGTACTGGCCGGCGAAGCGGCCGACGCGCACCACCGGCAGGCGCATGCCGTGCACGAGCACCAGGCTCATCTGCAGCAACACCTTGAGCCGGTTGGAGATGACGTCCGACGTGCAGTCGCCGAAATTCTCGGCGCAGTCGCCCCCCTGCAGCAGGAAGCGGCGGCCTTCCTGGGCCTCGGCCAGCTGCTGCTTGAGGCTCAGGATCTCCCACGACGTCACCAACGGCGGCAGCGCACGCAACTCTTCCTGCACGGCCGCCAGGGCGGCCTGGTCGGGATAGGTCGGCAGCTGTTTGGCCGGGCGCGTGCGCCAGCTCTCCGGCTGCCAGTCTTCAGGCAGGTTCACGGGATGCAGGCTGCGCTCGTTGGACGACGACATGGGGTGTTCCTCTCACGGGCGGCCATCATCGCAGTTTGCTGCCCTGCGTCAAAACGCAGGCACCGCTCAGCGGCGTGTGCGCAGACCGGCAAACAATGCGACCGCGGCCAGCAGCAGGAACCACACCAGACTCCAGGCCGGCATCGACAGGCCGAGGAAGGTCCAGTCGACGGTGCCGCAGTCACCGGAGCCGGTCAGCACCTTCTGGATCAGCGTGGGCGTGTCCATGGTTTCACGCATGAAGGCGAACGGTGCGCCGCAGGTGGCGAAGCCCGGCGGATGCATCTGCAGCCACACATGACGTCCTGCGATGCCGATGCCGACCGCGGCCGCTGCGAAGCCCAGCAAACCATAGGCCGTGCGGCCACCGCGTCCGCGCGGCGCGTGGATGCCGGCGATCAACAGCACCACACCGAGCGCCGCGAAGGCCAGCCGCTGGAAGATGCACAGCGGACACGGTTCGAGCCCCCACTGCAGCTGCGAATAGATCGCGAAGCCGATCAGGGCGAAACAGACGACGGCGCCGACGAGCATCAGCGTGCGGAACGACCAGCGGACAGGATTCATGGGCAGACCGTCGATAGGGTGTCGCGATTATCATCCCGCACCGCGCAAACAAAAACCCCGGCGGATGCCGGGGCTTCGTTCCATCGATGACGGGAACCTGCGCACGTAGCGCAGGTCGTCACGATGCGGATTACTCGGCTTCGACCGACGCCTGCGGGCGATCGACCAGCTCGACGTATGCCATCGGCGCGTTGTCGCCAGCGCGGAAACCGCACTTGAGGATGCGCAGGTAGCCGCCCGGACGCGCGGCGTAGCGCGGGCCAACGGTGGTGAACAGCGTGCCGACGGCTTCCTTGTCGCGCAGACGCGCGAAAGCGAGACGACGGTTGGCGACGCTGTCGATCTTGCCGAGGGTGATCAGCGGCTCTGCGACGCGACGCAGTTCCTTGGCCTTCGGCAGGGTCGTCTTGATGAGTTCGCTCTTGATCAGCGAAGCGGCCATGTTGCGGAACATCGCTTCACGATGGGCGCTGGTGCGGTTGAACTTGCGACCGGCTTTCTGGTGGCGCATGGGATGGATCCTTCAGATGGGAATGGTGGGTCTGTGTGATGCGTTGGCGCCGTCCTGGCGTTGGAACTTGGACTGCGGATGGTCCGGAACCGGTCGTCCTTCACCGGCAACGCCGCGGGCTTCTGCCCGTCGGCGCGGTCTTGCCACTTCTTCAAAACCCGGGAGCCGCGGCTCGCGCCGCGTCTGCACTCCCGGCCCGGCGCAGCACGCCGGGCGTTCGCATCCCGCAGCCGATGCCTGACGGCATCGGCTGGTCACGGGATGCTTACCCGAGCATGCCGTGAGCGGACACGCCGGTCGGCGGCCAGTTCTCGAGCTTCATGCCCAGTGCCAGGCCGCGCTGCGCCAGGACTTCCTTAATCTCGGTCAACGACTTCTTGCCGAGGTTCGGAGTCTTGAGCAGTTCGACTTCGGTCTTCTGGATCAGGTCGCCGATGTAGTAGATGCTCTCGGCCTTGAGGCAGTTGGCCGAACGCACCGTCAGCTCCAGATCGTCGATCGGACGCAGCAGGATCGGGTCGACGCCCGGCGTCTGCGGCTTCGCCGCGCCGCGATCGCGGTGCGTGAAGTCGCCGAAGACCGACAGCTGATCGGTCAGGATGTCGGCGGCGGTGCGCACGGCTTCCTCGGCATCGATCGTGCCGTTGGTTTCGATGTCCAGCACCAGCTTGTCGAGGTCGGTGCGCTGTTCGACGCGGGCCGCTTCGACTTCATAGGCCACGCGACGGACCGGCGAGAACGACGCATCCAGCATCAGGCGACCGATGGCGCGGGTCTCCTCGTCCGGACGACGACGTGCGGATGCCGGCTGGTAGCCGAAACCGCGCTCGATCTTCAGACGCATGTTGATCGACGCGTCCTTGGTCAGGTGGCAGATGATGTGCTCGCCGTTGAGGATCTCGACGTTGTGGTCGGTCTTGATGTCGGCGGCCGTCACGACGCCCGCACCCGTCTTCGACAGCGACAGCGTCGAGCTTTCGCCGGTGCCCATGCGGATGGCGACGTCCTTGAGGTTCAGCAGGACTTCCAGCACGTCTTCCTGCAGGCCCTCGATGGTGCTGTACTCGTGCAGCACGCCGTCGATCTCGACTTCGGTAATCGCGAAGCCCGGAATCGACGACAGGAGCACGCGACGCAGGGCATTGCCCAGCGTGTGCCCATACCCACGCTCCAGCGGCTCGATCACGACCTTCGCGCGGTTGCCCGCGAGACGTTCGATCTGAGGGCCGCGGGGACGCAGGACCTGGTTGGCGGTAGCCGTCATGTGTGTGTGTCTCCTGAGGACCGCCGCGCTTACGACGCGGCGGTACCTGGTTGAATTACTTCGAGTACAGCTCGACGATCAGCGCTTCGTTGATGTCTGCCGGCAGATCTGCGCGATCCGGGACGGACTTGAACACACCACTGAACGCCTTGGAGTCGACTTCGACCCACGACGGGGACAGATCCATCGTCGACCACACTGTGAGCGCTTCCTGCACGCGAAGCTGCTTCTGTGCCTTCTCCGACAGTGCGATCGCGTCGCCTGCCTTGACCTGGTACGACGGCAGATTCACCGACTGGCCATTGACCGTGACACCACGGTGCGACACCAGCTGGCGCGCGGCCGGACGGGTCACCGCGAAGCCCATGCGGTAGATGACGTTGTCGAGGCGGGTCTCGAGGAGCTGCAGCAGGTTTTCACCCGTGTTGCCCTTCTTGTTCGACGCCTTCTTGTAGTAGTTGCGGAACTGACGCTCGAGCAGACCGTAGATACGCTTGACCTTCTGCTTCTCGCGAAGCTGGGTGGCGTAATCCGAGAGCTTGCTGCGACGCGCGCCGGTACCGGCACCGTGCTGGCCGGGCTTCTGCTCCAGCTTGCACTTCGAGTCGAGCGCGCGGGTCGGGCTCTTGAGGGACAGGTCGGCGCCTTCACGGCGCGCGAGCTTACAGGTAGGACCGATATAACGAGCCATTTCTTATCGCTCCTTTAGACGCGACGCTTCTTCGGCGGGCGGCATCCGTTGTGCGGGATGGGCGTCACGTCGATGATGTTGATGATCTTGTAGCCCACGTTGTTCAGCGAGCGCACGGCCGACTCACGACCCGGACCCGGGCCCTTGATGCGGACTTCAAGCGACTTGACGCCGTAATCGAGAGCGACCTTGCCGGCCTTCTCTGCGGCGACCTGGGCTGCGAACGGGGTCGACTTGCGCGAGCCGCGGAAACCCGCGCCTCCCGAGGTCGCCCACGAGAGCGCATTGCCCTGGCGGTCGGTGATCGTGATGATCGTGTTGTTGAACGAAGCGTGGACATGCGCGATACCGTCGGTGACGACGCGCTTGATCTTCTTCTTGGTCTTGGTAGCTGCGGGCTTGGCCATGGCTTAACTCCTTACTTCCTGATGGCCTTGCGCGGACCCTTGCGGGTGCGTGCATTGGTCCGGGTGCGCTGACCACGCAGCGGGAGACCACGACGGTGACGCAGGCCGCGGTAGCACGACAGGTCCATCAGACGCTTGATGGCCATGCCGATTTCGCGACGCAGGTCGCCCTCGACCACGTACTTGCCGACTTCCGAGCGCAGACGCTCGACTTCCGGTTCGGACAGATCGCGGATCTTGGTGCTCGAGGTCACGCCTGCAGCCTCGCAGACCTTCTTCGAACGGGTACGGCCAATGCCGAAAATGCTTTGAAGCCCAACCCAGACATGCTTCTGGGCAGGCAGGTTCACACCTGCAATACGCGCCATGCGCGGATCTCCAACTGGTTTGCTGCCAGGGGTTCAATCCCGGCAAAAGGGAACAAGAAATAATAGCAGGGCCTCGTGGTTTCAGGAAGCCCACGGCGCCAAGGCGCCAGTGAACCCGGCATGGGGAGCGTGCCCATGCTCCGGCGACAGTCCAGGACCGGCAGCTTTCGGGGAACTCCCCTCACCTGCCCCGCGCGCTACTCTGGCGTGCGGATCTTCCTGGACCACCCGCGCACGAGACCGCCGCGCGAGTCGCCCATCTGAAGTCCGGCGCGTAGGTCCGGACTTCGTGCGCCGCCCGTTGGGGCGGTGCGATGCAACATGGGGAGTACCCATGCCGCGAGAACTTGCCGGACGGCCGTCAAGGCCGTCCGGCGGAACATCAACGACCGGTCAGGCCGCCACCGCTGCGCGAACCCTTGAGGTTCGACTTCTTCAGCAGGCTTTCGTACTGGTGCGACATCAGATGCGACTGGACCTGCGCGATGAAGTCCATGATCACCACCACCACGATCAGCAGCGACGTGCCGCCGAAGTGGAAGGAGCTGCCGAACTCGGCACGCATGAACTCCGGCAACAGACAGACCAGCACCAGATAGGCCGCGCCGACTGCCGTGAGGCGGGTCAGCACACCATCGATGTAGTCGGCCGTTGCCTTGCCCGGACGGATGCCCGGAATCAGCGCGCCCGACTTCTTCAGGTTGTCGGCCGTTTCCTGGCTGTTGAACACCAGCGCGGTGTAGAAGAACGCGAAGCCCGCGATCAGGCCGCCGAACAACAGGACGTACAGCGGCTCACCCGGCGAGATCGCCTGCGCCATGCGCTGCAGCATCTGCTGCCAGCCGCTCGACGAGGTCGCTTCACCGAACCACGTGGTCACCGTTGCCGGGAACATGATGATCGAGGACGCGAAGATCGCCGGAATCACACCTGCCATGTTCAGCTTGAGCGGCAGGAACGAACTCTGGTTCATGTACGCGTTGCGACCACCCTGACGACGTGCGTAGTTGACCGTGATCCGACGCTGGCCACGCTCGACAAACACCACGAAGAACACCGCCGCCAACACCACGAGCACCAGCAGGATCGCTGCGATCGGGCTCATATCGCCGCTGCGCAGCGAATCGAACGTGCCCAGCACGGCGCCCGGAAGACCCGCCACGATGCCGGCGAAGATGATCAGCGACACGCCGTTGCCGATGCCGCGCTCGGTCACCTGCTCGCCCAGCCACACCAGGAACATGGTGCCGGCGGTGAGCGCGATGATCGCGGTCAGCACGAAGCCCATACCCGGCGCGTAGACGACCGGAATGCCGTTGTTGGCACCCGAGCTCTGCAGCGCGACCGCAATACCCGCCGACTGGAACACCGCCAGCGGAATGGCACCGATGCGCGACCACTGGGTGATCCTGCGCCGGCCCGATTCGCCTTCCTTCTGGATGGCTTTCAGGCTGGGCACGACCTGCACCAGCAACTGCATCACGATGGACGCCGAGATGTACGGAATCACATTCAGTGCGAACAGGCTGAAACGCGACAGCGCACCACCGGAGAACATGTTGAACATGTCCACGATGGTGCCTTCCTGCTGCTCCATCAGCTGCAGCATGGCCTCGGGGTTGACGCCCGGCACCGGGATGAAACACCCGATGCGGTAGACGACGAGAGCACCGAGCACGAACAGCAGGCGCTGGCGGAGCTCGGTGAATTTACCGAGCCCGGCGCCGACCCCACCCATTGCGCTGCCGCTTCGCGACATCCTGCTTACTCCTCGACCTTGCCGCCAGCGGCTTCGATCGCCGCGCGGGCACCGGCCGTGGCGAGCAGGCCCTTGAGCACGAGCTTCTTGGTGATCTCGCCCTTGAGGACGATCTTCGCGCGCTTGGCGGTGCTGGGCACCAGCTTGGCCGCGCGCAGCGCAGCGAAGTCGATGTCACCGTCGAGCTTGTCGAGCTGGTAGAGCATCACTTCGGCAGTGTCGAGCTTCAGCTTGGAGCGGAAGCCGACCTTCGGCAGACGCTTGCGCAGCGGCATCTGGCCGCCTTCGAAGCCGGCCTTGATCTTGCCCTTGCCCGAGCGCGCGAACGAACCCTTGTGGCCGCGGCCGGCGGTCTTGCCCAGGCCCGAACCGATACCGCGGCCGACGCGAACGCGCTCGGTGCGGGCGCCCTGTGCGGGCTTGAGAGAATTAAGTTTCATTTTCGATTATTCCTCGACCTGGACCAGGTAGTGGACCTTGTTGATCAGGCCACGGACCTGCGGGCTGTCCTTCAGTTCACGCACGTCGTTGAGCTTGCCCAGACCGAGTGCTTTCACCGAGAGGCGGTGCTTGGCCTGCGCACCACGCAGACCCTTGACCAGACGCACCTTGACGGTGCCGCCGGCGGCTTCGTTCTTAGCCATTGATCAGATCCTCCACCTTCTTGCCACGCTTGGCTGCGATCTGCACCGGCGAGTGCATTTCGTTGAGGCCGCGGATCGTGGCGCGCACGAGGTTGATCGGATTGCGCGAACCCACCGCCTTGGCCAGCACGTCCTTGACACCGACGGCCTCGAGCACGGCGCGCATCGCGCCACCGGCGATCACGCCGGTACCTTCCGACGCGGGCTGCATGAACACGTTCGCAGCGCCGTGGCGCGACTTGACCGTGTGCCACAGCGTGGTGCCATTGAGATCGACAGTCTTCTGGTTCTTGCGGGCCTGCTCCATCGACTTCTGGATCGCGACCGGCACTTCGCGCGCCTTGCCGTAGCCGAAACCGACCTTGCCGTTGCCGTCGCCGACGACCGTCAGCGCGGTGAACGTGAACTGGCGACCGCCCTTGACGGTCTTGCTGACGCGGTTGACCGTGATCAGCTTCTCGATCATGCCGTCATCGAGTTCCTCACGGTCACGACCGCGTCCGCGGTTATCCCTTTCGTTTGCCATCTGGATTGCCTGTATTGGTAGAAGGATGTACGGCTCATGCCGCTTGGAGTTGGGAAGCGGATCGGTGAAACGCGGACGCGGCACATAAGGCCGCGGGCGTCCGGCACACCCCGTGCCGGCAGGTCAGGCGACGCCGGGCACAAGGCCCGGCGCCGACAGCGTTTGAATCAGAACTGCAGGCCACCCTCGCGGGCGGCGTCGGCGAGTGCCTTGATGCGACCGTGGTAGCGGTAGCCCGAGCGGTCGAATGCGACCTTCTCGATACCCGCGGCCTTGGCCTTCTCTGCAATCGCACGACCCACCGCGGTCGCAGCGTCGGCGTTCTTGCCGTTCTTCAGGCCGTCCTTGACGTCGGCCTGGGTGGTGTTGGCGGCTGCCAGCACCTTGGAACCATCCGAGTTGAACAGCTGGGCGTAGATGTGCTGGCCGGTGCGCAGCACCGACAGGCGCGGCACGCCGAGGACACGAATGTGCGAACGCGTGGTCTTGGCGCGGCGCAGGCGGGCGTTGTTCTTGATGCTCATGATCTTGATCCCCGGGAAGCGGATGGGCCTTAGGCCTTCTTGGCTTCCTTGCGAATGATGGTTTCGTCGGAGTACTTCACGCCCTTGCCCTTGTACGGCTCCGGCGGACGGAATCCGCGGATCTTGGCGGCGACCTGACCGACGAGCTGCTTGTCTGCACCCTGGACCAGGATCTCGGTCTGGGTCGGCGTGGTCAGCGTGATGCCTTCCGGCGCCTGGAACACGACGGGATGCGAGAAACCGAGCGAGAGGTTCAGGTCCTTGCCCTGCACCGCTGCGCGATAACCGACGCCGACGAGGTCGAGCTTGCGCTCGAAGCCCTGCGACACGCCGTGCACCATGTTCGCGACGATCGCACGCAGGGTTCCGGTGAGCGGAATCTGCGACGGATCATTGGCCGAAAGCAGCGCATTGCCGTCTTCGATGGTGATCTCGATATCCGACGGCTTGGCGAGCGACAGGGTGCCCTTCGGGCCCTTCACGCTGACCAGCTCGGACTGGATGTTGAGCTCGACACCCTTCGGAAGGGCGATCGGCTTCTTGGCGACTCGGGACATTGTGCGTTACTCCCTTAAGCCACGAAGCACAGGACTTCACCGCCGACGCCCTGCTGGCGTGCCTGCGCGTCGGTCATGATGCCCTTCGAGGTGGAAATGATGGACACGCCCAGGCCGTTGAGGACCTTCGGCAACGCGTCCTTGCCGCGGTACTGGCGCAGACCCGAGCGCGAAAAACGCTTCAGGGTCTCGATGACCGGACGGCCTTCGTAATACTTGAGAACGATCTCGAGTTCGGCCTTGGCGCCGTTCTCGGTCACGCGGAAGTCGCTGATGTAGCCCTCGTCCTTCAGGACGGTGGCGATTGCGACCTTGATCTTCGACGACGGCATCGACGCCGCCTGCTTGCCAACTGCTGCCGCATTTCGAATGCGGACCAGCATGTCGGCGATTGGATCAGTCATGCTCATGTGATGAGTCCCTTATGAGTGCACCGATATCCGCTTGCGCGAACACTAGTTTTTGACCCGCACGGACGTCGCGCGGGGTGGAACGTGAGGGCCGGTATTCTACAGGTCCGGCGCGCAAACGCCAGACCTGCAGGACGACGCTCTTACCAGCTGGCCTTGCGCAGGCCAGGCACGTCGCCGCGCATGGTGGCTTCGCGCAGCTTGTTGCGGCCCAGGCCGAACTTGCTGTAGACGGCACGCGGGCGGCCGGAGAGCGCGCAACGCGTAGTCTGGCGGGCCGGCGACGAGTCGCGCGGCAGCTTCTGAAGCTTGTTGACCGCGTCGGCCTTCTCTTCATAGCCGGCGGTCGGGCTGCTGATGATCTTCTTCAGCGCCTCACGCTTTTCGGCGTGCTGCTTGGCCAGCTTCTTGCGCTTGACCTCGCGGTTGATCATGGACGTCTTTGCCATAAATGCTCTGCCTTCGGATCAGTTGCGGAACGGGAAGCGGAAGGCTTCCAGCAGGGCCTTGGCTTCTTCGTTGGTACGGGCGGTCGTGGTGATGGCGATGTCCATACCGCGGATCGCGTCGACGGCGTCGAAGTCGATTTCCGGGAAGATGATCTGTTCCTTCACGCCCATGTTGTAGTTGCCGCGGCCGTCAAAAGAACGGGCCGAGACACCACGGAAGTCGCGGACGCGCGGCAGCGCGACGTTGACCAGGCGGTCGAAGAACTCGTACATGCCATTGCGACGCAGCGTGACCTTGCAGCCGATCGGCCAGCCGTCGCGGATCTTGAACGAGGCCACCGACACGCGCGACTTGGTCACCAGCGGCTTCTGGCCGCTGATCTTGGCCATGTCGGCGGTTGCGTTCTCGAGCACCTTCTTGTTCGCGGCAGCTTCGCCCACGCCCATGTTGATGGTGATCTTGCTCAGGCGCGGGACCTGCATGATGTTGGCGTAACCGAACTGCTCCATGAGCTTCGGCACCACCTCATCCTTGTAGAACTGTTCCAGACGGGTCGTCATTTCAGCATCCTCAGGCGTCGAGCGCCTCACCGCTCGAGCGGAACACGCGCAGCGTGCGTCCATCCTCGAGTGTCTTGGTTCCAATGCGCTCGCCCTTGCCGGTGGCAGGGTTGAACGGCATCACGTTCGAAGCATGGATCGGCGCTTCGCGCTCGACCACGCCACCGGCCTGACCCGCCTGCGGGTTCGGCTTGGTGTGGCGCTTGACGATATTGATGTTCGAGACGACGACCTTCTCGCCGACCACGCGCACCACGTCACCGCGCTTACCCTTGTCCTTGCCGGCGATCACGATCACGTGGTCGCCCTTCTTGATTCGATTAGCCATTTTCGTTCCTCCGCTCAGAGCACTTCAGGCGCGAGCGAGACGATCTTCATGAACTTCTCGGAACGCAGTTCACGGGTCACGGGCCCGAAGATGCGGGTGCCGATCGGCTCCTGCTTGTTGTTGAGCAACACGGCGGCGTTGCCGTCAAAGCGGATCAACGAACCGTCGGCACGGCGCACACCCTTGCGGGTACGCACCACGACGGCGTCATAGACCTCGCCCTTCTTGACCTTGCCACGCGGAATCGCTTCCTTGATGGACACCTTGATGATGTCGCCGATGCCGGCGTAACGGCGCTTCGAGCCGCCCAGCACCTTGATGCACATCACTTCCTTGGCACCGCTGTTGTCCGCCACATCGAGGTGGCTCTGCATCTGGATCATGGTATGCCCTCCTCGTTATTCGGCGGCGCGCGTGACGATTTCCGCCACCCGCCAGTTCTTGGTCTTGGACATCGGCGCAATTTCGATGACCTTCACCAGGTCGCCTTCCTTGCACGCGTTGTCGGCATCGTGGGCATGGAGCTTGGTCGAACGCTTGATGTACTTGCCGTACAGGGCGTGCTTGACCTGACGCTCAACCAGCACGGTGACGGTCTTGTCCATCTTGTTGCTGACCACGCGGCCCTGGACCGTACGCTGCTTCTTTTCGGTATTCATGGTCGGGTCCTTACTTCTTCTGACCGATCAGGGTGTTGACGCGCGCAATCTCGCGGCGCACCCGACGGGTGTCATGCGTCTTGGTCAGCTGGCCAGTGGCCTTCTGCATGCGGAGCGAGAAACGCTCCTTGTGCAGCTCGAGGAGATGCGACTGCAAATCCTCGACCGACTTCTCGCGGAGTTCCTTCGTCGTAGCCATCAGCGCACCGTCCGGGTCACGAATTGGGTGGTGACCGACAGCTTCGCGGCGGCCAGGCGGAACGCTTCACGCGCCACCTCCTCCTCGACACCCTCGATCTCGAAGATCATGCGGCCGGGCTGGATCTGCGCGACCCAGTACTCGACGCTGCCCTTGCCGGAGCCCATTCGGACTTCGATCGGCTTCTTGGTGATCGGCTTGTCCGGGAACACGCGGATCCACATCTTGCCGCCGCGCTTGACGTGACGGCTGATGGAACGACGACCGGCTTCGATCTGACGTGCGGTCAGCTGGCCGGTTGCGGTGGACCGCAGGCCGAATTCGCCGAAGCTGACTGCGTTGCCGCTCCATGCCAGACCGTCGTTACGGCCCTTGTGCATCTTGCGGTATTTGGTTCGCTTGGGTTGCAACATGATTAGTCCCTCGCCTCGCGCTCGCGACGCGGACCCCGACGATCGCGGTCATTGCGATCACCACGGTCTCCGCCACGCGGCGTGTCGTCCTGCTTCTCCTGGCCCACCTGGCTGAAATCGAAGATTTCGCCCTTGTAGATCCAGGTCTTGATGCCGATGATTCCGTAGGTCGTCTTGGCTTCGGCGAAGCCGTAGTCGACGTCGGCGCGGAGGGTGTGCAACGGCACGCGGCCTTCGCGGTACCACTCCGAACGCGCGATCTCGGCACCGTTGAGGCGGCCGGCGACGTTGACCTTGATGCCCAGTGCGCCGAGGCGCATCGCGTTACCGACAGCGCGCTTCATCGCGCGACGGAACATGATGCGGCGCTCGAGCTGCTGCGCGATCGACTCGGCGACCAGCTGTGCGTCGAGTTCCGGCTTGCGGACCTCGGTCACGTTGATGTGCGCGGGAACGCCCATCATGTCGCTGACGTCCTTGCGGAGCTTCTCGATGTCCTCGCCGCGCTTGCCGATCACCACGCCCGGACGGGCGGTGTGGATCGTCACGCGCGCCGTCTTCGCCGGACGCTCGATCAGGATCTTGCTGATGCCGGCGGAGGCGAGACGCTTGCGCAGCATCTCGCGGACCTTCAGGTCAGCTGCGAGGTATTCGGCGTATTCCTTCTTGCCGGCATACCACTTGGAATTCCAGTCCTTGGCGATGCCGAGGCGGATGCCGATGGGATGAACTTTGTGACCCATATTACTTGCCCTCTCCCACGACGACGGTGATGTGGCTGGTGCGCTTGAGGATGCGGGTACCGCGTCCCTTTGCACGCGCCATGAAGCGCTTCAGCGTCGGACCTTCGTCGACCGTGATGGTGGCGATCTTGAGCTCGTCGACGTCCGCGCCAGCGTTGTTCTCAGCGTTGGCGATGGCCGACTCGACGACCTTCTTGATCATGTGAGCGGCTTTCTTGTCCGAGAACTTCAGCAGGCCGACGGCGCGTTCGACCGGCAGACCACGGACCTGGTCGGCGACCAGACGTGCCTTCTGCGGCGAGATGCGCGCGGTGCGAAGGATCGCGGTGCGCTTGTTGACCTCGGTGCGAGCGCGCTTCTGCTCTTCGAGGCGGGCTTTCGTTGCCTTGTCCATTGTGCGCTCCTTACCTGCCCGACTTCTTGTCGCCGCCGTGACCCTTGAAGGTCCGCGTCAACGCGAATTCGCCGAGCTTGTGGCCAACCATGTTCTCGTTGACCAGCACCGGGACGTGGTTCTTGCCGTTATGAATGGCGATGGTGAAACCGATCATGTCCGGCAGGACCATCGAGCGACGCGACCAGGTCTTGATCGGCTTCTTGGTGTTGGAACCCGCGGCTTCCACCTTCTTGACGAGGTGATGGTCGACGAAGGGACCCTTCTTGAGTGAACGTGCCATGGTCTATCAGCTCCTGCGATCGCGCACGATGAACTGCTGCGTCCGCTTGTTATGGCGGGTCTTGTAGCCCTTGGTCGGGACGCCCCACGGGGTAACCGGGTGCGGGTTGCCCTGACCGGCCTTGGCCTCACCACCGCCGTGCGGATGGTCGACCGGGTTCATGGCCGCGCCGCGGACGGTCGGCTTGACGCCGCGCCAGCGCTTCGCACCGGCCTTGCCCAGCTTCTCGAGGCTGTGCTCGTCGTTGCTGACCTCGCCGATCGTGGCGCGGCACTCGGACGGCACGCGACGCACTTCGCCCGAACGCAGACGCACGGTGGCGTAGACGCCTTCGCGCGAGACCAGCTGCACGCCGGCACCGGCGGCGCGCGCGATCTGCGCACCCTTGCCCGGCTTCATCTCGATGCAGTGGATCGTCGAACCGACCGGGATGTTGCGCAGCGGCAGCGTATTGCCCGTCTTGATCGGGGCATCCGAACCGGAGATCACCTGGTCGCCGGCCTTCAGGCCCTTCGGCGCGATGATGTAACGGCGCTCGCCGTCGACATAGCACAGCAGCGCGATGTGGGCGGTACGGTTCGGGTCATACTCGATGCGCTCGACGCGCGCCGGAATGCCTTCCTTGTCCCGCTTGAAATCGACGATGCGGTAGTGCTGCTTGTGGCCACCACCGATGTGACGGGTGGTGATGCGGCCGTGGTGGTTGCGACCACCGGTATTGCTCTTCTTCTCGACCAGCGCGGCGTGCGGCGCACCCTTGTGCAGATCGGGGTGCACGACGCGGACCGCGGAGCGGCGGCCGGGCGAAGTGGGCTTGAACTTCATCAATGGCATCGGGGCTTCCTCAGACCTTCGCGTTCATGACGTCGATCGACTGGCCATCGGCCAGCTTCACGTAGGCCTTGCGCCAGTCGCCGCGGCTGCCCTGGCGCTGACGGAAGGACTTGTTCTTGCCCTTCACGTTCAACACGTTGACCGCCTCGACCTTGACGTCGAACAGCTTCTCGATCGCGGCCTTGATGTCGGCCTTGGTGGCGACCGTCGACACTTCGAACGCGTACTGGTTGGACACTTCCTGCAGGCGCGCGGTCTTTTCGGACACACGCGGCGCACGGATCACTTCATAGAGCTTGGCGTCGTTCATGCCAGCCACTCCTCGATCTTCTTCACCGCATCGGTGGTGATCAGCACGGTATCGGCGCCGACCAGCGCGACCGGATCCAGGCCCTGCACGTCGCGGATCTCGACGTACGGCAGGTTGCGTGCCGACAGGTACAGGTGCTCGGACGCGTCTTCGGTCACGATCAGCGGGCGCTTGCCCAGATCGAATTCCTTGAGCTTGGCGACCATGCCACTGGTCTTCGTCTCGGCCAGGTCAAACGTCTCGACGACGGTCAGACGGCCCTGGCGGTTGAGCTCGGACAGGATCGCCGACATCGCCGCGCGGTACATCTTGCGGTTGACCTTCTGCGCAAAGCTGCGCGGCTTGGCCGCGAAGGTCACGCCGCCGCCAACGAAGATCGGAGCGGTCAGGGCGCCGTGACGTGCACCGCCACCCTTCTGCTTCTTCGACTTCTTGGTGGTGCCGGCAACTTCCGAACGCGTCTTCTGCGCCTTGGTGCCGGCGCGACCTGCGTTGCGGTAGGCAACGACCACCTGGTGGACCAGGTCTTCGCTGAAGTCGCGGCCGAAGACTTCGTCGGAGACCGACAGCTTCGTGCTGCTGTTGTTGATTGAGAGTTCCATCGTGCTACTCCTTATGCCTTGCTCGACGGACGGACGATCACGTCGCCACCCGGCGCACCCGGCACGGCGCCCTTGACGGCGATCAAGCCGCGCTCGGCGTCGACCTGCACGACCTGCAGGCGCTGCGTGGTCTGCACGTCGGCACCCATGTGACCGGACATCTTCTTGCCCGGAAACACGCGGCCCGGCGTCTGGCGCTGACCGAGCGAACCCGGCTGGCGGTGCGACAGCGAGTTACCGTGCGTCGCGTCGCCCATCTTGAAGTTCCAGCGCTTGATCGTGCCCTGGAAGCCCTTGCCCTTCGTAACGCCCTGGACGTCGACGATCTGGCCCACTTCGAAGATGTCGGCCTTGATCTCGCCACCGACATTGAAGTCGGCGATCTTGTCGTCGGCCACGCGGAGTTCCCACAGGCCACGGCCGGCTTCGACCTTCGCCTTGGCGAGGTGACCGGTTTCCGGCTTGTTGAGCAGCGATGCGCGCTTGACGCCTGCGGTGATCTGCACGGCGCTGTAACCGTCGGTCTCGACGGTCTTGATCTGGGTGATGCGGTTCGGGGTCGCCTCGATCAGCGTCACCGGCACGGACTTGCCGTCTTCGGTGAACACTCGGCTCATGCCGGCCTTGCGGCCGACGATGCCCAACGAATGAATCTTCGCGGTCATGGTGCGGTCCTTTAGGTCAGCTTGATCTGGACGTCGACGCCGGCTGCGAGCTCGAGCTTCATCAGCGCATCAACGGTCTTGTCGTTCGGGTCGACGATATCCAGCACGCGCTTGTGCGTGCGGGTCTCGTACTGGTCACGCGCATCCTTGTCGACGTGCGGCGACGTCAGGATGGTGTAACGCTCGATCTTGGTCGGCAGCGGGATCGGGCCGCGCACCTGTGCACCGGTACGCTTCGCGGTCTCGACGATCTCGCTTGCCGAGCGATCGATCAGGCGGTGATCGAATGCCTTGAGGCGGATCCGGATCTTTTGGTCCGTCATGACGGAAATATCCTTGGTTGAAAGAGCGACGGGCCTGCGGCTGGGTGCGCAGAACCCCATTGATTCGTGGCTGTCCGAGGCATTCACCCGCGCCCCGGGGCCGTTCCGTGTAAAACAGAAGGCAGACCGGTTTCCCGATCCGCCCAGACCTCAGAAATTCAGACGCGGTGATCCGCTCCATCCCTTCGTGCTCCGGACAATTCCGGAACGGGTGGAGCACAGCCTCGCGACATTTCCGTGTCTGGCGAAGACGAGGGCATCCTGCACCTCATTTCGCGATTTCGCGGACATCCGATGAAGGCCTGCCCGCGAGGGTCTTGCATCATAGCGGGTATCTACGGGTGGACGCAAGCCCTGCCCTTCGAAGACCGGACGGACCGGCTTGGCCGGTCCGTCTTTTGATCGTCATTCCCGAAAAAGCAGGGATCCAGAGACTTCTTCTGTCGACATCCGTATGGCAGCCCGGAAGTCGCTGGATCCCCGCTTCCGCGGGGAATGACGTGTTGGCAGCCGAGCGCGCCAGGCGCGCTCGGGCCAATACGTCACTTGATGATCTTGGCCACCACGCCGGCGCCGACAGTACGGCCGCCTTCGCGGATCGCGAAGCGCAGGCCTTCGTCCATCGCGACGGGGTTGATCAGCGTGACCACCATCTTCACGTTGTCGCCCGGCATCACCATCTCGG
>JBQEAV010000009.1:0-91658 GCA_052108555.1 Luteimonas sp.
GGGACTTCTTCATGGAACCTCCTCGGGAAAGCGTACGAGAAAATTCCACTTCTGACGTCAGCTAATCTGCGGGGGGATTACCATCGCTGCGGCTTCCCCGGGCTACCTGGAAAAGAACGGCACGCCGGACCATCCCAGGGATCTGCTCGGTCACCGCCTGATCGGCCATCGGTTCGAAAGCGGAAAGCTCGCCGTCTGGGCGTTCGAGCGCGACGGCGCCATCATCCGCGTGCCGCCACACGGGCCCTTGCTGTCTTCCTCACACGATCTCGAGGTCGGCGCTGCGGTGGCCGGCGTGGGCGTCATCTATGCGTTCGAGGAGCACCTCCGGCCCGCGCTCGATCAAGGCCGGCTGCTGCCCGTGCTGGAAGACTGGTGGCAATCGTTCGAAGGCCCGTATCTGTACTACAACGACCGTCGGCACATGCCCTCGCCGCTGCGCGCGTTCGTGGATTTCCTGAAGCGCGAGGGCGGCGTTCCCGAGTGCGGGACTCCGGCGTGAGCCGATGACCTGACATGCGCACTGTGCGCATGCGCGCGCCGGCCCGCTGCATGCCGGCGTGCCACACAGATCGGACATCGATCGAATCACCTTCCATCCCGAGTGCCTCATGGCGTCGCTGCCGGGACGGCGCCGCTGATGCGCAAAGCCACGGTCTTCCAGCGCCGAGCGCGACCCGCTGTGTTGCGCCCGGACATTGCGGCCCAACAGCGCGCACGGCATTAGGGTCCGCCCCAGCTTGTCGGGCCTGCGCCCGGCCGCGAGCCTGCAGGTGTCCAGTCACGGGTACGACCCATGAGCCTCGATTCCATTTCCGGCGGCGCGACCGCCGCGATCCAGAACCTCGCCCTCGCGCAGGCCAATCCGACGCGCGACAACCCGCGCTATGCGCAGGTCGTCGACACGCTGGTCGCGCCCGCCGCCACCGAGCAGCAGCGCACCCACGCCTACGATCTTGTCGCCGGCCTGGAAACCGCCAACGGCGGCACGCTGACCGATGAGACGCTGACCCGGCAGTCGGCGCAGGCACTCGCCGACGACCGCACCGTGCCGGTCAACGTGGCCGAGGTCGCGCCGCTGGTGCCGCCGGGTACGACGCTCGGACCGTTCGCGTCCAGTGATGCCGCGGCCATCGAGATGATGGCGTACTCCAATCCGCTTTCGATCTCCGCCAATCTCGAAAATGGCGGACTGGTCATGCAGGATCCCGCCACCGGCCAGTACTTCGTGACCACGCCGATGGGCGGCACGCTCGATGGCTTCGATCCGGGCCAGGTCCCGCAGCCCGACGGCATGGATCTGGTCGGGTGTTACCACGGCCATGCCGACTACTCGAAGGCAGACGGCACCCGCACCGATCTGGCCGGCGACGAGTTCAACAGCGACCACTTCTCATCGCAGGACAAGCGTGTCGCAGATGGCGGCTACTGGGGTCCGGTGATCTACGTGTCGACGCCGAGCGGCGATTTCCGCAAGTATGATTCGGCGACGCGCCAGGACACCGTGATCAATTGACGGCGCACTGCGGGCCTCCGGGCACCGCACCATGATTGCCGGAGGTCTCCCATGGTCTTCAACAGGATTCTGCTCATGAGCACGCTCGCCTTCGCTTCCCTCACCCAGGCCGCCGCGGCTGCAGATACGCCGACCGCCGTCGTGCTGGATGGCGCCCGCGCCGCTGCCCTCGCCGCCGCCGTTCCCGTGTTCCGGGAGAAGCAGCCCGAGGCCGATCTCGCCAATTTCCAGATCCACGTCCATCCCGCCGAGAACGGCACCTATCAGGTCGTGTTCGAGCCGCGCCAGGTCGATGAAAGCGCGCCCACTCTGGGCGGGCGCACCGCACACGGCCGCGAACTCAACGTCTGGATCAAATCGGCCGACAACACCCTCGAGCGGATCGCGTTCGCACGCTGATCCACACCAGGCGCGGGCCACGCCCCCCGCTCTGCGCATCGCGACACCCGCATCGCCGCCTCCGGGCGGCGATGTGCGTTGTGACATCGCATCGCCCACGCACAACGCACCCGCGCTGACGACCCGACCGGTTCGGCCCGGCCGAGGTCACTCGGGACGCGCCTGGACAGCGATTGTTTCAATGGTTCAGGTCGGTCGCTGTCGGCACGAGTGGCGTTCGAAATGCCCGTACAAGGCCTCCATGTCCTTCGACCCGACCACCGCAGCCACATACCCATCCGGCCGAACCAGTACCCACTCCTCCGGCGCCAGCCCATAAGCATCGGCGAAGTGCCCGTCGCGATCGCGCAGGTCGCCGGTTGGGCTGATGACATGCACCTGCAGACCGGCCCGCGATGGGGCCACTGCCTGGTCGGCGGCATATCCCAGCAGCGTCCAGTGCGTGCCGCGGTACACATCAAACAGTCGCAGCGACTGCCCGCCGGCACCGCGCAAGGGCGCGTCCGCAGCCCGGTCGCCGGGCATGATGCGCCCGTCACGGGGCTCCGCCGGCAGCGAAAGCGAGGAATCCGGGTACGCCAGATCAAGTTGCTGCACTTCACGGCCACGCCGGTTGTCGCCACGCTGCGCGTGTTCGAGCAGCTTGACGGAAAGGCCCAGCATCGCCGCGGCAACGGGCCGGCGCTCTTCCTGGTACGTGTCGAGCAGGCTGTCTGGCGCGCCCTGCAGCACGGAGGCCAGCTTCCAACCCAGGTTGTACGCATCCTGCGCGCTGGTGTTGAGGCCCTGGCCGCCGGTAGGTGGATGGATGTGTGCGGCATCGCCCATCAGGAACACGCGGCCGTCGCGGTAGCGGTCTGCCAGGCGTGCGTTCATCTGGTAGGCCGAGGCCCAGCAGACGCCCTCGACCGAGAGATCATTGCGACCGGTGCGTTCGCGCACCATGGCCGCCAGTCCCTCCACGGACAGGTCGATCTCACCATCCAGCGACACTGGGCCCTGCAGCTGGAACAGCGTTGTGCCCATCAACGGGCACAGCGAGATGCGCCGCGCCATGTCCCCTTCGTTGAAGGTGTGCCAGGCATCGCGTGGCAATCCCTGCAGCACGAGGTCGGCCACCACCGCGCGCGCGCCCAGGGTCGTGCCCGGAAACTCGATGCCCAGTGCCTGGCGCACGAAACTGCGGCCGCCGTCGGCGCCGATCAGGTAGCGGGTCCGGATGGTCTGCTCGCCGGTGGGCGTGGCCACGCGCGCGCTCACGCCATCGGCATCTTGGTCAAAACCGGTCAACGCGTGGCCGAACTCCACCTCGTGCCCCAACGCCTTCAGGCGGTCGCGCATCACGGTCTCGGTCAGAAACTGCGGAACCATCAGCGGCAGACGATAGGGCTCGGTCGGACTGGCCGGGGCGCCTTCCAGCACGACGGTGTCGGTGCTGCTGCCATCGGCATGATGGACTCGCGAGATGGGATAGATGCCGCCGGCCGCGAACAGCGGGTTGATGATGCCCATGTCCTCGAATATTTCCTGGCTGCGCGGTTGTATGCCCTTGCCGCGCGAGCCGTGGAAGGGCTGGCTGCGCTGCTCCAGCAGGCGGAAGGCCACGCCGCGGCGGGCCAGTTCGATGGCAAGGGTCAGGCCGGCCGCACCGGCACCACAGATCACCACATCAGGGGTCGTACTCATCTCATCTGCTCCAGTTATGTGTACTATGCACTCACTTGGAGGAGATGCTATGCCTGCGGCAAAGAAGGTGCAAGATACACATATCTCGGCGGAGCTGAAGTCGCTCCACCTTTCCATGATGCGTCTCGTCAGCGTGATGAACCGCCCGCGCAATGACGAGCGGCTGATCAAGGAGGCCGGCCTCAAGCTGGACCAGGCGCTGTTCCGTCTGCTGGTGGTGATCGAGCGAGTGGGGCCGATCGGGGTGGTGGAACTGGCCGAGCGGCTGGGCCGCGATTACACGACCATCAGCAGGCAGGTCGCCAAGCTGGCGGCGATGGAGCTGGTGACCCGTCAGGGCAACCCGGCGGACCGCCGCATCCGCGAGGCGACCATCGCGCCCAAGGGCAAGGAGATGACAGACCATCTGGACGCCGCACGTGAGCGGATGGGGCGGGATATCTTCGAATCCTGGGCGCCGCAGGAGGTGTCGGATCTGGTGCGATTGATGGCGAAGTTCGCCAGTGCGCTGGAGACCCGTGAAGGGCAGGACTGAGGGAATCGCCAAGCGTTCAGCGACATAGGCCGACAGGCGTGGACGCTCGCCCCTCAATAGCGTCCCTTCGCGGATCCACCTGCGCATTCGGTCGTGGCCATCGCCAGCAACAGCGCAAGGACGCATGTAGTGCGACGCGGGATCCGACGCGCGGTGCGCGGCCGCCGCGAAAGCACTTCAAGCGCTTGGGATAACGGTGACGGGTCTCCTTCCCGGAAATCGCTGGCAAGACCTCCGCTCCATACGCATCAACGCCGCATGCAGCGCTCCCAGCGGTCCTGCACGCGATTGGCGAACCATGCGGTCGTCAGCGTGCGGGTGATCTTGGGACTCTCCAGCACGATGCCCGGCAGCACGGCACGCGGCAGCGGTGTGCCGGCGGCGGCATCGGCGAGGGCGAAGACGCGGGTGTAGAGCGCGGTCTCTTCGAAGTCGAGGGTGGCACCCTGCTCCAGCGCACGGCGGATCTGCGTGTCTGCCATGTCGATGCGGCCGCCCAGCGCGCGCACGGCGCGTTCGGTGGCGCCGGGCGTGTCGAGATCGGCGCCGGGCAACAGCAGGTCGCCGTCGAGCGCGAGTGCGATGCCGGAGGCTTCGGTCACCGCGTTCTGGAAGGCGGCGTTGCGGCTGGCGTACCAGCCGGCGTTGAAGTCGGCGAAGCGGTACAGCGGCGTGTCGTAGTTCGCGGGATAGCCCAGCAGATGCGTGGTACCGAAATACAGGCCGCCGCGCCGGGTGAACACTTCCTGCCGGATGTCGCGCTCCACGGGATACGGATAGCCGCGTGCGTGGGTCTGCGCGAAGTCGATGCGGACCTGCATCGGCCCGCCGGTACGCACCGGGTTGTGGTCGGCGAACAGACGACGGCCCAGCGGCACCATGGCGATGAAGTCTTCGTAGAGTTCGCTCAGATCGCGCTCGGTGCGCACGCGTTCGAGCCGCTGCGCGTACGTGCGGCCGTCGGGCGACTCGAGGCGCAGCGCGGCGTTGAGCAGAAAGCCCGGCACGTGCAGTGCGGCGGCGCGGCGCTCGATCTCCGCGCGTGCGAGTTTCGGCAGGCCCGGCACCGCGGGATCAGCGGTGTAGGTGCTCTCCTGTTCGGTCACGGCGAGCACCGCGCACAGGTGTTCGCTGGTGGGCGTGATGTCCTGCGCGGTGAGTGCGACATAGACATCGTTCGCCCAGCCCGCGCGATCGTCGAGGCTGGCCGGCAGCTTGCGCAGGAGTTCCGCGCGTACGTCATCCGGGCTGCGCTGCATCTGCAGCGGCGCCTGGCTGGCGCAGCCGGCGAGCAGCGCCAGCGCGATCAGGACGTACAGGATCCGGGTCATGGCAGGCGCACTGCAGCGAACGGTGCGGCATCGTGCCAGATGCGCTGCGAAGGCATCGGCGCGATGACTGCCGCAGAAGAGGCGAACACAAGCATCAGGCGCGCGTGCGATGCGCTTGGATACGTCAGTGCTTCGGCGTTGCGCCCAAGCGCTCGCGGATCCATTCGTAGTCGCGGCGCACGGGCGCGGCGAGGACCGAGGGATCGCCGTCGTAGAGATAACTGGCGACGGTGGCGCCGGTGTCGTCGGTGGCGCGCGGGTCGGCGCCGGCTTCCATGAAGCGCTTCACCGACGGAATGTCGTTGACGAGCGCGGCCTGGTGCAGCGGGGTGGTGCCGCTGCGGTCGCGCACGTCGAGCTTCGCGCCGGCGGCGAGCAGGCGGTCGATGTTCTTCTGCTCGCGCGAGCGCAGCGCTTCGTACAGCGCGGTCTGGCCGTTGCGGGTGTTGGGGACGTCGACGGCGACGCCGTGTTCGAGCAGCAGTTCGATCCAGTTGTCGTGCTTGGCCAGCGCGGCTTCGTGCAGCGCGGTGCGGCCCTTGGCATCGCCGCGCGTGGGGTCGGCGCCGAGTTCGAGCAGCAGGCGCACAGCGTCGCGGTCGCCCTGGCGGATCAGCCAGTTCAGGGCGGGCGTGCCGTCCTCGGCGGCGGCATCGGCATTGGCGCCGGCGGCCAGCAGTTCGCGGGCCAGTGCGGTGTTGCCGTCGCGCACGGCGGCAACGAACTGCGCCTGTGCGGGATTGTCGAACGAGCGCGCGTCCGTGGTCATGGATTCGTGTCCTTGCGTGCATCCGGAGGCCGCCAGCAGCAATGTGGCCAGCAGCAGATGCGGAAGCGGGAATGGGCGGCGGGTCATGGCGCGCAGCATGCCGCAGCGCGCGTTAAGACGCGCGCATGTGGATCAACCGGATGCATCCGGTGATCCACTTCGCCGTGGGCTGCATGACCCTGCGCGGGCTCACTTGAAGGGGTTGAGGAAGTCGACGACCTTGCCGGCGCCATCGGCCACGCCACGACCGAAGTCGCGGGCGCCTTCGGCGACGTTCTGCGCGACATCACCGGCAAAGTCGCTCACGTTCTGGGCCACGTCACCGGCGAAATCGGACACGGCTTCCACGCCGTCACCGAGCTTGTCGGTGGCCACGTCGATCACGTTGCCAAGGCCGTCGGCCACGTCGCTGACCACGGCGCCGGTGCCTTCAACGAAACCGGCGACCGCATCGGCCGGGGCTTCGAGACCGCTGATGCGGCCGAGGTCACGGACGAAGCCGCCGGTGGCATTGGTGGTGTTCTGCACGGTGTCGCCGACCAGGCGCACGCCGCCGTCGAGGACATCGCCGATGGTGTCGATGCCGGCATCGGCCACGTCACCGAGCAGGCCATAGGTGGCGGCGACGCCATTGCCCTGCGAGACGTCATGGATGAAATCGCCGGCGCCGGTCTTCAGTTCCGAGAAGGTGCTGCCCAGGTCACTGCCCAGATCGACGACTTCGCGGATGCCGGAGGCCAAGGTGTTGAACTGCAGATCGCCCACGGCTTCGGCGCCGGCGACGAGGGTGTCGGTGCCGAATGCGGTGGTGGCGCCGACCACGTTGCCCAGCGCATCGCTGCCGTGGTCGACCAGGGTGCTGGCGCCGTTGAGCAGGCTGCCGACCACCCAGCTCTGCGGCGTGGCGCCGGGGCCGTTGCGCATGGCGTCGCCGAGCGTGTCCAGTCCCGTGGCGACGCCGTCGCCGAGGGTGTCGATGCCGGTGTCCACCAGCCCGCCGAGCCTGTCGCCACCGCTCGGGCCGCGTGCGGGATCAGTCGGCGAGGCGTGGTTGAAGGCTTCGACGTAGACGGCATCGGGGCCGCCGCCGCCATGCAGATCGCCGAAACCGGTGCCCGGCGGCGGATCGATGCGCAGCGCGTAACCCACCGCGTCCGGCGGCGAGCCGACGATCGGCAGCAGCGGGATGTCTTCCTGCGCGCCGGTGAGCTGGTCGCCGTTGACGGCGTAGCGACGTACCTGGCCGCTGTCGGCGACGCTGTCGCGGATGGCGTTGGGGCTGAAGCCCAGGCTCTCGAGGGTTTCGTTGCTCAGGCCGGAGCTGTTGAAGGTGACGGCCGAGGCGCCGGTGGCGAGCGAGGCCGCCGAGGCCAGGCCACCGCCGAGCGAGTGCCCGGTCAGCGCGACGTTGCCGTCGCCGAAGACCTGCTCGGCGCGTTTGGCCAGCTCGATGGCGCTGCTGTACTGCTCGGAATCCAGGCCGACGCCCTGCTGGCCGTTGTTGACCCAGTCCATGATCTCGCTGCGCTGGCTGCCGAGTTCCGAGCCGCGATAGGCGACGACGTAGCCGCCGTCCTCGTGCTGGTAGATGTCGGCGCTGAAACCGGAGCGGTCGTCGCTGAGCAGCGCCGGGTCGAGCGGAATGCGGTTGCCGTGCTGGTCGGTGAGGCTGACGCCATCGGCATGCGGGGTGAGCGCGGTCCAGCCGGCATCGGCGAGCGCCTGCTGGTATTCCGGGCTGTCCGGCGCGTAGGCGCCGTTGGCCATCATCGCGAAGAGCTGGTCGCGCGCGTCCGGTGCGGTGCCCTGGATACTGTCGCTCAGGCCGTGGTTGCCGGCGCGGTAGTCAGTGGCGACCGGCGGCGGTGGCGGCGCGGACTGCTGCGGCAGGCTGTAGACGCGGCCGGTATCGGCGAGGGCAATGGCGGGTGCCATGGTGGGTCCATCCGCAGGGAGTCAGCCGTGACAGTAGTGGTGGGGCCGCGGGCGGAACACTCGGGGTGACCCTAGTGGGCGGAACGCGGGGCCGGGGTGAGCGCGCGGGCGAAGGGGCATTCGCAGCGCCGTCGTGTCGACCGCCTGCCTCAACCCCGCGCGCTGGTGATCGTGGCGCCTTCGCGCATGACCAGCGTGACCGGCGTGCGGGTGACGACCTCGAGCAGGCGCGCCCACTGGGCGTCGTCCAGCGGACCGGTCGCATGCAGGGTGCGGTGGACCTGCAGGCGTCCGTCGGCATCCCGGCCGGAGGCAAGATCGGCGCTGAAGGTGCCGAGGTCCCAACCCTTCTTCGCGGCGTACATGCGCAGGGTGATCGCGGTGCAGGCGGCGAGCGAGGCGAGGTAGAGATCGAACGGGGCCATGCCCGCGTCCTGTCCACCCAGCGTTGTAGGTTCGTCGGCCGTCAGCGCATGCCGGCCGCTGGTGATGCGGTGGGCGTGGTCGACGCCTTCGGAAACGATCTGGACCTGTGCCATCGGATGCCTGCCGGGCTGGGGAAACCGCATCTTCGGGCACGCCGCGCGCGGACGACAGCCCCCGGCTCAGCGATACGGTCCCGGCCCGCGCCACACCACCTCGCCGCGGCGGTAGACGCGGTGGAAGCCGATGACTTCGCGGGCGTCGCCGATCTTCGCCATCTCGGGATCTTCGGGCGACAGCATGCGGCAGTCGCTGGACTCGCGGCGGATGGCGGTTTCCAGCGGGCAGACCATGTAGTCGCGGGTGCCCGGCAACGGGATGAAGAGTTCGGTGACGCCTTCGTCGCGCCACTGGCGCAGGCGGGTCTCGCTGGTGGTGTCGTAGACGACCTGGTAGCCGCCGGCTTCCATGCTGGGCTGGTCGGACGTCGAATCGTTGCCGCGGCCGCGGCCAATGCGCGGGCTGCGATCGGTGCCCGACGCGATGGGCGCGGTGCTCTCGGGCAGCATGCCGGGCGGCTGGCCCCAGGTGTGGTTGCGCCGGCGATCGGTATTGGGACTGGCGGCGGCCTGCGACTGCACGGGTTGCGGCGGCGTCGGCGTGGCCTGCGGCGCGGGACGCGGCGGACGCACGTCGGTCAGCGCTTCGGCAGGCGGCGTTTCATCGGGCGGCAGCGGTTCAGCGGGGTCTTCGACACGCGTGGTCTGCACGCGCGACGGTGCAGGCGCGGCCTGTGCGGGCGGCGTCGCGGGCGGTGGACTCGGAATGGGTGAGGTCACCGGCTGCGGCGGGGTGATGCCGACGTACTGCACGGCCATCGGGCTGCCGGCCGACGATCCCTGCGGCGTCTTGAAAACGATCGGCTGGGAAGTCAGCAACAGGTATGCGAACAGCACATGCAGCACGGCGCTGACCAGCGCGGACAACCACGGCTGCAGGCGTTCGATACGGGACGGCGCCCGACCCTCCGGACGGCGGAACGCCTTGCTCATGCCGCCTGCAATGCGTCGGAGGTGCGGGCCTTCATGCGGAATCTGGAGGTGCGGCGTGGGGACCGGCATCGTAACGCGGCCGCACCCGCCCGCACCCGCGCCCGCCGCACGTCGGCAGGTCGACGTGCAGGTTCGCGCGGCGACGCCGCGCGCGATTCAGTCCGTGGCTATGGCCGTCCCCGGCACGACGACCGCGCGCTCGAACACGTCGACCCAATGGTCGATACGCGCGGCGTCCGCAGCGGGTGGCAATTCGATCTCCGCCGAATGCACGGCGGCCTGGCCATCCACGGCCAGGCCCACGATCGCGCCGTCGCCGGCCTGCCCGGTGGCGAGCACGTAGACGAGGTGTTCGCGGCCATCGCGGGGCGTGTCGTGGCGCACATCCAACCGCAGGCCCGGCGCATGCGTCGCGAGCAGGGCGTGGCTGCGCTGCGGCAGTTCGCGCGTGGGAAACGGTGCCAGCGCCCGGTCGAACGCGGCCACCGCGACCGATTCGGCCGACATGCGCCCCGGCTGCGCGGTCGCAGGCCGGTACGTCCAGGCTGCGGTGTCGCCGTCTTCCTCGAAGGCGATCCGCCAGGCCGCGGCGTCCAGCGGCAGATGCAGGTGCTCGCGCGTGGCGCCAGGCATGGGATCGGCGGCCACTGCCATCGACGGAGTCGACAGGCAGGCCAGCGAGGACAGCGCAAGGCCGACGAGACGGTGCGGGCGAACGGGGCGGACAGGCATGCGCCGAGGGTAGCAAGGCAATGGCGCCCGGGAACGGCACGGCGACGCGGGTGCGATCGGCATCGTGGCGGCCCTGGCCAGGCGCAGCGCAGCCAAGCCGCCGATGCATACGAACGGGCCGGTGCCTGGCTGGCACCGGCCCGTGGTCATGCGTGGCGCTTCAGTCCTTCAGATCGTCCGGCACCTTGCCGCCGTTCTCGGCCAGCTTGCGCATCACCGCCTTGTGCAGGGCGAGGTTCTGCTCGGCGCTGCCGTGGGCGCCCGCGTTGACGTCGAGTTCCGCGGCGAGTTCCTTGCGGGCCTCGAGGTTGGAATCGAGATCGAGCAGCTTCAGCAGGTCGACGATCGAACGACGCCAGTCGCTGGCACCGCCCTTCTCTGCCGCCAGGGCGGTCAGCACCGCCTCGACATCGACCGGCGCGGCCGGCTGCACGGGCGTGGCGGGCGCCGGGTTGTGCGACGGCGGCGATACCTTGGGGTCGGTCTCGCTGCCGGTGAAGACCACTACCTCGGGCTTGGCGGCTGCGGGAGGCGATGCCGGTGCGGTTTTGCGGCCGAAGACACGATCGGCGATCTTGGAAAACAGGCCCATGCAGGTCACTCCGTGAAGGGAATGCCGAGTGTGTGCCTGCGATTGCAAAGATCAAATGAAGGGCACGTGCCGCTGCGATGACCTCTCGCCATTGCAGTTGCATGCCGCACCACGCTGGGGCACGGTGCTGACGCTTCGCCAGCGCCGCACGCGCGGGCGTTCTTCATCGAAAGGGAGAGGCGGATGGCCCTGGTGCACTGCGAGGAATGCCGACGCGAGATCAGCGACCGGGCAATCGCCTGCCCGCAATGCGGCTGCCCGCGGCGGCGCGTCGCGCCGATGTCGCGCGGGATCAAGCTGCTGCTGGGCGCGTGCGTGCTGGTGCTTGTCGCGATGTTCGCGGCCGGCATCCTCTTCGCGTGGCTCGCGCCGAAGGCGTCATACCCGATCGACATAGAACTGCCGCAGCGGAGCGTGCCTTCGACGTCGCTGCATACAGGTTGCAGCGCCCACGCTGCGTGCGCGGCGGCGCGTGGCGCGTCCGCCTAGACCTGCGCCACCACGAACAGCCGTGGAAACGGCAGCAGCACGGTCCCGTCGTCCTGCGCGGGCATCTCGCGCGCGATGCCGTCGAGGTAGGCATCGAGAAACTCGCTGCGCTCGGCGGCGTCCAGTGGCGCGAGATAGGGGCCGAGCGCGGAGCCTTTGAACCATTCGACGACGGCGGCGTGCCCGGCCAGCGGGTGGAAGTAGGTCGTGCGCCAGATGTCGACGCGGCTGCACAGCGGCGTCAGCAGCGCGTGGTACCAGGCGGCGGGATGACGGGCGGGATGCTGCACGTGGCCGATGCGCCCGGACCAGCGCGGCGACGCGGCAAGCGCCTGGGCCACGCGATGCGGCGGTTCGGCGAGATTGTCCGGCGTCTGCACCGCCAGACAGCCACCGGCGGCCAGCTGCGCCAGCAACTGCGGGTACAGCTGTGCGTGATCGGGCAGCCACTGCAACGAGGCATTGGCGAGGATCACATCGACCGGACGTTCGGCACGCCAGCTGGCGATGTCGGCGACTTCGAACGCGACCTCCGGCAGGCGTTCGCGCGCGGCGCGGATCATGTCGTCGGCGCTGTCGATGCCAATGATTTCCGCATCCCGATAGCGCGCGGCCAGCACCTGCGTGGAATTGCCCGGCCCGCAGCCCAGGTCGACCACGCGCGCGGCGGTGTCGCGCGGAATGGCGGCGACCAGATCGCGCGCGGGACGTGTGCGTTCGTCTTCGAACCGGCTGTACTGCGTGGCGGACCAGGACATGCGATGCCTCCTCGGAGGCGTCGATCGTACGGCGCATGCCGGCGACGGCACGTGCGCACGGGCGACGTCCGGATTATCGTCCATGCCATGACGACGCGCCGACCCCCGATCCGGTGCACGGCGCGGCTGTCTCGGCCGGCTGCGCCGAAAGCTGCGACGTGGACCTTCCTCGTACTGCCGGCATCCGCCAGCGCGCGCCTGCCGACGCGCGGCATGGTCAGCGTCGAGGGCACGCTCGCAGGACATCCGTTCCGGGCGACGCTGTCGCCCGATGGCGCCGGCAGCCACTGGTTCAAGGTGGCGCGCGCGTTGCGTGAAGCGGCCGGTGCCGAACCCGGCGATGTCATCGAACTCGTGCTGTCGCCGATGGCCCGGGAGCCCGAGCCGACGGTACCGGCCGATGTCCGCCGGGCACTGGTCGAGCATCCGGCGGCGAAAGCGCAATGGGCGACGCTGACAGCGGTGCAGCGCCGCGACTGGATCCACTGGATCACGTCCGGCAAGCAGGCGCACACGCGGACGAAACGACTGGCGACTGCGTGCGACATGCTGGGGTCCGGCAAGCGGCGTGCGTGCTGCTTCGATCGCTCGGGCCTCTACAGCAAGGGCAACATGGGCGCGCCCGAAGCCGCGGATTGAGGCCGCTGACCCCGTTCCGTGGCGCGGCGTCACGCGCCTGGCGCGATGATGGCTCGACCGACTCCCGTTCCCCACGCGCGCATCCATGTCCCGGACACTGATACTCGACGGCACCCGCATCCACGACATCGCTTCGTTCTACGACGAGATCAACCGGCTGTTCATGGCCGATGTCGACTGGCAGCTGGGGCACAGCCTCGACGCGCTCGACGACATGCTCTACGGCGGCTTCGGCGCGATTGATGGCGATGCGCAGGTGACGCTGGTCTGGACGGCGTTCGCGCAGAGCCGCGACGCGCTCGGCATCGACGCCACCCGCGCCTGGCTGCAGGACAAGCTCGACGCGCCCGGGCGCTACGACAAGGCGCGCATCCGGCGCGACCTCGATGCACTCGAAGCCGGCAGCGGACCGACGTTCTTCGACCTGGTGCTGGAGATCGTCGCGGCCCATCCGAACATCACGCTCGAGCCGCGCTGAGGCCGCGTGGGATGACGCAGCGGCGATGCAGCGTCAGCGGCTCATCGCGGACAGCATCGACACCCGGGACCCACGCGCTCGGCACGCGGGACGTGGATCCGACTGTGCGTGGCTCCCGGGGTGCGGAGCGCCAACCACTCAGCTGTCGTCGAGCAGCTGCGCCAGCGCCCAGGTGTCGAGGAAGGCGGTCACCCGGACGATGCGACCGTCGGCCAGTTCGAGATGCCAGGCGTAGTGGTTGCGATACGTGCCGCCATCGCGCGCGGTGGCGGTGCCCTGCCACAGCACGACGACGTGGGCGCCGTCGGCGACGATGCGCTCCACCTGCGGCACGATCGGCGTCGCAAGGCGCGCGGTGATCGGCGCGACCGCCTCGTCGAGGAACGTCTGCTTCGAGCGGTACGTGCCCGAGACCGGACTGTCGCCGGCGACGGTCCACACGACATCGTCGGCGAGCAGGTCGAACACGCTGCCCTGCCCGAGTCGCCAGGCCTCGAACGCAGCGCGGATCTGCGCGGCGTTGTCATGGGTGGTGGTCTGCGCCGGCGCATCGCCGGCGTGCGCGGACACCACCGGCACCGCGAGTCCCATCGCGATCACGAGACCGGCGATCCGGCAGCAACGCGGCACCGTGCGGGCGGCCATCAGTACGGGCTCGCGACGGGACGCACGATCAGCTCGCTGACATCGACGTCGGCGGGCTGGGTCATCGCAAACGCGATCGCGCGCGCAATGGCTTCGGGCTCGATCGTGATGCGGCGGAAATCGCGCATGCCTTCAGCCGCGCCCGCGTGGGTGATGGTGTCGGCGAGTTCGGAGGTCGTGGTGCCCGGGCTCACCACGGTCACGCGCAGCGTGGTGGTCTCCTGCCGCAGGCCTTCGGAGATCGCCCACACCGCGTACTTGGTGGCGCAGTAGACGGCCGATGTGGGGAAGACCTGGTGCGCGCCGATCGAGGCGACATTGATGACGTGGCCGAAGCCCTGCTGTTCCATCGCCGGCAGTACCGCCGCGATGCCGTGCAGCACGCCACGGATGTTGACGTCGATCATCCGGTCCCATTCGTCGCGCTTGCGCGCCGACAACGGCGAGAGCGGCATGACGCCGGCGTTGTTGATGAGGGCATCGATGCGGCCGTGCGCGGCGAGCGCGTGATCGGCGAAGGCCTGCATGTCGTCCGCCGACACCACATCCAGCGCACGCGCTTCGGCGCGGCCGCCGGCGGCGGTGATCGCGTCGACCAGCGCATCGAGGCGATCGACGCGGCGTGCGCCGAGTACGACGGTGGCGCGACGGGCGGCGAGTTCGCGCGCGGTCGCGGCGCCAATGCCGCTGCTGGCGCCAGTGATCAGCACGATGCGGTTGGCGAGATCCTGCTGCATGGGAAAGCTCCTGCAATGGGCGTCTGGGCCCGGTGCAGACACGGTAGAAGCGGTCCGGCGTCGCGAGAATTCCCTCGTGTCTGGATGCTGTGGTTAGACTGGCTAACCAATGGATCTCGACCTCAACCTGCTGCGCGTGTTCGTCGCGGTCGCCGAAAGCGACAACTTCCGCGCCGCCGCCGATCGCCTGGGTGTGACCCGCTCGGCGGTCAGCCAGGGCATGCGCAAGCTGGAAGACCGGCTGGGTGTCGCGCTGGTGACACGCTCCACCCGCAGCGTGCGGCTGACCGAAGCCGGGCATCGGCTGCATCAACAGATCGCGCAGCCGCTGGCGAGGATCGCCGCCGCGCTCGACGACGCACTCGACGACGGCCCGCCGCGTGGCCTGCTACGCGTCGCGGTGACTTCGATCGCCGAACGCTTCCTCGCCGGTCCGCTGGTCGCACGCTTCGCGCAGGCCTATCCGCAGGTCACGCTCGACGTGACCGTGACCGACGACGAGTCGGACATCGTCGCCGAAGGTTTCGATGCCGGCGTGCGGCTGGGCGAGGTGATCGAGCAGGACATGATCGCGGTGCCGCTGACCGGACCGGTGCGCCAGGTCGTCGTGGCGACGCCCGGCTATCTGGAAGCACACGGCACGCCGACGCACCCGCGCGATCTGGTCGCGCACCGCTGCATCGGCTGGCGGCCCGCGCCGGGCGTGGCGCCCTATCGCTGGGAGTTCGCGCGCGACGGACAGGATTTCGACGTCGCCGTGCAGCCGCAGGTCACGACCAACGACATGCTGCTGATGGTACGCACCGCGCTCGCCGGCGGCGGCCTGACGATCGGCATCGAGGAGACGTTCGCACCGTGGATCGCACGCGGCGAACTGGTGACGCTGCTGGACGACTACCTGCCACCGTTCCCCGGCTTCTTTCTGTATTACCCCGACCGCCGTAACCTGCCGCCGAAACTGCGCGCGCTGATCGAGCATGTACGGACGTTCCGCGATCCCGTCGCAGGACTGCGCCGAGGGGGGCAATCCCGCCGCTCTGCCCAGGTCAGGCGGAAATGACGAAGGGCTGGCGGACTGCCGGGCTCAACGCCCACCCCGCAGATCCCGCCCCAGCTGCCGGTACAGCGTACTGCGACTGATGCCCAGCCGGCGCGCGGCATGTACGACGTTGCCGTTGCAGGCTTCGATCGCGGCCAGCATCGCTTGGCGGTTCAGTGCCTGCAGGTCGGCCGGCGTCGGCGTGCGCAGGGACGCGGTGACTTGCGTCGGCAGGCGACGCAGATACGCGGGCAGACCGTCCGCGTCGATCGTCACGCCCGGCTCCGACAGCGCGGCCACGGTGCGCAGGCAGGCGACCAGCTGGCGCAGGTTGCCGGGCCAGTCGTAGGCGGCCAGCGCCGCGCGGGCCTCGTCGCTAAGTCGGCGGCCTTCACCGAGGCGTTGCCAGAGTTCGTCGACCAGCTGCGCGCGATCGACGTGCGCGCGCAGCGGCGGCAGCTCGATGACGTGATGTGCGAGGCGGTAGTAGAGGTCGGCACGGAAGCGGCCGTCGTCGATCGCGGTGTCCAGTGCGCGGTGGGTGGCGCAGACGAGGGCGAAGTCCAGCTTGACCGGCTTGCCGCCACCGAGCGGTGACAGCTCGCGGTCCTGCAGCACGCGCAGCAGGCGTGGCTGCAGGGCGAGCGGCATGTCGCCGATTTCGTCGAGGAACAGCACGCCGCCATCGGCCTGGCGCAACAGGCCGGGATTGCCGGCCTTGCGCGCGCCGGTGAAGGCGCCGTCCTCGTAGCCGAACAGTTCGGCCTCGATCAGGCCTTCGGGCAGCGCCGCGCAGTTCACCGCGACAAACGGCTTGCCGGCGCGCGCGCAGCGACGGTGCAGTTCGCGCGCGAATACCTCCTTGCCGCTGCCGGTCTCGCCCTGCACCAGCACCGGAATGCCGGCGTCGAGGACGCGGCCGGCACGCTGCAGTTCGGCATCGAGCGCGGCGTCGAAGATCGGCGCATCGGCATGTGCATGGCGCGTGGCCGGCGACACGGTGATCGGCGTGCGCGTCGGCGCGCGGCGTTGCTGCCCGGCGCCGTCGACACGCCCGTAGAACGGGCGCCCATGGCGGTCGTGGAACGCGCCATCGCTGCGCAGCCGCGACAGCGGCTCGTCGAACAGCGCGTCGAAGGTGGCGCGGCCGAGTTCGCCATGCGCCAGCCCGAACAGGTCGAGGCCCACACGGTTGGCGACGACCAGCCTGCCGTTGCGGAAGCCAAGCAGGCCCTCGCGCGAGGAGCCGAGCAGGGCCGGATCACGATGCACGCGGATCAGGTCGCAGTCGGCGATGCCGTCATCAAAGTAGCGGTGTTCGATGTTGGCGATCGCCAGCCGCACCAGGCCCAGCGCATGCCGTTGCGACGCGCTGGATTCGCCGGAGATGTCGAGCACGCCGACCAGCTGGCCGTGCGGGTCGAAGATCGGCGCCGCGCTGCACGACAGGATGCGGTGCGGCGGCAGGTAGTGCTCGCCACCGTGCACCTCGACGTGGCGACGTTCGTGGATCGCGGTGCCGATGGCGTTGGTGCCCACGCGCGACTCGTGCCAGCACGCGCCGGGCATCAGGGCGACGCGCCCGGCCTTGTCGAGAAAGCCGGTGTCGCCGCCGGCATCGAGGATCCAGCCGTCGGCATCGGTGAGGATGACCATGCTGCCGTTGGCGTCGGCATCGCTGGACAGCAGTTCGATCTCCGCGCGTGCCAGCCGCCACAGGGTTTCGTGGCGCTGGCGCATCTCGCGCAGGCGCATCGCATCGACCGGCTCGATGTCGGGATTGCGCACGGCCTCCAGACCGGCGTTGCGGCAGCGCGACCACGATTGCAGGATCGTCGCCGGCACCTGGCCCACCGGCGCCCCGCCCCATTCGAAGAACGTGCGGCGGGCCTGGGTCAACTGGTCGCTGAGGGCATTGCGGCGCATCGTCTGTCTCCACGTGCGGGCCGGTGTCGCAGGATGCGACAGCGGCACACGCTGCTGTCTCCATACACATCACATGCCGGGACACCGCGCAACGCTGCGCTGCAGCACGGGTCATGACGCGTTCCGCGTCGTACCGCGCACCGGACGCATGACGCGGCGCAGCACCGGGATCTGGCGCGTCGCTTGCGCCAGTGAGGGTACGTACCCGTCACGGGTAGCCACCCCCCGCATGTCCAGGAGATCCGCATGAACGCCGTCACCGCTCCCCGCCCCCACGCCACCGATCCGTCGAGCCTGTTCAAGCCGCGCTACGACAACTTCATCGGCGGCGCGTGGGTCGCGCCGAAGTCGGGCCAGTACTTCGACAACACCACGCCGGTGACCGGCAAGGTCTTCACCTCGGTGGCGCGTTCGAACGCCGAGGACATCGAGGCCGCGCTCGATGCCGCACATGCCGCGAAGGACGCCTGGGGCAGCGCTTCGACCACGACGCGCGCCAACATCCTGCTGAAGATCGCCGACCGCATCGAAGCCAACCTCGAACTGCTGGCGCATGCCGAGACCTGGGACAACGGCAAGCCGATCCGCGAGACGCTCAACGCCGACATTCCACTGTGCGCCGATCACTTCCGCTACTTCGCCGGCGCGATCCGCGCGCAGGAAGGTTCGATCGGCGAGATCGACGGCGACACCATCGCCTATCACTTCCACGAACCGCTGGGCGTGGTCGGCCAGATCATTCCCTGGAACTTCCCGCTGCTGATGGCGTGCTGGAAGCTCGCGCCGGCGCTGGCCGCCGGCAATTGCGTGGTGCTCAAGCCCGCCGAGCAGACGCCGGCGTCGATCCTGGTGCTGATGGAGGTCATCGGCGACCTGCTGCCCGCCGGTGTACTCAACGTGGTCAACGGTTTCGGCGTGGAAGCGGGCAAGCCGCTGGCCTCGAACCCGCGCATCGCCAAGATCGCCTTCACCGGCGAGACCACGACCGGCCGGCTGATCATGCAGTACGCCAGCCAGAACCTGATTCCGGTGACGCTGGAGCTGGGCGGCAAGTCGCCGAACATCTTCTTCGCCGACGTGATGGCGCGCGATGACGATTTCCTCGACAAGGCGATCGAAGGCTTCGTGCTGTTCGCGTTCAACCAGGGCGAGGTATGCACCTGCCCGTCGCGCGCGCTGATCCACGAATCGATCTACGACGCCTTCATGGAGCGCGTGCTCAAGCGCATCGAGGCGATCGTGCAGGGCAACCCGCTGGACCCGAACACGATGATCGGCGCGCAAGCTTCAAGCGAGCAGCTGGAGAAGATCCTCTCCTACTTCGACATCGGCCGGCAGGAAGGTGCGGAAGTCCTGATCGGCGGCGAGCGGAACACACTGCCCGGCGAGCTCGAAGGCGGCTTCTACATCAAGCCGACCGTGTTCAAGGGCCACAACAGGATGCGCGTGTTCCAGGAGGAGATCTTCGGGCCGGTGGTGTCGGTGACCACGTTCAAGACCGACGAGGAAGCGCTGGAGATCGCCAACGACACGCTGTACGGCCTGGGTGCCGGCATCTGGAGCCGCGATGCCTCGCGCCTGTACCGCATGGGCCGCGCGATCCAGGCCGGCCGCGTGTGGACCAATTGCTACCACGCGTATCCGGCGCACGCCGCGTTCGGCGGCTACAAGCAGTCGGGCATCGGCCGCGAGAACCACAAGATGATGCTCGACCACTACCAGCAGACCAAGAACCTGCTGGTCAGCTATTCGCCGAAGGCGCTCGGCTTCTTCTGAGTGCAGCCCCGCGGTGCCGGCGCAATGCCGGTACCGCGCTTGATCCCGATCAATGCGCCATCGCCCCGATGCGGAGATGGTGACCCTATCCAACCGATGGAGCATGCAATGGACACGACGATGAAAGCCGCGGTGGTCCGCGCGTTCGGCAAGCCGCTGGCGATCGAGGAAGTCCCGGTGCCGCGCCCGGGCGCCGGCGACATCCTGGTCAAGATCGAAGCCTGTGGCGTCTGCCACACCGACCTGCACGCCGCCGAAGGCGACTGGCCGGTCAAGCCGAATCCGCCGTTCATTCCCGGCCACGAGGGCGTGGGCCACGTCGTCGCGGTCGGCGAAGGCGTCAAGCACGTCAAGGAAGGCGACCGCGTCGGCATTCCGTGGCTGTACTCGGCCTGCGGTTACTGCGAGCACTGCCTCGGCGGCTGGGAAACGCTGTGCGAAAGCCAGCAGAACACCGGCTACTCGATCAACGGCGGCTTCGCCCAGTACGCGCTGGCGAATGCCGGCTATGTGGGCCATCTGCCCAAGGACATCGGCTTCGTCGAGATCGCGCCGATCCTGTGCGCAGGCGTCACCGTCTACAAGGGACTCAAGGTCACCGACACGCGCCCGGGCGACTGGGTGGTGATCTCGGGCATCGGCGGGCTCGGCCACATGGCGGTGCAGTACGCGAAGGCGATGGGGCTGAACGTGGCGGCGGTGGACATCGATGATGCCAAGCTCGACCTGGCCACGCGCCTGGGCGCGTCGGTGACGGTCAATGCGAAGACCACCGATCCGGTCGCGTTCCTGAAGAAGGAGATCGGCGGTGCGCACGGCGCCCTGGTCACCGCGGTCTCGCCGAAGGCCTTCGAGCAGGCGATCGGCATGGTCCGGCGCGGCGGTACGGTCTCGCTCAACGGCCTGCCACCGGGCGACTTCCCGCTCGACATCTTCGGCCTGGTGCTCAATGGCGTGACCGTGCGCGGCTCGATCGTCGGCACCCGTCTGGACCTGCAGGAATCGCTGGAGTTCGCGGCGATGGGCAAGGTCAAGGCGACCGTCGCCAGTGACCGGCTGGAGAACATCAACGCGATCTTCGAACGCATGCACAAGGGCCAGATCGAAGGCCGCATCGTGCTCGACATGGCCGCCTGACGCGGCCTGCAGGAGACCCGCCCGTGGCCGCCCTCCCCTCTGACGCCCTCCCGTTGCAGGTGATGGCGACCCTGCCGGCGCTGCAGCTGATCGACACCCTGCGGCGCCGGCACGGCCCGGTGCTGTTCCACCAGTCCGGCGGCTGCTGCGACGGCTCCTCGCCGATGTGCTTCCCGGTCGACGACTTCATCGTCGGCGACCGCGACGTGCGACTGGGCGAGATCGGTGGCGCCGCGTTCTACATCAGCGCGCCGCAGTTCGAGTACTGGAAACACACGCAACTGATCATCGATGTCGTCGAGGGCCGTGGCGGCATGTTCTCGCTGGAGAACGGCGAAGGCGTGCGCTTCCATGTGCGTTCGCGGCTGTTCGACGAGGCGGAACTGGCGGCGCTGCGCACGGCCGGGCGGCTCTGAGGCCAGTCATCCGCGCTGACGCTGTGTCCCGGACGCGCGGACGGCTGCGCCGGGTGCAGTCAACGCGTGCCTGCGAATCGTTCGATCCAGGCGACCGCGGTGCCACAGCCTTCTTCCTCGCCCATCGCATCTGCGAGTGCGGCAGCGCGTGCGCGGGTGTCGGCACGCTCGGCGAATGCGATCGCGGCGCGCAGGCTGGACGCCGACGGTCGCCGACCCGACAGCACGCGATCGGCGATGCCCAGCGCGCGCAGGCGGCCTGCCCAGAACGGCTGGTCGCCGGCGAAGGGCAGGATCACCGACGGAATGCCGGCCCGGCATGCGGAGTGCGTGGTGCCCGATCCGCCGTGATGGATCGCCAGCGCGCAGCGCGGCAGCAGCCAGTCGTGCGGCACGCTGCCGATGACGTGGATTCTCGCCGGCAGGCCGCGGGTGTCGATGCCGCTCCAGCCCGGGTTGAACAGCACGCGGCGATCGCCGACGGCCGCCAGCAATGCGGCGCGCACGCGCGGCGCATCGAAGCCGCTCATGCTGCCGAAGCCGACGTAGACCGGCGGCGGTCCGGACTCGATCCAGCCGACGAGGCCCGGCGGTGGCGTCCAGTCTGTCGACGGCGGCACCCACTGGCCGCAGGCGACCGCATCAGCCGGCCAGTCGTCGATGTCCGGCAGCAGCGCCGGCGACACGCCGTAGAGCACCGGATGCGCGGTCCATAGCGCCTTGCGCGGCGGCAGGCCGATCGCGACGCGGCCGCGATTCGTCGTCGCGCGGAACGTGCGCCAGACCATGTGGTTCACGAACGCGTGCGAGCTGCGGTTGAGCATCCGCGGCAGGCGCAGCGGCGACAGCGGCGAGGTGAACGCGGCGGTCGGACTGATCGGAATCATCATCGCGCCGATCGCCGGCACGCCCAGCGCCTCCGCCACCGACAGGCCGACGAACGCGGTGAGGCCGGACACGATCACCGCATCGCAACCCGCGCCGAGTGTCATCGCCTGCTGCATCCATTCGGGCGTGCGCGCCTCGACGATGCGGATCAGCGCGCGCTCGATCTGGCGCATCGACCGCATCCGCGTCAGCGTGCCGCGGATGTCGCCGGCCAAGGCAGTCGCCGGCACGCCGAGCGCGCGTGCGCTGTCGAGCGTGTCGGCATCGCCGAGCAGATGCACCGAATGCCCGGCGCGCATCAAGGCGCAGCCGAGCGCGGCGAGTGGTCGCGCGTCGCCCTCGGTGCCGTAGGTGATGATCAGCAGGCGCATCGCAGCCACGATACGCCAGCGCTCAGGAACGCTACGTTGTCTTCAGCGGCTGCACGCGGAAACGGCGGCCTTTGATCTTGCCGTCGCGCAGGTGGTTGACCGCCTGCTGCACCTTGCCGCGCGTGATGGCGACGTAGCTGCGCGTGGCGAAGACATCGATCTTGCCGATCGCGTCCTTGTGCAGCCCGGCCTCGCCGGTCAGCGCGCC
This sequence comes from Luteimonas sp., assembly GCA_052108555.1. Taxonomy (GTDB): domain Bacteria; phylum Pseudomonadota; class Gammaproteobacteria; order Xanthomonadales; family Xanthomonadaceae; genus Luteimonas. The sequence goes on from JBQEAV010000009.1 coordinate 22,478, forward strand.
GACGATGTCGCCGGGGCGCAGCTTGTCGGTGCGACCGGCATCGATGCGCAACGTGACCATCGGCGCGGCCGGCACGTCACTGCCCTTGCCGCTGAGCGGCAAGAGTTTCTCCCAGCGCAGCGGCGCGCCGAATTGCCCTTCGACCAGCGCGGTGCGCGGCATTTCCCGCGGCGTGACCAGGCTCAGCGCCAGACCGGACCGCCCCGCACGCCCGGTGCGGCCGATGCGGTGCACGTAGGTGTCGGCATCGTGCGGCAGTTCGTAGTTCACCACCGCGCCGATGTCCTCGACATCGAGGCCGCGCGCGGCGACATCGCTGGCCACCAGCACGTTGCAGCTGCGGTTGGCGAAACGCACCAGCACTTCGTCGCGGTCGCGCTGTTCCATGTCGCCGTGCAGTGCGAGCGCATCGAAGCCGTAGTGCGCGAGCGAGCCGGCGACTTCGTTGACGTCGGCACGGGTGTTGCAGAACACCACCGCCGATTCGGGCCGATGACGCAGCAGCAGCGCGGCCAGCTGCGGCGCGCGGCGCGACGGTTCCACTTCATGGAAGATCTGTTCGATCTTCGGCGCGGGCGCGTTCCCTTCGACGCCGATCTGCACCGGCTCACGCAGCATCGCGGTGCCGAGATCGCGGATCTCGTCCGGGAATGTGGCGGAGAACAGCAGGCCCTGCCGCGTCGGCGGCACGCGCTTGACGATGTCGCGGATCGAGTCTTCGAAACCCATGTCAAGCATGCGGTCGGCTTCGTCGAGCACCAGCGTGCGCACGTGACGCAGATGCAGCGCCTTCTTCTTCGCCAGCTCCTGGATGCGTCCCGGTGTGCCGACGACGACATGCGGCGGATGCGTCAGCGACGCGAGTTGCGGCCCGAGCGGAATGCCACCGCACAGCAGCGAGAGTTTCAGGTTCGGAATCCCGAGCGCGAGCTTGCGCAGCTGCTTGCCGACCTGGTCGGCAAGCTCGCGCGTCGGGCACAGCACCAGCGCCTGGGTCTCGATGAGGCCGGTGTCGATCTTCTGCAGCAGTCCGAGCCCGAATGCCGCGGTCTTGCCACTGCCGGTCGGCGCCTGGGCGATGACATCGCGGCCTTCGAGGATCGGCGGCAGCGACTCGGCCTGGATCGGGGTCATCGACGTGTAGCCGAGGGCATCGACGCCCTGCAACAGGGCGGGCGGCAGCGCGAGCGCGGAGAACGGGAGCGGTGTGGTCATGCGTACATGATCGCAGGAGTGAAGGCTGCATAACGGATGAGATGTACTGGGTGGGCACTCGGAGTTGGAAGGCCGGCCGGTTTTCGACCGCGTGCATGCGCGCGATACAACCACTCCGGCACTGACGGGCTGCCCCCACCCAACCCTCCCCCGCAGGCGGGGAAGGGCTCAGAGAGCGGCGTCGGGCCCCAGACACATGTCGTGCACGCTTTTAGCCCTCCCCCGCGCGCGGGGGAGGGTTGGGTGGGGGCAAACCCCACGCTCGCAAGGCGTCTGATCTGCTGGTGATGCCACCCGCTCCGAACCCAGTCTGGTCAGTTCATCGGCTCAGGATCTCCCGTATGCGTGCTGGCCAACGCAACCTGCTCGCAAAACGTCTGCGACGTGCAATGACGCCGGCAGAGCACGCCCTCTGGCGTCACCTGCGTGCACGACAGCGCTGCAATCTGAAGTTCCGAAGACAGCACCCGGTCGGACCGTTCATCGTCGACTTCGCGTGTCTGCAACCTGCGCTGGTGATCGAAGTGGATGGCGGGCAGCACAACGGTTCGCGATCCGATGCAGCGCGCGATGCATATCTGCGCCGATGCGGCTTTCATGTGTTGCGCTTCTGGAACGACGATGTGCTGTCGAATCCGGATGGCGTCTGTCGTGTGGTGGATGCGTGGATCGAGGTGCGGGGTGTGCGCATGGATTGATTCTGTGAGCGCGGAGGATTCGCCCCCACCCAACCCTCCCCCGCTTGCGGGGGAGGGCTCAAGCAGCTTCGATGATCCGCGCTTCGATTCCTGAGAGATCGAGCGCTCAACGATCACATCAAGCGTAAAACGTCGCCGGCGCATCCGCTTCGACGATCGCATGCGGCACGAAGCGTGCGCTGTCGCGGGTGATCGGCGAATCGTCTTCGCGGATGCCGATGCCGCACGCGTGATCGCCGACGATCCAGCTGCCGACCATCGGGTAATGACCGTTGAACGCGGGCAGCGGGTGCGCGGCCTGGCGGATGCTCGGGCCGGCGTAGGGGCCATCGCTGTGCAGGCGCTGGCCATCGGCGAGGTGCAGTTCGATGTTCGCGCCTTCGCGCGAGTGCAGCGGTTTGCGCACCCAGCCGGCGGGCAGGTCGCCGCCGGTGTCGAATTCGGCCGCGAGCAGATTCGGATGCCCGCGATGCCGCTCCCACAGCAGCGGTAGCAGGCCCTTGTTGCTGAGCACGGCTTTCCACGGCGGCTCGATCAGGCGCAGGCCGGATTCAGGCAGCGCGCGGCCGAAGTCGTCGTTGAACAGGTCTTCGAGCGGATACAGCTTGAACAGTGAGCCGATCACCGTGTCGTCGAGATCGGTGTAGCGGCCGTCTTCGGACAGGCCGATGTCTTCCAGCGCGATCGTCGCGCCGTGTAGCCCGGCCTGCGAAGCGCAATCGCGCAGGTAGGCGATCGTGCCCTGGTCTTCTTCCGATTCGCGCACGGCGGCGAACAGCAGCGGCGGCGGCAGGCTCGATGCGAGTTCTGCGAAGCGGTCGACCAGCGCTTCGTGGATCGAATTGAACTGGTCGGCGTCACGCGGCAGGCGGCCGCTGGCGCGCTGGTCCTCGAGCCATTGCCACTGGAAGAACGCGGCCTCGAACAGCGAGGTCGGCGTGTCGTAATTGAGCTCGTAGAGCTTGGCCGGACCATTCCCGTCGTAGGCGAAATCCAGGCGGCCGTAGAGATGCGGTTCTCGGCGACGCCAGCTCTCGGCGATCCAGTCGCGGAAGGCCTCCGGAATCGCGAGGCGCTGCATCAGCGCATCGCTCTCGACGATCTCGTCGACCAGGCCCATCGCCATCTGGTGCAGTTCGAGGCTCGGGTCTTCGAGGTCGTGCTCGATCTGCGCCATCGAAAACGCGTAGTACGCGCGTTCGTCCCAGTAGCGGGCGCCGTCGATGGTGTGGAACCGGAAGCCGCATTCGGCGGCCTGCGCCTGCCAGTCGCCGCGCTCGACGATTGCGACGCGCCGCACCTCAGCCGCCGGTGCTGCGACCGTTGGCCGAACGGCCGAAGCCGCCGCGATTCGCGGTGACCGCGCGATCCGGCGTCGCCGACACCGGCGCCATGCCGGCGCGACCGGCGCCCGGTGCGCCGTTCGGGCGCAGCCAGCCCTGGCGGTTGTCGCGGAACGCGGGCGAGGCCTGCGGCGTCTGCTGGGCAAGTCCGCCGCGGTTGTTCAACATCGACGACAGGAAAAACCCGGCCATCAGCGGACCGATGAAGGAATGACCGGTCGAGGTCTTCTGCTCGACGCATTCCTCGGCCGGGAACTCGGCCTCGCAGGCGGCGCGGCTGCTGTACTGCGGCGCGGTGTCGGCGGCCTGCAACCTGGCCTGTTCGAAGGCGATGCGGCAGGTGGCGGTGTCACCGACTGCCTGCGCGCAGGTTTCGACCGAGGTGTAGAGGCCGTCCTGCACTTCGACCGGTGCGGTGCGCTGGCAGGCACTGAACAGCAACGGCGCGGTGCCCATCAACAGCAGGGCCGTCGTCTTCGAACGCTTGATGCGTCGCGTGCCAGTGGCGTCCGTCATGTCCTGCTCCGTGTGTTGCGTGTGTCCGGCCGGACATGATGCCCGTCGCGGGTCGCGCGGCAAAGCGCGACGCCTACACTGGCGTTCAGTCCCGCCGCCGGAATGCCGATGCGTCTCACCCTGTTGCTGCCGTTGTTGCTCATCACCACGTCCGCTGCCGCGCAGTCGACGGCCGAACGCGAACGCGCGACCCATGCACGCGCGATCGCCGCCGGCTACAAGGCGCTGACGCTGTGCAGCGTGCAGTTCAATGCCGGTCGCACGCCGGCGCAGGCGCAGGCACTGGAGTTCATCGGTATCTATCCCGACTACCAGGACGACGTGCTGGCGCTGGACGCGGTGGTCGATGCCGACGCGCGCACGGTCTCGGTCGCGTTCGACGACGCATTGCCGCCACGGATCGCCGCATGGCGACCGAACCTCGGCTGCGCGCAATTGCCGATCGGCGTGGATGCCGATGCAATCGCAGCCTTGCCGCGCTTCGATGTCGCGACGCCGGATCTCGATGATCGGCCCTGGCCACGGGGCGAACGCGACGCGAGTGCAACGCCACGCGGCGATGCGGCCGCGCTCGAGTCCGCTGTCGCCGCCGCGTTCGACACGCCGGACTACGGCGAAGGCCATACGACGACCGGCGTGCTGGTGCTGCAGGACGGGCGCATCGTCGCCGAGCGCTATCGCGACGGTTTCGGCCCGCACACCTCGCAGCGCACCTGGTCGGTGGCCAAGAGCCTGGCCGGCGCGCTGGTCGGCGTGGCGCAGGCGGCCGGCGAACTCGACGCCGCAAAACCGGCGCCGGTGCCCGAATGGCAGGCGCCGGGCGATCCGCGCGCCGCGATCACCGTCGACCAGCTGCTGCGCATGCGCAGCGGCCTGCACAGCGACGCCGCCGGCAACCGCACCGACGCGCTGTACTTCGGCGGTGTCACCGTGGCGGAGTCCGCGACCGGCTGGCCGCTGGCGCATCCACCGGGCACGCAGTTCCGCTACGCCAACAACGACAGCGTGCTGGCCGTGCACGCGCTGCGTGCGGCGACCGGCGACGAGGCCCGCGCGCTGTCGCGACCGTTCACCGACCTGTTCTGGCCGCTGGGCATGACCCGCACCGTGGCCGAGACCGACTGGCGCGGCGGCTTCGTGCTGTCGAGCCAGGTCTGGTCGACCGCGCGTGATCTCGCCCGCTTCGGCCTGCTGCTGCAGCAGGGCGGCGTGTTCGAAGGCCGCCGCCTGCTGCCGGACGGTTGGGTGCGCGCGGCAACCACGCCATCCGGCCCGCAGCCCGAAGGCGATCTCGGTTACGGCGCGACCTTGTGGTTGATGCAGCGCGCGCCCGGCGTGCCTGCCGATACGTTCGCCGCGATGGGCAACCGCGGGCAGTACGTGATCGTGGTGCCCTCGCGCGGCGTGGTGCTCGTGCGCCGTGGCGAGGATGCGACCGGCAAGCGCTTCGACCCCGCCGCGTTCACGGCCGCGGTGCTGGCCAGCCTCGACGACAGGGCGGCGTCGCGCTGAATCGCAGCTGTTCCGGGGTCGAGACAACAAGCGCCTTTCACTGGCATCAGACAGCGGCGTCCCTAGCGTTGCCGATGTCGCGCACCCTCACACACGCCTTGTCGGCGCTGGTGCGCCCAGTGGACCCCATGACCAACGATCTGCACAACAGCACCCCGCCACCGGCAAACCGCACACCGGCCGAAGCCGCAGCGGAGGGCGAGGAGGCGCTCGAGGCCGAGTTCAAGGCCGGCCTTCCCCAGGCGTCCTACTACTCGGCCGGCCGGCACTGGAACGACTATGCACCGGCCTACCGGTTCGGCCGCGACAGCCGCCAGCGTCATGCCGGCACCCGCTTCGACGAGGTCGCGCGCCAACTCGAGAAGGAATGGAGCGGCGCGCGTGACACCTCGCGCCTGGGCTGGATCGAGGCGCGCGGCGCGGTCGAGGATGCCTGGTCCCGCACACCCGATGGCGGCGTCGAAGTCGCCCTGGACTCACCCGGCCCCAAGGTCGGCTGAGCGTCCACCACCGATGCGGTGAATACGACGCGGTACCATGGCGCTCTTTGCCGCGGTGCCTGCCCATGACCCGTTCTTCTGATTCCGACGCCCGCCACGGCGTCAGCCGCGACGACGCCGAATCGGCGGTCCGTACCCTGCTGCGCTGGGCCGGCGAGGATCCCGCGCGCGAAGGCCTGCTCGACACCCCGCGCCGCGTGGCCGATGCCTACACCGAGTGGTTCAGCGGTTATGCGACGGACGCTGACGCATATCTCGCGCGGACGTTCGAGGAAGTGGCCGGCTACGACGAGATGATCGTGCTGCGCGACATCGAGTACGAAAGCCATTGCGAGCACCACATGGCGCCGATCATCGGCAAGGTCCACGTGGGCTATCTGCCGGCCGGCAAGGTCGTGGGCATCAGCAAGCTGGCGCGCGTGGTCGAGGCCTATGCCAAGCGTTTCCAGGTGCAGGAAAAGATGACCGCGCAGATCGCCGGCTGCATCCAGCGCGCGCTGGCGCCGCTGGGCGTGGGCGTTGTCGTCGAAGGCGCGCACGAGTGCATGACCACCCGCGGCGTGCACAAGCGCGGCGTGAGCATGATCACCTCGACGATGCTCGGCAGCTTCCGCGAAGACGCCCGCACCCGCGCCGAGTTCCTGCGCTTCATCGAAGTGGGCGGCAGCCGCCGCTGAGGTGTGTCTCCACTGGCGCTCAGGCGCCAGCGAAGGTGTCCCAGCCCATCTTCGCGATCAGCACGACCACCAGGGTCACGAACAGCTTGCGGATCACCGGCGTGCCGCCACGCAGCGCGAGCCGGGTGCCCGCGAATGCGCCGGCGACGTTCGCCACCGCCATCGGTACTGCGAATGCCAGCAACACGTGGCCCGAGGGCACGAAGAACGACAGCGCGGCCAGATTGGTCGCGATGTTGACGATTTTCGACGCAGCGGTGGCGCGCAGGAAGTCGAGTCCGAAGAAGCGGATGAACAGAAAGATCAGAAAGCTGCCGGTGCCGGGGCCGAACAGGCCGTCGTAGAAGCCGATTCCCGCGCCCATCAGCAGCGCCAGGCCGAGTTCACGACGACCGACATCCCGCGGCCGGTGCAGCGCGCCGAAATCCTTCTTGACCAGCGTATAGGCCAGCATCGCGATCAGCAGCGCGAGGATCAGTGGCCGCACCGCGTCGCGCGGCAGCAGCGTCACCGTCGTGGCACCGAGAAACGAGAACACGAAGGCGGTCGCCGCGGCGAACAGCACCGGCGCCCACGGAAAGCGCACGTTGCGCGCATAGCGCCAGCCGGCGGCGGCGGTGCCGAAGAACGAACTGAACTTGTTGGTGCCCAGCAGCGCCGCGGGCGTGTGCTGCGGCAACGCGGTGAACAGGCCCGGCAACTGCACCAGGCCACCCCCGCCGACCGCGGCATCGACCAGCCCGGCCATGAAGGCGACGCAGACCAGCCAGATCAGTTCGGGAAACAACGCGTCCACGCGAGCGGCCGACATCGGGGGGCGCAAAGCATACGGCGTAAGCGGCGATTGCCGCTGCCCTGAAGTCCTCCCCCGTGTACGGGGGAGGGTTGGGTGGGGGCGAACCGTCAGCGGTGGGAACGACCGGGTTCGTGCGACGGCTTTCGTCGCGCTCGAGCAGCTTGAAGCAATCGGAGCGTTTGCCCCCTCCCAACCCTCCCCCGCGTCGCGGAGGCGGGCTTCGATCGCCTGGGCCCCGTCCATCGTGGAACACATGGCAGGGCTTGAACCCCGGGGCCGGCCACCCCGCTCGCGTACAATGGCAGGCCGTTTGTCCGCGATCGAAATTCCGTGAAATCCCAGCTCCGCGCCCTGATCGATCCGCTCGTCGAGCAGGCCATCGCCGCCCTCCGCGAGGCCGGCACCCTGCCCGCCGACTTCGCCACGCCCGCCTTCGTCGTCGAACGCCCGAAGGACCGCAGCCACGGCGATGCGTCGACGAACGCGGCGATGCTGCTGGCCAAACCGGCGAAGTCGAACCCGCGCGCCATCGCGCAGGCGCTGGTCGATGCGCTGCCGGTCAACGATTCGATCGCCTCGGTCGAGATCGCCGGCCCGGGCTTCCTCAATTTCCGCCTGACCGCGAATGCGTGGCGCGACCAGCTGGTCGCCGTGCACACGCAAGGCGATGCATTCGGCCGCAATGACAGCGGTGCCTCGCAGACCGCGGGCGTGGAATACGTGTCGGCCAACCCCACCGGCCCGCTGCATGTCGGCCACGGCCGCGCGGCGGTGATCGGCGACTGCATCGCGCGCGTGCTCGATGCCAACGGCTGGCACGTCAAGCGCGAGTTCTATTACAACGACGCCGGCGTGCAGATCGAGAATCTCGCCCGCTCGACCCGCGCGCGCGCCAAGGGCTTCAAGCCCGGCGACGCCGAATGGCCAGCCGACGCCTATAACGGCGACTACATCGGCGATGTCGCACGTGCGTACCTCGATGGCGAGACGGTCGAAGTGGACGGTGTCAGCGTTGCGGGCGTCGATGACGCCGACGATCTCGATGCGATCCGCCGCTTCGCCGTGGCCTGGCTGCGCCGTGAGCAGAACGAAGATCTCGCCGCGTTCGGCGTCGGCTTCGACGTGTATTTCCTCGAATCGTCGCTGTATGCCGACGGCAAGGTGGAGGAGACCGTGCGCGAGCTCGTCGCCCACGGCCACACCTACGAGGAAGGCGGTGCGCTGTGGCTGCGCAGCACCGACTACGGCGACGACAAGGACCGCGTGATGCGCAAGTCCGACGGCACCTACACGTACTTCGTACCGGACGTGGCTTATCACCTGTCGAAGTGGCAGCGCGGCTATACGCGGGCGATCACCGAACTCGGCGCCGACCACCACGGATCGCTGGCGCGCGTGCGCGCCGGGCTGCAGGCACTGGATGCCGGCATTCCGCAGGGCTGGCCGGAATACGTGCTGCACCAGATGGTCACGGTGATGCGCGGCGGCGAGGAAGTGAAGCTCAGCAAGCGCGCCGGCAGCTATCTGACGCTGCGCGATCTGATCGACGAGGCCGGCCGCGATGCGACGCGCTGGTTCCTGGTCGCGCGCAAGCCCGATTCGCAGCTGGTGTTCGACATCGACCTGGCACGCAGCCAGTCGCTCGACAACCCGGTCTACTACGTGCAGCTCTCGCACGCGCGCATCTGCGGCCTGCTGCGCAAGCTCGGCGACGCGGGTCTCGCGTTCGACCTGCAGAACGGGCTGGCGCAGTTGCCGGACATGGCGGACGTCGCGTTGCGGGACGTGCTGATCGACCTGTCGCGCTGGCCGGAAATCGTGGCCGCCGCGGGCGCGCAGCTTGAACCCCACCTGATCGCGACCTACCTGCTGGAGCTGGCACAGGGCTTCCAGACGTACTACAACGATCACCAGTTTCTGGTCGACGACGCCGACGTGCGCGATGCACGTCTGGCGCTGGCCACTGCAGTGCGACAGGTACTGCGCAACGGCCTCACGCTGCTCGGCGTGCAGGCCCCGGAGGCGATGTAATGGCGGCAAGACGCGGCAAGACCCAGGCCCGACGCAACGGCGGCAGCTCCGGCGGACTGCCGGGCTGGGCATGGATGATCATCGGTGTGGTGCTCGCACTCGGCATCGTGCTGGCGGTGCCGCGCCTGCTCAAGCCCGATGCCCAGGACGGCTTCTTCCGTCCGAGCCCGAATCCCGATGCGCAACCGGCGGCCAGCACCACGGACGCGGACGCGGAACCCGAACTGCCGACCCCGGCCGGTCAGCGTCCGCGTGCCGCGGCGGACCAGCAGGGCGCCTCGACCGACTACGATTTCTACACGATGCTGCCCGAGCAGGAAGTCCCGATGACGGACGCCGAACTCGCCGCCAGCACGCGCGCCGAAGCCGAGCGCCAGCGTCGCGCCGAAGCGCAGCAGCAGGCCCTGCAGGCCCGGCATCCCGACGCCGCCGACATGGCCGGCGGCACGACGGCCGGCCCGCAACCGCTTCCGGAACAGCGCCCGACGCCCGCACAACAGGCGACCACCGCGCCGGCCACCGCCGCCCGCGCCGCGCCTGCCGCAGCCGGCGATGCCCGCTACATCCTGCAGGCCGGCTCGTTCAGCACCTCCGGCGACGCCGAAGCCCTGAAGGCCCGCATCGCCCTGCTCGGCCTGACCGCACGCGTGGAATCTGGCGAAGCCGCCGGCCGCACCGTCTACCGCGTCCGCATGGGCCCCTACGGCACCGCGACCGATCTGGCGGAGGCCAAGCAGAAGCTCGGGAATGGCGGTCTGCCGGCGCTGGCGATCAAGGCGCAGTAAGCCAAGCGGCTTCGCCGATGGCGGAGTGATTGAACACCTCTCCCTCCGGGAGAGGTCGACGCGCAACGCGCGTCGGGTGAGGGCAGATCTCCGGTGCTTGCGTTCGGCACCCGGCGGACGTTTGCCCTCACCCCAACCCCCGCTCCGCGCCCCCGCCCTCGCGCTGACGCGAGGGCGTTCGTCCGCACGCGAGCCCATGGCTCGCAGACGTGCAGCCTCACCCGAAGGGAGAGGGGCTAGAAGCTGCCATCGCCCAGACAGAGTGAGCACCTCTCCCTTTGGGAGAGGTCGACGCGCAACGCGCGTCGGGTGAGGGCTGACTTTCATGCCGTCAGGTCGTCGCCTGTCGCATGGCGATTGGGGCGGCGCCTCTCCCCACACCACCGCGAGCGTCCGATCCCTCACCCCAACCCCTCTCCCAAGGGGAGAGGGGCTTATTAAGCGGACCACCTGCATCGCAGAACGTTGCCCAAGCCCGGAGGCCCATTCCGTGCCCCCCGTCCCAACCGGATCGCAGCCCACGCGATCCGCCTGCGGACAATGGAGGCTCAAGGGAGGAAGGGCGCCATGACCATCGAAGCGGCACTGATCAAACCCGTCGTCGACGTGTTGCTGGCGCTGTTCCAGCAGGGCAGCGACCTGAAGCTGAAGCACAACGCGCAGGCGTCGGTGCGCGAGGCGATCCGCGAATTGCTGCAGGCCAATCCGGACGAGAACCGGGCGGCGGCGCGGATCGCGATCGCGCGCGCGGCGGGGATCCTGTCCGAGGACGTGGTGCTGGCCGAAGACATGCTGCAGAAACACCGGGCGACGAAGGCGCGCACCCGCGGCAAATCCACGACCGGTCGGCGACGCGCACCGAGCGAACCGGTCGAAACCGAAACGCCGGCGCGCAAACCGCCGGCGAAACCCGGTCCCGGCACTCCGACATCACATTGAACCTGCAAGGCTCGGCGCTCCCTTCTCCGGAGCGTGGCCATGGCCGGCGTCCTCGTGTTCGCGGCGATGAGTCTGTTGTGGTGCTGCAGCGAACTGTGGATCGGACTGCGCCATCGCGCGTCCGATCGCAGTCGCGATGCCGGCACGCTGGCACGGCTGGTGCTGGTGATCGGCGGCTGCGTGACCGTGGCACTGGTCGTGTCGATCTGGCCGCCGGGACGCTTCCCGCCGGCCTGGCAACCCGCGCTGCTGTGGAGCGGTTGCATGCTGATGCTTGTCGGCATGCTGCTGCGCTGGTGGGCGATCCGCGTGCTCGCCGAACATTTCACTGTCGATGTCGCCATCGCTGCCGACCACACGCTGATCCGCCGCGGTCCGTACCGGCGGCTGCGCCACCCTTCGTACACCGGGCTGCTGATCACCTTCGTGGGTTTCCTGTGCGTGCTCGGCAGCTGGCTGGCGCCGCTGGTCGTCGCCGCGCCGTTATGGTTCGCACTGCGCGGGCGCATCCGTATCGAGGAAGCCGCGCTGACGGCGGCGTTCCCGGTCGACTATCCCGACTACGCACGCACGACGCGACGCCTGCTGCCCGGCATCTGGTGACCGGCCAGCGGGTAAGCTGTACCACCCCGCACGTTGCCGAACCCGCATGAACACCCAGCCCACGACCGCACTCAGCGACACCGAACTCGACCGGCTGGATGTGCTGCTCGACCGCTGCACCGACCCCGAAACCGGCCTCGGCAATCTGGAAATGCTCGACGGTTTTCTGTCCGCGCTCGCGGTCGGTCCTGTCGATGTCGAACTGCCGACGGTGTTCCCGGCGGTCTGGGGCACGGGCGCGGTGGCGCGCCGCGACGAGCGCCAGACCCGCGAAGCCGAGGCGCTGATCACGCGACTGGCCGCCGAAGTCGAACAGCGCATCCGCCACGATCCTTCGGAAGCGAACGATCGCGAATCGCTGATGCCGTTGCTCGGCCTGCCGCCCGAATCCGAAGGCGACGACGAGAAGGCCGACGGCGCCGATGCGCTCGACGGCATTCCCGAAGATTTCCCGTTCGCCGCCGCCTGGGCCGCGGGCTTCCTGCGCGGTGCCGCGCAGTTCGAAGAGGACTGGGCGAAGTGGATGGACGACCACGAGGCGATCGACAACGATCTGGGCGTGATCACGCGTCTGGCGATCGTCGATCCCGCGCAACTCGCCGATGCGGAGATGACGGCCGAGGACATGCTCACCCTCGACGAGCGTTTCGACCTGACCTATGACCTGCCCGACATGCTCTACGACATGTACCTGCAGCGTCTGCACGACCGCCGCCCGGCGCCGGCGAAGCGCGCCGATGTGCCCGGCCGCAACGACCCCTGCGGCTGCGGCAGTGGCAAGAAGTACAAGAAGTGCTGCGCGGACCAGGCGTCCGACTGAGTCGCAGCCCGGCGCGGACGGCACGCGCCCGCGTTGCCTGATGCCGCATCGATCGCGCGCCGCCCGCCGGTGCGCCGCGTTCCAAGGAGACCCGTCATGACCCGCACCATTCTCATCACCGGCGGCACCTCCGGTTTCGGCGCGGCTGCTGTCGCACGTTTTCTCGCCGGCGGCTGGCGCGTGGTCGCGACCGGTCGTCGCGCCGAGCGGTTGCAGGCACTGGTCGATGCGCACGGCAGCGAGCGCCTGCACACCGCCGCGTTCGACATCCGCGACGAAGCCGCGATGCACGCCGCGCTCGACGCGTTGCCGGCGGACTTCCGCGACATCGACGCGCTGGTCAACAACGCCGGCCTCGCGCTCGGCACCGCACCGGCGCAGCGCGCGGATCTCGCCCAGTGGCGGCAGATGATCGACACCAACGTCACCGCGCTGGTCACGCTGACGCATGCCTTGCTGCCGACGCTGATCGAACGCCGCGGCGCGATCCTCAACATCAGTTCGATCGCCGGCAGCTATCCCTACCCCGGCGGCAACACCTACGGCGGCACCAAGGCCTTCGTCACCCAGTTCTCGCTGGGCCTGCGCAGTGATCTGCACGGCACCGGCGTGCGCGTGACCTCGATCGAACCGGGCCTGGCCGAAACCGAGTTCACCCTCGTGCGCACCAGCGGCGACCAGAGCGCGTCCGACACGCTCTACGCGGGCAGCCAGCCGATCGTCGCCGACGACATCGCCGACACCTTGTGGTGGGTGGCGAACCTGCCGCCGCACCTCAACATCAACCGCCTCGAAGTGATGCCGGTGAGCCAGTCGTTCGCGGGCTTCCAGATCCATCGCGAGGCCTGAGGCAGCGCGGGCGGCGTACGCGTGCTCTCGCTACACTCGTGATGCGCATGTACGCGCGTCCCGCCGACAAGGAGTCGTCATGTTCCGGAGCCTTTGCACCACTGCCCTGCTCGTCCTCCTGCTGGTCGTCTCCACGACCGGGTCGGCCAATCCCGAGGTGGACCGCATGTTCGCCGAGCAGGACACCAATCGGGATGGCGTGATCGACCAGGCCGAAGCCCGCGCGGAAGCGGCGCGGGTATTCCGGACACTCGATACGAACCGGGACGAGGTGCTGGTCATCGCCGAGCTCGACCCGCAGATCGCCAAAGGCAGCCCGGGTGGCGTCGGATTTCCGCCCGACATCCACGTCATGCTGCGACAGGCGACGATGCAGCTCTGGGATTCCAACGGCGATGGCCGGGTCACGCGCGCCGAAATTCAACAGGCCTTCGTGCGCGGCCTGCTGATGGCGGACCACGACGGCGACGGCAAGGTCACGCGTACGGAACTGGTCCGCATGCACCAGGGCGTCATCGCGCCGACGCGTTGAAGCTGATGCGGACGGCACGCGTCCGCATCGGCATGAGGGTCTACTGCAGCGGCGCCCAGATGAAGCCGCCATCGCGGCGCACGATCTGACCCAATCCCGGATACGGGAAATGCGGCGAGGCCACGGTGACGCCGCTGTCGGCCGCGCGGGTCAGCAAGGCTTCGCGGCTGGCTTCGGCGGCCGGGGCGTCGCCGTCGAACGCGATCGCCCACTGCGGGCGCTGCACCGACACCGCGAAGTGATGCGCGCCGTCGCCGAGGTAGAGAAGGCGCGCGTCACCGTCGGCGATCTCGTAGGCGCTGTGACCTGCCGTATGGCCTTCGACCGCGACCGCGGTGACGCCCGGCACCACTTCCGCGCCGGGTGCGAACGCGTCGACACGCGGTGCGATGGCTGCCGCCAGCGCGGCATTCGAAGCTTCGGCCTGCAACGCCTGCCATTCCGGCGCCGACAGGTGCACGGTCGCATTCGCGAACACGGCCTGGCCGGCGTCGTCGACGAGCCCGCCAACGTGGTCGGGATGCGCGTGGCTGATGAAGATGTCGGTGACCTGTGCCGGCTCGACGCCCGCCGCGCGCAACGACGCGGGCAGACGGCCGGCATCGGCGAAGTCGGCATCGCCGGCGCCGGTGTCGAACAGCAGCACGCGATCGCCGCTGCGCACCAGCAGCGCCTGCACGCTCAGATGCACGATGTCGGTGGGTTCGCCGGCCTTCGTCAGCAGCGCATCGACTTCGGCCCTGGGCGCGCCGATGCCGATTGTCTTGCCGTCATTTGGAAAGCGGATATCGCCGTCACGCAGAACCGTCGCGTCGAGGCTGCCGATGCTGAAACGATGCACGTCGGCGCTGTCGGCGATGGGCGCGGTGTCGGCCGTGGTCATCGGCGGCGGCGGTGCATCGACGGTGGCCGGCGGCGGCGCTGGCTCGGCGCAGGCGGCGAGCACGGCGGCGAGCGCGAGGGTCAGAACGGCACGGGCGAGCGTGAAATGACGCATGACGGATCTCCTGTCGACGTGGAACGCGGCATGCCGCGATAGCGCCGCAGCATAGACCCGACATCGCGTCCGATTGCCGACACCGACGGGCTGCTGCATGTCACCGGTACGCGATGGGATGACGCGGCGTGCGGGAAATTCCGATGCGACGACGCGGCGCGGCGCGCGCCGCCGCATTGCTAACGTGTCCGCCACACATCCATGGCAGGACGCCAGACCCATGAAACGAATCCATGTCGCGGCGCTCGCGCCGCTGTTGCTCGCTCCGCTCGTCACGCTTGCACAGACGAGTTTCGACGTAGCGGGCCTGTTCGAGCGCGTCGACACCGATGGCGATGGACGCATCACGCCGGCCGAGATCCGACCCGATTCCGGCACCGACTTCAGAAAATACGACCTGGATGGAGACGGCCTGCTCAGCCGGGATGAAGTCCGCAAACAGCAATTGCTGCACCTTCGCCTCAACGGCGGCGGCCGCGGCGCGCTCACGCCGGCGCAGTTCGAATACACGGTCGATCTGGCGTTCACCTACTTCGACTTCGACCGTGATGGCCGGATCACGCAAGAGGACTACATCCAGCGTGGCATCAGCCAGCTTCTGCTGGCCGACTACAACCGCGACGGCGTCGTCACCGCAGACGAATTGCGCCGGCTCCACGGCCAGCTGTCTCCGTAACTCACTCCAGCGGCGTGTCGTCCAGATACGTGTAGCCGGTGAGTCCGGCTTCCAGCGCGTCCTTGAGCCGCTGCGATTCGTCGGCGGCCAGCGCCGCGTCGTCGACCAGCGCGGTGTAGCGCGCGCGCAGGTCTTCGAGGCGATAGCCCACGTAGTCGAGCATCACGTCGGTGGTGTCGCCGCGACGCTGCTGCACGACCGTGATGCCATCGCCTTCGATCTTCACTTCCACCGCGTCGGTGTCGCCGAACAGGTTGTGGATGTCGCCGAGGATTTCCTGGTAGGCGCCGACCATGAAGAAGCCGAGCCGGTACTGCTCGCCCTTGCGCAGCGGATGCAGCGGCAGCGAGGTGTCGAGGTCCTCGTTCTCGACGTAGATGTCGATCTTGCCGTCGGAATCGCAGGTCAGATCGGCAATCACACCGCGACGCTCGGGCATTTCATCCAGGCGTTCGATCGGCACGATCGGGAACACCTGGTCGATCGCCCACACGTCGGGCATCGATTCGAACACGCTGAAGTTGACGAAGTACTTGTCGACCAGACGCTCGTTGAGTTCGTCGAGCAGCGGCCGGTGGCTCTTCTCGTCATAGCTCAGTCGCGCGCGCACCGCATGCGCGATCGCATAGAACAGGTCGTCGATGCGCGCGCGATGGGTCAGGTCCAGCTGGCCGAGCGCGTACAGGGCCAGGCCTTCGGCGTGATGGTGCTGCGCCTCGTGGAACAGCTCGACCGCCGGCCGCGAGGTCAGCTCGGCATGCAACTCGCGCAGGTTCGCGACCACGGCCGGCTCGTCGTCGTGCAGGTCGGGCACGCGGCCTTCGGGCGCGCGCTCGACTTCCGACACATTGGCGACCAGCACCGCATGATGCGCGGTCATCGCGCGGCCGCATTCGGTGACGATGCGCGGCGGCGTGAGACCGTGCTCGGCGCAGGCCTGGGCCAGCGGCTGCACGATGGAACCGGCGTACTGGCGGATGCCGTAATTGACCGAGTTGTAGCTGCGCGAGCGCGTGCCTTCGTAATCGACGCCCAGACCGCCGCCGACGTCGACGTGGCTGATCGTCGCGCCGAGTTTGGTCAGTTCGACGAAATAGCGCACCGCCTCGCGCATGCCGTTGGCGATGTCGCGGACGTTGGAGATCTGCGAGCCCATGTGGAAATGCAGCAGCTGGAGGCAGTCGGCCATGCCGGCATCGCGCAGCTTCTTCCACAAATCCAGCAACTGGCGCGGGTTGAGACCGAACTTGGCCTTGTCGCCGCCGCTGTTCTGCCACTTGCCGGCGCCGAGCGAAGCCAGACGCATGCGCACGCCCAGACCCGGCTTGACGCCGAGCGCGGCGGCTTCCTCCATCACCAGCGCGAGCTCGGACGGCTTCTCCACCACGATGAAGGTCTGCAGGCCGAGCTTGCGGCCGATCAGCGCGAGACGGATGTATTCGCGGTCCTTGTAGCCGTTGCAGACCACCAGGCCGCCCGGGCGCGACAGCGCCAGCACCGCCATCAGTTCCGGCTTGCTGCCCGCTTCCAGACCGAAGCCGTCGCCGTGGTGCGTGGCCAGCGTGCCGGCGACGCCCTGGTGCTGGTTGACCTTGATCGGATAGACGGCCGTGTAGCCGCCCGGATATTCCCATTCGGCCTGGGCCTGCGCGAAGGCGTCCTGCAATCGCGCGAGGCGGTCGCCGAGGATGTCGGGAAAGCGCACCAGCATCGGCAGCTGCGCGCCGTTCGCGCGCGCGGCGTCAACCGCCTCGGGCAGCGCGATCGACGGGCCGTGCTTGCCGCGCGGCGACACCACGATGCGGCCGGCGTCATCGACGTCGAAATACCCCTCGCTCCAGTGCGGGATCGAGTAGGTCTTGCGGGCGAGGTCGGTGGACCAGGCGGTCATCGGCGGCATTCCGGTCGAGCGTGAAGGCCGCATAGTCTAGGGTCTGGCAGCCGAACCTGTGGTGACACCGGCCGCAGTGGCGCTCAGAGCGCCTGTCCCTTTCCGCGTCGGTAGACCGGCGCGCCGCACAGGCGCCGCACCTGTTTGGCCAGCGCCGCGGCGTCGCTGCCGGTGAACACGGTGTGGCTGCCCGGCAGCTGCAGGCCTTCCGACACCGCGCGCAGGCCGGCGGCTTCGCTGGCGATGGAGCCGCGCCAGTCCAGCAACAGCACGTAATGCGCGGACTGTTCGAGCATCGCAACCTGCTTGCGCACCAGCCACGCGCCGACAATGCGTTCATGGCTGGCGAGCGTGGCGGTCAGGCGCCCCAGCGCGGCGGTGTCGAGATCATGCGGCTGCAGGGCGTCGCCATCGAAGACGGCATCGCGGTCACGCAGGTCGTCGGCGCGCGGCGCGAGTTCGTCGCGCAGCGCAGTGATCTGGCTGGCCGTGTGCGCATCCACGTCGGGATCGCGCAGCAGCGCCGACAGCGCGTCGCCAACCGGCCCGACCGCGCCTGCATCGCGCGCGACCGCGTGACGCAGATGGGTGATGCCCTCGAGATCGCCTGCCTGCAGCTGCCGCAGGCCGAGCCGGAACGCCGCCATCGCGCTGTCCGGATGCGCGGCATGCGCGCGGGCCAGCGCCGGCAGCGGATCGCGGTCGATCTCGACCGTCTCGAACAGGCGCGCGTGCTCGACGGCGTCGTCGGCCGAGCGCCGCGGCAGGGCGTCGAGCTCACGGAAGCGTGCGCGATCGTCCGCGCCAGCCGCGTGCAGCGCCTGCCATTCCGTCTTCAGTTGCGTGCGCCAGTGCTGGTCCAGTTCGCGTTCGATGGCGTCCAGCGCATCGCCGAGCCACACCGATGCAGGTTCGCCGGGCGTACGCAAGACGGCAGACACGCCCAAAGCGTCGAGACGCCGCGCCAGCATCGGATGGGTGTCGTAGGGATCCACATCGCGGTCGGCAATCGCGAGCAGACGTGCCGGATCCGGCTGTGGCGCAGCGCGCAGGCCGTCGATCAATGGCGCCAGTAGCTGCGCCGGCGGATGCGACTGCACGCGGGCGCGGGCCAGCTCGCGCGGCCACAACGTCGACTGCATCCGCCCGCTGCCGTGTTCGATGCGCAGCAGCGCACTGACCATCGCGTCCCTGTCGACGACTCGCGCGGCAGTCGCGTCGGCGCGGAACTCGTGCGCACGTGCGAGCACGAAGCTCCACGCGTCGAACAGAGGCGCGTACCACGCATAGAAACGCGCGATCGGCAGCGACAGCAGGAACCCGCTGCGCGCCAGGCCGTCAACCGCGCGATACCAGGTGAAGCGCACACGATAGAGCCAGCCGGCGAGGCGGCCGTGCTGTTCGCCGAAATGCCCGAATTCGTGTGCGATCACCGCGGCGGCCTCGTCGCGATCGAGCAGCTTCAGCAAGGGCAGACCCAGCACGAGGTAATGCCGGTGTCCGGCGAGGCCGAGCAGGCGCGGCAGGCTGGCCGCGGCGGCATTGAGCTGGGTATCGATGACGATGCCCGCCAGTGGCGGCGCCCCGGTCGCCTTGCGCAAGCGCTCGACCTCGGCCTGCAGCGCCGGCGCCTCATCCGCTGTCAGCAATCGCCCGTCCGGCACCTCGAAGCGCACCCACAGCGCGCGCACCAGCGCGGCGATGCCGGCGCCGGCGATCAGCAGCACGATCGCCAGTTGTGGCTCGAAACGGACGCCCTGCACGAGCACGCGCCATGCGATCGCCAGCGGCGCGGCCAAAAGCAGCAGCAACAGGCCGATCAGAAAACCGTAACCGGCCAGCGCCAGCAGCAGCACGCGGACGAGATACGTGCGCGGCGCAGCGGCGGCGAGGGTTTCGAGGCGCTGGACCCGTGCGCGGTGGCGGGCGGTGGCGGCCTGCGCCGCGCGGCGATCTTCCATGGGCTCGGGCGGTGTCGGCAGCGGGTGCGTCGCAGTATCGCATCGGCCCCGACACGAAGCCGACACCCGGACTTCGCTACAATTTCGCCCCTTGTGCGCGGCCCCGCTGCCACCGGCCACCGCCCGATTTCCCCTTATCCGCTTTGCAGGACACCTCATGACCGCGCCCAACTGGCTCTACGAAAACTTCGAAACGGCCGGCTCGGCCATCGGCTTCCGCGTCAATGCGAAGCTCGACGAAGTGCAGTCGCCGTTCCAGAAGATCGAGATCTTTGAATCGACCGACTGGGGCAACGTCATGCTCATCGACGGCGCGATGATGGTGACCACGCGCGACAATTTCCTCTATCACGAGATGATGTCGCACCCGGCGCTGTTCACCCACGCTGCGCCGAAGACCGTGGTCATCATCGGCGGCGGAGACTGCGGCACGCTGCGCGAAGTGCTGCGCCATCCGGGTGTCGAGAAGGCCGTGCAGTGCGACATCGATGAGCAGGTCACGCGCATGGCAGAGAAGTATTTTCCCGAGCTGTGCGAATCCAATGGCGATGCGCGCGCCGAGATCTTGTTCGACGACGGCATCGCCTACATGGCGAACTGCGCGCCCGGCAGCGTCGACATCGTCATCGTCGATTCGACCGATCCGGTCGGCCCGGCCGAAGGCCTGTTCAACAAGGCGTTCTTCGAAAGCTGCCACCGCGCGCTGAAGGAAGACGGCATCCTGGTGCAGCAGTCCGAATCGCCGCTGGTGCTGCTGGATCTCATCAAGGCCATGCGCGCCGAGATGGGCAAGGCCGGCTTCACCACGTTCCAGACCCTGCCCTTCCCGCAGCCGTGCTACCCGACCGGCTGGTGGAGCTGCACGCTGGCGCGCAAGGGCCAGGGCTTCGACTTCCGCGAGGCCGACGCACGCGCCAAGCCGTTCGAGACGCTGTACTACACCGCCGACATCCACAAGGGCGCACAGTCGCTGCCGCCGTTCGTGGCCAAGGCGCTGGGTGAGGGCTGAGCAGCCTTTCCAGCCGCAAACCGGCAGAGACGACGAGGCCCCGCAGTGCGGGGCCTCGTGCGTTGCGGCGCGGTGCGATCTCAGATCGCGTCGGAATCCAGCTCGCCGGTGCGGATCCGCACCGCGCGCTCGAGGTCGTAGACGAAGATCTTGCCGTCGCCGATCTTGCCCATGCCGGCCGACTTGAGGATCGCTTCGACGACGTTGTCGACAATGTCGTCGGTCACCACGATTTCGAGCTTCACCTTCGGCAGAAAGTCGACGACATATTCGGCGCCGCGATAGAGCTCGGTGTGGCCTTTCTGCCGGCCGAAACCCTTCACCTCGGTGACGGTGATGCCGTTGACGCCGACGTCGGCCAGCGCTTCGCGCACGTCGTCGAGCTTGAACGGCTTGATGATCGCCATGACCATTTTCATTGCATGGCCCTCCCCGGTATGGATTCGTCCACAGGATACGCCACGCTCACGCGGCGCCCCACACGATCGCGAGAACCGCGGCTTGTCGCGGCCCCACCCGCATGCTGTAGTGCCGCCCCGCCAGGCCCCGGGATTCCCCTACTGCCCTCCGGGGCCGCTGCCGACGGCATACCTGTACCCGCCGGGCGAGTCTGGCCATGCAATCAAGGACACTGTGATGATCGATCTGAATTCCGTCGACGAACTCGCCCGCCGCCTCAGCGGCCTGGTACCGCCGGGCCTGCGTGAGAGCCGCGAAGACATCCAGGAAAACTTCAAGGCGGTGCTGCAGTCGGGCCTGGCCAAGCTGGACCTGGTGACCCGCGAGGAATTCGAGGTGCAGCGCGCGGTGCTGCTGCGCACGCGCGAAAAGCTGGAAGCGCTGGAAGCGCAGGTGCGTCAGCTCGAAGCCCCGTCAGCACCGGCCAGCGTCGAGTCGACCGCCAACGCGAGCGACATCGCCCACTAGAGGAACACGCCATGGGACTTGCGCTCGTGCACGGACGTGCGCGCGCAGGCATCCGCGCCCCCGAGGTCAAGGTCGAAGTGCACCTCGGCGGCGGCCTGCCGTCGATGTCGATCGTCGGGTTGCCGGAAGCCGCAGTACGCGAAGCCAAGGACCGGGTACGCGCCGCGATCCAGTGCGCGCAGTACGAATTTCCCGCGCGCCGCATCACCGTCAATCTCGCGCCCGCCGATCTGCCGAAAGGCGGCGGCCGTTTCGATCTGCCGATCGCGCTCGGCATCCTCGCCGCCAGCGGACAGATTTCCGCCGAGGCGCTGCGCGACTGGGAGTTCGTCGGCGAACTCGGCCTGACCGGCGAACTGCGCGCGATCGATGGTGCACTGCCTGCCGCGCTTGCAGTCGCAGGCACCGGGCGTTCGCTGCTGGTGCCGGCGGCGAACGGCGCCGAAGCCGCACTCGCGTCCGATGTCGCCGTGCATACTGCGCGCACGCTGCTCGAAGTCTGCGCGATGCTCGGTGGCCGGAAATCCCTACCGCAGGCGACGCCGCCACCGCAGCGTGAAGTGCAGACACCCGACCTGCGCGACGTACGCGGACAGGTGCATGCGCGGCGCGCGTTGGAGATTGCAGCGGCGGGCGCGCACCATCTGCTGCTGATCGGCTCCCCCGGCTGCGGCAAGACCCTGCTCGCTTCAAGATTGCCTGGCCTGCTGCCAGCGGCCAGCGAATCCGAGGCACTCGAAGCCGCGGCGGTGCTGTCGATCAGTGGTCGCGGCTTCGATCCGAGCGCATGGCGCGTACGTCCTTTCAGGAATCCGCACCACACGGCCAGCGCCGTCGCGTTGATCGGCGGTGGCGGCGAGCCGCGTCCCGGCGAGGTGTCCCTGGCCCACCAGGGCGTGCTGTTTCTGGACGAATTGCCCGAGTGGAGCCGGCAAGCGCTCGAGGTCCTGCGCGAGCCGCTCGAATCGGGTGTCGTGACCATTTCGCGCGCGGCGCGACAGAGCGAGTTTCCCGCCCGCTTCCAGCTGGTTGCGGCGATGAACCCGTGCCCCTGCGGATGGGCCGGGGACGTGTCCGGGCGATGCCGGTGTTCGACGGACGCAATCAACCGGTACCGGGCACGAATCTCCGGGCCGCTGCTGGACCGCATCGACCTGCATGTCGACGTGCCGCGCCTGCCGCCATCCGCACTGCGCCCCGATGCCGTGGGCGGCGAACCCAGCAGCCGGGTCGCCATGCGCGTGCGCGCGGCGCGCGACCGTCAGTTCGCACGCGCCGGCATGCTCAACGCGCGGCTCGACCAGGGCGGCACCGACCGCGATTGCCGACTCTCGACGCAGGATCAGGTCCTGCTCGAACGGGCGATCGAAGCCCTGCACCTCTCCGCCCGCGCCATGCACCGCATCCTGCGGGTCTCGCGCACGATTGCCGACCTCGATGGCAGTGAGGCCATCGCCACGGCGCATCTCACCGAAGCACTCGGCTACCGGGGCGCCACCCCACGGCCGGTGAGCGACTGACTTCAAAGTCCCTGCCATCGGTCAGGGGTGCGGGTTAACGCGTTTTCAACACTGTCGGTGCGTGTCCGCGCTAGCGTCACGCAGCACAACTCACCCGGGGAATACCAATGCGTCAACTCATGCTCGCGACCGGCATCGCCGTCGCGCTGGCCGCCTGTGGCGGTCGTAACGAAAATGCTGATCCTGCCGCGCAGACGCCCGCCGCCGCCGCGCCGACGACGCTGACCGATGTCGAGCTCATCCCGCGCGAGGCGCTGTTCGGCAATCCCGAACGCGCCGGCGTGCAGCTCAGCCCCGACGGCCAGTATCTGAGCTGGATCGCGCCGGTCGACGGCACGATGAATGTCTGGGTCGCGCCGGCCGACAACCCGGGCGCGGCGAAGGCGGTCACCCAGGACACCGCGCGCGGCATCCGCAGCTACTTCTGGACCTACAAGCCGGGCACGTTGCTGTACCTGCGCGACACTGGCGGCGACGAGGACTTCCATCTGTTCGCGGTCGATGTCGAGAGCGCGCAGGCGCGCGATCTGACGCCGTTCCCGAAGACCACCGCGCAGGTCGTCGGCGTGAGCCATCGTCAGCCCGACACGCTGCTGCTCGGCATGAACGACCGCGACCCGCAGTGGCACGATCTCTACAAGGTCGACATCGCCAGCGGCGAACGCACGCTGGTCGAGCAGAACACCGACCAGATCGCCGGCTACATCGCCGATGCCGACTACGTGCTGCGCTTCGCATCGCGCAGCCGGCCGGACGGCGGCATGGATGTCCTGCGTCGCAACGGCGATGCATGGGAGAAGCAGGACGACATCCCGTTCGAGGACGTGCTGACCACCGCGCCCGCCGGGCTGACCGAGGACGGCAAGACGCTGTACATGTCCGACTCGCGCGAGCGCAACACCGCCGCGCTGTACGCGATCGACACCACGACCGGTGAGAAGACCCTCGTGCATCAGGATCCGCGCGCCGATGTCGGCGGCAGCCTGACCGATCCGCGCACCGGCGTGCTGCAGGCGGTGTCGGTCAACTATCTGCGCGAGGAATGGACGACGCTCGACGACAGCATCAAGGCCGATCTCGCCACACTTGAGGCCATCGGCCCGGGCGAGGTCTCGATCAACAGCCGCACGCTCGATGACAAGCATTGGCTGGTCGCGTACTCGGCCGCTGAATCACCGGTGGTCTACTACCGCTACGACCGCGGCGAGAACGGTGCCGAAGGCACGCTCACCGAGCTGTTCTCCGGCCGCCCCGCGCTCGACGGCAAGCCGCTGGTGCCGATGTGGCCGCTGGAGCTCAAGTCGCGCGACGGCCTGACCCTCGTCAGCTATCTCACCCTGCCCAAGCACGCCGACGCCAACAACGACGGCAAGGCCGATGCGCCGGTGCCGATGGTGCTGCTGGTGCACGGCGGCCCGTGGGCGCGCGACGGCTACGGCTACAGTTCGATGGACCAGTGGCTGGCGAATCGCGGCTACGCGGTGCTGAGCGTCAATTTCCGCGGCTCGACCGGCTTCGGCAAGGACTTCACCAACGCCGGCAACGGCGAGTGGGCGGGCAAGATGCACGATGACCTGATCGACGCCGTGCAGTGGGCGGTCGACAGCGGCGTCACCACGTTGGACAAGGTCGCGATCATGGGCGGCAGCTACGGTGGTTACGCCACGCTGGTGGGTCTGACGTTCACGCCGGAGACCTTCGCCTGTGGCGTGGATATCGTCGGCCCGGCCAACCTCAACACGCTGCTGTCGACGGTGCCGCCGTACTGGGCGAGCTTCTTCGAACAGCTGACCAAGCGCATGGGCGACCCGCGCACGGAGGAAGGCAAGGCCTGGCTGACCGAGCGTTCGCCACTGACCCGTGCCGACGCGATCACCAGGCCGCTGCTGATCGGCCAGGGCGCCAACGATCCGCGCGTGAAGCAGGCCGAGAGCGACCAGATCGTCGAAGCGATGACCGCGAAGAACATTCCTGTCACGTACGTGCTGTTCCCCGACGAAGGCCACGGTTTCGCACGGCCGGAGAACAACAAGGCGTTCAACGCGGTGGCCGAAGGCTTCCTCGAGACCTGCCTCGGCGGACGTTCGCAGCCGATCGGCGAGGAGTTCACGGGCTCGAGCATCACCGTGCCGACCGGCGCAGATGGCGTGCCAAGGCTGGCCGATGCGCTGAAGGCGCACACCGCCGAAACCCGCAACTGACGCGATACCCGGGCCGGCATCCGCTGCCGGCCCGGATCCTTTCCGGACGGACCGGCGGCGATATCCGCCGCCCCTTCCTTCAGTCGCCCCGGCGGCTCGACACAGCCCGATTGCGTGACAGGGCGTCCTGCGCATCGCGCTGCTGCTCCCGAAGCTGCTCGGGGGACCGGCAAACGCGCGTCGCGCGATTGCTACCGATCGTCTTTTCGCGCCTGCAGATCAGGCGCGGCTCCTCTTGTGCGACCTGCGGCGGCGCCGCTTCCGCCGAGACATCCGCCGCTGCGACGGAAGGCTCCGGATCCTGACCTGCGGCGGGTGTGCCGGTCGAAACCAGCAACACGCCGAGGATCGTTGCGATGGCGAGCTTCATGAACGCGTCCTATGCCTGTTCGGTCCACGAGATTACCGCAGCCTGTTTCCGGGCATACAGCGGATACGCACACAACCCGCTTATGCCGCTTTCGTCCCGTAGAACTGCGCCTCTTCCGTCGAGCCAGTCAGCGCGGTGACGCTCGACACACCGCCCTGGATCACCGTGGTCACATCGTCGAAGTAGCCGGCGCCGACTTCCTGCTGGTGCGAGACGAAGGTGTAGCCCTTGTCGCGCGCAGCGAACTCGCGTTCCTGCACCTGTTCGACGTAGTGCTTCATGCCTTCGCCGCGGGCGTAGTCGTGGGCGAACTGGAAGCTGTTGAACCAGTTGATGTGGATGCCGGCCAGGGTGATGAACTGGAACTTGTAGCCCAGCGCAGCCAGGTCCTCCTGGAAGCTCGCGATCTGGCGGTCGTCGAGGTTCTTCTTCCAGTTGAAGCTCGGCGAGCAGTTGTAGCTCAGCAGCTTGCCGGGATGCTTCTCATGCACCGCCTGGGCGAACTCGCGGGCAAAGCCGATGTCGGGCGTGCCGGTCTCGCACCAGACCAGATCCGCGTACGGTGCGTAGGCCACGCCGCGGCTGATCGCCTGCTCCAGACCGTTGCGCACCTTGTAGAAGCCTTCGGCCGTGCGCTCGCCGGTGACGAAGGGCGCGTCGTTGGCGTCGAAATCGGAGGTCAGCAGGTTCGCGGCTTCGGCGTCGGTGCGCGCGAGCACGATCGCCGGCACGCCGAGCACATCTGCGGCCAGACGCGCGGCCACCAGCTTCTGCACGGCCTCCTGCGTCGGCACCAGCACCTTGCCGCCCATGTGACCGCACTTCTTGACCGCGGCCAGCTGGTCCTCGAAATGCACGCCCGAGGCGCCGGCGACGAGCATGTTCTTCATCAGTTCGTAGGCGTTGAGCACACCGCCGAACCCGGCCTCGCCGTCGGCGACGATCGGCAGGAAGAAGTCGATCGCCTCGCGTTCGTCGAGCTTGCCGTCGGCGATGTTCTTCCACTGGATCTCGTCGGCGCGCTGGAAGGTGTTGTTGATCCGGCGGACCATCGTCGGCACCGAGTCGTAGGCGTACAGCGACTGGTCCGGATACATGGTCTCGGAACTGTTGCCGTCGGCGGCCACCTGCCAGCCGGACAGGTACACCGCTTCCAGACCGGCCTTAGCCTGCTGCATCGCCTGGCCGGCGCTGATCGCGCCGAAGGCATTGACGTAGCCCTTCCTCGCGTCGCCGTTGACGAGCCCCCACAGCTTCTCGGCACCGCGCTTGGCCAGCGTGTGCTCGGGCTGCACGCTGCCGCGCAGACGCACGACATCGGCCGCGGAGTACGGTCGCTGGATGCCGCTCCAGCGGGGGTTGGTGGTCCAGTCCTGTTGCAGCGCGTCGATCTGTTGCTGGCGGGTGGTCATGGCGAATCTCCTTCGAAGGCGGATGTCGGTTCGGGGGCGCGTGGGAGCGCCTTGACCGCGATAGGCGGGAATCGCGGCCAAGGCCGCTCCCACAGGAATGCTTCAGTCGAGGCGCTGGTACGCCGGCAGCGTCAAGAAGTCTTCGAGCGTGTCGCGATGCGTCAGGTCTTCCAGCAGCGCGATGGCTTCGGGCACGCGCGCCGCGCCCGGAATGTCCTGACCGGTGAGCTTCGAAGGCAGCGACAGCAGCACGCGGTCGAGCAGTGCGTCATCGATCGCAGTGCCGTCTTCGAGATGCAGCGGCGCGTGACCGTCATCGGCGTAGTGGATCCACTGCCAGAGTTGCGCACGCGCGATTTCTGCGGTCGCCGCGTCTTCCATCATGTGGTGGATCGGCACGCAGCCGTTCCCGTCGAGCCAGGCGGCGATGTAGCGCACGCAGACCTCGACGTTGCCATCGAATCCGGCGCGGCTGATCGTGCCGATCGAAGGCATGATCAGATCGTCGCGGTCCACCAGCACGTCATCGCGCGTCATCGCGTGCTGGTGCGGGCCGCGCATGCGTTCGTCGAAGATCTGCTTCGCCAGCGGGATCAGTGCCGGATGCGCAACCCAGGTGCCGTCATGGCCGGCGGTGACCTCGCGCAGCTTGTCGGTGCGCACGCGTGCCATCGCCGCATCGTTGGCGGCATCGTTACCCGCGATCGGGATCTGCGCGGCCATGCCGCCCATCGCATGCGCGCCACGGCGATGGCAGGTGTGCACCAGCAGTTCCGAATACGCCTTCAGGAACGGCTGGGTCATCGTCACCTGCGCGCGCTCGGGCAGCACGCGGTCGCGGTGTCGCTGGAAGGTCTTGAGATAGGAAAAGATGTAATCCCAGCGCCCGCAGTTGAGACCGGCGATGCGGCCCTTGAGCGCGTGCAGGATCTCGTCCATCTCGAACACGGCCGGCAGGGTTTCGATCAGCACGGTCACGCGGATCTGTCCGGCGGGCAGACCCAGCGCGCGTTCGATATGCGTCAGCACGTCGTCCCACAGCTGCGCCTCTTCCATCGACTGCAGCTTGGGGATGTAGAAGTACGGACCACGGTCCTTGGCCGCGAGCGCGTGCGCGTTGTGGAAGGCGAACAGGCCGGCGTCGAACAGGGCGCCCGACATCGGCGCGCCGTCGATCCGCACGTGCTTCTCGTCGAGGTGCCAGCCACGCGGCCGCACGATCAGCACCGCGCGCTGGTCCTCGGGCTTGAGTGCATAGCGCTTGCCGGCGGCCGACGTGAATTCCAAGGTGCCTTTGATCGCATCACGCAGCGCGCGTTGGCCGGTCAGCAGGTTGTCCCAGGTCGGCGAGGTCGAATCCTCGAAGTCGGCCATGTAACAGCTCGCTCCGGAGTTCAGGGCGTTGATGACCATCTTCGGATCGACCGGGCCGGTGATCTCGACCCGGCGGTCGCGCAGCGCGGCCGGCAGGGGCGCGACGCGCCACTCGGACTCGCGGATGGCACGGGTCGCGGGACGGAAGTCCGGCAGCGCGCCCGCATCGAACGCGGCCTGGCAGTTCCGGCGTGCGGCGAGCAGGTCCAGCCGACGGGCGTCGAAGTGATCGTGCAGGTCGGCCAGGAACGCGAGCGCATGGGTGTCGAGCAGGTCCGCCGGGCTGCCGACGGGCACGGTGATGCGCGGATCTTCGGTGGGCGGGACAGGCTTGATGACGGCATTCACGGGAGCGGTCCTTTCGTGTGCAGCGACGGTATTGCGGTGCAGCAGACCGTCCTCCCAAGTCGGTTATTTGACAACCGAGTTCTGTCAATGCCTATCATCAGCTGCGCTTATACGAGCAGTCATATGCCCGCCAAGTCCCCGTCAGACCTCAGGTTTCCGTACAAGAGCGACCGGCTCAAACCGCTGCGCGCGTTCTGTCAGACCACGCGATTGGGTTCAGTCTCACGGGCCGCCGAGGCGCTCTACGTCAGCCAGCCGGCGATTTCGCTGCAGCTGCAGGCGCTGGAGCGCGAGCTCGGGGTGAAGCTGCTGGAGCGCAGCGGCCGGCGTCTGGTGCCCACCCGCGAGGGCGAGGTCCTCTATGCGCTGGCGATACCGCTGGTCGAGGGCCTCGACGGCCTGCCGGCAGCGTTCCGGCGCGAGGTGGGTGGCCTGGATGCGGGCGAACTGACCGTCGCGGCCAACAGCTCGACGATCCTCTACCTGCTGCCGCGGATCGTCGACCTGTTCCGCCGACAGCATCCGGACGTGCGCCTGACGCTGCAGGACGCGATCACCGCCGACGGCACCGATCTGTTGCGCAGCGACGCCGTCGACCTCGTGGTCGGCTCGATGGTCGATGTGCCGGGCGACCTCAGCTACGCGCCGGTCTACCGCTTCGACCCGATCCTGCTGACGCCGCCCGACCACGCCCTCGCCCGTGCGAAGACGCTCACGCTCGAGGACATCGGCCGCTACGGCCTGATCCTGCCGCCGAAACGCCAGATCACCTACCGCCTCGTCGACCAGGTGTTCCAGCAGGCCCGCGTGCCCTACACGGTGGCGCTGGAAGTCGGCGGCTGGGAGGTCATCAAGCAATACGTGGCGATGGGCATGGGTATCTCGATCGTCAGCGCGATCTGCCTGGACGACAGCGACGGCCAACGCCTCGCGACGCGACCGGTGTCCGAGTGGTTTCCGGCACGCTCTTACGGCGTCGTCGTGCGCAAGGGCAAGGTGCTGTCGCCGCAGGCGCGGGCGTTCATCGAACTGATCCGACCGGACCTGTTCGTACGGCGCGACCACGAGGATGCGGGGCATTCGGAGCGATAGCGGTGCGTTGTCTTCGCTGTTGCCGCGGCCGCTGATCGATCTTCAGAACGCCGCTGCGCTGCTCGCAGACCCATGTGCGGCGACCTTCGGGTTTGATGCGTTCGCCAATGCGTCACGAAGCGCAAGCGGCGAGCCCCGACAACTCGAAGCGCGCGCAGGAAAAAGCCCGGCCGAAGCCGGGCTTTCCGTTTACGGGGAAGCGAAGCGAATCACCCCGCCACCGCCAGTTTCTCCTGTCTATAACGCCATACCGCCAGCAGCCAAAGCGCAGCAGCCAGCGCCAGGCTCGCGCCCAGGTAGACGCCCCAGACGTCCGGCGCCACCGGTTCGGCGCGGATGATCTTCAGCAGCAGCTGGTTCTGCGCGAGGAACGGCACCGCGAACTGCCACAGTTCGGTCTTGATCGGATTGACCATCAACACCAGGCTCGGGACCATCGGCAGCAGCATCAGCCAGACGATGTGGCTCTGGGCTTCCTTCATGCTTTTGGCGGTTGCGGCGAGGAAGGTCAGCAGCGAGGTGCCGACGAACAGCATCGGCAGCAGCACCAGCAGCATCTTGCCGATCGCCGCGAAGCTGACGTCGAGCATCCGCGAGGCGCTCATGCCCATCTGCGCGCTGATCTTGAACGCCAGCAGGGTCAGCAGCAGCGAGGCCATGCCGATGATGCAGGCGGCGGCGATCTTGCCGCTGACGATGGCGCCACGCGAGGCCGGGGTAGCCAGCAGCGGTTCCAGCGACTGGCGTTCGCGTTCGCCGGCGGTCGCGTCGAGGATCAGGTAGGAGCCGCCGATGAAGCTCGACAGGATCAGCAGATACGGCAGCAATACCGCCAGCAGGATGCCGCGCTTGGCCTCCTCGGTCGCCATGTCGCGCGTGCCGACTCCCAGGGGGGCTACGACGGAGGGAGAAATGCCGCGTGCGAGCAGACGCAGCGCGGCAACCTGCTGCGAGTAGCCCTCGAGCGCAGCTTCGACACGTTTCACCGGAATCTCGGACGCCCGGCGCGTGCTGTCACGCAGGACTTCGATCATGGCGGGCCGCCCCGAACGCCAAGATTCGGCGAACTCCGCATCGATAACGAGGGCCACGTCGACATCCTGGCTGGCGATCGCACCTGCGAGGTCATCTGGCGGCGGGACGGTATCGATCCCGTGCGCCGCCAGGAATGCGATCAGCTGCGGCGCGTGTTCCGCACCGACAGTCGGAACCTCGAGCTGCTTGTCGAGCTCGGTCTTGAGCCGTTGCTCGGCGAGGTAGTTCATGCCCAGCATCAGTAGCGGATACATCAGCGGGCCGAGCAGCAGCGCCATGAACAACGTGCGCCGGTCGCGCGCGATGTCGAGCAGCTCCTTGCGCACCACGCACCACATCCATTTCAGGTTGCTCATGCCAGCAGGCCCTCCTCGGAACCGATCGCGCTGACGAATGCGTCCTCGAGATTCGGCTTGCCGAAGCGCTCGCGCAGTTCATCGGCGGTGCCGTCGGCGACGACGCGGCCCTTGGCGACGATGACGATGCGGTCACACAGCGCGGCGACCTCCTGCATGATGTGGCTGGAGAAGATCACGCAGCGGCCGTCGTCGCGCAGCTTGAACAGGAATTCGCGCATCGCGCGCGTGGTCATGACATCCAGACCGTTGGTCGGCTCGTCGAGGATCACGTTGCGTGGGTCGTGCACCAGCGCGCGGGCGATCGCGGTCTTGGTGCGCTGGCCCTGGCTGAAGCCTTCGGTCTGGCGATCCAGGATTTCGCCCATGTCGAGCTGTTCGCTGAGTACACGCGTGCGATCAACGATCTCCGCCTTCGACAGACCATGCAGCTCGCCGAAGTAGCGGATGTTCTCGCGTGCGGTCAGGCGCTTGTAGACGCCGCGCGCATCGGGCAGCACGCCGAGTACGCGGCGCACTGCGGCCGGGTCCTGCGCGGCGTCGATGCCGTCGACCAGTACGCGGCCGCTGTCGGGCTTCATCAGCGTATAGAGCATGCGCAGCGTCGTCGTCTTGCCGGCGCCGTTGGGGCCGAGCAGACCGGTGATGCGGCCGTCCTCGGCGACGAAGTCGACGCCGTCGACGGCCTTGACCGTGCCGGTCTTCGTCTTGAATGCCTTGTGCAGTTGCTGGGCCGTGATCATCGGCGGAGCTCCGGAAGAAAGAGGGAAGTCGACAGGCGCGGCGCGATCACGGCGACCACCCGTTGAAGCTGGTGAACGGCGGCACCGGACGCATCGCGTCCAGGCACGTGGCGTCGAGCGCCTTGGCATCGGTCGATTCGATGAACTGCGCGAGCAGCTTGGGCGCGCAGCCCAGCGCGAACGTGCCGTGGCTCTGGCCCTTGAACACGAGGTGTCGTCCGTTCGGCAGACCGGACAGCACGCGCTCGGCATAGGGCGGCGGCGTGACCGGATCGAGTTCGCCGGACATCAGCAATGCCGGCACATCGGACTGCAGCGCCGCCGTGTGGTTCGCCGGCGGTGTGCCGGTCGGCCAGGTACGACAGACGCCGAAGAACATGCGCGCGACGTCCGGTCCGAGAATGGTGCCTGCCGCGCGGCCATCCTCGCGATACTGGCCCGCGTCCTCGGCGCAGATCACCGACCACTGCATGCCGCGGGTCATCGAGCCGCCGAAACTGCTGTTCATCAGCTGGTACAGCGACATCAGCGGGCCGTAGCGGCCCTGCGCGGCTTCATCGAGCATCAGCGGCAGCAGCGATGCAGTCTGCGGCTGGTAGGAAAACAGGAAAGCCAGGCCGGTCACGGTATCCGGCGTGATCGTGCCCTGCGCTTCGGCGCCGGTGGTCGGATCGCGATAGGTCACCGTGGCGGGCGCGGCCCGCAGCGTATCCAGCACACCGCGCAACTGCGCCTGCAGATCGGTCGGGAAGCGCTCGCGGCACTTGATGTCCTGCGCGCACTGCTTCGACTGCAGCGCCAAGGCGTCTTCGAAGGTGTGCGCGAACTCGCCCCCGATCACCAGGTCGTTGGGCGCGACGCCGTCGAGCACGATGCTGCGCGTGTGCTGCGGATACGCCATCGCGTACTGCTGCGCCACGCGCGTGCCATAGGAGCCGCCGACCAGGTTCACCTGGTCGGCGCCGAGCGCGGCGCGCACGGCGTCGAGATCCCGGATCGCATTGCCGGTCGTGTAGAAGCGTGGATCGGCGCGACCTTCCAGGCCGGCCAGGCAGCGCGACACGTAATCGTCGAGCACGGCGTCGCTCGGCAGTGCGACGGTGTCCAGATCGAGGGGTTCGCCGTCGGCACCGGTACAGGTGAGCGGGTTCGAATCGCCCGTGCCGCGCTGGTCGACGAGCACGATGTCGCGCTGGCGGCGCACTTCCCGCAGGCCGGCATTGATCTGCGCGGCCAGTTCGGTCGCCGCCTGGCCGGGTCCGCCTGCAAGGAAGAACACCGGATCGGCGGTGCCGCCGTCGCTTGCATCCGCGGGCAGCCACGCGATGTTGAGGCCGATCCTGCGGCCGTCCGCCGCATCCGGGTTCTCCGGCACCTCGAAGGTCGCGCACTGCGCTTCGACGCGCGTGGCGGCGTTGCCGCCGTCGAGCGTGCAGGCATGGAACGGGATCTGGCCGAACATGCGCGCCGGACGCGCGCCGTCGCCGTCGCCTTCGGCAGGCACCGGTGCACCGCCGCTGCAGCCGGCGAGCGTCGCGCTCGCGGCCAGCGCCAGCAGGGAAAGCCTCATTGCTCTCATGGAACGTCCTCGAACAGGAAAATGGATTCGATGGGCTCGGCGAACTCGCGTGCGATCCGGAACGCCAGCGGCAGGCTGGGGTCGTACTTGCCGGTCTCGATCGCGTTGATCGTCTGTCTCGATACATCCAGACGTGTCCCCAGCTGTGCTTGTGACCAGCCGCAGGCCTCGCGCAGTTCGCGCACCCGGCTCTTCATCGCCGCGCGCTCAACGGTAGCGCCGCGCGACGATGGCTTTGGCAATGCCGTAGGTACCGCACATCAGCGGAAACACCCACAGCATCGCAGCGCTCGCGGGCACGTCGATGACACGCGCCGCCTGCAGGAAGCCGGCCGTCATGTACGCGAACGCGACCAGCCCGGCGGCGATGCACACCGCTTCGAACTCGATGCGCTGCTGCAGTTCGTCGACGCCGCGGATGAAGTGCACCATCGCGCGCAGCACCAGTGCGATCGGCGCGACCGGCAGCAGGGCGATCAGGGCGCGCAGCGCCAGGGCCTCGACGCTGCGCAGCAGCAGCAGCGAGACGAACAGCAGGACGGTGTAGGCGCCCATGCCGATGAGGAGATCGCGGGTGTAGCGGCGCTGCAGCGCCGGGGGCGCGTCATTGCAGGTGGTCGCGCGCCGGGACATGGACACCACGCCCACGGCCACCGCCGACAGCAGGATCAGGCCGCTGGCCCAGTCGGGTGTCGCGGGGACCATCAAGCGCAACGCGACTGCGGCGACGAGCAGCATCGCGGCAACAGCGCGCAGGGGATAACGGGCGGACGATGCGTCCATGGCGGGACCGTGTGTCAAGTTGGCTTGACATGGAGCATGCGCGGCGCCGTTTCGGGTGTCAAGCCTGCTTGACAGGGTGTCGCTGTGCCTCGGACGTCACCGGGTGCGCGCTGTTCACGTCGGATGCGCCCAGCTCCACCAGCCGCTCGTCGAACACCGTGCGGCTGGCCGCATCGGGAATCCGCTCCGACAGCGCACGCGCCCGATCCAGATGCATGCGTATCGCCGCCGTGTCGCCATCCAGGCGCGCGATCTCCGCATCCAGCCATGCGCGGTATGGCGACAGGTCCATCAGTCCACCCTCGCAGTGCCGGCGCCAGGCGGCGAGCAGCGCGCGGTCGCCGACCAGCAGCGCCGCATGGCTGGCGAGTATCACCGCGATCGAAGGCCGGAATGCGGCCGGTGCTTTTGCGAATGCGGCCGCGAGTGCCTCGGCATCCGGGCGTGCGGCGCTGGGATCCCGCCGATCGACCGCATGCGACAGCCGCAGCATGCGTGCGCTCTGCAGCAGGCCGGTGCTGGCGATGCCGGCGTCCACGGTCGGAATCGACGCCGGCGGCCAATCGCGCGGCCGCACATTGGCCAGGCTCAGCGCCATCAACTGGTTGATCTGCAGCTGCAGCGCGGCATCCGGTGTGCGGCGGGCGAGATCGAGCAGGCCGCGACCATCGGAACGCCAGCCCTCCATGTGCATCGGCAGCAGATTGCCCAGGCCCATCGTCGTGGCGCCAAGTGCGATGCCCAGGCCTGCACCCGCCAGCCAAGGCGACATCGGCAACCAGAACACCAGCGCGACGCACAGCGCCGCCGTCGCCAGATTCGCCAGCGGACCGCCCAGCAGGAACACCGTCTGATCAACACGCGACAGGCCACGCCCGTCGCGTGGCAGCAGCGCCGCGAACCCGCCAATGCCGCGCACGCCACCGCCATGCCGCCAGCGCCAGCGGTCGTCGCTGCCGCGCTCTGCCCGGAACGGCCCGACACCGAATGCGATCGCATGCATGCCGCGCGATACGCCCGCGAGTGCATGCCCGGCTTCGTGCAACACGATGTGCGGCCACAGCGAGACGAAGAAGCCGACCAGCAGCGCGAGTCCCGTACCGGGCGGCAGCGATTCCAGGGTTGGCAGGCCGAGCTTCGCGATGCCCACGCCGACCAGGCCGCCGGCCAGGAAGAGCACCAGTGGCCGCAGCGCGCGACGCCACAGCGGCCGCTTTGCCGCAGGCGTCTCAAACGCGGGCGGCATCAACGATGCGAATGGGGATTGCGGCGGCGTGGCGCTGTCGGGCGTCGTCATCCGCGGCGGGTCACTTGCTGCTGACGTACTTCTCGCGACGAATCAGCGGCACCGGCAGGCCGAAGCCCTTGAGCGCTTCGAACGTCGCATCGACCATGTTCGGATTGCCGCACAGGTAGGCGATATCACCCTCGCCCGGCGCGAATTCCTCGAGAAACTGCTGCACGTAGCCGTCGCGCACGTCGGCATGCGGCGCGTCCGGCAATTCGCGCGAGAAGCACGGCACGAAGCGGAAGTTCGGATGGGCGTCGGCGAACGCGCGGAAGTCGTCGCCGTACAGCAGTTCGGCCGGCGTGCGCGCACCCATCAACAGCACCACCTCGACGCCGCGCTCGGCGATCGCCTGCTCCAGCAGCGGCAGCATCGACCGGTACGGGGTCACGCCGGTGCCGGTGCCGACCAGCAGATAGCGGCGATTGGTGTCCTGCGGCATCAGGCAGAAGCGGCCGAACGGGCCACTGGCCTGCACCGTGCTGCCCAGTTCCATGCCTTCGAACAGCGCCGTCGCCGCGCCGCCGGGCACGTAGCTGACAGCGACTTCAATCGCCTCGCCCGGACCGATCGCATGGTCATGGATCGTCGCCAGCGAATACGAACGCTTGGTCGCGGTGCCGTCGCCGTACTCGAAATGGATCTGGATGAACTGCCCGGGGATGAAGTCCAGCGGCTGGCCGTCGTCGCGGACGAAGGACAGGTGGGCGACAGTCGGCGCGACCATGCGCCGCGAGACGAGCTTGATGGGGAATTGCGTGATGGCCACGGGAATCCGTTGCTGTCCGGCATCGAACGCCGGCACGTGGACTGCGGCAGACAGGCCTGCCATGAGGCGAATATAGTACGGCAACCCGAACCGGGGCCGCAGTCGTTCAGCCGGCGCGTCCGGCAGTCCCCGATGGCTCCTGTGCACCCATTGTCCGGATCGCAAAGCATGT
Source organism: Luteimonas sp. (assembly GCA_052108555.1). Lineage (GTDB taxonomy): Bacteria > Pseudomonadota > Gammaproteobacteria > Xanthomonadales > Xanthomonadaceae > Luteimonas. The sequence goes on from JBQEAV010000009.1 coordinate 58,797, forward strand.
CGAATGCCGTTGTCCACCTGTTGCCAGCACGCGCGTCGTCCTGGTGCTTCGTAGCGCTGATGGGGGCGCTGGCAGGGTGTGCGCAGGAACGCGAGTCCGCCCCGGCATCGGAACCTGTACCACCGACGGGATCCGTCGTTGAAGACGCTCGCGCCTCACAGGTCGGTGTTGCGGAGGTGCAGTCCGTCGATGTCCCACAGCGCGACGCCGGGCCCCTGCCCGTCGTCGGGCGGCCGCCGCCCCAGGCTGGCGTTCTGCCCACATCGACGAGGGAAACCGAGCCGGCCGCGGTGTGGGGAGCAGTGATCGGCGGGAACGTCGGCGCTGCGCAGGCCTGTGGTGCAGAGCAGACGCGACTGCAGTCCTACCTCGACAGCGTTGCCCCGCAGATCGAACAGGCTGCCGGTACACCAGACGCCATGCAGTCCTATCGTGAAGCCTACGAGCAGGCGCGCAGCCACGCCGCGGCCTTGTCCCGCGACACGGAAGCGTGCAGGCAGGTCCTGGCTTCGCTTCCCAGTTGAACATGCGCACGGCGCCTGGACGCCATGCGCATGTACCCGGGTTCAGGGCACCGGAGGCGGATTGATGATCTGCACCACACCACAGCCGATCCGCGAGCCGGAATTTCCGTCCGGCTGCGTGGTGTAATCGTCCGCACGGGCGTGGACGACGAAGCTTCGCGTGGCCACATCGTTGTAATGACCGCCGCCCAGCGTGACGCCCTGAATATTCCGGTTCAAGCGGACGGTGCCGTCCGCTTCGACATCCAGGTTGTCCATGTCCCCGAGCATGTGCTCGCCATGTGCGTAGCGCCCATGGCGGGAGCCCAGCGGATTGAAGACGGTGCGGAGGTCCGCCTCGCTGCCTGCACAGTCAGCGGCTTCCTTGATGTGGAAGGCGAACTGTCCGGCACTTGGAAAGCCCTGCAGTGTTCCGCTGAGGCGGATGCCGTCGGCGAAAGGATCCACGCGCAACTGTCCGGACACGGTCCCGCCGTCGACCGGGGTGATGTTGAGATAGGCCTCCTTGGCCTCGCTCTGTGTCAGCGTGCCGCGCGGGAGATGCGGCGCAGTGGCGCACGCGGCAAGCGCGAGACCGGCGCAGGACATGACGGTCCATCGGGCTGTGCGGCTGGAGCGGTCGGACATGTATCGAATCCCCTGGAAGCAAAATGGCGAATGGACGGACCAGTCGATCCGTGGCGAATCTGATGCACTTGGGAAACGGCTGTCCCTGTGTGCGATTCCACGTCGACGTCCCCTCACGCGCGTGGAAAAACTTCGATGTAGGTGCCGACCCCAAGAGGCAGTGATCCGCTCGGCTTGCGGGCCGTACGGAGATGGCTTTCGAGCGACCCGGAATCCGGAATCCGGAATCCGGAATCCGGAAGAGCGTGTCTGGTCAACCGGTCTTGCACGGCCCCGTGTCGCCTCGTCCCCTGAGTGTGCGACGGCCGGATGACATGCGCGGGACTGGACATCCATGACATGTCGTAGGGGTTAAGTCACAAACCTTCCGCGCAACCTGAATACCGTATCGACTGATACCAGCCAATCTGGGGCAGCCCCTAGATTGCATATACATCCTGCATTCAAACAATGAGGGATTCGAAATCATTTCGTCAACCTTATCGTGGCGCTGATCGCGATCGCATCGATCACCGTGGTCAGCATGTTCGGCGGCACTGTCCGCAACCAGGTGTCGGGCATGGCCCAGGAGCTCTCGGGCCAGAGCGCCAGCGACGCGATCACCGCCGCGCAGACCTCAGCGGATGTCGCCGCCGGCGATGCGCAGGTCGAGCGCAACCTCGGCAGCTACGACAACGTCGTCAGCGAGTAATCCGGCCTGCGGTGGCCCCGAGCGGGGCCGCCGCGCTGTCGAACGGGCGTTACGCATGAAAGAGCGCGTCGCTGCAGGGGCGCGCTGGCCGGGGATGGGATGAGCCGTTTTCAACTGACAACCATAAGGTCCGGGAAGGTCTCTCCGCGCAGCGTGCGTGGCCAGGCCATGGTCCTGTTCCTGACGCTGATCGGCGTACTCTGCCTCGGCCTGCTGCTGTTGTTTGACTCCAGCCAGGTCGTCAACAAGAAGATCCGCCTGACCAACACGGCGGATGCTGCCGCTTACAGCGTCGCTGTGCAGCAGGCGAAGGCCTACAACTTCGCCGCTTACATGAATCGTGCGCAGGTGGCCAACGAAGTCGCGATCGCCCAGATCGTCAGCCTCTGGTCTTGGTTGAACATGCTGCACACCCACACCCGCGTGGGCTTCAACACATTCACCTACCTGTCGGGCATTCCGGTGATCGGCGCTTTCGCCGCTGTCATTGCTCGTGTCTATCAGGTTGCAGAGCAGATCGTCGGAAACATCCGCAACATCTACCAGCAGGGCGTCACCCTGGGCGGAGTGATACCGGGTGCTGAGGGTGGCCTGATCAGCGTGCTGAGCCTTCTCAACCAAGGCTATGCGAGCGCCAACCGTGTCGTGCTGGAGTACATCGGTGGTCTCGATGGCTATCGGCTTGTCGAACGTGTGATTGGCGAGAACGACCCCACAGCGCAGATGAACCTGCTTGCCCGAGGCCTGTTGATCGATCGCCTGCGCATGGCGGCCGGCCATGACGTCAACGGGCTCCGCCCCGGTCTGTTGGACCATCACCGGCGGCCGTCCCGACGGGGCGAGAACCATGAGGGCATGAACCGCTTCCGGAATGTGGTGATGGGCTCGCGCGACCGGTTCACCGCGGAACGCGGCCAGAACATCCGCTGGTGGCCCGTCAGCGGCGGGACCTACGGCGGTACCGACATGGTGGATTACCACCGCTGGGTCGGCATGGACACCATGGATGTCCGGATCTGGATGCCATGGCCGTTCAGCGATCTGCGCATTCCGATGGGCTGGGGTGGCGCACAGGCTGTTGGTGAAGAGGGATTCCCTCCGTTCCTGCCGGGGATCCGGGCCGCGCGCAACAACCGGCCGGGCTGGTATTCCTACGAGCACGGGCGCGACTACGACCAGTACGGCGGGTCCGGCGGCAGCACGGCGCGCCTGGCCGAGCAGTTTCCGTCGGTCAACACGCCATGGCTTTGGGGCCAGTCCAACTATTTCACGCAGCGCGGGGATGCCTATTACAGGGACTACCGGGGGCTGCAGGACTACCACGACGTCAAGCCGGGAATCGCGCGGACGCCCGACTGCGGTGGCGCGGTCGCATGCAGCGATGCCGGGCCGGTCTTCACCGTCTACATCCACAGCGACAGGGCGCACGCCCGGGCCAGCCAGGACATCGACGGACTGGGCAGCGCCGACGCGGGCGGGCCCCTGAGTCTGCACGCGGAGATGGCCAACGACCGCATGACAGCAGTCGCATCCGCCCAGACGTATTTCAACCGGCCGCGTGACCGCGAAGGCCTGTTCCGACGCATGGTGCCGCGCTCGTGGAGTGGCCAAAGCGCCCCGCAGTCCGATGACCAGCTCGAGATGGGAAGTCTTTTCAGCCCGTACTGGCAGGCCAGGCTGATCGACACGCCGATGGACGACTACGCGGCGATCGGCATCGACCAGATCGTGGGGCTGCCATGAGGAGAATCCCGAATCATCGGCAGACCCTCCGATCGACCTGCACGGGGGGAGGCGTTGCCGCATGCGTGCTGGCACTGGCCAGCGCGTGTTCCGCGGGCGACGTGACGCCGAAGGATGCGTCCGGCGAGGCTGTTGGCCAGAAAAGCGACATGCCGCCGATCTACGTCGACTCGGAAGTCGAATACCTGATCGCAGGTCGCAACACCATGCGCGAGAGCTACCTGGAGAACCTCGACGTGTGCCAGCAGGCCGGGCTTCCGCTCGAGCCGCTGTCGGATGATGAGGTGGCGCGGCTGGGCATGGCGCGTCTGCAACGGTGGTTCCTGGACGACACCTTCGCTTTCCGCTGGGAGAAATGGAACTTCGGTTCAGCCAGCGGAACGCAGGACGGATTGTGCCGCTTCGTGTTCGCGACAGAAGGCAGCCACCAGTTCTTTGCCCCCGGCCGCCATGCCGCCGTGGATCTGTCGAACGGCGAGCATTTTTCGCAGCCGCCGCGACACGCGGGATTCCACGCGCGCGAGGCCCTATCGGCCGCAGATGTCGCAGGTCAGCTCAGCGGAACGGAGACAGAAGTTTCCGGACAGGCATGTCGTCAAGCGACAGCAGGAACAGTCGAGGGGTGCGCATGGTCGGGTGGAGGCCAGTGGGGATTCAATGCGCGCGTACCCAGCCTGCAGCCGAGCAACGTCGCGCATCTGAGCAACACGATCGTCCTGTCGCAGGCGCCGACACAAGGCGATGGGATGCGCGTGCGGACGCGAGCTTTCAATATCGGTGCCGGTTTCACTCCTGCTGAGATGATGCCGGAGGCATCCCGATGAGCCGGACGGAGCGCCGTGCCATCTCGCGGGCCCGCCTGCGCGCGCGCGCGCCGGCACGCTCGAAATCGGCGCAACGCGGACAGGCACTGACCGAGATGGCGATCCTTGCGGTCGTGCTCGTTCCGCTGTTCCTGCTGATTCCCCTGCTCGCCAAGTACGCGCATCTCCAGCAGAACACTCAGCAGGCGGCGCGGGCCGCAGCCTGGGAAGCGACGGTGGTCCGGGACTTCGAAATGGAACGGCTGAATGCCTCGGTGGTCCGCGAGCGTCTGATCGACCGCCACTTCTCGCACGCGGATACACCGATCTCCACGGCAGCCCAGGTACGGGACGCGGACGACGACAGCTTGGGTGGCTCGATGTACAACACCCACTCCGGCCAGCCGCTGCTCGAGCGACAGGACATTGCACTGGCGGCCTACGAGTTCGCGGACCAAGCCGACATCACCGGTAGGATCACCAACGCAATCCCGGACTTTCTGCCCGGGGAGTTCCCGCCCAGCCGCAACGGGTTGGCGACCGCGCACCTGACCCTGCGCCCGCAGAACATCCGCTATGCGGACGGAAGTCCGGCCAGGGACACGGACATGATGCGTCCGTTCGACAGTATCGATCTCGAGTTCACCGGGAAGCACACACTGCTCGCCGATGCGTGGGGTGCAGCGGGCAGCGGAATCACCAGCGAGCGCGGGCGCAGTACCTACCAGCAGGTGCGCACGTTCGTGCCCAGCACCATGTTCTCGTTTCTCGGCGACGGTCTGGACAGCATCAGTGGCCTGGGGATCATCCCGATCGTCGGCGCGCTGACGCGGCTGCGGCCCGGCTACGCACGCGAAGTGATGGACGTCGTTCCCGAAGACCGGCTGCAGGCCTATCCGGGGGAATGATGCCAGGACGGACAACGCCCCTGCTGGTCTGCCTGCTCACCACACTGCTGCTGTCGGGTCATGCACGCGCATGGCCGACCGTGCCGCTTCCCGAGCAGAGCCAGGGTGAGTGGGTTACCCGGCACATGAACTACAACGGCCTGGACATGCGCGCCAGCCGCTTCGTGACCACGCAGAGCCTGGACGACGTCAAAGCGTTCTACCGCAGCACCTGGGGCGAACAGATGGTGGAGAACGCGATCGGGCACCGGACATTCCTCGGTCGGGCCGAAGGGGCGCATTTCATCTCGGTGGAACTGAAGTCGCTCGGAACCGGAACGGAAGGTGTGGTGGGATTGATGGAGATGGTCGACGGGGAGATCGATTTCACCATCGGTGAGGGCTTCCCTTCTCCCGGCGGCAGTGAGATCTACAACGACATCCGCTACCTCGACGGGCCGCGCGAGAGCCGCGTACTGGCGCTGTCGAACGAACGTACGCCGTTCGTCAATCACCAGTTCTACCACCACCAGTTGCGCATGCTCGGATGGCGCATGACATCCGACGGCACCGCGTGCCGCGCGCACTCCGAATCATGTCTTGCAGGTTTCGAGCGTCAGTCACAGACCATGACGCTGGTCATCTCTCGCGGCGAACCGGGGGGTTCGCATGTTGTGGCGACCATCGAGTAAAGGGGGAAGGATGAGATTCGGAAGACATACCGCGCGGATGCGGTTCGGTCGTGGCACACAAAAGGGGGCCGCGACGATCGAGTACACCATCGTGACAGCACTGTTCGTGATCGCGCTGTTGGCGCCGACGAACACGTTCTCCGACCTGATGGACGCGATCAAGCAGGTCTTCCAGGCATTCACCTACACGCTGTCGGTGAGTTATCCCGCGCCCGTGATCGACCTCGACTAGTTGTCGATCAACCGATTGCGGGAGCTACAAGGACGGATCTGCTGGTGACCAGCCCGGTTGCCGGCACACCGATGTGTCGAGAAAAACCTGGGGAGTAAATGGTTCGTGGCGTCATTCAAAAAGATCAACAAGAACGCGCTGTTCATTGTCGGAGCTGTGCTCTTCGGATTGTTGGCCGCGTTCCTGAGCGTGAGCTACGTGCAGCAGAAAGCCGATGAAGCCAAGGCCGCGGCGACACCACAACAGCGGCCGGAGATGCAGGTGGTGGTGCCGACCCGAAACATCGCCCCAGGCGAAGTGCTCCAGTCCAGTTTCCTCTCGGGCCGCAGCGTTCCGGTGGATTTCGTGCCGGCCGACGCCATCCTGCCAGGCGAGTTCGAACAGTACGTTGGGCGTGCGACCCGCTTCGCGCTCAAGCAGGGCGTGCCGATCAGCGCGGGCGCGCTGATTTCCACCATCGACCAGTTCTCGCGCGCCGTGACGCCGGGAGCAGTGGCCTACACGTTCTCGGTGAACGAGAACAACTCGATCTCCGGAATGATCAGCCCGGGTGATCGCATCGACATGCTGATGACCTATTCACCCGACGAATCCGAGCAGGAGAAGGCGGCGGGTGTGCCGCGCGAGGGTGACCGCGTTGTGCCGTTGCTGGAGAACATCCTTGTGCTGGCCACCGGCACTGCACTCGAGAACGCACCCGGCGAAATCGCGTCGGGCTATTCCAGCATCACGCTGGAACTCGACCCACAGCAGGCCGAGCAACTGACCATCGCGCAGGAGAGCGGAAAGATGCGCGTCGTCCTTCGCAACCTCGACGACAGGACACCGTTCGGCCTGATGGGCCTGACCGAGCGCGGCCTGCTTTCCGAGTACGAAGGCACCGGCGGCAATGGCATCCAATTCATTATCGGCGGGAAGAAATAAGCACATGTCATTCGTTCGCAAAATCGCATTCAAGTGCTGTCTGGCCGCGTGCTTCACGCTGATTTCCGCGCCCCTGGCCGTCGCGCAGGAGCGGCGCGCGCTGCCCGCGCAGAGCATCGATCTCTACGGCGGCCAGGTACAGGTCTATCGGCTTGACCGGAACCTGGCCCGGGTCGCGGTCGGAAACGGCGACCTGATCGAAGTCACGACAGTGGACAAGAACCAGATCGTGCTGATCGCCGGCACTTCGACATCCGGGGTCACCACGCTGCACCTGTGGTACGAGGACGGCTCGCAACGCACCCTGAGCGTGCGGGTGTCCGGCGCGCTGCGGCCCGACGCCGCCTCGGCCATTGCCGAGATGCTCGGTCCGGACACCAAGGTCCGGCTCAACGAGATCGGCGGCAATCTCGTGCTGTCCGGCGAGCTGGGTTCGCACGAAGTGCAGCGCATCGATGTGATCAAGCAGGTCTACGGCAACATCATCGACCTCACCAGCGCCGATCCGGTCGACATGAAGCCGATGGTGCTCATGGACGTCCGGGTGATGGAGTTCAACCGGAATGCGCTGCGTGATCTCGGCGTACGTTGGGATCCGATCATCAACGGTCCAGACGGCGGCTACATCAAGGACTTCACCAACTCCGGATACCGGATCCTGCCCGACGGCAGCCCGTTCGAGGATCTGGTCGGAGATCTGCCGTCGCGGATCAATCCCGGGCAGGGCTACTTCGGGATCGCGACCACCATCGGCTCCCAGATCGACATCCTCGAAACATCCGGCATGGCGTGGGAACTGGCATCGCCGCAGCTCAGCGCACGCAGTGGCAGCGAGGCGAAGTTCCTTGCGGGCGGGCGCATTCCGATCCCCGTGCAGAGCGGGTTCGGTCAGACCACGGTGCAGTACGAGGACTACGGCATCCAGTTGGAAATCACGCCGCACGTCAACGGCAACAACGAGATCATGGCGATGATCCGCACCGAGGTGAGCAAGCTCGACCCGACGGTGACGGTACTCGGGGTTCCCGGCTTCCTGACGCGTGAAACGGAGACGGAATTCAACGTTTCCGCCGGCGAGACTATCGTCCTGTCGGGACTGGTGGACATCACCGCGTCGGAAATCATGGAAGGCCTGCCAGGCCTGAGCCGGATCCCGATCCTGGGCAAGTTGTTCGGCTCGGAGTCCTATCGGGCGGGACGGACGGATCTGGTGATCTTCGTCACCCCGCGCGTCGTAACGCCCGGCTCGCCCCGCAACATCCAGGACATCGAGCGCTCGGATCGCATGCTCGAGAACTTCCGCAACACGATCGGCGGAAGCATCTTCGACTGATTCTCGTCCGGATGTCGGACCTCCGGGCGTCACCTGTCTCCATTCCCCCCAAAAAAACTGGAAGCTGCATTCGTGTTCAGCGTGTTGGTCGATACCGGTCGCAATGAAACCAGGCGCATCAAGTGCCTAAACAACGAGTGCGGGATCGGCAGGGGTGAGGAGAACCTCGTCGTCCTGCAGGGCTGGAGCATTTCAGCCCAGCACGCGACCATCCGGTCCCGTTCCGAGGGCATCTTCATCAAATCGCTTGGTGGCCGTGCTGCGATCCGGCTCAACGGCAAGGCGGTGAAGAACGAGGACGGGCCGATCGGAAATGCCGACGTGGTGGAGATCGGCGACTATCGCATCCGTGTGCTGTCGGAGGCGGGAAGTCAGACGGCAGATCGGGCGTCCGGGCCTGCGCAGACGCAGGCCGACTTCCAGTCCGGGGCGTCCGCAGCTACGACAGCGTCGCCGGCTCCTGCTCCGCAACCCGTTGCCAACCTTGAGCCGCCGCCGTCGACCGACCTGGTCACCGCCGCGGATGCACCGCCCGACATCGGTGTCTGGCGCGCGAAGGTGCATGCCGCCCTGGTCAAGCAGATGGACTTGCGCCGTGTCGACGTCCGCAAGCTCAGCGACGAAGACCTGCGGACCAAGACCAGCGAACTCATCGAGGCAGCGATCGATCGGGAATTTGCCGATCTGCCCAAGACCATCAATCGCAGGGTGCTGGCCAAGCAGGTGCTCGACGAGGCCATCGGCCTGGGACCGCTCGAAGAGCTGCTCGAGGATGAGTCGGTCACCGAGATCATGGTCAACGCAGCCGACCAGATCTTCATCGAACGGCAGGGGCGGGTCGTCAAATCAGCCGTGACGTTCACCAACGACCGTGCGGTGATCTCCGCGATCGAGCGCATCGTCGCGCCGATCGGACGACGTATCGACGAAAGCTCGCCGATGGTCGATGCCCGACTCAAGGACGGCTCGCGCGTCAACGCGATCATCCCGCCGATCGCGCTGCGCGGACCCAGCATCAGTATCCGCAAGTTCGCCAAGCGCAAGCTCGAGGGATGCGATCTGCTGACGTTCGGCTCGCTGGACGAGCAGATGCTGCAGTTTCTCGAGATCGCAGTGCGCGAGAAGAAGAACGTGGTCGTCACCGGTGGTACCGGCTCGGGCAAGACCACGCTGCTCAACATCCTGTCGAACTTCATCCCGCCCCATGAGCGCGTGGTCACCATCGAGGACGCCGCGGAGCTCAAGCTGGTGCAGCCCAATCTGGTTGCACTCGAGGCCCGGCCGGCCAACATCGAAGGCAAAGGCACGGTCAGCATCCGCGACTTGGTGAAGAACGCACTGCGCATGCGCCCCGACCGCATCGTCGTGGGCGAATGCCGCGGTGGCGAAGCGCTGGACATGTTGCAGGCGATGAACACGGGTCACGAAGGTTCACTGACCACCGCGCATGCCAACTCGCCGCGTGATGCGATCTCCCGTGTCGAGGTCATGGTGCTGATGGCGGGCATGGATTTCCCGATGGCCGTGGTGCGTGAGCAGATCTGCTCGGCGATCGATCTCATCGTCCACCAGAAGCGCTTCCCGTGCGGAACGCGCAAGGTCACCCACATTTCCGAAATCACCGGACTGGAGAGCGGCACCATCCAGTTGCAGGACATCTACACCTACCAGGTGCGCACGTACACCGGGCCGGACGGCAAGGTGGCCGGAGACTTCACTCCCACCGGTGCGATCCCCGAGTTCGTGGAAGAACTCGCCAACCGCGGCGTCGAAATCGACCTGTCGATGTTCCGTCGCAAGTCGGAGGCGCACTGAGCATGAACCAGGTGATGCTGATCGCGTTGTGCGCGGGTGCTGCGATCTTCTTCGGTGGTCTGTACGCGTTCTCGTCGGGAAGCGCGTTCCTGGCGCGCTACCGCGAAAGCTTCATGGAGCAGGCGCGGGTCAACATGACCGACATGTTTTTGTTCGTCGATCCGACCCGGCTGTTCATTGCGAACGCCGTGTTCCTGATCGTTCTCACGCTGTTGGTGTGGATCATCACCGGCAACCTCATCGCAGCGGTGGTGGCTCTGGTGCTCTGCGCGCTGTTGCCGCGCAAGCTTTACACGTGGCTAAAAGCCAGGCGGATCGACACGATCCAGAACCAGCTGCCCGACACCCTGATGATGCTGTCGAGCAGCATGAAGGCAGGCCTCGGGTTCACGCCTGCACTGGAGAGTGTGGTCCGAGACGGGTATCCCCCCCTCGCCCAGGAACTCGCTCTTGTGCTGCGTGAGCAGCATCTGGGAGTGAAGCAGGAGGACGCACTGGAAAACCTCACCAGGCGTGTGCCGGTGATGGACATGCAGCTCTTCATTTCCGCGGTCCTGATCTCTCGCGAGGTGGGCGGCAATCTCGCAGAAAGTCTCAAGACCGTGGCCGAGACCCTGCGCCGCAGGCTGATCATGGAAGGCAAGGTCAAGTCGCTCACTGCGCAGGGCAGGTTGCAGGGCATCGTGATGGCGATGCTGCCGGTCGGTCTGGTCGGTTATCTGGCCTGGATGTATCCCGACACCATGGCGCCGATGTTCGATACGTGGATCGGCTACGGAATCATCGCGATCTGCGTGGTGCTCGAGTACCTCGGCTACAAGGTCTGCAAGAAAATCATGACGATCGACATATGATCCCCATCCTTCTGATTCTTCTGATTACCGCGACCTGCGTCATGCTCGTGGTCGGCATCCGGGGTGCGCTCAACGAGGTGCCCCAGGACGAGCGCAGCTTCCAGGATCCGTTGCCCCTGGGCCTCCGGATGCTGTGGCCGCTGGTGCAGGCGGCGACCTTCGTCATCGCGCCGCGGCTCAAGGCGGAAAGCCTCGAGAAATCCCACCGTGCGCTGCAGTCCGCCGGACAGGATTATCTGATCACGCCGGAACAGCTGTCGGGTCTGCGGATCGTGGCCTCGGGCGCGGTCGTGGTGACGTTCGCGGTGTTCATGCTGCTGCTCGGGCATTTCAGTTTCGGGGGCGCGGTGTTCTGCGTGGTCGTCGGCGGACTCCTCGGCTGGTACTACCCGACCTTGTGGCTCAGCGAACGTCGCAAGACACGCCACAAACGCGTGATCAGGGATCTGCCGGTCTATCTCGACTTCATCACCATGTCCGTGGAAGCCGGACTCAACATCACCGGTGCCATCGAGCAGTCCGTCGAGAAGGGCCCGCCTGGTGCGCTCTCCCAGGAGTTCTCGCGCATGTTGCGCGACCTGCGCGCGGGACTGCCGCGTGCCGAAGCGCTGAAGAAGATGGCCGACCGCATGGACATCTCGCAGATCTCCAGCTTCACCAGTGCGCTGATCCAGGCCGATCGCGTCGGCGCCAGCCTGGGTGAGACCCTGCGCGCGCAGGCCTCGCAACGTCGCGAAGAACGATTCCTGCGTGCTGAGAAGCTCGCACTCGAAGCGCCAGTGAAGATGATGCTTCCCCTGGTGATGTTCTTCTTCCCGCTGATCTTCATCGTGCTCGGCTACTTCATCTATCTGAAGATGGTCGAGGACGGCATGATCGGAACGATGTGAGGATCGGGACGCTCCAGCGCGACGGGACCCGCCTGATCGGTGTCGTGTGGCACGCCGAACGGTGGTGGTCGCGGTTGCGGGGTCTGCTTGGACGGCCGCCGCTCCACGTCGATGGCAGCCAGGGGCTTCTCATCACGCCGTGCGGCAGCATCCATACCTGCGGCATGCGCTATCGCATCGACGCCGTGTTTCTGGATCGGGCGGGCCGGGTGCTGGCCTGTCACGAAGCGATCCCACCGTTCCGTTTCCGCATGCAGCGTGGCGCGCACAGCGTCCTCGAGCTGGCCGAAGGCGGGGTGTCCATCCACCGGATCGGCGTGGGTGATCAGCTCTCCTGGATTGCGCCGCCGATGGGGACCGCACCATGACACGTGGTATCCGCGCCGCGCTTCTGTACGTGCCGCTCTGCGCACTCTCGATGTCGCTGGCCCTGACTGCGTGCAGTGCGGGAAGCGGGGCCGGCGTGCGATCGGAGCAGCGTGCCATCGCCAGGAGCGTCGACCTCGTTGCCACCCGGCAGTCCGCCGAATCGACCTATGCGCAGGGGCGTTACGAAGAGTCCGTGCGCCACTACCACACGTTGCTCGAGGCGATTCCCGACAACGCAGACCTCTGGTACAGGCTTGCGAATGCGCACGCGCGTCTGGGCAATGCGCGGCAGGCGGGCATGGCCTACGAACAGTCAGTCGCGCGCGATCCTTCGAATGCCCGTGCATGGCACAACCTGGGACTCATGCAGCACCGCCAGTCCATGGATGCCTTCGGACGGGCGGTGGCCAGGACCCAGGGAGGCGACGCCTCCGTGGAGCAGGAGAGCCTGCGTGTGTTGCGCATCCTGCAGGACGCGGACGCACGGATCAGGCAAGCGCCGGCGCTGGAAGAACCCGCCGGGTCCACCGCGGATATGACGACCGCGCCAGAGGAGGCAGGCAACGATGAAACTCCGTCGCGTTGAATCCCTGCGATTGCCGCAATCAGGACAGTCGCTGCCGGAATTCCTGGTGGCGATTCCGCTGTTCCTGTTCCTGCTGCTGTTGATCTTCCAGCTCGTGCTGGTCTACCGGGCGAAGACGACACTCGATTACGCGGCGCTCGAAGCAGCGCGCGCGGGCGCGGTCAGCGGCGTCGACATGAGTGAGATGAACGGCGCACTCGCCAAGGGGCTGGCACCGCTCTACGCAACCGATCCCGGTGTGTCGGGCCTCGCGTCCGCGCTGTTGAGGGCCAACGTTGACATGCTGCTCAATGCCCGCATCGAGATCATCAGTCCCACGCAGGAAGCGTGGGATGCGTACAACGAGCCGCAGTACAACGGACAGCGCGCACTGCCCAACGACAACCTCGCGTTCCGTCCGGCGGAGGTGCGTGGCGGTGGGGTGAGCGTGCAGGATGCGAACATCCTCAAGATCAAGGTCGACTACGACTTCCCGTTGATCGTTCCGTTCGTGGACCGGGTGCTGCGCGGCGATTCGCGATTCATCAAGAGCGACGGCCTGTTCGATCCGGCCAACGTGGACATGAAGTACGCGTGGCTGGGCGGGACCCGGCACTTCCGGATCCCGCTGCAATCGCAGGCGATCGTGCGCATGCAGTCGCCGATCTACAACCGCGACGCACTCTCCAATGCGGTTGCCGGCGAGCCCGGACCGGGTGGCCCCGGTGATCCCGGGCCTGGCGGTCCAGACCCGGGCAACCCCGACCCGGGGAACCCGGGTCCCGTTAATCCGGATCCCGGCAATCCGTTCCCTGGACTGCCCGACCCCGGCAATCCCGATCCGGAAACCCCCCAGCCCGGCAATCCGGATTGGCCGGGATGGCCGGATCCCGACACCGATCCGCCGCCGTCGCCAGTCGAACCGCCGGTATGCACGGGAGATTGAATGCATGCGTCTGTTGATTCCGATGTTGATGTCACTGTGTGCACTGTCCGGCCAGGCGTGGTCGAAGGGTGCCACCGCCGAAGCAGTGCCGCTGGTCGCCTGGGCCCAGCTCGATGCGGCCCGCGCTGCGCAATCGCCCGGTACGGCACCACAGATCCAGGTGATCTTCGATCCGTACTGCCCGGCAAGTGCGAATCTGTACCGGAAGTTGGCGCAGGAGCATCCCGGCGCCCGCGTCCGCTGGATACCGATTGCGTACTACCGCACGGGGAGCGTGCCCGCGGCGCGAGACATTCTGGCCGCAACGGATGGCACGCAGGCCATGCATGCGCAGTTCGAACGCATGTCCCGACCGCTCGTGTCGGAAGTGCGGCCGGGCCGCGATGAACGTGGAAGCGTCAACCCCGCGGTTCACGAGGCGACGATCGCGTGGGGAGGCTTCACTCCCATGGTGTTCGGCCGTACCCGGAACGGGAGCATCAGGTTGTATCGCGGCCACTACGCCGATGCGATCGAGCTTGCGCTGCGCGAGACCGCGCGCTGATGAGCATGTCCATCGGGGTCACCTCAAGGAGAATGAAGATGCATGCACGGATGCTCGTCGCATCGGCCTTCCTGGCTGTGCTGATGCTGTGGCCCGGTATGGTACGGGCCCAGGATTGCGGTGAGGCCCGCAGCCTCTGTCCCAATCCCGGTATGTGTTTCATGAGCAGCGAGGCCGAGCAGTCATGGGCCGACGCCAATCAATGCACCTTCATTACCCAGGCCATGCTCGATGCAGTCGCTCCCAACAGTGCGGCCAACAATCGTGAAATCGTTGCGGCGATGAACCGTCTGTCGCGTCAGTACGGCGCAGAATCCGCATCGCAGCTGGCGCACCTGCTGTCCCAGATGGCACACGAAAGCGAGCTCAATGCCACTCGCGCGGAGAACCTCAACTATCGCGCCCCCCGCATGCGCGAGATATTCGGTTGCCGAGGCGGGCAGAGAAATTACGACCCGGCGACCGACGATTGCACCAACGGCCGGTTGCGCCCGAAGCTCTGGACCGAAGCCGAGACGTACGCAGGAAACCCAGAGAATCTCGGAAACTATGTCTATGCAAGCCGTCTCGGGAATGGCGACGAGGCCAGCGGGGACGGATACCGGTTTCGTGGTCGTGGGCCGATCCAGTTGACGGGTCGAGAGCAGTACCAGGCATTCGAAGATCACTGGAACACGCAGAACCCGCACGACCAGCAGTCCTTCACCGATAACCCGGATCTACTGATCGAGAACGTCGAATACGGCATGGCGTCCGCTTTCCACTGGTGGTCCCGGCGCAATGCCAACGGCGTGGCGGATGGCGGTACGGTCTGCGAGGTCACGTGCAGGGTAAACGGGGGCACCAACGGCTTTCCCGATCGACGCAATCGATACAATGCGGTCGCATGTATGCTCGGGTTGGCACAGGACACCGGCACATGCACCGGCTGCTGAGGAGTCACAACATGCGCAACAGAATGCGACATGCCGCCTGCGTCTTCGCCATCTCCACATCCCTGTTGTTGTCGGCATGCGCCGACGGGAAGGCGGACGACTGCTCGGCCGCGCTTGCGGATCAGACCACGCTTGCAACCGAACACTTTGCCGGAGACACACTCGTCTTCAGGCACGTAGCGGACGGGGCCTCGGACAACGTCGAACCGGTGGAGCTGGTGCGTTACCGCAGCAGCCAGGGTTGTCAGCCCGAGCGGGTAGACCTGTATGAAGAGGACGGCGGTCAGCCGAAGCTGGAAGCGACCTTCGTTCACCAGGTGAAGGGTGAGCCCAATCTGTTCGCGATCGTCTCATGGCCCCTGTTGCATGCAGGCCTGGATATGCGGGGCACCTATTACGCCGTCTACGCCTACCGGCGTTCCGATGATGCACTTGTGCGCAACGATGCAGTGGTCAAGAACCGGGAACTGTATGGCGGCATCGTCGGTACGGTGGAAGGTGAGCCGTCGACCTTCGAAGGCACGACGCGCGACGGAGTAGTGGCAATGCTCCGGAGGCTCGAACTGGAATGATCGTGCGCTGCATCCACGCCGCACACGTCGGACATCGCCCGCACTCCGTAGCTGCTGCTGGAGTGAGGGCCACATGAAGTCCATGCAGTCGAGAGCGGCGGGGGATGCGTCGCCAGTGTCGCGTCCCCGGGTGTCTGCAACGGCCTGGATGATGTGCCTGCTGTATGCCGGCGCTGCGCAATGCGTGTTCGCCCAGCCAGGTCCGGAACAGGCGGGGAACGATCTCGCACTGGAAATGGTGGTGACCGGCGTGGACCCGGCCACCGGACGTGACGGCGCCACCTACAGTGCGAAAGTCTTTGTCGGTCCGCAGCGCACGCGCATCGACGTGAACACGCCTGGCGGCGAGAAGGCCTACCTGTTGCTGGACAACGACAGTGGCCGCGGCTGGGCGATCAGCAAGCAGCAGGACGCGGCCCTGCCGCTGCAAAGCGACGCCTACCGGCAACTGCAGGTGAATCCACAGTCACCCTGTGCGCAATTCAAGGTGCGTTGCGAGCAGGTCGGCCATCGGGAGATTGCAGGCGTCCGGGCACAAGGGCTGCGTTTCACGGGCGCACGCGGGCGTGGACCGGGTGGCAGCCATCGCGGCGAGGTCTGGATCGATCCGGGAACGGGATTGATCCTGGGCTACGACACGCAGACCCAGAACAGGCAGGTGCGTCGCATGCGGACGACGGATGTACGCCGCGTCGCGCTGCCGGACGCCATGTTCCAGCTGCCGGTGTCGCTCGCGCCACGCTGAGCACCGTCGAGACTTTTCCGAGCGATTGCACAGGACCCCGCATCATGCTGCACCCCCCGATCAGAGCTGCGCTTCTGAGCGCGTTCATCGTCCTGCTGCTGGCGTCATGCGGCGCAGACGACACTGCACCCGCAGCACCATCCGGAACACCGGCGCCCCAGACGCAAGCGGCCAAGCCGGCGCAGACCCAACCCGAGGCAGATGTGCCTCCGGGGTTCGACATGTCGGTGCTGCCGGTGTCCACGGTGAGCATCGGCAGTTTTCCCTACCTGTCCCTGCCCGAGGGCTATCGCACCAGTGAAGACAGCACGGTCGAGCGTGACCGTGCGCCGTTCTGGACCGGGAAGGACTTCGAATGGGTCGAGGGACGCGTGCACCAGGCCGCAATCTTCGCCGAGCCGGGGACCACGTTCTCGGACTTCGAACTGCGCAGTTATGTCGATGCGATGCTCGACCGGATCGGCGCCGTGCTGGTCGCGGAGCAGGACGGGATCCCCATGCACCAGGCCGCCGAGGCGGGGCTGGATGAGGCCGTCCGCATGAAGTACAGGGCAGGCCTGGGCCACTTCTACACCAGCCCTGTGCGCACCTACGTAGTGCGTCGCGCCGACGGCAATGTCTGGGTGCATTTCTCCACGCACGAGCGCGGGGCCAACTGGATCATCGCCCGTTCCGCCCACTACGACCCGACCATCCGCCTGCTGTCGGGCGTCGAGCTCAAGCGTCTGATCGATGCGGACGGTCGCGCCATCATCCATGTGAATTTCGGGAGTGGTGATGCGGTCGTGCAGTCCGACTCGCTGCCGCAGCTTGAGCAGCTCGTTCTTCTGCTCAATCGCAATCCCGACCTTTCGCTTTCGATCAACGGCCATACCGACAGCCAGGGAGATGCAGCGCGCAATCTGGCGTTGTCGACAGCGCGTGCCGAAGCCGTCACGGATGCATTGCGCCAGCACGGCATCGAAGCGTCCCGGCTTGTCGCCGAGGGCTTCGGCGAGGCTGAACCGCTTGCCGACAACGCCACCGCAGAAGGGCGTGCGCGCAATCGCCGGGTCGAACTCGTCCGCCGCTGATCAGGTCCCGGGTGTCCAAACGTGAAGTGCATCCAGTCGGCCAAGGGCTCGTTTTGCTAGCCTGAATCACGTCAAAGGCCGGACGTTCCCGGTCCCCAACGACAGCACACAGAAAACAGAACACAGGAGTCGAATACATGAAGTATCTGGTTTCCGCCGCGATCGCTCTCGCGCTTGCCGGCTGCAATGCAGAAAGCAATGCAGCGCCGATGTCCGCTGCCGAAGCAACGGCGGCACAGGACGTGCAGCAGATCGGAGGCAGTGCCGGTCAGCCCGCGCAAGGGGCCGCGATGCCGCCGGGCAACCCGATGCTGGGCCAGCTGGGTGAAATGGGGGGCGCTGCCGAGGCAGCCATCGAACTGTGCGGTATCGATGCCGATACCGCCGCAGCCAAGCGCCAGCAGCAGGCGCAGTTCATCCAGATGGGTGGCACGCAGGCGCAGTTCGACACCGCCTACCGGGCGGGCTATGAGCGTGCCAAGTCCGAATTCGGCTCGGTCGGTGCAGCAGAACGCACGCGCATGTGTGAGGGCTACCGGGAAATGGAGAACGCCCGTCCCGGCGGCGACTTGTGATCCCGCCCCTCCAGCATTGACCGGTCAGGGGCGCGTCCGAGGGCGCGCACCCTGGTGGGGGCACCCGTGGCGTGGGCGTGACGCATCGTTGCCGGGGCACGCGTATCGCAACGCCTATACTGCGCACCGGCCGCCGATCCTGGCGCGGCGGGAATCGAGTCATGATCCAGACTTCGCGCGACATGTCGGCGGCGCTCTCCGTCCGTGATCTGCGCAAAACCTATGACGGCGGTGTCGAGGCGCTCAAGGGCATCTCGCTCGACGTCGCGCCCGGCGATTTCTTCGCCCTGCTCGGCCCCAACGGCGCGGGCAAGTCGACGCTGATCGGCATCATCTCGTCACTGGTCAACAAGACCTCGGGCGACGTGCGCCTGTTCGGCACCGATCTGCATACGAACCGCGACGCGGCGATGCGGCTGATCGGCCTGGTGCCGCAGGAACTGAACTTCAACTTCTTCGAAAAGCCCTTCGACATCCTCGTCAACTACGCGGGCTTCTACGGCATCCCGCGCGCCGAGGCGATGGTGCGCGCCGAAGAGGAACTCAAGCGCGCGCAGCTGTGGGACAAGGCGACGACGATGTCGCGCACGCTGTCGGGCGGTATGAAGCGTCGCCTGATGATCGCCCGCGCGATGATGACGCGACCAAGGCTGCTGATCCTCGACGAGCCCACCGCCGGCGTCGACATCGAAATCCGCCGCGGCATGTGGCAGACGCTCAAGGAGATCAACGCCGCCGGCACGACGATCATCCTGACCACGCATTACCTGGAAGAAGCCGAGAGCCTGTGCCGGAACCTCGCGATCATCGATCGCGGCATCATCGTCGAGCAGGGTCCGATGCGCGTGCTGCTGTCCAAGCTCGACGTCGAGGGTTTCATCTTCGACATCGACGGCACGCTGCCCGCCACGCTACCGCCGATCGAAGGCACCACCCTGGTCGCCACCGATGACCACACGCTGGATCTCGACATGCCGCGCGCGATGGATCTCAACCGCGTGTTCGCCACGCTCGACGGCGCCGGCATCCGCGTGCGCTCGATGCGTACCAAATCCAACCGGTTGGAAGAACTGTTCGTGCGCATGACCGGCCCCAATGCGGCCTCGCAGCAGGAGAAGTCGGCATGAGTACGAAGCCCACCGACGTGGCCGCCATCGAAGGCACGGCGCAGCGCCACTGGGTCGCGCTGTACACGATCGCCCGGCGCGAGATCGTCCGCATCCTGCGCATCTGGGGCCAGACCCTCGTGCCGCCGGCGATCACGATGACGCTGTACTTCCTGATCTTCGGCGGCCTGATCGGCGCGCGCGTCGGCGAGATGGATGGCATCCGCTACATGGATTTCATCGTGCCGGGCCTGGTGATGATGAGCGTGATCCAGAACAGCTACGGCAACATCTCGTCGAGTTTCTTCGGCGCGAAGTTCGGTCGCCACGTCGAGGAACTGCTGGTCAGCCCGATGCCGAGCTGGGTGATCCTCGGCGGCTACGTGATTGGTGCGGTAACGCGCGGTCTCGCGGTCGGCGTGATCGTGCTGTGCATCGCGATGCTGTTCACCACCGTGCGCATTCCGCATCCGCTGGTGACGTTCGCCACCGTGCTGCTGGGCGCGACGATCTTCGCCCTGGCCGGCTTCGTCAACGCGGTCTACGCGAAGAAGTTCGACGACGTCGCCATCGTGCCGATCTTCATCCTGACTCCGCTGACGTACCTGGGCGGCGTGTTCTATTCGGTCTCGCTGCTGCCCGGCTGGGCCGAAACCGCGACGCATGCCAACCCGATCTTCTACATGGTCAACGCGTTCCGCTACGGCCTGCTCGGCGTCAGCGACGTATCGCTGGGCGTGTCGTTCGCATTGATGATCGGTTTCGTCATCGCACTGGGCGCGCTGGCGCTGTGGCTGCTCAAGCGTGGTATCGGTCTGCGCAGCTGAGGCGTCCGCGCATTTGCTAAAGTCTCAGTCATCACTGGATGAAGGAGACAGGGAATGTTGGGATCACATCGTGCACTAGCGGCGTGTCTGGGCGTGCTGATCGCGGGCTGCGCGCAGCCGTCCGATGTGCCGGCCGAAGCACAGCCGACCGCTGCACCGGTTGAACAGGCCGCGCCCGTCGTGGACGCCGCCGCCGATGCGGCACCCGTTGAAACGCCTGCGCAGGACGAGGGTCGCGACGCCGCGCCACCCGGGTTCGACATCGATGCCCTGCCACTGTCGACGACGCCGCTGGGCGCGTTTCCGTTCTTCTCGATTCCCGACGGCTATGCGCCCACCTCCAATGCGGAGCGGACGCTCGACTTTGCCGATGCCGCGTTCTGGAACGGGCACGACCTGACGCACGTCGAGGGACGTCTCTACGCGACCGGCATCCGTTTGAGCCGCGCATCGCGCGGCCAGAGGGAATTCTCCGATCTCGAAGTGGTGCGCAATCTGCAGCAGGTGATCACCGCAGCGGGGGGCGTGGAAATCGCATCCGGCGAAACACCGCGAGACATCCGCAATGCGTTTCTCGGCGCCATGCGCCCGTACCCGGGCGAGTCCCGGTGCTACCCACACTCCCCGCAACAGGTGTTCGTCCTGCGCCGCGACGACGGCAACGTCTGGGCGCGCACCTGCCGTGGCGGCACGCATGCCGGCCTGATCGTCGTGCAGGAGCAGGCATTGCAGGTGACCTCGACGCTGCTTCCGGCGAGTGCGCTGGAACAGGCACTCGCCGACACCGGCCGCGTCGCGCTGCAGGTACATTTCGCGACCGACCGCGCCGAGATCCTGCCTGATTCGCAGCCGCAGATCGCGCAGGTCGTCGAACTGTTGCAGGCCGATGATGCGTTGGCGCTGTCGATCGAAGGGCACACCGACAACACCGGCGATGCCGCGCGCAACCGCGCGTTGTCACAGGCGCGCGCTGCGTCTGTGGTCGCGGCGATCACCGATGCGGGGATCGCAGGAGACCGGCTGGCATCCACTGGCCATGGCGACTCGCAGCCCGTCGCCGACAACAGCACCGACGCGGGACGCGCGCAGAACCGTCGTGTGGAACTCGTCCGACGCGATTGATCTACGGACAGACACACCGCGTGGGGCGTAGATGGCCGGTCACCTGCGATCGATTATCGCGGCTGTGACCATCGTGCTGCTGGCGGCCCTCGGCCGGCCGCGTGCCATACGACAGCCGGCCCGGTCTGCATGGCCGGTAAAGCTGGGCCTGACGTGCGCGGCGATCACAGCGCGCGTCAGACAGGTCGAGTCATTCCGCGCGCAGTGCTCAGCCGCGGTTGCCCATCATGAAACGCATGAGATCGCAGCTCTCCTGGTAGGCCGCGCTGTTCTCACGTTGCTGAGCCTGTTGTGCCTGACGCAGCCGCGGCACATGCGCCTCGACGCGTGCTTCGAATCCGGCGCTCTGCTGGGCCGCATTCTCCTGGGATTTCAGCTGGCGCATTTCCGCGTCGGTGAACCCGCAGGTTTCTGCCATCGCACGGCCGGCGGCCACGCCTTCGGCAGCAATGTCCTCCGGTGTGGACGCGGCTGCAGACTGTTGCGCCTGCTCGCTCCACGCGTCGGGAGATTGCGTGTCGCCACCGTTCGCTACGGGCGCTGTCGGCGAGTCCACGGCGGCGGCGTTGGGGTCCGGGTCCGGACCTCCGCACGCAGACAACGCCAGTGTCATGGTGCCGATCAGCAGAAACGAGAGACGGTGGGCGGCGCGGGCCATGGCAAATCCTTTCAGTGGCGGGTTCGGATACGCAGGATATACAGGCTGCTCGCAGCCCGCACAGCGGCAGCGTGTTTCGCGCTGCAACCGCACCTGCGCATGACGCCCCGCCGTGTGCCGGCTACCATCGCGGCATGCGTATTCTTGTTCTCGGCGCCGGCGGGACCGGCGGTTACTTCGGCGGCCGCCTTGCGCAGGCCGGTGTCGAGGTCACGTTTCTGGTGCGGCCCGCGCGCGCGGCGCAGCTCGAACGCGACGGTTTGCGGATCCGCAGCGGCCTTGGCGATGCACAGTTTCCGGTGGCGCACGTCATCGCCGACGCACTGCCCGCGCTCGCTGCGCAGCGGCCTTTCGATCTGGTGCTGCTGAGCTGCAAGGCCTACGACCTCGACAGTTCGATCGAGGCGATCGCGTCGGCCGTGGCGGCGGAGACCGCGGTGCTGCCGATCCTCAACGGTCTGCTGCACTACGCCGCGCTCGACGCACGCTTCGGCGCGGAGCGGGTGCTGGGCGGCCTGTGTTTCATCAGCGCGATGAAGGACGAGGACGGCGAAGTGGTGCATCTGCCGTCGCCGCCCTCGATGACCTTCGGTGAGCGCGATGCGGCGCACAACGGCAGTGCACGCACGCGCGCGCTGGAAGTGGTGTGTGCAGGCGCATCCGGTTTCGATGCCGTGCGCAGCGACAGCTTCATGCAGGCCGCCTGGAACAAGTTCACTTTCCTCGCCGCACTGGCCGCAGCGACCTGCCTGATGCGCGCCAGCATCGGCCGCATTGTCGATACCGATGGCGGCACCGCATTCCTGTCGGCGCTGCACGACGAATGTCTTGCGGTGGCTGCCGCGGACGGTCATGCGATTCCGGCCGACGCCGCGCAAGGCGCGCGCGCGCTGCTGACCAAATCCGGCTCGACACTCACCGCCTCGATGCTGCGTGATCTGGAATCCGGGCAGGAGGTCGAGGCGCTGCAGATCATCGGCGACCTGCGCGCACGTGCGCACGTGGCTGGTTGCGCGGTGCCGCATCTCGATGCGGCCTGGGTGCATCTGCAGGCCTACCGCTCGCGTCGCGCGACGCCGCACACGCCCTGACGCAGAACGTCCGGCCGTCCGGCCTTCGCAACGCGTTTGCTAGGCTCGCCGCTTCCCTGATGGAGATGGCCGCATGACGCTTCCCCGTAGCCGACGTTTCGCCTGCCTGCTCGTGCCCGCGGTGTTCGGCCTCGCCGCGTGCAATCCCGCGCCGCAGCCTGCCCCCGACGACGCCGCGCAGACCCAGCCGGTCGAGGACACGCAGACCCAGCCATCCGAGGCCGCGCAGGCGCAGATCGAATCGGGCACACCGCCGGTCGATGCACCGCTGACGGGCGACGCCGCCACGACGATGCTGACCCAGATCGCCGGGATCGCCGGCGCCATGCACGCCGCCGCGAAGCTGTGCGATCCCAACGTATCGGATGCGCAGCTCGATCAGGCCAAGGCTCAGTTGCGCCAGGAGTTCACGAAGATGGGTGGCGACGTCGGCACCTTCGACGGCGAGTTTGCATCCGCGCACGAGAAGACGAACACCCAGTTCACCCAGGCCACGCCCGCGCAGCAGAAGCAGATGTGCGACGAACTCGATGCGATGGCCTCGCAGGCGCCGCCGCCGGCGGGTTGAGCCAAGCGTGCTCTTTATGCACCTCTCCCTTTGGGAGAGAGCCTGCCCCGGACCAGATCCGGGGTCGACGCGCGTCGGGTGAAGGTAGTCGTGAGGCGCGGATCGAAAAGCACCCTCATCCGGCCTCCGGCCACCTTCTCCCAAAGGGAGAAGGGCTCAAAGAAAAAAGCGTCGCGACGCTCAGCGATGACTGATCAGGGGCCGATCTAGCAACAGCGGCAAATCAGCACCTCTCCTCCTGGAGAGAGCCTGCCCCGAACCTGATCCGGGGTCGACGCGCAAAGCGCGTCGAGTGAGGGTTGGGTAGCGAGGTCAACCCATCAACAGTCGACGCCTACATGGGACTTCAATGTTGCAGAAGGACATGCCGACTTTCAAAAGACGGCACTGGTCGCACGCAGTGACGGGCTCCGCTTCGCTCTAACCATCCTACGAGGCCGCGTTTGGAGAACGCCGAATCCCCTCAATCCTTGAAATCCCCGCCGATGAACACCGACAACGCGTCCGGCTGCAGATGCTGTTCCATCGCGGCCCGCACATCCTCCGGCGTCAACGCACGCAGCGTCTCCTCGAATGCGGCCGAGTACGCCATGTCGCGGCCGACGTAGAGGTTGCTGTCGAGCATGCCGACAAGTTCGACATCGTTCGCACGTGAGGTGCGGCGGGCGCGCAGCATGCCGTCGCGTGCATCGTCGAGTTCGGTCTGGCTGATGCCTTCGCTGCGGATGCGCTGCAGTTCTTCGCGCACTGCAGTTTCCACTTGCGCCATGTTCTCCGGCGCGGCGATTGCCGAGACGCCGAACATGCCGGCATCGTCGAACACGCTGGCCGAGAAGTTCGAACCCACGCCGTAGCTCAGGCCTTCACGCTGGCGGATGCGATCGCCGAGCCGCGATTTCATGCCCGAGCCGCCGAGGATGTAGTTGCCGATCAGCAGCGCGGGGTAATCCGCGTGATCCTGATGCATGCGCAGCGACTGCCGCGCGATCAGCGTCGCGTTGGCCTTGTCGGGTGTGCGCAGCCGTTCGTGCACCGCCTCGCGCGCGACGTAGGGCGTCTCGATGCGCGCGAACGGCGTCGGCAACGTCCAGTCACCGAACAGGTCTTCGAGCTGCGTGCGCACCGCGTGCGCGTCGACATCGCCAACCACGGCGATCGTCGCGCCGTCGCCCATGCCGTAGAAATCGTGGTGGAAGGCGCGCACGTCGTCGAGCTGCAGCGCCTCGACCAGCGCGATGCGTTCTTCGAACGTCGTCGCGTGGTACGGGTGGCCCTTGGGAAACACATTGAAATGCTGCGACAGCGCTTCGTTCGCGACCGCGCCCGGCTCACTCATGCTGCTGCGGATGCCGGTCAGCTGCTGGCTGCGCAGCTGGGTGAACTCGCTGTCGGGGAAGGCTGGCTTGCGCAGCACATCGGCAACGAGATCGAGCAGTGCGCCGACGTGCTCGCGATCGGTCGTGGCCGCCACCGTCACCGTGGTCGCGGTGCCGCCGACGCTCAGCGTCGAACGCAGCGATGCCAGCTGTCGCGACAGCGCGGCGCGGTCGTAGCCTGCGCTACCGCGCATCAGCAGCGTGCCGGCCATCTGACCGGCGGTGGCGCGGCCCTGCAGGCGCTGCGCGTCGCCCAGGCGCAGGTTCATGCGGATCTGCACCGAGTTGCCGCGCGTGTCCTTGTCGAGCACCGCGAGCTTCGCGCCGTTCGACAGCGTCGACAACTTCGTCCGCGCATCGATGTTCGCGTACGACGGATCGAAGGATTCGCCGGAATCGAGTGCCGCGCGCGGCACGAAATCGTCCAGCGCGGCTTCGGCCGTCGGCGCTTCGGTGATCGTCACACGCTCGACCGCATCGGTCGGCAGGAACTGGCCGGTGGTGCGGTTGTCGCGACGCAGATAGGCCTGCGCGACGCGGGTGACATCGTCCACCGTCACCGTGTCGAACCGGTCGCGCGTGCGCAGCAGCAGACGCCAGTCGCCTTGCGCGATGGCCTCCGACAACGCCACGCCGATCGCGTTCGGGTCGCGCATCGCGCGCTCGTAGCCGGCGAGCATGCGCTGCTTCGCGTCGTCGACTTCCGCGTCGGTGAACGGGGTCGTGGTCGCGTCTTCCACCAGCGCCAGCAGTTCGGTCTGAAGCGCATCGAGATCGCTGCCTTCCGGCGCTTCGGCAACGAAGGTCAGATAGCCGGGCTCGTCCATCGCCAGCGCGGATGCCGACGCACCGGTCGCGCGGCCCGGTTCGACCAGCATGCGATGCAGGCGTCCGCCCGGCGTGCTGCCCAGCACCTGCGACAACACGGCCACCGCCGCGCTGTCGTCATGGCGGCCGGCGGGAATGTGATAGCCGGCGACGAGATACGGCGTGCGTCCCACGCGGCGCACCACCACATGACGCTCGCCGTCCTGCGCGGATTCGCGCGTGTAGGTGACCGGTAACGCACGTACCGGTTTCGGCAGCGTGCCGAAGCTCGCGCCGACCGCGGCAAGCGCCTGCGCCGGATCGAAATCGCCGGCGATCACCAGCACGGCGTTGTCGGGCTGGTACCAGGTCCGGTAGAACGCCTGCAGCCGGTCGATCGGCACGTTCTCCACATCGCTGCGCGCACCGATCGTCGAGTTGCCGTAGTTGTGCCACTGGTAGGCCGCGCCCATCACGCGCTGCACCAGCGCGCGCACCGGGTTGTTCTCGCCCGATTCCATCTCGTTGCGGACGACGGTCATCTCGCTGTCGAGATCCTCGCGCGCGATGCGCGAATTGACCATGCGGTCGGCTTCCATCCGCAGCACCCAGTCCAGCGTGTCGGCGTCGGTGGAGAAGCTGGCGAAATAGTTGGTGCGGTCCAGCCACGTGGTGCCGTTGAAGCGCACACCGCGGCGGCGCATCTCGCCGGGAATGTCTGCGTGCGTCGGCGTGCCCTTGAACACCAGATGTTCGAGCAGATGCGCCATGCCGGTTTCGCCGTATCCCTCGTGTCGCGAGCCTACGCGGTAGGTCACGTTGACCGTGGTCACCGGCTTGCTGTTGTCGGGAAACAGCACCAGCGCCAGACCATTGTCGAAGCGGTATTCGCGGATACCCTCCGCCTCGTGCACCGGGGCATCGAGCTGCGGCGGCGCGGCCCACAGCGGCCATGCGGTGCCGAGCAACAGCACCACGACACAGGCACGCAGACGACGTTGCATGCGGATTCCCCGTTGGCGAAGACGATCGACGAAAATAGCAGATCAGTTGCGGCCGACCGGCTGCGACACGCCAGTGGATTCACGATGATCGAGGTGCGCTACGCGGACGAATGGCTGGCCGTCGTCAACAAGCCGGCGGGCCTGATGGTCCACGACAGCGCGCTCGCGCGCGACGAACACGACTTTCTCGCCGACCGTCTGCGCGAACAGTTCGGTCGGCCGTTGTTCCTGATCCACCGGCTCGACCGCGCGACCAGTGGCGGCCTGCTCGTCGCCTTCGATCGCGACACCGCATCCGCACTCGGCACGCAATGGATGGCGCGCAGCGTCGACAAGCACTACCTCGCGATCTGCCGCGGCTGGCCGGATGACATCGTCGTCGATCACCCGCTCGACGGCGGCCCCGGCAAGCCGGTCAAGAAACCCGCCGTCACACGCTTCAGCCGGCTGGCGACGACCGAGCTGTCGCTGCCTTCATCAGGATTCCCGACCTCGCGCTACGCCCTGCTGCGCGCCGAACCGATGACCGGCCGCTTCCGCCAGATCCGCCGGCATCTCAAGCACCTGTCGCATCACCTGATAGGCGACACCAGCCACGGCGACGGCCGCCACAACCGCAACTTCCGCATGCTCGGCATCCACCGCATGCTGCTGCACGCCGAGCGCGTGGGCTTCGATCATCCGCAGACGGGCAAGCGCCTCGTTGTCGAGACGCCGCCGGGCGACGAGTTCGCCAAGGCCCTGCTGCTGTTTCCGGGGATGCCGGCGTAGTGGCTCAAGCCCTCCCCCGTTTTACGGGGGAGGGTTGGGTGGGGGCGAACCATCAGTGCGAGGATGAGCTGCGATTCTCGTGGGTTTCTTCGTCGCTCGATCAAGCACTTTCAGCTCTGACGCATTGCCCCCACCCAACCCTCCCCCGCTTTGCAGGGGAGGGCTTGGAAGCGGCTTCGCCGGCGCGCCCGACAGACGCTCCGAAGCCCTCCTCCGTGTACGGGAGAGGGGCGCAGCGAAGCCCCTCCACCCTTACCCTCTACAATCGCCGCCGATGTCCACGCCGCCTGCCATCCCCGAAGACGAACTCGTCGAACGCTTCGTGCGCGCGAGCGGGCCGGGTGGCCAGAACGTCAACAAGGTGTCGACCGCGGTCGAACTGCGTTTCGACATCGCCGGCTCACCCTCGCTGCCCGAACACGTGCGTGTGCGGCTGCTGGCGCGGCGCGACCGGCGCATCACCGAAGCCGGCGTTCTGGTCATCAACGCGCAACGGTTCCGCACCCAGGATCGCAACCGTGAGGACGCTCGCGAGCGCCTGGCTGCCTTCGTCGCGACCGGCTACGAGGTGCCCAAGGCGCGTGTCGCCACGAAACCGACGCGCGGATCGAAGGAACGACGGCTCGGGGCGAAACGCGAACGCAGTACCATCAAGCGCGGTCGCGCCACGCGCGACTGGGATTGACCACGTCATAGTTGGCCCTGCGCCGAGGACGCATGAGCACTTCGAAGTATCCGTTCCTGATTCCCGTTCCACCGCGCGCACCGCGCGTCAGGCCCAGCCGCCTCGCGCGCTGGATCGGCCGCAGCATCCTGCGCATCGGCGGCTGGCGCGTCATCGGCGAGCTGCCCGACGTCTCGCGCCTGGTGCTGATCGGCGCGCCGCACTCGTCCAACTGGGATGGCGTCTGGGGCTTCGCCGCCAAGGCCGCGCTGGGCCTCGACATCCGCGTGCTCGGCAAGGACTCGCTGTTCCGCGTGCCGGTGCTCGGCTGGGCGCTGCGCGGACTGGGCGTGATCCCGGTGGACCGCAGCCGCGCCTCGCGCGTGATCGAACAGGCCGCCGCCGCAATCCACGGCAACGAAGCCTTCTGGTACGGCCTCGCGCCCGAGGGCACGCGCAAGCGCGTCGAGCGCTGGAAGCCCGGTTTCTGGAAGATCGCCAAGGCCGCCAAGGTGCCGATCCAGACGATGTACTTCCACTATCCCGACAAGGTCATCGGCTTCGGCCCGATGATCCAGCCCAGCGACGATCCCGACGCCGACATGGCGATGATCCGCGCCTGGTACGCGCCCTTTATGGGCAAGAACCGCGGCACCGTCTGATCGACCCGACGCACGCGCCACCCGCTGAACCCGCCTGCACGCCAAGCTGAACCGGCCAACCAACGGCACATACCCAAGCGCCCGCGACAGGCGCACGCTGCGCGGCTGGCGGGCCGCGCCCTGCGCGACCGACCTCAT
Source organism: Luteimonas sp. (assembly GCA_052108555.1). Classification (GTDB taxonomy): domain Bacteria; phylum Pseudomonadota; class Gammaproteobacteria; order Xanthomonadales; family Xanthomonadaceae; genus Luteimonas. Next base: position 87,930 of record JBQEAV010000009.1, read on the forward strand.
CCCGCGTTGTCTTTTCCGGAGTTCCCTCCCATGTTGCGTACCCTGCTCCTGTCTTCCGCGATCGCGCTGGCGCTGTCCGCCTGCGGCGACCGCACCGCTCCCGAGTCCACGATGCCCGCGACCGACACCACTACTGCCGCGCCGACGGAGAACGCCCTGTTCACCGCCAGCACGCTGCCGTTCCAGGCCCCGCCCTTCGACAAGCTGAAAGACGCCGACTACCAGCCGGCCATTGAAGAGGGCATGCGCCAGCACCTGGCCGAGATCCGCAAGATCGCCGACAACCCGGACGCGCCGACCTTCGAGAACACCCTCGAAGCCATGGAGCGCAGCGGCGAACTGCTGACGCGTTCGGCCAACGTGTTCTTCATGCTGACGGGCGCCAATACCAACGAGACCCTGCAGGCCGCCGAGGAAGCGCTGGCGCCCAAGCTCGCCGAGCACAGCGACGCCATCCATCTCGACCCGGCGCTGTTCGCGCGCGTCAAGACGATCTATGACCAGCGCGACACGCTCGGCCTCACGCCCGAGCAGAAGACCGTCGTCGAGCACACCCACGACGGCTTCGTCCGCGCCGGCGCCCTGCTGAGCGACGCCGACAAGGCCGAGCTGCGCAAGCTCAATTCCGAGTCCTCCACGCTGTCCACCGCGTTCGGCAACAAGCTGCTGGCGGCCAACAACGCCGGCGGCGTGTTCGTCACCGATGCAGCCGAACTCGACGGCCTGGATGAGGGCGCGATCGCCGCCGCTGCCGATGCCGCCAAGGCCGCCGGCAAGGACGGCCAGTGGCTGCTGAGCCTGCAGAACACCACGCAACAGCCGGTGCTCGCATCCTTGAAGAACCGCGCCCTGCGTGAGCGCGTGCTCGCTGCGTCCACCGGACGTACCGAACGCGGCGACGCCAACGACACCCGCGCCACCATCCAGCGCCTGGCCGAACTGCGCGCGCGCCAGGCCCAGCTGCTCGGTTTCCCGAACTACGCCGCCTACAGCATCGCCGACCAGATGGCGAAGACGCCGGAAGTCGCGCTGAAACTTCTGACCGACACCGTGCCCGCCGCCACCGCGCGTGCCCGCGCCGAGCTCGCCAAGATCCAGGGTGTGGTCGACGCGCAGAACGGCGGCTTCACCGCCGGCGCCGCCGACTGGGATTTCTACGCCGAGCAGGTCCGCAAGGCCGAGTTCGATCTGGATGAGGCGCAGATCAAGCCCTACTTCGAGCTCGACCGCGTGCTCAACGATGGCGTGTTCTTCGCCGCCAACCAGCTCTACGGCATCACCGCCAAGGAGCGCAAGGACATCCCCGTCTACCACCCGGACGTGCGCGTGTTCGACATCTTCGATGCCGACGGCAAGCAGCTCGCCCTGTTCTATCTCGACCCCTTCAAGCGCGACAGCAAGCAGGGCGGCGCCTGGATGGGCAATTTCGTCGAGCAGAACGGCCTGACCGGCACGATTCCCGTCGTCTACAACGTGGAGAACTTCACCAAGCCCGCCGCCGGCCAGCCCGCGCTGCTGAGCTTCGACGACGTGACCACCCTGTTCCACGAGTTCGGCCATGCCCTGCATGGCTTCTTCTCGAACACGCAGTACCCGTCTGTCGCCGGCACCAACACCCCGCGTGACTTCGTCGAGTTCCCCTCGCAGTTCAACGAACACTGGGCGCTCGACCCCAAGGTCTTCGCCAACTACGCCAAGCACTACCAGACCGGCGAAGCCATGCCGCAGGCACTGGTCGACAAGATCGTCACCGCGCGCACCTTCAACCAGGGCTACGCGACCACCGAATACCTCTCGGCCGCCCTGCTCGACCTCGCCTGGCACACCCTGCCCGCAGGTCAGGCCAAGCAGGACGTCGACGGCTTCGAGAAGCAGGCGTTGAAGACGTACAACGTCGACCTCGCCGCCGTGCCCCCGCGCTACCGCACCAGTTACTTCAGCCACATCTGGGGCGGCGGTTATGCGGCCGGTTACTACGCCTACTTCGGCGCCGAAGTCCTCGACCACGACGCCTTCCAGTGGTTCCGCGAGAACGGTGGCCTGACCCGCGAAAACGGCCAGATCTTCCGCGACAAGATTCTGTCGATCGGCCATTCGCGTGATCTGGCGGAGGCGTATCGCGAGTTCCGTGGCAAGGAGCCGAGCGTCGAGCCCCTGCTGGAGCACCGCGGATTGAAGTAAGGAATGCGCCGCGCGCGTCATAGCGCGAAGCGAAAAACAGAACGGGGCGGCCATCAGGCCGCCCCGTTCTGTTTGGGCAGGCGACGAGCCCGTTACACGACACATTCGTTTGATAACGCGGCACAGAAGAGTGCAGCCGCATATCGCCGCAGACCCTGACCCACCGACGCAAGCGCGACTGGCGCAGGCGACTGATAGGAAAAGGATTTTCGTATGGCGCTACGCGAAACGACGCGCCATACTCAGTGCAACACCCCACTTCTGGGGTCGAATACTAGTTAGGCGTCTCACACACTTCACCGCAACTCGATTTCCACCACCGCAAGACAAGGAGAACGGCATGGCAGGTTGGTTCGAACTTGGTAATAGCTCAGATGGGCAGTTCCGCTTCGTTCTAAAAGCTGGCAACGCTGAAACCATCCTCACAAGCGAGCTCTACAAGTCAAAGGACTCGGCAGAGAATGGCATTGCATCTGTGCAGTCAAACTCAGCCGACGTTTCCCGGTACGAGAAGAAGGAATCGAGCAACGGAAAGTCCTACTTCACGCTTAAGGCTGCCAATCACCAGGTGATCGGAACCAGCCAAATGTATGCGTCGGCTGCCTCACGCGACGCTGGCATTGCGTCCGTTCAAGCCAACGGGCAAACGGCCACCGTCAAGGCCGTCGCCTAACAATTCGTTCAAGCCGAACTTGCTTCGTTACACCAAAGCCATGGCAGGAAAGCTTGCCATGGCTTTGGCTCCACTACGCAAGTCGGCTTAACTCAGGCGTTAGACGTTGACCAACTGAGATCGCAACCGTGATGAAAAAGCGCCACCTGCCGCTACTTGGTTTGGCTCTGTCATTGCCACTTTTCTGGCTAGCTATTGCAAACTACCCTGGAGGAAACGACTGGGACACAGCAGCTGCTGGGTTTAGCTTTACAGAGAACTATGTTTCGGCGCTGTTTCAGCCAAAAGCGATTAATGGCACACCAAATTCAGCAAGAGTATTTGCGATTCCGGCCATGCTGATTTTTTGCACGTGCATTTCATTCTTATTTTGGGCAATCTCTAAGCACACGCAACATCGAGTGACGGGCAAGGTCATACAGATCTTCGGCATCGGATCAATGGTCTATACCTTTCTTGGCGTTTGCACGGTCATGCACGACCTTCTTGTATTAATCGCCGCAGCCTTCTTTGTAATTGCCGTTATTGGCATGCTTTTCATGTCGCATACACTACGGAGGCCCGGAAGCATGCTTGGTGGGTTGTTCTGCTTGGCCTTTCTAATCGCGCTTGGGGTCATGAGGCATGGAAACGTACGCCTCGACCTTGCTCCTATTACAGAGTGGCTTCTGTTTGCTCTCAGCACCGCATGGCTTACTTTTGCTTACTACACCGCAACAACGTCTAACAATTCGTTCAAGCCGAACTTGCTTCGCTCCACCAACAACGTGGCAGATTAAGCTTGCCACGTTGTTGCCTCCGCTACGCAAGTCGGCTTAACTCAGCAACTGTCTTAAGTTAGATCGTTCTTAGGCGGTGAACGCCTCGCCTCCCCC
>JBQEAV010000010.1:0-80283 GCA_052108555.1 Luteimonas sp.
GCCGCACATCTTACCGCGACTTCCGAGTCTGTCAACACCGCGTGAATGCGTGCTTCCTGCCTCGTCCCCGCCTGGCCCGCCGCCCCGAAGAGCAGCCCGTCAAGCGGGGCGCGAATTATGCATAGATGAAACCGGTTTGGGAACCCTTGGCGCAAGATTTTTTTCTTGACGCTCGAGCAGCGCTTGCCGAAGGTGGATGCAGTCCATCCAGCCGGTGCTTCCATGCGCGCTCTCCGTCTTCTCCTGCTCTCCCTGCTTGCGTCCTGTCTGCTGCCTGCCTGTGCAAGCGGTGGTGACTGGGTGGAACTTGCGGGCAACCGCTATACGGTCGAGATCGCTGCAACGGATGAAGCGCGCGCACGCGGTTTGATGTTCCGCGACACCCTCGAGGAAGGGCACGGGATGCTCTTCATCCATGACAGCGAGGCGCCGCAGGCCTACTGGATGAAGAACACCCGTATCGCGCTCGACATCCTCTACTTCGACGATGCACGCAGACTGGTGTCGCAGCAGCGCGACGTGCCGCCGTGTTCGGCCGGCAATCGCTGTCCGCCTTATCCGAGCACAGGCCCTGCGCGCTATGTGCTGGAACTCAATGCAGGTGAGGCGCAACGGATCGGCCTGAAGGACGGCGAGACGCTGACGCTGTCGTCTTCGATCCCGGCGCCCTGATCCTGCGTCACCGGTACACCGATCGCCATGCAGGCTTCCATGCCATGAGTGATGCAGTGCAATTGCCCGACTGGGCATCGTTGTCGGGCTCCGCGGATACAGAGCTGCCGTTGTTCGCCTGCTCGTTGCTGATCGCACGTGACGAGTACCCCGCGCTCGACATCGGCCACTGCGACGCGGTGCTGGAATCGCATGCCAGGCATCTGCGGATCGAAATCGACACAATCGTGCAGACGCCACTGAAGATGCAGGCGATCAACCGGCATCTTTTCGAGGAGGTGGGCTATGCCGGCAACCGCGACACCTATTACGACCCGCGCAACAGCTATCTCAATGCGGTGATCGAACGCCGGCTCGGCAATCCGATCATGCTGGCCGTGGTGCAGATGGAGGTCGCGCGCCGGCTCGGTGTGGCGCTGGACGGCATTTCCTTTCCCGGCCACTTCCTGGTCCGGCTGCCGGTCGGCGAGGGCATGCTGGTGATGGACCCGTTCAACGGCGGCCGTCCGCTGGATATCGAGGAAATGCGGTCCCGCGCAGCGCCCCACGTCGACGGCGGTCCGCCGGACGACGACACGCTGGCCAGGCTGCTGCGCCCGGCCACGCCGCGGATGATGTTGATGCGCATGCTGCGCAACCTGCACGGGACCTACGCGGAAGCCGAAGACTGGGGGCGCGCCGTGCGTTGCGCCGATCGGCTGCTGTCACTGTCGCCGGATGCGCCCGATGCATTGCGCGACCGCGGACTGGGGTATCTGGCGCTGGGCCACGTGACTGGCGCGCGCGAGGATCTGGGGCATTACGTCGTCCGGTATCCGGACGCGGCCGATGTGGATGCGGTGCGCGAGCAGCTGGTTCATATCGGACGCGTACGCGACCGCGCGCACTAGTGCGGTGTCATCCGTCCCCCAACGCATCACCTATCAGATGACGCGCCCCACAGCGCAGTTCAGAGTTCCATCATCTCGAAGTCGTCCTTGGTGACACCGCAGTCGGGACAGGTCCAGGTGTCGGGCACATCCGCCCAGCGCGTGCCCGGGGCGATGCCCTCGTCCGGAATACCGACGGCTTCGTCGTAGATGAAACCGCAGACCACGCACATCCATGTCTGATAGGCGCCCTGCGTCGTCGGTTCGTTCATCGGATAATGACCACATGCGGCATTGGAAACGGAGCCGCATTGTCCCATCGCGCTCCCCCCACCGGAACCCACGTCGATGAACGCTTCCCCGTCCGCGCCGCGCGGCCTGTATCTGCTCACACCCGACGTAGCCGAGACCGCGCAGCTGCTGGCCCAGGTCGCGGCCGTGCTGCCGCATGCCACCTGGCTGCAGTACCGCAACAAGGGCGCCGATGGCGCGTTGCGCCGGGCGCAGGTCCAGGCCCTGCTGCCGCTGTGCCGCGCGACAGGCGTGCCGTTGATCGTCAACGACGACTGGCGGCTCGCGGCGGATCTCGGTGCGGATGGCGCGCATCTGGGTGAGGACGACGGTGCGCTCATCGATGCCCGCGCGGCGCTGGGCGCCGACGCGATCCTCGGCGCCTCCTGCTACGACGACATCACCCTGGCGCAGCGCGCAGTCGAGGCCGGCGCGAGCTATGTCGCCTTCGGCGCGTTCTTTCCGTCACCGACCAAGCCCGACGCCCGCGTCGCGCGCAAATCGCTGCTGCGTGATGCGGAAGTGCTCGGCGTGCCGCGGGTGGCGATCGGCGGCATCACGCCTGAGAATGCGCGCCAGCTCGCAGCTGCCGGCGCCGATCTCGTCGCCGTCATCAGCGGCGTCTTCGCCGCACGCCATCCTGCCGCTGCCGCGCACGCCTACCGCGCCGCGTTCGGCCTCTGAACCTTTTTCTTTCTGGAGTCTCCATGGATACGTCCCGCTCGCATGCCCTGTTCGAACGCGCCCGCACCCTGCTGCCCGGCGGCGTCAATTCGCCGGTGCGCGCGTTCAAGTCGGTCGGCGGCGAACCCTTCTTCGTGCAGCGCGCGGACGGCCCCTATCTGTTCGACGTCGACGGCGACCGCTACATCGATTACGTGGGCTCTTGGGGGCCGATGATCGCGGGCCACAACCACGCGAGCGTCCGCCAGGCGGTCAAGCGCGCGATCGGTGACGGCCTGTCATTCGGCGCGCCGTGCGAGGCCGAGGTCACGATGGCCGAGCGCCTGACCGCGCTGGTGCCGTCGATGGAAATGGTGCGCATGGTGAACTCCGGCACCGAAGCCACGCTGTCGGCGATCCGGCTCGCGCGCGGCGCGACGGGACGCACCAGCATCGTCAAGTTCGAAGGCTGCTACCACGGCCACGGCGACTCGTTCCTGGTCAAGGCCGGCAGCGGCGCGCTGACGCTCGGCGTGCCGACCTCGCCGGGTGTGCCGAAAGCGCTGGCCGATCTGACGCTGACCCTGCCCTACAACGATTTCGACGCGGCGACCGCACTGTTCAACGAAGTCGGCGCGGACATCGCGGGCCTGATCATCGAACCAGTCGTCGGCAACGCCAACTGCCTGCCGCCGCGCGACGGGTATCTGCAGCACCTGCGCGATCTGTGCACGCAGCACGGCGCGCTGCTGATCTTCGACGAGGTGATGACCGGCTTCCGCGTCGCGCTCGGCGGCGCGCAAGCACGCTACGGGGTGACGCCGGATCTCAGCACCTTCGGCAAGATCATCGGCGGCGGCATGCCGGTCGGTGCCTACGGCGGACGTCGCGACCTGATGGAACAGATCGCGCCTGCGGGGCCGATCTACCAGGCCGGTACGCTGAGCGGCAATCCGGTGGCGATGGCGGCGGGCCTGGCGATGCTGGACCTCGTGTCCGAGCCGGGTTTCCACGATGCGCTGGAAGCCGCTTCGAATGCGCTGTGCGATGGTCTCGAAGCCGCCGCGGGCGAGGCCGGCGTGCCGTTCACCACGACGCGCGTCGGCGGCATGTTCGGCCTGTTCTTCACCGACCAGGCGTACGTGGACACGTACGCACAGGCCGTCGCCTGCGATACGGCCGCGTTCAATCGTTTCTTCCACGCGATGCTGGAGCGCGGCGTGTATCTCGCACCGTCGGCATTCGAGGCCGGCTTCATGTCGTCGGCCCACGACGCAGCCGTGATCGATGCGACGCTCCAGGCCGCGCGCGGCGCGTTCGCTGAACTGGCCGCCGCATGAGCGCGCCCGCGCCCGAGACGGAACGCGACGAACGCGCCAATCCGTTTGAGCGCGACCTGCTGCCTGCAAGCCCCGATGGACTGCGCAACCGGATGTACCGGTTGCTGTTCCACCACGAGACGCCGGCCGAGCGCAATTTCGACATCGCGCTGATCGTCACCATCCTGGTCAGTGTGATCGTGGTGCTGCTCGACAGCGAACCGGCGGTGAAGGACCGCTGGCATTCCGTGCTGCTCGCCGCGGAGTGGGTGTTCACCATCGTGTTCACCATCGAGTACGGCCTGCGCCTGTGGGCCGTGCGCCGCCCGCTGCGCTATGCGACGAGCTTCTTCGGGGTCATCGATCTGCTGGCGATCCTGCCCAGCTATCTGTCGCTGCTGTTCGCCGGCAGCCAGTACCTGTTGGTGATCCGCGTGTTGCGGCTGCTGCGCGTGTTCCGCGTGCTCAAGCTGGTGCAGTACTCCAGCGAGGCCAGCGTGCTGATCACCGCGATGGCGCGCAGCCGGCGCAAGATCTCTGTGTTCGTGTGCGCGCTGATCACCATCGTCGTGATCTTCGGCGCACTGATGTACGTGGTCGAAGGCCCCGAGCACGGCTTCACCAGCATTCCGACCGGCATGTACTGGGCCGTGGTGACGATGGGCACCGTCGGCTTCGGCGACATCTCGCCCGGCACGCCGTTCGGGCGCTTCGTGACCTCGATCCTGATCCTGATCGGCTACAGCATCATCGCCGTGCCGACCGGCATCTACACCGCGGAACTCGCCAGCACGCTGCGCCCGAAGCGACGCCACGTGCGCTGCCGCGAATGCGGCCTGCAGGACCACGAGCAGGAAGCCTGGCATTGCCGCCGCTGCGGGACCGGCTTGCCGCCGGAAGAACCGACACTGTGAGAACGCCACCAGCGTTGCGGCTGGTGTTGGTCGACTTCGATGGCGTGCTCGCGCGCTACTCGCACGCCACGCGCCTCGCCCATCTGGCGCGCGTCGCCGGCGCCACGCCGGCCGTTGTGGCCGAGGTGCTGTTCGATTCCGGCCTGGAGCGCGCCTACGACAGCGGCGCGATCGACACTGCGACCTGTCTGCAACGCCTGGGCGATGGCCTCGGCTCCAGGATCGACGCGCCCACCTGGATCGACGCACGCGTCGCCGCGACGACGGCCGATCCTGCGGTGCTGGCACTCGTCGCGGACGTGGCGGCGCGTGTGCAGGTCGGCGTGCTGACCAACAACGGCCCGTTGATACACGACGCGATCCGACAAATTGTCGCGCCGCTGTTTCCGCTGCTCGACGGCCGTGTGCTGTGCAGCGGCGTGGTGGGCGTGCGCAAGCCGGACCGCGCGATCTTCGAGCACGCCCTCACGCATTTCGACGTGCTTGCGCAGGAGACGCTGTTCGTCGACGACCTGTTCGTCAATGTGCAGGGTGCGCGCGCCGCGGGCCTGCACGCCGACACGGTGGCCGACGCGAGGTCGATGCGCAAAGTCCTGCAGCGCTACGGACTGCGCTGACCCGCATCGAACGCGACGCGCAGCGTCGTCGCGAGGCCGTCGAGTACGGTGCGGGTCGCCGGCGTCGGCGGCGCGTCGGGATAGATCCGCAGCAGGCCATCACCCGTCATCCGCGGCTGCACGTGCAGATGCACATGCGGCACTTCCTGCCCGCCCGCCTCGCGGTTGGATTGCCACAGGTTGAGGCCGTCGGGTGCGAAGACCGCATCGGCCGCGCGTGCGATGCGGACGGCGACGCGCATCAGCTGCGCGGCGGTGTCTTCATCGAGGTCGAACAGGGTGTCGACGTGCCGGCGCGGCACCACGAGCACGTGCCCGGGCACCGCCTGGCGCAGGTCCATGAAGGCGACCACCTGCGCGTCTTCGTGGACGAAACTCGCGGGCAGCTTGCCTGCGAGGATCGCGCAGAACGCGCAGAACGCGCAGCCGTCCGCGGCGGACTCAGCCGGCAGCGACGGCATCGGCGATCGCCGCGCGCAGCCGCGCCAGGCCGTCGGCGATGTCGGCGTCGGTGATGTTCAGCGCCGGCACGAACCGCAGCACGTCGGGGCCGGCCTGCAGCATCAGCAGACCGTGGCGCGCGGCGTGGTCGAGGATTACAGCAGCCTTGCCGGCATGCTCGGGGCGCAGCACGGCGCCGAGCATCAGGCCGCGGCCGCGGACTTCGGAGAACAGGCCGAACTTGGCATCGAGCGCGGCGAGGCCGTCGCGCAGCGCGCGCGACTGGCGTTCCACGTTCGCAGCGATCTCGGGCGACGCCAGCTTGCGCAATGCAACGCGCGCCACGGCTGCGGCCAACGGATTGCCACCGAAGGTGGTGCCGTGATCGCCGAACTGCATGGCCTCGGCGACCTTCGGGCCGGCCAGCAACGCGCCGATCGGGAAACCGCCGCCGAGCGCCTTTGCCAGCGTGACGATGTCCGGCACGACACCATCTTGGGGATGCGCGAACAGTGTGCCCGTGCGGCCCATGCCGCACTGGATCTCGTCGAGCACCAGCAGCGCGTCATGGCGATCGCACAGCGCCCGCACCGCGGCCAGATAGCCGTCGGCAGCGGGCATGACGCCGCCCTCGCCCTGCACGGGTTCGAGCATGACGGCGGCGACGTCGCCATCGGCCATCGCGGCGTCGAGCTGGGCGATGTCGTTGAAGTCGACATAGCGGAAGCCGCCGGGCAGCGGCTCGTAACCGGCCTGGTACTTGGGCTGCGCGGTCGCGGTCACCGCGGCCAGCGTGCGGCCGTGGAAGCTGCCGCGCGCGGTCACGATGACGCGGCGATCGGGGCTGCGGCCCTGCGCGGTGGCCCACTTGCGCACGAGCTTGATCGCGGCCTCGTTGGCTTCGGCGCCGGAGTTGCACAGAAAGGTGCGCGTGGCGAAGCCGCTGGCGTCGACCAGTTCGGCGGCCAGCCGCAGCGGCGGTTCGCTGAAGAACACGTTGCTGGTGTGCCAGAGCTTGCCGGCCTGCTCGATGAGCGCAGCGACGAGGTCTGGATCGTTGTGGCCGAGCCCGCAGACGGCGATGCCCGCCGACAGGTCGACGTATTCGCGGCCTTCGCTGTCCCAGACGCGCGCGCCGTCGCCGCGCTCGAGCACGAGTTCGCGTGGCCGGTAGACGGGCAGCACGTGGCGCTGGGCGAGGGCGATGAGATCGGCGGCGGAGGACATGGTCGGCGGCTTCGACAGGCGTGGGGCGCCGATTGTACGGGGGGCAAGCGTCCGACCCAGAACGATCCGCAGGGGACGGCGAAGCTGCCTGGCGGATGCAGATGCTGTTTTAGGGGCGCTCCGCGGTGGATCCCCGGCCCTCACCCGACGCGCTTCTCGCGTCGACCTCTCCCGGAGGGAGAGGTGCTGCATCGCGTCTTTGTAGGGACCCCGAACGAATTAGCTGCGGAAGCAGGCGTGAAACAGCAGATCCACGCTCAGTCGAGAAACAGATCCGGTAACAGCGGCTGCGACGGATCGATCGAATAGCGGTCGAGATCGGTGACGCCGGCCTCGGCCAGCACCTCGTCGTCGATCAGAAAGCGGCCATGGAAACTGGCGGCCTCGCGCACGAGAACCGCGTGCGCGGCGTCGCCCATGATCGTCGGGCTGCGGCCGTTACCGCGTTCGACGCCGGGAATCATGTTCAACGCATCGGTGCCGATCAGCGTACGCGGCCACAGCGCGTTGACCGCGATGCCCTGCGGGCCGAATTCCGCCGCCAGTCCCAGCGTCACGAAGCTCATGCCCATCTTGGCCAGTGTGTAACCGGTGTGCGGCGCCCACCATTTGGGGTCGAGCGACGGCGGCGGGCACAGGGTCAGGATGTGCGGGTTCGCCGCCTTCAACAGATGCGGCAGGCAGGCCTGCGCGCACAGGAAGCTGCCGCGCGCATTGACCTCCTGCATCAAGTCGAACCGCTTCATCGGCGTATCGAGCGTGCCGCGCAGCCAGATCGCGCTGGCGTTGTTGACGAGGATGTCGATGCCGCCGAAGGCGTCCACGGTCGCGGCAACCGCGGCGCGCACCTGGTCTTCCTCACGGATGTCGCACTTGAGCGCCAGTGCGCGACCGCCGGCCGCCTCGACGCTGCGCGCGGCGCTGTGGATCGTGCCGGGCAGTTTCGGATTGGCAACCTCGGACTTGGCGGCAATCGCGACGTTCGCGCCATCGCGCGCGGCGCGTTCGGCGATCGCCAGGCCGATGCCGCGCGAGGCGCCGGTGATGAAGAGGGTCTTGCCGGCGAGCGTCGACATGCGGCGGTCCTGTCCTGCGTTGGAGTCGTCGTCATTATGCGCGCGGGGTCTCCGACACGTTCAGCAAGCGGCGCGATACTGATGCCTTCCCCGCCGCAGGATCCGCCGATGCGCCATGTTGCCGCCCTCGCGCTGTTCGCCCTGACCCTGGCCGCGTGCGATGCCGCGCCGCCCGCCGCCCCCGCAGCACTGGCCCCTGCAGCGGAGACGCAGACGCCGATGCAAGCGCCACCGCAGACCGTGGCGTCCGACGACCTCGCAGCTGCAGCCGACGGCGACGTCGTCGTCAGCGCGAAATCGGTCTGGCAGGGCGATCTGGCGCCATGTCGCACGGGCACGGCCGCCGTCGATGCGTGTCTGCTGTCGACGATGCGCGCCGCGGGCGCGTCTTCCGACGCACTCGCGGCCAGCACGCGACTGATCGCACTCGACAATCCCGGCCATGTCAGCGGCTGGCGCGAGGTCGAAGGCGTCGGGCATGCGGAGATCACCTATCCGTTCCGCGCCAACACCAACCAGGGTCTGTGGCTGGTCGATGCGGATGGTCGCGCGGTGGATGTCGACGAGAACGTGTTGCCCGCGGGCGCGGTGCGTCTGCGCGACGCACTCAAGCCCTTCCTTGACGCGCATCCCGATGCGATGCCGTTCGCGCCGGCGCAGGCGGTCGGCAGCGAAGTGCTGCCCGACGGCGGCGTGCGCCTGCGTTTCGATGTGCCGATGCGCACCTGTCATGCCTGCGCCGATATCGGCACGCTCGAGCTGGGTTACGACTTCGACGCCGACCGGCGCTACGAGGGCCGCAGCGTCATCGCCTTGCGTGAGGCCGACTGAGGCTCAGGGCTTCGGCCCCTGCCCTTCGTTGTCTTCCCATTTGAGGATCTTCCGCGTCACCACGCGGTAGACCGGCTTGCCGGTGCGGAACCAGACATCGCGCAGCCATGAGGTGCGCTTGAGCACGCGCTTCTCGACCGGCGTCAGCGACGCGCGGCAATACATGCGCTTGTGCTTGAGCAGGTGGCGCAGGTCCTCACGCGCCAGCAGGCGCATCCAGCGCGAGCGCGGATCGCCGCGCACCGCGAGCTGGAAATCGATGATCGCCGGACGGCCATCGTCGAGCACCAGCCAGTTGGCCTCCTTCGCGAGATCGTTGTGGGCCAGGCCGCGACGGTGCAGGCCCTGCAGCAGACGGCGCGCGCGGCGGAAGTAGATCAGATCGCCATGCGGCGGGCGCTGGTACATCGCATGGCCGGACATGTAGCTGCGATCGAGCTGGCGCCCGTTCCAGGCCAGCAACTGCGGCACGTCCTGCATGCCGGCCACCGCCGCCAGTCCACGCGCTTCGCGCCGGGCCAGCCACCACGCCGGCAGGCGCAGCCACAGCGGCACATGGCGCAGATCGCGGCGCACGAACAGGCCGCCGTCGGCGCCGCGCATCAAGGAGATGCGGCCGAAGCTGTCGGACTTCAGCGCTTTCGCTTCAGTGGCCCCGGAGGCCCTGGCATCGTGTGCGGACATCGCGCCATTGTACGGAGCGCGGCCGCGCGCGGGCTTGCGGTCAACTGTGTCCGTGCGCTTCGCGGCGAAACCCGCCTGACGAGCTGGCGCTGCATATCGATGCAGCGTGGTCGTCGCACAAGGGCCACTACCCGATCGTGGTCCGGGGACGGTCATCGACCGCTGCCATAATGGCCGGATGCTCACTGACTTCTTCAACAGCCTGGTGACGTGGGTGGGCAACCACCCGGTCGCCGCCGGCATCGTGATCTTTCTGGTCGCGTTCTGCGATTCGGTAATCATCCTCGGCGTGATCGTACCGGCCCTGCCGATCCTGTTCGCGATCGGTGTGCTGATCGGGTTAGGCGAGATCTCCGGACCCTATGCGGTCGCCTGCGCCGCGCTCGGCGCGATGGCCGGCGACGGCCTGAGCTACTGGATCGGCCGCCGCTGGGGTCACGGTCTGCGTGCGGTGTGGCCGTTCAGTAAATATCCGCAGCTGCTCGATCGTGGCGAGAACCTGTTCCGCCGCAATGCGGTCAAGAGCATCCTCATCGCGCGCTATGTGGGCGCCATCCGGCCGTTCGTACCGGCCATCGCCGGCATCGCGCACATGCCGATGCGCCAGTACCTGCCGATCAGCTTCGCGGCCTGTCTGTCGTGGGGCGCGCTGTTCCTCGCGCCGGGCTGGCTGTTCGGCGCGTCCTACGACGCGGTGGCTGCGGTCGCCGACCGGCTGGCGTTGGTGATCGGCGCTTTGCTGGCGGTGCTGGCACTGGCCTGGGCGATCATCATCTACAGCTATCGCTGGTTCGACGCGCATGCCAACTCGCTGCTCGCGCGCCTGCTGGCGTGGTCGCGCGCGCATCCGCGGCTTGGCCGCTATGCCATGGCGCTGGTCGATCCCAAGCGTCCGGAATCGGCATCGCTGGCGATTCTGGCGGTCTGCCTGCTGGCGATCGGCTGGGCCTGCTTCGCCCTGCTGGCGACGGTGATCATGCGCGGCGAGCCGCTGCTGATTGACCAGACCGTGTTCCAGTTCATGTACGAACTGCGCAATCCGCTGGCCGACCGATTGATGGCCGGGCTGGCCTCGATCGGCGATGTGCATGTGCTCGGCCCCGCGGTCGCACTGACGCTGGCCTGGCTGATCTGGCGCCGCCGCTGGCTCGGCGCTGCGCACTGGCTGGCCGCACTGGCATTCGGCATGGCGCTGACCGCGCTGCTGGGCGCGATGATCGACATGCCCAAGCCGCCCACCGTACACGGCGGCTTCGGTTTCCCCGCGGTCGAGATCACGATGTGCACGATCGTGTTCGGCTTCTTCGCCGTGCTGATCGCACGCGAACTGCCCGGGCGCACGCGCGTGTGGCCGTATCTGGTCTCGGGCGCGGTCGTCGCGGTACTCGGCTTCGCGCGCTTGTATCTCGGCGCGCACTGGCTCAGCGACATCGTCGGCGGGATGCTGCTCGGCATCGTCTGGCTGCTGGTGCTGGGCATCGCCTACCGGCGCCACGTCGAGCGCTCGTTCTGGATGCGTCCGGTCGCGCTGATCTTCTACATCACCTTCACCATGGCCGCGCTGTGGCACGCACCGCGCGCGGTGGATCCGCTGCTCGCCAAGTTCGCGCCCAAGCCCTCGACGGTCACGCTGTCGGCGCAGGACTGGTGGGCGTCGGACTGGGCCCGGTTGCCGGGCCAGCTGCGCGAGCGCGATCCGGCCCATCGCTGGCCGCTGGATCTGCAGATCGCCGGCCCGCTGGCGCCGCTGCAGACGCAGCTCGAAGCCAAGGGCTGGCGGGTGCAGCCGCAGGCCGACTGGATGCGGGTGATCAACCTGCTCGACGACGAAGTGCCGCAGGCCGAGCAGCCGGTGCTGCCGGCGACGCTGGACACGCTTGCGGAAACGCTGCTGATGCGCCGCGACAGCGATGCGGACCGGGTCGAAGTGCTGCGCCTGTGGCGCGCGCCGGCGGTGCTCGACGACGGCACGCAACTGTGGATCGGCACCAGCCAGTCGATGCTCTACACCCGGCCGTTCAGTGCCTTCGGCCTGTGGCAGCCGCAACCCGATGCGCATGGCGTGCACCGTGGCCTGCGTGACGTGCTCGAAGCCTTCCCGTCGCGCGAGGACGTGCATCCGCAGTCCGGTGTGCCGACGCTGCGCGTGCGCACCGCGGACGGCTCAGTCGTCGTCGACGACGTCGACCAGCCGTAACAGGGTTTCCAGCCGCTCGTCCGGATCGTCCAGCTGCAGCAGCTGCTGGCGATGCGGCTGCTCGAGCGGCAACAGTTCGGCGAGCCGCCAGCCCACCCAGGCCGCATCGTCGAAATGCGGCTCCGGAAATGCCTGATCCGCGCCGTCGATGTGCTCGAGGATCTTGCGCAGCACCACGCCGAGCAGCGCGTGCTCGGGCTGCAGGTCGATCACAGGATCAGCGGCGCACCAGTCGACATCGGCGATGATCAGGCCGCTGTCGCGCACCCACGTGCGGCGTACCTGGAAACGGCGCGCGCCGCGCACGCGCAGCGTGAGAAGGCCGTCGGGGCCGGTGTCGAAATCCTCGATGCGCGCTTCAGTGCCGATCCCGGCGGGCATCGCCGGCGCACCGGTTTCTTCGCCATCGAGGATCAGGCAGATGCCGAATCCGCTGTCGCGGCGGCCGCATTCGCGGACGAGATCGAGATAGCGCGGCTCGAACACGCGCAGGCCCAATGCGGCGCCGGGCACCAGTACGGTGCGCAGCGGGAACAAAGGCAATGAAGTGTCGTCCTGCATGCACCCAGTGTACGCAGGCTGATGCGAAACCTCAGTCGCGCAGGCGCTGCGCGAAGCGGCGCGGCGCGCCGTCGAAGCCGCCGTTGGACATGAAAACGACATGGTCGCCGGGCCGTACGCGCGTCGCGAGCTCGGCCAGCAGCGCATCGACATCGGCCACTGCACGCGCGTCGCCGCGGACCGCGGACACCACCGCGCCGGCATCCCATGCCAGCTCCGGACGATGCAGGAACACCACGACATCGGCGAGATCGAGCGATGGCGCCAGCGCATCGGAGTGTGCGCCGAGTCGCATCGAATTGCTGCGCGGCTCCATCGCCACGACGATGCGCGCATCGCCGACCTTCGCCCGGAGTCCGGCGAGCGTCGTGGCGATGGCGGTCGGGTGATGGGCAAAGTCGTCGTAGACGGTGATGTCGCCCGCGGTACCAAGCACTTCCATCCGCCGCTTGACGCTGCGGAAGGCCGCGAGTGCGGGCAGCAGCGCCGCGATGTCGACACCGACCGCTGCGCAGGCCGCGAGCGCGGCGAGTGCGTTGAGTACGTTGTGGTCGCCGAGCAGCGGCCATTCGACCGTGCCGATCGACGCGCCATCGCGCAACACCTCGAACACGCTGCCGTCGTCGCTGCGCTTCACCGCGCACCATTCGAACGTGGCATCGAAGCCGAAGCGCTCGACGGGCGTCCAGCAGCCCATCGCCAGCACTTCGGTCAGACGCGCGTCGTGACCGTTGACGAGCAGCCGCCCGCGCGCCGGCACCGTGCGCACCAGATGATGGAACTGGCGCTGGATCGCGGCGACATCGGGAAAGATGTCGGCGTGGTCGAACTCGAGGTTGTTGAGGATCGCGACCGTCGGGCGGTAGTGGACGAACTTGCTGCGCTTGTCGAAGAAGGCGGTGTCGTATTCGTCCGCCTCGACTACAAACAGTGGCCGGTCCGCGAGGACCGGCGCGTTCGATTCTTCTCCCTCAGGGAGAAGAGCCTGCCCCGTACCCGATACGGGGTGGCGCGAAGCGCCGGATGAGGGCGACGCCGAGGATCCGCCAAGTCTCGCCGACACGCCGAAATCCTCGGCCACGCCGCCGATCAGAAAGCCCGGCGCGCGGCCTGCGGCTTCGAGCAGATAGGACAGGATCGTCGTCGTCGTGGTCTTGCCGTGGGTACCGGCAACCGCGAGCACCTCGCGGCCGGGCAGCACGTTGTCGCGCAGCCACTCGGCGCCGGAGGTGTAGGCGCGCCCGGCATCGAGCACCGCTTCCACGGCTGGATTGCCGCGCGAAAGCGCGTTGCCGACGACGACCTGGTCGACATCGTCGCCGATGTGCGCGGGGTCGTAGCCCTGATGCAGCGTGATACCCAGCGTTTCGAGCTGGGTCGACATTGGCGGATACACCGCCTGGTCGCTGCCTTCCACCGCATGGCCGAGTTCGCGCGCGAGCGCGGCGACGCCGCCCATGAAGGTGCCGGCGATGCCCAGAATATGAAGTTTCAAAGGGCCGATTCCTCGACGATCGGAAGACATGCGGCGAAGCCCTGCATGCCAGGCACCTTCACCCCTCTCCCCTTGGGAGAGGGGACGGGTGAGGGTCGCAGTCGACACGCTCGCAGTACACGCCCGGGCCATGCTGTCGCCGTTTCGAACGATCAGGCCGCCGCCTGCTCCCGACCGATCGCCTTGACGATGCGGGTGAACACCTCGTCGAGCGAACCGACGCCGTCGACGACGGTCAGCTGGTCGTGCTCGCGATAGAACGCGATCACCGGTGCGGTCTGCTGGTCGTAGACGTTGAGGCGATGGCGCACGGATTCGGGGCTGTCGTCGGCGCGGCCTTCGGCCTGCGCGCGGCCGGCGAGGCGCGCGATGATCTGTTCGTTGTCCACTTCCAGTTGCACGGCGGCGTCGAACGCCACGCCGAGCTTCTTCAGCAGCGCGTCGAGCGCGGCGGCCTGGGCGAGATTGCGCGGATAACCGTCGAGGATGAAACCGGTCTTCGTGTCGTCGCGCGAGAAGCGATCTTCCAGCATGCCGAGCAGGATTTCGTCCGACACCAGGTCACCGCGCGCCATGACCGCCTTGGCCTCGAGGCCGAGCGGCGTGCCGGCGGCGACTTCGGCGCGCAGCAGATCGCCGGTGGAGATGTGCGGCACCTGCAGATGGTCCTTCAACCGCGCCGCCTGCGTGCCCTTGCCCGAACCGGGCGCACCGAGAAGAACCAAACGCATCGAACGCTCCTGCAAATGGGGGGGGCCGTGCCTCCGCGCGGGCGTACACTCCGGCACTGCGGCGGACAGCCGCGCCAGCTTACCGTATCCCGCCACGCCCCATCGAAAGGACACGCGCCATGGCTTCCGGCACCCTGCTCTATGCCCAGTCCGGCGGCGTCACCGCCGTCATCAACGCCACCGCGTCGGCGGTGCTGCAGGAGGCGCGCAGCCGGCGCGTCAAGGTGCTCGCGGCGCGCAACGGCATCCTCGGCGCGCTGCGCGAGGATCTGGTCGACGCGTCGAAGATTCCGCTGGCCACGGTGCGCGCGCTCGCGCACACGCCGGGCGGCGCGTTCGGCTCCTGCCGCTACAAGCTCAAGTCGATCGAGGCCGACCGCGCGAAATACGAACGCCTGATCGAGGTGCTGCGCGCGCACGATGTGCGCTGGTTCCTCTACAACGGCGGCAACGACTCGGCCGACACCGCGCTCAAGGTCTCGCAGCTGGCCGCGCAGTTCGACTACCCGCTGACCTGCATCGGCGTGCCGAAGACGATCGACAACGATCTCGCCGTCACCGACTGCTGCCCGGGCTTCGGCTCGGCGGCGAAATACACCGCGGTGTCGGTGCGCGAAGCAGCGCTCGACGTCGCCGCGATGGCCGACACCTCGACCAAGGTCTTCGTCTACGAGGCCATGGGCCGGCACGCCGGCTGGTTGGCCGCGGCCGCAGGCCTGGCCGGACAGGGTCCGGACGACGCGCCGCAGATCATCCTGTTCCCGGAACGCGACTATGACGAAGCCGCGTTCCTCGCCCAGGTGCAGCGCGTCGTCGCGCGGGTGGGCTGGTGCGTCGTCGTCGCCAGCGAAGGCATCCGCGACAAGGACGGGCGCTTCGTCGCCGATGCCGGCGGCGGCCAGGACGCGTTCGGCCACACCCAGCTCGGTGGCGTGGCCTCGCATCTCGCCGGCCGGGTCAAGGACACGCTGGGCTACAAGGTGCACTGGACGCTGCCCGATTACCTGCAGCGCTCGGCGCGGCATGTCGCATCGAAGACCGATGTCGACCAGGCGATGGCGGTGGGCCGTGCGGCGGTGCAGTTCGCCCTCGCAGGCCGCAACGCGACGATGCCGTCGATCAAACGCACGTCCGATGCGCCCCACCGCTGGACCATCGAAGCCGCGCCGCTGGAGAAGGTGGCCAACCACGAGAAGATCATGCCGGCCGGCTTCATCCGCCGCGACGGCTTCGGGATCACCGCGGCCGCGAGGCGCTATCTCGAACCGCTGATCCGCGGCGAAGCGCCGCCGCCGTATGGCCGCGACGGACTGCCGAAGTACGTGACGGTCGATGCGCCTGCGGTGCCCCGGCGCCTCCCCGGCTGGACCGGCTGAAGCGCGTCGGCTCGGCGTTCAGCCCGGCGTATTGAAACCGGCCGCGCGCACCCGATACAGACGCTTCCCCGCACACCCCGGCCCCGATGCCCGAACTGCCCGAAGTCGAAACCACCCGCGCCGGCCTGGCGCCGCACGTGCTCGGCCGCACGATTCGCAGCGTCGTGCTGCGGCGTGCCGACTTGCGCTGGCCGATCGCGGGCGAAGTCTCGACCGTGCTGCCCGGCCAGCGTATCGAGACGATCCGGCGGCGCGCGAAATACCTGCTGCTCGATACGGATGCCGGCAGCGCGCTGCTGCATCTGGGCATGTCCGGCAGCCTGCGCGTGCTTGATCCGGACGTGCCGGTGCGCACGCACGACCATGTCGACATGACGCTCGATTCCGGACGGGTTCTGCGCTTCAACGATCCGCGCCGGTTCGGCTGCCTGCTGTGGCAGCCGGCCGGCGAGATCCACGCACTGCTGCGCGACCTCGGCCCGGAACCGCTCGACGACCAGTTCGACGGCGACCATCTGTTCTTCGCCAGCCGCGGCCGCCGCGCACCGGTGAAGACCTTCCTGATGGACCAGCGCATCGTCGTCGGCGTGGGCAACATCTACGCGGCCGAGGCGCTGTTCGCTGCCGGCATCTCGCCGCTGCGCGACGCGGGGCGCATCTCGCGCGAACGCTATGCGCGACTCGCGGCCGAAGTGAAGCGGATCCTCGCGTCCGCGATCCACCGCGGCGGGACCACACTGCGCGACTTCATCAGCCCCGACGGCGCGCCCGGCTATTTCGAGCAGGAGCTCTCCGCCTATGGGCGCGGCGGCCTACCGTGTCCGACCTGCGGCACCCCGCTCCGCCAAGCCCTGGTGGGCCAGCGCGCGACCGTCTGGTGCCCGCGTTGCCAGCGTTGAGCGGCCGGCGCCGCCGCACCAGATAAGCGCTATAGTCGCGGCGCGGGGCGAGGACGGGGCATGACCGAAGTTGCCGAGATCACCCAGTGGCTGGATGCCGCGCGCGGCGGCGATCGCGACGCGCTCGACCGCGTGCTCGCCACGCTCTACCAGGAACTCCACCAGATGGCCCGGCGCCAGCTCGCCGGTCAGCACGGGCACACGCTCGATGCCACCGCGCTGGTGCACGAGGCCTATCTCAAACTGATCGGCCGTCACGAGGCGCGCTTCGACGACCGCGCGCATTTCTTCGCCTATGCCGCCTCGGCGATGCGCAGCGTCGTCGTCGACTACGCGCGGCAGCGGCTGGCGCAAAAGCGCGGCGGCAATCTGCATCGCGTCACCGAGCTGCCTGAGAACATCGAAAGCGGCCTGCGTCTGGACGAGGACACGCTGGCGCTCGACATCGCGCTCACCCGATTGGCCGCGGTCGACACGCGCCTCGCCCAGGTGGTGGAGTTGCGCTACTTTGCCGGCCTGTCCGAACTGGAGATCGCCGCGCTGCTGGAGCGTTCCGAACGCAGCATCCGCCGCGACTGGCAGAAGGCGCGGATGTATCTGCTGGCGTCGTTGCGGGAAGACTGAGCGCTGCGCATGGACAGCGCGCGCTGGCAGCGGCTGTCCCCGGCCCTCGATGCGTTGCTCGAGCTCGACGCCGACGCACGCGCGGCGGCGCTCGATGCGTACCGCGATGCGGACCCCGACTTCGGCGCCGAACTCGAAGCGTTGCTCGCGCTGGAAGCCAACCGCGAGGATTTCCTCGCCGATCCCATCGTCGCCGCACTCTCCGGGATGCTGCCCGGCCGCCACGTCGGCCCCTATGAACTCGAACGCCTGCTCGGCGAAGGCGGCATGGGCCAGGTGTGGCTCGCGCGGCGTGCCGATGGCCTGTACGAACGCCGCGTCGCGCTGAAACTGCTGCGACCGGGACTGGCCGACCCCGACCTGCGCCTGCGCTTCACCCGCGAACGGCAGATCCTCGCGCGGCTGGAACATCCGCATATCGCGCGTCTGCTCGATGCCGGCATCAGCACCGACCAGCAGCCGTATCTCGCGCTGGACTACATCGACGGCGAGCCGGTCACCGACTGGTGCAAGCGGCACCAGCCGAGCGTCGCGGACCGCATCCGCCTGTTCCTGCAGGTCTGCGATGCGGTCAGCCACGCGCACACCAATCTGATCGTGCATCGCGACATCAAGCCTTCGAACATCCTCGTCACCGCACTCGACGATGTGCGGCTTCTGGATTTCGGCATTGCCAAACTGCTCGACACGTCCGGCCAGGTGCCGGAGCACACGCGCACCGGCGTGCGCGCGTTCACGTTGCACTACGCCGCCCCCGAGCAGATCCGTGGCGAACCGGTCACGATGATGACCGATGTGTACTCGCTCGGCGTGGTGCTCTACGAACTCCTCGCCGGACGCAAGCCCTATCAGCCTGCACGTGCCAGCGATGCGCAATGGGAGCAGGCGATCCTCGATGCCGATCCGCCGAAGCCGTCGCAGACGTTGCTGCGTAGCGACGAAGATGGCGTGGAGCCGATGCAACGCAAGCGCATGGCGCGCACCATCGCCGGCGACCTCGACACCATCGTGCTGCGCGCGCTCGAGAAGGCGCCCGGCGGTCGCTATGCCTCGGTGGAGGCGCTTGCGCTCGATCTGCGGCGCTGGAGCAACGGCAAGCCAATCCTCGCCCGGCCGCAGCGGCTGTCCTATCGCGTGGGCAAGTACCTGCGGCGGCATCGCTGGGCGGTGTCGAGTGCCGCGTTGGTGATGCTGACTCTCGTCGCATCGATGGTCGCGGTGACCTGGCAGGCCAACCAGGCGATCGAGGAATCGGCGCGCGCACAGGCGATGCAGGATTTCGTCGTCGGCCTGTTCGAACAGGCGGGCGCCGCGACCGGCGGCGCACCGCTCGACATCCGCCAGCTGCTGGAAGCCGGCGTGCAACGTGGCGATGCGGAACTCGCCCATCAACCGGTTGCGCGCGCCGAACTCTACGGCGTCATCGCGCGGCTGCGGCTCGGGCTCGGTGATTACGACCAGGCGCTGGCACTGCTGGAACGCCAGTCGGCCGTGGTCGGCGGCATGGCCGATGCACCGCCGAGCCTGCGCCTGCAATCAGCCAGCGATCATGGACGCACGCTGCGGCTGCTCGGTCGGCCGCGCGATGCAATCGCGTCGATGCAACCGCTGCAGGCGCTGGCCCTGCAGCGCGAACAACTGCTCCCACGGCAGGCCGCCGAGTTGTACACACAGCTGGGGCGCGGCCGGCGCGACATCGGCGAGCCCGACAGCGCGCGCCTGCTGTTCCGCCGTGCACTGGCATTGCGTCGCGACCGCGCGGTGCCGGACGAAGCCGGCACGATAGAGAGCCTCGCCGATCTCGCCTCCCTGCACAGCGCCGCCGGCGAGATCACCGAAGCGCTGGCCGGCACCGATGCTGCCCTCGCGCGCCTGCGGCAACGTCTCGATCCGCAGCATCCGCTCGCGGTCGAACTGCTGCGCAACCGCTGCGCTCTCCTGCGTGCCGCCGGCCGCCCGCGCCCGGCCGAAGCCAGCTGCCGGGATGCGTTGTCACTCGCACTGGACCTGCACGGCACGCGCCACCCGGCCACTCTCGATGCGCGCCGGCAGCTGGCGGCCCTGCATGTCGACCAGGGGCGCTTCGCCGAAGCCGACGCGGAATTCCGCGATGCGCTGGTCTGGACCGTCGCGCGGCTGGGCGCAGGTCATGCCGATGTGGCCCGCATCCACAACAGCCTCGGCATCGTGGCCTGGGAGCGTGGCGACGAAGCTGCTGCGCTGGAAACGCTGACGCGCGCGGTCGACATCTGGCGCCAGACCAGTCGCAACGCGATGCTCGCCGATGGCCTGTTCAACCACGCGATGGTGCTCCATGCCGTCGGCCGGGATACAGAGGCGCAGCCCTTGCTGCTCGAATCCCTTGCACTCCGCCAGGCGCGTTTCGGTGCACGGCACGGACTGGTGGGCGACACGCTGCGGATGCTCGGCGAAGTGGAATCGGCGCTCGAACCGGGTGCGGGTACCCGGCACCTTGAAGACGCGGCAGCCATCACCGCAGAGGCTTACGGACCGCAGCATCCCAACGCATTGCGCGCGGCGCTGTCGCGTGATCGCGCCGCTGCAGACGCCGGCGATGTCGACGCGCTCGCCGCACTGGACCGCCTCGCACGCACGCCAGCCCATGACAGCGAACTGCGCAAGATCGCCTGGATGGCGCGTGCCCATGCCGCCGCCGTGCGATGCGCAGCGCCGGGCGCCACGAGTGCCCGTAACGAACTCGCCGTGCTCGCCACCCAGGTGCGCGCCGCGCAGCCGGAAGGCGGCGCAGTCAGCCGCGAAATCGATGCAGCCCGGAAGCGCTGCGGCGCGTTGCTCGCGCGTCGTTGACGCGCCCCGATCAGACCAGCGGCAGCGGTGGCTGCACCGGCTCGATCCGCCCCTCGCCGCGCACGATGCGCTTGAACTCCGCCCGGCTCACCGACACGTAGCGTTCGTTGCCGCCAATCTCGACCTGCGGGCCGTCCTGCACGGCGTAGCCCTGCTCGTCGACGCGCACGGTCATCGTCGCCTTCTTGCCGGTGTGGCAGATGGTCTTGATCTCCGACAGCTCATCGGCCCACGCCAGCAGATGCCGGCTGCCTTCAAACAGTTCGCCGCGGAAGTCGGTACGCAGGCCGTAGCACAGCACTGGAATCCGCAGCGCGTCGACGACTTCCGACAGCTGCCAGACCTGCGCCTGCGACAGGAACTGGGCCTCGTCGACGAGCACGCAGTGCAGGCTGCCATCGCCGTCGACCAGCGCGTGGATGCGGTTGAGCAGATCGTCGTTGCGATCGAACGCGATCGCATCCGCCGACAGCCCGATCCGCGACGCGACGCGCCCCGCGCCCGCGCGATGATCGAGCCGCGGCGTCAACAGCGCGACCCGCATGCCGCGCTCGCGATAGTTGTGCGCGCTCTGCAGCAGCGTCGTGGTCTTTCCGGCGTTCATCGCCGAGTAGTAGAAGTACAGCTTGGCCATGGGCCCATTCTACCGGCGGCCTTCAGGCCCGGCGGAGGTCCGGCCGCTACAATGCGCATCGCTGACAGACGTGGTCCCGATGCACGGCCTCAACCCCCAACAAGCTGCGGCCCTCGGCCACATCGAAGGTCCGTTGCTGGTGCTCGCCGGCGCGGGCAGCGGCAAGACGCGCGTGATCGTCGAGAAGATCGCGCACCTGATCCAGTCGGGTCGCTACCCGGCCAAGCGGATCGCAGCGATCACGTTCACCAACAAGTCGGCCAAGGAAATGCGCGAGCGCATCGCCAAGCGGATCCGCGGCGATGCGGCGGACGGGCTGACGATCTGCACCTTCCATGCGCTCGGTCTGAAGATGCTGCAGTTCGATCACGCCAAGCTCGGGCTGCGACGCGGGTTCTCGATCTTCGATGCCGACGACAGCGCGTCGCAGATCAAGGATCTGCTGCCGGGTGTCAAGCCGGACATGATCCAGTTGCTGCAGGGTCTGGTGTCGAAAGCGAAGAATGCCGGCCTGTCGCCGGAGCAGGCGCACGCCGTGGCGATCAGCGCGCGCGAATTCGAGGCGGCCGCGCTGTATGCGCGCTACCAGGAACGCCTGACCGCGTTCAACGCGGTCGACTTCGACGATCTGATCCGTCTGCCGGTGCAACTGCTCGAATCCGACGACGACGCGCGCGATGCGTGGCGCGAGCGCATCGGCTATCTGCTGGTCGACGAGTGCCAGGACACCAACGACGCGCAGTACCGTCTGCTCAAGGCGATCGCCGGGCCGAAAGGCAACTTCACCTGCGTGGGCGACGATGACCAGAGCATCTACGCCTGGCGCGGTGCGAATCCGGAGAACCTGACTGCGCTGGGCGAGGACTATCCGACCCTGCGCATCGTCAAGCTCGAACAGAACTACCGCTGCAGCAACCGCGTACTGCGCGCGGCGAACGCGCTCATCGCCAACAACCCGCACGAGCATCCCAAGACGCTGTGGAGCGCGCAGGCCGATGGCGAGCGCATCCGCATCTGGGAGTGTCGCGACAGCGCGCACGAGGCCGAGAAGGTGGCCGGCGAGATCCAGTTCCTGCAGTCCTCGCGCCAGGTGGAATGGAGCGAGTTCTGCATCCTGTTCCGCAGCAACCATCTGTCGCGCCCGCTGGAAAAAGCGCTGCAGTTGCTGCGCGTGCCGTATCACCTGAGCGGCGGCACGGCGTTCCTCGATCGCGGAGAGGTCAAGGACGCGATGTCGTGGCTGCGCATGCTGGCCAATCCCGACGACGATTCGGCCTTCCTGCGCGCGGTGCAGTCGCCGGCGCGCGGCGTCGGCCAGACGTCGCTGGCGCGACTGTCGGAACTGGCGCGCGCGGCCGACATGCCGATGTCGCGCGCGATCGAATCGATGAGCCTGTTGAAGCAGTTACCGCCGCGCGCGGCGAATGCGCTCAGCGAGTTCGGCGACATCCTGCGCGGGCTGCGCGAGGACGCGCGCAGACTGCCGGCCGGCGAACTGGTGCGCGAGCTCAACGAGCGCTCCGGGTTGATCGCCATGCTCAAGTCCCAGTGCAAGAGCGACGACCTGTTCCGGATCCGCTCGGGCAATCTCAACGAGCTGGCCGACTGGTTCGAAGGTGCCCGTGGCGCCGGACCGGGCGAGCTGGCCTCGCAGCTCGCGCTGCTGAGTCACGCCGACAAGGGCGATCCCGGCAACCAGGTGCGACTGATGAGCATGCACGCGGCGAAGGGGCTGGAGTTCCGCTACGTCTTCATCATCGGCATGGACGACAAGACCCTGCCGCACGAGTCGAGCATCGACGAGGGTCGCATCGACGAGGAACGGCGGCTGCTCTACGTGGGCATCACCCGCGCGAAGGAGCAGCTGTGGTTGAGCCATCCGCGCGAGACCCAGCGCTGGGGACAGAAGCTGCGGCTCACACCGAGCCGGTTTTTCGAGGAGCTGCCCGCCGCCGAAGTCCAGCGCGACGGCGCCGATCCTGTGGCCGACGCGGCGCGCAAGCGCGAGCGCGCCGACCATGGGTTCGCGGCGATCAAGGCGCTGTTGGAAAGCTGACCTGTGGGATCGGGCGGGGCAGCGAGGGCTTCAGCTTGAAAGCCCTTCGCGGCCAGACCCGATCCCACGCGAATCCAGCAGTCAGTCCGGCAGACGCGCAGTCAGGGTGCCGAGCGCCTCGCGCAATGCTGCGACTTCGGCTTCAAGTGCTTCGACGCGGGCCGCCAGACCCGCATCGCCTGCGGATTCGCGCGCCGGGCCGGCCGCCGCGATGGCGGCGACATCGACCGGGCCGCACAGCAGGTGCGCATAGCGGTCCTCGCGGCGCCCCGCCGACGGTGGAATGCGCACGGCCAGCCCCTTGCCAGCGAGACGCTCGAGATGATGGCGCGCGTCGTCGGCATCGGCGAAAGGATGCATGCGCTCGCTGCGCGTCATCAGCTCGGCGAGGGTCTGCGCGCCGCGCAGCATCAGCAGCGCGAGCAGCACCACCTGCGGCTGCGGAACGTCGAGTGCGGTGCCCAGCACGTGCTCATGGCGCTCGGCGCGCGAAGAAAACGACTGCCGCGCGAACCGATGGCCTTCCAGCTGCCGCAGCGCGTGCTGCACGTCGCCGAACGAGGCCGACATCACCGGCTCACGTGCAGTCTTCTGGTTCGCCGCCGATTGCGCGGCGTTGACGGTCAGCGGATAGACGTCCGGCGTGGTCGCCTGCTTCTCCACCAGGCAACCGAGCACGCGCGCCTCGATCGGGGTGAGTCGGGGCCAGCGGTCCTGGCCCTGCGCCTGCTCGTCCATGGGATTCCAGTCTCGAAGGGGGCGACAGGATGCGCCCCGCATGCCGGCCTGTCATGTCCGCGGCGACTGTGGCCGTTAAACTCGCGTGTTCACACGATGACGACGGACCCGCCCATGCGCCTGACCGCACCCGCCTTCACCCTGCTCGCCAGCGCCCTGCTACTGGCTGCCTGCAAGCCGACGACGCCTGCCGCCGCGCCCGCAGACGCCGCTGCAGAAGCAGCGCCGACCGCATCGGCCGCCCAGGCACCGGCTGCCACCGCCCCCAGCGACAACCTCAACGCCGTGCTGTGGATCCAACGCTCGGAGGAGTACCGCGCCAACAGCCTGTCGATCTTCCGCGCCGCCGCCGATCACCTTGACGACGCGCTGGCGGAGAAGAACTGGGATGCCCTGGTGCCCGAGGAACGCGAACTGATCGGCGATGCGACCGCGCTGCCGCCGGCGGTGATCATGGACATCGATGAGACCGTACTCGACAACTCGCCCTACCAGGCGCGACTGGTCCAGAACGGCCTGGAGTACGACGAAGTCACCTGGGCGCAGTGGGTCGCGGAGAAGAAAGCCAAACCGGTGCCGGGCGTGCTCGAGTTCGCCAAGGTGGCCGAGGCCAAGGGCGTGACGATTCTGTATCTGTCCAATCGTGCCCAACACCTGCAGGAGGCGACGCTTGCGAACCTGCGTGCCGAGGGCCTGCCGGTGAAGGACGAGAGCGTGTTCCTCGGCCTGGGCACGTTCGTCGCGAACTGCGAGCAGCATGGGACCGAGAAGACCTGCCGCCGCCGTCTGGCCGGCCGCGACTATCGCGTGCTGATGCAGTTCGGCGATCAGTTGGGCGACTTCGTCGACATCGTCGCCAACACCTCCGAGGCCCGCGGCGAGCTGCTCGACACCTACGGCGACTGGTTCGGCGAACGTTGGTGGATGCTGGCCAACCCGAGCTACGGCGGCTGGGAACCGGCCCAGTTCAACAACGCCTGGGATCAGCCTGCGGACGCGCGCCGCATGTCGAAGCGCAATGCGCTCGAACTGTCGAACTAATCGAATCAATCACTTGAATCGCATTACCTAAAGTATTGCATCAGGTATCCGAACGCGATAGCCTGCGTCCGCCACACCATAGTCCTCCGGCTCTGCCGGCTTGAAGGGAGACGGAAGTCTCCCTTTTTTTATGCTGCGACCGCGGTCGCAGAACGACGCAATCTAGGGTCGACCCTAGGGTGTGAAGGCGTCTCTCGACGCCTACCCTCGGTGCGAGCCGTCGTCGAAACGACGCCTGCCCCCTCCCCCTTTCCGACTGCCATCCAGCCCCCGGAGGCAACGGTGTCTCTTCAACTCCCAGGCCTTCCGGGCTTGCCAAAGCCGCCTGCGCTTCCCGCACTTGGCGGTGGAAACGGTGGGCTGCTGAACGGCCCCCTCGCGCAGCACTTCGGCAGCTTCATGCAATCCATGCCGGGGCGCCTGTTGCCGAGCATATTTTCCGGGACCAATGCCGGTGGCAATACAGGGTCTGCCGCGCCGCCCCAATCGACAGCGAACATGTCGACGTCTCCAGCGGCGACCGGGTTGCCCACATTCAACCTGCCTGGCGGTGTAACGCTGCCCCCCCCACCATCGCCGTTTACCAATCATGCGGCCAATGCGCACAACGCGAATATCGCCCCGCAGCCCAATGGGGGCGGACTGATCGGCACCGCCGGCAACCTCCTCAACACCGTCACGACCTCGCTTCGCAACCTTCTGAGTCCACCGGGCCCCACGCCGGGCGCAGCACCACCCACGTCGCCCGGTGCTGCGCTCGGCACGACACCGGGCCCGATCAACACGCCTGGCACCGCGCAGGGCCTCGGCAACCTGCCAGGCCAGGTGGTCAACACCGCCGCCAACGTGGTGCGCACGATCACCAATGCGCTGCCCGTTGCGCCGGTCACGGTTCCGCAGACGGCGAACCTGGTCTCGCCCCAAGCCGTGTTGTCGCCCCAGCAGCCGGCAGGCCCCATGCAGGCGGCATCGGGCCAGACGCCCGTGCAGACGCAGGTCCTGCCCGCACAGCAGCCCACGGCCGCGATGCAGGCCATGGCACAACCCCCGCAGCCGCTGGCGACGCAACCTCAAGCCCAGGCACAGCCTCAAATCCAGACGCAGCCCCAAGCCCAGACACAAGCTCAAGCCCAGACACAGGCCCAGCCGCAACAGTCACCGCAAAGCGCGAACACGTTGTCGCAACAGGCGCCGTCGGTGCCGGTTCCCCAGCAGGCACAACCGGCGCGGACGGACGCACCGTTTGCGCCGACGGCCAACCCGACCGCCGATCGCGCGGCCGCTCCCCAACAGGCGCAGCCGCCCGTGCAGCCCAACGTCCCCAGTGCCCCCCAGGGCGCTGCCCTGCTCGCGGCTGTTCCGCTTGCTGCGGCCGTGGCGCAGGCACCGGTCGTGCAGCAACTGGCCGGCAATCCGCAGGCGCAGGCGTCCGGCAATCCCGTGGCCGGCACGGCCTCGCTTGATGCCGGCGGCCCGGTCCGCGTCGAGTTGACCGGTGTCGGCACTTATACGTTGGATGGTCCCGGCCTGCGTCGACGCGGACGCATGAAGGTCGGCGCCCAGGAACTGGGGCAATGGATGCTCGCTGCCGCACAGGGCCGACTGCACCTCGTGCGACCCTACGATGACGACACACCGCGCGAAGTCGCCAAGGCGTTCCAGTGGCTGTTCTGGGTGCTGGCAATCGTGGCCTACGGGTGCCTGGGCCTGGTGCTCGTCAGCTTCCTGTTGAGCTTCGGCGAATTGCCCACCGCGCCCACGCTGCGGCGCTGGACGGGCGAGTTCGCCTGGGTGGGCCTGCTGGCCGCCGCCGGCGCCTGGTGGCTGGGCCGGCAGCTCATGCGCGCGCAGCGGCCGCCGCCCGATCCCATCCGTCGCTAGCGGACCCTTCCAGAAAGGATAGGGCGCCGCATGCGGCGCCTTTTTCGTTCGACCCCTGGATCTTCTCAGCGCGTGATAAGGCCACCGTCTTCGAGTGAGACGCGCTGCAGATCCACACCGTTACCCTGCAGACCCTGGCGCACGTTCGCCGACAGCGCGGTCAAGGCCTGCCGATTGCCCTCCCGCTTGAGCGTCTGATAGGTCAGCGCCGACACCATCGTCAGATAGGCCGTCCGCTCGGCCTGCGCCTGCTTGTCCGCATCCGACATCGCCGCAACGTCCGGCACGGCCGCAAGCGGACCGATCAACTGGCGTCGCACCGCCCGCTGACCGTCCGGAGATTGGCGCGAATCGCGATCGTTGACGACTTCCCACGAGATCAACAGATGTGCGGCCAGTACATCGCCTAGGTTGGTCGGGTCATAGCCGTACCGCCGCAGGATCTTGTCGAACTCGCGCAGCATTTCGCCCGAGCCGATGACCTTCTCCAGATCCGCCACCTGTTGCGGGTTGCGACCGAACGCGCGGATCGTTTCCTGTTGCACCCGTGCACTGACCGTCGCGTCGCGGCGGAATGACAGTGTCTCTACCGCCTGCGCATCGACCTGAGCCGGCGCGGGGCGGGAAATGGCCTGTTGAAGTGCGCGTTGCACGGCGACGTCGCCGTCGGCTGCGTTGACCGACGTCGCCATGGCGCACGCGCACAGGAACGCCGACGCCCAGACGATCCAACGGGAACGGGCTGTCGCACGATGCATCTCGGTCATGGCGGAACTCCTGTGATCTGAAATCTGCACGGGGGTTCACGCCCCGCATCTCGAATGGAACCTGCTGCCACGTCCGCTCAACGTTCGACGAATCCGTCACCGGTGAGGGTGTAGCGCGCGAGATCGTTGTTGGACTGGCGCAGGAAATCCTCGCGCACTGTTTCCCGGAACGCGGCGATACCGCCCGCGTCGCCGGATTGCCGGACACGCGTGTTCTCACGCATCAGAACCGCTGCCAACAGCTCGTAGAGCCGGCGCTGTCGCTGACCTTCGGAGGAAAGTTCGAATTCCGCGCCCTTGGTCCACAGCGACTGCATCTGCTGCTGCAGCCCCGTCACCTGCTCAGGCGATGCGCGCGAGCCGTTGTAGGCCTCCCAGGATGCGACGAACAACAACACGTTGGCCGGGATCAGCTCGCCTCGCTTCAGCCCACTCACCTGGTAACGCGCCTGCAGCAATGCATCCGCATCGCCCGATTCGACGAATGACTCGACATCCCGCACGGGCAGGCTGGTCAGCTGTGCATAGCCGGCCACGAAGTCCCTGTCGATTTCCGAGGCGTCCGTATCGCGCGCGCTGGAAGCCTCGCGACGCGCCGCAGGCGCCGACTCCCGGCTGTAGAACCCCTCGCGATAGGCCTTCATGAAATCCGCGTCGAGTCGCTCCGGATCCGCATCTGCGGTTTCGACCTCGGCGCTCGTCGCTGCCGACTCGGCGGGGCTGCCGGAACAGCCCGTCGTGAATCCGAATCCCAGCAGGAACAGGGTGAGGCCGCTGTAACGCATCGGCCACCGCATTCAATCACGCTCCGCACGCGCGTCACGTCGCCCCATCTCGGAGGCCCACGCGTTCGCACTGGCGACGCCATCGGCCGCGACACGTCGCGCATACTCGCCACGCAACTCAGCCAGGCGTGCGTCACGCGACTTGCCGCTGCCGGCGTAGTCGTCGCTCTTGCGGGATTCGGAATCGCGCAGATTGTCGGAGGTATTGCGCATCGCGGATTGCGACAGGGCGTTCTGCCCGTATCCCATGCCCAGATCGAGCGTGGCGCCCGGATCGTATTGGGCCATCACCAACGACACGGGCGCCGAGGCGCATAACAAGAGCGCGGCCAGACGGCCGGCCCAGCGCGTACACGGCACGGGCTTCAGCGCAGGCATTCCAGATCTCGAACCTGTCATGGCATTTCTCTCCTGGATGGCCACGTTCCGATGCTCGCGCGCTACGCGTCAGCATGATGTCGTGGTACCTGCTGGCGCACCGGAAACGAAGAAGGGCAGGTGCCAAGCACCTGCCCTCCGGTATCGCAACCGCCCGATTACTGCTTGCGGGCGTTCGCCGACAGACCTTCACCGATCGACTTGATCGCGGTGGAGATGGTGTTCGACAGCATGTTGAACATCTGCGACTCGGCCTGGAACTCGGTCTGCGTGGCGCTGAATTCCTGCGCGTCATCCTTGCCGGTCAGGCCGTTCAGCTTTTCGCTGAGATCGTTGAGCTTCTGGGCCTTCTCGCCGAGGATGCTGCCCATCGCCTTGGCGATGGCCACCAGCCAGCTTTCACCCTTGCCGCCCTTGCCCTCGCCGCTGATGCTGTCGAGGCCGGCCTGGGCGATCTGCAGATTCACTTCGAAGTTGACGCTCATTGGACTATCTCCTGGGTTTCAAAGTTTTGGAAGACACATGAATTCTTTCGATGGGCCGACTCCGCTGCGCATTGCCTCTGCTGCAATCAGGACATTCGAGCCCCATACCGCTGATGGGTCAATCCTGCTCGTCGCACTGGGACCCAGCAACTAGGGCAGACCCTAGAAATTCGCCGCCCCTCTCTATTCAGTTCACGCAGCGGTGCGTTCGTTGCCGCCTTCCTGCGCGGCCAGCCACGCCCGCGCCGCGTCTTCACCCTGCTCGCGGGAAATGCGCGCAAATTCCAGCGCACGCTTGACGCCTGGATTGTCGAACACACGATAGCTCTCGGCGAACGCCTGCTCGACTTCTTCGCTCCCGGCCTGGTCCACCAGCCCGCTTGCGTGCAACACGCCCAGCGTCTGCGCCAGACTCGCGCGGATCTGCGCGGCATCGGAGGGGTCCTGCAAGGACGACATGTTGTCGAGCGACTGCTCCATCTGGGCCAGCATGCTTTCGCGGCTCGCGGCATCGATGTCGCGCTGCTCGCGCAGTTCCGTTTCGAAACGCTCGAGCAGCGACGCGCGCAGTGCCTTGAAATCGGTGGATGGATTGGATGCGGATGACGTCATGCGCTCGAACTCCCTTCTTGAGTGCAATGCGATCGGGCATCGTCTGCTTCGGTCGCATCGCGGATACGGTTGCGTCAGGCTGCAGCCTGGACGATGAAGCCTTCGTGGACGGTACCCGCAGGCGTCCATTTGCATCCGATGATGCAGTCCTGGCGCTTTCGCCGCATCTAGGTCAGGCCCTAGGGCCGCCAACGGGCGCACCGAAAATGAAAGAAGCCCGCAGGCGTCGCCTGCAGGCTTCTTTCATTGCACACCACGGTGAAGTGGCGATTGGGGAATGCTCAGGTGACGGGGGGCTGGACCGAAGTCAGCGAATCCACCATCCGCCTCGCATCCGTGCCCTCCCGCTCACCCATCTCGCGGGAGCGTTCGGCCAGCCAGGCATCCGCGGCATCCCTGCCATCGCGTTCACTGCGCTCTTCGTACTCCGGCACGAGTGCCTTGAGTTCGAGTTGCACCGCTTCCAGACGTTCGTCCATATGCCGGATGAGGGTGTTCTCGTCATCCGCATCGATCGCACCCTGCTGCCGGAGCTGGGCAAGACCGTCGATCCATGCCTGACGCTGGGCCTGCTGGTCGTGCTGCATGGATTACTTGCCGCCGAGGTTGAAGCTGAAGTTGAAGCCACCCTTGAAACCTTCGCTGACGGCGTCCTGTGCCGACTGCGGCAGGCCCAGACCGTCGAACAGGCCGCTGAGGGCCGAATCGAACAGCTGGCCGACCAGGTCGCCGAGGAGATTGCCGATGATGCTGCCGAGGGGGCCGCCGAACGCGGTGCCGATCAGAGAGCCGATGCCGGAGAAGACGTCGCTGGACATGATGAAACTCCTTTGGATTGAAAAGAAAAACAACACTTGGATCTATGCGCGCTGACGTTCCTGGATGAATGACTTGCGCGACTACAGACGCAGTGTCTTCCCAACCCCTCGCCACGACAGCTAGGTCGTACCCCATCTAGGGTCCGCCCTAGCCCATGTGTTCTCCGCGCGATCGCGGTCGGCCGCGCTATAACAGCGCCATGCCGACGAAGCCGATCCCATCTGCTGGTGCAGCAGAAGCCAGCCCGCCTGCGTTCTCCCGTGACGACCTGCCCGCGGAGGGCCGCGACTATCCGACCGAAGAACAGTTGCGCTCGCGACGTCTACGCCTCCACGGGTTCGCATTCCGGCATGTCATTGATCTGCTGCAACTCGGCCGCGAGGAACGCGTCACCCGGATGCTGCTCGACGACCCGATCGCCACGCTCGACGACGCAATGGGCCTGGTGGTGTGGGCAAACAAGCTCTATCGCGAGCGACCGGGCCTCGGCCTCTGGCATACGCGCGATCGCGCGGGCCGCTTCATTGGACTGTTCTCGCTGACGCCCAGTGGCGGCGACGGCGACGTCGCGATCGGCGTGCGCCTGCTGCCGTCGGCCTGGGGCCGGGGCTATGCGATCGAGGGTGGCGCGGCGTTGTGCACGCACGCGTTCGAAACGCTGCAACTGCCTGCGCTGATCGCGCAGTGCGCGCCCGACAACCGCTCGGTGCCGCCGTTGCTGTTGCGTCTGGGATTCGAGGAGATCGAGACTGGCGCACAGTTCGGTAATCCGGCGCGCCGGTTCCGCATGGCGCGGGCGGACTGGCGTGGACTGCGCCCTCGACGCGAAACGACCGCGGTGGAGACCGGCGGCGCCTCGTAAAGAGGAGGCGATTCACGCGGATCGCCGGGGTGTCCTGAACTGCAGGAACGCCCGCGCACCAGGGAGGCCGCCGACGATCAGCCGTGGTAGTGCGGATCGATCGTCAGCGTGCCGAGATTCTGTTCGGCGAAACGCTTCGCGAGTTGCGGGCCCGCCTCGCGGATCGCATCGAAACTCTCGCGCGAGCGGCTGTCGGCACGCAGCACCCAACCCTCGGCGCTCTTGCTCAGCAGCAGATCGGTGCCGGGCAACGTGGCGTCGGACATGCGCAGCAGCACCTGTCCATCGCCGCCCGGATCGCGGGCATCGTGCACCGCCATCTGTCGCACGTGCTTTTCCATCATGTCGAACAGCTG
Organism: Luteimonas sp.; assembly: GCA_052108555.1. Taxonomy (GTDB): domain Bacteria; phylum Pseudomonadota; class Gammaproteobacteria; order Xanthomonadales; family Xanthomonadaceae; genus Luteimonas. The sequence continues at coordinate 31,731 of JBQEAV010000010.1, forward strand.
GCCGGCGTTGGAGGCCGCAGCGGCCGGTGCGGCCGCAGGCGCGCCATCGCGCAACGCCATCTGCGCCTGCAGAATCGCTGCCGATTCCATGCCCGAGGTATGCAGGCTGCCGAAGCCGTTGTCATGCTGCTGGCGGAACGTGCGCGCATCGACGACATCCGTCAGCGACTGACGCGACTTGGTGGCTTCCTGCTGGCTGGCCAGCTCCGCCATCTCGCCTTCTTGCAGTTCGCCCTCGCCCTGCAGCAGACCACCGCTCGAGAGTTCTGACTCACCCTGCAGACCCTGCATGTCGCCGCGGGCCTGCTGCATCATCGAGCGGAACTGGTCGACACGCTCGCGCGGCGGCGTGTCCTTGGCGTCGGCCTTGGCTTCGCGATCTACCTGCCGATTGCGCGCTGCCTGGTCCGGTGGCCTGGATGCGGAATCGTTGCCCTGAACGCTCATCGTCGTCTCCTCGTGTCCGTGCCTACTGCCGCCGCGCCGCCATGTAGCGCGCCTGCATCAGGTCTTCGTTGGTCGCCTCTTCCTGCCGCTCGAACAGCCCACGCTGTTCGCGCTTCCACAGATCGCGGCGCTTCTCCAGTGCGTCCTGCCGGCCCTTGGCGCGGAAGAACGCATCGCGCGCCTCCTGCAACACCGCCTCGGCCTGTCGCACGGCTTCCTGGGCTTTCGACAGTCGCTGTTGCGCGCCGGCGATCTGCTCGCCGAGCAGATCGATATGCGCCTCGCGCTGCGTCAGCGCGGCGGGCCACGGCACGCCGGACGGCGGCGGATCGAGCAGACGCGCACGATGACCGCTGCGGTCGCGCTCAAGGCCCGTCAGTTCGCCCTGCACGCGCGTGCAGGCTTCGATGCAGTGCTGCAGCGCGCGCTGCTTCTCCAGCACCACCAGACGCGCCGCTTCGGTGCGGTGTTCGCGCAGTTGCAGCAGTGTCTGGAGCGGATAGCGCTTCATCCGAACAGCTTCCGCAGTGCGCCGGACGAGGTGTCGAACGGCACGAGTTCGTGTTCGGACTGTTGCAGCAGGGTGCGGATCGGCCCGATCTTCTCGATCGCGATGTCGGCATCGGGATCGGTACCGCGCTTGTATTCACCAAGCTGCAGCAGCAGTTCGATGTCCTGGTGCTTGGCCAGATACTTGCGCAGCTGGCCCGCGGCGCGCAGGTGCGGCTTGTCGACCACGCGCGGCATCGTGCGGCTGAGACTGGTCAGCACGTCGATCGCGGGGTAGTGATAGGCCGCGGCAAGCTTGCGCGACAGCACGATGTGGCCATCGAGGATCGAGCGCACTTCCTCGACGATCGGATCGCCGCCGTCCTCGTCTTCGGCGAGCACGGTGTAGAACGCGGTGATCGAGCCCTTGTCGTTGTTGCCCGCACGTTCGAAGAGCTTGGGCATCTCGCTGAATACCGACGGCGGAAACCCACGCCGCGCCGGTGGCTCACCGATCGCCAGACCGACGTCGCGCAGCGCGCGCGCGAAACGCGTGACCGAGTCGACCAGCAGCAGCACGCGCTTGCCCTGATCACGGAAATGTTCGGCGATCGCGGTGCCCACCCACGCCGCGCGGCTGCGCTCGAGCGCGGGGCGGTCGGAGGTGGCGACGACGACGACCGACTTCGCCAGACCTTCGGCGCCGAGGTTGTCGCTGATGAATTCGTTGACCTCGCGGCCGCGTTCGCCGACCAGCACGATGACGTTGACGTCGGCATCGCCGCCGCGGGCCAGCATGCCCAGCAGTGTGCTTTTGCCGCCGCCGGCGACGGCGAAGATGCCGATACGCTGCCCCTCGCCCGCCGTCATCACCGCATCGATCGCGCGCACGCCGGTGGAGAACGGCCGGTCGATCAGCTTGCGCGACAACGGATTGGGCGACGCTGCATAGATCGGCGCGTCGACCGTCGCGCCCAGCGAACCTTTTCCGTCGATCGGCGCGCCGTGCGCATCGAGCACGCGCCCGAGCAGCCCCTGCCCGACCGGCACCGACGCCTGCTTGCCGGTCGCGTAGACTTCGGTGGTCGAGGCGATGCCGTCCAGTGGGCCGAGCGGCGTCAACAGCGTGTGCTGCCGTGCGACGCCGACCACTTCGGCCGCCAGTTCAAAACCGGTATCGCCGGGATTGCGCAGATAGCAGAGCTCGCCGATCGCCGCGCGCAGACCGGTCGCCTTGATCAGCGTGCCGTAGGCCTCGCTGACGCGACCCACGCGTTCGATGGCCTGCACCTGCCCGAGCGCATGCAGCAGCGGATCGCTGACGACGGCGCTGGCACCGAGATCGTCGAGCAGGGACAGGGTGGGCCCGGGATTCATGCGCCCGCCACCGCGCTTGCCTGCGCCAGGGCCGTGCGGATCGCCTCGATCTGCTGGCTGACACCGGCGCGTACTTCACCAGCTTCCGAGACCACCACGCAGCTCAGCGGATCCAGACTCTCGTCGTCGACCAGTTCGATCACGCCGACACCCGGGTGCGCCTGGCGCACGGCGCCGAGACCCTGCGCCACACCTTCGCGTGCGTCGGGATGTACGCGGATCATCAGGAACTGTTCGGCCTGCGCGGATTCGACCGCGCGCATCACCAGCGCCGGCACGACCTTGGACGCATCGAAGTCCGGTGCGATGCGGGTGACGATCGCGCAGGCCAGATCGCCGATGCGGCCGACCGCGTCACCCAGCACGCGCGCACGACGTTCGTTGAGCGAGGCGAGTTGTTCGGTCATCTGCTGCTTCACGCGCTCCAGGCCTTCCGCGAACCCTTCTGCATAGCCCTGCTCGCGCGCGCTCTGCACTTCGGCCTGCGCGTCGTCGTAGAGCGCATTGACCTTCGCCAGCAGGGCGTCGAGTTCGGCCAGCGATTGCCACTCCGCGGCGCGCACGATCGGCGCGGACACGCCGCGACGGAACTCGCGACGTTCGAACACCACGGCGGTGCCAGGCGCGCGTCGGGCGGACGTAGCGGGTGCGGCTTCGGGGATCGGCATGCAGGCTCCGGATCGGAATTGGATCAGGCCGCGACGGCGCGACTCTGATGGTGCGTATGGACGACGAGCAGCGGCTTCTCCGGCAGATGCGCCGGCGGCAGCTCGCCCGGTGGATACACCAGCTGCGCCCAGTCAGCGAGCGCCGGTTCGCGCTGGCGGGCCCATGCCTGCAACTCGGCACGGCCCTGCAGCTCGAGCGCTTCGAACAGACGGGGCCCGAAGGCATCACCGGTGGCCAGGGCCGCGGCGAGCGTGGACGCGAGCCGACCCTGCAGCGGCGCATCGACCTTGGCATCCCAGACGCTGCGATCGAGCGCCAGCAGATAGCTGCTGTCCAGGACCGCCTTGATGCGCCTGACCGCATCGCGTCCGACTTCGGCGCGGATCGCCGGTGCGTAGGCCAGCACACCGAGATCGCGATGCAACCCGCTCAGTCGCGCACGGGTCCAGCGCGCAACCAGGACGGAAAATCCTTCAGGCGACGGCGCCAGCAGATGTGCGGCCGGCCCGGCCGCAAGGGCACCGGCAAGCAGCCGGCGCCCGAGACGACTGCTGCGGGCGCGCTGCAGCAGCGCGTCGTCCAGCCCATCCTCGCCGGCGCCGTGCCAACGAGGATCGACCTCGGCGAGCAGCGCATCCAGCGACATGGATCAGCCCTGCCAGCGTGCCGGCGGTGCCTTCTCCGCGGCCGCGGGCTTGCGGGCCTTCAATCGCCCGGCGAACGCGAATGCGACGGCCAGCAGCGCGACCACCAGTGCCGCGATGATGATCGCAACCGGACTCACCGCCGACAGCGCCATGGCGGTACCCGTCGAAGCGGTGGCTTCCGGCGGCGCCGGCATCGAGACGAATTTCACCGAAACCTGGTTGATGTCGGTCAGGCCTTCGACGCCATCCTTGACGACGATCTTGATGTCGGCCTCGCGATCGCGGACGTTGGCACCCGGCTGCTCGAAGATCCACACCGCGGCCGAGGTCTTGCCGTTCGAACCACCGAGTGGATCACGCTCGGGCAGCGCCAGATGCACGCGTGCCTGCGCGACACCGGGCAGCATCGTCAACGTCTGGGTGATCTCCTGTTGCAGCGCATGCAGATAACGGCCGCGCTCGTCGGTGGCCGACGATGCGAAGCCTTCCTTCTTGAAGATGTCGCCGAGGTTCTGGTAGTTCTGCCGCGGCAGACCGCGCGAGCCGAGCACGGCCATCGCCTGCGGAATGTCGCCCTCGGAAACGAACACGTCCCAACCCACCTTGGTCGCGGACGGCTTCTTCTGCGCCTGGATACCCGAGCCGATGAGCGCGCCCATCATTTCGTTGGCCTGACGCTCGTCGACTGCACTGTAGAGCGCGGTACCGCCGCAACCGGCAAGCAGCAGGCAGGCGAGCAGCATGCCCATCCACGCGGACCATCGTTTGGATACGCAGAGTTGTGAAACGCGCATGCCGGTCACCTCTCGATCAGGACTGCTGGCGGAACAGCTGCTGGATGCCGTCGGACGTCCGGTTCGCAACGTTCGAGGTCATTTCGCACTGGAACAGGAAGTGGTGCGATTTCATCGTCATCTCGATGACCTGACCCGGCGTGAGTTCGCCGGAATTCTGGGTCATCGTTTTGGCGAGGTCCTGGATGCTCGATGCGCCGCCGTTGAGGTTGTCCATCGCCGACATCACCATGCGCATGCCTTCGGAAGGCTCCGATGCACCGGTGCTGGCGACGCCCTGCGGCGCGTTGGCCGCAGCGGCGGAACTCGTGCCTGCGCGATCCATCGCCTGTGAGAACTGTCCGACCTCGTACGCCGCGGCCACCGGCGAGTTTGCGCCGGCACCCGATGCCCCCTGTGCCACGGCTTCGAGCCCAACGGCCTGGATCGCGTCGACCATGATCTTCTCCTTGCTGCTGTTGTCTGCGGGAATCGCTTACTGCTTGCGGCCCAGCGTTTCGAGCGCCTGGCCGACGCTGTTCTGCGAGGTCGAGGCGTTGTTGGACAGGAACTGCATGCGCAGGCTCTCTGCAGTCAGCTGGACCACGTTCGACGGCTGGTCGCCGCCCTGGCCGATGACATCGGAGAGGTTGGTGATCTTGGTCGCCTGCTGGTCGAGGGTCTGGCCCCACGCGCGCGACATGGCTTCGTACCAGCTCGACGAGCTGGCGCCGCCGCCCGCCTTGCGGACGCCGTTGTCGCCATGCATCGAGGCACGGCCGATGAAGCTGCCGATCTGATCGTTGGTAATCGTGGTCATGGAAATACTCCTTGCGACGGTCTGAAAGTGGGTGTGACGTTGGATGCGATTCGAACTGGAAACGGGATCTCAGTGGTTCGATGCTGCGGGTGCGCGCGCAGGATCGGCGGCCGGGACCCGGGCCACTTGGGTGCCGGCGTTGACGTTGGCGACCACCGAAGCGAAACGGGGATCGCCGTCGGCACGCCCGTCCGCAGCCGCCATGTCCGCGGCCTCTTCGGGCGCGGGCGGCGGGCCCGGGATGATCCTGATCGTGGTGCCGTCCGGGCCCAGCACGTGCGCGAACTCGCCGATGGCAACCAGTTCGCCCTTGCCTGGAATCTTCTCCCCCGGCAGGAAGCGGCGTCCGTCCGAGGCGAGCAGGTGCGGATTCTCGCCACGCACGATCTGCACGATATGTGCCGGCTGCGGTGCCTGCGACTGCTCGACATCGTCCTGCGGCAGCAGACCCGTCGGCGTGCGCGGCAGGATGCGTTGCACGCCGGGGATGTCGGCGATCGCACGCGATTGCGCGAGACGTTCGATCTCGGTGCCATCCTTGAAATCGCCGACGACCTCGACGTCGCCGTTGCCGATGTAGCGCGCCTGCACCGGAATCGACTGGCCGCGGAACATCTCGGCGACATCGCCGGCGATGTGCTCGCCGGTGCGGATCTGCAGCGTGGCGTCGATGTTCTCGGCACGCACCTGGGTACGCAGGCGCTCGAGCGCCGCGCTGTCATCGACTGCGCCTGTCACCGTCGCGCCGCCCTTGGCGCCATCGGTGATCTGCACGTTGGTGACGCGATGCTCCTGCAGCAGCGCCGTCAGGCGCTCGCGCTGGTCCGGGCCCTGATCAGGCGCGGGCAACACCGCCGCGAAGATCGCAAGCGACGCGAGCGACAAGGCTGCGATGCCGCCGATCCACGGCAGCTTGCGCACGAAACCGCTGCGGGGCAGCGACGCTTCGTCATTCGGTGCAAAGACCGTGACGAATTCGTCCCACGCGGGATCGTTCTCGCGTCCGAATGCAACCACCGCCTCACCGATCCGCACCTGCTGCACGGCAGACAGTTCGACCGGATCGCCGGGGTGGATGTCCTGGCCCCCCACCTTGACCGGTGCATCGAGCGCGCGGACGAGGAAGCGGCCGCCGACGAGACTGATCAGCGCGTGGTGCGCGGCGACGGCATCGTCGGCCAGCACGATGTCGCAGTCCTCGCCGCTGCCAACCAGGATCATCTCCTCGTCAGCCAGCACGCGACTGGCACCGGCATGCAGGCCATCGACGATGCGCAGCACGTTGTTCGACTGGGATTGGGTATGTTCGGTCATGTCAGTCCTCTCAGCGCCTGCGCACCATCGGCTGCCGGATCACCGGCGCGGACGGCGCGGACGCCCCGTAATGAAGCGACTCGGTCATGCATTGATCTGCCCCGCCTGCACGATGCGCAGATCCGGCGCGAGTTCCTGGTAGGACAGCACCGGCAGATCGAAGAAATCGACCTCCATCAGCTTGCGTAGATGCCGGCGCACGTCCAGCGAACACAACAGCACCGGCTTCACGCCCGCCGCCTGACGGCCCAGGTGCGCACGCACCTCGTTGCCCAGGCGACCGGCCAGTTCCGGCGAGATCGCAAGCTGACTGGCACCGCCCGCCACGCGGACCGATTGCCGCAACTTGTCCTCGAGTTCCGGATGGATCAACAGTACATGCAGCGTCCGCTCATCGTCTGAATAGCGATCCGCGATCTCGCGCTTGAGCGCGACGCGCACGTATTCGGTCAACAGCACCACGTCCTTTTCTCGACCGCCGACATCGGTGATCGCCTCGAACGCATCGCGCAGGTTGCGCACCGGCACGCCTTCTTCCGACAGGCGACGCAGCACATCGGCCACGCGCTGCGGTGCGACCACGCGCAGCATTTCCTTGACCAGATCCGGATAGTCGCGCTGCATCTTCGCGAACAGGTTCGAGGTTTCCTGGATGCCGAGGAAGCCGCCCATGCGCCGGCGGATTGCCGCGGTCATGTGCACGCCGAGCACCTCGAGCGGAGGCTGCGTGCCTTCGCCGCCCTGCACCCACTCGCCTGCGACCACGGCGGGATAGAAGCCGGGCAGCTTGTTCGCATTCGCCGCCGTCGCGGCCTGCGGCTGCAGCACCGCATCGCTGCGCAGGCGACCGGTCGCGATGCGGGCACCGAACGCGGTCAGACGGTACTCGTCCTCGCCGAACGTCGACACGATGCGCAGCGACGGCACCGGCACCGGTACGCCGTATTCCTCGCGCAGGCGCTGGGCGATATCGACCGCGCGCGCTTCGAGATTGTGTGCACCCATCGACTGCGCCAGCAGCGCCGAGACCTGCAGCTGCAGCGGCGCGGGCGGCGCCAGATCGTCGTGCTCGACGGACGCATGCACGTCGGCGAGCACTTCCTCGTCGGTCACGCGGAACAGGCGGCGCAACAATTCGAACTGGTAGCGGTAATGGTAGGCGCTGAAGGTCAGCAGACCGATGCCAAGGAACAGGAACACCGGCCACGGGAAGCCAGGCACCAGCGTCATCAGCAGCGCAAGGATGCCGGTGATCAGGACCACGCGCGGCTGGTTCGACACCTGTCGGGTGATCGCATCGCCGAGATGGCGGTCATCGATCTCGCCGGTGGTGCGCGTGACCACGAGGCCCGCCGCGATCGTCGCCAGGATCGCGGGGATCTGCGACACCAGACCGTCGCCGATCGTCAGGATGCTGTAGACGCGCGTCGCTTCGGCCAGCGGCATGCCCCGCTGGAGCACGCCGATCGCAAGGCCGCCGAGCAGATTGATCAGGATGATGACGATGCCGGCGATGGCGTCGCCCTTGACGAACTTCATCGCACCGTCGAGCGAGCCGTGCAGCTGGCTCTCGGTTTCCAGCAGACGACGCTTGCGGCGCGCCTCGTCCTTGTCGATCAGCCCGGCGCGCAGGTCGGAGTCGATCGACAGCTGCTTGCCGGGCATCGCGTCCAAGGTGAAGCGGGCGGCGACCTCGGCCACGCGCTCGGCGCCCTTGGCGATGACGATGAACTGCACGACGGTGATGATCAGGAACACCACCATACCGACGACCAGGTTGCCGCCTGCCACCAGGGCGCCGAAGGTCTCGACGATGTGGCCGCCCTCGGCATGCAGCAGGATCGAACGGGTGATCGCGATCGAGATCGCCAACCGGAACAGCGTGGTCAGCAGCAGCACGCTGGGGAAGCTGGAAAACGCCACTGGCGTGGGGATGTAGATGCCCAGCAGCAGCAGGCCGAAGCCGATCGAGATGTTGACCGCCACCAGGGTGTCGATGATCACCAGCGGCAGCGGCAGGATCATCACGCTGATGATCGTGACCGCCGCGAACGCCAGGATGATGTCGCTGTAGCCCAGTTTGGCGCGGGGCGCGGCACCCGCCGGCGCGCCGGTCAAGGTGGCGAGAAAGGCCTTCATCGACCGGCCGCCGGGCGGACATTGCACAGCGCCACGCGTGTTTCGACCGACGTGCGCGGACGCATATCGGAAACAACTACCCCCCACACTCTGGTGTCCATTCGGCGCATAAGCCCCTGCCCTCGTGCGTCACATTGTGCCGTTATACGATAGCGGGGCTATGTTATGGATAGGTCAACCCGATGTTGCAGCTTGATGCCTCGGCTACAGACGACCGGCGCGAAAACGGTTCCACTCCGAAGGCTGAAGAGGGAAAAACCCAAGCGTCACAGTGACTTAACGATCACCGTCGATATTGGACAGTGAATGCGAGGCGGCCAGGGAGGCCGTCGACGGAGGGGCTTCCAGATCGTCAGCGTCGAGATCTGTAATGAACGTCACAGATTGTGACCCCACGCCAATCGCGAAAACCCGGCCAGCCCGTGACTTGACCAGCACCACGCGCTCCCGGGATCCCACAGGCAGGATCTGCAGCACCGACAACGGGGCATCGCTGCCCGACAAACCGTACCGCCGTCGTACCAGCCGGAGCAGGAACAGCAGGCCCGCGATGATCAGAACCAGTGGAATCAGGATGGCGAGCAACTCCCCGACGAACGAGTCATTCGGCGTGCGTGCTGGCGTGACAGCCGCCTGCGCGGACGTGGCAAGCAGCGCGACGGGGACGATGAGGGCGGAGCGGAGACGGGCGACGCGGATCATGGGTTCTCGCGGAAGGAACACCCTGCTGGTGCGCCGCCACGTTAGCAGTCAAACCACGTCGCGCCTCGCATGACGCCGTCGACTGGAACCCGTCGCGCGCGCCCGTCGCCCACCGCTGTTGCGGCCCTCGACGCCGGCGCGCAGGCCCTGACCGAAGTCCTCGACGCCGTGCCGTTCGCCTGCGCCGCGTTCGATCGCAGCACCGGCGTGCGGGTGGCCGCCAACTGTCGGTTCGAAGGCGATCTCGGCACTCTGCCCGGCCACGCGCAGCGCGACGCCCTGCTGGCGACGCTCTACGGCGAAATCACCGGCGAGGCGCGCGGTGAGGAGGTCCGAGCACCCGGCAGCGGGCGCTGGTATGCACTGCACTGGCGCGATCTCGATTGCGGCGGACGCGCCCTGTCACTGCTGACCGCGGTCGACATCAGCGAACGCATCGAAACCCTGGATTCGCACAAGACGCAGCAGGAAAAACTGCTGTTCACCTCGCGAATGATGTCGGTCGGCGAGATGGCCGCGACGCTCGCCCACGAACTCAACCAGCCACTCGCGGCAATCGTGAACTACCTCAACGGCAGCTTGCGCCTGGTCGACCAGGCCGGCGGGCCTGTCCAGGTCGAGCGGGCCCTGCAGGCCGCGCGCACCCAGGCCGAGCACGCCAGTGCAGTGATCGCGCGCGTTCGCGAGTTCGTGCGGGCCCGCGAGCCGCGACGCGATGCGCAGGACCTCCCGCTGATCGTGGATACCGTGCTCGAACTGCTGCGCCTGGAGGCCGAGCGCCTGCAACTGCGCGTCGAGCTGGCGCTCGCGCCGCAACTGCCGCAGGTCTATGCCGACCGGGTCATGGTCGAGCAGGTGCTGCTGAACCTGGTCAAGAACGCGATCGAGGCCATGCGCGAAGTGCCCGCGGCGCAACGCGGTCTGCGCATCGAGGCGCGGGCGAACCTCGACGGCGATGTCGAGGTGCGCGTCTGCGACCGCGGTCCCGGACTGAGCCAGGCCGAAAGCGAACAGCTGTTCTCGCCGTTCTACACCACCAAGTCGGACGGGTTGGGCATCGGCCTGGCGATCTGCCGTTCGATCATCGAATACCACGAAGGCCGTCTGTTCTTCGAGGCCAGGGATGGCGGCGGTAGCGTGTTCGGGTTCACGCTACCTCCCCCGGACAGGAGGATCTGACGCGTGACCGGCATCTGTGTCTATCTCGTCGACGACAACGACGGCTTCCGCGATTCCACCGCCTGGTTGCTGGAAACCGCGGGTTTCGAGGTGCGCGCGTTCGCATCCGGCGCTGCTTTTCTGACCGTGTTCGACAGCACCCGCCATGGCGACGGCGAATGTCTGGTGTCCGATATCCGCATGCCGGAGATGAGTGGCCTGCAACTGCAGGACGAACTGCTGCGCCGCGGCTCGACGCTGCCGCTGGTGTTCGTCACCGCGCACGGCGACGTGCCGCTGGCGGTCGAGGCGATGCGCAAGGGCGCGTCCAACTTCCTCGAAAAACCCTTCAGCGACGACGCCATCGTCGATGCGATCCGCAATGCGCTCAGCCGCGAACGTGCGCAGACCGGATCGGCGCAGGACGCGGCGCTCGCGAAACTGAGTCCGCGAGAGCGCCAGGTCCTCGACCTCGTCGTCGCCAGCAAACCCAACAAGATCATCGCCGACATCCTCGGCATCAGCATCAAGACTGTCGAACTGCATCGGGCCAATATGATGAGCAAACTCGGAGTGCGTTCCCTCCCCGAACTGATGAAGGTGGCGCTGGGCCATGGCTGACGCGACTGCCGCCGCCCTGGCCTATACCGCCTCACCCCGCCCGCTGGGGGAACGCCTGCCGCGGCTCTCGTGCGTGGAGGCCGACACCTTGCGCAGCCTGCACGCGCGCGCCCGGCACTGGAGCACGTCGGCCGGTGTCCTGCGGCTGCGCAGTGGCCGCGCCCCCGCGGTCGCGACCACCGACGGTGGCGTGTTCGAACTCGATGCCGACGGCACGCGGCTCGCCCTGCGCCTCGCATGGCCGCCACGCACCGACGACGATGGTCTGCAGTGGCAGGACCACCGTGGCCGCGCGCGCGTGTTGGCCTGGAGCTTGGCGCACGAGCGTTCTCTGATGCAGATCGGCGAAGCGCTCGGCACCTCGCTGCTGCCCCTGCCCGACGCCGCGCTCGCACCGCCCGAGAGCGACACACTCTGGCTCGACCTCGATTTCGCGCCCGCAGATGGCGGTGTCCCGGTCAGTGGTTCGCTGCGCGTACCGGCAACGTGGCTGCAGGCCCTGCTCGCCCGCACCGATGCCGATCCGCGCCCGCCGATCGATCCCGGCCACTGGCGCCAGCTGCCGACGATCGCGACCATCGCGCTCCCGGCGCCGCCGCTGACGCGCGACGACATCCGCGATCTGCAACCCGGCGACGTGATCGTCGTTGGCCACGCCAAGATGCCGCCGCTGCACGCCAATGCCGTCGGCCTGCGCTGGCCTGTCCGATCGGGCCCGGACGGATGGCGCATCGACGGCCCCCCCACCCAACGCCCCCGTCACCAGGAGACGCCCCGCATGAGCGAGACCGACGCCACCGAAACGCCGCAGACCGAAGACACGCCTCCCGCCGAGGATCCGTCCGGCCGCCTGCCGGTCGAGGTCGAATTCGAGGTGGGCAAGGTCGAACTGCGCCTGTCGGACATCGCCGGTCTGCAGCCGGGTTACGTATTCGCATTGCCGGTCCATCTCGAAGGCGCCAACGTCACCATCCGTGCCAATGGCCGCGTCGCCGGACAGGGCGAACTGGTCGCCGTTGGCGACACGCTCGGCGTCCGTCTGCTGTCCTGGAGCTGAGCATGGATTTCAGCACGTTCTCGCCCGCCCTCGTCCTGGTGACGGTGGTCAGCCTTGCGCTGGCCCCGTTCGTGGCGGTGATGGTCACCTCGTTCACCAAGATCGTCGTGGTGCTGAGCCTGCTGCGCAACGCGCTCGGCCTGCAGCAGGTGCCGCCGAACGTGGTCATCAACGGCCTGGCGATCGTGCTGTCGATCTATGTGATGTATCCGGTGATCCTGGACGTCAATGAAGCCGTGCAGGCACGCCTGGAAGGACGCCCGCCGCCTGCCTCGGTGCAGCGGCAGATCCAGGCCCGCGCCGAGCAGCAGGCAATCCGCGAAGGCCGGCCGATCAATGTGCGACCTGCAGCGACCGGGACGCCGGCCGACACCGACGCGCCAGCGCCGACCAGTCCCGCCGCGGCCGACGCGCTCGCCGCCGAAGCCCAGGCGCAGGGCACGCCGGACAGCGTCGATCCGATGTTCTCCGCGGTGCGCGGCGGCTCGAGCAACGATCCACGCCAGGCGGAGGCGGCCGAGCAACCGCGCGGCCTTGCGGAAGAGATCACCGGCGGCGGCACAGGCGGCGCACCGGCAGCGACGGGCGGCGGTTTCGACACCAACCGCATGCTGCTGATGATCGACGCGGGCAAGGAACCTCTGCGCACGTTCCTGATCCAGCACTCCAGCAATTCCGAACGCGCATTCTTCCTGCGCAGCGTGCAGCGCATGCTGCCGCCCGAGCGCCGCGACGGCCTGACCCCCGACGACTTCATCGTCATCGTGCCGGCCTTCACCGTCAGCGAACTCACGGCCGCGTTCCAGATCGGCTTCCTGATCTTCCTGCCGTTCCTGATCATCGATCTGGTGGTCGCCAACATCCTGCTCGCGCTCGGCATGATGATGCTGTCGCCGACGACGGTCTCGCTGCCGTTCAAGCTGTTGCTGTTCGTGCTGATCGACGGCTGGGCCAAGCTCGTCCACGGCCTCGTGCTCACCTACGGAGTGACCACATGAGCGACGTGCTGGAGTTCACCAAGGAGGCCCTGTGGCTGGTGCTGCTCCTGTCCGGTCCGCCGGTCGCCGCAGCCGCGCTGATCGGCCTCGTCGTCGCGTTCCTGCAGGCGGCCACCCAGTTGCAGGAGCAGACGTTTCCCTATGCGCTGAAATTCCTGGCGGTCGTGATCACGCTGTTCGTCACGGCCTCGCTGATGGGCGGCACGCTGTACGTGTTCGCCGACCGCATCTTCATCGATTTCCCCGGCCTCGTCCGACGCTGATGGACTTCGGCACGAACCCGATGCTGGCCCTCGCGCTGACGCTGCCGCGCGTGGCCGGCGCCTTCATGATGCTGCCGCTGCTGACCACCGAAACGGTGCCGGCGATGGTGCGCAACAGCTTCATGGTGAGCCTGGCGATCGTCGCGATTCCGATCGCACTGGCCGGCGCGCCACCGATCGAAGCCGCCGGCACCGCGCACTGGACCGCGATCGTGCTCAAGGAAACCTTCATCGGCATCTCGATCGGGTTCTGCTACGGCATCGTGTTCTGGGCGATCAGTTCCGCCGGCGTGATCATCGACACCCAGGTCGGTATGTCGATGGCGCAGATCTTCGATCCGATCCAGGGCCACCAGACCTCGCTGCACGGCGAGTTCCTGTCGCAATTCTCGACCTGGCTGTTCATGGCCAGCGGCGCATTCCTGGTGTTTCTCGACCTGTTGATGACGAGTTACACGGTCTGGCCCGTGATGAGCTTCTTTCCCGATCTGAGAATGAGCGGGATGGCCTTGTTCGTGGGGCAGTTCGGCTATCTGATGACCGCGATGCTGCTGATCGCCGCGCCGGCGATGGTGATCCTGCTCGTCATCGACCTGTCCTTCGGACTGGTCAACCGCTACGCGCCGCAGCTCAACGTGTTCGCACTGACGATGCCGATCAAGGCATGGCTGGCAACGGCGATCTTCCTGTTGATGATCGGCGTGTTCGTGGAGATCGTGATGACGCGACTGGTCGACAACAGCGGGTTGATCGAGGCGCTCAAGCACGCGTTCAGCGCGACGTAGCGTCGGACGGTCGCGCCTGCTCCGGCAGTCGGGAGCGTGTCCGACGCAGATCAGGCGTCGTCGCCGCGCCCGGCGCGTCGATCCGGAAACCGCAACACCACGCCGCGAGGTGCCTCGGCAGGCCGTTCCCACAGCACCGGTACGTCGTGCGGGGCGGGCGGTTCGAAGGTGTCGCGGCGTTCGAGTGCGGCGCGTGCGGCTTCCTCCTCTTCGATCTCCCAGCTGTAGCGCTTGCGCGGCGGCACCGGGTCGGCGCGGCGGAACCAGAACGCAGCCAGCACGCCGCCGATCGCGCCACCCATGTGCGACTGCCAGGACACACCCGGCTCCTGCGGCAGCACCGTCAGCAGCATGCCGCCGTAGAACAGGAAGGCGATCATGCCGGCGGCAATCGACGGCCGGTCGCGACGCAGCAGGCCCAGCACAAACACCAGGAACATCAGGCCGTGGGTCACGCCGCTGGCGCCGAGGTGGTGGGAGCCGGGATTGCCCATCAACCACGCGCCCAGACCCGAGCCCAGCCACATCAGCGGCAGGCCGCGCAGCGTGGCGCGCGGATACACCACCAGCGCCAGCGAGCCGAGCAGCAGCAGCGCACTCGCGTTTGCGATCAGGTGCTCCGGCGAGCCGTGCAGCAGCGGCGCGGTCAGCAGGCCGAGCAGACCGCTCCACTCGCCGGGCTTCACCGCGAGGAAGCGCCAGTCGATCGCCGCCTGCACGCCGAACACGATGCAGAGCAGCAGGACGAACAGCACGCTCGCCTTCAGCGCGTTGGACAGGCGACGCTTGTCGCGCGCGCGCTGGTGTTCGGAATCGGGAAGGTCGTCGGGGCTGTCGAGGTGCATGCCTCCCAGCATGGCGACGGATCGCGCGGTTGCAAGCGCGGGACCGGTTCGCTTGCCGCCTGCCTCCAGACCTGTCGGTCGCGGGCGTCGCCGCCGGTGACCCCGTAGAATCTGCGCCATGCAGACTTCCTATCCCGTCGTCCGGCTGAAAAACGCCTGGCGCTCCAGCCATCCGTGGATCTTCCAGCGTCTCGTCGAGAAGCCGGCGCAGCGGCCCAAGCCGGGCAGCATCGTCGATGTCCTCGGCGTCGAAGGCGAGTGGATCGGCCGCGGTTTCTACAACGGCCATTCGCGCATCGCCGTGCGCATCCTCGAAACGCATCCGGACGTGCCGGTGGATGCCGGCTGGTTCTCGCGCAAGATCGCCGAGGCCGTGTCGCTGCGCCGCGAGGTGCTCAAACTCGATGACGTGTCCGATGCCTGGCGCGTCGTGCACAGCGAAGGCGATGGCCTGTCGGGCCTGGTGGTCGATCGTTACGGCGACCTGCTGGTCGTCGAATTCTTCAGCGCCGGCATGTTCCGCCATCGCGAGTGGATCTACGAAGCGCTGACCGAACAGTTCCCGGGCTGCCGCTTCCACAGCTTCGCCGACGAACACGTGCAGAAGCAGGAAAGCTTCGACTACCGCGGCAGCGTGCCGGCCGATCCGGCAATCATCACCGAGTACGGTGTGCGCTTCCGCGCCGATCCGGCCGGCGCGCACAAGACCGGCTTCTTTGCCGACCAGCGCGAGAACCGCGAATGGCTGAGCCGTCAGGTGACCGGCAAGCGCGTGCTCGACCTGTGCTGCAACACCGGCGGTTTCGGTGTGTACGCGGCGGTGCGTGGCGCCAGCGAAGTCGTCGGCATCGACATCGACGAAGACGTCATCGAGATCGCCAAGGGCAACGCCAGGCTCAACGACGCGCGCATCAGGTTCGTGCAGGCCGATATCTTCCCGTGGCTGCGCGATGCGTCGAACGCGGGCGATGCCTACGACGTCGTCGTGCTCGACCCGGCCAAGATGACCCGCGACCGCGAGCAGGTGATTCCGGCGCTGAAGAAGTACCTCGACATGAACAAGCTCGCGCTCGGCGTGGTCAAGCCGGGCGGCCTGCTGGCGACGTTCTCGTGCACGGGTCTGGTCAGCGAGGAGCAGTTCCTCGACATGCTGCGGCGCGCGGCGTTCTACGCCAACCGCACGATCCAGATCCTCAAGGTCTCGGGCGCCGGCGCCGACCATCCGTTCATGGCGCACGTGCAGGAGTCGCGCTATCTGAAGGCGGTGTTCTGCCGCGTCGTGGACTGATCCCGCTGCATGGCGCGGAGATTGCGGCCGGGCATGCGCCGTGCGATCTGGGGCGTCGCCGCGCTGACGGCGGGCGCGCTCGCGGCAAGTTTCTTCTGGGACTGGCGTTCGCCCGAACGGCCTGATCTCGGCCCGTCGCCCGCGGGCCTGCCGGCACGTATCGAGAGCGTGTCCGGTGACGGCCATCGCGGCGTGCGCGATGGCGCGGAATCCGATGCACGGTTCGACGATCCCTTCGGCATCGTCGTCGCGGCGGACGGCACCGCCCTCATTGCCGATGGCGGCGTGTCGAACCGTATCCGCCGCGTGCAGCCCGATGGCCGTGTCGACACGTTCGCCGGCGGGCTCGAAGGCTTTGTCGATGGTCGTGGTGGCGATGCGCGTTTCCATACGCCGTCCGGCCTCGCGCTCGACGCGAGCGGCGCGCTGTACGTCGCCGACACCGGCAACCACGCGATCCGTCGCATTGCGCCCGACGGCACGGTGACGACGCTGGCCGGCACCGGCGAGGCCGGCTTCATTGATGGTCCCGTGGCGCAGGCGCGCTTCCATGCGCCCACCGGCGTGGCGGTCGATGCGACGGGGCGAGTGTTCGTCGCCGACGGGTTCAACGACCGCATCCGCGTGATCGAGGCGGGCGCCGTGCACACGCTGGCCGGTGATGGACAGCCGGGTCTCGTTGATGGCATCGGCGCGCTGGCGCGCTTCGATACCCCGGGTGGACTCGCACTCGAAGCGAGCGGTGCGCTGTGGATCGCCGACACCGGCAACCACGCATTACGCCGCGTCGCACCAGACGGCACGACGACGACGCTGGCCCTGCATGGCGACGAGCCCGACGCCGCGCCCGTCTCGCCGGTCTCCATCGCCATCGATGCGCAGCAGCGGTTGTATGTCGGCGAACTCGCGCAGGGCCGCGTGCTGCAGATCGAAGCCGACGGTCGTGCGCGCGTGCTGACCGGTCGCGACATGGCGCAGCGCCTCGCGCGCCCGGCCGGGCTGGCGTTCGATCGCTTCGGAAGGTTATGGGTCGCCGATGCCGCGGCGTATCGCGTGCATCGCATCACCCAGGTGCGCCGCGCCGGTGCGAAGCAGAATCTCGCCAACGTCGCGGTCGGTCCCGCGCCCGACGCCGCGTTGCCGGAGACACGCGGCCGCTGGCCGCTCGCGCCGCAGGACGGCTGGCACGAAGTCGTCGGCACGCTCGGGGAGGTGCGCGGCAATTTCCGCGGCGAATCGCGCAGCCACCTGCACGCCGGCTTCGATGTGCGCGGCGATGTCGGCAGTCCGGTCCTGGCGATCGCCGACGCGAAAGTCGCAAGCCCGTACGCCGCGAGCGGGTTCGGCGACCAGGCCGAGCATCTGGCGATCGACGACCTGGCCTATATGCACATACGCGTCGGCCGCACGCCGCGCGGCGACGCGCTCGATCCGCGTTTCCAACTGATCGCAGGCGACGACGGCCGGACGATGCGCGTGCGCATTCCGCGCGGCACGCACTTCCGCGCAGGCGATGCGATCGGCACGATCAATGCGCAGGCGCACGTGCACCTGATCCTCGGTCCATCGGGCTACCAGCGCAATGCGGTGACGCTGGGCTTCCGCAACTTCACTGACACCGTCGCGCCGCGCATCGATGATCTCGCGCTGCTCGATGCCCTCGATGCGCCGATGACCGCACGCGAGGACGGCCGCGTGATCCTGCCGCGTGATGGCGGCGGCCTGCAGATCATCGTCGAGGCCTGGGACCAGGTGGACGGCAACCAGGCGCGCCGGCGCCTCGGTCTGCACACGCTCGGCTGGCAACTGCTGGCCGCCGACGGCAAACCGATGCCCGGCTTCGAGGCGCCGCGCTACACGATCGATTTCGACCGCATGCCACCGCATCGCGATGCGGTGCGCGTCGCCTATTCCGCCGACAGCGGCATCACCGTGCACGGCGCCTCGCGCACCCGCTTCCGCTACGCGGTCAACAACCTCGTCCGCGACGGTCGACTCGAACCGATGCTGTGGGACCCGGTGGACCTGTCGATCGGCGATTACGTGCTGCGCGCCATCGTGCGCGATGCCAGCGGCAACACCGCGACACGCGAACTGCCGATCCGCCTGTACTGAAGCTTCAGCCGCGCGCCGGCTCGTCGTCGGTCAACGGATAGCCGGCGAAGGATTTGACCTCGTCCATCAGGAAGTGGGAGACGATCTTCTCCACGCCGTAGTCGCCGCTGAGCAGCGAGCGGGCGATGTCCTTCCAGTGGTGCACGTCGCGCACGATGACCCGCAGCATGTAGTCGTAGGCGCCGGACACGCGGCTGGCTTCGACGATCTCCGGCATTGCCAGGATGCAGCGGTCGAACGCGGTGAACTCCTCCAGTGCGTGCTTCTGGAAACTGATCTGGGCCATGACGATCGTCGCCGAACGGATGCGGTCGACGGCGACGTGCGCACGGTAGCTGCGGATCAGGCCGCGCTGCTCCAGCGCGCGCACCCGGGCCAGACAGGCGCTGGGCGACAGCGCGACCCGCTGGGCGAGGGCGTGGTTGGTGATCCGTGCATCCTGCTGCAGCACATCGAGGATCTTCAGGTCGGTGCGGTCGGGCGAACGGGCGGACATGCGGCGCTCCTGGGTGGTTCCGGCGGCCGCGGCGGGCTGCGGCAGCGCTACAACGTATCGAATTCCGGGGCCGGAGACGCAGATCCTGCGTAATTCGCACCCGCATTCCGTGGCTTATTCGGTGTCACGCATGGACTGACCTTTTGGGATCAATGATTTAAGTGGTCCACGCGCCCCGTGGAATCTGCTGGACGCGATAGCGCCCGTCTTCTATTACTCGAACGTCAGCGCCGCGCTTCGCCACCACCACGCGAAGCCGCAGCGGCCTGGTCCCAGTCCAGCCATCGCCCACGGGAATCGTCATGAAGCCGCTCACCAACGCACGCCTGGCCCACGCCATCCGTCTCGTCTGTCTGTGTACGCCGCTGATCGCCGCACCGGCGCTGGCGCAGACCGCAGCGCCAGGCGCGTCGACCGCACCCGTCTCGACCACCGATCTCGACACGATCGTCGTGACGGCCGGCAAGCGCAACGAATCGGTGCGCGAGATCGCCGGCTCGGTCTCGGCCGTCACCGGCCAGCAGCTCGAGGAGCTCGGCGCGCAGTCGCTGGCCGACTATATCCAGCGCACGCCGGGCGTGGTGTTCAACAGCTACCAGCCGGGCGTCTCGCATGTGGTCATGCGCGGCATCGCGACCAGTTCGGGCAACGTGCAGGGCCAGACGACGACCGGCTATTTCCTCAACGAGGTGCCGCTGACCGAGCCGGGTTTCAGCATCGTCATTCCCGACATCGACGCTTTCGACATCAACCGCGTCGAAGTGCTGCGCGGGCCGCAGGGCACGCTGTTCGGTTCGGCCTCGATGGGCGGCGCGATCAACTACGTGGCCAATGTGGCCGATCCGGGCGGCTTCGACGCGGCTGTCGAAGCCACCGCCAGCCAGACCCGCAACGCCGACATCGGCTTCGGCGGCAAGGCGATGGTCAACCTGCCGATCGCCGACGACATCCTCGCCGTGCGCGCCGTCGCGCAGTACCGCGACGATCCCGGCTATCTCGACAACGTCGGCCTGGGCCGCGAGGGCAGCAACGACAGCCGCACCGCGGGTGGCCGCCTGTCGGTGACACTGACGCCGTCGGAGGCGACCACGCTGAGCTGGTTGAGCCTGTGGCAGAACACCGATGCCGACGACAACAGCTATCGCATCGCCGGTCTCGGCGAGTTCGAACGCGATACCGCGATTCCCGAATTCACCGATACGAAAGTCACCGTGCACAGCCTGCGGCTCGATCAGGATCTGGGCTTCGCCACGCTGACCGCGCTGCTCTCGCAGCAGCACAAGCAGCAGGACTGGCAGTTCGACTTCACTCCGATCCGCGGCGCCTACAACGCCGATCTCGACCTCGATCTCGACACGCCGCTGTTCATCGCCTCGGGCGGCGAAAGCACCGGCCGCAGCCTCGAACTGCGCCTGGCCTCGCCCGGCGACCAGCGCCTGGAATGGCTGGTCGGCGGCATGGTGTTCCAGACCGACAAGGATCTCTACGAGACCATCGGCGCGGCAGGCGCAACGGGTGCGTTCGACCGTTCCTCGCTGTTCGGACCCGGTAGCGGTTCGGTGATCGCACCCGACGGTTCGACGTTCAACGCGTTCTACAGCCATCTCGACGGTTCCGAACTCGCGGTGTTCGGCGAAGGCACCTTCCACTTCAACGATCAATGGAAGGCCACGTTCGGCGGCCGCTTCTTCCGCACGAGCGTCGAAGCGCAGACCACGCAGGTCGGTTTCTCGACCTATCCCGGCGATCCCATCGTCACCCGCTCGCGCACCGACGAGGACGGCTTCAATCCCAAGGTCTCGCTGACCTGGACGCCGTCGGCGGATCTGATGCTCTACGCGCTGGTGTCGGAAGGCTTCCGCTTCGGCGAGCCCAACACGCCCGGGCTCAGTGCGTTCCCGATTCCCGCCGGTTCCACCAGCGACAGCCTGATCAACTACGAACTCGGCACGCGTACCAGCTGGGCTGACGGCCGCTGGCTGATCGACGCGACGCTGTTCTACGTCGACTGGAGCGACATCCAGTTGCGCCTGCAGACGCCGGACTTCTTCAACTACGCCAGCAACGGCGGCAAGGCCTACAGCCGCGGGATCGAACTGGCGACCACGTGGCGCCCGGTCGAAAGCTTCGACTGGACGCTTGCGGCAACCTGGCAGCAGGCGCGCCTCGACGAGGATCTCGACATCCTGTTCGCCGGCACCGCGCCTGCCGGCTCGCAGCTGCCGGGCTCGGCCGACTGGACCGTCAGCAACGTGCTGAGCTACCGCTTCGACACGCGCTTTGCGCCGATGCTGACGCTGGCCCACCAGTACATCGGCAGCGGCATCAGCGATCTCAACTCCGCCGTGCCAGGCGCGGTGCGCAACGAACAGGGCAATTACAACACCGTCGACCTGCGCTATCGCATGTCCTTCGGCAATACCGATCTGACCCTGTTCGGCAGCAACCTCGGCGACACCCGTGGCATCACCCGCAGCGTGTCGGAGGTCAACGGCATCGGCCAGGGCATCGTGCGGCCACGCACCGTCGGCGTGACCGTGCACTGGCGCTACTGAAGATGCGCAGCCACTGCTCGCGCCGCCGTTGCCGCCGGCCGGTGTCACCCCATTTCGATTCGAGGCCGCCTTCCGCATGACGCTGTTTGATTCCCCCGCCGGCCATGCCGATGCGTTGGCGCTCGGCCGGCTGGACGCCCACGCGCAGGCCGCGCTGCGAGCACGCGGCGAGTTGAGCGCGCTGGACCTGACCGACGCGGCGATTCTCCGCGCCCGCCACTTCGATCCCGTCCTCGGCGCGCTGAGCCACACCGCGTTCGATGCGGCCCGCCAGCACGCCCGCGCACTCGATGCCGCCGGCGTCGACACCGCCACGCCGCTGGCGGGCGTGCCGTGGCTGCCGAAGGACTCGCTGCGCGTGCCGGGCATGCCGACGCGTGGCGGTTCGCGCAGCCGTGACAGCACGCTGGCCACGGCGGACGAAGCCTCGCCCTTCGTCCGACGCTTCGAGGCCGCCGGCCTCGTTGCGATCGGCAAGAGCGCGATGCCCGAGTTCGGTCTGATGGGCTCGACCGAGCCACTGCTCGGCCCGGTCACCGCGAACCCGTGGTCGCTGACGCATTCGCCGGGCGGTTCCAGTGGCGGCGCCGGCGCGGCGCTCGCGGCCGGCATCGTGCCGCTGGCGCATGGCAGCGACGGTGCGGGGTCGATCCGGATTCCCGCATCGGCCTGCGGCGTCGTCGGACTCAAGCCGGGACGCGGTGCCTGCGTGCCGGTGCGCGGACGCCATGTGATCGAAGACCTGATCGTCGCCGACAGTCTGATGTCGCGCAGCGTGCGCGATACCGCGTGGGCGTTCGCCGCCGCGCATCCCGATGCGCCTGCGCCTGTGACCGGCCCCAATGCACGCCGTCTGCGGATCGGTCTGATCGTCGATGCATTGCCAGGCCTGGCGCCGGATCCCGAAGTCACTGCCGCGCTCGATGCCGCCGCGCGTCTGTGCGAATCGCTCGGCCATCAGGTCGAACCGGTCGCCTGGCCGTTGCCGGGCGAGGCGGTGTGGGCGGCGCTGTACACATTGTGGTCGCGGCTCGGCGCGGACGCGGTCGAACTCGCGGTCACGCAGGGCGGCGCGGCGTTCGCCGAGCGCGCACTGGAACCGTGGACGCGCGGGCTCGCGCACTGGCACGCGACACATTGCGGCGTGCCCGAACTCGAACAGGCCTGGGCGACCGTCGCCGCACTGCCCGCGGCGTTCGCCAACTTCCACGCCCGTCACGACGTGCTGCTATGTCCGACGCTGCGTACGCCACCACCGACGCTCGGTACACTCGCGCCCGATCGCGACTTCGACGCGCTGATGCTGGAGATGTTCGAATGGATCTCCTACACGCCGCTGCAGAATCTGGCCGGCACGCCGGCGATCTCGCTGCCGCTCGCACACACTCGTGACGGCCTGCCGATCGGTCTGCAGTTCGCCGCCGATCGCGGGCACGAAGCCACGCTGCTCGCACTCGCCTTTGAACTGGAATCGGCGGCGCCCTGGTGCGACCGTTGGCCACCGGTCCCGGTGACCGCCACACAGGACACACGCTGATGGGCCACGCTCGCGATTCCCGATATGCCCCGCGCCACGATGGCGACGTGCTGCGCCTGCTGGAAGCGCAGCCGTTCGCTTGGCTGGTCTCCACCGGCGGCGACGATGCCGCGTTCACGCCATTGCCGCTGCGCACCGAGATCGATGCAGAGGGCCGTCTGGTCGCGCTGCGCGGACACGTCGCGCGTCGCAATCCGCATGTCGCGCGTCTGCGTCGCGATCCGCTCGCCTACGCGCTGGTGATCGGTCCACATGCCTACGTGTCGCCGAGCTGGCTCGACGATCGCACCCAGGCGCCGAGCTGGAACTACGCGGCCGCCGCGTTCACGTTGCATGTCGAATGCAGCGAGGCCGAGGCCGACATCGCCGACGAACTCGACGCACTGGTCACGTCGATGGAAGCCGGGCGTCCGAACGCGTGGGCGCTGACGGAGATGGGCGAGCGCTACGCGCGGCTCGCGCAGGGCGTCACCGCATTGCGTGGACGGATCATCGAGACCCGCGCGACATTCAAGCTCGGCCAGGACGAAGCGCCGCGCGAATTCGCGCAACTGATCGCGGGTCTGGTCAGCGGCGGCGAACACGATCTCGTTGCCTGGATGCGCGATTTCGACGCAGACCGCACTGCATGAGCGCGAGCCTCGACGCGCTGGATCCTGCGCTGCGCGAGTTCGTGCACGCAGTCTGCAGCGAAGGCGCGCGCCTTTCCGGGGGCCGCCGCCTCGACTGGCCGCAGCAGCGCGCGATCGCGGAGACCGTGCGCACACCGTGGCGCGCCGGCGGCCCGGAGATGGCGTCGACCACGACGCACCGGATCGCCCACGGCGCCGACGGTTTCGCGGTGCGCGTGCATCGGCCGCAGGGCGTGGCCGCGCAGGCGCCGGCGCTGGTGTATCTGCACGGCGGCGGCTGGTGTCTCTTCAGTCTCGATACCCACGACCGGCTGATGCGCGAACTCGCCGAACGCGCCGGCGTGGTCGTCATCGGCGTGGACTACGCGCTGGCCCCCGAGCATCCGTATCCGGTCGCGCTGGAGCAATGCATCGCCGCGATCCGGGCACTGCGCGAGCAGCCCGAAACATTCGGCATCGACGCGACACGCCTGGCGCTGGGCGGCGACTCCGCCGGCGCAAATCTCGCCCTCGCGACGGCGCTGCGGCTGCGCGATGTCGGCGCGCATGACGGCATCGACGCGCTGCTGCTGCTCTACGGCGCCTTCGATACCGCGCTCGATGCGGACTCGGTGCGCACGCTCGGCACCGTCGACGACATGCTCAGTGCCGAGGAGATGGCAGCCTACTGGACCGCGTATCTCGGACCCGACGTCGCCGCCTGTCGCGACGGCTATGCCGTGCCCGCCCATGCCGCGCTGCACGACCTGCCGCCGACGCTGCTGCTGTGGGGTGATCGCGATGTGCTCGCCAAACAGAACGCGGCCATGGCGACGCGGCTGCGCGCGGCCGGCGTCCAGGTCGATGCGCATGCATATCCACGTACGCCGCACAGTTTCATCGAGGCGATGTCGACCTCTGACATCGCCCGCGATGCACTCGTGCGGGGCGCAGGCTGGCTGCGCATCCATCTCGCCGTGACGCAGGACGCTTCCGCATGATCCGACCCCTGGTGCTGTCGTGCGCCCTGCTGTCGCTGGCGCCGCTCGCCTCCGCGCAGGCGCCCCCGACCCGCGCGCACGTGCCAACGCCGCAGGACATCGCCGCGCTGCTCGCGGTCGACGATCCCCAGATCAATCCCGATGGTCGTCAGGTCGCCTACACCGTCGGCACGCCGCGCGCGGAGGGCAAGCCGCCACGCACGCAACTATGGCGCGTGGCGTTCGAAGGCGACGCCGCGCCGCGTGCGATTCCCACACCAGCCGGGGCCAGCGACCGGCAGCCGCGCTGGTCGCGCGACGGCAGGCAACTGCTGTTCCTGTCGGATCGTCCGGTGCCGGGCGGAGAAACACTCGGCGCGATCCAGGTCTGGCGCGTCGCTGCCGACGGCACGCAGGCCACGCTGCTGACCCGCGCCGCGACCGACGTCGCCAGCTTCGATCTGTCCGCCGACGGCCGCCGCATCGCCTGGCTGGCGACCGATGCGCCATCGCACGCAGACGCCGCTCGCATCGCGGCCAAGGACGATGCGGTCGTCGTCGAACAGCCCACGCGGTTCTCGCGCGTCTGGGTGCAGGACCTCGCGACCGGCGCCGCGCGCGTGCTGACGCCGAGCGGGATGCAGATCCACGATCTCGCCTGGTCGCCCGATGGCCGCACGCTCGCGCTGCGCCGCTCGTCGGGTACCACGCTCAACGACTTCTGGTACGACTCGGCGGTCGTGCTGCTGGGCGTCGACAGCGGGGACATCGGAGACGTACTCGAACCACACGCGTCCGCGCATCCGCTGCAGTGGTCGCCGGACGGTACGCGCCTGCTCTACGGCCGGCTCGGTGCGCACGGCATGGTGGCGACGCCGATCGTCCACGACATCGCGCGCGGCACGCAGGTCGCACTCGGCGAAGCCTGGCCCGGCACGCTGTGGCTCGCCCGCTGGCAGACCGACACCAGGCTGCTCGGCCAGGGCCAGCGCGGTATCCGCGGTGCGTTGCTGCGGCTCGATGCCGCAAGCGGCGCGGCGACCGAACTCGCGCAGCCGCAGATTCCATATCGCAGCTTCACCGCATCCGCCGATGGCCGCATCGCCTACCTCGGCCTGCGCGACGACAGCCCGGGCAACGTCTGGACCTGGGATGGCATGCGTCTCGCGCAGCGCAGCGATCACCAGCCGCAGGTCGCGGACTGGGTGCTCGGTCGCGTGCGCGAACTCGAATGGGCGTCGTCGCGCGACGGACGCGCGATCAGCGGCCTGCTGGTCACGCCGCCCGACTGGGACGGCGCGACCCCGCTGCCGACGCTGGTGCAGATCCACGGTGGACCGGCGTGGGCGTGGTGGTCGGGCTGGCAGGGTTCGTGGCACGAATGGGCGCAGTTGCTCGCATCGCGCGGTTACGCCGTGCTGCTGCCGAATCCGCGCGGCTCCGAAGGTCACGGGAGTGCGTTCGCCGAACTCGCGCGCGGCGACTGGGGCGACGGCCCGTTGCAGGACGTGCTCGACGGCGTCGATGTGCTGGAAGCGGAAGGCCTCGTTGACCCGCAACGCCTCGCGATCGGCGGCTGGAGTTACGGCGGCTATCTGTCCGCTTGGGCGGTCGCGCGCAGCGACCGGTTCCGCACCGCGATCGTCGGCGCCGGCGTGCTCGATCTCGCCAGTGCGGCGCTGACCAACGACGTGCCGGATTACCTGCCCGGCTACTTCGGCGATCCGCTGCGCGAACGGCGCACCTACGACGCGCAATCGCCGGTGCATCACGCGGCGGATGTGCGCGTGCCGGTGCTGCTGCTGCACGGCGAGTCCGATGCGCGCGTGCCGCTGTCACAGGCGCAGATGTTGTATCGCGCATTGCGCTTCAACGGCACGCCGGTCGAACTGGTGACCTATCCCCGCGGACCGCACTGGTTCCACGAACAGGCGCACGAGGTCGATCTGCAGCAGCGCGTTATCGATTGGCTGGAGCGCGAACTGCGTTGAGGCGTCGACGGCGCCGAAGGCATTCGCGCGCGAGCGCGCTCCCACAGGTTCCGTCCCGCTCTTGTGGGAGCGCGCTCGCGCGCGAGACCGCACGGCGCATCGATGGCGAGATGCCGTGCGCCGGCTTCAGTTGAACGCGAGCCGCACCCCGAAGCCCACCAGACACGCACCGGCGATCCGCCGCAGCCACGCCGCGATGCGCGGATCGCGGGCGACGCGGGCGCGCAGCGCGTGGCCGGTGAAGATCAGCAGCGAGCAGTACAACAGTCCGAGCACGCAGATCAGCACCGACATCGTCGCGAACGTCGCGAAGCCGCGGTGCTGCGCCGGATCGATGAACAGCGGAAAGAACGCCATGTAGAACAGCACGGCCTTGGGATTGAGCAGCGTGATCAGCACGCCCTGGCGGAACCAGTGACCGCTGCCCATCGCCACCATGCCCGCGCCGTCGCCGCGACTGCGCAACAGCTGCACGCCGATCCACAGCAGATACGCCGCGCCGAGCCACTGCACGCCGCGGAACAGCATCGGATTGGCGGCGAGCAATGCGGCCACGCCACCGGCGGCCAGCCACAGCAGCGTCTGATCGCCGAGCGCCAGGCCGAAGAACGCCGCATAGCCGCCGCGCACGCCGCCCCGCGCGGTCGCGGTCAGCAGTGCGAACGTGCCCGGCCCCGGAATCGCGAGGAACACGAGCACCGCGACCACGAAGGTCGGCAAATCGGAAATGCCCATCCAGCCCATGTCGTCACCGCCGCGAATCGAGCGCGAATGATACGCAGGCGACGCGCGCGATCCACACGGCAACACGCGTTTCGATGCCGGTTCACGGCGTCTGGTCGGCGCGACTGGCACGGTGTGCAGTCGCGGGCATCGACGCAGGGCGGCCAGATGGCCGGGAGGCGATGGTCGCAATCCACTGCTGCCGGAGATCCCCATGCATTCACGTCGCACCTTTCTGTCCGCCGCCGCGCTCGGCGCTGCCACGCTCGCCGCCGCGCCGCTGGTCGCCAGTGCGCAGACCACGCCCGGTGATGTCCTGCCGACGCAGGGCCGTCGCGATGCCAGCCCGTTGCCGACCAATCCCGCGGGCGGCCGCAAGTACCGCCCGACCGCACGCGTCGGTCTCGGTGGCGCGCCGCTCGGTAACAACTGGGCGGTGGTCACCGAAGATGACGCGCAGGCCACGCTGGAAGCCGCGTGGGACGGCGGCATGCGCCTGTTCGACACCTCGCCCTGGTATGGCCTGGGCCGCTCCGAGCGCCGCTTCGGCCACGTGCTGGGCCAGAAGCCCCGCGAGGAGTACGTCATCTCCAGCAAGGTCGGTCGCCTGCTGACGGCGACGAAAGAGACGCCGAAGGTGGGCTGGAAGGACCCGCCGCCGTTCGCCTACCGCTACGACTACAGCGCCGAGGGCACGCGCCGTTCGGTCGAGGACAGCCTGCAGCGCCTCGGCATCGATTCGCTCGACATCGTGCTCGTGCACGACCTGTCGCCCGACAACGGTGACATGGGCGAACGCTGGCTCGAGTACTTCGAGCAGGCGCGCACCGGCGCGTTTCCGGAACTGACGAAGATGCGCGAGGAAGGCCTGATCAAGGCCTGGGGCATGGGCGTCAACACGCCGGACCCGGCGATGCGCGCAATCGAAGTCGCCGATCCCGACATCTTCCTGCTCGCCTGCCAGTACTCGCTGCTCGACCACACGCACGCGCTCGAACACACATTTCCCAACCTCGCCACGCGCGGCATTTCGGTGATCGTCGGTTCGCCGCTTCTGGCCGGATTCCTCGCCGGTCGCGACCGCTATCTCTACGGCTCGCAGCCGGTGCCGCCGGACGCACAGCAGAAGCGTGCGAAGGCCGAAGAGATCGTGCGCGCGCACGGCGTCGACCTGCGCACGGTGGCACTGCAGTTTGCCAATGCGCCGGAAGTCGTCTCGGCAATCGTGCCGGGCGCGCGCAATGCGCAGCAGGTGGCCGCGAACATCGAATCGATGTCGGTCGCGATTCCGGCCGGCGTGTGGTCCGAGCTGCGCGACGCGAAGATCATCACCGCGAACGCGCCGGTGCCGGTCGCTGCGTAATGTCGCCGGAGCGCGTCCCGCAGGAGCGCGCTCCGGCATTCGGGCTCAGTCCGCAGTCCGGACCAGCACGTCAAACGCTTCGAGCATCTGCTCCGGGGCGAACGCGCAATGTCCCTCGCCCGCGGGCGGCACGACGGTGATCCGGTCGGCACGGTCGGCTTCGGCGGCCAGCGCCGGGTAGACGCCGCGATAGCGCGGCGGGATCGTAGGATCGGTGCGGTTGTAGCGCAGCACCAGCGGCTTTTCGAGTGTGCCGTGCAGATCGCCTACGCCGGCGAGCCAGCCGGCGGCCCTCGGATCCGCGTCGTAACGGCGCACCGCGGCGTTGAACGCAAGGTCGTCGCCGAAACCGCTGTAGACGGTGTCGCGGTTGCCGACCGGCAGGCCGCCGGCGCGTGCGACTGCTTCGCGGTGCAGCAGCACATGCAGGCTCAGCGCACCGGCCAGTGCATCGGGAGACACTTCCAGTGCGCGCGACAGCGTTGTGGTCGCTTCCGGATCCCGTGCCAGCGCCGCGCCGATTGCCTGCATCAGCGCAGGCTGGTCCGCACGCGGATCGTCGAGCGGCAATGCGGCTGGATCGGCCAGGCCATCGCCAGCAATGCCCGCCTCCGGGAACAGCACATCGAAGGCGGCAAGTGAGCGCAGCGTATCGGCGAAGACCTGCGTCGACGGCACGTTGACGCCGCACAGGGACAGCGCGCCGTCGTAGGCCGCGCCGTACCGCTCCAGGCTTTCGATCGCGATCAGGCCGCCCATCGACATGCCGACCAGCCAACTGCGCGTCGGCGCATGACGCGCAACGATCTGCGCACGCAGGCGCTCGCTGTCCTCGATCGCATCGCCGACCGCCCAGCCCTGGGAGGTGTAAGCGCTTTCGGCCACCGCGTAGCCACGTGCGAGGAACAGCGGCGTCGCCTCGTTCGCCGGCCACGGATCGTCGCGCGGCACTCCTCGCGGCTCGTAGCCGTGCAGCAGCACGACCAGCTCGCCGTTCCAGCCGGTGGGAATCTCGAAGCGCCAGGGCGCGCCGGCGAGTGTGCCGGAATCGACGCGCGGCGCTGTCGATTGCGAGGCCGTGGACAGGCTTGCCGGCGCCGCCGACAGCGGCGGTGCACCGCTGCAAGCTGTGAGCAGAATGGAGGAAACCGCGAGCACCGCACCGCGCCACAGAATCTTTCGCATCGCCCACCCTCTCCTTAGGTATGCGCGCGAGTATTGCATGCATACCGGGGATGCTCAGCCAGCGTTGCGCGCCTCGCCCGGCACTTCCTCCATCAGCCCGACGAGGTTGCCGTCCGGGTCACGCAGGAAGCCGATCCACAGATCGTGGTCGGGAATCCGCGCCGCGAGCGCGGGTGCGCGTTCCGACACAGCGCCCTTTGCGACGCAGGTCTCGAAGACACGCACGATGTCGTGCACGTGGAAATACAGCACCGAGTTGCGGCCCGGCTCGCCTGCGCCCTGCGGCCTGCTGAGCATCAGGCGCACGCCGCCGGCATCGAGGAACGCGAGCCCGGGCCCGGCGCGGAACAGGAATTCGAGCGCGAGCACGTCGCGATAGAAGACCAGCGCCGCATCGACGTCGGACACCGTCACCGCGACCTGGCGAAGCGCGATCGAAGGCGTGGCGGACATCACGTGCGCTCCGTGGGCGTTTCGACCAGCGCGAAGCGCGGCACCTCGATGCCGTCGACATCGACGGTCTCGACGAACATCGCATGCGGTCGCACCCACAGCGCGCCTTCGCCGTACAGCGGCCGGTAGACCACCACCGGTTCCAGCGTCTCGCTGTGCCGCGCCACGCCGATGACGTCGTAGTCGCGGCCCTTGTAGTGGCGGTAGCGACCTGGCGCGAGGTCGGGCAATGCAGGCAGGTCGGACATCGGAGACTCCGGTGACGGGGTGCGGATCAGCGGCGTTCGCGCGGCGCGCGGTTCTTCGTCGACACCAGCAGACCGAAGCCGTAGACGAGCAGGCCGACCACCACCACGGCGCTGCCGACGATGCGACCGAGATCACGCGCCTCGCCATCGGTGGCGAACAGATGGATGGCGACCAGCACGCCCGCGCCGACCAGCAGCAGGCAGCGGCCGACCATCACCATCGGCCGGGTGAACCGCCGCTTCGCCTCGTCGATCGACCGGTTGCGCTGCATCGTCGTCGCCTCGTGTTCCATTCGGGATGCCAGTTTCGCATGCAGGCGCAGCCGCTGAGACGCCGACCGCTAGAATCACCGGATGAATGCCACGCTCGTACTGCTCGCCCTGATCCTCCTGCTCGTCGCCATTGCGACCTGTCTACTCGTCGTCCTGGTGCTGCGCCGGCCCGGCCAGGGCAGCGAGGCGCTGGAGCGCGTGCTGCGCGAGGAACAGCGCGACGGCCGCGGTGAACTGCGCCAGCAGCTGGATGCGTCGGCGGCCTCGCAGGCGCAGCGCATCGATGCCTTCGGCGCGCAGTTGCAGGCCGTCGCCGCGCGCACCGACCAGCGTCTGGACGAGTTCACCCTGCGCACCGATGCACGCCTCGATACCTTCACCCGCACCACCGACGAACGCCTCGGCGTATTGCGCGCGGCGCTGACCGAAGACGCGCGCAAGACGCGTACCGAAGGTGCCGAGCAGCAGCAGCGTTTCGCCGATGCGCTCGGCGCGCGGCTCAACGAGTTGACCCAGCGCAACGAACAGCGCATCGGCGAGATGCGCGCGACGCTGGAGCAGCAGCTGCAGCGCCTGCAGGCCGACAACGCCGGCAAGCTCGACCAGATGCGTGCGACGGTCGACGAGAAGCTGCAGACCACGCTCAATACCCGCCTGGATGCCTCGTTCAAGATCGTGTCCGAACGTCTGGAGCAGGTGCAGCGCGGTCTGGGCGAAATGCAGCAGCTGGCGACCGGCGTGGGCGATCTCAAGCGCGTGCTGACCAACGTCAAGGACCGCGGCGGCTGGGGCGAAGTGCAGCTGGAGAACATCCTCGAGCAGACGCTGACGATTGAGCAGTACGCGCGCAGTGTGCGGGTGAAGCCCGACAGCGCGGAAGCCGTGGATTTCGCAATCCGCCTGCCCGGCCGCGGCGAAGACGACGCCGTGGTGTGGCTGCCGGTCGATGCCAAGTTCCCGCGCGAGGATTACGAACGCCTGATCGATGCGCAGGAGAAGGGCGACGTCGATGCGCTCAAGAGTTCGGCCGCACAGCTCGAACGCGCGATCCGCGTGCAGGCGAAATCGATCAGCGACAAGTATGTATGCCCGCCGCACACGACCGACTTCGCGGTGATGTTCCTGCCGACCGAAGGTCTGTACGCCGAAGTGATCCGTCGCGCCGGACTCGTCGATCTGCTGCAGCGCGAGCATCGCGTGGTGCTGGCCGGCCCGACCACGGTCACCGCCCTGCTCAACAGCCTGCAGATGGGCTTCCGCACCCTGGCGATCGAGAAGCGCTCCAGCGAGGTCTGGCAGGTGCTGGGCGCGGTGAAGAGCGAGTTCGGAAAGTTCGCCGGCATTCTCGAAAAGGCCGAAAAGCAGATCACCACGGTCGGCAAGAGCCTCGGCGAAGCCAGTCGCAAGACCCGCACGATCGAGCGTCGCCTGCGCGGTGTGGAATCGCTCCCCGGCCCCGATGCGCAGGCGCTGCTCGGCGAAGCGCTGGACGATGTGGCGGGCGACGAGGACGACGAAGGGTCGCAGGCACCGTAACGCGTGGCGCGCAGGCCACGACGTGACGTGGGAGCGCTCTCGCGCGCGAAGTGGCATTCCGGATGCTTCCTGCCGCTGCGCGCCATCTGCCCTGCGGATGTCGTCGAACCGTCAGTCTGCGGAGACGTCAGGCCCGCTAGCATCGGGCCTCTTCCCATTCGCGAGCGCACCGCCATGACCGCACCGCTGACCGACATCCCGCTCAAGACCATCGAAGGCGAGACCACGACGCTCGGCGCGCATGCCGGCAAGGTGCTGCTGGTGGTCAACGTCGCATCCAAGTGCGGCCTGACGCCGCAGTACGCAGGTCTGGAAGCGCTGTATCGCGAGAAGCGCGATGCGGGCCTGGAGGTGCTGGGCTTTCCGGCCAACGATTTCGCCGGACAGGAGCCGGGCAGCGACGCGGAGATCCAGCAGTTCTGCAGCCTGAGTTACGACGTCAGCTTTCCGCTGTTCTCGAAGATCGCGGTGACCGGCGAGTCGATCCATCCGCTGTACACCGCGCTGACGACCGCGCAGCCCGAAGCGACGGGCGAAGGCCCGATGCGCGAGAAGCTGCGCGCCTACGGCACGCCGAATCCGGCGCCGGGCGTGCTGTGGAATTTCGAGAAATTTTTGATCGACCGCCACGGGCATGTGGTGGGCCGGTTCGCGCCCGACGTGACTGCAGATGACCCGCGTGTGCGTGCGGCGGTGGAGGCGGCGTTGGCGGAGGCGTGATTGTTGCGGGTGCTGGTTCTGCAGTGTCGGGATCCGGGTTGTCGCCCTGCACTCTGCTTTGGATTTCCTGCGAGAAGCGCCCTCACCCCAACCCCTCTCCCTGAGGGAGAGGGGCTCAACAGCGCGCGGCCCTGCATGAAACGAGCCCCTCTCCCTCCGGGAGAGGGGTTGGGGTGAGGGCCGCTCTTCGCAGCGACAATCTCGCAGCGTCACGTTGCGTGCGTTCGGTTCGAACGAAGTGTCCAAACGCGTGAGGCTCCAAGTGTCACCAGATGTCCCGACAACTGACGCTTCGCCCCCACCCAACTCTCCCCCGCTCGCGGGGGAGGGCTGAAACAAAAAGCCCCGCTTTCGCGGGGCTTCTTCAAGACTTCAACACCCCCAAATCCATCAAGGCGTCGGCGACAGCGGCACCATCGGCATCACGTCGACCGGGACCGTCGGCATGGCGTCGTCGTCGTAGAGGTAATCCGGCAGACCGGCTTCCCCGTCGTCGCGTTTGGCGCGGCGCACCGACTGGATCTGGTAGGCGCGGCGTTGCATCCAGGCGTCGCGGATCAGCGCGTATTCGTCGGTTGCGCCTTCGCGCATGCTGTCGACGGCGAACAGACGCGTGCGCAGGTCGACCAGCTGCAGGCCCTGCAGGCCGTAGCGCCACGGATCGTCGCTGACCTGGCGCAGCGGCGACAGCGGCGCGTCGCCGACCAGGCCGAAGCCGTCGCGCAGGGTGCGCGGGCCGAACAGCGGCAGCTCGAGGTAACGCGAATCGCGCCAGCCCCACACGCCCATCGTCTGGCCGAAGTCGGCGCTCTGGTTCGGAATCTCCGCATCCGTCGCCGGGTCGAAGATGCCACCGATGCCCAGCGTGCTGTTGAGCAGGAAACGGCCCAGCGACTGCCCGGCCGCCTTCGGCCGGCCCTGCAGCAGCGCATTGAGTGCGCTGACCGGCTGGCCGAGGTTGCTGAAGAAATTGGTCACGCCCAGACGCACCGGACGCGGCACGACCTTGGCGTAGGCCTTGGCCAGCGGTTTGGCGAAACCGCGGTCGATCGCGCTGTTGAACGCGAACACCTTGCGGTTGAGCGGCTCCCACGGGTCGTAGCTGCGGGGCATCTGCGCCGCTTCGGGCAACGTCGGATCGTAGACCGGGTTGTAGACCGGCTCGCCGTAGAGCGCGGCGTAGTCGAGTTCGGCGGACGTCGGCGTGCCATTGGCAGGCGATGCGTCGCCCGCCGCGCGCGCGGCATCGTCGAACCCCTCGATGACGACACCTGTATCGGACGCGGCCGCCATGTCAGCGGAATCGGCGGCGGCGGTGGGCACGTCGACGATCGCAGGCGCGGGCGCGGTGACCGTTTCGGCCACTGGCGATGGCACACGGTCCTTGGGGACGCCGCTGCCGGCACAGGCGACAAGCGCGGCCGACGCGATCAGCGGCAGCAGGAAACGGAACGGAGCAAGGCTCGACATCGTGGGGATCCCGTGGGGGGCCGGGGTGGGCAGAAGGGTCACGCGGACACGTAGGCCAGCGTCGGCGTCAAACGGTAGGCGCGGCAGAGTTCGGCCAAGCCCGGCGGGGTGCCGTCGACGCGCAGGGCGCCATCGCCGGCGAGCTCGGCCAGCAGTGCGAGGCCGGCGCTGTCGAGCGTGGTGACGGCGGACAGGTCCAGCCGCGCGGCGCCCGCGCGACCGGCCTGCGCCTGCGACCACAACGCCGGCACCGAGGCGGCGACGACATCACCGGCGAACGCCAGCGCATCGCCATCGCGTCGGACCGAGGCTGCGGCCGTGCCCATCACTCGGCAGTCGCCTGGATCTGGCCGCTGCGCAGATCGCGCGCGACTTCCTGGATCGACTTGCGCTGCAGCGGGGTGTCGAACTGCTCGCGGAAGGTGCGCACGAACGACACGCCTTCGACCATCACGTCGAACACCTTCCAGGTGCCGCCGCTCTGGCGCATCAGGTAATCGACCGGAATCGGCTCACCGCCACTGCGCAGCAGTTCACTCGACACGCGCACGCCGAGGCCGCGCGGCAGCGGGGCTTCGGACTTGATGCGCACGCGCAGCTGAGTGTTGAAGTCCAGCAGCGACGAACCGTACTTGCGCATCAGGTTCTCGGCCAGCGCGTCACCGAACGCCTTGACGTCGGCATCCGACGCACCGCGGCCGTGGCGACCCAGCACCTGGCGCGCCGCGTAATCGCGGTCGAACACTGTGTTGAATTCGCTGTTGATGAAGGTCTGCAGTGCACCGCGGTCGCGGGTGAACTCGGCGCGACGCGATTCCAGCGTCTTGAGCACGCGCTCGGTGTTGCCCAGCACCAACTGGCTGGGCGAGCCGGCCTGCGCGGTGGCGGCGGCGGGCGCGGCGGCCGGACGGGTCTGCGCGAACGCGGCGGCGGGCAGCACCAGCGCGGCAGCGAGGGCGAGCGGCAGGGCGCGACGGATCAGGGGCATACGGATCATGGAAGGACTCCTTCGTCACTGGGGGACGCGTCGGGCGACGCGGTGCCGGCTTCGGGCGCGGCTGGCGTGGCAGCGTCGGCACCTTCGCCGCCGCCACCGAACATGTACTTGCCGACCATCTGCATCAGATCCACCGCCGGCGACGTGAAGGCGATCTCCTCGCCCGGCTGCAGCACTTCGAGATCGCCACCGACCGACAGGCCGATGTAGCTCTCGCCGAGCAGGCCGCCGGTGAGGATCGCCGCCGAGGTGTCGGCCGGGATCTCGTTGAAACGGTCTTCGATCTTCATCGACACGATCGAGTCGAAGCGCACCGGATCCAGATCGATGCCGGTCACGCGGCCGATGGTCACGCCGCCCACTTTGACCGGCGCGTTGGGACGCAACTGGCCGAGATTGCTGAAGCGGGCGTTGAGCTCGTACGTGCCGCCGCGGCTGAAACCGAACTGGCCGTTGGTCGAGGCGATCGCCAGCACCAGCAGCGACGCGAGCGCAAGCAGCAGGAATGCGCCGACGGCGAGTTCGAGACGGGGACCACGGGCGCTTGTCATGGGTGTCACCTTTGCAGCGGACCGCCGGGTGCGGCGGTGAAAGAAGGAATCCGGTTCAGGTCGCCGACATCAGCGAAACAGGAAGGCGGACATCACGAAATTGAACATCAGCACCAGCAGCGAGGCATTGACCACCGCGCGCGTCGTCGCGACCGAAGTGCCCTCGATCGTCGGCTCGGCGTGGAAACCGACGTACGAGGCGACCAGCGCCGCGGTGCCGCCGAACACCGCCGACTTCAGGAATGCGGTGAGAAAATCGGTACGGAAATCGACCGCGTCCTGCAGCGACTGCCAGAACATGCCGTTGTCGATGCCCAGCACCTGCACCGCCTGGAACCAGCTCGCCGACAGCGCCAGGCTGCAGAAGAACGCGGTCAGCAGCGGCACGCAGATCACCGCAGCCCAGAAACGCGGCGCGACGACCTTGGCCACCGGATCGATCGCCATCAGGCCAAGCGCGGTGATCTGGTCGGTGGCGCGCATCAGGCCGAGTTCGGCGGAAATCGAACTGCCAGCGCGACCGACGAACAGCAGCGCGGTCAGCACCGGTGCGAGTTCGCGGTACAAACCGAGGCCGATCAGCACGCTGACCTGGTTGCTGGCGCCGTAGGTTTCCAGCGCGCGGTAGCCCAGCAGCGTCAGCGACAAACCGACGAAGGCGCCGCCGACGGCGATGATCGGCAACGAGCGGCCACCGATCTTGTAGATCTCGCGGATCAGCTCGGAGAAGAAATCGGCGGTCGGCTTCGATGCGCGCAGCACCGACAGCGAGAACAGCCCGGCGCGGCCGAGCGAGCGGATCGCGGCGCTCATCGTGCAGCCTCCGTGCGGGCGAGATCGCCGCGGTCGAATGCGATGGGCCCGTCGGGCTCGCCGCGCAGGAACTGGCGCACCAGCGGATCGGTGGTGGCCTCGAGCTGCGCCGGCGTGCCCTGGAACACGATGCGGCCGTTGGCGATCACGATCGCGTGGTCGGCGACGGGCA
This sequence comes from Luteimonas sp., assembly GCA_052108555.1. Taxonomy (GTDB): domain Bacteria; phylum Pseudomonadota; class Gammaproteobacteria; order Xanthomonadales; family Xanthomonadaceae; genus Luteimonas. The sequence goes on from JBQEAV010000010.1 coordinate 68,912, forward strand.
GCGTTTCGTGCACGTGGTGGGTGACGATGATGCTGGTCAGTCCGAGCGAGGCATTGAGGCGGGCGATCAGGCTCATGATCACGCCCGAGGCGATCGGGTCCAGCCCGGTCAGCGGCTCGTCGTAGATCATCAGCGGCGGATCCAGCGCCAGTGCACGTGCCAGCGCCACGCGACGCGCCATGCCGCCCGACAACTCACGCGGATACAGATCGCCGGCAGCGCGCAGGCCGACGGCCTGCAGCTTCATCGCGACCAGGCGCGCGATCACCGGCTTCGGCAGCTTCGTGTGCAGGCGCAACGGCAGCGCGATGTTTTCGCCCGCGGTCAGATCGGTCAGCAGACCATTGCCCTGCAGCAGCACGCCGATGCCCTTGCGCAGTTCCAGCAGTTCGCGCATGCGGGTTGGCACACGCTGGCCGAAGACCTCGACAGTACCCGCGGCCGGCTGCAGTTCGCCGGTCAGCGCCGACAGCAGGGTCGACTTGCCACTGCCCGAGGGCCCCAGCACCGCCGTCACGCTGCCGCGCGGCACGCTGAGGTCGATCCCGGACACGATCGTGCGCCCACCCCGATCGAGGCGGACATCGCACAACTGCACGGCAGGGGCGGTGGAATCGGACATTCGAAAAGTCGGGGGCGCTTCGAGCGGAATGAGAGGTCGCACCGGCATGGCGGATACGAAAACCCGCGCAGCATGGCGGACACGAACTGAATCTTAACCCAGTCAGTGAACTGCTGAGTACAGGAATTGTCCCGGTGGCGGGTTGGCGTGTCCCGGGTTGATGTCTTCAGCGTTTGGAGGCTTGAGAGGCGGACGGACAACGTGAGGGTGTCACACGCATGTCGATAGCCGGTCCGCGGACTGTCTCCGCGCTGATCACGACTGGTCGACACACGGTCCCAAGAAAGAGCGCGCCACCGCACAGACCGTCCAACGTCGAAACCCCGGCACACACACACGTGCCGCATCGCCTGTATCGCGTCCTGCGATTCCCCTCCGGCATGATGTCCCGATGCCTGCAGCGTCCGACTTCCGTGTCTACCACTCCAATGCCCTCGACGTGCTCGCGGCCCTGCTCGCGGCACAGGTGCGCGAACCCGCGCCCGGGCAGTCGCTGCTGGCGCCGGATGTCGTGCTCATCCCGCAGGTCGCGATGCGGCGCTGGCTGCAGGCGACGCTTGCGGCGGCGCATGGGGTCGCGGCGAATCTGGAGTTCCTGACGCCCGGCGAGTTCGTACGCCAGGCGCTGGAAGCGAATCCTGCGAGCGGTGAGACGCCGGACGAGACCGAACTCGACGCCGCCACCCTGCGCTGGCATCTCTATGCCGCGCTGACCGATGCCGGCTTCATGGCCCGGCCCGCCCTCGCGGCGCTGGCCGCGCACGTCGGCAGCGCGGACCCGCTGCGCGCGTGGTCGCTGGCCGGCGAACTCGCTGCGGTGTTCGAGAAGTACCAGGCCTGGCGGCGCGACTGGCTGCTGCGCTGGGAAGGCGGCGCCGATGCCGACGATCCGCAGGCAATCCTGTGGCGGCACGTCGCTCGGCACCGCACGCATCGCGCGCGGCGCATCCAGACCTATCTCGATCGTTTCGAAGCCGGCGACGCGCCGTTGCCCGTGGGCCTGCCACCTCGCCTGTTCGCCTTCGCCACCCTCAACGTCTCGCCCGACGTGCTGCGCGTGCTGGCGACGCAGGCGCGCGTGGGCACGCTGCACTTCTACGTCCCGTCCCCGACCCGCGACTACTGGGGCGATCTGCAGCGCGCGCGGCCCGGCGAGGACGCCGACGCACCGGTGGAGAATCCGCTGCTGCAGGCCTGGGGCGCGGCCGGGCGCGACTTCATGGCGGTACTCGGCGGTTACGAGGTCGTGCATCCCACCGGCGAGATTCCCGCGCACGTCGATCCCGACACAAAACCGAAATCGGGGTTCGGACTGTTGCAGCGCCTGCAATCCGATCTGTTCCATCGCCGCGCGACGCCCGGCGCGCCGCTGCGTGGGACCGTCGATCGCGGCGATGCCAGCCTGCAGGTCCATGCCTGCCACACGCGCCTGCGCGAGCTGCAGGTGCTGCACGACCAGCTGCAGGCGATGTTCGATCCGGCATCGCCCCAGGGCCGGTGCTTCGATCCGCCACTGCAGCCGCGCGAAGTCGCGGTACTGGCACCGGACATCGATCCCTACATCCCCTATCTCGACGCGGTGTTCGGCGGGCGCGGCCAAGACGGCGCGATGCCCTACGCGCTCGCCGATGCCAGCCCGCTGGCCGGCGAACCGCTGGCGGACGTGTTCGTGCGCCTGCTCGCATTGCCGGTCGCACGCTTCGGCCTCAACGAGATCCTCGACCTGCTCGCCAGCCGGCCGCTGGCCGAAGCGGCCGGCATGGATGCCGCCGCGTTCGACCGTCTGCATGTGTGGCTGTCCGCAGCCGGTGCACGCTGGGGACTCGACGCCGCGCATCGCGCGCGGCTCGATGCGCCGGCCGACGATGCCTATACCTGGGCGTTCGCGCTCGACCGCCTGCTGCTGGGCCATGCCAGCGGCAGCGATGCACCGATCATCCCGGCCAGCGGCCAGCCGGTCGCGCCGCTGCCCGATCTCGAAGGCAGTGCGCTCGATGCGCTCGACACGCTGCTGCGGCTGTTGCGCGTGCTCGCACAGAACGCGCGTTACCTCGGCGAGGCGATGACGCCCGACGACTGGCGCACACGCCTGCTGGGCCTGCTCGATGCATTGCTACCGCGTACGCCGACGACACCGTCCACCCAGCGCGCGCTCGACCGCCTGCGCACGCTCATCGACGAGTTCGCCCGCGATGCAGGTCGCGCCGGTTTCGATGCACCGGTGCCGCCCGAGGCCGTGCGCGCGCATTTCGCCCAGCAGCTTGGCGATGCCGACACGCGCGCGCCGCTGCTGACAGGCGGCATCAGCATCGGCCGCATGGTGCCGATGCGCCTGCTGCCGTTCCGCGCGATCTGCCTGCTGGGCATGAACGATGGTGACTTCCCGCGCCGCGATCCCGCCGCCGGGCTCAACCGCCTGACCGCCGAACTCGGCAGCGCGCAGCGCCGCGTCGGTGACCGCTCCACGCGCGACGACGACCGCTTCCTGTTCCTGCAGTTGTTCGCCGCCGCGCAGGACGTGTTCTACGTCAGCTATCAGGGCGCCGACCCGCGCGACGGCAGCGCGCGCGAACCCTCGGTGCTGGTGACCGAACTGCTGGCCGCCGCAGCCGCGCAGCACGTCGATGGCGACGTTGCGGATGCACTCGTCGTGCACCACCCGCTGCAACCGTTCGCACCGGCCGCGTTCGGTGCCGGCGACGAACCGCGCCGCTTCTCCTACCGCACGCAGTGGTGGCCCGCAGCGTCCGCGCCCACGACGCAGCGGCATGCACTGGGGCCGTGGTTCGACGGCGATGCGCTGTCGCCGGTCGAGTCCGAAGCGACGCTGTCGCTCGACACTCTGCGCCGTTTCCTGCAGGCCCCGGCCGACGCCTTCCTGCGCCAGCGCCTTGGCCTGCGGCTGGCCGAGGTCGACGACATCGACAGCGACATCGAACCGCTCGGCGTGCCCGGGCGCGGACTCGGTCGGCATGCGTTGCAGCGCGCGGTGTTCGATGCGCGCGTACGCGGCGACGATGACGCGACCACGCAGGCCCTGCTGCGCGCGCGTGGCCTGCTGCCGTCCGGCCCGCTCGGCCGACGCACGTTGGAGGCCGTGCGCCGCGAGGTCGACGCATACGCCGACACGTTCCGTGAATGGCGCGCGGATGCAGCCGCCGATGCGCCGCGACTGGAGGTCGATCTCGACATCCCCGGCAGCGGGCCGGTGCGCCTGCACGGTCGCCTGCCCGAGGTGTACCCGCACGGCATCGCCCGCGTCCGCATCGGTGCACCGAACGGCGGTTCGACGATCCGCGACGGCCTCGACTGGCTGCTCGCCGCAGCGGCCGGCCTCGACATGCCGATGGTGCAGTTCGAGGATCGCGCCGAACTTGGCAAGGGACCGCACGTGCGTCGCACGCTGTCCGCCGGCGAGGCGCGCGATGTCCTCGCGCACCTGGTCGCGCTGCGCGCGCAGGGTCTGCGTGCGCCACTGGTGTTCGCGCCCTACAGCGGCTGGGCGCTCTACAGCGCGCCGTCGCTGGAACGCGGACTCGACGCGGCGGCGAAGACCTGGCGCGGCCGTGATGGCGGTTTCAGCGAAGGCAACGGCGAAGCGCTGCGACTCGCGCTGCGGGGACGCGACCCGTTCGCGGACGAGGCGACCCGGGTCGCCTTCATGGACCAGACGATGGTGATCTTCCTCGCCGTCGCTGCCGGCCAGCGCCACGACGGCGCGGATCTGGACGCGCTGCGCGAGATCGCCGCCGGCCTCGACATGGACGACGCCGAATGAGCGCCCCGCGCGATCCCTTCCTCGACCTGCCGCTCGATGGCGTGCGCGCGATCGAGGCCTCGGCCGGCACCGGCAAGACCTTCACCCTGGCGACACTGGTCGTGCGCCTCGTCGTCGAAAGCGGGTTGAAGATCGGCCAGATCCTCGCGGTGACCTTCACCGAAGCGGCCACGCAGGAACTGCGCAGCCGCATCCGCCGACGGCTGGTGCTGGCGGCCGAACTGGTCGGCGCGCGGGCCGGCGATGGCGACGCGCCGGAAGCCGGTCTGACGCGCGCGATCATCGACGCACACCTCGAACGCGGCGGCGAAACCGCGACGGCTTTGCAACGCCGCCTGCGCACTGCCGCCGACGAAATCGACCTCGCCGCGATCTTCACCATCCACGGCTTCTGCGCGCGCGTGCTGCGCGACCACGCGCTCGAATCGGGGCAGGGTTTCGACGCGCCCGAGCTGATGACCGACGACAAGAATTTGCGCGAATCGATCGCCGCCGACCTGTGGCGCGCGCACGGTGTCGAGCCCGATGTCGCCGACGACCTGATCGGCCTGTGGTCGCAGGGCCACACGGCCCTGTCGGGCGATCTGTCGCCCCTGGTCCGCGAGCGCGTGCTGCGACCCGCGCTGGCCGAACTGCCGGACGATCCGACGCCGCGCCTGCTGCTGGCCTCCGCTGCGCTGCGCGATGCGTTCGATGCGCAGGGCGACACGTTCCGCGCGTCGTTGCTGTCGGCAGTCGAGAACAAAGTGCTGCACGGCGGCAGCTACAAGGCCGAGTGGATCAACGCCCTGTTCGATGCACTCGATGCCTGGTGCCGCAACGGCGGTGTCGACGCGCCGTTCCAGCATGACAAGCTCGGCAATCTGACCCGCGACACCCTGCTGGCGCGCACCAGCAAGGCCGGTGCCGGGCGCACACCCGAATCGACGATCTGCGATGCGGTGCCGCTCTATCTCGACGCGCTCGCCGCTGTGGAGGAATTCAAGGACGCACGCCGCGTCGAACTGCTGCACCACCTGCGCGACGATGCGCGCGGCCGTATCGCACGTTTCAAACAACAGCAGCGCGTGCAGACCTATGACGACCTGATCGACCGCGTCGCCGATGCGGTCGAGGGCCCGCGTGCCGACGCGCTGGTCGCGAAGCTGCGCGCGCAGTACGCGGTCGCGCTGGTCGACGAGTTCCAGGACACCGACGCGCGCCAGTGGCGGATCTTCGAACGCGTTTTCGGCGTCGCCAGTGGTGCGCCTGCGTTGTTCGTCATCGGCGATCCCAAGCAGGCGATCTACGGGTTCCGTGGCGGCGACGTCGAGACCTACCTCGCCGCGCGGGACTCTGCCGAAGATGCACCGGCGCTGGCGTCCAACTTCCGCTCGCGTCCCGGCGTGCTGCGCGCGATCGCGGCGCTGTACGCGCAGGCGCAAGCGGCGCATGACGCGGCGCCCGGGAAGGTCGCAGCGCCGTTCGTCGATCCACGTATCGCCTTCTTCGAAGTCGCACCCGGCGGCGTGCGCCAGGACAGCGACTTCCTGCGCGGCGGTGTGCCTGCGCCTGCGCTGACCCTGTGGCAGGCCCCCGAAAGCGGCGACTTTGACAGCAAGGGCAAGGCGAAGCCGCACAGCGCCGGCCGCTCGCGCGAACTCGCCACACAGGCCTGCGTGGCCGCGATCCACGGCGTGCTGTCCGATGCGCGCGACGGACGCGCCACGATCGAAGGCCGTCCGGTGCAGGCCGGCGACATCGCGGTGCTGGTCCGCAGCCATGCCGAAGCGACGCGCATCCGCACCGCGCTGGCCCAGGTCGGCATTCCCGCGGTCGCCGCCGGCAAGCAGAGCCTGTTCGCCACACCCGAAGCGCGCGACGTGCACGCCCTACTGCTCGCCCTGCTGCACGGCGCCGACGACGGCCGTCTGCGCATGGCGCTGTCGACGGTGCTGATCGGCGAACACGCCATGCAGGTCGCCGCGCTCGACGCCGACGGCGACGCGTTGCGCGCCTGGCAACGCACTGCGCTGGACTGGCGCGACCGCCTGCAACGCGGCGGCCCGCTCGCCCTGATCACTGCACTGTGCAGCACACACGCCAATCGTCTGCTCGGCCTGCTCGACGGCGAACGTCGCCTCACCAACTACCTGCAACTGGCCGAACTGCTGCAGGAAGCGCAGGCGCATGCGCTGGGCCTGCACGGTCTCGTCGACTGGCTGGCACGCGCGATCGCCGCTGCCAGCAGCGACGACGACAGCCAGCTGCTGCGCCTCGAATCCGACGCGCGCCGTGTGCAGGTGGTCACGCTGCACAAGAGCAAGGGCCTGGAATATCCGCTGGTGTTCCTGCCGTTCGCCGGCATCGTCGGCCGCGAGCGCCCCCCCGGACAGCACGTCACGACCACGGATGCGGACGGCCGCACGCTGCACTGGAAGCTGATGCAGGACAGCTCGGGCTGGAAGGATGCGGAAACGCGCTGGAAACTCGCACAGCGCGCGGAAGATGCGCGCCTGCTTTACGTCGGCCTGACCCGCGCACGCGATGCGCTGTGGCTGGCCGGCGGTCCGCTGTGTGGTCACGACAGGGCGGCGATCGCACGCATGATCGACACCCCCGACGCATTGCAGACCAGGCTCGGCGATGCGCTGCAGTTCGATGCGCGCCTGCCGCCCGACACACTGCCGTGGCTGCCGCCCGCCGCAGTCGAGACGGTGCCGCCCGCGCGCACCAGCACGCGCAGCCTCGCCAGCGACTGGTGGGTCTACAGCTTCACCCAGCTGGCCAGTGCCGATGGCGGCAGCGAAGTCTCGAGTGCCGCCACCCAGCCCGCGCCCGGTGGCCAGGACGAATCCGCGGTCGCCCTGGAGACGCACGAAGACACCACCGCGTTCGATCCACGTTTTGCCGGTGCGCGTTTCGGCGTGGTGCTGCACGACGTGCTCGAACGCAGCGACTTCACCCGCTGGTCGCAATGGGCGCCCGGCAACGCCGCACCCGCTGCGGACGCGGAGATCATCGTCGAGCGTCTGCGCGCGGCCGGTTACACCGGCGAGGACATCGACGATGGTCTCGACGTGTTGACGCCACTGATCGGGCAGACGCTGACGGTGCGACTGCCAGAAGGCGTGCGACTGACCGATGTGCCGGCTGGCCGGCGCCGCGCCGAGATCGAGTTCCAGTTCGCGCTGGCGCCCACACGCATCGACGCGCTGCTCACGCTGCTGCACGCGCACGGCGTCTCGACGGCGCGCAACGGTTTCGGCCTGCGGCGTCGGCTCGAAGGCCTGATGACCGGCCTGATCGATCTGACCTATCTCGTGGATGGCCGCTGGTACGTGCTCGACTACAAGACCAACCGCCTGCCCGGCTACGCGCCCGCGCAACTCGAAGCAGCGATGGCGCACAGCGAGTACGACCTGCAGGCACTGATCTACACCGTCGCGCTGCATCGCTGGCTGCGTTTCCGCCTCGGCGACGGTTACGACTACGGCCGCGATTTCGGCGGCGCGCGCTATCTGTTCTGCCGCGGCCTCGATGCCACGCGCGACGATGCGCCCGGCGTGCACGCGTGGCGATTCGCGCCCGAGCTGGTGGATGCGCTGGATGGGTTGTTCGCGGGACGGGATGGGGGGGTGGTGGCGTGAGATGTGCAGACAACGACGCGCCGTCCGGGCTGCTGCGGGATCGGGACGTGGCGCCAGAAACCGGGTTCATCGCCAGCGTCCGCCCTCACCCCAACCCCTCTCCCGAAGGGAGAGGGGCTCGAATCGCGCAAGCGTCGTGTTGCTTTGCGCCCCTCTCCCTCTGGGGTGAAGAGACGCGCTTGCGAGCCACCGGCTCGCGTGCCGATGAGCGCCCTCGCGGCAACACGAGGGCGCGCGCGCGGAGCGGGGGTTGGGGTGAGGGCAACCGATCGCAGGACACCCCACCCCAATGACCCTCCTCAAAAGCCTCCGCGACGTCGCCGCCCTGCGCACGCTCGACATCGCGCTCGCGCAGTCGCTGCGTCGCCTCGATCCCGACACACCCGACCTCGTGCTCGCCGCCGCCGCGCTCGCATCGCTCGCCGTCGCCAACGGTCACGCCGGTTTCGATCCCGCCGCGCCGCAGCGTCTCATCGAAGCCGACATCGACTGGCCCGCACCCGACACCTGGCGCGCCGCTCTCGAAGCTTCACCGTGGATTTCGCACCCCGACGACAGCGACGCCGAATCCATCGCCGACACGCCGCTGGTGTTCGAACACGGCCTGCTCTACCTGCGCCGCTATCGCGAATACGAACGCCGTCTCGCACGCGGCCTGCGCCGCATCGGCGCTGCCACGCCCGACCTCGATGCGCTCGACACGCTTGCGCCGCTGTTCGACACGCTGTTCCCCGACGCGCGCGATGCCGCCGACGCTGACCTGCAGGCGCGCGCCGCCGCGGTCGCGTTGCGACACAGCCTGGTGCTCGTCACCGGCGGCCCCGGCACCGGCAAGACCACCACCATCACCCGGCTGCTGGTGCTGCTGGTCGCGCAGGCGCTGCAGGCCGACAGGCCCGTGCCGCGCATCGCGCTGGCCGCCCCCACGGGACGTGCCGCCGAGCGCATGGCCGAAAGCCTGCGCCGCGCCGTGCAGGCGCTGGGCGCGGCCGGCGTCGATCCCACCCTGCTCGACGCCCTGCCCGGCGCCGGCACCACATTGCACCGCCTGCTCGGCACGATTCCCGACGCGCCCACCTTCCGCCACCACGCCGACAACCCGCTGCCGTTCGATACGGTCGTCGTCGACGAAGCCTCGATGATCGACCTGCCGCTGATGGCCAAGCTGGTCGACGCCGTCGCCGACGGTGCACGCCTCGTACTGCTGGGCGATCCCGACCAGCTGCCCTCGGTCGAAGCCGGCGACGTGCTCAACGGCATCCTGCGCGCGGCCGGCGACGGTACCGATCTCGCCGATGACGATGCCGAAGCGCTGCAACCGCTACTCGATGCCCGTCGCCCCGGCGCAGGCCGGGGCCCAGTGACGTCCGCCGCTCCCACGAGCCCGCAATTTCCCGGTCGCCGCGTCCATCTCCAGCGCGGCTACCGCCAGAGCGCCGCCCTCGACCTCGCCCCACTTGCAAACGCCGTGCGCGACGGCGATGCCGATACCGCGCTGTCACTGCTGCGCACCGGCGACCTCTCCGGCGTGCAGTTCCACGAGAACGGCGCCGACCCGCTGCAGGCCCACCGCGACACCCTGCTCGCGCACTGGGCCGCACTCGCCGACACCACCGATCCGGTCGACGCCCTCGCCCGCGCATCGCGCCTGCGCATCCTCACCGCGTTGCGCGAAGGCCCCCAGGGCGCGCGCGTTCTCAACACGCGCATCGAAGCCCTGCTGACCGGCAGCGGCGCAGCCCACACCGCACGTCGCGGCAGCGATGGCGCCTACTTCCACGGCCGCCTGCTGCTGATCTCCGAGAACAGCTACCGCCATCGTCTGTTCAATGGCGACATCGGCATCTGTCTGCGAAGCGCGGCGAGTCCCGCATCGGGCGCCGACGACAGCGGCACCGTCATGGCCTGGTTCCCCGGCGACGACGCGCAATCGCCGCGTCCGTTCCACCCCGCCGCCCTGCCCGCCCACGACAGCGCGTTCGCGATGACCGTGCACAAGGCGCAGGGCTCGGAGTTCGACACCGTCTGGCTGGTCCTGCCCGAACGCTTCAACCGCGTGCTGTCGCGCGAACTCGTCTACACCGGCATGACCCGCGCCCGCAGCGCGTTGCATGTCGTGGGCACCGCACCCGTGTTGCGCAGCGCGCTCGAACGTCATGCGAGCCGCTGGTCGGGGCTGGGCTGGCGGCTGGGTGCGCAGGACGTTCCAGGTGTGCCGTCCGCCGAGCCAGCGCCCGGATCGCCGCCCAGCCAGGGCGCGCTGTTCTGATGGACGCCATGATCCAGGCGTCCACATGCGCACGGAAGGTCAGGACCGCATCCCGTCCGAATTGATCCTGTACAGCACCGAGGATGCGCAGCGCGCCTGCAGAACGCATCCTCGCCCGTGCCGCCCCTGGACGCCCCACGATGGGACCGACTCTGTGGGAAGGCCGCCGTGCCCGCAGGCGGATGCGATCATCGCGAAGAACCGTCTCGCCACCGACGACATCGCCGCGCTCAACCCACTGCGCGTGATCCTGCGCGAGCAGGCCTACTTGCGTGCCGCGTTCATTTCCGCGGCTTTCTGCGCGAGTTCCCGGACCTTGGCCTCGCGTGCCTGCTCCGCCTTCCGCAACGCATCACGCGCTTCGCGGATCACTTCCTGCGCAAGACTGTGACTGGTGTGATGGCGTTTCATGTCCATCGCCGCGGTCACGCGCTGGTGCGCCTTCTCGATCGCCTTGTCGAACCGGAACAGCGGCGCGTTCGAGTTCTGCGTCAACGGTGGATCGTAGGTCTTCTTCATCGGGGCGTCTTCCTCAACAGGGCGGCACGATAGCCCGGTTGCCGGCCCACGGCACGTGGCGCGTCGCCGACTGCAGGTGCACGCCGCTGCCCTGCGCAGCAACGGCGCGCTGACACATGCGTCCGTTTGCCCCGAGATTCCCACTGCCCGCCTGACGCGCTATGGTCGCCGCCAGGGGAAGGGGGATTCGCATGGGACGCGGACGTCGCGGTTTTTTCGACGGCCTGGCACGACTGCCGTGGCCGGTCGCACTGGTGGTCGGACTCATCGGATACGCAGGCATCCGGCACGGCGTGCCGGCGTTCTTCGCGCGTCAGGACCATCCGCTGCTGCAGGGATTCGCGAGTGGGACGCTCGTTCCGCTCGCCTGGATCTTCCTCGCGGCCTGCACGCTGTGCGCGCTGGTGGCATTCGCCAATGCGCACAAGCGCCGCCGCCTGCTCGACACGCGGGTAATCCCCCCGCTTTTTACGGACTACAGAAGTGGAGCTATGCAGCCGTTGCCAGCTTCTGTGCCGGCGTGATGCCGCCAAGCGCCATGTTCGGGCGCTCGTG
>JBQEAV010000011.1:0-72774 GCA_052108555.1 Luteimonas sp.
CTGCTCTTCGACCCCGCCGCCCTGCGATGCTCGGCTCGCTCTACGGCTCGATTGAAATCAAAGGCTGAAAGCCAAAGCCAAAGCCAAAGCCAAAGCCAAAGCCAAAGAAAGAACTAAACCAGAGCCTCGCCGACGCCAGAGCAAGTCCACGCCGGAACGAAAAATCGAACACAAAGCGAAGTCGCGTCCCGCCAGGGCGGATCAATCATCCGCGCGAAACGCATCCTCGATCCACCGCAGCGTCGGGGCAGCAGCATCACCGCTCGCTTCCACCACATCAAACCGGCAGGGCAGGTCACGCAGCCCGCGTTCGCGCATCAGGAACTGCTGCGCAGCCAACACCAGTCGCCGGCGTTTGCCGGCATCGATCGAGGCCGCGCCACCGCCGAACGCCGCGGTGCGGCGATGACGGACTTCGACGAACACGACGATGGGCGACGCGTTGCGCGCGTCGAGCATCACCAGGTCAAGTTCACCGCGGCGGAAACCGACGTTCGCGGCAAGGGGGCGCAGGCCGGCGGCCTGCAGGTGCGCGGCCGCTGCCCGCTCGACGGCAGCGCCATCGCGCCGCCGGTCGTTCAACCGCCGGCGTCCGCCTGCGGCACCACGTAGCCATTGCGCCACGTCGCCCATGCGGGCTGGCGCATGACGTTGCCGTCGCCGGCGATGCGCAGCATGCCGGTCGCGCCGCCGATGGCGGAATCGGGTGTGCGCGCGAGATGTTCGAGATAGCCGCTCAGCAGCCACGCATCGAAGCCGAATGCGAACAGGCGCGCGGCGCCGCCACGCGCGGTCGGCAGTTCGCGCGACACCTCGGTGAGCGGCGGCAGCGAACGCGCGCTGGCGCCGGTCGACCAGCTTTCCGTCGGGAACAGGATGCCGTCGAGGATCTGGTCCTCTTCCGCCTTGCCGGTGCCCTGTGCGAGCAGCGAGCTGCCGACGCGCGGACGCGTCGCCAGCCCGGCGACCGACAGCTGCGGCGCCAGCACGCGCGCCTGATTGCCGCGGATCGCCAGATACACCGCGTCGACGCCCGTGCCGCTGGCGAGTGCATTCTGCAGCGCGGGCGTCTGGTCGGCCGGGGTGTCGCCGATGATCGCGAGCGTGGCGACCACGCTGCCACCGTTCTGCGCCAGGCGCGCAGTCAGCGCATCCACGCTGCGGCGCGCGGCGTCCTCGCCGTTGCTGAGCACCAGCACGTTGCGCACGTTGCGCTTGAGCAGGTACTGCGCAGCCGCGTCGCCTTCGTCCTCGGGTGCCAGCGAAAACGCGGCAGCGTTGTCCGGCGCCTGCACGGAGCCGCGGTTGAGTGCGATCACCGGCACCTGGGCGGGGTTGCGGAACAGCGCGTCGACTTCCTCGCGACCCAGCGGGCCGACGATCTGGTCGGCGCCCTCGGAGATCGCGCGGCTGTAGGCGGCCGCGGTGCCGGTCGCGGTGCCGGTGGTGTCGTAGAAGGCGAGTTCGGGCCGCGCACGGCGCTCACCGTAGTAGCCGGCCAGCAGGCCATCGCGCACCGGTGCGGCGGCGGTCGCCAGCGCGCCGCTCATCGGCAGCAGCACCGCGAGCTTGCGCGGCGGGCGGTAGCCGTCGCTTTCGGCGGGCGCGCGGGTGTCGTCGAAAGCCCAGCGAGCCGGCGTGGCCGGGGCTTCCGACGGCGCGGCGACGGGGCTGACGCCCGTGGTCTGCACGGTCGCGCAACTGGCGAGCATCGCGGCCAGCGCGGTGCCGGCGAGCAGGCGCAAAGCGCGGGGCTGCGCACCGACGGCGCGCGTCGTGCGCGTGCGGGCGTTCGTGGACTGGGCCGTTGCTGCCATGTCGCGGTTCCGCTGCGGGATAATGGGCGCATTCTAGCGTTCCCGGTGTGCAGACGATGAGCGACCCTTCCCGCGCCCCCGGCGTCCTGCACGTCGTGGCGACGCCCATCGGCAATCTGGGCGATCTGTCGCCGCGCGCGCAGGCGATGCTGCGCAACGTCGACGCGATCTGCGCCGAGGACACCCGGCACACGCGGCAGTTGCTCGGCCACTTCGGCATCGAGCGTCCGCTGATCGCCCTGCACGAACACAACGAGGACGGGTTGGCCGCGCGTCTGGTCGAGCGGCTACAGGCTGGCGAATCGCTGGCGCTGGTCAGCGATGCGGGCACGCCGCTGGTCAGTGATCCCGGCTTCCGGCTGGTGCGCGCGGCCCGCGCGGCCGGTCTGCGGGTCTCGCCGGTACCGGGGCCGAGCGCCCTGATCGCCGCCTTGAGCGTCGCCGGCCTGCCGAGCGACCGGTTCGTGTTTGAAGGCTTCCTGCCCGCCAAGGCCGGTGCCCGCCGCGAACGCCTGCAGACGCTGGCGTCCGAGCCGCGCACGGTGCTGCTCTACGAATCCTCGCACCGCATCGAGGAGATGCTGGCCGATGCCGTGCAGGCCTTCGGCGGCGCGCGTCCGGCGGTGGTCGCGCGCGAACTCACCAAACTCTTCGAGACCGTGCTGGACGGTCCGCTGGAGGCCCTGGCGGCGCGCGTCGCGGGTGAGGCGGACCAGCGCAAGGGCGAGTTCGTCGTGCTGATCGAAGGCGCGGGCGACGACGTCGATGCGCGACTGGCCGAAGGTCGGCGGGTCTATGCCTTGCTGTCCCGCGAGATGAAGCCGTCGCTGGCCGCGAAGCTCGCCGCCGACATCACCGGCGCGCCGCGCAAATCACTGTACGGGCAGGGAACTCCGGCCGCCTGATCGCGTCGAACGGTGTCCCACGGAAGGAATCCACCGCATGCAGTCCCGATCCGCCCGCGGCCTGATGGCCGTCGTGTTGTGCCTCGTCATGGCCGGTTGCACCTACTCGCTTAAAGAGGCGCACTTGGTCCGGCCGATGCCGGCGCCGCCGCCCGATCTCGCCGTGCTGGCCGCCACGCATGCCGGCTACACCGCCACCGAATCGCGGATCGACACGCCAGACGACGTGTCGATCTATCGCGTTGACCTCAAGCGCGACGACGCCCGTGCGACGGTGCTGTACTTCGGCGGCAACGGCTTCCGCACCGGTCTGCACGCCCGGCGCGTCTTCGATGCCTATGCCGGGCTGCCGGTGGATCTGGTGCTGGTCGACCATCGCGGCTACGGCGCCAGCACCGGCACGCCGACCATCGACGGGCTGCGCGCGGACGCGCTGCAGGTCTACGACCAGGTACGCGCCGAGACGACGGGCCGACCGCTGATCGTGCATGGCCAGTCACTGGGCAGCTTTTTCGCCGGCTACGTGGCCGACACGCGGCAGCTCGATGGTCTGGTGCTGGAAAGCTCGATGACCACTGCCGAAGACTGGACCCGGGCGATGCGCGCACGCGCCGGCTTCTGGACGCGGCTCGCGGTGCGCCGCTTCGACATCGCACCGGCGTTGCAGAAGGCCGGCAATCTCGATGTCGTGGGTCGTCTGGACGAACCGGTGCTCTATGTCGTCGGCGAACTCGATGCCACCACCGCACCGAAGTTTTCGCAGGCGTTGTTCGACGCGACGCCGGCGGCCCACCGGCTGTTGGCGGTGGTGCCGGGTCGGGGCCACAACGACGCTACGCTGTCGCCGGAATTCCGCATCGGATTCACGATGCTGCTGGACCGCGCCTCCGCCGACTGAGCGCATGGCGCCGGTCGGCGGAGGCGCGGGCATGCGACAATGCGCGCGGCGGAGTCGGCCAGACAGTCGCGTCATCCCGGGTGCTTGCATCCGGCGATGCCGAGGAAAGTCCGGGCTCCACAGGGCAAGGTGCCAGGTAACGCCTGGGCGGCGCGAGCCGACGGAAAGTGCAACAGAAAGATACCGCCCAAGACTGCTTCGGCAGGACGGCAAGGGTGAAATGGTGCGGTAAGAGCGCACCGCGAGCCTGGTAACAGGCCGGCACGGCAAACCCCACCTGGAGCAAGACCAAATAGGGACCTCATGACGTTGCCCGCGTCGGGTCCGGGTAGGTTGCTCGAGCGTACCGGTGACGGTGCGCCTAGAGGAATGACTGTCCACGACAGAACCCGGCTTATCGGCCGGCTCCGCCACCTTGTTATCTGAAGCCTCCAAAGGAATGGAGGCTGCGTCGTCTGTGATGCGGTCGGGGCGCGCCGTCGCCTGTCTCCCGGTGGGCCGTGCACTCCACTTGTGTTGAGTGGTGGTCCTTTACCCGTGAGGGCCGGGCGGAGTCCGGCATCACCGTGCGTCCCGGTCCTCACCCGACGCGCTGCGCGCGTCGACCCCGGATCAAGTCCGGGGCAGGCTCTCTCCAGGAGGAGGAGAGGTGCCCGGTTGGCTGGATGCGGCATTGGCGGCTGGTCTCGGTGGGGGCCGAACCGGCCCCTGCTCAAGGCAGCTCTCCTGCGGCTTCGCCTGTTTCGACACGCGATGCGTCTGGAATCCGCTCGCGCAACCCGACTTCAGACCGTTTGCGAATCAGCCGAATGCTGCACCGCAGCAGGGCGATTCCGTGAAGCCCGCGTGAGGGTGACGTTCATCCCGAAAATGGCTCTGATCTCAAAATTTGAGACGAAACAGAAGCTTGTGGATAAAGCTTGAACAAGTCTCTGAAGAGTGGCGCAAGTCATTGACCGTACAGGTGAAAAGTTCTGGAGAAAGCTGTTGACAACCCAAATGCCGGGTCCTAAGGTGGCGACTCGTGGGAAAACCGGGAATTTCGTGGTTTTCCGAGCGCCAAAGCCCGCTCCAGACGGGCAACCCAACGGGCAGGAACGACGTGTTGCAGGGCGAGACCGCCATCACCATCGACGAGAAGGGCCGACTGGCGATCCCCACCGCCTATCGGGACTTCGTTGCGCGTGAGTGCGACAACCGTCTGGTCCTGACCTACAACCCCTTCGATGCCGGCGGGCTGTACCTCTATCCGTTCAAGGCCTGGGAAGCGCTGCGCGACCAGGTCAATGCGCTGCCGCGCACGCTCGCCCGCAACCGCACCCTGCAGCTGAAGCTGGTCGGCGCGGCCACCGTGCTCGAGCCCGACGCCAGCGGCCGCATCGGCATTCCGTCCAGCCAGCGCAACACGGTGGGCATCGACCGCCGCGCGGTGCTGGTGGGCATGGGCGACAAGTTCGAGCTCTGGAGCGAGCAGGCGCATCAGGCGCAGATTCGCCAGACCCTGACCGACGAGGACATGGCCGGCGACGATCTCGAAGGATTGCCGTTGTGACCGCGGGTGGTACGGATGTCACATCCGGCCACCTCCCGGTGTTGTACGCGCAGGTGCTCGACGGCCTGCATGTGCGCCCGGATGGCCGCTACCTCGATGGCACCTTCGGCCGCGGGGGGCACGCCGCTGGCGTACTCGCGCAGCTGGGCGCCGATGGCCGCCTGCTGGTGATGGACAAGGATCCCGATGCGATCGCCGTCGCGCAGGCCCGCTTCGGCGATGACCCGCGCGTGTCGATTTTCCGTGGCAGCTTCATCGAACTGGCCGGCTGGAATGACGTTGCCGAGGCGCCGCTCGATGGCGTGCTGTTCGATCTGGGCGTGTCCTCGCCGCAGCTCGACGTCGCCGAGCGTGGTTTCAGCTTCGGCAAGGATGGTCCGCTGGACATGCGCATGGACCCGGATGCGGATGAAAGTGCGGCGCAGTGGATCGCGCGCGCCGACGAGGCCGCGATTGCCGACGTGCTGTGGACCTACGGCGAAGAGCGCATGAGCCGCCGCATCGCGCGTGCGATCGTCGCGCGTCGCGCCGAGGCGCCGTTCCTGCGTACCGCCGATCTGGCCGCGGTGATCGCCGCCAACGTGCCGCGTGGCAAGTCCAAGCCGGGCCAGAAGGAAACGCACCCGGCGACGCGCTCGTTCCAGGCGATCCGCATCCACATCAACCGCGAACTGGCCGATCTCGAAACCGGTCTCGATGCCGCGCTCGCGGCGCTGCGTCCCGGCGGTCGTCTCGCGGTGATCAGCTTCCATTCGCTGGAAGACCGCATCGTCAAGCGCTTCATTGCCGGCCATGCGAAAGCGCCGGCCGGCAATCGCCGTCTGCCGGAAGCCGCGCCGTTCGTGCCGCGTCTGCGCATCGTTGCCGATGCGACCAAGGCCGACGACACCGAACTGCGCGCCAACCCGCGCGCGCGCAGCGCGGTGTTGCGCGTGGCGGAAAAACTCGAGGTGGCGGCATGAAGCTGCGCCACATCCTCGTTGCGATCCTGCTCGCCGCCAACGTGATCACCGCGATCGGCGTGGTCCACGCGCGCCACGACTACCGTCAGCTCTACATCGACCTGACCCGTCTGGAGCGCGCGCGCGACGAACTCAACATCGACTTCGGCCGTCTGCAGCTCGAGCAGGCGACGTGGGCGATGAGCAACCGCGTCGACCAGGTGGCGCGTGAGCGTCTGGGCATGCGCTTCCCCGAGACGGCCGAGATCGTCGTGGTGCGCCCATGAACTTCCGCAAGTTCATCAAGGCCGGCGACGGCCACGCCAAGAAGCCGCGCAAGCGCGCGCAGTTCGACCTGCGCCTGCGCCTGATGCTGGTCGGCGGTGCGCTGGGCCTGGGCGCGGTCGCGCTGGTGGGTCGCGCGGTCGACCTGCAGCTGATCGACAACGCCTTCTACCAGCAGAAGGCCGACGCGCGTTTCCGCCGCGAAGTGCCGATCCCGGCCTCGCGCGGCATGATCACCGACCGCAACGGCGAGCCGCTGGCGATCTCCTCGCCGGTCGAGTCCTTGTGGGCCAATCCGCAGGAACTGAGTAAGCATCCCGACCGCCTGCCCGAACTGGCCCAGGCCACCGGTCTGCCGCTCGAGGAACTGTCGCGCGCGGTGTCGCAGCGCGCCGACAAGGAATTCATGTATATCCCGCGCCACCGTCGGATCAGCCCGGTGGCGGCCAAGCGCGTGCTCGATCTCGGCGTGCCGGGCGTGTTCTCGCAGCGCGAGTACCGCCGGTTCTACCCGCAGGGCGAAGCGGTCTCGCACGTGCTCGGCTTCACCAACATCGACGACAACGGCCAGGAAGGCGTGGAACTGGCGTTCGACGAATGGCTGGCCGGCGTGCCGGGCGCGCAGAACGTGATCCGCGATCGCCACGGTCGCATCGTCGAGCACGTGAGCCTGGTGCGCGCCGCCGAGCCGGGCAAGGATCTGGTGTTGAGCATCGACCGCCGCATCCAGTTCCTCGCGCATCGCGAACTGCGCCGCGCGCTGGAAGAAACCGGCGCGAGCGCGGGCTCGATCGTCGTGCTGGAAGTGGCGACCGGCGAAGTGCTGGCGATGGCCAATCTGCCGACCTACAACAACAACCGCGTCACCGGTGAGAACCGCGACGCGCACCGCAACCGCGCGGTGACCGATCTGCTCGAGCCCGGCTCGACGATGAAGCCGATCACCGTGGCGGCGGGTCTGGAGAAGGGCGTCATCTCGCCGAACACCACGTTCAATACAAGCCCGGGCTGGATCGCGAACGGCAGGTCCAACCGCACCAGCGATTTCCGCAATTACGGCGTGCTCGACACCACCGGCATCCTCACCAAGAGCTCGAACGTCGGCTCGGCGATGATCGTGCACAAGCTCGAGAGCCAGTACTTCTACGACTTCGTGCGCAGCTTCGGCTACGGCCGGAGCACCGGCAGCGGATTCCCGGGCGAAGCCGCGGGCCTGTTTCCGGATCCCTCGCGCTGGAGCGGCACGAGCAAGCAGGGCATGTCCTACGGCTACGGCCTGTCGGCCACGCCTTTGCAGATCGCGCATGCCTACGCCACGCTCGGCAACCACGGCCGCGCCATCGCACCGACCTTCGTCAAGGGCCACGTCGGCGAATCGCGCCAGGTGGTCTCGGCCGCGGTTGCCGACGAAGTGGTGCGGATGATGCAGACCGTCACCGAGCCCGGCGGCACCGGCACGCGCGCGGCGATCCTCGGCTATCACGTGGCCGGCAAGTCCGGTACGGCGCGCAAGGCCAGTGGCGGCGGGTACGCGCGACGCTACTTCGCGTTCTTCGCCGGCCTGGTGCCGGTGGAGAATCCGCGCTTCGCGATGGCCGTGGTCATCGACGATCCGGACACCTCGAAGGGTGGCTCCACCTACGGCGGCGGTTACGTGTCCGCGCCCGTGTTCCAGCGGGTCATGGACGGCGCGCTGCGCCTGATGGACGTGCCACCGGATGACATCGACACCTGGCTGGCCGCGCAGGCCACGGCCGATGCCAGGCGTGCCCGCGAGCAGGGGCGCACAGCGCCGGCCGTGGCTGCGTCGGCCCAGCGCACGCCGGTCGCCGCAACGCATCTCGCCGGAGGCCAGCGATGAGCCGCGCGATGGCCCTCAACGCACTGCTGCCCGACGTGGCTGCGGTGCCGGCCGACACGGTGATCACCGGTCTGGTGCAGGACAGCCGCGCGATCCGTCCGGGCGACGCCTTCGTCGCGATCGGCGGCTTCGGCACGCACGGCCTGCACTTCACCGACAACGCACGCGCCGCCGGCGCCAGCGCGATCCTGTTCGAACCACCGGTGCCGGCGGAGATTCCGACGCTGCCGGCCGATGCGATCGCCGTTACCGGGCTGCGCGCGCGCATGGGTGCAATGGCCGACGCGTTCCATGGCCAGCCCTCGCATGCGATGACGATGGTCGGGGTGACCGGCACCAGCGGCAAGACCTCGACGGTGCAGTTGCTGGCGCAGGCCTTCGAGGCCATCGGCACGCGCGCCGGCACCATCGGCACGCTCGGCGCCGGGCTGCATGGCGCGGTGGAGCCGACCGGGTTCACGACGCCGCTGGTGCTGCAGACGCATGCGCTGCTCGCGCAGCTGCGCGACGCCGGCGCAGCTGCGGTGGCGATGGAAGTCAGCTCGCACGCGCTCGACCAGGGCCGCGTCGACGCCGTGCACTTTGATGTCGCAGTGTTCACCAATCTCACCCGCGACCATCTCGATTACCACGGCGACATGGCCGGCTACGGCGCGGCGAAGGGAAAGCTGTTCGCACGCGACGGCCTGCAGGCCGCGGTCATCAACATCGATGACGCCTTCGGTGCGACGCTGCCCGTGCAGCTCGCAGGCAACGTCCGCGCGATCACGATCAGCGCCGCCGGCAATGCCGCCGCCGACATCGCCGCACACGACATCGCGCTCGACGACCGCGGCATCGCGTTCTCGCTGCGCATCGACGGCCAGTCGCTGCCGGTGCGCGCGGCGCTGCTCGGTCGCTTCAATGTCGACAATCTGCTGGTGGTCGCCGGCGTTCTGCGCGCGCTGGATCATGCGCCCGCCGACATCGTGCGCGTGCTCGCCGGTCTGCAGCCGATCGCCGGTCGCATGAACCGCCTCGGTGGCGGTGACACGCAGCCGCTGGTCGTCGTGGACTACTCGCACAAGCCCGATCCGCTGCAACAGGCACTGCAGTCACTGCGCGGCCATCTGCGCGGCGAACTGGTCTGCGTGTTCGGCTGCGGCGGTGAGCGCGACACCGGCAAGCGTCCGCAGATGGCGGCGATCGCCGAGGCGAATGCCGACCGGGTCATCGTCACCGACGACAACCCGCGCGGCGAGAATGGCGATGCGATCGTCGCCGGCATCATGGCCGGCTTCGCCCGGCCCGACGCCGTCACGATCGAGCGCGACCGTCGTCGCGCGATCGAGCGTGCGATCGGCGATGCGAAGCCGGGCGACATCGTGCTGATCGCCGGCAAGGGCCACGAGCCCTACCAGGAGATCGACGGCGTGCAGCATGCGTTCGACGACCGCGTCATCGCGCAGGCCGCGCTGGATGCACGCGGTGCGGAGGTGCAGTCGTGAACCCGCTGTCGCTCGCCCGCATCGCACAGCTGGTCAACGGTCGCCTGCACGGCGTCGACAGCGATTTTCCGATCGACGCCGTCGCCACCGATACCCGCAAGTTCGACGCGGCCAACGTGCATGCACTGCTGTTCGTCGCGCTGAAGGGCGACAACTTCGACGGGCACGATCACGTGGCCGATGCCGCCGCCCGCGGTGCGCGCGCGGCGCTGGTGGCACGTCCGCTCGACATCGCGCTGCCGCAGATCGTGGTCAGCGATCCGCAGCTCGCGCTCGGCGCGCTGGCGACGGCGGTGCAGCGTGCGCGCGCCGCGACCGTCGTGGCGATCACCGGCAGCAACGGCAAGACGAGCGTCAAGCAACTGGTCGCTGCGATCCTGTCGCGTCACGCGTCCACCAGCTTCAACCCCGGCAACTTCAACAACGAGATCGGCCTGCCGCTGGCCGTGCTCGATGCACCGGAAGACGCGGTGTTCGCGGTCTACGAGATGGGCGCCGGCAAGCCGGGCGACATCGCGTATCTGACCGCGATCGCGCAGCCGCGCATCGCACTGGTCAACAACGTCGCGCCGGCGCACATGGAACGCATGGGCAGCCTGCTCGGCATCGCCGACACCAAGGCCGCGATCTACGACGCGCTGCCAGCCGACGGTACCGCGGTCATCAATGCCGACGATGCCTTCGCCCCGTTCTTCGCGCAGCGCGCGCACGGGCGTCGCCTGCTGCGCTTCGGCATCGAGGCGACCGCCGACGTGTCCGCGCGCGACGTGCGCCTCGACGATGCCGGCGCGCGTTTCCGTCTGCTCACGCCTGCAGGCGATGCCGATGTCACGCTGCCGCTGCCCGGTCGCCACAACGTGCGCAACGCGTTGGCCGCGACAGCCATCGCGCTCGCTGCCGGCGTGCCGCTGGCGGCCATCGTGGATGCGCTCGGCAGCGCCGAAGCCGTCGCCGGCCGTCTGGTCCGGCACACGCTGGGCGAAGGCGCAGTGCTGATCGACGACAGCTACAACGCCAATCCCGGCTCGCTCAATGCCGCGATCGACACGCTCGCCGCCGGCGGTGGTGACCGCTGGCTGGTGCTCGGCGACATGCGCGAACTCGGCAGCGACGGCGCGGCGATGCACGCCCAGGCCGGTGTGCGCGCGAAGTCGGCCGGCATCGCGCGGCTGTACGCGCTGGGCGCACTGAGCGCGGCCGCGGCTGATGCCTTCGGCGACGGCGCGCGCCGATTCGATACCCACGACGCGCTGATCGAAGCGCTGCGGACCGACCTGCACGCCGATGCGCGCGTGCTGGTCAAAGGCTCGCGCGGCAGTGCGATGGACCGTGTGGTCACCGCGCTGCGCAACACTGAAGGAAACGGACATGCTGCTTGAACTCGCCCGCTGGCTGCAGGGTCTGGAAGACTTCTTCAAGCTGTTCGAGTACCTGACGTTCCGTGGCATTCTCGCGGCGCTGACCTCGCTGCTGCTGTCGCTGTGGCTGGGCCCGGCGGTGATCCGCAGGCTTGCCCAGTTCAAGGGTGGTCAGCCGATCCGCCAGGACGGCCCGCAGACGCATTTCTCCAAGGCCGGTACGCCGACGATGGGCGGCGCCCTGATCCTGCTCACCATCTTTCTGTCGGTCGTCCTGTGGGGCGACCTGCGCAACAAGTATGTGTGGGTGGTGATGGGCGTGATGGTCGCCTTCGGCGCGATCGGCTGGTACGACGACTGGATCAAGATCGTCAAGCGCGACCCCAACGGCCTCAAATCCCGCTGGAAGTACCTGCTGCAATCGATCTTCGGTCTCGCCGCCGGCCTGTATCTCTATCTCTATGCCGACGTCGCCGCGGCCACCACGTTCTACGTGCCGCTGTTCAAGTCGATCGCACTGCCCCTGGCCGGCATCAGCTTTGTCGCCATCGCCTACTTCTGGATCGTCGGTTTCTCGAATGCGGTGAACCTCACCGACGGTCTCGACGGTCTGGCGATCATGCCGACGGTGCTCGTCGCCTGTGGCCTGGGCGTGTTCGCGTATGCCTCGGGCAACGCGGTGTTCTCGAACTATCTGCAGATTCCGCAGGTGCCGGGCGCGGGTGAACTCGTGATCATCTGCGCGGCGATCGCCGGCGCAGGGCTCGGGTTCCTGTGGTTCAACACGTATCCGGCCATGGTGTTCATGGGTGACATCGGTGCGCTGGCGCTCGGCGCCGTGCTCGGCACGATGGCGGTGATCGTGCGCCAGGAACTGGTGCTGGTGATCATGGGCGGCATCTTCGTCATCGAAACACTGTCGGTGATGATCCAGGTCGCCAGCTTCAAGCTGACCGGCAAGCGTGTGTTCCGCATGGCGCCGATCCACCACCACTTCGAACTCAAGGGCTGGCCCGAACCGCGCGTGATCGTGCGCTTCTGGATCATCTCGGTGATCCTGGTGCTGGTCGGCCTCGCCACGTTGAAGGTGCGCTGATGGCCCGGACCTACGACGCCATGACCCACGACAGCGCCGCCACCCGCCAGGCGACGCGCATCGACGACATCGTCGGTCGCTTCGATCCGTGGCTGGTTGGCATCATCGTGTCGATCGCGACGCTCGGTGTGGTCATGGTCGCGTCGAGCTCGATCGCGATCGGCGAGGATCTCGACGTCGGCCGTTACCACTTTCTCACCCGTCACCTGATGTTCCTGGGCATTGGTCTGGGACTCGCGCTGATGGTGATGCGCACCGAGCTCAAGACGGTCGAGAAGTACGATCGCTTCCTGCTGCTCGGCTGCGTGGGTCTGCTGCTGCTGGTGTTCGTGCCGGGCCTGGGGCGTTCGGTCAACGGCGCGCACCGCTGGATCTGGCTGGGCGTGTCGAACTTCCAGGTCGTCGAGGCGGTCAAGGTCATCTACATCGTCTGGCTTGCCAGCTATCTGGTGCGCTTCCGCGACGACGTCAACGCGACCTGGGGCGCGATGCTCAAACCCATCGGCGTCGCGGTGGTGCTGGTCGCGTTGCTGCTGCTGCAGCCCGATTTCGGTTCGTCGATGCTGCTGCTCGGCGTGACCGGCGGCATGCTGGTGCTCGGCGGCGGACATCTGCAGCGGATGATGTTGCCCGTCATCGGTCTGCTGCCGCTGGTGATCGGCGTCGCGGTGCTCGAGCCGTACCGCATGCGCCGCATCACCTCCTTCATGAATCCGTGGGAAGACCAGCTCGGCGCCGGTTACCAGCTGAGCAATGCGCTGATGGCGGTGGGCCGCGGCGAGTTCACCGGTGTGGGTCTGGGTGCGTCGGTGCAGAAGCTGTCGTACCTGCCCGAAGCACATACCGACTTCATCTTCTCGGTGCTGGCCGAAGAACTCGGGTTCATTGGTGTATGTCTGGTGATCGGCCTGTTCGTCGCGCTGGTCGGCCGAGCGTTGTGGGTCGGTTTGAAGTGCGTCGAGATGCGCCGCCACTTCGCCGGTTACTGCGCGTTCGGCGTGGCGCTGATGATCGGTCTGCAGAGCATGGTGTCGATCGGCGTGAATCTCGGCCTGCTGCCGACCAAGGGCCTGACGCTGCCACTGGTGTCTTCGGGCGGTTCCAGCGTGATGATGACCTGCGTCGCGATGGGCCTGCTTCTGCGCGTCTCCTACGAACTCGACCGCGCCCAGCGCCAGGTCGCCCGGTTGCGCGGCGATGCCGCTGCGCCAGCGCCGGCCGGCCCGCTACCACCCACCACCCAGCCCCCGCTGCCCGTGCAGTCGGCGCCGCTGTCGCGCGGCACCAGCCGCCTGCAGCAGCGCGTCGAGCCGAGCTTCGGCGGCAGGAGCCAAGCATGATCCGTCGTCTCCACCAGACCCGCGGCCTGTCGAAGGAAGACTTCGCCAAGGTGTTCTCGCGCGTGCATTTCGTCGGCATCGGCGGCGTCGGCATGAGCGGCATCGCCGAAGTGCTGTGCACGCTGGGTTACAAGGTGTCGGGCTCCGACACCGCCGACAGCGCGACTACGCGCCGCCTCACGCGCCTCGGCGCGACGGTGCATCGCGGCCATGCCGCGGCCAACGTACTGGGCACCGATTGCGTGGTCGTGTCGAGCGCGATCCGCCCCGACAATCCCGAACTGATGGAAGCGCGTGCGCAGCGCATTCCGGTGGTGCCGCGCGCGGAAATGCTCGCCGAGCTGATGCGCTTCCGCCGCAGCATCGCGGTGGCCGGTACCCACGGCAAGACAACGACCACCTCGCTGACCGCCAGCGTGCTCGCCGAGGGCGGCCTCGACCCGACGTTCGTCGTCGGTGGCCAACTGCTGGCTGCGGGTGCGAATGCGCGTCTGGGCAGTGGCGACTGGCTGGTGGCCGAGGCCGACGAGAGCGACGGTAGCTTCCTGCGCCTGAATCCGCTGATCGCGATCGTCACCAACATCGACGCCGATCACCTGGAGAACTACGGCGGCGACTTCGCCCGCGTGCAGGCCGCGTTCCACGAATTCCTGCATCGCCTGCCGTTCTACGGCCTCGCGGTGCTGTGCATCGACGACGCCGAAGTCGCGCGTCTCGCATCGGAAACACCGCGTCACGTGATGACCTATGGCCTGTCGGAAGACGCCGACGTGCGCGCCGAGGACATCGGCCAGGACGGCGCGGCGATGACGTTCACGCTGTGCCTGCCCGAGAACACCCGTGTCCGTGCGCGCCTCGCGCTGCCGGGCCGCCACAACGTGCTCAACGCGCTTGCCGCCGCTGCAGTGGGCTGGCAGCTCGGCGTCGCGCCGGAAGCAATCGTCGCCGCGCTCGGTCGCTTCGAAGGGATCGGCCGTCGCTTCAATCTGCTCGGCGAACTGGTCACGCCGACCGGCGCACGTGTGCAGCTGGTCGACGACTACGGCCATCACCCCAAGGAACTCGCCGCGGTGTTCGAAGCCGCGCGCGGTGGCTGGAGCGACCGTCGCCTCGTCGTCGCATTCCAGCCGCACCGCTACAGCCGTACGCGCGATCTGTTCGACGATTTCGCCGGCGTGCTGTCGGATGTCGATGCGCTGGTGCTGACCGAGGTCTATCCGGCCGGCGAAGCGCCGATCGCCGGCGCGGATGCGAAAGCGCTGGCGCGCGCGATCCGTGCACGTGGTCGCATCGATCCCGTCGTCGTCAACGGCGCCGACGAACTCGCCGGCGTGCTGCCGGACATCCTGCAGGACGGCGATCTGCTGCTGATGATGGGCGCCGGTGACATCGGCGCGGCCGTGCAGCAGCTGGCGCAGTCCGGCTTCCAGGTAACGGAGGCCGCGCGATGAGCACAACGCTGTCGCCGCCGCGCTTCACCGATCCGGCCGTGTTCGGTCGCGTCGCTGTGCTGCTCGGTGGCCCGGGTTCGGAGCGCGAAGTCTCGCTGCAGTCGGGGCAGGGCGTGCTCGATGCGCTGCGCTCGCGCGGCGTCGATGCGCATGCCGTCGACGGCGTGCCCGCGCTGGCCAGGGACATCGTCGCCGGCCGCTTCGACCGCGTGTTCAACATCCTGCACGGCGGTGATGGCGAGAACGGCGTGGTGCAGGGTCTGCTCGACGCGTTCGCGATTCCGTACACGGGTTCGCGCGTGCTCGGTTCGGCGCTGACCATGGACAAGATCCGCACCAAGCAGGTGTGGATGAGCCTCGATCTGCCGACGCCACGCTACCGCCGCCTGCAGCCGGGCGATGACGTACACGCTGCCGCGCGCGAGATCGGCTTGCCGGTGATCATCAAGCCGTCAAAGGAAGGTTCGAGCGTCGGCATCAGCCGCGTGTTCGAAGATGCCGACCTGGACGCCGCGGTGGAGCTCGCCGCGCGCTATCCCGGCGAACTGTTGATGGAGCAGATGGTCGAGGGCGACGAACTCACCGTCGCGGTCATCGAAGACGTCGACGGCCCGCACGCGTTGCCGTCGATCCGCATCGTGCCCAAGGGCGCCTGGTACGACTACGACGCCAAGTACGTGTCCGACGACACCCAGTACCTGTGCCCGGGCCTGGACGGCGACGACGAGGCGCGCATCGGTGCGCTCGCGGTCGATGCGTTCGTGACCGCCGGCTGCAGTGGTTGGGGGCGCGTCGACGTGATGCGCGACCGTCGCACCGGCGCACTTCTGCTGCTCGAAGTGAACACCGCGCCGGGCATGACCAGCCATTCGCTGGTGCCAAAAGCCGCGGCGAAGATCGGTATCGACTATCCGGCGCTGTGCTGGCGCGTGCTCGAAGCGACCGTTCCGTCGGAGGTGGCGCCGCGATGAACCAGGCGTTCGGCACGATGCTGCGGGTCCTGGCCTGGGCACTGGCGATTGCGCTGGTGGCCCTGCCGGTGGTCGCCGTCGTCAACGGCTGGATCGGCGCCGAGCGCTGGCCACTGCGCGTGTTGCGCGTCAATGATGGGCTGGAGCAGGTCGACACCGCACGCCTGCGCGCCGCCGCACTGCCGCATGCACAGCGCGGATTCTTCGCCGTCGATCTGGGGGATGCGCAGCGCGATATTGCGCGCGTGCCGTGGGTCGCGGGTGTCGAGGTGCGCAAGCGCTGGCCGGACGTGCTCGACGTGCGCATCGCCGAACACGTGCCGTTCGCCCACTGGGGTGAAGAACGCCTGCTGTCGACCCGCGGCCGCCTGTTCGCCGCCGACGGCGTTGACGCGCCGGCGCAGATGCCGCGTTTCGACGGTCCAGAGAACCGCATCGCCGACATCGTCGCGCTCTACAACGAGTCGCGCGAGCTGTTCGGCACTGCCGGCGTGCAGGTCGAGCGGGTGGTGCTGGATGCGCGTGGCAGCTGGCAGCTGACGCTGTCGGGGGGCACCGAAGTCATCGTCGGCAGTCAGGAGGCCCGCCTGCGCCTGGCGCGTTTCGCACGGATGCTGCCGCGACTGACCACCGGCCGCGCCGAGCCGCTCGCGCGCGCCGACCTCCGCTACACGAATGGTTTCGCGCTCGTCTGGTCGAAGCCGGGCGACGACATCGCCGCTTCGCATCTCCGCTCTCAACAGCCGCACGGCTGGTCATCCCCACTCACGAATCCCGGCTCCAGCACATGAACCGCAAAGGCGACAAGACCCTCATCGTCGGACTGGACATCGGCACCTCGAAAGTGGTGGCGCTGGTCGGCGAGTATTCGCCGGGCAATCCGATCGAAGTCATCGGCATCGGCAGCCACGAATCGCGCGGACTCAAGCGCGGCGTGGTCGTCGACATCGAATCGACCGTGCAGTCGATCCAGCGCGCCGTCGAGGAAGCCGAGCTGATGGCAGGCTGCGAGATCCGCTCGGTCTACGCGTCGATCTCCGGCAACCACGTGCAGTGCCGCAACTCGCCGGGCATCGTGCCGATCCGCGACAACGAAGTGACCTGGGCCGATCTCGACCGCGTGCTCGACGCCGCCAAGGCAGTCGCGATTCCGGCCGACCAGAAGATCCTGCATGCGATCCCGCGCGAGTACGTACTCGACGATTCGCAGGAAGGCATCCGCAATCCGGTCGGCATGACTGGCGTGCGCCTCGAAGTGCATGCGCACCTCGTGGTCTGCGCGCAGTCGGCCGCCGCCAACATCAGCAAGTGCGTGCAGCGCTGCGGCCTGTCGATCGACGATCTGATCCTGTCGTCGCTGGCATCGAGCACCGCGGTGTTGACGTCCGACGAGCGCGAGCTCGGCGTGGTGCTGGTCGACATGGGCGCGGGCACGACCGATCTGGCCGTCTTCGTGGGCGGTGCGATCTGTCACACCGCAAGCCTGCCCATCGCCGGCGACAAGGTCACCGAAGACATCGCGCACATGCTGCGCACGCCGACGCCGGAAGCCGAGCAGATCAAGGTCCGCTACGCCTGCGCGCTGGCGCAGCTGGCGACCAGCGAGGAGTCGATCCAGGTGCCGAGCGTCGGCGATCGTCCGCCGCGTCGCCTGCCGCGCCAGTCGCTGGCGCAGGCGGTACAGGCGCGCTACGAGGAGATCTTCGAGATGGTGCAGGCCGAACTGCGCCGCTCGGGCTTCGAGCAGCACGTCCGCGCCGGCATGGTGCTGACCGGTGGCGCTTCGAAGATGGAAGGCGTGGTCGAACTCGCCGAGGAAATGCTGCAGATGCCGGTCCGCGTAGGCATTCCGCAGCACGTCACGGGCCTGGGCGAAGTGGTCGGCAATCCGGTGCACGCCAGCGGCGTGGGCCTGCTGCTGATGGGCAGCCAGATCGAACACCCGCGGCGTCCGGTGGTTTCCGGCGGTCGCGCCGGCGGGTGGCTGAAAAAGATGTGGGCGCGGTTCAACGGCGAATTCTGATACGCGCCAGTGCGGGACGCGGCGGGCAGGGCGACGGCGGCAGACGCAAGTGCGGCAAGCGGTAACTAAACCAATAGATGCCGGGAAGGACGTGGACACCACGCCGAACCCGGCCCAAACCCAGAGGACGACGGACATGGCACATTTCGAACTGGTCGAGAAGATGGCTCCAAACGCGGTGATCAAGGTCATCGGTGTCGGCGGCGGCGGTGGCAACGCGGTCGCGCACATGGTCAACAACAGCGTCGACGGCGTGGAGTTCATCACCGCCAACACCGATTCGCAGGCGATCAAGAACTGCGGCGCCAAGCTGCAGCTACAGCTCGGCAGCAGCGTCACCAAGGGCCTGGGCGCAGGCGCCAACCCGGAAGTCGGCCGTCAGGCCGCGCTGGAAGACCGCGAGATCATCATGGATGCGCTGCAGGGCGCCGACATGGTGTTCATCACCGCCGGCATGGGCGGCGGCACCGGCACCGGCGCAGCCCCGGTCGTCGCGCAGCTGGCCAAGGAGATGGGCATCCTGACCGTCGCCGTGGTCACCAAGCCGTTCCCGTTCGAAGGCCGTCGCCGCATGCAGGTCGCGCTCAAGGGCATCGAAGAGATGTCGGCGCATTGCGACTCGCTGATCACCATCCCCAACGAGAAGCTGATCACCGTCCTCGGCCGCAACGCCACGATGATCCAGGCGTTCCGCGCCGCCAACGACGTGCTGCTGGGCGCCGTGCAGGGCATCGCCGACCTGATCGTCCGTCCGGGCCTGATCAACGTCGACTTTGCTGACGTGCGCACCGTGATGTCGGAAATGGGTCTGGCGATGATGGGCACCGGCAGCGCACGTGGCGACGACCGCGCGCAAGCCGCCGCCGAAGCCGCGATCCAGAACCCGCTGCTCGACGACGTCAACCTGGCCGGCGCCAACGGCATCCTGGTCAACATCACCGCCGGCGCGGACTTCACGATGGCCGAGTTCGACGAAGTCGGCCGCACCGTCGAGAACTTCGCCAGCGAAGACGCGACCATCGTCATCGGCACCGTGCTCGATCCCGACATGCAGGACGAAGTCCGCGTGACCGTGGTCGCCACCGGCCTCAACCGCGCTCCCGCACGGGGCACCGGCTACAACGGCGACAGCGCCGGCCGCGGCAAGCCGCAGGTGCAGCTGATCAGCAACAACCAGCGTGGTGTCCGTGACGGCACGACCGGCATGCTGATCGAAGACGAGTCCGACGCCGTGGCCCCGTACAGCCCGGGTCACAGCATTGCGGCGTCGCTGCGCGGCAACGGCAGTGGCACGTCGGCGGCATCGTCGCTGCGCGGACCGGCGCGCCCGGAAGCGTCGGAGGCACCCAAGGCGGCCGACTTCGGCAGCGACAGCAGCTACCTGGACATTCCTGCTTTCCTGCGTCGCCAGGCTGACTGATGCCATCCATGGCGCAGATCATCGGCTCCGGTAGGTCCGGCCCGGCCATCCATGGCCGGGCGCGCGACGAAGCGCGAGGCAGTGCCTCGCAAGCGCTTCGTCTCGCCCTGCGTCGCCAGGCCGACTGATCCGCGCCGATCGCGGCAGTCCGTTGTGCGCGCACCGTTGACCGGAGCGCGGCGAAGGTAGGCCGCTGCATGCATGGCGGATCGTCCTCCCGCCATGAGGCTTTACCCGGCATCGCGTTGTCCGCGCGGTGCCTTTGGGTCCACCGGGCTTTCCGGTGGGCCATTTTCCGGCGCTGCCGTGCGGATTTTCCGCATACATCCAGCGCATTGATGCACCGTCGCGCTTTCGTTCAGGTTCAGCCGGCGCCGTGATAATCTGCCTCCCGGTTCCGATGACAGTCCGATGACGGACGCGCGGATCCTTCCTTCCTGCGGACTCCCCCATGCCCCGCCAACGCACCATCAAGAACGTGATCCGCGCGACAGGCGTCGGCCTGCACAGTGGCGAGAAAGTGTTCCTGACCCTGCGCCCGGCAACGCCCGACACCGGCATCGTGTTCCGCCGCGTCGACCTGGACCCCGTGGTCGAGATTCCGGCCGACGGCAACCTCGTCACCGAAACCACGTTGTGCACCGGCCTGAGCTGCGGCCCGGCCAACGTGCAGACCGTCGAACACCTGATGTCCGCGCTCGCGGGCCTCGGCGTCGACAATCTCTATGTCGAACTGTCCGCGGCCGAAGTGCCGATCATGGACGGCTCGTCCGGCCCGTTCGTGTTCCTGCTGCAGTCGGCCGGCGTGGTCGAGCAGGACGCGCCCAAGCGTTTCATCCGCGTACTCAAGCCGGTGGAAGTGCGCGAAGGCGACAAGATCGCGCGGTTCGAACCCTACGATGGCTATGCCCTCGATTTCACCATCGCGTTCGATCATCCGGCGATCCCGCTCGCGCAGTCGCGCGCGGAAGTCGAGTTCTCGACCGACGCCTACATCCGCGAAGTCAGCCGCGCGCGCACCTTCGGTTTCATGCGGGATCTGGAATACATGCGCGAGCGCAACCTCGGCCTCGGCGGCTCGATGGACAACGCCATCGTGCTCGACGAGTTCCGCGTGCTCAACGACGACGGGCTGCGCTACGCCAACGAATTCGTGCGCCACAAGATCCTCGACGCGGTGGGCGACCTGTATCTGGCCGGCCACCCCATCCTGGGCCGCTTCGTCGGCTACAAGTCCGGGCACGCGCTCAACAACAAACTGGTGCGCGCGCTGCTGGCGCAGGCCGATGCGTGGGAGAAGGTCAGCTTCGACTCGACCGCCCCGGCGCCGTTGGCCTACGGAACGCCGGCAATCGCCTGAGCGAGCCGGTTCATCTTCGGAAATCCGCCGTGAACCCGGTCAATGGCGGCCGTTACGGTTCAGGACAGACCGCATTTCTAACAGAAATTTTACTTTAAATTTCTGATTATTTAATTTTCAGTTAACTTCCTGCCGTGAAGCCGCCGGTAGGATGCCCGCTTCCCTTCACTCGACGTCCACGTCGGTGACCGGGGGAGAAGGGATCTCCCGACCTATCGCGTCCCGCTGTTGTCGTCATCCGGCGGTTGCAGCGAGGCCAATGCGTCCGCCACGGCCCTGCGTGCGACGGCGGACGGCGGTGTCGGACGTGCACGACCTGCATCGACCCCGGGTCGGAGCGGTCGGGTCGAGGTCCTGATTACGATGTCGCTGACATCCAGCCCGATGGACCGGGCGGCGTCGAGCAGCACATCGGCCGACAGGCGCAGCCTGGCGTGCCAGATGGGCGAATCGACGAGGAAGACCAGCCTGTTGCCATCGACATTGGCCAGCCGCGTATGTGGCGCCAGCGCCGGAGGCAGCAGGGGAACGAGGCGGCGGTCCAGCGCGTCGAGCCACATGGCCCGGCGGATCGGATCGGCCGACGCACCACCCAGTGCCGCATCCAGTGCGGCCGTCGGAATCCCGCTACGGGATGCACCGATGCGGGGTGGCTTGGACCTGGACCTGAAATCAGACATTGGCACGCATGACTCTGGATACGTTGTTGAATGATATGCGCGGTCGCGCCGCGCAGGCGGCCGCCAAGGCCCGCGCACTCGCGGTACGCAAACCCCTCACCGTCATGACCGCCGTCGCAATCGCCAGCCTCTGTGGCGGCGCCGCGCTCAATGCCGCCGAAGTCGCGCGCATGCACGGCGTGGCCTCGGCGAACGAACGCGGCATCGAGGAGACCCGCCGCGAAGCGCAGCGCGAGATCAACGCGCTTGCCGCCCGGATGGGCGAACTGCAGGCCCAGGCCAACCGCCTCAATGCACTGGGCGACCGGCTCGCGCGCGGCGCAGGCATGGAGGACGGCGAATTCGATTTCGACCGTCCGGTCGGCCAGGGTGGTGCGGAACCGGCGCGTGACATGCCGGCCCGCAAGCTGCTCGGCGGCATGGACGCACTCGACGGCGACCTCGCCAGTTCCGGCCAGCAGCTTTCGGTGCTCGAAGCGCTGCTGTTCGATCGCCGCATCGAGCAGAACGCACTGCCGTCGCGCTCGCCGGTCGCGAGCAGCTTCATGACCTCGGGGTACGGCTACCGCGCCGACCCGTTCGGCCGCGGCGGCCAGTTCCACAAGGGCATCGACTTCGACGCCCGCACCGGCGACCGCGTGATGACCGTCGCCGATGGCGTGGTCAGCTATTCGGGCGTGCGCAGCGGCTACGGCAACGTGGTCGAAGTGGACCACGGCAATGGCTACGTGACCCGCTACGCGCACAACTCGCGCAACGTGGTGAAGGTGGGTGACTTGGTGCGCGTTGGAGGCGAGATCGCCAAGGCCGGTTCGACCGGCCGCTCGACCGGCGCCCACGTGCATTTCGAAGTCTGGGAGCACGGCCGCGTGCAGAATCCGCGCAAGTTCCTCGGCGACATGGGTGTCAGCCGGCAGTAAGCGCATCGCGGCGCTTGCGCAGGATGGGTAGAGCGTAGCGGTATTCAAATGCGCCTATTCAACTCGCGTCGCTGGAAGATGGGCACATCTCCCTCCGGGAGAGAGCCTGCCCCGGACTTGATCCGGGGTCGACGCGCACAGCGCGTCGGGTGAGGGTGGGGCTTTCCCGCGGAATAGCACCCTCACGCCCAAGCCCTCTTCAAGAGGAGAGGGCTCAACCAGCTCACTATCGCTCTCGACGTCTCGGCTCAGCCAACGGCTTTTTCCGGGATTGCAGAGGATTCGCACATCTTCCTCCGGGAGAGAATCTGCCCGGAGTTGATCCGGCGTTAACGCGCGTAGCGCGTCGGGCGAAGGCAGCACGCCCACACGTGCCACGCACACCAGGCGCAGCGCCGGCACAGCACGCGAGCAGCACCCCCATCCCGCTTGAAAACACCCCTGCGCTCCCCAAGCTACAATGCGTGTTGCCATCGAAGGGCGCCCCGCGCCCTTTTTCTTGTTTGCGGATTCGGGGGAAACCGCCCCGGGCCGCGTTCCGTCTCCAGAACCGGACTTCCAATGCTCAATCGCCTGCTCACCAGCGTCTTCGGTAGCCGCAACGACCGTTTCGTCAAACAGCTCGAGAAGATCGTGGTGAAGATCAACGCGCTCGAGCCCGAAATGGAGGCGCTGTCGGACGCCGAACTGCAGGCCAGGACACCGGAGTTCAAGGAACGCGTCGCCAAGGGCGAAACGCTCGACAAGATCCTGCCCGAAGCGTTTGCGGTGTGTCGCGAGGCCAGCAAGCGCGTGCTGGGCATGCGTCCCTATGACGTGCAGCTGATCGGCGGCATGGTGCTGCACATGGGCAAGATCGCCGAGATGCGCACCGGTGAGGGCAAGACCCTCGTCGGCACGCTGCCGACCTATCTCAATGCGCTCGAGGGCAAGGGCGTCCACGTCATCACGGTCAACGACTATCTGGCACGCCGCGATGCTGCGCAGATGGGCAAGCTCTATAACTGGCTCGGCCTGTCGGTCGGCGTGATCTGGCCGGGCATGCCACACGGCGAAGCCAAGCGCGACGCCTACCGCGCCGACATCACCTACGGCACCAACAACGAATTCGGCTTCGACTACCTGCGCGACAACATGGCGCTGTCGAAGGCTGATCGTTACCAGCGCACGCTCAACTACGCGATCATCGACGAAGTCGACTCGATCCTGATCGACGAAGCGCGCACGCCGCTGATCATCTCCGGCCCGGCCGACGATTCGCCGGAGCTCTACATCAAGGTCAACCGCATCGTCCCGTCGCTGGTCCGCCAGGAAACGGAAGAAGGTGACGGCGACTTCTGGGTCGACGAGAAGGGCAAGCAGGTCCACCTGTCCGAAGCCGGCCAGGAACATGCGGAAGAACTGCTGCGCAAGGCCGGCATCCTCGGCGAGGACGACAGTCTCTACGCGCCGCAGAACATCCACGTCGTGCATCACCTCAATGCCGGCCTGCGCGCGCATGCGATCTACCAGCGCGACGACCACTACATCATCCGCGACGGCGAGGTCATCATCGTCGACGAGTTCACCGGTCGCACGCTGCCGGGCCGCCGCTGGTCGGACGGCCTGCACCAGGCGGTCGAGGCGAAGGAAGGCGTGCCGGTGCAGCGCGAGAACCAGACGCTCGCCAGCATCACCTTCCAGAACCTGTTCCGCATGTACGGCAAGCTCTCGGGCATGACCGGTACCGCGGATACCGAAGCGTTCGAATTCGAGAGCATCTATCAGCTCGAAGTCGTGGTGATCCCGACGCATCGCCCGATGATCCGCAAGGACGCGCCCGATGCGGTGTTCCTCAACCGTCCGGGCAAGTACCGCGCGGTCGCACGCGAGATCCAGGCGGCCAACGAACGCGGCCAGCCGGTGCTGGTCGGCACGACGTCGATCGAAGTGTCGGAGCTGCTCAGCGAGCATCTGCGCAAGGAAGGCATCCACCACGAAGTGCTCAACGCCAAGCAGCACGAACGCGAGGCGACGATCATCGCGCAGGCGGGTCGTCCGGGCGCGGTGACCATCGCGACCAACATGGCCGGCCGCGGTACCGACATCGTGCTGGGTGGTTCGCTCGAAACCGAACTGGCGACGCTGGAAGCCGAGACCGGCGTGCCGGTCGACGAGGCGACGAAGGCGAAGCTGCGCGAGGAGTGGCAGGTGCGCCACGATGCGGTCAAGGCCGCCGGCGGCCTGCACATCATCGGCACCGAACGTCACGAATCGCGCCGCATCGACAACCAGTTGCGCGGCCGTTCGGGCCGCCAGGGCGATCCGGGTTCGAGCCGTTTCTACCTGTCGCTCGAAGACAACCTGATGCGCATCTTCGCAGCCGACTGGGTGCAGAAGGTCATGGCGCGCATGGGCCTGCAGGAAGACGACATCATCGAATCGCCGCTGGTCACCAAGCAGATCGCGAACGCGCAGCGCAAGGTGGAAGCGCACAACTTCGACATCCGCAAGAACCTGCTCGACTTCGACGACGTCAACAACGACCAGCGCAAGGTCATCTACGGCCAGCGTGACGAACTGCTGGACGCCGAGAGCATCCAGGACAATGTCGACGGCATCCGCGCCGACGTCATCGCCGGCATTGTCGGCCGTTACGTGCCGCCGCAGTCGATCGACGAACAGTGGGATCTGCCGGGTCTCGAATCCGAGATCGACCGCGAGTTCGGCATGCGTCTGCCGCTGACGGAAATGGCGAAGACCAGCGAAGAACTCGACGCCGAGCAGATCGCCGATCACGTGCAGCAGGAAGTCGATCGCCTGTTCGCCGAGAAGGAAACGTCACTCGGCGACGAGACGATGCGCATGCTGGAGAAGCACATCATGCTCAACGTGCTCGACCAGGGCTGGAAGGAGCATCTGGGCCGCATGGATTACCTGCGCCAGGGCATCCATCTGCGCGGTTACGCGCAGAAGCAGCCGAAGCAGGAATACAAGCGCGAAGCGTTCGAGCTGTTCTCCGAGATGCTGGACAAGGTCAAGCACGACGTCGTGACGATGCTGGCACGCGTGCGCGTGCGCAGCGAGGACGAGATCGCCGCGCTGGAGGCCGAGGAGCGCCGCCAGGTTGAAGCCAAGCTCAACCAGGCCCAGTTCCAGCACGCCGACGCCGGCGGTTATGGCGCCGACGAGGAAGCCGAAGACGTGCGTGCGGCCGCTGCCTCGCAGGCTGCGCAGACGCCGATCGTTCGCGAAGGCGACAAGGTCGGCCGCAACGACCCGTGCCCGTGCGGCAGCGGCAAGAAGTTCAAGCACTGCCACGGGCAGCTGAGCTGACGTCCAGCGGACGCGCTTGATTGGCGCCGCTCCCTCCGGGAGAGCACCTGCCCCGAGCTTGATCCGGGGTCGACGCGCGCAGCGCTGGCGAGTCGCGGCTGTGGGCACCTCTCCCTCCGGGAGAGGTCGACGCGCGCAGCGCGTCGGGTGAGGGTGGGTGATTTGCGAGTGTCGCCGCTTCGCGGAGAGCGCCCTCACCCCAACCCCTCTCCCAAAGGGAGAGGGGCTTGAAAGCCGGATCTCGCGATATTTGAGCCCCTCTCCCTTTGGGAGAGGGGTTGGGGTGAGGGCGCTCTTCGCACGCATGCCACCCCAGGCGATCCCCTGACAATCACATCGCCATCCGACCGAACGACACACCCGCATCGCGCCAAACACACTGCTCCCGGTCCCCCGGAGTCCGGCGCATGCAATCCACCTCTGCCAAGCTTCAGTTCGCCCGCCACCTGCGCCGCGAATCCACCGACGCCGAGCGTCTGTTGTGGTTCCACCTGCGCGACCGGCGCCTTGGGGTGAAGTTCCGTCGCCAGCAACCGCTCGGGACCTATGTCGTCGATTTCCTCAGCGTCGACGCCAGGCTGATCGTCGAACTCGATGGCTCACAGCAGCAGCAAGACGTGGATGCTGATCGAACGTGTTTTCTCGAACGTCGCGGCTTCCGCGTGCTGCGTTTCTGGAACCATGACGCGCTGGTGCGCACGGAATCCGTGCTCGAAGTGATTCTCGCGAACGTCGCCCCTCACCCCAACCCCTCTCCCGAAGGAGAGGGGCTCAAGCCAGTCCTCAAGCTGCGCTGAGCAATCCGGCAACGCCTCCACGCTCGCGCGGCACCAAGCCCCTCTCCCTTCACGCTCGCGTGGTACCAAGCCCCTCTCCCTCTGGGAGAGGGGTTGGGGTGAGGGCAGCCCCTCGCGCACCGCCCATCCCAGGCGATCCACCCCGGAGTAGGAAAGCGAGGACCCGCAATGCCCGCTCTGCCCGAGCGATACAGGCCACGCGTGGCGAACCCCCTCGTCTCCCCCAGCGACTGGCAAATCCCTGGCACCCCGCCTAACCTGACCGCCCTCTCCGAAGTCCCCAACGGCATGAGCGAACGCGTCATCGAGGTCGTCGCCGGCGTCATCACCGACAAGCGGGGCCGGATCCTGCTGTCGCGGCGCACGCCCAACCGCGACATGCCGGGCCTCTGGGAGTTTCCCGGTGGCAAGCGCGAAGCCGGCGAAACCCCGGATGCGGCCCTGATCCGCGAACTCGACGAGGAGCTTGGCATCCGGGTCACCGTCGGTCCGCCGTTGATGGCCGTGCCGCAGCAATACCCGACCAAGCGCCTTCGGCTCGACGTCCGCCACATCACCCATTGGGACGGCGTGCCCAAGGGGCGGGAAGGGCAGGCGCTGGCCTGGGTCGCGACCGACAAGCTGGGCCGCTATTCGATGCCGCCCGCCGAC
Source organism: Luteimonas sp. (assembly GCA_052108555.1). Taxonomy (GTDB): domain Bacteria; phylum Pseudomonadota; class Gammaproteobacteria; order Xanthomonadales; family Xanthomonadaceae; genus Luteimonas. Next base: position 27,129 of record JBQEAV010000011.1, read on the forward strand.
CTGCCCGTCGTTGCCGCATTGCAGGCGCCCGATCGCTATCTCGTGACAGCGCCACCCGGCGACGACGACGCGCCTTGGTTGCGGGCGCTCGACGACGCCCTGCGGCGCGGCATCCGGCGCATCCAGCTGCGGTTGCCGGGCATTCCTGCCGAGCGGCAGATGGCTCTGCTGCAACAGGCCGCCACCCGCTGCCGCAGGCGTGACGCGCAGTTGCTGTTCAACGGGCCCGTCGACGCCGCGCTGGCGGCAGGCGTCGGTGTTCATCTGAAGTCGGCGGCGCTCCAGGCGCTCGCGGTGCGTCCTGTCCCCGAGGGCACGCTGCTGGCCGCTTCCTGCCACACCGCGGACGATATCGCCCAGGCTGCGCGTATCGGCTGCGACTTCATCGTCCTCGGCCCCGTCGCCGAGACCGCGAGCCATCCTGGCGTGCCGGGCATCGGCTGGACTGCCTTCGCGCACCTGCGCGAAACCACGGCGTTGCCGATCTACGCGATCGGCGGCATGACGCCCGACGACATCCCCGAGGCTCGCCGCCATGGTGCCCAGGGCATCGCCGCGATCCGGAGCCTGTGGTCGCCGGTCTGAGTCCGTGCGGCCCTGACTGTTCTTCGTTGGGGCGTCGCACGCGCATCGTGCAGGACGCGCACGGCGAGAAGATGCATTCGTGCTGACGCCGAACCGGACCGGCTTCCCGCATCGCACCGTAAACGGCAAACGGAGTTGTCTTGAAGGGCGTGGGCAGTTGGTATCGCACCCACCCGACAGCGCGATATCGCGAATCAAGATTGAGTGGGGCACGCACCTGACCCGGATGCCATCGCCGGGATGGCCGCACATCACCCTCAGCGCCCTACGAAACCGCGCCCGCAATCTCCCGGTACCGTCGATCCAGTACCCCGACCGCCGCATCCAGCGCATCGAGCGTCCCGTCGTTGGCGATCACGTCGTCCGCGATCGCCAGCCGCGCGTCGCGGGACGCCTGCGCGGCCAGCATCCGTTCGGCCAGCGTCGCATCGATCCCGTCGCGGGCCAGCAGGCGCGCCAGTTGCAGTTCACGCGGCACATCGATCAACAGTACCCGGTGCAGCCACGGATACGCCGCGCGTCCGCCTTCGGTCAGCAAGGGAATCGCCGCGACCGCATAGGGGCCGGGTGCCGTCTCGCAGATCACGCGCAACGCAGCACGTACGCGCGGATGGATGATGGCTTCGAGCCGAACACGAGCCTGGGGATCGGCGAAGATCCGGCGCCGCATCGCGGCGCGGTCGAGACTGCCATCGCCCGCAAGCGCATCCGCACCGAACGCATCGACCACCGCGCTCAGGCCCGTACTCCCGGGTGCCACCGCGTCGCGCGCAGCGAGGTCCGCATCCGCGACCACGATGCCGCGACGCTCGAACGCCTGCGTGGCCGCGGTCTTGCCCGAAGCGATCCCGCCGGTCAGACCGATGATCAACGCGCTCATCGCGAAACTGCGGTCAGCCGAGGCCGGCGAGTTGTTTGTAGCTCTCGACCAGATCGTGACCCCACATGAAGGTCACCCAGCCGGCGATGGCCAGATACGGCCCGAACGGAATCGGCGTCGACCGGTCGCGGCCCTGCACGGCGAGCATGATCGACCCGATGATCGCGCCGGCCACCGCCGACAGCAGGATGATCGGCAACAATCCGCTCAGCCCGCACCACGCGCCGAGCGCGGCCAGCAACTTGAAGTCGCCGTGGCCCATGCCTTCCTTGCCGGTGGCCTGCTTGAACAGCCACCACACCGTCCAAAGGCTCGCGTAGCCCACCACCGCGCCGAGCAAGGCGGGTTTTGCCGGCATGTAGAGACTGTCGAGGCTCGCGATCAACCCCAGCCACATCAACGGCAGGGTCAACGAATCGGGCAGCAACTGGGTCCGCACATCGATGCCCGACGCCGCGACCAGGAAACCGGTCAACACCAGCGCACCGAAGCCCTGCCAACCGAATCCGAAGCGCCACACGCAGGCCACGAACAGCAGCATGGTCAGCAATTCGACCGCCGGATACTGCGCCGAGATCGGCGCCTTGCAGCTACGGCACTTGCCACGCAGCGCCAGCCAGCTCAGCACCGGGATGTTCTCGTACCACGACAACTGGTGCCCGCAGTGCGGGCAATGCGAACGCTCGACGACGATCCCCGGTGGCGGCGGATCGTAGAGCTCCGGCTCCCCCAGGATCTCGCGCGAATCGCGCTTCCACTGCCACTCCATGCGCCGCGGCAGACGCAGGATCACGACGTTGAGGAAGCTGCCCACCAGCAGGCCAAAGCCGGCGGCGAGCGGAAAGCCAAGGGCGGGGTTCTGATCTAGAAACGCCATCGAATCAGCCGACCACCGCCGCAAGTTTGAAGATCGGCAGGTACATGCCGATGACCATGCCGCCGACGATGACGCCGATGAAGACCATGATCATCGGCTCGATCAGGCTGGCCAAGGCATCCACCGCATTGTTGACCTCTTCCTCGTAGAACTCGGCCACCTTGAACAGCATGGTGTCGAGCGCACCTGCCTCTTCGCCGATCGCCGTCATCTGCACCACCATGTGAGGGAACAGGTTGACCTGCTTCATCGCCATGTTGACCTGATAGCCCACCGAGACATCATCCTGGATGCGGCGCACCGCGTGTTCGTAGACGGTGTTTCCGGTGGCGCCGGCCACCGAATCCAGCGCCTCGACCAGCGGCACGCCGGCCTTGAACGTCGTCGCTAGCGTGCGTGCGAACCGTGCCACTGCCGAGTTGTGCATGATCGCGCCGACCACAGGCACCTTGAGAATCATGCGGTCGATGAAGTGTTGGAATGTAGGGGAGCGCTTGAATGCGAAGATAGTAACGGCGATCGTAACGACAAACATCAGCAGGATCAGCCACCACCAGGTCACCATGAAGCGCGACGCGTTGACGATGATCTGGGTGAAAGCCGGCAGATCGGCGCCGAAGCCCTTGAAGACATCTTCAAACTGTGGGACCACGAAGATCAACAGGATCGCGCTGACGAGAATCGCGACGGCGATCGTCATCGCAGGGTAGAACAGCGCCTTCTTGATCTTGCCCTTGAGCTTTTCGGTGTTTTCCTTGTAGGTGGCAATCGTGTCGAGCACGGTTTCCAGCACGCCTGCCGATTCACCCGCGCGCACAAGATTGCGGAACAGTTCGTCGAATTGCACCGGATGCTTGGCCAGTGCCTCGTTGATCGACGAGCCACCCTCGATGTCGAGCCGCATCGCATTGACCATCTTGGACATGCGTGGGTTCTTGTTGCCGTTGCCGATGATCTCCAGCGCCTGCACCACCGGCACGCCTGACTTGATCATCGTTGCCAGCTGGCGGCTGAACACCGAGATGTCCTTGGGTGAGATCGTTTTGCCCGCGCTGCCGAACAGCGGCTTCGGCTTTGTTTTCACCACCGAAGGCTGGATGCCCTGCCGGCGCAGTTCCGCGCGCAGCATGTTGGCGTTCTTCGCCTGCTGCTCGCCCTTCATCTTGACGCCGCGCTTGTCGGTGCCCTCCCAGACAAAGGTATCCAGCGTCACGCCCTGGCGAACGGGCGCTGCGGGCTTGTTGCCGACGGTCTTGCGGGCGGCGGTGCGGGTGGCAGACATGCGGGTGTTCCCCCAGATGGACCGGCTTTCCCCAGCCGGGCAGATAGCCGCATGGTAGCGGCTTGGCGTCCAAAGTGGCAGGTCGGTTCGTGACGGCCTGCCGGCTTCAGGCCACGAATTCGTTCTCTCCCGCGCCCGTCATCCCGGCGTACGCCGGGCTTTCAACAGCCGACTGGCTGATCATCCAGCGCCTTATGCTTTCAGTGACCTTTCCATCGATGATCAGCCATGCGGCTGTTGTAAGCCCACCCTGACCACGAATGCATCTGCTGAGGGCCGCAGGAATGACGACTTGATCAGCCTTGCCCTGACTCTTCGGATTGTTGAAGCGCGTATTCCGACCGATCCGATAGCGTCTGCTGAAAGCCGCGGCAGTGTCGGAACCTCAGTCCTTCGTCACCCGGTTGATCTCCGCCAGACTGGTCAAGCCCTGCCGCGCCTTCTCCAGCGCGGATTTGCGCAGATCGTTGACGCCGGCGCGTTCGGCCACTTCGGCAATCTGGATCGCGTTGCCGCCCTGCAGGATGATCTCCTGGATCTGCTCGCTCATCGGCATCACCTGGTATACGCCCACGCGGCCCTTGTAGCCGTTGGTGCACTCGTCGCATCCCACAGCTTCGTACAACTCGATGCCGCCCCGTACCTGATCTTCATTGAAGCCTTCCGCCAGCAGTGCGTGGTCGGGCAGGTCCACCTTACGCCTGCACTTCGGGCACAGTCGCCGCGCCAGGCGCTGGGCAATCACCAGCGTCACCGAGCTGGTGATGTTGTACGGCGCAATCCCCATGTTCATCAGGCGGGCAATGGTCTGCGGGGCATCATTGGTGTGCAGCGTCGACAGCACCATATGCCCCGTCTGTGCCGCCTTGATCGCGATCTCGGCCGTTTCCAGGTCGACCATGATGATGTCCGGGTCCTGGCGCAGGAACGAGCGCAGCGCGGCGGCGAAGGTCATGCCGCGTTTGACGTTCTGCTGTACCTGGTTGACGCCCGGCAGACGGATTTCCACCGGGTCCTCGGCAGTCGAGATGTTGCGCGTCTCGTCGTTGAGGATGCCCAGCGCCGTGTACAGCGACACCGTCTTGCCCGAGCCGGTCGGGCCGGTCACCAGCACCATGCCATACGGTTTATGGATCGCTTCGAGAAACAGTTTCTGCTGATCCGGCTCGTAGCCCAGCTTGTCGACGCCCAGCTTCGCAGCGCTGGCATCGAGGATACGCAGCACGACCTTCTCGCCAAACAGCGTCGGCAGCGTGCTCACGCGGAAGTCGATCTGCTTGGTCTTCGACAGATTGAGCTTGATGCGCCCGTCCTGCGGCACACGCTTCTCGGCGATGTCCAACTGCGCCATGACCTTCAGGCGCGCGGTGATGCGGCCGTTGAGCTTGACCGGCATCTTCGCCACCTGCTTGAGGATGCCGTCGATGCGCAGGCGTACCCGGTAGTCGTTTTCATAGGGCTCGAAGTGGATATCGGATGCACCGCGCTTGATCGCGTCCACCAGCACCTTGTTGACGAACTTGACGACCGGCGTGTCGTCCTTGCCGTCGACCGCGTTGTCCATCTTGCCGGCGTCGTCGTCAGTGCCAACGTCGAGCGCGTCCAGGCCATCGGCATCATCCAGCGCATCGCCAAAACTGTCGGACGACTGCAGCCAGATGTCCTGGGTGCGGCGGATACTGTCCTCGTCGACCAGGATCGGCTCCACCGTGAGATTGGTGTGGAACTTGATCTCGTCCAGTGCATGGGTGTTGGTGGGGTCCGATGTGCCCACGAACAGGCGGCTGCCGCGCTTGAACAGCGGCAGCACCGCGTGCTTCTGCAGCAGCTCCTCGCTGATCAGCTTGATCGCGCTGAGCTGCCCGTCCATCGTGGCCGGGTCGAACAGCGGCATGCCAAACTCGATGGAGTTCGCCGCGGCCATCTGCGCAGCGGTGACCAGCTTGTGCTCGCGCAGGTATGCGGCCACCTGCTTGCGGGCTGCCGTTGCCTTGTCCAGCGCCTCGCGCGCCGAAGACTCGTCCAGTGCGCCATCCAGCACAAGCCGCCGGGCGATGCCGGTGATGCCGACCAGATTGGCCGCTGTCACTGTGTTCATGCCTGAAGTCCTCGGACCGAGTGCCTCGCGAGATTATAAAGGCGCGGGCCGCTTCGCAGGCGGCGCTGCATCGTGAGGCCCGGTGGGTCTCCGACGGTTTCCGGTGGCTAGATGAAGGACGGCTAGGCAATGCTCCGTGCATCAATAAGGCAGTCTGGGAGCCCAATTGACCTGGCGTCATTTATTGTGTTTAGAATAATTCACTCATAATTTTCTTCGGCGCGATTCAAAGATAATTGGTTGAGGAAACGAAGAACCGTTTGTGATTTAACTTCATTCCTTAGCTTGCCGTCATACTTATCCATTAAAGATTTAGCCAGCTTTGAGTCATTCAATGCTAGGGCTGAAAACTGCATCGCCCCTCTTATATAATAAGACGAATCGGCGCTTTGGAGCAGGAGGCTGGAGTCCTCTCCATCCAGTAATCTGGCGCCAGCCTCGATTACCCGATGATGGTCGCCATTAGCGGCCGCGCTGACGAAATCCAGTGCGCCGACCACAAGTGGATGGGATGGCGGGCAGGAGATCCAGCGAGGCTCGCTCCACAGGCCTTGGCTATCTTCCGGTGTCAGGAAGGCGACAGTTTCCATGGCGATTGAGAAGATCATCTGTGCCGATTGAGCTGGCGCCGCATCTAGCTTGCAGCGCTGCCCCAAGCCTCGTAGTGCTTCCATCTGGATTGCATCCTGTTGCTTGGTAAAGGTTCCTTGAATCGGTTCGCCTGAAATCATCGCGGCACGCAGTTCGCGAGCGGCTCGCAGCTTGCGGTCAATGGAAATTTCTCTTCTTGTCGTAGGGAGCGGGTCATGCACGGAGCGAAGCGAATAGCCGCCGAGCAGCGGCCCGATCGGCCATGGCGCGGCTAGGATGTCGTCCATGACAGTGACTTGCGATCCCATGAAGCGTGCTTGCGGGGCGTTCAGTTGCAGAAAAGGGAAGTAGTCCGAGTTCGGTTTCGCGTCGTGTAACTGCGCATAGGCAGACAGTGCATCGCGATCCATGACGAAGCCATCCATGAAGTCGCGAGGGGACTCGACACCAATGCGATGAAGCTCTTGATACAGCGCTACATCGGCGTCCGGGATGGCTGCGGCGGCTGGAATTTTCCCGTGCGGAGAAGCAATCAGAATCAAATCTCCGCCATTGGCAAGATAAGCGTTGACGTCTCGGAACCGAGGAAGCATCGCTTTCAGCACCGACGCGACCAACTCAGGATTAATTTCATATAGCTGTAGCCACTGCACGAACAAGCCATCATCTGCGAGATGGCGTGGCACGAAATCGTAAAATTGTTCGGTGAAGAGTGACGCAGTGCCCCCCATCCATGGATTGGATGGTTCTGAAATGATCAGGTCATACTTCTTGCGGGAAGATGAGAAGTAAGCTTTTGCATCATCGATGATGATGCGCGACCTGGGGTCATTGAATGCTCGGCCCACCAGTGGCTCAAATATCCTGGCGCCTTGTACCATTGCCGGTTCGATCTCGACCGTGTCGACTTGTTTTATGCGATTACTCCCGAGCAAGGTGTGCGTCGTCATTCCGGAGCCGAATCCGATGATTCCAACTTCGGAAGGGTGCTCCATCAGGGCCAGAGGCAGTGCTGGGAGAAGAACCATGGTGAACTCATCAGAGCCTGGATTTGACGACGGCGATGTTGCAAGGCCCGCATCGACTTTGCCGTTGGTCGCAATGGAGTAGCGTCTGCTCGCCGGGCTGCCGGATTCATAGACCGAAACGCTGGCTGTTTTTCCGTCCTCGTAATAGAGCATTTCAGCGTCTGACCCAAGTGCGGTGGCTCCAGTGCGATAGACCGACGAGGCAAGAACAAGAGGGTCGAAACGCACCATTAGCGCACCGGCGAGGCAGAGGCAGCACACGGTGGCGGCAAAGCCTAGCGCCGGCACTTTTGTTCCATTTCCACGCGCACGTGTGAGGAGTGCAATGCCCAGCCCAAGATCGATTGCCGCTGCAAGCCAAAGCGCCAATTTGACCCCGAGCGCAGGCATTAATACATGCACTGCAACTAGTACGCCTATGATTGCCCCCAGCGTGTTGGCTGCATAGATTCGACCAATAACCCGTTCGCCGTCGCCCGCGCGCAGCAGTGCCAGTGTCAGCAACGGTAATGTCATGCCCGCGAAAAATGCGGTGGGAAACATGACTAACACGGCAATGACCGCGGTCGCGAAGTTGTATGTCACATAACCTTCGGCCGACCGCACGATGACGCGCATCAGCCAGCCCACCCACTCGAACGAATTAGCGTACACGAGCAGCGAAGCAAGTGCCGCGAGCCCCATTAGGATTTGCACCCATCCAGCTGAGGAGAGGGGTGAAGCCCACTTGTCGGCACGGTTGCGCAGCCAGAGGCCACCGAGCGCAATGCCGGCAATGAAGGCCGCGAGCATCAATTCGAACGCATGCAGTGTCGTACCGACCGCAAGCGACAACATCCGAATCCAGACGATCTCATAGACGAATGACGTTGCGCCAGTGAAGGCGGCAACCAGCAGAACAAAGCCTGATGCTGATGTGTGCTCTGTCCGGGCGGTGTCAACGCGCACTGCCGGGCAAATTTTTTTGCTCGCGGGATACACTAGCACTGCCACGAGAATATTCAGCAAGCCAGCGGTCATTACTGTGCCGGGAAGTCCTACAAGTGGTAATAGCAAGTAAGTCGCAGCCAGCGCGCCCGCTGCAGCGCCGATGCTGTTCGAGAAATAGAGGCCCGCAAGGACGCGGCCGCCTGATTCGGGTGCCAAGCGAAGGAAACCGGCGCTCATCAGGGGGAAGGTGGCGCCAAGCAGAATACAGGCCGGAAAGACAAGGAGGATGGAAATGGTCCAGCGGACTGTAGCGACTGCGCCAGTCGCCCCAAGCGTAGGAAATAGCTGGTCGTAAGCGAAATTAGTCGCCATCGCATAGATGGGATCGAACGTGAGGCCAAGAAATCCGATCGCCACTTCGATCGCTGCGTACGTGAGTAGCGGGCGGGCAAGCGTTTCAGTACGGCGGCTGGCCCACCATGCGCCAAGTGCCATGCCGCCCATGAACAGGATCAGCACCAGGGATTGCGCATAGGACGAATGTCCCAGGAAAAGCCCTAGGTATTGTGTCCAGATCGATTGGTAGATCAGCCCTGCAAAGCCGGACAGGACGAATACCCATAGCAACAATGTGCCGCGCGCCACAACCGACTTCTGCATTTCCATGGCCGCTATCCCCTGAGCCTGACTAGCGTTACGCAAAAAAAAGAGGGCCCGCGTTGGGCCCTCCTTGAATACTTAATAATTGGACGATCTAGTCCAAATAACAATCAGCCGCGGCAGGTTGCCGGAACAAACTTCTTGTCTGCATCGGTGGTGCAAGCCCAAGAAGTAATGTCCTCGCCATCGCCGGCGGCGACAGGCGTCGCACCGCCCTTCTGTGGGGTAAGGGTCAGAACCTTGGTATCGACACCAGTGCCAATTCCCTGCATCGTGACTGCGATGACGCCCTCAGTTACGCCGACAGACTTCACGTACTGGCTCTCGGTATTGGAGCAGCCCGACGCAGCGGTATCGGCAGGAAGTTTGTTGTTAGCGGCAGCATACTCGGCTACCGAGGTCTTGCACGCGCCCGCGGCGGTTACGGCTTCAGTGACCTTTGAGCGCTTCAGGAAGTCCTGATACGCCGGCAGAGCGATCGCAGCCAGGATGGCGATGATCGCAACCACGATCATCAGTTCGATCAGGGTGAAGCCCTTCTGCATCTTCTTCATGGTGTATCCCCTAGGAGTGATTGATTCCACGTGCCGCGTGGCCGGCTGGTGCCGATCCGTGGGCAGCCGTGCGACCTGCACGTGCACGAGGAGATACGCATGAGGCGTGCCAACTCTTGAGGGGCGAATCTGATCCTCAGGTGTGATCGCCCTGTCGGAATCCGGCGATTCCGGATCGAAGCGTGACGCTGAAGGTCATAACGTGACTCCTCGCGTCCGTTTGGCCCATCGGACCACATAGCCGATGGCGATAGGGCTGCAACCGAGGGTGGCGGGATGTCCTGCCTGCACGAGCCGATCCGCAGAGCTGGATCAGTCGATCCCGAGCTTCTTCAACTTGTGTAGCACAGCGCGCGGTGATGCATGGTTCGGCCGCGGACCTGGTTTGTTGTCGCAGTGTTCCTGCGGCGATTGCTGGATGGCGGCGCTCGATGTCTTCGATGAGGGAGGGCAGGGCGGTGCCGGCGGTCTCGCGGAGGCTGAAGGTGCGAGGCAGTTCAGCGGCGCCGCTGGGTCGTCAGGGGCATGACAGGAAGTCGCGGCGTTCTGACTGTCTTGGCAGTTGAGGGGCGACCGGTGCTTCAACCCTCGGGGTGCATCTATCCGTCATGCCCCGGGTTGCGCGCGGATGGGGGCAAGGACGGTTGGTCGGCGAGGGTGCTGAGAATCATGTCGGCATGTTCGGGATCGATGGACATGGCAGACATGCAGGTGTCGAGGCAGCGCCGTTCCTGCAGCATGGTGAGGCCCAGTTCGAAGTAGCGCCGGATCGCGTCGCCGTAGGCGTGGGTTGCCTTCTCGATCGCAGCCGCGGGAATGGGCCCCAGCCATGGATCATGAATGCCAGATCGATCAGGTCGCGGCTGCGCTGGGAGCGGTCCAGTGCGCGATCAGCATTGGCGAGCAGCTTCTCCGCGTACATGTCGCTCCGGTCGAGCACCGGCACTGCGAGTTGCGGATGCTGTTGGCCGTTGATTGGGATGCGTCCTTCCAGGGCGAACTCGACGCGGACAGGCGTGTTGTCGATGGAGAGGTAGGTCGAGATCTTGTCGCGCTGTGTGCGGATGTCGCGCGCGTAAGGCAAAGGTGTTCGCAGGAGGCGACCCAGCGTATGTGAGGTCACGGTTTCCCGGAGCAGGCGGTAGCCTGCGGGGTCGGCGCACAGGAAGTCGATGTCGACCGATTCCCGGTATTCGTCCAGTTGCAGGACGATTGCGGTGTCACCTGCGAAGTAACAGTGCGCCTGTGCCAGCAGATCGGTGTCGAACGCTGCCAGCGCTTTGGCGATGCGTTGATGATGCGGGCGGTCAAATATGGAGAGCGCTGTTCCCGTACCACTGCACCAGACGTTCGAGCAGGGTGCGCTCGCTTTCATCCATCTGCTCGACGTCCACGAGATCCCAGTAGCGCTCGTACAGCGCCAGGGCGTCGCGTTCATCCAGTGCGTCGATATCTGGCTGGTTCCAGGTCAGGCGTTTGAGTTGCGGATACCGGGCCAGTTGCACCCGGGCCGGGCGTACATCCGGTTCCAGCCCCAGTGCCTGCATGGCGGCGGCATAGGCGGCCATGGCGACGCCGGGTTTGCCCTGCTCGATCTGGATCAGCTTTTGCCGGGCAATGCCTGCACGTCGGGCGGCTTCGGCCTGGGTCAGACCCAGGCGCTGCCGCGCTGTCCGCAGGGTCTCGCCCAAGTGGCGGGTCGGGATGGACTGGTCGGTGAGGTGCATGTCCGGAATGTAGGACATTTCGGCTGGTATGTCCTGAATCCCGGACATCTGCGTGATGCGCTGTTGTGCTCAGTCGATCCCGAGCTTCTTCAGCTTGTAGCGCAGCGCCCGGAACGTGATGCCCAGTGCCGCCGCGGTCTTGGTCTTGTTGTAGCGGTGTTCCTGCAGCGATTGCTGGATGGCCGCGCGCTCGATGTCTTCGATGAAGGAGGGCAGGGCGGTGCCGGCGGTTTCGTAGGGGCTGATGGTGCGCGGGTCGCGCGGCGGCATTGCGCCGGGGGGCAGTGCCTGATGGGTGCCGGTGACATAGGGCGAGATCGGCGTCGCGCCGGCTTGAGCGGTGCCTCTGGGGATCGGCAGATGCAGGTCGGCGGCGGTGATCCGGGTGTCGTCGGCCATTGCCAGGGCGCGCTCCAGGATGTTCTCGAGTTCGCGCACGTTGCCGGGAAACCCATAGGCCTCAAGCGCGGCGACGGCATCCTCGGCCAGGACGGGGGTGGCGCGATGCATGGCCTGGGCGAGTCGGCGGAGGATGGCGTCCGCCAGCAGGGGCAGGTCGCCGGCGCGCTCGCGGAGCGGTGGCACGTGCAGGCCGATCACGTTGATGCGGTAGTAGAGGTCGTGCCGGAAGCGACCCTCGTTGACCAGCTGCGACAGGTCCTTGTGCGTGGCCGAGAGGATGCGCACGTCGACCTGGAGCTCGGTCGAGGCGCCGACCGGGCGGATCGATTTTTCCTGGATCGCGCGCAGCAGTTTGACCTGCATCGGCAGGGGCAGTTCGGCCACTTCGTCGAGGAACAGGGTGCCGCCGTCGGCGGCCTGGAACAGGCCGGGCTTGTCGGTATGCGCGCCGGTGAAGCTGCCCTTCTTGTGGCCGAAGAACTCGCTCTCCATCAGATCGGTCGGGATCGCGCCGCAGTTGACCGGCACGAACGGTCCGCCGGCACGCGCGCCCTGGGCGTGGATGGTGCGGGCGACGAGTTCCTTGCCGGTGCCCGATTCGCCGTGGATGAAGACCGGCGCCTGGCTGCGGGCGACTTTGGCGATGGTGTTGCGCAGCGTGACCATCACGTCGGAGGTGCCGAGCAGGCGACTGTTCTGTTCTTCGGTGTTGCGCTTGGCGCGCTCGCCCAGTTCCAGCGCCTGGCGGACGAGGCCGCGCAGGACGTGGATGTCGACCGGCTTGCTGACGAAATCGAACGCGCCCATTTTCAGGGCCTCGACCGCAGCCTCGACGTTGCCGTAGGCGGTGATCATGGCGACCGGCATGGCAGGGTAGCGGGTGCTGATTTCGCCCACGAGATCCAGGCCGGAACCGTCCGGCAGACGCATGTCGGTCAGGCAGAGGTCGAAGGCGGCGGCGGCCAGCAGTTCGCGTGCGGCGGCGAGAGTCGGTGCGGTCTCGGTGCGCAATCCCATCCGGCTGAGCGTGAGGACCAGCAATTCACGAATATCGTGTTCGTCATCGACGATCAGAACGCTGCGAGTTTCACTCATCGATTCGCCATACAAACGGAACTGGGATGTGACGCATGGTGACAGAATCTGTCAAAAGTGACGAGGGTCACACTGGTGACGCGCGTCACGATGCTGGGTGTGGGGGCGGGTATGCAAGCTGGATCGAACCCTGATCGGCGAACTTCAGCGCGGGCGGATGGAGGTCTGCGGAGGCACCGGCTGCAGACCTGCAAGCTGTGCTGGCCTGGACCGCGAGACTGTCGCCCCCGGCGCGCGCTGGCCCATTTTGGATTTTGCCGTTGCCGGTAGGGGGGCGCCGGCACATTCTTCCTCGTGAGAGGAAATGTCGAGGCGGAAAGTAGGGGTTTCCGCCAAGGCAAGGCGCTGGGCCCCGGCGTGCGCCGGGGCGACGGGAATCACCACGACGCGCTTTGCTGGTTTGCGCGAACGCCCCGTTGCATCTTCGATTGCTCGATGAAAATGGATCCCAGCGTGCGCCGGGATGAGGGGTGAAAAGGCCGCCGGCCGTGGAATTTCAGTTGCGCAACAACGTCTGCCGCGCCGCCAGCGTGACCCGGAAGCACGCGCCGCCGCCAGGGACGGCGATGTATTCCAGATGCGCTTCGTTCGCCCGGCACAGCTCATGGCCGATGTAGAGGCCGAGGCCGGTGCCACCCTCTGAAGTGGTGAAGAACGGGCGGAAGAGTTGGGCGGAGACGGCATCCGGGATGCCGGGGCCACGGTCCAGAATGCTCAGGGTGGGACGCTCGCCGGTCTGTTCGAGGCGCAGGGTGATGCGCGCCGGCTCGCCAGGCATGCGCCCGTAGCGCACCGCGTTGTTGACCAGTGCGGTCAGCACCTGCTGCAGGTGACGCGGGTCGAAGGTCGCGCGCAGCGTCGGCTGGTCGCAGCTGACCTTGAGCTCGGCGTTCTCCTCGCTGACGATCATCCGGTAGTCCTGGACGAAGGCATGCGCAGCGGCGACCAGGTCGACGTGTTCGGGCCGGGCGCGTTCGCGGCGGGCAAGGCCGAGCACGCTTTCGACGATGCCATTGGTGCGCACGCACTGCTGGTGGATGATCGTCAGCAGGCGGCGGTCGGCCTCGCCGATCTGGTCGGACTCCTCCATCAACTGGGTGGCGTAGCTGATCGCGGCGAGCGGATTGCGGATCTCGTGCGCCAGGCTGGCGGAGAACCGGCCCATCGTCGCGAGGGTCAGCGACTCGGCGCGGCGCGAGACCAGCGAGGTGTCATCGAGGAACACCAGCGTGCTGTCGCTTTCGGCCAGCAGGCGCACGAAGCGCGGCATCACGTCGGTATGTTCGCGCAGGGTCAGCGGCGCGCTGTCGACGCTGCCGCTGCGCAGCCATTCCGCCAGGCGCATCGCCAGTGGTGGCGCAAGCTGGGAGAGGGTGCGGCCATGCAGCCCGCCTTCGCCGGGTGTTTCGCCGTCGCCGATCAACAGCATCGCCGCCTCGTTTGTCAGGCGGATGTGGCCGCCGCCGTCGACCAGCAGTACGCCGGTCTGCATGCGGCGGATGATCAGCTCGTTGATCTCGGCCAGGTTCGCGGCCTCGGCGCCGCGGCGGTCGGCGAGTGCCTGGGTCTCGCGCACGTGGGTACCCAGTTGCCGGGTCAGCGACGCGGCCGCAAAGAAGCCCAGTGCGAACATCAGCGTCTCGGCGAAGGGACGGTCGAAGGTGCCGATCCCGAACAGGCCGACGATGCGTTCGATCAGCAGGGCCAGTGCCGCCGCCGCGGCGACCAGCAGGCTGGCGCGCAGGCTGAGGAACAGCGAGGCGGCGCCGATGTTGAACAGCAGCAGCATCGCGATGCCGGGCGCGACTTCGGGAACCGCATGGGTGATCAGCGTGGCGACCGCGATATCGACCGACACCCCGACCGCCGCATGGCTGCCCAGGTTGCCCGCCGCGCGCCGCGCATGCAGCAGCAGGCCGGCCGAGGCCACGAGGTAGCCGATGCCGACCGAGATGGCCAGTGGCGCATCGACGACCTCGCCGAGCGTCGCCCCCCAGGGGCTGAACACCAGCAACCCCAGCAGGGCGGCCTCCAGCACCCGATACAGGGCGAACAGCGAGAGTTCCCGCTGCAGCAGCGACGGGGTCAACGCGGACGCTGCGAGCAGGGGCACAGGCACGTTCCATCGGGGCCGGACAGCCGAGTATAGGCGTCGGCCCGGGGCGGCCGGGTGGGGCGTTTTGCCCGCCGCCGCCGCATGGGCGAGAATAGCGGACCCCGTCGGCCCGCCGCGCCTCATGCGCCGCCCGCCGGCCGGCGACTTTCCTTTCCGTACGGACCCCACATGAACTTCCACGAATACCAGGCGAAGCAGTTGTTTGCCGATTACGGCATCCCCGTGCCGGCGGGACGCGTCGCGTCCACCGCCGACGAAGCAGTCGAAGCAGCGAACTCCCTGGGCAATGGCCCTTGGATGGTCAAGGCCCAGATCCATGCGGGCGGTCGCGGCAAGGCCGGCGGCGTGAAGTTCTGCAAGACCACCGACGACGTGAAGGCCGCTGCCGCCAAGATGCTCGGCACCAGGATGGCCACCTATCAGACCGCTGGCGTTGAACTGCCGGTCAATCTGGTGCTGGTCACCGAAGCCGGTGAGATCGCCAAGGAACTGTATCTGTCGGTACTGGTCGACCGCGGCACGCAGTCCATCACCTATATCGTCTCGAGCGAGGGTGGCGTGGATATCGAGCAGGTGGCTGCCGAGACGCCGGAGAAGATCGAGAGCCTCAACGTCAACTTCGTGGAAGGCTTCCAGGCCTACCAGGGCCGCGAGATCGGCTTCAAGATCGGCTTGACCGCCAAGCAGGCCAACCAGCTCGCCAAGATCATGGGCGGCCTGTACACCCTGTTCAACGAGAAGGACCTGGCGCTGGTCGAACTCAACCCGCTGGCGATCCTCGACAACGGCGACCTGTACGCCCTCGACGGCAAGGTCGACTCCGACGACAACGCCGCGTTCCGTCACAAGGATCTGGCGGCGATGCGTGACGCCACGCAGGAAGACGAGGCTGAGGCGCGTGCCAGCCAGTACGACCTGAACTACGTGACCATGGACGGCAACATCGGCTGCATGGTCAATGGCGCGGGCCTGGCCATGGCGACGATGGACGTGATCGCACTCAACGGCGGTTCGCCGGCGAACTTCCTCGACGTGGGCGGCGGCGCGACCAAGGAGCGCGTGACCGAGGCGTTCAAGCTGATCCTGTCGAGCGACAAGGTGAAGGCGATCTTCGTCAACATCTTCGGCGGCATCGTCCGCTGCGACATGATTGCCGAGGGCATCATTGCCGCGGTCAAGGAAGTGGACGTCAAGGTGCCGGTGATCGTGCGCCTGGAAGGCACGAACGTCGAAGCGGGCAAGCAGCTGCTGGCCGATTCGGGCCTGGCCATCACGCCGGCAGACGACATCAACGACGGTGCCAAGAAGGCCGTCGCCGCCGCCGCCTGATTCCGAACGAATCTATTTCCTTCCCTTCTCCCTGTGGGAGAAGGTGCCCGAAGGGCGGATGAGGGCGCTTGCATCCAGGCTGCCCTCACCCCAACCCCTCTCCCAAGGGGAGAGGGGCTCAACAGGACCATTCCATGAGCGTTTTGATCAACAAGAACACCAAGGTGATCGTGCAGGGCTTCACCGGCCAGCAGGGCACCTTCCACGCGACCCAGATGGTCGAGTACGGCACCAAGGTCGTCGGTGGCGTGACCCCCGGCAAGGGCGGCACCACGCATATCGAACTGCCGGTGTTCAACACCGTGCGCGAGGCGGTCGATGCTACCGGCGCCGATGCCTCGGTGATCTACGTGCCGCCGCCGTTCGCGGCCGACGCGATCCTCGAAGCGGCTGCGGCCGGCATCAAGGTCATCGTCTGCATCACCGAGGGCATCCCGGTGCTCGACATGCTGCGCGTCAAGAACGTGCTCAAGTCGCATCCGGACGTGACCCTGGTCGGTCCGAACTGCCCGGGCGTGATCACGCCGGGCGAGTGCAAGATCGGCATCATGCCGGGCCACATCCACATGCCGGGCAAGATCGGCATCGTGTCGCGCTCGGGCACGCTGACCTATGAAGCGGTCAAGCAGACCACCGCGGCGGGCCTCGGCCAGTCGACGGTCATCGGCATCGGCGGCGACCCGATCAACGGCCTGAACTTCGTCGACTGCCTCAAGCTGTTCAACGAAGACCCGCAGACGCTGGGCATCATCATGGTCGGCGAGATCGGCGGCGACGCCGAGGAAGCGGGTGCCGAGTACATCAAGGCGCACGTCAAGAAGCCGGTCGTGGGCTTCATCGCCGGTGCGTCGGCCCCTCCGGGCAAGCGCATGGGCCACGCCGGTGCGATCGCCTCGGGCGGTTCGGGCACGGCTGAAGGCAAGTTCAAGGCGATGGAAGCGGCCGGTGTGAAGACCGTCCGTTCGCCGGGCGACCTGGGCGAAGCAATCGCTGCGCTCGTTAAGTAATCCCGCCGCACGCGTGATTGGAAAGGCCGCCTCCGGGCGGCCTTTTTTCTGGCTGCTCGCGGGTGCGCGATGCGGCTGCCCATGCGTGGGGCGCATGCGACGCGCGCTGCCCGCGGCAACCGCGCCGCTATGATGGATGCTCCCGTTCCAGGCATCCTCCTGACATGACCGAACCCCTGCGTATCGCCCTGGTCCAGTTCGACTTTCCGGTTGGCGATGTCGGCGGCAATGCCGAGCGCATCGCGGAGATGATCGCGACTGCGCGCGACGAGTTCGGTGCGCACGTGGTGGTGTTTCCCGAGCTCGCGATCAGCGGCTATCCGCCCGAGGACCTGCTGATGCGGCCGTCGTTCCTGATCGACTGCGAAGCGGCGCTGATGCAGATCGCCAAGGACGTGCGCGGCATCGTCGCCGTCGTCGGCTGGCCGGAATCGGCAGGCAGCGTGCTCTACAACTCCGCCAGCGTGTTGCGCGACGGCAAGCTCGAGCGCACGTACCGCAAGCGTGAACTGCCGAACTACAACGTGTTCGACGAGCGCCGCTACTTTCATGTCGATCCCGACGGCGAACCCTGCGTGGTCGATGTCGGCGGTGTGCCGGTCGGCGTGCTCGTCTGCGAGGACCTCTGGTTCCCCGAGCCGCTGGCTGACACCGCGGCTGCCGGCGCGGCCGTCGTGGTGGTGCCGAACGCTTCGCCCTACGAGCGTGGCAAGCATCGCCAGCGCGATGCGCTGCTGGCCGAGCGCACCCGCGAGAGCGGCGTGGCGCTGGCTTATGTCAACGTCGTCGGCGGACAGGACGCACTGGTGTTCGATGGCGCCTCGGTTGTGGCCGATGCCGACGGCACCGTGCATCCGGCGGCGATCGCGTTCGATGACCACTGGCTGGTGGTGGATTTCGATCCGGAGACACGCGCGTTCTCGCCGGTGGTCTGGGTCGACGATGGCGATGAGAGCATCGACGCGCTGGCCTGGCGCGCGGTGGTGCGCGGCACGCGCGACTACTGCGGCAAGAACGGATTTTCCAAAGCCTGGGTCGGGCTGTCGGGTGGTATCGATTCGTCGGTGGTGCTGGCGATGGCGGTCGATGCATTGGGTGCGGACAATGTCACGGCCGTGCGCATGCCGTCTCGGTTCACCGCGGGGCTGAGCAACGACCTGGCGGCCGAGCAGTGCGAGGCGCTGGGCGTACGCATGCTGACCATTCCCATCGAGCTGCCGTTCCAGGGATTCCTGGACACGCTGTCGGACGCGTTCGAGGGCAAGGACGTCGACATCGCCGAGGAAAACCTGCAGTCGCGCACCCGCGGCGCAATCATGATGGCGCTGTCGAACAAGCACGGCGGCCTGCTGCTGACCACCGGCAACAAGAGCGAGTACTCGGTGGGCTACGCGACGATCTACGGCGACATGTGCGGTGGCTACGCGCCGATCAAGGATCTCTACAAGACCGAGGTCTTCGGCCTGTCGAAGTGGCGCAATACGGTGGGTGGCGCACCGGTGATTCCGCCCGCGGTGATCGCCCGGCCGCCATCGGCCGAGTTGCGCGACAACCAGCTGGATCAGGATTCGCTTCCCCCTTACGACGTGCTCGACGCGATCCTGCGCCGCTACGTCGACCAGGAGGAATCGCGCGACGAGATCGTCGCCGCCGGTTTCGATGCGGCGACCGTGGACCGCGTGCTGCGACTGGTGCGTATCAGCGAATGGAAGCGCCACCAGGCTGCGCCGGGTCCGAAGATCTCGCGGCGCGCGTTCGGCCGCGAGCGCAGGTATCCGATCAGCAACCGGTATCCGGGTTGAGCGGCGCGTCGATGCGGGCCGGGGCCGCATGTGCCCCGCCTGACGGGCGCGGGGTGCGGCGGTGCCCCGCGGATCGCAGCGGGCGGCGCGCATGCTGAGCCTGATCCAGCGCGTCAGCCGCGCCGAGGTCCGCGTCGACGGAGACGTCATCGGCCAGACCGGCCCCGGTCTGCTGGCCCTGGTCGGTGTCGAACCGGGTGATGGCGAGGCCCAGGTCGCGCGCATGGCCGATCGCCTGTTCGCCTACCGGGTGTTCTCCGACGATGCCGGCCGCATGAATCGATCGTTGGCCCAGACTGGCGGCGGTCTGCTGCTGGTCAGTCAGTTCACGCTGGCGGCCGACACCCGCTCGGGCAACCGGCCGGGCTTCAGCACCGCGGCGGCGCCCGAGGAGGCTGAACGGATCTTCGACCGGCTGGTCGCCGTCTGCCGTTCACGGTCCCCTGGGGTGGAAACCGGGCGATTCGGTGCCCATATGGAGGTCAGCCTGGTCAACGACGGCCCGGTCACTTTCCTGCTGCGGGCATGAATCCGGCTGCTCAGGTTGTATAATTACGGGTTCACTTTGACAACGGTGCGCCACATGGCGAATGAACGTCCCGCCCAGCAGTCCGACATCAAGCTCCTGATCAGCAAGGGGTTGGAGCAGGGCTATCTGACTTACGCCGAGGTCAACGACCATCTGCCCGACGACATGGTCGATCCGGAGCAGATCGAAGACATCATCGGCATGATCAACGGCATGGGCATTGCTGTCCATGAAGTGGCGCCCGATGCGGAAACGCTGCTGCTGGCCGGCGAGTCCAGCGGCAACCGTGAAGTCGACGAGACTGCGGCGGAAGAAGCCGCGGCGGCGCTGACCTCGCTCGATACCGAAGGTGGCCGCACCACCGACCCGGTGCGCATGTACATGCGCGAGATGGGCACGGTCGAGCTGCTGACCCGCGAAGGCGAAATCGCCATCGCCAAGCGCATCGAGGAAGGCCTGAACCAGATGATGACCGCGGTGGCCAGCTTCCCGTGGTCGGTCCAGCTGCTGCTCGAAGAATACGAGCTGCACAAGGGCGGCAAGAAGCGGCTGGCCGAAGTGGTGGCCGGCTTCAACGACCAGTTGCTTGAAGAACTGGCGGCCGAGGAAGAGGCTGCGTCGGGCAATGCGCCCGCGCCTGCCGCCGAAGCGGAAGAAGACGCCGACAGCGACGACGATGACTCCGACGATTCCTCCGACGAGGAAGAGAGCACCGGCCCGACCGGTCCGGATCCGGCGGAAGTCCTGCGTCGCATGGACCTGATGGCGGATCTGTTCAACAAGTTCCAGAAGTCGTATGCCAAGAACGGCGCGACGGCCAAGGCGTCGATCAAGCTGCGCGCGGAAATGGCCGATGTCTTCATGACCTTCAAGCTGCCGCTGCCGCTGACCGATCTGCTGGTCCGCAAGCTGCGTGAGGTGGTGTCCGAGCTGAAGGATCACGAACGCCGCATCCTCGACCTGTCGACCCGCGTCGCCAAGATGCCGCGCAAGGATTTCATCCGCGCCTGGGACGGCAACCAGACCAATACGGGCTGGGCGGACGAGATGATCAAGCGCAAGCAGAAGTGGTCGTCGGGCCTGAAGGACGTGCGCGACCAGATCGTCGCCGAGCAGGAGGCCACGCTCGCGATCGAGAAGGCGATGGGCGTGACCCTGGGCGATCTCAAGGAGATCAACCGCACGATGGCCTACGGCGAGACCAAGGCCCGCCGGGCGAAGAAGGAGATGGTGGAGGCCAACTTGCGCCTGGTGATCTCGATCGCCAAGAAGTACACAAACCGCGGTCTGCAGTTCCTCGACCTGATCCAGGAAGGCAATATCGGCCTGATGAAGGCCGTGGACAAGTTCGAACACCGCCGCGGCTTCAAGTTCTCGACCTACGCCACGTGGTGGATCCGTCAGGCGATCACGCGCTCGATCGCCGACCAGGCGCGCACGATCCGTATCCCCGTGCACATGATCGAGACGATCAACAAGCTCAACCGCATTTCCCGCCAGATGCTCCAGCAGTACGGCCGCGAGGCCACGCCGGAAGAACTGGCCAAGGAAATGGACATGCCGGAAGACAAGATCCGCAAGGTCATGAAGATCGCGAAGGAACCGATCTCCATGGAGACCCCGATCGGCGACGACGAGGACTCGCACCTGGGCGACTTCATCGAGGACACCAATGTGGAGTCCCCGATCGACGCGACCACCAACACCAACCTCATGGAGACGGTCCGCGACGTACTCGCCGGCCTGACCCCGCGTGAGGCCAAGGTGCTGCGGATGCGCTTCGGCATCGACATGAACACCGACCACACCCTCGAGGAAGTGGGCAAGCAGTTCGATGTCACCCGCGAGCGGATCCGCCAGATCGAGGCCAAGGCGCTGCGCAAGCTGCGTCATCCCTCGCGCAGCGAGCAGCTGCGGAGCTTCCTCGACGTCGAGTGAGCCGAGCCGCATGCACGACGAAAAAGCCCGCCGGAAGGCGGGCTTTTTCGTGGGCTGGATTTCGGTCCCGTGGGAGCGCACTTGCGCGCGATATGGATTCCCGGAGAGTCCCATCGCGCGCGCGCGCTCCCACAGGCGTGCTCTGGCTCAGAGCACCGTCGGCGTCGCCGTGCCCACGATCACCACGTCGGCCTTGCGGCGTGCGAACAGGCCGACGCTGACCACGCCCGGGATCTGGTTGAGCTTCGCTTCCAGCGCGACCGGGTCGGTGATCGACAGGCCGTGGATGTCGAGCACCCAGTTGCCGTTGTCGGTCTTCACGCCTTCGCGCCAGACCGGCTGGCCGCCGGTGGTCTCCAGGATCGCGCGGGCAACGAGGCTGCGTGCCATCGGAATCACCTCGACCGGCAGCGGGAACGTGCCCAGTACTGGCACCTGCTTCGCCGGATCGATGATGCAGACGAACTGCTTGCTCGCCTCGGCAATGATCTTCTCGCGCGTCAGCGCCGCGCCGCCGCCCTTGATCAGGTGCCGCTGCGGATCGCATTCGTCGGCGCCATCGACGTACAGCGCCAGCGGGCCGGTCGCGTTGAGGTCGAGTACGTCGATGCCGTGGCCGCGCAGGCGCTCGGTGCTCTGGTCCGAACTGGAGACCGCGCCGTCGATGCGGTGCTTGATGCGCGCGAGCGCGTCGATGAAGTAGGCGACCGTCGAGCCGGTGCCGACGCCGACGATCATGCCGTCTTCCACGTACTCGATCGCCTTCTCGGCGGCCAGGCGCTTGCCTTCGCTCATCGCTTCTTCTCCAGGGACAACAGCAGTTTCCACTGCGCGGACGTGACCGGCAGCACCGACAGGCGCGCGCCCTTGCGGATCAGCGCGAACTCTTCGCCGAGTGCCGCGGCATGCTCGCGGATCTCGGACAGGGGGATGGGGTGAGCGAGCGTGCGGACATAGCCCACGTCGACCAGGAACCAGCGCGGGGTCTCTTCCGTCGCCTTTTCGTCGTAGTAGTCGGACGATTTCTTGAACTGGGTCGGATCCGGATACGCGGTACTGGCGACCTCGGCGATGCCATAGATGCCCGGCACGGCCGCATTCGAGTGGTAGAAAAACACCTGGTCGCCGACCTGCATGCCGTCGCGCATGAAGTTGCGCGCCTGGTAGTTGCGTACGCCGGTCCATGGTTCGGTGCCGACGCGGGCGAGGTCGTCGATCGAGAATTCCTCGGGCTCGGATTTCATCAGCCAGTAGCGCTTGCGGGTGGTCATCGCGTCTCGTCAGGCGGCGGTGGTCGGGAAGAGGGTGGCCGACTCGGTGCAGATCGCGTCCAGCGGTACGTCCCAGTCGGCGGCGTCGAGCGTATCGACCTGCTGCAGCGCGAATGCGGCGCCTACCAGCAACGGCGGCGCGGTCTGTGTGTGCCGGAACGCGAAGCTGCGGTCGTACCAGCCGCCGCCCATGCCGAGCCGGTGGCCGCGTGCGTCGAAACCGACCAGCGGCGTGACGACAACGGCCATCTCGCGTGCATCGAGTGCGGACGCGGGTTCGACATCGGGTTCCGGAATGCCGTAGCGGTTGGTGACCAGTGGATCGCCGGCGCGCCAGGGTGCGAAGCGCAGCGTTTCGCCGTGCAGCACCGGCAGGCAGTAGATCAGGCCGGCCGGCAGGCGCATCTGCACCACGTGCAGGCCGATCTCGCCGTCGTTGGCCCAGTAGCCCGCGACGTAGCCGCTGACAGGCAGGCCGGGCAGCGAGAACAGTTGCGTGGCGAGGCCTTCGGCGGCGGCGATGCGTGCGGATGCAGGCAGGGCGCGGCGCTGGTCGCGCAGGCGGCGGCGAAGGGCAGGGCGGTCGGTCATGCGGCCGGACTCGTCGTCGGAAGTGCCGGCGACGCGGCAGGCGGGCAGAAAAATACGTTCTCCGCCGATGTCGATGCAGGCGAAACGACCTTGAACCCGGGGTTCAAGTGGGAACGCTGGGATTCCTTTGGGCTTTCCGCTCGGGGGCGGACTGGCACTCCCGGTTTCCTGACGTCCCCGGTGTCGTTATTAAGGGACAAGGCGAATGTTTTGCACGCTGTCGAACACGGCAGAGAACGCGGGTGCAGTATAGCCAATCGATCCGCGGTCCGCGTTCCGTTCGTCGGTCGCGACGTCGCGGGCGGTGGCGGGGATTCAGTCGCGTGGCGCAGCGCGAAGACGCGGGCGGCTCAGCGCTGTTCGGCGTCCAGTGCGTCGAGCTTGCGGTGCAGCGCGGCAAGCGAATCGGACACGTCACGGGAGCCGCGCGACTGGCCGTCGCGGAGCAGCTGGAGTTCGTGCGCGAGATTGAGCGCGGCGAGGATCGCAATGCGATCGACCGCGGCCATGCGGTTGGCGCCGCGGATCTCGCGCATCTGCGTGTCGAGCAGCTTTGCGGCCGCCATCAGGCTGTCGCGCTCGTCGGGCGTGACGCCGACGGTGTACTCGCGGTCCAGCACGCGCACGCTGACGGCCTCGTTGGCGCTCATGTGTGCTGCTCCAGGGATTTGAGCCGCGCGATCATCGCCTCGACCCGTGAACGTGCCTGCTCGTTCTTCGACAGCAACTGGGCGCGTTCGCCGACAATGGATTCCTGCTGCTGGCGCAGGCTGCGGTTCTCGTTGCCGAGGACGCGGACGCGCTCGATCAGCGCGTCGAGGCGCGACGTCAGTCTCTGCAACTCGGCGATGACGTCGGGTTCGCTCATTGCCGCACCATAGGCAGCGCGCCGGTGGCGGTCAAGGCAGCATGGCCAGTGAATCGCGATGCACCGCGAGCAGGCCGTCGGGGCGCCAGTTGCGCATGAACGCCAGGCATTGCAGTGCATCGAGCGGCGGCGAAAGCCAGAAGCCCTGGATCTCGTCGCAGCCGCGTTCGGCGAGGAAGCGCATCTGCGCTTCGGTCTCCACGCCCTCGGCCACCACGCGCAGGCCCAGCGAGTGCGCCATCGCGACGATGGTCGGGGTGATCGCCGCGTCCTCGGCGTCGTGGGGCAGGCCGTCGACGAAGGCCTTGTCGATCTTGATCGTGGTGATCGGCAGGCGTTTGAGATAGGCCAGCGACGAATAGCCGGTGCCGAAGTCGTCGATCGCCAGCGACACGCCGAGCGCCCGGAAGGCCTGCAGGCGCCCTGCGGTCTGTTCGGCGTTGGCCATCAGCACGCTTTCGGTGAGCTCGAGTTCGAGCAGGTGTGGGGGGATGCCCACGTCGTCGAGTACGCGTCCCACCACGCCGACGAAATTGCCGCGCAACAGCTGCAGGACCGAGACGTTGACCGAGACATTGAGTTCGTCCATGCCGTGCTGGCGCCAGCGCTGCAGCACCAGGCAGGCCTCGCGCAGCACCCACTCGCCGATTTCCAGGATCAGCCCGCTTTCCTCGGCGATCGGAATGAACTCGGCCGGCGGAATATCACCGTGTTCCGGACTCGACCAGCGCAGCAGCGCCTCGACACCGGTAATGCGCGGAGGCGACAGCGACAGGCGCGGCTGGAACACGAGGCGCAGCTCGCCGCGATCAAGCACCTTGCGCAGCGCGCCGGAGATCTTCGCGCGCTGGCGCACCGCCAGATCCATGTTGTCGTTGTAGCGCATGAAGGTGCGGCGCCCGGCGGCCTTGGCCTGGTACATCGCGGTGTCGGCCTGCTTGAGCAGTTCGGTCGGCACCTGGGCGTGATCGGGATACAGGCTGATGCCGATCGAGGGCGAGATCGACACCTCGCGGCGGTCTTCGAGCAGCAGCGGCGCTTCGAACGCGTTGATGATCTCGCGCGCGATACGCTCGGCGTCGTCGGGCGTCTCGAGGTCTTCCAGCACGACGGTGAACTCGTCGCCGCCCAGCCGCGCCACCGTGTGCTGCTCGCCGACCGTCTGCTGCAGCCGCACTGCGGCCGCGCGCAGGATACGGTCGCCGGCGGCGTGGCCCATCGAATCGTTGATGTCCTTGAAGCGGTCCAGATCGAGGAACAGCACCGCCAGGCGCGTGTCCTCGCGATGCGCGCGCACGATCGCGCGCGACAGCCGTTCCGACAGCAACGAGCGGTTCGGCAGGCTGGTCAGCGTGTCGAAGTTGGCGAGGTAGCGCAGTTCCTGCTCGGTGCGCTTCTGCTGGGTGATGTCGTTGGACACGCAGACGTACAGCACATTGTCGTCGGCATCGCGCACCGTACGCAGTTCGAGCGCAGTCAGCAGTTCGTCGCCGTCCTTTCGGCGTTGCCACAGCTCGCCGCTCCAGTAGCCCAGGCGCCCGGCCTGTGCGCGGATGTGATGGTAGAAGGCGCTGTCGTTCTGCCCGCTGTCGAGCAGTGAGGCACTGCGTCCGAGTACCTCCGGCTCTGCATAGCCGGTCATGCGCAGGAACGCGGGATTGACCGAGACGTAGTGGAAATCGGCATCCATCACCGCGACCGCCTCGCCCATGCTGCGCAACACCGCAGCGGCGATCTGGCGTTCGCGTTCGGCTTCGCGCGTGGCAGAAATGTTGAGCGCGGTGCCGGCGATGCGCAGCACGTTGCCGTCGTCGTCGCGCTCGACGGTGCGTCCGCGCACGCGCATCCAGGTCCAGCCGTTTGCGCCATCGGACACGCGCACCTGCGCCTGATAGCGCCCGGTTTCGCCATCGAGGTAACGCTGCAGGGTCTCGCGTGCCAGTGCCAGGTCATCAGGATGCACGAGGGCGTTGACGGGCAGGCTGTCTTCGAGCAGGCGGCCATCGCCCGTGGACTGGTCTTCAAGCAGGCGTCGCAACTGGCCGCTGCCCACGTCGTAGTCCCAGTAGTGCTCACCGGTTGCCCACAGCGCGAGCTGGAGGCGGTCGCGGCGGTCGTTGATCTCGGCGACGTAGGCACGCTCACTGCTGCGCCGGCGCACCACGATGACCACCAGCAGCACCAGTAGCACCAGCAGCGCAAGTAACGCGATCAGCGCTGCGGCGCCTGGCACGTGCAGCTGGCTGGGTTCGATCACGCGGCGGCGCTCCGTGCCGGGGTCGGCGAACGCGAGTGTAGGCATGCCGGTGGTCCAGCAACAAGCGTGCGCCCGGTCACAGGATGGCGGTTGGTAGAATGGCGCCTCCCTGTCCGAGAGCGCCAACCGTGTCCGAAACCCTGCCCAGCCTTGCCGAAATCGACGCCGAGATCCGCCGCCTGCAACTGGCGATGCCCGGCAGCGAACTGCATGGGGGTCTCAGCGGCTGGCTGGCGGGCGGTGGCGATGACGTACCCGCCTGGCTGGCGCCGGTGCTGGCGGACGCCACGCTGCCCGCGCCCGCAGGCGGCAGTGCGCTCGATCGCCTGCGTGTGGCGACCGCCACCCAGCTCGAAGACCGTGATTTCACGTTCGCGCTGTTGCTGCCCGAAGACGGCGAGCCGCTGTCGGTGCGCAGCGCTGCGCTGTTCGACTGGTGCCGCGGATTCCTCGGCGGCTTCGGCCTGGCCGCGGGCGAACGTTCGTCGCTGTCGGAGGAAGGCAACGAGGCACTGGCAGACCTTGCGCGCCTGGCGGCCGCACAGCCCGACCCCGACGACGAGGACGATGCGGTCGAGGAAGACGCACTGACCGAGATCGAGGAATTCGTGCGCGTGGCGGCGCTGTTGCTGCATGGCGACGCCGCATTGGGGCCGCGTCACCGCAACCGGCTGAACTGACATGGCGAGCGCGACCGGCATCACCGCGGCCACTTACCAGAAGCGTCGTCGCCAGCTGATGCGGCTGGCCGGCGACAACGCGATCCTCGTGCTCGCGAGCGCGCCCGAGCGGGTGCGCAGCCGCGATACCCACCACGCCTACCGGCAGGATTCCGATCTCTGGTATCTGACCGGGTTCGCCGAACCCGACGCGGTACTGGTGCTGGTGCCGGGGCGCGCGCATGGCGAGGCGCTGCTGTTCTGCCGCGAGCGCGACCTGGAGCGCGAAGGCTGGGACGGTCCGCGGGTCGGTCCGGAAGGCGCGGTGGATGCGCTCGGCATGGACGACGCGTATCCGATCGACGATCTCGACGAGATCCTCCCCGGCCTGCTCGAAGGCCGCACGCGCGTGTACTACCACTTCGGTCGCGACACCGAATTCGATCTGCAGCTGATCGGCTGGCTCAACCGCGTGCGTGCGCAGGTGCGGGTCGGCGCGCAGCCGCCGCACGAATTCCTGGAACTGGGGCATCTGCTTGACGAGATGCGTCTGTTCAAGGATGCCGGCGAACTCAAATTGATGCGGCGCGCGGCGAAGATCAGCGTCGAGGCGCATGCCGCGGCGATGCGCGCCGCGCGTCCCGGCATCCACGAATACGCGCTGCAGGCCGAACTCGAATACGCGTTCCGCCGGCACGACGCGAGTCCCGCCTACGAAAGCATCGTCGGCGCGGGCGCCAATGCCTGCGTGCTGCATTACCGCGCCAACAATGCGCAGGCGCGCGACGGCGATCTGGTGCTGATCGATGCCGGCGCCGAGTATCGCGGTTATGCGGCCGACATCACCCGCACCTTCCCGGTCAATGGCCGTTTCACGCCGGCGCAGCGCGCCCTGCACGAAGTCGTCGAGTCCGCGCAGCAGGCCGCGCTCGCGCAGGCGCGTCCGGGCGTGGCCTACGAGGCCGGGCACAACGCGGCGGTCGAAGCGCTGACGGAGGGTCTGCTGCGCCTCGGACTGCTGAAGGGCAAGCTCGCGAAGAACATCGCCGACGGCAGCTACAAACGCTTCTACCGTCACAAGA
Source organism: Luteimonas sp. (assembly GCA_052108555.1). GTDB lineage: Bacteria > Pseudomonadota > Gammaproteobacteria > Xanthomonadales > Xanthomonadaceae > Luteimonas. Next base: position 55,287 of record JBQEAV010000011.1, read on the forward strand.
CCGGACATTGGATCGGTCTCGACGTGCACGACGTCGGTGACTACCGCATCGAAGGTGAATCGCGTCTGCTCGAGCCGGGCATGGTGTTCACCATCGAGCCCGGCCTGTACGTGTCGACCGACGACACCAGCGTCGATGCGAAGTGGCGCGGCATCGGGATCCGGACCGAGGACGACGTGCTGGTCACGAAGGCCGGCCACGAAGTGCTGACGACCGGGCTGGCGCGCACGGCCGACGAGATCGAAGCGTTCATGGCGCGCAAGTAAGCGCGCGGGTGCGGTCCGCAGCGCGCACGGCGCGCGCTGCGTCTTCAGGTGTCAGCGTGCGCTTCGACGCGCCCGTCGTGATCAGGCGGCCGCGTTCTCTTCCGCCCACGCGTCGCGCGTGAGGTTTTCGGGCGCGTCGTCGGTGCAGACCACATCATCCTCGATGCGGATGCCGCCGTAGGGACGGAAGGCGTCGATGCGATCCCAGTCGATGCTGTCGCCGTGTCCGGCGGCCTTCAGGTCCTCAAGCAGCATGTCGACGATGTAGACGCCCGGCTCGATCGTCACCACCATGCCCGGCTCCAGCACGCGGGTCAGGCGCAGGAATGGATGGCCATCGGGCTTGGCGATGACGCCGCCGGTCTCCGACGCGGCGAAGCCGGCCACGTCGTGCACCTGCAGGCCGATGCCGTGGCCCAGGCCGTGCGGGAAGAACGCGGCGCTGACGCCGGTGGCCAGCGCGGCTTCCGGCGACACCTTGATCAGGCCGAAGTCGCGCAGCACGCCGGCGAGGGCGAGGTGCGCGTCGAGATGCATCTGCTTGTAGTCGGTGCCGCCGCGCACCTGCGCGACCATCGCCTGCTGCGCGGTGTCGACGGCCTCGATCATCGCCTGGAACTCGCTGCCGGTATCGGTGGCGTAGGTCCGGGTGATGTCGGCGGCATAACCGGCATGACTGGCGCCGGCATCGATGAGGAAGCTGCGCACCGGATCGGGCGGCAGGCGTCCGAGCTCGGTGTAGTGCAGCACCGCCGCATGCTCGTTGAGCGCGACGATGTTGCCGTAGGGCAGTTCGTTCGCGTCCTGCCCGGCCGCCTGGCAGTACGCCAGATGGATGCCGAACTCGCTGGCGCCGGCGCGGAACGCCCGCTCGGCCGCCGCATGCGCACGCACGCCGCGACGTGACGCCTCGCGCAGCATCGACAGTTCGTACGGCGTCTTGAACGCACGGTGGTAGTCGAGATGATCGACGACCGCCTGCGGATTGTTCGGCTTGTAGGCGCCGTAATGTCCCAGCGCGCTTTGGGGCTCCCCGAGGATCGCGCAACGCGCGGCGTTCTTCGGTAGATGCTGCTGCGCATCTTCGGGCTTGCGGATCACGACGATGTCGAAGTGCTCCACCCAGTAGCCCGACGGCGCTTCCGGCACGACATGCCAGTAATCGCGCGGCTGCAGATACACCAGCTTCGGCCGCGCGCCCGGCGTGACGATCAGCCAGCTGCCCGGGTTGCGCGTCAACGGCAGCCAGGCCTTGAACTGCGGATTGACCGCATACGGGTAGTCGCGATCGTCGAACACCTGGTAGTGCAGCGTGCCGCTGGGAATGACGAGGTGGTCCAGCCCCGCGCGCTCGAGCGCGGTGGCGGCGCGCGCCTGCAGCGTCGCGAGGTGGTTGGCGTAGAGGCTGGCGGCGGACGAAGCAGGCGTGGACATCTTGATCCCGGGGCGGCGAGTGGATCGGTCTATTCTGCCGTATCGACGCAGGTGCGTTGTTTTGCGGCCTTGGGCCTCTGCTTGTAGGCGCGGTTCCGCTGTTGTCGCGACTTTGCCTTTGCTCGCCTTTCCTGGATCGGCATGCGATAGCGAGCTCACAAACCCGGAGGGCGCCGCCCATCCATGGGCGGCGCCCGATGGGTCTGCTCACATGGACGACTACATCTAGAAGATCAGGAGCTGGAGCCGTGCGTCGCGACGCCGGACGTCAGGCGTAATGACTCCCCGGCGCATTGACCCACCCCTGCAGCCGATGCGCCAGCGCCGGTGTCGTCGCGATGAAGCGGAAGCCCGCCCAACTGGCGCCGGCGAGCGTCGCATCGTCGAGCCACAACAGATGCGCGCCGATTTCGACCGGTGCGTCAGGCGCATCGGGCAGGGTGAAGGACAACTGGTACAGCGCGTCTTCGACGAAGGGCTCGCTGGCGATGAGCAGCATGCCGGTTTCCGACAGGTTGCCGACGCGGCCGACGATGCGTGCGGTCATCGCGTCGGTCACCAGGATGACGTGGGGCGCCTTGCGGCGTTTGGCGCGGCGGAACTCCTGCATCATGCGGTCGTCCCCGAGGTCCGGCTCTCGCCGCGGCCGGCGAAGCTGCGCAGCGCGCCCATCGCAGCCTGCCAGGCGCGGTCGACGAGGTGGCCACGGTCGGCGGTGACAATGCGTGCATTGCCGGTTGCCATCAAGCGCGCAACAGCGTCCATCGATTGTTCGCCAATGCGCTGGCCGCGCTGGTTGACGAACAGCACATGGTCGGAGATCGGGCTGTACCAGGACATGCGCCGGCGCACGATGCCTCCCTGCTGGTTGGTGTTGAACTCGATCCAGGTACCGAACGGCAGCGTCCGCAGATGGTCGTACTGTGCCTGCTCCTCGGCGGTGCGCGCCGGCGGTTTGTCGCGGCGTGCGGTGCCGGCTTCCTCGCCCAGACGCGCGCGCGCCTTGAGCTTCATCGCCAGTTCGGTGCGCGAGGCGGCATCGTCTTCGTCGCTGCGATGGCTGGTCAGGCGCTGGGCGATCACCGTTGCCTCTTCGCCGTGGTAGCCGACCTGGCCGAGCGCGGATTCGACGTCGGACTGCAGCGCCTCGTCTACGAGCGGGGCGTTGTCGAGCGACGCGTCGATGATCCGGCGGGTCACCTCGAGTTGCCGGTCGGCTTCGCCCGAGGACTCGCCATGGCGCAGCAGGGTCAGCGTGAGCACGTCGGCCCAGGCCTGGTCGAGCAGGGCGCGTGAGAAGCGCGGCAGGCGACGGCCGCCGACGATCTCCTGGATCAACTCGTCGGCGCGCGCCCGCGCAGCGGCGAGTTTCTCGCGGCCACGCGCGGCCTCGATGTGGCGACGCTCCTGCAGTTCCGCAGTGCGCGCCTGCGTCTGCAGCTGCGCCTGCACGCGCGCATTGCCCTCGGCGAACACCGACATGTCGCTCTCGTAGTTGCCCACCACGAACGCGACCGCGGCGCGCAGGGCGGCCTGCACGCGCGGATCGAAGGCGGTGTCGTCGTGCCAGCTGGCGGCGTTCTCGGCGACGGTGTTGAGCAACTGCCGCGCTGGATGGCGCTGGCGGGTGAAGAAGGAGTGGTCCTGCAGGGCCGCGCGCAGTACGGGGATCTGCAGTTCGCGCACCAGTGGCGCGGCAGGCGCTTCGCTGCGGATTTCCTGTTTGATGTGCCCGTAGAGCATGCCGAGCAGTTCGAACGCGTCCTCATCCTGCGGCGCCAGACTCGCGCCTTCACCGCTGCGCTGGCGCGCCTGCGCGAGCAGTGAACGCTTGATCTCGATCAGGTTGCGTCCGCCGCCCTGCGGTTGCTGCTGGAGCTGCCGCAGCGCATCGGACACTTCGCTGGTCGCCAGCTGGCGTCTCGGCAATGGGGCATCGCGGCGCGGCTGGAACTTGCGCAGCAGTTCACGGCGCCCGGACATCAGCGCCTGCAGGCGCGCATAGGCGGCCTCGTGCGATTGCCCGTCGCCGGTGTCATCGTCAGCGGCCTCGGGTTCGCCCCAACCGGTATAGGGACGCTGCGGATCGTCCATCTGCGGGCGCGGCCGGTCGGCGGTTTCGGCAGCCCTTGCCACGCGGGAGGCTTCTCTGGATTCGACAGGCTCGGCCCGCGCACGCATCGGCACGAACGTCAGCGCGGGCAGGATCCCGTCGTCGGCGAGTTGGCCGTCCAGGCGCTCGAGGATATGTGCGCAGTCGGGCATCACCACCCGGTCGAAGATGCGGTACAGCAGCAGCCGTGCGTCGTGATCGATCTCGAGCGCGCGGGCGGCCGAGGCGATCGCCCGGCACAGGCACTGCGGACCCAGCGGCAGATGCTCGGCATCGAACGCAGGCGAGGCGGCGAGCACGCCGAAGCGCTGGCCCAGCAGGTGCAGCGGCAGGTTCGCGCGGCCTTCCTGGCGGCTGGCGATCTCGCCCAGCAGCGTGCCTTCGTCCATGACCGTGTCTTCGACCAGGCTCAGTGGCCCGAACGAAGTGGTCTCCAGCGGTGCGGGCGGCGATGGCGGCGCAGGCGTGCGGATGGCCGCGATCGAACCTTCCAGCGCGAGCAGGAAGCGCGGTACGAGGTCGGCGCGATTGGCACGGAATGCGCGCAGCGTGGCCATGTAGCCCGATTCCAGGCCCGGGTTGCGCGCATGGTCGGCGAGCCGGAACAGTTCCTGTTCGAACTCGGAGACGAGGCTGGACAGGCCGCCATCGAGCTCGTTGGACACGAACGACAGCGCGCGCTCGAGCGTGTGGCGCACGCGCGGGGGCAAGCCTGCCGCGGCAAGCGAACGGGGCGGTGGTGAGTAGTGCGCGGTCGCAGGCATTCCGGTTGCCGGGCTGGGCATCGATCACACTCTTTAGCATGCGCGCGAGGTCGTCACCACTGCTGCGCGAGCACTGGCGGCAACCCGGGTGCGGGCGAGGTGCCGGTTCGCAGTAACGTGATGTCCGGGTGGCGTCGGCCATATGCCTGCTGCGCCGCGGCAGGCGGCTGTGCGCGGCCTCAGTCTTCGAGGAACAGAGCGACCACGTCATTGGTGAAGCGGCGGCCGAGTTCGGTCGGCACGACCCGGTCGCCCTCGCGCTGCAACCAGCCCCTGTCGATGGCGACGGCCAGCGGCGCGTCGATGGCCGATGGCGTCAGACCCGTCGTGGCTTCGAAGCCGGACAGGGTGAAGCCGTCGACCAGTCGCAGCGCATTGAGCATGAACTCGAACGGGCGACGCGCCGGCTCGATGCGTTCGTCCCCGCCGATGGTGGCCTGCGTGCCGGCGCCCGCCAGCCACGCGACTGGGTGCTTGGATTTCCAGCGGCGCAGGATCGTCTGGTCGCTACCCAGCGTGAGCTTGCCGTGTGCGCCGGCGCCGATGCCGAGGTAGTCGCCGAAGCGCCAGTAGTTGAGGTTGTGCGCGCACTGGCGTCCGGCGCGCGCGTATGCGGACACTTCGTACTGCGCATAGCCGGCGTCGGCCAGCAGCGCCTGGCAGCGTTCCTGCATGTCCCAGGCGAGATCGTCGTCGGGGATGCCGGCCGGCGGGCGCGCGGCGAACACCGTGTTGGGTTCCAGCGTGAGCTGGTAATGCGAGATGTGCGTTGGCGCGAGATCGATTGCGCGCAGTACATCCGCCTCGGCCATCGCCAGCGTCTGGTCGGGCAGGGCGTACATCAGGTCGAGATTGAAATTGTCGAAGCCGGCATCGCGGGCCAACTCGACGGCTGCGGCCGCCTGCGCGCTGTTGTGGATGCGGCCGAGCTTCTTCAGCGTGGCGTCGTCGAAAGTCTGGATGCCGAAGCTGATCCGGTTCACGCCGGCGCGCCGGTAATCTTCGAAGCGGCCGTGCTCGGCAGTGCCGGGATTGGTCTCCAGCGTGATCTCGGCCTCGGGCGCGAAACGCAGCCGCGAGGACGCGCCCTGCAGGATGCGTTCGATCGCATCGGCGGGAAACAGGCTCGGCGTGCCGCCGCCGAAGAACACGCTGTGCACGGTGCGGCCCCAGACCAGCGGCAGGTCCTGGTCGAGATCGGCGAGCAGGGCATCGACGTAGACGTCGAACGGCGGCGTGCCGCCCTTGAATTCGTGCGAGTTGAAATCGCAGTACGGGCATTTGCGCACGCACCAGGGCAGGTGCACGTACAGCGAGAGCGGCGGTGGGATCAGCATCGACAGAAGGTCAGGGCGGCGGGCGACATGCGCAAGTGCGCGTGTGGCGATGGCTCAGGCGAGCAGGCCGGACAGCGCCAACCGGTCGCGCAGCGCCTGCAGCGCCAGTGCGCGGTGGCTGATGCGGTTCTTCTGCGCCGGCGCCATCTCGGCCGCGGTGAGGCCGTGCGCGGGATCGAGGAACACCGGGTTGTAGCCGAAGCCGTGATGGCCGCGCGGTGCATCGAGAATGCGGCCCTCCCAACTGCCTTCGGCGATCAGCGGCTGCGGATCGTCGGCGTGGCGCAGCAGCACGATCACCGCATAGAAGCGGGCGGTGCGTTGCGCCTCGGGCAGGCCGTCGAGTGCCTGCAGCAGCTTGGTGTTGTTGGCGGCATCGTCGGTCGGGCTGCCGGCGTAGCGCGCGCTGTAGAGACCGGGCGCGCCATCGAGCGCGTCGACGATCAGACCCGAGTCGTCGGCCAGCGCCGGCAGGCCGGTGATCTTCGATGCGTGCCGCGCCTTGATCAACGCGTTCTCGACGAAGGTGGTGCCGGTCTCCGGGACATCGTCCACGCCGCGTTCGCGCTGCGGCACGATCGTCAACGGCAGATCGGCCAGCATCGCGCGCAGTTCGGTGAGCTTGCCGGCGTTGCCGCTGGCCAGGACGAGGGTCTTCATGCGGCAGGCTCCAGCAGATCCCATTTGGTGCCGTACAGATCGACGAATACCGCCACCGTGCCGTAAGGCTCGACACGCGGCGCTTCGAGGAAGGTCACGCCGGCCGCGGTCATTGCCGCATGGTCGCGTTCGAAGTCATCGGTATTGAGAAAGTGGTCGACACGGCCGCCGGTCTGGTCGCCGATGCGCGCGCGCTGCGCATCGTTGGCGGGTTGCGCGAGCAGCAACGACGCATCGTCCGCATCGCCGGGGCCGATCTGCACCCAGCGCTTGCCGTCGCCGAGCGGGCGATCCTCGAACACCCGGAAGCCCAGCGCACGTGTGTACCACGCGATGGCCGCGTCGTAGTCGGCCACCAGCAGCGTGGTCAACGCGATGCGTCGCTTCGCGTGCCGGGATGTCATCCGGCGATTGCTTCACGCTGCAGGGCGACGAGCTGGGCCACACCCGCTTCGGCCAGCTGCATCATCGCGTCCATCTCGGCGCGGCGGAACGCGTGGCCTTCGGCGGTGCCCTGGACTTCGATGAAGCCGCCACCGTCGTTCATCACGACATTCATGTCGGTGTCGCAGTCGCTGTCCTCGGCGTAGTCGAGATCCAGCACCGGCACGCCGCGATAGATGCCGACCGAGACGGCCGCGATCGCGCCGTGCACCGGATCGCGGGTGATCTCGCGACGGCCGCGCAGCACGCCGATCGCATCGACCAGCGCGATGTAGGCACCGGTGATCGCGGCGGTACGCGTGCCGCCATCGGCCTGCAGCACGTCGCAGTCGAGCGTGATGGTGCGTTCGCCGAGTGCCTTGCGGTCCACGCAGGCGCGCAGGCTGCGGCCGATCAGGCGCTGGATCTCCAGCGTGCGGCCACCCTGCTTGCCGCGCGAGGCTTCGCGATCATTCCGGGTGTTGGTGGCGCGCGGCAGCATGCCGTACTCGGCAGTCACCCAGCCCTCGCCCTTGCCGCGGAGGAAACCCGGCACGCGGTTCTCGACGCTGGCCGTGCACAGCACGCGGGTGTCGCCGAAGCTCACCAGCACCGAGCCCTCGGCATGGCGCGTGAAGCCGCGCTCGAAGCGCACGGCGCGCAGCTGATCGGCAGCGCGGCCGCTGGGACGGGTGAAGTCGGACATGGGAAGCCTGCAGGGGGAAAGCGGGCATGGATTCTAGCAGTGGCGCCGGAACCGCCCCGGCCGGCGGTGGCATACTCTTCCGCCGTTTTCCGCAGTGAACTTGCCGATGATCCGCAGCATGACCGCCTTCGCTTCAGGCGAGCGCAGCACCGAGTGGGGCACGCTGGCCTGCGAACTGCGCGCGGTGAACCACCGCTTCCTCGAACTCGGCACGCGGATGCCCGAAGAGATGCGTGCGGCCGAACCGGCGCTGCGCGAGCGCATCGCGACGAAGGTTTCGCGCGGCAAGGTCGATCTGGGCCTGCGCCTGCGCAGCGCCGAAGGCGGCGGCGAGCTGCAGCTCAACCAGGCGCTGCTGACTCAGCTGCAGAATCTGGCCCAGGATCTGCGCGGCGGATTCCCGGAATTGCGCGCCAGCCTGACCGAGCTGCTGCAGTTCCCCGGCGTGCTGCAGTCGCGCGGCGTCGATCCGGCGGCGCTGCAGGTCGAAGTGCTGGCGCTGCTCGACACCGTGCTCGCAGACTTCATCGCCGCGCGCGAGCGCGAGGGCGGCAAGCTGGTCGCCGCGATCCTCGAGCGCGTCGACGGCATTGCCGCAATCGCCGCCGAGATCCGTGTGCTGATGCCGCAGATCGGCGAGGCCCAGCGCGCCAAGCTGCAGGCGCGGCTCGACGACCTGCCGCACCCGGTCGAGCCGGGCCGCATGGAGCAGGAACTGGTGCTGTGGCTGCAGAAGCTCGACGTGGACGAGGAGCTCGATCGCCTCGACAGTCACGTCGTCGAGATCCGCCGCGTGCTGAGCCAGCGCGAGCCGCAGGGGCGCCGCCTCGATTTCCTGCTGCAGGAATTCAACCGCGAGGCCAATACGCTGGGCTCCAAATCGGTCGACCGCCGCAGCTCGCAGGCGGCGATCGAACTGAAGGTGCTGATCGACCAGATCCGCGAGCAGGTCCAGAACATCGAGTGACGCCTTGGGGCCGGCGTCCGGCGCGGGTCCGCGTAAAGCGGTACGATGCGCGGCCTTTCGAGCGCCGGAGACGGGCGTGACCCCCGAATCCCACCATGTCGCGGACACGCTGCCGATGCGCGGCACGCTGTTCATCGTCGCCGCGCCGTCGGGCGCCGGAAAATCCAGCATCGTCAATGCCTGTCTGGCGCGCGATCCGGACATCGCCCTGTCGATCTCGTTCACCTCGCGCCTCGCGCGTCCGGGTGAGCGTCATGCCGAGCACTACCACTTCGTCGGCAAGGACGTGTTCCAGCAGATGATCGATGCCGGCGATTTCTTCGAATACGCGCAGGTCCATGGCGACTGGAAGGGGACGGCACGCCAGTCGGTGGAGCCGCAGCTTGCCGCCGGCAAGGACGTATTGCTGGAAATCGACTGGCAGGGCGCGCGCCAGGTGCGCGAGAAGGTACCCGAGGCCGTCAGCGTCTTCATCCTGCCGCCGTCGCGCGAAGCGCTGGACCAGCGCATGCGCAAGCGCGGCCAGGACAGCGAAGCGGTCATGGCCCAGCGCCTCGCGGCCGCGCAGGAGGAAATGTCGCATTACGACGAGTTCGACTACGTCGTGGTCAACGAGGATTTCGACACCGCCGTGGCCGAGATGTGCGCGATCTTCCGCGCCAGCCGGCTGCGCCGCGAGCGCCAGACCGAACGCCATGCCGCCCTGATCGCGCGCCTGTTGCGCGAAGAGACGGCTGTGTCGGCACCGAATCACGTCTAACTGATTGATTCCTATGGCTGGCGCTTGCGCTGGCATGGGCCGAGCGCTACGATGTTCGGCCCTTTTTCGTCAATTCGCGCGGCCGTTCCGGTCGCCGGGAGCCCGTATGGCCCGCATCACCGTAGAAGATTGCCTGGAAGTCGTCGACAACCGCTTCGAGCTGGTCATGTTGGCCGCACGCCGTGCCCGTCAGCTCGCCAATGGCGTCGAGTCCCAGCTCGACAACACCGAGAACGACGACAAGCCGACCGTGCTGGCGCTGCGTGAGATCGCCGCGCGCCGGATCGACCAGCCCTTCATCGATGCCGTCGACAAGTCCGAGCGCGAGCGCAAGGAGCGCGAGGCGCTGGAATGGGCCGCCGCGGAAGTCGTGGCCGACGAAGACATGGCCAAGGGCGACGATCTCTGATCCGCCTGCCGCGCGGCTGACGCGCGCGGCACGATGCGCCACAGACGACCCCGCTCCGGCGGGGTCGTTGCGTTTGTGACCGGCGCAGCCGCGGTCGCTGTGCCGCGTGCGGATATGGTTCCAAAACCACGACCGTGCCCGTAGGCTTCGTGGATGACGCCCGCCGCCCCTGCCGCCGCCCCTGCAATGCCCGATGTCCCCGCGGACGACGCGGTGCCCGAGTACATGCGCGTGCTCGAGCGGGCGGCGCAATATCTGCCCGACGAGCAGCGCGTCCAGCTCCGGCGTGCGTGGGCGGTCGGCGCGGCTGCGCACGCGGATCAGATGCGCAAGTCCGGCGAGCCCTACATCACCCATCCGGTCGCGGTGGCGGTGGTGCTGGCCGAGCAGAAGGTCGACATCGAGACCCTGGTCGCCGCGATCCTGCACGACACGATCGAAGACACGCCGCTGACGCGCGAAGCCCTGGCATCCGCATTCGGCGAGACCGTCGCCGAGCTGGTGGAAGGCGTCACCAAGCTCGACAAGCTCAACTTCGGCAGTCGCCAGGAAGCGGACGCGGAGAGCTTCCGCAAGATGATGCTGGCGATGGCGCGCGACCTGCGCGTGATCCTGATCAAGCTCGCCGACCGCCTGCACAACATGCGCACCCTCGGCGCGCAGCCGGGCCCGTCGCGCGAGCGCATCGCGCGCGAAACGCTCGACATCTACGCGCCGATCGCCCAGCGCCTGGGCATGAACAAGATCAAGGCCGAACTGCAGGATCTCGGCTTCCATGCGCTGTATCCGATCCGGCACATGGTGCTGGAGCGGCGTATCCGCAACCAGCCGCTGGTCCGCCGCGAAGCACTGGCGAGCATCGAGGCGCAACTCGCGCAGCGGCTCGCCAGTGCGGGGTTGCAGTACCGGCTCGTGGGTCGAGTGAAATCCCCGTGGAGCATCTACAACAAGATGCAGGGCGAGGGGAAGACCTTCACCCAGGTCATGGACGTGTTCGGCTACCGGATCATCGTCGGCAACGCGGCCGACTGTTACCACGCGCTGGGTATCGCGCATTCGGTGTTCAAACCGCTCGACGGGCGCTTCCGCGATTTCATTGCGATCCCCAAGGCCAACGGCTACCAGTCGCTGCACACGGTGTTGTTCGGCCCCTACGGTGCGCCGATCGAAGTACAGATCCGCACCGAGGAAATGGAGCTGATCGCCGAGCGCGGCATCGCCGCGCACTGGGCCTACAAGCACGGCGGCGAAGGTCCCAACAGCGCGCAGTCGCGTGCGCACACGTGGATCGCGGGGCTGCTCGAATCGCAGCGGGAGACCGGTTCTTCGCTGGAGTTCCTCGAGAACGTCAAGGTCGACCTGTTTCCCGACGAGGTCTACCTGTTCACGCCCAAGGGCGACATCATGTCGCTGCCGCGCAATTCGACCACGCTGGATTTCGCGTACGCGGTGCATACCGATATTGGCGACCAGGCGGTCGCGGCGCGCGTCGACGGCAAGCTGGTGCCGCTGCGCACGATGCTGGTCAGCGGCCAGCGGGTGGAGATCGTCACCGCGAAGTCGTCGATGCCGCGTCCGCAATGGCTCGAGTTCGTGGTCACCGGCAAGGCGCGCACCGCGATCCGCGCGCAACTCAAGCACCTGCAGCACGAGGATGCGGTGCAGCTCGGCCACCGCATGCTCGATCGCGCGCTGGAACTGCTGGGGACCTCGCTCGACCGGCTGCCGCAGGAGCGCCTCGACGCGTACCTGCTCGAAGCGAAGTATCCGCGGCTCGAGGAACTCATGGCCGACATCGCGCTCGGCAACTGGATGCCGGCGCAGGTGGCGCTCGCGCTGGCCCAGGGCGAGGGTGACGTGCCGACCGAGCAGGTTGCGCGTGCGGGCGAGACGATCCGCATCCGCGGCGACGAGCGCGGCGTCATCACCTTCGCCAACTGCTGCATGCCGATTCCCGGCGACGACATCATGGGTTACCACACCACCGGGCGCGGCATCGTGGTGCATCGCATGGATTGTCCGAACGTCGCCGAGTTCCGCAAGTCACCCGAGCGCTGGGTCGCGATCGACTGGGACCGCGAAGTGGTCGGCGACTACAACGTCGCGCTGCGCATCGAGGTCGAGAACCATCCCGGCGTGCTGGCGCAGGTGGCTGCGGCGATCGCACGCGTGCATTCGAACATCGAGGGCGTGGAATACCTGGAGCGCGACAGCACCATCGCGGCGATCCGCTTCTCGATCGAGGTCAAGGGCCGCAAGCATCTGGCCGAGGTGATCCGGCGGACACGCCGACTTCCGGTTGTGCACGGCGTACAGCGGATGTAGTCCGAACCGCGACCCGGCGCGGGCCCGCTAGAATGGGGCTTTCCTATTGCCGGAGTTCACGATGCCCCGCACGCCCATTTCGACCGCCGAAGCACCCGCCGCGATTGGCCCCTATTCGCAGGCCGTCCGTGCGGGCGACACCGTGTACTTCTCGGGCCAGATTCCGCTCGATCCGGCCACCGGCGAGATCGTCGCCGGCGACATCACCGCGCAGGCGCGTCGCGCATTCGACAACCTCAAGGCCGTGGCTATCGCGGCCGGCGGCAGTCTCGACGACATCGTGCGCGTCGGGCTCTACGTCACCGATCTGGGCGAGTTCGCGCAGGTGAACGCAGTGATGGCGGAATACTTCGAATCGCCGTATCCCGCGCGCTCCACCATCGAAGTGCCGGCGCTGCCGAAGGGTGCACGCTTCGAGGTCGACGCGGTGATGGTGCTCGGCTGAGTTCCATCCGCCCCACATGAGCCGGTCCGGCACGCACGCGCCGACGCTCGCCGACGCGGGCCAGACGCCGGTGTCCGCGTTGTCGGGCGTCGGGCCGAAGGTCGCGGAAAAACTCACTGCGCGCGGGCTCGCGACGATCGGCGATCTGTGGCTGCATCTGCCGCGCCAGTACGAGGACCGCACCCGGATCACGTCGCTGCGCGCTTTGCGCGGCGGTGTGGCGGCGCAGGTCGAAGGCGAGGTGGTCGCGGTCGATCGCGGGTTCCGCCGTCGGCCGGTGCTGCGGGTCGCGCTCGATGATGGCTCGGGTGCGACGCTGGTGCTGCGCTTCTTCAATTTCCGTGCGGCCCAGGTCGCGCAGTTCGCCGTCGGCACGCGTCTGCGTTGCTACGGCACGCCGCGGCCCGGCCAGCAGGGGCTGGAAATCGTGCATCCGAGCTACAGCGTCATCGATGCCCGTGACGACGCGGTGCTCGGCGATGCGCTCGATCCGGTGTATCCCACGCTGGAAGGCGTCGGGCCGGCGACGTTGCGTCGCCTGATCGGCCTGGCGCTTGACCGGCTGCCCGGCGACGAGGCGTTGGAATTGCTGCCCGCCGACGTGCTGCAGGCGCAATGTCTGCCATCGCTGCGTGACGCGCTGCTGGCCGTGCATCGGCCGCCACGCGATGTCGATCTGTCGTTGCTGATGGCCGGCATGCATCCCGCGCAGCGACGACTCGCGTTCGAGGAAATGCTCGCGCATCACCTGAGCCTGCGGCGCCAGCGCATCGCGCTGCAGGCGCATCGCGCACCGGTGCTGCGGCCGGGACGACTGGCGCAGGGCCTGCAGGCCGCGTTGCCGTTCGCGCTGACCGGCGCGCAGCAGCGCGTGCACGATGAGATCGTGCGTGACCTCGCGCGGAACCGGCCGATGCTGCGGCTGGTGCAGGGCGACGTGGGCAGCGGCAAGACCGTCGTCGCCGCGCTCGCGGCGATGGCCGCGATCGACAGCGGTCGGCAGGCGGCGTTGATGGCGCCGACCGAGCTGCTGGCCGAGCAGCACTTCAACAACCTGCGTGGCTGGCTTGCGCCGCTCGGCGTGCGCGTCGGTTGGCTGGCCGGCAAGGTCACCGGCAAGGCGCGCGCAGCGACCGCGGCGGGTATCGCGTCCGGTGATTTCCAGATGGTCGTCGGCACGCACGCCCTGATGCAGCAGAGCGTCATGTTCCATGATCTCGCGCTCGCCATCGTCGACGAGCAGCATCGTTTCGGTGTGCACCAGCGCCTGGCGCTGCGCGACAAGGGCGCCGATGCGGGCAGCGTGCCGCACCAGCTGGTGATGACCGCAACGCCGATCCCGCGCACGCTGGCGATGACCGCATATGCCGATCTCGACGTGTCGGCGATCGACGAACTGCCGCCCGGCCGCACGCCGGTGCTGACCGTCGTGCTGAGTGCCGAGCGGCGCGCGGCTTTGATCGAACGCATCCGCGTCGCCTGCGCCGAGGGGCGTCAGGCCTACTGGGTCTGCACCCTGATCGACGAATCCGACGAGGTCGTCGCGCAAGCGGCGCAGACCACCTGGGAGCTGTTGTCGGCCGCGCTTCCCGAGTTGCGTGTCGGTTTCGTCCACGGGCGCATGAAGCCGGCCGAGAAACAGGCCGCGATGTTCGCATTCAAGGCCGGCGACCTCGATCTGCTGGTTGCCACCACCGTGATCGAGGTTGGCGTCGACGTCCCCAACGCCTCGTTGATGATCGTCGAGAACGCCGAACGTCTCGGTCTTGCACAGTTGCATCAGCTGCGTGGACGAGTGGGGCGGGGCAGTGCCGCATCGAACTGTGTCCTGTTGTACCAGTCGCCATTGTCGCGGACCGCGCGCGAACGCCTGGATACGATGCGGATGACCAACGATGGCTTCGTCATTGCCGAGAAGGATCTCGAACTCCGCGGTCCCGGCGAACTGCTGGGCACCCGGCAAACAGGTCTGGCCGAGTTCCGACTTGCCGATCTGGTCCGGGACGCCGATCTGCTTCCTCGAGTCCACGAGACCGGAGACGCCATGCTGCGGAGTGCGCCGATGCAGGCGGATCGTCTGGTGGCACGCTGGATTGGCGGCGCCGCGCGCTACGCGGCGGCGTAACAATGCGCGACTGAAGCGCCGCTTCAGGGTTCCGCCTGGTGGAATCCGGCAGATATTGCGACGTTGATTCGATTCCGCCGTGGTTTTCTTGACGAAAGACAGGTTTCGCAGAGCGGGTAAACCGTCCCGTCGAGTCGGTGCCTCTCCATGATTCCGGCCTCGTTTCGATGTGCGGATTTCCGAACCTGTCGCGAGGCCTGCGTGTTTGTGACCTGACGCGTATTGGTTTGCCTTCCGGTCCGCGATCGAGGAAACAAGAAGTGTTGAATATCCACGCCTCCGACGGAGGACGGTCGTGGTGCCTGCCGTGGTGTCGAGATGCAAGCGCATCCTTGCGCAGACGAGCTGTGCGTTTGCGCGGCTACGGGCGCATCAGTCCGTCGGTGTGCTCCCGGACTCCCCGCTGTGGTTCGTCCGCGTGGGTTGCCGGCCTGCTCAGTCCATCCGGCCGCGATGCCGGGCCACCTTCCTGCCCGGATCGCGTCAGCGTCTGCCGTGATCTTTCGGTCAACAGTGGCCGCGTGATGGAACTTGTCAGCACGCGCGTCGAGATCGTGTCTCCAATCCTCGCGAGCACCAGGCGCAGGTTGCGCCGGCAGATCAGCTCGCCGACTTCCGCGCAAGCGCGGGCGCCGACGATCAGGTCGTCATCATCGTGTCCGGGAGAGGGCTGCCGCTGGTCTCTGCCAGGCACAGATCGGCGGATGGCTGCGGGTTTCCGGTTCTGAAGGAAAACCCGTGCCCGTTGGTCTGTCCGGTTTGTGTTGTAAATCACGTTATGCCGGCCCGCGGATTGTCATGGTGGCATCGGAGTTTTTCAGCGTTGAAGCGCGCGCGCCGCTGTCCCAGCGCGGGCTCCCTGCTCGAATAGCGCTGCTGCGCGTCGAAAAAGCTACGCACTTAATCCGAATTCCAGGCATGGGTTAAAGGGATCGTGTCTAGCGCCGCAATGAGAGCATGGTCACACATTGGGTGTTTCATATGAAAAAAGCGGAACCAATGTGTGAGTATGAAAAAAGGGATGAAAGGCTCAAGGGGGTTTGAGATGGATTTTGTCGCGAAACGTCTGACGTTTCTCCTGCTGTCCGGGGTGGTTTTGACAGCAGGTTGTGCCAGTACTCCGGACGGGGCTTTGTTTGGGCCGGCTGATGTATTCCGCGAGCCCTCGGGCCTTCAAAAGGGGGAGGCTGCGGTGGTCGTGTTCCGGGAGGAAGCTGGTGGTGTGGCTGTCGTGCCAACTATCTGGGTGGATGGCCGTGTCGCCGCCGCCATGAATCCAGGCCGATATTCACAGAGCATTCTATGCGCCGGCGAGCGCCGGATCGGTATTGCGGAGCGCGGAGATTCCGTCAGTCCGGTGGTCTATGCGCCGGCGACCTTCTCTGAAGGGCAGGCCTCCTATTTCAAAGTGGTCAGCGACGCCGTCGGCGGGTTTCATCTCGAGCCGGCGGATGCGGCTCGATCTCGGGCCGCCCTGGGCCAGATTTCCCAGCGTTCGCACCTGGTGAGCCGGGTGACTGCGGCCTGCGGTGGCGTCGACGAAGTGCCGGAGGTCGTGGAGATCAACCTGTCCGCGGACGCCATTTTTGCGTTTGACCAGGCGACGGTCGCCGGTATTCTGCCGCAAGGCCGGCAATCCTTGGATGCGCTGGCCAATCAGATTCTTGGCCTGCCGAGGCCTGTGCAGCGATTGGTCGTGACCGGGCACGCGGATCGTCTTGGTCGCGTTGCGTACAACGATGCACTTTCGCTCCAGCGTGCGCAGAGCGTGTCGGAGTATTTGCGAAACAAAGGCGTCACCGTCGCAATGGATGTCGTGGGAAGCGGCAGCCGGGATCCGATTTCAGTCGGGTGTGCCGGTCAGCGTCCGACGCAAGATCTGATTGCCTGCCTGCAGCCTGACAGACGAATTTCGGTCAGGGCGATCTGGAGCGAAAATTCTCCTTGAGATAACAGGGCGGCGTGCTGCGAGGAAACTCGGGGAGCTGCGCCGTCTTTGATCCGTGAAATGACGAGAGCCGGATGGCTGTCCATATCAATTTAGGGGTATGACCGTGAGCAGAGAGATCGATATCCTGGTCCAGGACCAGAATCAGACATTGAGTCAGGCTTCGGTTCGTGTCGGCGTGGAAGCAGAAGGGCAGCCACTGGTCATCGAGGCCCAGCAGGGCGTCACGTATGAGCTCAGGGATGCGCAGACTGGCGAGGCGCCGGATCAGGTGCTGATGCGTCGTAATGGAGACAACCTGGAGCTCGTTTTCGATGCGGAAGGTGAGGCCGGAAAATCGGCTGCCGCTGACATCGTCATCGAGGATTACTACATTGCTGACGAGCCCTCTCCCGTCGTAGGCAAGGCAGAAAACGGGCAGTACTACGCCTACGTGCCGCAGGAGGCCGGGGCGGAATTTCTTGTTCCCGAGCTGGCTGACGGCGCTCTGAGCTATCAGAGCCTTGGATATGCTGGACAGGAAGGTCAGGCTGCGCCCTGGTGGCCGTGGCTCGTCGGGCTTGCGGCAGTCGCGGGGATCGCCGCCTTGGCGGGTGGCAGTAGCGACAGCCATCGGGCACCCGATGACAGCGACGCGGATGCAGATAGCGACGCGGATGCAGACAGCGATTCGGATTCGGATAGTGACGCAGACGCAGACGCAGACGCAGACGCGGATGCAGATGCAGATGCAGATGCAGATGCAGATGCTGATTCGGACAGCGATTCGGACAGCGACAGCGACTCGGATTCGGACAGCGATTCGG
>JBQEAV010000012.1:0-61604 GCA_052108555.1 Luteimonas sp.
GCCGCACATCTTACCGCGACTTCCGAGTCTGTCAACACCGCGTGAATGCGTGCTTTCGTCCTCTTCCCCGCTTGGCTCGCCGCCCCGAAGAGCAGCCCGCCGTGCGGGGCGCGAATTATGCATAGATGAAACCGGTTTGAAAAGAGGCTGACGCAATTCTCTGTGCTTGTCCCTTGATGCAGGCATCCCTGTTCAGCGATGAACCCGAGGATCAAGCGCGGCACCCGATCCATGCCGGGCGACCCGGCGTTCACCGGCCTCTACTTCAACATGCCCGGAGGCGGCGATGTCATGGACCACTGGAACTCCGGCGATCTGGGAGCGGGCGGACGATCGCGAGGCGCAATCCGTGGTCGACGATGGGGCGACGGCAGTGCAAGGTCAGCCTCACGCCCCTGCAGACCCCCACGCTCGAGGTATTCGCGGCACGGGTCACCTTGGTTCCAGAGGCGGATACGCTGAAGGGCGCAGAATCTTGGTGCCGATCCCAGCGCGGGCGCACTCCGCACGGCACGTTGATCGATACGGGCGCACCGTGTACGCGCTCCGCAATCGCATGCAGGTGTCCGCTCGGTGATGTCTCCGCATTTCGCCCTCCTGATTCTCGACATGGTCGGAACATTCGACTTTCCATGCGGTGCCGCCCTGCGTCGCGCGGCGATGGCGGTGGCGCCGCGTCTTGCGCGGTTCCGGTCACGCGTCAAAGCGTGCGGTGGGCTGTGTGTCTATGCCAATGACAACTTCGCCGACTGGTCCAGCGACTTCCAGACCCTGCTGCATCTGGCCCGGCAGTCGCCGGGGGTCGACGTTCTCGAAGCGCTCGCGCCGGAAACAGACGCGGTCCACGTCCTCAAGCCCCGCCACTTCGCCTTCCACCAGACCCCGGTTGAGCATCTTCTGCGACAGGCCCGGGTCGACACCGTGCTCGTCACAGGCGTGTCGACCGAGGCCTGCGTGCTGGCCACCGCGCTCGATGCCCGCATCCGCGAGTTCGATGTGCGGGTGGTATCGGACTGCGTGGCGTCAAGCAGCCCGGCGCGGCGCACGCACGCGCTGACGGTGATGCGGCATTGTGAGATTCCAGTGATGCGCGCGGCGCGTGCACTGGACGTACGTGCCGCTTGATGCCGATCAGGCCTGCCGCGCGAGGCGTTTGCGCACGTCTTCCGACACAGGTGACGAAGCAAGTCCAGGATCTGGCCATTCCTCGTCAGCGAGACGGTAGCGTGATGCAGCCACCGCCGACGGCTGACGACATGCTCGATCGCGCCGCCGCGTAGCCGGTGATACGTCCGAACGCGTCGACTGGCGAACGACCTGCGTCGCCGCGCTAATTCGGTGCGCGATGCCCGGCTCGGCTCGCGCGGCTCGACGTTACGTACCGCGCGGGAGATCGCGAACTGCGCCGGCGCTCCTCGGCGCGCCTCGCTCCAATCCTTCGCCGCCCTGGAGCGCGCCTGCTCGCGACCGGAAGGTGCGCTCGCCCCAGGCGCCGCGCTACTCGACGGTGACCGACTTGGCCAGATTGCGGGGCTTGTCGACATCCGTGCCCCGGGCGAGAGCCGTGTGGTAGGCCAGCAACTGCACCGGAATCGTGTGCACGATCGGGCTCAGCACGCCGACGTGGCGTGGCGTGCGGATGACGTGCACGCCTTCGGACGCACTGAAGTTGCTGTCGGCGTCGGTGAACACGAACAATTCGCCCCCGCGCGCGCGCACTTCCTGCATGTTGGATTTCACCTTTTCCAGCAGCGCGTCCTTCGGCGCGATCACCACGACCGGCATCTCCGCATCCACCAGCGCGAGCGGGCCGTGCTTGAGTTCGCCGGCCGGGTAGGCCTCGGCGTGGATGTAGGAGATTTCCTTGAGCTTGAGCGCACCTTCCAATGCGATCGGATAGTGCACGCCGCGCCCCAGGAACAGCGCATGGTGCCTGGGCGTGAACTTCTCGGCCCAGGACATGATCTGCGGCTCGAGGTTGAGCGCGTGCTGCACGCTGCCGGGCAACTGGCGCAGATCTTCGATATACGCGGTCTCCTGCTCGTCGGTGAGACGACCATTGAGCTTCGCCAGTGTGACCGCAAGCGCGAACAGGCCGACGAGCTGCGTGGTGAACGCCTTGGTGGATGCGACGCCGATCTCCGCGCCGGCGCGCGTGTAGAACACCAGGCCGCTGGCGCGTGGGATCGCGCTTTCCGGCACGTTGCAGATCGACAGCGTGCGCGTATGGCCGAGCGACTTGGCGTACTTGAGCGCTTCCATCGTGTCGAGCGTTTCGCCCGACTGCGAAATGGTGACGATCAGGTGCTTCGGGTTGGCGACCGCGCTGCGATAGCGGTATTCACTGGCGATCTCGACCGAGCACGGCAGGCCGCTGATCGCTTCGATCCAGTAACGGGCGACCGAGCCCGCGTAGAAACTGGTACCGCAGGCCAGGATCTGCACGCCCTCGACCTCGCGCAGCACGTCGCCGGCGTCCTTGCCGAACAGCGTGGCCTCGAACGCCGCCGCGTCGATGATCGCCTCGATGGTGTCGGCCAGCGCGCGGGGCTGCTCGTGGATTTCCTTCTGCATGAAGTGGCGATACGGCCCGAGTTCCAGCGACGCCAGCGAGACATCCGACAGATGCTCATCGCGCACGATGGGCGCGCCCGCACCATCGAAGACCTGCACGCCGTCACGGGTGAGGACAGCGGTATCGCCTTCTTCGAGGAAGATCACGCGGCGCGTGGCCTGCAGGATCGCCGAGACATCGGAGGCGACGAAGTTCTCGCCCTCGCCCAGGCCCACCAGCAACGGGCAGCCCATGCGCGCGACGACCATGCGGTCGGGGTCGGACTTGTCGATCACCGCCAGGGCATACGCACCCTCGAGCTCCCTGACCGACGCCTGCAGTGCGGCCAGCAGATCCAGGCCTTGCGACTGGTGGTGGTGGATCAGGTGTGCAATGACCTCGGTATCGGTCTGGGATTCGAACACGTAACCCAGCTGCGTCAGCCGTTCGCGCTGGAACTCGTGGTTCTCGATGATGCCGTTGTGCACCAGCGCCAGGCTGTCGTGGCTGATGTGCGGATGCGCATTCGTTTCGGTCACGCCACCGTGGGTGGCCCAACGGGTGTGGCCGATCCCCAGACCCGCCTGCAGCGCATCTGCATGCGCGGCCGCTTCCATTTCCGCGACGCGACCGGTGCGGCGCACGCGACGGACGCCGCCATCGACCACCACCGCAATGCCGGCCGAATCGTAGCCGCGATACTCCAGCCGCTTGAGGCCCTCGACGAGCACGGGCACCACATCACGACCCGCGATCGCACCGACGATTCCACACATCCGGCCAGCTCCTCGAATTCAAAGACGCATTCTAGCCGCCGGAACCCGCGTCTCCACCCGGTCGCAGCGCACGCGTTCAGTACGTGAACGCGGCGCAGCAGCAGCGCTCATCCACGCCCGTCCACGTTGATCACCCCGGACCTCGGATCGGTCGTCGACGCAGCTGGAAACCGTTCGCGATCGAGTCGTCCGCAAACCGCCGTCCGGGGACGGACGTCCGGACGCCCCACGGACGGTGGAGAGGTCTTTAATTTATCTTGAAAATCAAATACTTGAATTTGGCACGGGACCTGCTTTAACCCCTGCAACCGAAAGAGACCGCCCGCATGTCCAATGCTGCTCCCAATCCACCCCCCCGCCCTGCCGGCATCCGCGACACCGCCGGTCAGGACACCGTGCATGCGCGCTCGGGCACCTCGCGTCGCCGTCCCTGGCTGATCGGCGGCATCGCGGCCGTGTTGCTGATCGCCGCCGTCGCCTGGTTGCTCACCGGCTGGGCCTCGGGTGCGCAGTCGGTCGATGCGCAGCGTCTGCGCTTCGCGGAGGTCACCCGCGGTGATCTTGTGCGCGACATCGCGGCCGAGGGCCGGGTCATCGCCGCCAACAGCCCGACCCTGTACGCGATCTCCGGCGGCACGCTGACGCTGAAGGTGGTCGCAGGCGACCGTGTCGAGAAGGGCCAGGCGCTTGCCGAGATCGACAGCCCGGAGCTGCGCAGCAAGCTGGCGCAGGAGGAAGCCACGCTGGCCGGTTACGAAGCCGAGGCCGGACGCGCCGCGCTTGATGCGCAGTTGCGTCGCGCCGAGGCGCGCAAGGTGCTCGACCAGGCGCAGATCGATCGCACCGCGGCGCAGCGCGACCTGCAGCGCTACCAGCGCGCGTACGAGGGTGGCGCGGTGGCGCAGGTCGATCTGGCGCGCGCGCAGGACACGCTGCAGAAGACCGAAATCGGCGTGGCGTCAGCGACCGAGGATCTCGGTCTGCAGGGCCGCGGCGCGGGGCTGGACACGCGCAACAAGCAACTCGTCGCCGAGCGCCAGCGCAGCGTGGTGATGGAAGTGCGTCGCCAGGTCGACGCGCTGACGCTGCGCGCGCCGTTCGACGGCATCGTCGGCCAGGTGCAAGCGGTGCAGAGCAGCAATGTCGCCGCGAACGCGCCGGTGCTGTCGGTCGTCGACCTGTCGGTATTCGAGGTCGAGATCAAGGTGCCGGAAAGCTTCGCGCGCGATCTCGAGATCGGGATGCCGGCCGAACTGCGCAGCGTCGGCACGACGTATCCGGCAAAGGTCTCGGCGGTTTCGCCCGAGGTGGTCAATGGCGAAGTCGTCGCGCGTTTGCGCTTCGACGCGGGCAGTCAGCCGCCGGGCCTGCGCCAGAGCCAGCGCCTGACCGCGCGCATCCTGCTCGACACCCGCAAGGACGTGCTGATGGTCGCGCGCGGACCGTTCCTCGACCAGGAGGGCGGCAGCGCGGCGTACGTGATGGATGGCAACACGGCGGTGCGCAGGCCGATCACGGCCGGCGCCAGCAGCCTGTCGGCGGTGGAAATCATCGAGGGCCTGCAGCCCGGCGAACGCGTCGTCGTCGCCGGCACCGATCTCTTCGACAACGCGGAACGCATCCGCATTTCCGGACTCTGACCATGCACACACGCCTCGATTGCCCGTTTCCCGTCGTCTGGACCGCCGACGAACTTGCCAGTGCCGTACCACGCCGGCTGTCGGCCGCATTCGAGGCCGGCATTCCATCCGATACCTCGCCCGGCGCACGCATGCCCGTCTTCGCACGCGCACGTCGGCGCACCGCCGACCACGGCCTGCCGACCCTGTTCCGCGTCCGCTGATCGCGACGCGCCCTCCTTCTTTCCAGTTCACGTCACAGGACACATTCCTATGCTCGACATGCGCCAGGTCGCCAAGGTCTACCGCACCGAACTCGTCGAAACCCATGCGTTGCGCTCGCTCGACCTGCATGTCGCCGAGGGCGAATTCGTCGCCGTCACCGGTCCATCCGGCTCGGGCAAGACGACCTTCCTCAACATCGCCGGCCTGCTGGAAACCTTCACCGGCGGCGAGTATCGGATCGACGGTGTCGAAGTACGCGGACTCAATGACGATGCGCGCTCGAAGCTGCGCAACGAGAAGATCGGCTTCATCTTCCAGGGCTTCAACCTGATCCCCGATCTCAACCTGTTCGACAACGTCGACGTGCCGCTGCGCTATCGCGGCATGGTCGCATCCGACCGTCGCCTGCGCATCGAGGAATCGCTGTCGCTGGTCGGCCTGGGTTCCCGCATGAAGCACTTTCCGGCCGAACTGTCGGGCGGTCAGCAGCAGCGCGTGGCGATCGCGCGTGCACTCGCCGGCAGCCCGCGCCTGCTGCTCGCCGACGAACCGACGGGCAACCTCGATTCGCAGATGGCGCGCAGCGTGCTGGAGCTTCTGGAAGACATCAACGCGCGCGGCACCACGATCGTGATGGTCACGCACGACCCGGAACTCGCGGCGCGCGCGCATCGCAATGTGCACATCGTCGACGGCATGGCGACCGATCTGCAGACGCTGAACGCGTCGCCGTCGTCCGCGGCCGCATCGCGCGTTCCCGCAGACGCCTGAGGAGACCCGGCATGTTCGGTTACTACCTGCAGCTCGCGCTGCGCAGCTTCCGCAACAGCAAGGTGCTCACCGCGCTGATGGTGCTGGCAATCGCGCTGGGCATCGGCGCCAGCATGACCACGCTGACCGTGTTCCACGTGCTGTCGGGCGATCCGATTCCCGACAAGAGCAATCGCCTGTTCTACGTACAACTCGACGCCGCCAGCATGGATGGTTACGTCGCCGACGAAGAGCCGGACCGAGGGTCTACGCGTTTCGATGCCGAGACCTTGTTGCGGGAAGCCCGCGGCACGCGCCAGGCGATGATGAGCGGCGGTTTCGTCGCGATCGCGCCGGATGGCACGCGTACGCCGTTCTTCACCGATGCACGCTACACATCGGCGGATTTTTTCCCGATGTTCGACGCCCCGCTGGCCTACGGCCGGGCCTGGACCGCGGAAGACGACGCCGCTCGTGCGCGCGTGGCGGTGATCTCGGCCGAGACCAACCAGAAAGTCTTCGGCGGCAGCGACAGCACCGGCAAGACACTGCGCATCAACGGCGCCGATTTCCGCGTGATCGGCGTGCTCGGCCCGTGGATGCCGACGCCGCGGTTCTGGGATCTGACGCTGCAGAGCTTCAACTCACTGGAGTCGGTGTTCCTGCCGTTCTCGACCGCGATGGATCAGAAGCTCTCGCGCATGGGCAGCATGAACTGCTGGGGCGATTCGGGTACGGATCCGAACGCGCTCAGTGCACCCTGCAGTTGGGTGCAGTACTGGGTGGAGCTTGAATCGCCCGCGGACGCGGCTGCCTATCGCGATTATCTGAACAGCTACTCCGACCAGCAGCGCGCTGCAGGACGTTTCGAGCGCCCGAACAACGTGCGCCTGCGCGACGTGCCGGCCCTGCTCGACCACCACCAGGTGGTGCCCAGCGACGTGCGCCTGCAACTGTGGCTTGCGATCGGCTTTCTGCTGGTGTGTCTGGTCAACACGGTCGGCCTGTTGCTCGCCAAAAGTCTGCGTCGCGCTTCGGAGATCGGCGTGCGCCGCGCGCTCGGTGCATCACGGCGCGCGATCTTCGCCCAGTTCCTGATCGAGGCCGGCGCGATCGGCGTGGCCGGCGGTGTGGTCGGTCTCGGCCTCGCCCTGCTCGGCCTGTGGGCCGTGCGCCAGAACCCGAGCAGTTACGCGGCGCTCGCCGAGCTCGACCTGACGATGCTGCTGACGACATTCGCCCTGTCGATCGTCGCGAGCCTGCTGGCCGGTCTGCTGCCGGCGTGGCGCGCGATGCAGGTGACGCCGGCGATCCAGCTCAAGTCGCAGTGACCCAGACTTCTTCGAGGACTTCCATGGACATCCGCCCCATCTTCTCGACACTGCGCCGGCACAAGACCGCGGCCGCACTGATCGTGATCGAGATCGCGCTCGCCTGCGCGATCATCTGCAACGCGATCTATCTGATCGACCGCCGGATCGACCATATGTCGCGCCCCAGCGGCACGGTGGAGAACGAGATCCTGCGCATCCAGATGCCCAGTATCGACGAAACCGCCGACGTGGACCGCAAGGCCGGTATCCAGCGCGACCTGGCCGCGTTGCGTGCACTCCCCGGCGTGCGTCACGTCGCCGCGGTCACCCAGATCCCCTACGGCAACAGCAGTTCGACCAGCGGCGTACGACTCAATGCCGACCAGCGCAACAACACCATGCTCGCATCGCCTTACCTGGGCACTGAAGACCTGCTGGACACGTTCGGCCTGCAACTGGTGGCCGGGCGCAAGTTCAATCCTGACGAGTTCGTCGACATGGGCGACATCTCGCGTGAAGGCGGCGCTGCACGCGTGCCGGCGGCGATCATCAACCGGGCGATGGCCGAGCGGTTGTTCCCCGGCGAAGACGCGATCGGCAAGCAGTTCTACAGCTGGGGCGATGCACCGATTCCGATCGTCGGCGTCGTCGAGACACTGGCGATGCCCAACGACAGCACCGGCCCCGGCAACGCGACGATGCTGTTCCCGATCCGCGACGATTCCAACGGCATCAACTACGTGATCCGCACCGATCCGGCGCAGCGCCGCCAGGTACTCGACGCCGCGGTCGCCGCGCTCAAGCAGATCGATCCGAACCGGGTCGCAGTCAACGCCGATCTGATGTCCGACCTGCGCGAAAAGTACTACCGCGAGGATCGCGCGATGGCGATGCTGCTGGTCGTGGTGTGCATCGCGCTGCTGGTCGTCACCGCGCTCGGCATCGTCGGCCTGGCCAGCTTCTGGGTGCAGCAGCGCAACAAGCAGATCGGCATCCGCCGTGCGCTCGGCGCGACGCGTACCCAGATCCTGCGTTACTTCCAGATCGAGAACTTCCTGCTCGCCACGATCGGCATCGTGCTCGGCATGTTGCTGGCCTACGGTCTCAACCAGCTGCTGATGTCGCGCTACGAGCTGGGCCGGTTGCCCTTGATGTACCTGCCGATCGGCGCCGTGGTGCTGTGGCTGCTCGGGCAGGTCGCGGTGTACTGGCCCGCGCGGCGCGCCGCAGCGGTGCCGCCGGCCGTGGCGACGCGCAGCATCTGATCGCGCGCGCCGACGCATCGCCGGTTGCGCCCATCGCGGCCGGCAACGACCATGCCTTCGATCCCGTACGTTCCAACCGGATATCCAGCGCCTGATGCCCACGATCCTCGTCATCGACGACAACCCAGCCGTGGCCACCGCGCTGGAGGTGCTGTTTTCTCTGCATGACATCGCCTGCGAACACGCGGCGACGCCCGACGCGGGCATCGCCCGCCTGCAGGCGGGCGGTATCGATCTGGTCGTGCAGGACATGAACTTCCATACCGACACCACATCGGGCGATGAAGGCATCGCGTTGTTCCATGCGATCCGGCGCTTCGATCCCGATCTGCCGGTGGTGCTGCTGACGGCGTGGACGCACCTCGAATCCGCGGTCGAACTGATCCGGTCGGGCGCAGCCGATTACCTCGGAAAGCCCTGGGACGACGGCAAGCTGCTGGCCACGGTCAACACCCTGCTGGAGCTGTCGTCGACGCATCAGGCGCTTCATGCGCGCACGCGCGACGACCGCCGGCGCCGCGATGCGCTGACGCGGGGCCGCGACCTGCGCGGCCTGGTCTGGGACGATCCGGCCAGCGAGACCACGCTGGCGCTGACGCTGCAGATCAGTGCCTCGATGCTGCCGGTGCTGATCACCGGCCCCAATGGCAGTGGCAAGGAAAAGTACGCCGAGATCCTGCACGCGAACTCGAATGTGCGCGGCGGCCCGTTCGTCGCGGTGAACTGCGGCGCGCTGCCCAACGATCTGGTCGAAGCCGAGCTGTTCGGCGCCGAGGCCGGCGCCTACACCGGCGCGACCCGGGCGCGCGAGGGCAAGTTCGAAGCGGCCGACGGGGGCACGCTATTCCTCGACGAGGTCGGCACGTTGCCGCCCGCTGGCCAGGTCAAGCTGCTGCGCGTGCTCGAGACCGGGCGCTTCGAACGTCTCGGCGGAAACCGCGAACGCAGCGTGTCGGTGCGCGTGCTCAGCGCGACCAATGCCGACCTGCCGGCGATGATCGCCGACGGCCGGTTCCGCGAGGACCTCTACTACCGCCTCAACGGTATCGAGCTGCGGCTGCCGCCGCTGGCGCAGCGCCCGCGCGACATCCTCCCCCTGGCGCGACATTTCCTAGACGCACGAAAGCCGCTGTCTGCCGGCGCGGAACGCGCCCTGCTGCAACACGGCTGGCCGGGCAATGTGCGCGAACTGCGCAATGTGATCCAGCGCGCCGAACTGCTGGCGCGCGAGGCCCAGATCGACGCGCGCGATCTGGCGCTGCCGGCCGCGCCGATCGCGGCGGTCGAAATCGATGCCTCCGAACCCGATCGCGCTGAGATCGAAGCCGCGCTCGCGCGCAGCGGCGGCGTGCTCGCGCAGGCCGCGACGGAACTCGGGTTGTCACGACAGGCGCTGTACCGGCGCCTGGATCGCCTCGGCATCCGGCGCGACTGACATGCGCTGGCAACAGCGGCTGCCGCTGATGGGCATGGTCATCGCGATCGCCATCGCGCATGTCGCGCTGGGCGCGACGCTGGCGATGTGGCTGCAACGCTGGTGGGCGCCGTGGCTGGCGGTCGCGGCTGCGGTGGCCTGTGCCCTGCCGTCGCTCGTCTGGTCGCTGCAGCGCGCATTCGCGCCGTCCCGCGCACTGTTCCGCGCCCTCGCCGGCACAGTGGCGAGCTATCGTGACAGCGACTACGGTTTCGGCGTGTCGTGGCAGGGCGGTGGTGCGCTGGGTGAACTGGTCGCCGCCCACAACGAACTGGGCGAAACCCTGCGCGCGCAGCGTCTGTCGCTGGTGCAGCGCGAACTGCTGCTCGACACGATGGTGCAGAACACGCCGGTGGCGATGCTGCTGCTCGATCCGGCCGATCGGGTGGTCCATGCCAACCTCGCCGCGCGTCGCGCACTGGGTGGCGGCCGCAAGCTGGAAGGCCGGATGTTCTCCGCCCTGCTCGCCGATGCGCCGCACGCATTGGCCGATGCGTTCGCACGTGGTGGCGATGGACTGTTCACCATCGGCGATGGCGAGACCGAGGAAATCCATCATCTGTCGCGCCGGCATTTCCGCTTGAATGGCCGCCGCCACGAGCTGCTGCTGCTGCGCCAGATGACCACCGAACTGCGGCGGCAGGAAGTGCAGACCTGGAAGAAGGTCATCCGCGTCATCAGTCACGAACTCAACAATTCGCTGGCGCCGATCGCCTCGCTCGCGCATTCGGGCGCCGAGCTGCTCCGTCGCGGCCAGACCGCGCGACTGCCGGACGCGCTGCGCACGATCGAAGAACGCGCACGACACCTGGAAGGCTTCATCCGCGGCTACGCGCATTTCGCGAAGCTGCCGGCGCCGCGTCGTGAACCGGTCCGCTGGCGCGCATTCCTCGATCAATTGCGTTCGCAGGTACCGTTCGCGGATGCCGGTCCGATCGACGATGCATTCACCGCGTCCTTCGATGCCGCGCAGGTCGAGCAGGCGATGTTGAATCTGCTGCGCAATGCACACGAGACCGATGGCGATCCCGATGCTGTCGCGGTCGGGCTGCGTCGCGCCGTGGATGGCTGGCGGATCGATGTGCTCGATCGCGGGCCCGGCATGAACGAGGCGGTGCTCGCGAACGCCTTGTTGCCGTTCTATTCCACCAAGCGCAACGGCACGGGCCTCGGTCTGGCACTCGCGCGCGAGATCGCCGAAGCCCACGGCGGCCGCATCGCCCTGCTCAACCGCGAGGGTGGCGGGCTCTGCGTGTCACTGGTGTTGCCGGACTGATCCGCACCCCGGCCGCAGGCGCGGCGTTCGGGCAGAATCGACGGCCCGGTCCACGGCGATTCCAGATGCGATTCCGAC
The DNA here is from genome assembly GCA_052108555.1 of Luteimonas sp. Taxonomy (GTDB): domain Bacteria; phylum Pseudomonadota; class Gammaproteobacteria; order Xanthomonadales; family Xanthomonadaceae; genus Luteimonas. The sequence continues at coordinate 11,331 of JBQEAV010000012.1, forward strand.
TCCGCACGCTCACGCTTCTTCTGCTGTGTCTGGGGACTGCACCCGCATTCGCGCAACGTGCGGAGAGTCTCGACGCAGTGCCTGCCTTGCTGAAGAGTCCGGAAGCGAAAGCCGTCTGGGCCGAGCAGATGGAAGGTCGTCCGGCGCCCGATCATCTCGGCACTCGCGACCTCGCCGGCTTCGATCCCGAAACGCTGCGTCAGCTGCTGGTACCCGATGTTGCGAGCGACCACATCGTACTGCTGGGCGCGCGACGCTGGGCGCAGCACCCCGGTCACGTCGTCGCACTCGTCTGCTATCGCGACGATGTTGCCCGCAACGCGTCCGCGGAACCCCGCTGCGAGACCGGCGATACCGCGCAGGTGCTCGCTGTATTGCATGTCGACGAGGCGGGCGATGCGCAGTTGGTCGCACGCCTGCGACTCGACGAAGGCATCGCGTGGCCGCTGCTCTCCTGGGACGGCAATCAGCCGCTGCGGCTGGAAGAGGCCGGCGCGGCAGCAATCCCCGAACATTGGGAACGCTTCGATCTCGCCGCGTATCGGCTGTCGGATGGCCCGCCCGCACTGGGCCTGCGGGGCGTCTGGTCGGAAGGCTATGCCGGCGGGGGTGCGTTCTACTCGGCGCTGTATCTGTTCGAGCTGCGCGGCGACGCGCTGAAGCAGGTGTTCGGCGCGGAGATGTCGATGTATCGCGACATCGCCGGCAACTGGAACGACGACGGCACCCGCGCCCACGACATCGAGGAATGGGCCGGCGTGCTCATTGTCGAGCCCCGTGCGCATCACGGTCATCACGACCTGCGCCTGCGCGAGCGCGGCGGACGCGGTGGCGACCTGTATCGCTGGTCGCCAGCCGCGGATGGCTACCGCCGCGAGGAGTGAGGCTCAACGCTTCTGCGGCCGCTGCCAGTCCTCGACGACGTGCTGCCGGGCGCGGGCCACAGCGAGCTTTCCGTCCGGTACGTCGTTGACGATGACCGACCCGGCCGCTGTCGTGGCGTCATGACCGACGCGCACCGGCGCGACCAGCGCAGCGTTCGAGCCGATGAAGGCGCGGTCGCCGATCACCGTCTTCGATTTGTTCACGCCGTCGTAGTTGCAGGTGATCGTACCGGCGCCGATGTTGCTGCCGGCGCCGATCTCCGCGTCACCGAGATACGTCAGATGATTGGCCTTGCTGCCAACGCCCAGCGTGGTGTTCTTGGTCTCGACGAAATTGCCGATATGCACGCCATCGGCGAGCACGGTGCCCGGTCGCACGCGCGCGAATGGACCGATGGTCACCGCACCTTCGGCGCGCAGGCCCTGGAGATCGCAGTGCGCGCGCACCTCGCTGCCTTCGCCCAGTTCGACGTCCTGCAGGCGGCAGAAGGGACCAACGCGCACGCTGTCATGCAGCACCACACGACCCTCGAACACCACATCGACGTCGATCACGACATCGCTGCCCACGATGACCTCGCCCCGGATGTCCACACGCGCCGGGTCCGCGAATCGCGCGCCAGCCACGCACAACGCCCGCACGGCGCGCAGCTGCCACGCGCGTTCCAGCTGCGCCAGCTGCCAGGGATCGTTCGCGCCCTCCGCTTCCAACGGATCGTCGACCATGACGATCTGCGCGGCGCTGTATTCGTCCGCCGCCATCGCGAACACATCGGTCAGGTAGTACTCGCCCTGCGCGTTGTCCGACGACAGGCGCGCCAGCCATGCCTTGAGCGCCGTCGCCTCGGCAGCCAGGATGCCGGTGTTCACCAGGGCGATGCGGCGCTGTTCGTCGCTCGCGTCCTTGTGTTCGACGATCGCGCCGACGTGGCCTTCGGGGTCGCGCACGATACGACCATACCCGGTGGGATCACCGAGCTGCGCGGCCAGCACCGCGAGCCGGTCTTCGACCGACACCAGATGACGCAGCGTCTCCGCGCGCAGCAGCGGCACGTCGCCATAGAGCACCAGTACCTGCGCGCCGTCGGGCACCCCGGGCATCGCCTGGCGCACCGCATGCCCGGTGCCGAGCTGTTCGCGCTGCTCCGCCCAGTGCAGATCGGGCTGATCGGCGAATGCGGCCTGCACCTGCTCGCCGCGATGACCGTAGACAATATGGATGCCGGCGGGCCGGAGCGCCCGCGCGGCTTCGATGACATGCCACAGCATCGGCCGTCCGGCGATCTCCTGCAGCACCTTGGGCAGCGCGGATTTCATGCGTTTGCCCTCGCCCGCGGCGAGGATGACGACGTGCAGGGGTGCGGTCATGGGCGGACTCTTCATGGAATGCGGAAATTCTAACGGCGGCGCGGGTAGGATGCCGTCGAACTTCCGCCGTCTTCACACCGCCTGCGCATGAGCCTGACCCGACAGGGACGCGATTATCTGGCGATCGGCCTGCTGCAGTGGCTGGTCGATTGGGGCGTGGTGGTCGGCCTGACCCATATCGGGATGCCCGTGGCGCCGGCCAATGTCGCCGGTCGCATCACTGGCGCGCTGCTCGGATTCTGGCTCAACGGCAGGTTCACCTTCGCCGGCTCCCGCTATACGCTCGGCGGCACGCAGTTCCAGCGCTTCATGATGATGTGGATCGGCACCACACTGCTCAGCACCTGGGCGCTCACCCAGATCGACGACGTGCTCGGGCTGCGATGGGTCTGGCTGGCGAAGCCGGCGATCGAGATCGTGCTGGGCGTCGTCGGATTCCTGCTGTCGCGCTACTGGATCTACAGGCGCTGACGCAGCCTCGGCGGATCGAGCGACCGCATGCACGTGCCCGGGACAGTTGCTCACCACTCGCGCCACGACGGCCTTGCTCACGGACAGAAGAACGCCGGCGCGAGGCCGGCGTTCCAGATGCAACGTGGTGCGATGGATCAGTGCTTGAGGGTCTTGCGCAGACGCTCGAGCGCCTGCAGCTGGACCACGGCCTCGGCCAGCTTCTGCTGGGCTTCGGCAATGTCCATCGCCTCGCCGCGGCCGGCCAGGATGCGCTCGGCTTCGTCCTTGGCTGCCTTCACTGCGGCCTCGTCGATATCGTCGGCGCGGATCGCGGTGTCGGCCAGGATGGTCACGACCTGCGGCTGCACCTCGAGAATGCCGCCACCGATCGCGAAATCGAGCACTTCGCCATTGGGCTGGGTCACGACGACCTTGCCCGGCTTCAGGCGCGTGATCAGCGGTGCATGGCGCGGCGCGATGCCGAGCTCGCCGAGCTCGCCGGTGGCCACGACCATGGTCGCTTCGCCGTGGAAGATCTCGGCTTCAGCGCTGACGATGTCGCAACGGATGGTGGTGGTCATGGTGTGTCTCGCTCTGCTCGACGTGTAAGGGGTGACGCGTGAGGATGGCCGCGTGCTGCGCACGCTCAGGTGGTGAGAAGTCAGCACTGACGTCCTGACTTCCTCACGCCCTCACGGCTCTTACGCCGCGATCTTCTTCGCCTTCTCGACCGCTTCGTCGATGCCGCCGACCATGTAGAACGCCTGCTCGGGCAGGTGGTCGTACTCGCCGTCGACGATGCCCTTGAAGCCGCGGATCGTTTCCTTCAGCGGCACGTACTTGCCCGGCGAACCGGTGAAGACTTCGGCCACGTGGAAGGGCTGCGAGAAGAAGCGCTCGATCTTGCGCGCGCGCGACACGGCCTGCTTGTCTTCTTCCGACAGCTCGTCCATGCCCAGAATCGCGATGATGTCCTTGAGCTCCTTGTACTTCTGCAGCGTCGACTGCACGCGCTGGGCGGTGTCGTAGTGCTCGTTGCCGATGACGTTCGGGTCCATCTGGCGGCTGGTCGAGTCCAGCGGATCGACCGCCGGGTAGATGCCGAGCGAGGCGATGTTGCGGCTCAGCGTCACCGTCGAGTCGAGATGGGCGAAGGTCGTCGCCGGCGACGGGTCGGTCAGATCGTCCGCGGGCACGTAAACGGCCTGGATCGAGGTGATCGAGCCCGACTTCGTCGAGGTGATGCGCTCCTGCAGCACGCCCATTTCCTCGGCGAGCGTCGGCTGATAGCCCACGGCCGACGGCATGCGGCCGAGCAGCGCGGAGACTTCGGTACCGGCCAGCGTGTAGCGGTAGATGTTGTCGACGAACAGCAGCACGTCCTTGCCGCGACCCGATGCGTCCTTCTCGTCGCGGAAGTACTCGGCCATCGTCAGACCGGTCAGCGCGACGCGCAGGCGGTTGCCCGGCGGCTCGTTCATCTGACCGTAGACCATCGCCACCTTGTCGAGGACGTTGGAGTCCTTCATCTCGTGGTAGAAGTCGTTGCCCTCACGGGTACGTTCGCCCACGCCGGCGAACACCGACAGACCTTCGTGCGCCTTGGCGATGTTGTTGATCAGTTCCATCATGTTGACGGTCTTGCCGACGCCGGCGCCGCCGAACAGGCCGACCTTGCCGCCCTTGGCGAAGGGACACATCAGATCGATGACCTTGATGCCGGTTTCCAGCAGCTCGGTGGACGACGACTGGTCTTCGTACGACGGTGCCGCACGGTGGATTTCCCAGTGGTCGGTCGCTTCGACCGGACCGGCCTCGTCGATCGGGCGGCCCAGCACGTCCATGATGCGGCCGAGCGTGCCCGGTCCGACCGGCACCGAGATGCCGCGGTCGGTGTTGGTCGCGATCAGGTTGCGCTTCAGTCCGTCGGTGGAACCGAGCGCGATCGCGCGCACGATGCCGTCACCGAGCTGCTGCTGCACCTCCAGCGTGATCTCCGTGCCTTCGACCTTCAGTGCGTCGTAGACCCTCGGTACTTCGTTGCGCGCGAACTCGATGTCGACGACCGCGCCGATGATCTGAACGATCTTGCCCTGACTCATTGCTGCATTCCTCTAGAAGAATTCTGGTGCGCGTACGGATCAGACCGCTGCGGCGCCGCCGACGATCTCGGAGATTTCCTGGGTGATCGCTGCCTGGCGGGCCTTGTTGTAGACCAGCTTGAGCGTGTCGATCAGCTTGGTGGCGTTGTCGCTCGCGGACTTCATCGCGACCATGCGTGCGGCATGTTCGGAAGCCACGTTCTCCATCACCGCCTGGTACACGAGCGATTCGATGTAACGCGTCAGCACGTGGCCGAGCACCGATTCGGCGTCCGGCTCGTAGATGTAGTCCCAGTCGTGCTTGACCACCTGCGTCTCGGCGGCCGGCAGCGGCAGCAGCTGATCGAAGCTGGCCTTCTGGGTCATCGTGTTGACGAAGTGGTTGTAGGCCAGGAACACACGGTCGACGCGGCCGTCGGTGTAGCCGTCGAGCATCACCTTGATGATGCCGACCAGCTGCTCGACTTCCGGCGTGTCGCCGATGTGGGTGACGCTGCCGACCATGTCCACCTTCAGGCGGCGGAAGAACACCGTCGCCTTCGTGCCGATGGTCACCACGTCGACCTGCACGCCCTTGTCCTGCCAGGCGCGGATCTCGCCGAGCAGCTTGCGGAACATGTTGTTGTTCAGACCGCCGGCCAGGCCGCGATCCGAGGACGCGACGATGTAACCGACGCGCTTGACCTCACGCTCGACCAGGTACGGATGCTGGAACTCGGAGCTGGCCTGGGCGAGATGCCCGATCAGCTGCTTCATCGCGTTCGCATACGGGCGCGATGCCTTCATCCGATCCTGCGCCTTGCGGATCTTCGACGCGGAGACCATCTCGAGCGCGCGCGTCACCTTGCGGGTGTTCTGCACGCTCTTGATCTTCGTCTTGATTTCTCTGCCGCCTGCCATATCCGCTCGCTTTGCTCGCTTGAGTTAGGGGGTGAAGGGAGCGCCCGCGATGCGGGCTCAGACGTCAGTGGAAGCGAAACGCGCGACCCCTGACCCCCTCACTCCTGACCTTCTGACGCCTTACCAGCTACCGGTGGTCTTGAAGTCGGAGATGCCCTGCTTGAAGGCGCCCTCGATCTCGTCGTTCCAGCCGCCGGTCTGGTTGATCTTGCCGACCAGTTCGCCTGCGGTGTTGTCGAAGTGCGCGTGCAGGCCTTCTTCGAACGCGAGCAGCTTGGCGACCGGCACGTCGTCGAGGTAACCCTCGTTGACGGCGTAGATCGTCAGCGCCTGGTGCGCGATCGACATCGGCTTGTACTGCTTCTGCTTCATCAGCTCGGTGACGCGCTGACCGCGCTCGAGCTGCTTGCGGGTGGCTTCGTCGAGATCCGAGGCGAACTGCGCGAACGCGGCCAGCTCACGGTACTGGGCGAGCGAAATGCGGATGCCGCCCGAGAGCTTCTTGATGATTTTGGTCTGCGCCGAACCACCGACGCGCGACACCGAGATACCGGCGTTCACGGCCGGGCGGATGCCGGCGTTGAACAGGTCGGTTTCCAAGAAGATCTGGCCGTCGGTGATCGAGATCACGTTGGTCGGCACGAACGCCGAGACGTCACCGGCCTGCGTTTCGATGATCGGCAGTGCGGTCAGCGAACCGGTCTTGCCAGTCACGGCGCCGTTGGTGAACTTCTCGACGTACTCCTCGGACACGCGCGCGGCGCGCTCGAGCAGACGGGAGTGCAGGTAGAACACGTCGCCCGGATAGGCTTCACGGCCCGGCGGACGCTTGAGCAGCAGCGAGATCTGGCGGTAGGCGACGGCCTGCTTGGACAGATCGTCGTACACGATCAGCGCGTCTTCGCCGCGGTCCATGAAGTACTCGCCCATCGTGCAGCCCGAGTAGGCGCTGATGTACTGCATCGCGGCCGATTCGGACGCGGTGGCGGCGACGACGACGGTGTGCGCGAGTGCGCCGTTCTCTTCGAGCTTGCGCACGATGTTGGCGACGGTCGAGGCCTTCTGGCCGATCGCCACGTAGACACACTTGATGCCCGTGGTCTTCTGGTTGATCACGGCGTCGATCGCCATCGCGGTCTTGCCGGTCTGGCGGTCGCCGATGAGCAGCTCGCGCTGGCCGCGGCCGATCGGGATCATCGAGTCGACCGACTTGTAACCGGTCTGCACCGGCTGGTCGACCGACTTGCGCCAGATCACGCCCGGCGCGACGCGCTCGACCGGCGCGCTGAGCTTGGCGTCGATCGGGCCCTTGCCGTCGATCGGCTCGCCGAGCGCGTTGACGACGCGGCCGAGCATTTCCGGACCGACCGGCACTTCGAGGATGCGACCGGTGGTCTTGGCCACGTCGCCTTCGCGCAGGTGCTCGTAGTCACCCAGCACCACGGCGCCGACCGAGTCGCGCTCCAGGTTGAGGGCGAGTGCGTAGGTGGCGGAACCGTCTGCCGCGTTCGGCAGTTCGATCATTTCGCCCTGCATCACGTCGGCCAGGCCGTGCAGACGCACGATGCCGTCGGCGACCGAGGTCACGGTGCCTTCGTTGCGCGATTCGGCGCTCAGCTTGACCTTCTCGATGCGGGACTTGATCAGCTCGCTGATTTCGGAAGGATTGAGTTGCGTGGTAGCCATCGGGGGTTCCCTTGAGCCGGCGTTGCCGCCGACGTTGCAATTGAAAATCGTGTCAGTGCGTCAGAGCGGACTGCAGGCGCGCCAGCTTGCCCTTGAGCGAGCCGTCGATCACCACGTCACCGGCCGAGATCACCGCGCCGCCGATCAGCGATGCGTCCACGGCCGTTTCGACCTGGACCTCGCGACCGAAACGACGCTTGAGCGCGGCGCGGATCTGCTCCACTTCTGCGTCCGGCAGCTCGGCTGCCGACGTCACCGTCGCCAGCACGATGTGCTCGGCTTCGGCACGCAGCGCCTCGTACTGGCCGGCAATCTCCGGCAACTGTGCGAGACGGCCGTTGCTGGCCAGCAGCGTGAGGAAGCCGGCGAACTTCTCGTCGGCGCCCTCCGGTGCGAGCAGCGCGACGGCATCGTCGTGCGACAGCGCCGGGTGGCCGAGCAGCGCGGCTGCCTGCGGATCGGCAGCGACGCGGGCCGAGAACGCGAGCGCGTCCGACCACGGCGCGAACTGGCCGCCGTCACGCGCGATCGCGAACGCGGCGCGGGCATACGGACGGGCGATCGTCATGGCCTGGCTCATCGGGCTCAGATCTCCGCGGCGAGTTCGTCGAGCAGCGCCTTGTGGGCGTTGGCGTCGATCTCACGCTTGAGCAGACGCTCGGCGCCGGTCACCGCCAGGCTGGAGACCTGACGACGCAGCTCTTCGCGTGCACGGGTGGCCGAGGCCTGGAGTTCGGCGTCGAACATCGCCTTCTGGCGCAGGCCCTCGGTGACCGCTTCGGCCTTGGCGGCCTCGACGATCTGGGTGCCACGCTGGTGGGCCTGCTCGATGATCTCGTTGGCCTTCGCACGCGCGGCCTTGAGTTCCTCGTTGGCGGTTTCCTGGGCCTGCGCGAGGGCGCGCTGGCTGTTGTCCGCCGCGGCCAGACCTTCGGCGATCTTCTTCTGGCGCTCCTCGATGGCACTGAGCAGCGGCGGCCAGATCTTGGTCGCGATGATCCAGATCAGACCGGCGAACGCCAGTGCCTGGGCAATTAGGGTCAGACCGATATTCATGGGCTTGTGACTGCCTGTCGTGAAGGGTTGGGCGCGCACGCGCGCCCCCTGTCATCCACCGGTGCGGTCATGCGCGAGGCACGCACCGCACTGGAAGCGTCAGCTGGATCAGCCCGCGAGCTGCGCAGCGACCGGGCCGATGAACGGCGAAGCGAACGCGAACAGCAGGCCGACGGCGACCGAGATGATGAACGCGGCGTCGATCAGGCCGGCGGTGATGAACATGCGGACCTGCAGCACCGGGATCAGCTCGGGCTGGCGCGCGGCCGACTCGAGGAACTTGCCGGCCATGATGGCCAGGCCCAGACCCGCACCCAGCGCAGCCAGGCCGATCATGATGCCGATGGCCAGAACGGTCGAAGCCTGGATCTGGGCGAACGAGGTCAGTGCGATTTCCATTGTTTTCTCCGGAGCGGATTGCTTGGTAAGGGTGGAACCAGGGATTGGGGTGTTACGAAAGCGGTGTCACGTGACGCTGCCGATCAGTGGTCGTCCTCGGCCAGGCTGAGGTAGACGATCGACAGCATCATGAAAATGAAGGCCTGCAGCGGAATGACCAGCAGGTGGAACAGCATCCAGCCCAGGCCGAGCACGCCGCCGCCGAGCACACCCAGCAGGCTCGCGCCGCCGAGGACCCAGATCAGCAGGAACACGATCTCGCCGCCGAACATGTTGCCGAACAGTCGCATCGCCAACGAGATCGGCTTGCTCAACCACTCGACGATGTTGAGGATCAGGTTGAACGGCACCATCCACTTGCCGAACGGCGCGAACAGGAATTCCTTGGTCATGCCGCCGACGCCCTTGGCGCGCAGGGCGAAGAACACCGTCAGGAAGAACACGCTGATCGACAGGCCCAGCGTCGCGTTGACGTCGGCGGTCGGCACCGGCTTCCAGTAGTGCACGCCCAGCAGCTCGAGCGGCTTGGCGATGAAGTCCGCCGGAATCATCTTCAGCAGATTCATCAGCAGGATCCAGAAGAAAAGCGTGATCGCGATCGGCGTCACCAGCTTGCTGGAACCGTGGTAGGTGTCGCGGGCCTGCTTGTCGACGAACTCCAGGCAGATCTCCACGAACGCCTGCCACTTGCCCGGCACGCCGGCGGTGGCCTTGCGGGTCGCCATCCAGAACGCGAACACCATCAGGCCGCCCATCAGCAGGGCGGTGATCAGCGTATCCACGTGCAGCGTCCAGAACCCGCCTTCGCCGGTCGACGCGGTCAGGTTCTGCAGATGGTGCTGGATGTAGCTGGTTGGGGTCAGTTCCGCATCAGCTGCCATAAGATCGAAAACCCTGCCTGTGATTGGTTCAGTGCCTGGCCAGAGGCCGGGACATTGCGAGCAACTGCGCGAAGAGCGCGACGATGACCCCGGCGAGCATCGGAACCGGCGACAAACCCGCCATCCCCACGCCCAGCAGCAGAACCGCCACCACCACGACCCACTTCAACACCACCCCTGCCAGCAGCCGCGCGAGCGCACCTGTCGACGGATTGATCCCACCCCCCAGCGCGATGACGCTCGACAGCCAGCCCCCGAGTGCGATCGCCGCACCGCCAAGGCCCGCCGCCAGCGCCCAGCCGGCTCCCTTTGCGAGGAAGGCGAGTGCCGTCACTGCGACTGCGACCGCCTGCCAGGCGATTGCGCGCTGTGCCAGCCGCCGACCCACTGCGACGGACGTCAACACTTCAAAGGATTCCACTGTCTGGAGGACACGGGGGCGTCGAAACGGCCCCGTTGAGCCGCAGAAGTATAGCAGCGGGGCCATTTCCGCCACAACCGGCGGAGGTCCTGTTTCGGAACACGCCACACACCTGCCATGGGGCCGGGGGCCACCGCGGCCGCGCATTCACAATTTTCTGCCGGATTCTTCGCATGTGGCCGGAACTTCCACCCGTCGGGCCAGTCGTACCTGTGTGTCCGGTCTGCCGTCCTTCCTCGTCGGTCCCGTCTGCAGATCGTCACCCCGAGCCCCGGCCCGCCCGCCGGGGCTCTTTTTTGCGCGCAGCACCCGGCACGTTGCAGCCCTGCGGGCGTCACGTTGCGGGAAGAGACGCGAACGTCGGTCACCTGATGGCTTCACGTCGGAAAGACCGTGATTTAGCGAACATCGCACGCCTTTCACGGAAAGGCTCCCCCCATGTCACGCCCCACGCCCCGCTTTGTCCTCGCACTGCTCTCCACCGCCGTCCTCGCCACGCTCGCCACCGCAGCGCAGGCCCAGAGTCGCGATGACCGCTTCGTCCTGCGCCTGAGCGCCTTCAATCCGGAGGCCGAACTGGGCTTCTCCGGCACCGGCGCGGTCACCGACGGCAGCGACACCGCGACCTTCGGCTTCGATGAAAGGTTCGACACAGGTCGCGAATGGCGCCCGCGTGGTGCGATCGGCTTCCGCATCAGCGATCGCCAGGCGCTGGTCGGCAACTTCTACGACTATCGCCGCGACGAGACCTGGCAGTACGGCGGCAACGTACTCGACACCGGCACGATCATCCCCGGTGGCGATGCCATCGAGATCCCCGGCGCGCGCATCGACGGACGCCTGTCCTTCCGCCTGGCGAACCTCAATTACGAGTACGCGGTCGTCAAGAACGACAGCTTCGAATGGGGCCTGGGCCTCGGCGTGACCTATGCCGAGCTCGAAGCCACCGCCAATGGCGCCTCGACCGGTACCGACCTGCTCGATCCGGAGTTCGAGAGCGTCGGCTGGAAGCGCGACGGCTTCTCGCCAGGCCTGCATACGCGTCTGACCTGGACCCCGGCCGAGCGCTGGACCGTCGGCCTGGAGGCCCAGTACCTCGATACGACCTGGGGCAACATCCTCGACGAGGACGGGCATTTCGAGCGCGGCGGCCTGCTGGTCGAGTACATGGTCAGCGAGCGCGTCGGCATCCATGTCGGCTACGACTGGTTCCGGCTGAAGCTCAAGGACCAGTACCGCGGCACCGCGCGTGCGCCGTCGGGCATCGATGCGGGTCCGTTCCCGTACTCGGGCAACGTGACCGGCGATCTGAAGGTTCACGGTCCTATGGCCGGCGTGACGTTCCGCTTCTGATTCGCAGCACTGATCCACGCGCCTGGACACAGGCGCGTGGACATGAAAAAAGCCCCGGGATGCCGGGGCTTTTTTTGTGCGGCCGAAACCCCGCGCTTACTTCTTCTTCGGGATGTACAGATCGGTGATCGTGCCGTCAAACACTTCCGCCGCCATCGCCACCGATTCGCTGAGCGTGGGATGCGGATGGATGGTGTGGCCGATGTCGGCGACTTCGGCGCCCATCTCGATCGCCAGACCGGCTTCGGCGATCAGATCACCCGCATGCACGCCGACGATGCCGGCGCCGACGATGCGGTGCGTGGCCTCGTCGAAGATCAGTTTGGTGAAGCCCTCGGTGCGGCCGATGCCGATCGCGCGACCGCTGGCGGCCCAGGGGAACTTGCCCACGCCGACCTTCAGGCCCTTGGCCTTCGCCTCGGTCTCGGTGATGCCGACCCAGGCGATTTCCGGATCGGTGTAGGCGACCGACGGAATCACCCGCGCCACCCATTCCTTCTTCTCGCCGGCGGCGACTTCGGCCGCGAGCTTGCCCTCGTGCGTGGCCTTGTGGGCCAGCATCGGCTGGCCGACCAGATCGCCGATCGCGAAGATGTGCGGCACGTTGGTGCGCATCTGCGCATCGACGGCGATGAAGCCGCGATCCGACACGCGCACGCCGGCGTTGCCCGCCGCGATCTTGCCGCCGTTCGGCGTGCGGCCCACGGCCACCAGCACGCGGTCGAAGGTCTTCGTGTCCGGAATGCTCTCGCCTTCGAACACGACATCGATGCCGTTCTTCGCGGCCTTCGCCTCGACGACCCTGGTCTTGAGATGCGCGGACACGCCCTGCTTCTTCAGACGATCGGCGAGCGGCTTGACCAGATCCTTGTCGGCGCCGGGCATCAGCTGGTCGGCGAGTTCAACGACGGTCACTTCGGAGCCGAGCGCGTGATAGACCGTCGCCATCTCGAGACCGATGATGCCGCCGCCGACGACGAGCAGCTTCTTCGGCGTTTCAGCGAGTTCCAGCGCGTCGGTCGAATCCATCACGCGCGGGTCGTCCCACGGGAAACCGGGCAGCTTCAACGCCTGCGAACCGGCGGCGATGATGCACTGCTCGAAGCGCACGAGCTGGGTCTTGCCGTCGCTGCCGGTGACTTCGATCTCGTTGGGCGACACGAACAGGCCTTCGCCGGTGACCACGCGCACCTTGCGCTGCTTGGCCATGCCGGTCAGGCCCTTGGTCAGCTGGCCGACCACTTTTTCCTTGTAGCCACGCAGCTTGTCGAGCGCGATCGTCGGTGTACCGAAATCGACGCCGTAATCGCTGGCGTGCTTGGCCTGATCGATGACCTCGGCTGCGTGCAGCAGCGCCTTCGACGGAATGCAGCCGACGTTGAGGCAGACACCGCCGAGCGTCTCGTAGCGCTCGATCAGTACGGTGTCGAGACCGAGATCGGCAGCGCGGAAGGCTGCGGTATAACCGCCGGGGCCGGAGCCCAGCACCACAACGCGGCATTCGACATCGGCCTGGCGACCCGACGACGGCGCGGCCTTGACCGCTTCGGGCTCGGCCGGCGCGCGATGCGAACGCGCGACCGGCGGATTGCTGCCGGGCGCATCACCCTTCTTCGCCGGTGCATCGGCCTTCTTGTCGGACGTGGCCGGCTTCGCCTCGGCCGCAGGCGCATCGCCCTCGCCTTCGGCCTCGATCACCGCGACCACGCTGCCTTCCGACAGCGTATCGCCGACCTTGACCTTCAGTTCTTTGACCACGCCGGCATGCGAGGACGGCACTTCCATCGTCGCCTTGTCCGATTCCAGCGTGACCAGGCTCTGGTCCTTGGCGACGGTCTCGCCGACCGCGACCAGCACCTCGATCACCGGCACGTCGTCATAGCCGCCGATATCGGGCACTTGCACTTCGAGGGTCTGGGCCATCACGGGTTCTCCGGAGTCTGTTGCGTGGGGACTGCCACCGCCATGCGCGACGCGGGGCGGCGGGCCCAGGTCAGCGAGTAGAGATCGTGGCGGCGGTCGTTGAGGTTCTGCACTGTGCCGTCGTTGCGGGCGACGACAAGATCGTTGAGGCGCAGGTCGGCGAACGCGACCTGCTCGACGTTCGGCGTGGTGTCGGCGGCGATGCCGTCGCGCGCGAACGGGAAATCGCAGGGCGTCAGGATGCAGCTCTGCGCGTACTGGATGTCGAAGTTGTTGACGCCCGGCAGGTTGCCGACGTTGCCCGACAGCACGACGTAGCACTGGTTCTCGACGGCGCGCGCCTGCGAGCAGTAGCGCACGCGCAGATAGCCTTCACGGGTGTCGGTGCAGAACGGCACGAACAGGATCATCGCGCCCTGGTCGACCAGGTGGCGGCCGAGCTCGGGGAACTCGCTGTCGTAGCAGATCATGACGCCGATCGGCCCGCAGTCGGTCATGATCGCCTGCGCACTGTCGCCGCCGCCGATGCCCCACCAGGTGCGCTCGTTGGGCGTGGGATGCAGCTTGTCGCGCGTGTGCAGCGAGCCGTCGCGCAGGGCGACGTAACAGATGTTGCGCACCTTGCCGTCTTCACCGTCGCTGGTGCGCGTGGGATGCGAGCCGCCGATGATGTTGATGTTGTGGCGCACCGCCAGTTCGCACAGCAGCTGCGCGAAGCGTTCGGTGTAGCCGGTCAGCGCCAGCAGTGAATCGACCGGCGACAGCGGCTTGTTCTCGACCGACAGCAGCTGCAGCGTGAACAGCTCGGGGAACACGACGAAATCGGCGCGGTAGTCGGCGGCGATGTCGACGAAGTACTCCACCTGGGTGGCGAATTCCTCGAACGAGGCGACGCGGCGCTGCTGGTACTGCACGGTCGCCACGCGCACCGAATCGGGCAATGGGCGCTGCGTGCCGCGCGTCGGCGCGTTCGCGTCGATCTTGGGATTGCGCCAGAGCAGATGCGCGGCATAGCCGGCCGATTCGAGATCCTGGGGCAGATAGCCGGGCAGCACGCCGATCAGTTCGAAACCATTGCGCAACTGGAAGCTCAGCGCGCGGTCGCGCACCCGGCCGGCGACCACGTCGGCGACATAGGCGCGCACATCGCCCTGGTACCGGCGCGAGCGACGCGAAAAGCCCGGCAAGCGCCCACCGAACACAATGCCCTTCAGGCCCAGGTCCTGGCACAGGCGCTTGCGCAGTTCGTACATGCGCCGGCCGATGCGCAGGCCGCGATGCGCCGGATCGACGCAGACCTCCATGCCGTAGAGCCAGTCACCGGTCGACAGATGTCGCGACGCATAGCCGCCGCCGGAAATCTCCTGCCAGCGATGCGGCGCCATCGCCGCGCGCTCGTCGATGCGGAAGGTCGCGCAGTAGCCGACCGCCACATCGTCGTAGTACGCGACGAACACGCCCTGCGGGAACTGGGCGATCTGGCCGTTGAGCATCTCGGCCGTGTAGCCGCTCTCGTGGCCGTAGATGCGCTCGCTGAGCGCGACGATCGCCGGAATGTCGGCGATCGCGGCATGACGCAACGCCAGTCGCGCCCGCGCGCGCGCGGACGTGTCGCTCATGCCGGCACCCGTTCGTTGCCCGGAACCTGTTCAAGGTCCGTCGCGAGCGCAGCCAGGTGACGCGTGGCGGAGCGCAGGAGGCGCAGCGTACGTGTGGTACGTGAGCACTTCGAGCACCGCACGCGCGTCAGATGGCAAGCGCAGCAGGACATTGCGCAGGTTCTTACAGCAGCACCCGGCGCATGTCGCCGAGCAGCTGCGCAAGCGTCGCGGTGAAGCGCGCGGCCGCAGCACCGTCGATGACGCGGTGGTCGTAGGACAGCGACAGCGGCAGGGTCAGGCGCGGCTGGAAGGCCTTGCCGTCCCAGACCGGCTTCATCGCCGACTTCGACACGCCGAGGATCGCAACTTCGGGTGCGTTGACGATCGGGGTGAAGCTGGTGCCGCCGATACCGCCGAGCGAGCTGATCGAAAAACATCCGCCCTGCATGTCGGCCGGACCGAGCTTGCCGTCACGCGCCTTCTTCGCCAGCGCGGACATCTCCTGGGAGATCTCCATGACGCCCTTCTTGTCGGCGTCGCGGATCACCGGGACGACCAGACCGTTCGGGGTGTCGGCGGCGAATCCGATGTGGAAGTACTTCTTGAGCGTCAGGTTTTCGCCCGACGCGTCGAGCGAGCTGTTGAAGCGCGGGTACTGCTTGAGCACCGCGACCGACGCCTTGATCAGGAACGCGAGCATGGTCAGCTTGACGCCGGCCTTCTCGTTTTCCTTGTTGAGCTGCACGCGCAGCGCTTCCAGATCCGTGATGTCGGCATCGTCGTGCTGGGTGACGTGCGGGATCATCGCCCAGTTGCGCGCGAGGTTGGCCGCCGAGATCTTCTGGATGCGGCCCAGTTCCTGGACTTCGATCTCGCCGAACTTGGCGAAATCGACCTTCGGCCAAGGCAGCAGGTTGAGACCGCCGCCCGCGGCCGCCGGCGCACCGGACGCGGTCTTCGCGCCGCCGCCCTGCAAGGCACTCTTGACGAAGGACTGCACGTCCTCACGGATGATGCGCCCGCCCTTGGCGCTGCCCTTGAGCTGGGTCAGATCGACGCCGAGCTCGCGTGCGAACAGACGCACCGCAGGGCTGGCATACGGCACCTTGTCGGGGAAGATCGCGTCGGCGTCGAACCGCACCGGTGGATTGCCGCCACCCGGTGCGCGATGCTCGATCGAGGCTTCGGCGATCTTGTCGGGCTTGCTCTGCGCCGCAACCGGCTCGACCTTGTTGTCATCGGTGCCCTTGGCCGGCACAGCGGCCGGCTCGGACGCCGCGGCAGGTGCATCGCCCGCGGCTTCGATGATCGCGACCACGGCGCCTTCCGACAGCGTGTCGCCGACCTTGACCTTCAGTTCCTTGATGACGCCGGCGACCGCAGCCGGCACTTCCATCGTGGCCTTGTCGGATTCCAGCGTGATCAGGCCCTGGTCCTGCTCGACCGTGTCGCCGACCGCGACCAGTACTTCGATCACCGGCACATCGTCGTAGCCGCCGATGTCGGGGACCTTCGATTCCTGCGTGCCACCACCGCCGGACTGCGCCTTCGGTGCCTCGGCCTTCGCGGGCGGCGCTGCTTTCTCAGCGACCGGCTTGTCGGCAGCCTTCGGGGCTTCGGCCTTCGCGGGCGCTTCGGCTGGGGCCTCGGCCTGGGCGTCGCCGCCTTCGGCTTCGATGATTGCAACCACGCCGCCTTCCGACAGCGAATCGCCAACCTTGACCTTCAGTTCCTTGATCACGCCTGCGAACGGCGCCGGCACTTCCATCGTGGCCTTGTCCGATTCGAGCGTGACCAGCCCCTGGTCGACCGACACCGTATCGCCGACGGCGACCAGCACCTCGATCACCGGGACATCGTCAAACCCGCCAATGTCGGGAACGCGTGCTTCTTTCAGGTCGGCCATGCGGCCCTCCGGGCATCTCGTGACCGGCTATTGTGCGGCCCAGCCGGGTTTGCGCCAACTGTTGCATCGCGTACGGACGCGCATGGCAGCGCGGACGCATCCGTGGGCATGCGGCGTGCGAACACGCGAGATTCCGTCGGCGGAACGCTGCGTCACGATCGTGGTGTTCGACATCGGTACATGAATTTTCCCGCGCTTGCTTTGCATGGAAGTCGCATCGATAGGCGTTCGCCGATGAACTGCGCGAACAGGTTCCCGAAGACGTAGTGAAGCGTTGCGAACGCTTCAGGAAGCGCAAATCGCGGATTCAGCTTTCGATTGCGAGCATGGCGCCGCCTTCCCGCAGAGGAAGGTCGCAGCGCTGCCCCCGCACGCCGCGACATGTCGCAACGCCGGACCCGCCACACGGTCCGGCCTTCAAGAAGGAGCACACCCCATGCTGAAGTCCAACAAGCGCGTCCTCGCTCTCGCCACCCTGGCCAGCTTCGCCGTCTCGTCGGTTGCGTTCGCCCAGGACGCCGGTGACACCGCGTCCGGCAAGCGCTTCTCGGTCGTCGGCGGCGCCACCCTGCTCGAGCCGACCAACCGCAGTGCCAACGATGGCGTCGAAGTCGACGGCGGCCCGGCGCCGACCGCGTCGGTGTCGTACAACTTCACCGACAACATCAGCGCCGAACTGTGGGGCGCGCTCGACAAGTTCGATCATCGCGTCCGCAACGATGCCGGCAAGGTCGGCACCGTCGAGCAGCAGCCGATCGCCCTGAGCGGCCAGTACCACTTCGGCCAGGCCGACAACACCTTCCGCCCGTTCGTGGGTCTGGGTTACCACCACTCCAACATCAGCGGTGAAGATCTCAACCCCGGCGGCGAGCACGTCAGCCTGTCCACGCCGAAGGGCGCGATCGGCACGGTCGGCGTCGACATGAACATCACCCCCACCTGGTTCGCCCGTGCCGATGCGCGCTACCTGCGCAGCCGCGCCGACGTGAACCAGGCCGGCGTCTCCACCGGTCAGGAGCTCAAGCTCGACCCGTGGACTGTGGGTGTCGGTATCGGCGCACGTTTCTGATCTCTCTCCCAGAGTCGTGTGCCAGGGAAGACCCGCTTCGGCGGGTCTTTTTTTATGCGGCCTTTCGACGCTTACGGTGCGCACGCCTGCCTGTTAGAGCCTGTTCACGATCTGTCGCGAGCGCAGCCGGATGGCGCGTAGCGGAGCGCAGAAAGCACAGTGTACGGCGGGTACATGAGCATTTCGAGCACCGCACGCGCGTCATCCGGCAAGCGCAGCAAGATCGTGGACAGGTTCTTACAGCCAGCGCCCCAGCCGCCACTGCAGCAGCACCGCATACATCGCGTGGTAGCCGACCACGAGACCGGCGACCGCGAACAGGCCGGCCGGTTCGCCGAGCGGCCCCCAGGCGGCGAGCGCGGCGACGTCGCCGCGCATGCGCGCCCAGGCCTGCCAGATGCCGGCGAACACGCGGGCGACGACGACCAGCGTCAGCGCCAGCACCAGCCAGCGATTCGGCGTGTACCAGACCTGGCCGGGACGATGCTCGACGCGTGTCAGCGCCCAGCCCAGGCCACCGAGCGCCAGCCCGGCGAGCACGCCCAGCGCGGCATATGGGAACGCGTGGTCGACGAACAGCTGGGCGATGCCCATGCCGCCGAGGAACACCAGCGCCGACGCCGGAATCAGCCAGGCGTTGAGCCGGGTCAGCCAGCGCGGCGGACGCCGGCGCGAGGTGCCCACCCGATAGCGGTTCCACAGCGCCAGCGGCCACAACAGAAGCAGCAGCGCGAAGATGGCGAGCAGGACCACGGCGAGCAACAGAAGAGGCATGGCGGTGTCGCGGATCCCGGCGTGTCGAGGGCGGCATGATCGGCGATCCAGCGCGCGACCACGATGAAGGGCGCGCGCTTACGGCCGTGGTGTGCCGTCAAGGCGCTTGATGCCGGCGTCCACCGTGCCGGCGTCGGACAGCACCTTTTCGCGGCGGAACATGTACAGACCGCTGGCGACGATGATGCCCGCGCCCAGCCACGTCATGCCGTCGGGCAGCACCTGCCAGACGAACAGATCCAGCAACAAGACCCATAGCAATGCGGTGTACTCCAACGGCGCAACCTGACTGGCTTCGCCGAGCCGGAACGCATGCGTCAGCCCGACCTGGCCCAGCGCGCCTGTCACGCCGATCAGCGCGAGCACCCACCAGTGTTCGCGCTGCAGCGGCTGCCAATCCGGCCACGCCAACGCGCCTGCGAACACCGCCATCAGCACGAGGAACCAGAACACCAGCGCCTCGGGGCTGTCGCGTTGAGCGAGCTTGCGCACGGTGATCGATGCGATCGCATAACACAGCGCGCCGCCGACGACCGACAGCCCGGCCAGCGTCGCCATGCCTTCGCCGGTCGGCCGCAGTACCACCAGCACACCGACCACGCCGAGCGCGATCGCCGTCCAGCGCCGCGGCCCGACCTTCTCGCCGAGCAACGGCACCGCCAGCGCGGTCACCATCAGCGGCGACACGAACACGATCGCGTAGGCCGTCGACAACGGCATCCGCGCCAGACCATAAACGAAGCCGGCGATCATGCCGACGCCCAGCACGCCGCGCAGCAGGTGCAGCGGCCAGTGGATACGCAGCAGACTGCCCGCGCGCCCGCGCAGCAGCAGCCAGCCAATGATCAGCGGCAGCGTCGCCAGACTGCGGAAGGTCGCGACCTGGAACGCGGAATAGTCGTTGGCGATCCACTTCATGCCCGCGTCCATGCCGGCGAACGCGAGCACGGCGAACAACATCCACAGTGCGGCGGCGCGGGCATCGGTCGGTGTGGTGGAAGCGGGCATGACGGGCGGCAGCGACGAGAACGGATGCGCATCCTCGCATGGGCGGGCGAGGTGGGCTGAGCCGGGACGTGCTGAACACTCTTCACCATCCAGCCGATCACCGGTCACCGGTCACCGGTCACCGGTCAGCATTGCGTCTCCGCAAGCAGCCAGCCGAAGTCCTCCCTCGCACTGCGGGGGAGGGTTGGGTGGGGGCGAACGGTCGAGTTCGGCACTGCCTCCCTCGTGCGAATGATCGGTGAGATCGCGCCCGGTGCATTGCGCCGGCACGCACGGTTTGCCCCCATTCCGGCTTGCCCGGCCCGGCGAAGCACGCCGGGCATTCGATCAATCCACGCGGCGGTGCCGCGCAAGCCGACCACTTTCATCCCCCGCTCGCGGGGGAAGGTGCAGGGCACTCAGCCCTTCAAAGTCGCCGTATCGATGACGAAGCGGTAGCGCACGTCGCCCTTGAGCATCCGCTCGTAGGCGGTGTTGATGTCGGCGATGCCGATGCGCTCGATGTCGGAGACGATGCCGTGCTCGGCGCAGAAGTCGAGCATCTCCTGGGTTTCGCGGATGCCGCCGATCAACGAGCCGGTCAGGCGACGGCGCTGCATGATCAGTGCACCGGCGGCGACCGGGGCCGGCTGGTCGGGCACGCCGAGCAGGATCATCGTGCCGTCGACCTTCAGCAGCGACAGATAGGCGTTGTAGTCGTGCGGCGCGGAGACGCTGTCGACGATGAAATCGAAGGTCTTGGCCAGTGTCTTGAAGGTGTTCGCGTCACGCGTTGCGGCGAAATCGTGTGCGCCGAGCTTCAGTGCGTCGTCGCGCTTGGATTCCGACGTGCTGAGCACGGTCACGCGCGCGCCCATCGCCACGGCGAACTTCACCGCCATGTGGCCCAGGCCGCCGAGGCCGACCACCGCGACCGCATCGCCGGCCTTGACGCCGAAGTGGCGCAGCGGCGAATACGTGGTGATGCCGGCACACAACAGCGGTGCCGCAGCGTCGAGCGGCAGGGATTCGGGCACGCGCAGCACATAGCCCTGGTCGACAGTGATCCGCGTCGAGTAGCCGCCGTAGGTCGGGGCGCTGCCGTCGCGTTCCATCGCGTTGTAGGTGCCGGTCATGCCCTGCTCGCAGAACTGCTCCTCGCCCGCCTCGCACTGTGCGCAGGACCGGCAGGAATCGACGAAACAGCCGACACCGACGGCGTCGCCGACCTTGAACTTCGTGACGCCGGTGCCGACTTCGGCAATATGGCCGACGATCTCGTGGCCGGGGACCATCGGGAAGATCGAACCGCCCCACTCGTCGCGGACCTGGTGCAGATCGGAATGGCAGACGCCGCAGAAGGCGATGTCGATCAGGACTTCATTGGCGCGCGGGGCGCGGCGCTGGATCGTGGTCGGCGCCAGTGGCGTGGTGGCATCGGCGGCGGCGTAGGCAGGCGTGTCGAGCATGGCGGAGGCCTCGTCGTGGGCAGTCAGGGGACCGCCCATTCTGCGCCCCGTCATGCAAGGTTGGCGTGGCGGCGGCGGAACAGCCCATACCGCCGGTGCGGTAATCTGCGCGCCTTCGTCCCACCTGCAGGTGCCCCATGCCTTCCTTCGATATCGTCTCCGAAGTCGACACCCACGAGCTGACCAATGCCGTCGACCAGGCCAACCGCGAATTGACCACGCGTTTCGACTTCAAGGGCGTCGAGGCTTCCTATGAGCTCGACGAGTCGACCATCAAGCAGACGGCGCCGAGCGACTTCCAGGTGCAGCAGATGACCGAGATCCTGCGTCAGCGCCTGGCCGCGCGGAAGATCGACGTGAAGTGCCTGGAGTTCGGCGACATCGAGACCAACCTCGCCGGCGCGCGGCAGACGGTCACCGTCAAGCAGGGCATCGAGCGCGATCTGGCCAAGAAGATCCAGAACACGCTCAAGGAGGCCAAGCTCAAGGTCGACAGCCAGATCAACGGCGACAAGCTGCGCGTGAACGGCAAGAAGCGCGACGACCTGCAGGCCGCGATGGCCCTATTGCGCGGCGCCGATTTCGACCTGCCGCTGCAGTTCGACAACTTCCGCGACTGATCCGCATGTATCCGAGCGCCGACCCGATCGCCGACACCCGCCTGTGGCTGGAGCGCGCGGTGATCGGGTTGAACCTGTGCCCGTTCGCCAAGGCGGTGGTGGTCAAGGACCAGGTGCGCTTCGTGCTGAGCGACGCGACCACGCCAGAAGCGCTGCTCGAAGTACTCGGCGAGGAGCTGCTGCGTCTGCGCGACACGTCGGCCGCCGAGATCGACACGACGCTGATCGTGCATCCGCAGATCCTCGGCGATTTTCTCGACTACAACGATTTCCTCGACGAGGCCGATGGTCTGGTCGAGGCGCTGGAACTCGATGGCGTGCTGCAGGTCGCGAGCTTCCATCCCGACTACCAGTTCGCCGGGACCGCGCCCGACGACATCGGCAACTACACCAACCGCGCGCCGTACCCGACGCTGCACCTGCTGCGCGAAGACAGCGTGGCGCGCGCGGTGGAGGCGTATCCGGAGCCGGACCGCATCATCGACCGCAATCTCGGCACGCTCGAAACGCTGGGGCATGCCGGCTGGGCGCGGTTGTTCACCGAAGCGAACTGAAGGCTGCGCGACGCGTTGCGGCGTCGCGCACCTGGCCACCGCAGGGACGTCAGGTCAATGCGCCGGCGCCGCCTGCTCGGCAGAGCGCTCCAGTGCCTGCGGATACGGCGCCTCGTGTCGTTCCACTTCAGGCGCCTGTGTCGCGGCCTGATCGCGCGCTGCCAGTCGGGCCTGACCTTCGGCCAGCCATGCCTGCGCGCCGGCGGTCTCCATCAGTGCCGAGGAGGCCTGCTTCGCGGCATCCGGATCATCCTGCCTGACGGCCGAGAACAGACGCTCCAGCGCGGCGCCGGTTCCGCCTGACAGCAGCGCGGACTGCGTCTGAAGCGTGGGCGTTTCGACCTTCTGGTCGTGTTCGCGCAGCATCTCCCGCGCGGCGGCTTCCTGTTCCGCGACGTGACGCTCCAGACTCGGCAGCACCGCAGATTCCATGCCGTGGCGGCCGACCGCCTCGGACAGCGCCGGGCCGGCCTCGCGCGCCAGCTCGATCGCACCGGACCAGTTCTGGAAACCACGTGGCGTGCGTGGATCGAAGGTCAGTGCGCCGCCGACGATCGCACCGCCCAGACCGCCGAGTCCTGCCCCGGCGGTTGGCGCATGCGACGTCACCTGCGTGAGTTGCGCACCCATGACTTCGAAGCCGGCATCGAGACGTTCGCCGACGTAGACCAACTGGCTGCGCGCCTGGGTGCCGACCGCGCCAGTGCCTGCCTGGACGCCGTCTGCGATGGCGCCGGCCACCTCGCGCCGGTTCTGCGCCGCAGCGCGCCCCTGTTCGATCGCGGCTGCGGCCTCGACGCGGTTTCGATCCAGTGCCGCATCGCCTTCTGCCTCGATGCGTCCCGCGCGTGCGTGCAGACCCTCGCGCCAAGCTTCGGAGAACACGCCCGCCGCATCTCCCACATTGCGCAGGAGACCGCCGCGAGCGCTCGCAACACCCGCTTGTGCCCAGCCTTGCGCATGGTCGATGGCCGCCGTGCCGTGCGCACCCACCATCCGCGCCTGCGCGGTGAATTCCCCCATCGCCTGTGTGCCCTGCGACAACACGACGCCGGCACCCTGCCAGGTCCGGTCGATGTGGGCGCCGGCGAGCACTGTTCCGGTGCGCGCCGCATCACCAGTGGTCGCGAGTCCATCGCCCAGCACGCGGCCTCCGTTGGCGACCACTTCGCCTACCTGCGCGCCGGTGTTCGCACCGCGCGCGCCCATCGCGAGCACGGTCAAGATCGGTCCGCCCAGCTGATGCAGTTCGGCCATCGAGGCGCGATCTTCGCGTGCAACGAGCGCCTGTTCGTGCTGCGTCATCGCGACCAGTGGCGGCATGCGTTTGCCTGCGGCTTCGGGCATCTCCCGGATCATGGACGCGGCTTCGCCGCGCTCGAGCGCTTCGAGCAGTGCGCGCACGGCGGGATGTGACGTTTCGGGGATGCCCGGGAGAAGCCGGTGCTCAAGGTAGTCACGGCCAGCCGGCAGACTTTGCAGTGCGGCGGCGCCGTTGGTGAAGACCATTGCAATCCGCTCGAGCTGCAGATCGCTCATGCCACGGATGTCCTGCTGCACGCCGTCGTTGAGGATTTCGCCTTGCACCTGCCAGGCGGTGACGGTTTCGCTGGTGTCGAAGAGCGACAACCCGTCCTTTCCTTTCAAGAAGTTGGGCGCCGTATCGGGATGCAGCCCGGCAGCATTGAAGGTGACCGTGCGCATGCCCGTTACTGCGGATGCCGCGGCCGCCATGCCGCCGCCCAGGCTGTGGCCGGTGATATCGAAATCGAGTCCTGACTCCTTAAGCACTGCAGCCAGAGCCATTGCCTGAGTGTAGTAGGCGGTTTCCAGTCCGATCGACTGCGGCAGGTTGTTGCCGACAAAATCCTCGAGCGAGGTGTCCCGCAGTTCGCCGTTGTCGAGGACATGGCCTCTCGAACCCTTGAAGACGAGCGTGGGCTTGAAGCCGGGGCCTAGTACAGCAGGATCTGGAACATAGATCTCTGCGCGGAATCCGGATTTATCGGGGTGCAGCAGGTCGAGGATCTGCACGTCGTCCAGATGAAGTCCAGGAAGCATCTCGCGCAGGAGGGCAGGCGTCGCACTGACGCGCATCCAGCCCGACGGTGGCTCACCGGCACCTTTGGCCGAGTCGTAGCCATCATGGGACAGGCCGGCCATCTCCTGCGCGTGGTAAGTCACCTCGAGCCTGTCCGCTTCGTCTGTTGCGTCCTTCGATCCACTGGAGCGCATCGCGTCCAGCAGACGCTGCCGTTCCGCATGTTGCGTCGTCATGTCTCACCTCCGTCGTCATCCATGTCGGGAAGGGGAATCTGATCCTCGCTATCAGGAAATCCGAACGTCACCCGCATCTTCCGGAAGTGCTCCGGCATCGGCGGACGCTCGAAGCCATTCGCCAACAACCAGCGCTGGCATTTGACCTGCCACTCGGGATCACCAGGATTTCCGGGATGCCAGAAGATCGCTTCGATCGTGTAGGAGTCGGCACGCTGTACCGGCCTGCTGAACGAAAATTGCAAAGACGGGTCCGCGCCGTGTTCCAGGAGCCAGTGCGCCATTCGGAAGCCGCCGAGACTCGTATAGGTTCTGAGGATCGTGCTGCCGGGTGAGGCCTGCACATTGACGTCAGCGCCCCGCTCGACCAGCAACTGCACGTTCTGCCACTGGTTGCCCTGTACGAAAGCCTGGAACAGCAGCGCTTCGCGGTTGGAATTGCGCGTGTCCGGATCTCCGCCGTGTTCCAGCAGAGTCTGCAGATAGATGGGCTCCTTCTGTCGGGCTGCCCAGACCATCGCGTTGTTGTGGTGCCGGGTACCGCGATCCTTCGTTTCGTAGGTCTTGAAGGCATTCGGATCCGCGCCGCTTTCCAGCATTGCGCGAAGGCCTTCGGGATTGCCGCGATAGATCGGCCACGCGAGCATCGGAGTGCCACCGTCGCGGCCCCAGAAGACGCCATCGGGATCGACGCCTTCGTCGCGCATCAAGCGGCGGACGGCATCCGCATCGCCGCTGCCGGCTGCGACTGCCAGCGCCTGCAGCTTGGGATCTTCGAAGACGCGCGCCGCAGCCGTGCGCTCGCCCGAGGTGTCGGCGGGCGGAACTGCCAACACGCAGCCGGACAGGGCGACGATCGACGCCGCCAGGCACAGGGCCAGCAGCCATCTCGTGGACAGATCAAGCCACGGCGACGTGCGAGTGTGGCGACCTGACGCACCCATCGTGTCCATTCTGACCTCGGCGCTTCCGTACGCGATCGGGTCGAGGTTAGCGCAATCGCTGGAGCGGCCGTTGCCCGAGACGATGCAGGGAATTCCCGACCCGGTCGCTGCATCAGCCGTTCGGGTCGGCAGACGCACTATCAACACATAAAAATATGTTTATATAATAGTGCTCCGGCCCCACCCGCCCTGCCCTCATGTCGCACGACCACGACCACGACCACACCCACGAACACAGCCACAGCCATGCGCCGTCGGTCTCCGCGGCCAACGAACGCGTGGTGCTGACGGGCTTCGCGTTGACCGCGAGCTTCATGCTGGTCGAGGTCGTCGGCGGCGTGCTGTCGGGCTCACTGGCACTGATCGCGGACGCCGGCCACATGCTGACCGACGCGGCTGCGCTGCTCCTGGCCTGGGTGGGCTTCCGCATCGGTCGCCGCGCATCCGATGCGCGGCGCACCTTCGGCTACATGCGGTTCGAGGTGCTGGCCGGTCTGGTCAACGCGGTCACGCTGTTCGCGCTGGTGATCTGGATCGTGTGGGAGGCCATCCAACGGCTGCGCAGTCCGGGCGAGGTGCTGGCCGGGCCGATGCTCGCGGTCGCGGTGGTCGGCCTGCTGGTGAACTGTCTGGTGTTCTGGATCCTGCATCGCGGCGACCAGTCGCACGTCAACATCAAGGGCGCGACGATCCACGTGCTCGGCGATCTGCTCGGCTCGGTCGCGGCGATCATCGCGGCGCTGGTGATCCACTTCACCGGCTGGATGCCGATCGATCCGATCCTGTCGGTGCTGGTGTGTCTGCTGATCCTGCGCAGCGCCTGGGCGTTGCTGCGCAGCGCGTTCGACATCCTGATGGAAGCCGTGCCGCCGGACATCGACATCGCCGTGCTGCAGGACCACGTGCGCGACACCGTGCAGGGCGTCGCCGCCATCGACCACGTGCATGTGTGGTCGATCACCTCGGGCAAGGTACTGGCGACGCTGGAACTCACGCTGGCCGACGAAGCGCAGCCGGCGCAGGTCGTGCCGGCGGTCAAGCGCGCGCTCGCGGAGCGGTTCGCCATCGGCCATGCCACCGTCGAAGTCGTGCACATACCGCAGGCGCAGTGCGCACTGGAGCAACAACGCAGTGGGGGCGACGCGCATGTGCATGATCACGCGCATCACCACGATCACGATCACGACGACACGCACGACCATGCGCACGACACGCCGCATGCTTCCGGGCCTGCGCGATGACCGACATCGACGATGCGCGGCTGGCGATTCTCGCCGAGACCTTCAAGCTGCTCGGCGATCCCACGCGCCTGCGCGTGCTGCTGACCTGCCTCGACGGGCCGGTCGCGGTCGGCGAGATCGCGCGCCGCACCGGGGCCTCGCAGCCGCTGGTCAGCCATCACCTGCGACTGCTGCGTGGCGCGCGGCTGGTGCGCGGCGAGCGTCAGGCGCGCCAGGTGCTCTACGAGGCCGACGACGCGCACGTGCGCGACATGCTGGTGGACATGATCGAGCATGCGGACGAGCCGGGCCGATTGTCTTGAAGCTTTCAGAACCGTCATTCCGGCGAACGCCGGAATGACCGGTTGTGGCGAGCTCCCAGAAATGGCCGGACGTCAGTCGCCGCCTGATGATGCGGATCGCACTGCGTCACCAGCTGCCGGTCCGTCGCGCAACAGCTGCTCGAGCATCCGCTGCACATCGCGCAGCGACGCGACGATGCGATGTCCCAACGCGCGTACTTCGTCATCCGGCATGAGCAGATCCGGCACCTGGATCGGCGTCATGCCCGCGGCGAGCGCGGCGCGTACGCCGGTTGGTGAATCCTCCAGCACCAGGCACTGCGACGGCGACACACCGAGACGTTCGGCGGCGAGCAGATAGACATCCGGCGCCGGCTTGGGATGCGCGACATCGCTGCTGGTGCAGACCACGTCGAAGTAGCCGAGCAGTCCCGCGGCTTCGAGCTTGCGCTGCGCCAACGGTGACTGCGTCGAGGTCGCGACAGCGCGTGGCATGTCGTGCGCGGCGAGCAGGTCCAGCAACGCAATGATGCCCGGCCGATGCGGCACACCGTTCTCGGCGACCGCGACATAACGCGCATGACCGTCCGCGAGCAGCGCGTCCGCCACGGCGTCGCCAATGTGTGCGCCGAGTCGCACGCGGCACACGGCTTCGGTGTGGCCGATCAGGCACAGCCACCAGTCCGGATCGATGTCCGCGCGATGGTCGAGCGCGGCGGCGCGCAGCGATTCGAGAATCGCGCGCTCGCTGTCGAGCATCAGTCCGTCCATGTCGAAATCACCGCCGCGGGCCGGAGCGGCAGCGGCGCGATTTCAGCCATGGGCGGCCATCAACCTCTCGATATCCGCTGCATCGAGGGCACGCCATTCGCCTTCCGGCAGATCATCGAGCGCGAGTCCCCCGACGCGGCTGCGATGCAGCGCGACGACATGGTTGCCGACCGCGGCGAACATGCGCCGCACCTGGTGGTAGCGGCCTTCGGTGATCGTCAGGCGCGCCTGCGTCGGAGACAGCACTTCGAGCACCGCGGGTTTGAGCGGCGTGTTGTCCGACTCCAGCAGCATCGCGCCGCTGGCGAACAGCACGGCTTCGTTGCCGCGCAGCGGCTCGGCAAGCGTGGCCTCGTAGACCTTCGGCAAGGCGGCCTTGGGCGAGATGATCCGGTGCAGCAGTTGGCCATCGTCGGTGAACAGCAGCAGGCCGCTGGTCTCACGATCGAGTCGACCGACGCTGGAGAGCACCGGCGACCGCAGCCGGAAACGCGGCGGCAACAGGTCGTAGACGAGACGTCCGGTGTCCTTGGTCGAACAGGTGTAGCCGGGCGGTTTGTGCAGTAGCAGCGTCAGGCCCAGCGGCGGATCGAGCGGTTCGCCGTCGACGCGCACGTCGGCATGACCGACCTGGTCGTCGGCATACAGCACCTCGCCCGCCGCATCGGTGACCCGGCCTTCGCGGAACATCCATGCGACCTGCTTGCGGCTGCCGTAGCCGAGATTGGCGAGCAGTTTGACCAGCTTCATGCGCGGTGCCTCGCCGGCGTCGCGCGTGCGCGCACCGCGTGGATCACCTTGAACGCGCCGCTGGAGGCGATCTCGTTGACCTCGCTGAAACGCGCATCGAGCACTTCCTCATACGGGAGATGCCGGTTGGCCACCAGCCACAACGCGCCGCCCGGCTTCAACGCGACCGCAGCGGCGCCGATGAACGCGCGTCCGATGTCCGGCCGGCCTTCGCGGCCGTGCGCATGGAACGGCGGATTGCTGACGATGAAGTCATAGCCCTGCGGCACGCCGGTGGTCACGTCGTGCCAGTGCCAGGCCAGCGTCGCGCCCGCGCCGAGTGCGGCCAGGTTCTGGCGCGCCAGCGTCAGCGCGCGGCCTTCGGCTTCGAAGACATCCAGCGCGGTGATGCCCTTGCAGCGCTGCAGCAGTTCCGCGGACAGATAGCCGTAGCCGGCGCCCAGATCGGCGCCGCGCCCGGCCAGCGTGGCCGGCAGGTGCGAGGCCAGCAGCGCGGACGCGGGATCGATACGATCCCAGGCGAACACGCCGGGGCGGCTCTGGAAACGTCCACCGAGCACGTCGCGTGGACGGTCCAGCGTGGCCCAGGTCTCGACCAGCGCGGTGTCGACGGTGTCGCCGGCCTGCGCCCAGAACACGCGGCATTTGTGCTTCGACAGCGCGCCGATGTTGCCGGCGAGCCGGGCGAGATCGTCCTGCGCGGACTTCGCGCCCTCATCGTTGGACACGCTGGCCAGCACCCAGCCGCCCGGCGTCACCGCCTGCAGCGCGCGCGCCAGCACCGCGCGCGATTCGTCGCGCTGGCGCGGTGGCAGCAACAGCACGAGCGGTTTGCGCGGCAATGCGACATCGCCGTCGTCCCCGGGCAATACCTCGAGACCGGCGCGCTGCAGGGCCACATGCAGCGGCTTGAGACTCTGCTCGCAGACCAGGCCCGGCCAGCGTCCGCCCGTTGTCGGCACACCCGGACGCGCGCGCAGGAACAGCGCGCCCTCGTCGGGCCAGGAGATCTGGCGGTGTTCGAGCGGCAGGAACAGGGCGTCGAGGGCGGGATCGGACTGCGACAAGGCGGGTACACGCGGGGGAGATCGGGACGCGGATTCTAACCGGCCGCCTGCCGCAGCCGGTTCAGACCCGCCGCCCGCACCCGGCGTGATGCGTGGTTCCAGCTGTACGCGAAGCCACGCGCAATCGAATCCCAACGCGATCTTGAGCATTTCCGAACATCCGCGCGCGCAGTCTTCAATCCTGTCCCCTGATCAGGAGATTCCGATGCGCGCATTGTTCGTCGGCGGTGTCATCGACAACAGCGAACTCGACATCGACGGCGCCGAGCCGCCGGTGCACTACCCGCCCGAAACCGGCGGCGGGCAGTCGCGCTATCGCCTGCACGCGGTCGGCCGCAGCGGCGATGACGTCGCTTATGCGGTCTACGGCGCACCGGATGTGCCGACGGCGGAAGTCCAGCGCGTCAGCGGCGAGCGCGAGTACGCGCGGCGTTTCGACGCCACCGAGACCGCAGTCGACTGAGGCTCAACCCGCAGCGGGCGTGCGCCCTGCCAATGCCAGGGCGCGACGCCAGGGCAAGGCCGAGACCGCCAGACAGGCTGCGCCGGCCAGACCCCATTGCAGCGCGCCGTCGCCGAACGCAGACGCGACGGTGGTTGCCCACAGGCTGCCGTAGAGGAACGCGCAGACCACCGCGCCGATCGCCATCGCCGTGACGAGCAGACGCATCAGCACCTGTTCGCCGCGATTGCCCGCGGCCTCCAGGGCCCGCGTCTGCGTCGCGGCGCGCGCGACTTCCGCTGCGAAATTCGCAGGCGGCGACGAGAACGGCAGCGTGCGCAACGCCTGCGCCAGAAACGCATCGCCTGTGTCCGCGGGCGCACCGGTCAGCGCGCGTTCCTGCGCCTGCCAGCGCGCGTCGTTCGATTCGAAACCCGGTATGCGGCTCATGCGGCGAAGACTCCCAGTCGGGGTTCCAGCAACGCGCGCAACAGCTTGCGACTGCGGAACAGGTGGCTCTTGATGGTGCCATCGGCGAGACCGGTGATGGTGGCGATCTCGCCGATCGACAGCTCGTCGAGGTGATAGAGCGTCAGCAAGGTGCGCTGCAGCGGCGGCAGGCGATCGATCGCGGCGTGCAGATGCGCGGACATCTCGTGGTCGGACGCCGCCTGCTCGAGATCGAAGCCGTCGGCGACGCGCGCCGCCAGCGACGGGCCGTCGGCATCGTCTGGCACATCGGCCAGTGGAATGCGTCGGCGTTCAAGGTGGCGCTTCGCCACCGAGTACGCGACCTGTGCGATCCATGACTTGAGTGCGCTTTCGCCGCGGTATTGGTGCAGTGCCTTATGCACGCGCAGGAACGCTTCCTGGCACAGCTCTCGGGTGTCTTCCGGGTGGCGGACCATGCGCTCGATCACGTGCCAGCACAGGCCCTGATGCGCGCGCACCAGCTGCTCGAACGCGCCCGGCACGCCGGACAGCACGTCGGCGACCAGCGCATAGTCGGCGCGTCTCGCATCATCGGAGGTCGGTTCATCGGGCGGCATTACAGACAGGGATACGCCGGGTGGGCCGGCGGTTGCAAGACAACCGACGGCAGACGGGCGACGCCATCTGCAACCGTTCGCGCGTTCGCCGCATCCCAGTCCTTGAACCCCGCATCTTCATCCAACGGAACCCGCCCAATGGACTTCGCCATCCTGATCCCGATCACCCTGTTCGTCTGCGTCCATCTCTCCATCAAGGCCGTCGTCGATGCGCGCACGCGGCGGCAGATGCTCGCCACCAACGGTTCGGAGGACATGCTGCGTTCAATCCTCGAAGGCGAAGAGACCCGGCGCCGCCAGGCCTCGCTGCGCTGGGGCACGATCCTCGTCGCGCTGGCGCTGGGTTTCGCCGGCATCGAAGCCTTCGGCTGGACCGAAGCGAGCCCGGGCGTGTTCGCCCTGCTGCTCGGTGCGACCGGCATCGGCAATCTCGTCGCCTTCGCGCTGGCGCGCCGCGTCCGCTGATCGCGACCCACGCCCGGCCTGTGTGCCGGGCGTTGCGGACGGATATCCCGCAAGCGTGACCCGAAGCCTAAAGCACGCCTTTCTGTTCTGACCGCACCATCGCGTCGATCAAGCGACGCGGTGGACGGCAATCGAGCCCTCTTCATGACCCTGCCTGCTTCCGGTGCGCGCACCGGACTCCTCAGTCACGCCCGCGATCTCGCACTGGTTCTGTGTGCACTGCTTGTCACGAGCGCCGCGCATGCCGCGGCGCCTCTTCACGACACCTGCGACCTCGCGGCATCGCCGCACGCCGACGCATTGGTCGACGTGCCCTTCGATCTCGTCGACGGACGCATCTACGTCGAAGCGCAGGTCGACGGCGCGGGTCCGTTCCGCTTCGCGGTCGACACCGGCGCCAGCGGCATAGCGCGCGCGGATGCACGCCTGGTCGACGCACTCGGCCTGCCGCGCGAGGGACACACCGGCAACTCCGACGGCGTCAGCACCGCGCAAGCCGACACGGTCCGTCTGCGCAGTCTCACGCTCGGCGCGCTGCGCCACGAAGAGATCGTCGCGATCACGCGCGACTACAACGCGCGTCAATCCGCGGACGCGGCCTTCGACGGCATTCTCGCGCGCGGCTTCTTCGCCGATGGGCTGCTGGGAATCGATTACCTGCGGCGGCGGCTGTTCTTCAGCCGGACCCGTCGACTTTCGCCCGAAGATCCCGGCGCGCTCACGTATGCGCGGCCGTTCCGCATTCCGGTGTCGATCGGCGCTGTGCAGGTCGAAGCCCAACTCGACACCGGTGCCAACGTGACCCTCGTGTTGCCGCAGGCCCAGTACGACGCGATGCCCGACGCCGCGGTGATGACACAGGACCGCCTGACGCTCAGCAACGGTGAGATCGACGGCGGCCGCACGCGGCTGCACGGGCCGCTGCGGATCGGTGCGCTGTCGCTTTACGACATCGAAGTGCGGGTGTCGACACGCTTTCCGGAAGTCTTGATCGGCGCGCACGCGTTGCAGCCGAGCGTCGTGCTGATCGACCAGCGCAGCCAGCGCGTGGCTGTGTGTGTACCGGATTCGCGCACAACTCACTAACCTTTAGGCAACTGGTCCACAGACACACGTCAGTGGTCCCAGACTCGGATGCTTCTCCTTCCGAATGTCTGCAATTGGCCGGAAGCGGACATCTAACGCCCTGGTCGAGATGTGCTGCAGAGGTTTGGGGAGGAAGCGATTAATGCGCACGGCCAGGTTCTCTGCATGCGTCACGTCGAAGAGTGCATGGAGGATCCTTGATACAAGGCCCATCGAGGCTAGTGCGATCGGCCGCGCAGATGCAAAGACGGTAAGAGGGTAGCGCTGGCGGCCACTTGGGAGAGTGTCGCGAATAATGCAGCCAGCCTGACAGGGCTTGAGGGATTGCTGGGGGCTAACGGCTCGTTGCACAGCCTTCAAGGACGACCTTGCAGCCTCCATCGCCACACGAATCAACAGCCTTCAGACGGACCTCTTGAAGACTGTAGCCATGGGACCACCCGTGTCCCGACCCAGACGCTGCCACCGCCGCACAGGTATCCGCGAAAGTGAAGCTCACTTTGCACTCAAGGCCTCCTTTCTCTTGGCACCTGCTCACTGCGAGTAAGGAAGCTTCGTCTTGAGTTGACCCTGTCAGCACCCATCCTGACCATTGATTCACAGGACTGATGGCGAATGCTCCCCAGACTCGACCAGGCTGACTTCGAGTGTCACCCACGCCATGTGCTGGAAGAACTCGCGTGTTGTAGGCATTGGTTCCTGGTTGCTGAGCAAAAGAATTCTCACAACTAAGTCCAAGCGCGATAAGTGCGTAAATCTTCCATTTCATCTGAAATTTGACTCCTAGTGCGAACATCACGGATGCGAGCAGCCTTCATGAAATATAGTGCATCCGCCTTCACAACCCTCCATCGCTTTTCGCCTGACATAGTTGGCGTGGCACAGAGAAGCATTAGATAGCAGGTGGATCGTCTCGCCAGGCCCCACGACGGCGTTGGCTTTCGGCTCATGGCCTGGGCGACACGAGGCAGCCAAGTCTGAGTTGGGGTGCATTCTCCATCAGCCCCGTCGATCAGTGGAGTGGATCGGCCACTGGCATGGCCTCTGAGGAGGAAGCCTCTGAAGGGGCGATGGCTGATTGCAGGAGGCGTGGTGGCGCGGCCTGTGCTGTGAAGTTTACCTACGCCAACCGGTGCGTGGCTGTGGCAGCTACTTCAACCAACGATGCGTGGTCTCGAGGTAGTTCCGCTGTGGATGTCAGATCCAAAGCCCTCGGCGCATGCGGAACGAATTGCGAAGTCTTTTACGAGGATTGCTCGTTCCACGGGAGGTAGGCTGAGAGACGTCCAAGTATCTGACCGCCCATCAATCGCTTCCTCCCGCCCCGACCTCTGCAGCACATCTCGACCAGAGCGTTAGATGTCCGCTCCCGGCGGCGGTTTCAACCGGTCAACGCAACAGCATGTCGATACCGCTCGATTGGCGTTTCAAAGTCCAAGGTCTTTCGCGGTCGTTCGTTGAGCTGCCTGGCCACTTCATCCAGCTTGGCCTGGGAAAAAGCTGACAGGTCGATGCCCTTCGGTAAGTACTGGCGTAACAGCCCGTTTGTGTTCTCGTTTGACCCTCGCTGCCAAGGGCTCTGCGGGTCGCAGAAGTAGACTTTGATGTCCGTGGCCAAGGTGAAGCGGCGGTGGTCGGCCAGCTCCTTGCCGCGATCCCATGTCAGCGACTTGTACAGTTCGTTGGGCAACTGATCTGCGGTGCGTATAAGTGCATCGACAACAGTGCGTGTGTCTTTGCGCTCGACCTTGACCAGCATGACGTAGCGCGTACTGCGCTCGACCAACGTAGCGATCTGGCTGTTGCCACTGCCGCACAGAAGGTCACCTTCCCAATGGCCTGGAACAGCCCGATCCTCGACGTCAGCCGGTCGCTCGCGGATCGACACCGTATCGCTGATGCGACCGTGATCCGCCGTCTTCTGCGTGTGGTGACGCGATCGCCGCATCGTACGTGTGCGCCGCAGATGCTCCAGCAGCTCTTTCTTCAGCGCCCCGCGCATCTGAATGAAGAGCGTTCTGTAGATGGTCTCGTGGGACACCTGGCAGGTCGCATCGTCCGGAAAGGTACGCATCAGCCAGCCAGCGATCTGCTGCGGTGACCACCGCTGCTGCAGCTTATCCGCAACCTTTGTCGCCAGCGCCGGATGCAGTGCCAGCTTACAAGTCTTCGGCCGATGCGCTCGGCTCCAAGCCGCCTGATCCGCATCGCTTGCACGGTAACGTTCGGTGCCGCCGTTACGCCGGATCTCTCGACTGATCGTCGAAGGCGCCCGCCCCAGTGTGCCTGCAATCGAACGGATCGAATGGCCGGCGACCAGAGCCCGGGAAACCTCCTCGCGCTCGGCCAAGGTCAATGCGCACGCAGATCGATGTCGAACTGGCGGTCGGATTCCACCGGTCTCGGCAAGGATGGCTCGGACAGACGAATGATGGCGATCGAACAGTCGGGCAATCTGATGGAGCGACTCGCCCTTTTGCCAACGATCCCACATCAGGGCCTTCTGGCTATCGGTGTATCTGATCCTGGTCCTTCGCTTCATCCACAACACTCCTGCCGCCTTCGCAGCTAGTCAGGTGTTGCATCGATCGTATGAAACCGCCGCCGGAAGCGGACATCTAACGTTCTAGTCGGGATGTGCTGCAAAGGCTGAGGACGCGATTGATGCCCACGGTCAGATTCTTGGTCTGCTCTCGGCCTACCTGCCGTGGAACGAGCAATCCTCATAGAAGATTTCGCAGCTCGTTCCACATGCTGCAAGGGCCTTGGACCTGACATCCTCAGCGCTCTTGCCCCGAGACCACGCATGATTGGTTGAAGTAGCGGCTACAGCCACGCACTGGTTAGCGTAGGTGAACTCCACAGCGCAGTCCGTGCCACCGCGCCTCCTGCAATCGGCCATTGCCGCTTCTGAGGCTTCCTCCTCAGTGGCTGCACCAGTAGCGGACCCACTCCACTGATCAGTGGGGCTGATAGAGAATGCACCCCAACTCAGCCTCGGCTGCCGCGTATCGCCAAGACCATGCGCTGGGAGAACCTGGGTGTTGTAGGCGTTGGTGCCAGGCTGCTGTGCAACGGCCGTTCCGATGGTCAGTGCTGACAGCGCGAAAAAGAGAACATAGCCTCTAGCGTGCATGCGTCGCGTCCATGCTTGTATGAAGTTTGCTTGATACCACACCAGGGCGATGACGATTGAACGTGCAGGAGGAACAGTGTTGAGATTGGAAGGTTTTCACCCTCGTTGGGGGGGCAGATGTGATGACTCCGGCTTGGTCTACGACTCAGTAAGGCCCTCCCAGTGAGATGCACCTATCACCCAAGCGCTTCACCTTCCATTGATCAGCGACAGCCACCTAGAGCGGGCGTCGTCGGAAGGCGGAGCTCTCCTTGCTCAGGCCTCCGGCTCACCCGCCGTAGGGTAGTAAACGATCAACACCGCCGCACCAGGCATTGAACGAGTGTGAGCGTTGGCCGATGACTAGATCGATCTTTCGAGTGTGGGGCAGACGTCCGCTTTCGGCCGAGGCCGTGTGAAAACCCAGGCATCGCTGGCAAGATCAAGACACTCTTCGATTGGTGCTGATCATGAAGCGATTCGTCGATGGCGTGGATCGGACCCAGGCGCTTCTCCTGCCTGATCGGCTCGAGGATTACGTCCACCAGGACAATCCCGTTCGCCTCGTCGACGCCTTCGTGGATGCGCTGGATCTCGGGTCACTGGGCTTTGATGCCGCCAGCCGCGCCGCCGGTGGCCGACCCGCTTATCACCCGGCCGCGCTGCTCAAGATCTACACCTATGGCTACCTCAACCGGGTGCAGTCCAGCCGCCGCTTGGAGCGTGAGGCGCAGCGCAACCTGGAGGTGATTTGGCTGACGGGGCGGCTGGCGCCCGACTTCAAGACGATCGCCGATTTCCGCAAAGACAACGGCGCCGCCATCGTGGCGGTGTGCAGTCGCTTCACCAAGTTGTGCCGGAGGATGAAGGTGTTCTCGCATGCCGTGGTCGCGATCGATGGCAGCAAGTTCAAGGCGGTCAACAGCCGCGATCGTAACTTCACAGTCGGCAAGATCAGGGCACGGCGCAGCCAGCTCGACGAGAGCGTGGCCCGCTATCTCGCCGAATTGGATCGGGCGGACCGCGATCCGGCACTGCTACCCGAGGCGCGCGTCCCGCAGCTGCGTGACAAGCTGGCCAAGGTGCGCGAACAGATGGCAGCGCTGGATCGCATCGAACAGCAGTTGCAGGAAGCGCCCGATCGCCAGATCTCGTTGACCGACCCGGATGCACGGTCGATGACCTCGACAGGTCGTGCCACCGGCACGGTGGGTTACAACCTGCAGGCCGCGGTCGATGCCGAGCATCACCTGATCGTGGCCCACGAGGTCACCAACATCGGACATGATCGGACGCAGCTTGCGTCCATGGCGCTCAAGGCCAAAGCCGCGCTGGGCACCGACCACCTGACCGCACTGGCCGATCGTGGTTACTACAACGCCCCACAGATCCTGGCCTGCGAGCAAAACGGCATCATCCCGCTCGTGCTCAAGCCGCTGACCTCGAACAGCAAAGCCGAAGGGCGCTTCGACAAGCGGGACTTCGTTTACGAGCCGGCGCTGGATGCCTATCGTTGCCCGGCCGGCGAGCAGGCCACGCATCGCTTCACCAGCGAAGAAAACGACCTAACGCTGCACAAGTATTGGTCGTCCGCCTGTCCAGACTGCTCAATGCGCGACCAGTGCACCACGGCACGCTACCGGCGGATCAGCCGCTGGGAGCACGAACACGTGCTTGAGGCGATGCAATTGCGACTCGACGCCAGGCCGCAGGTCGCCGTTGCGCGACGGCAGACGGTGGAGCACGTCTTCGGCACCCTCAAGGCGTGGTTGGGCACTACGTCGCTACTAACCAAGACGTTGCCGAAGGTCAAAGCAGAGATCAGCCTGGCGGTGCTGGCCTACAACATGAAGCGGATGATCAAGATCATCGGCATGCCTGGCATGTTGAGGGCAATCGCGGCCTGAGAGTGGCGATGCCATCGTCGGCACGGACATGGCGTATGCATGGGCAACTCGCCCGCGCTCGGTGGTCAGGCGTTTTTACACAGCCTCGGCCGGTAGCGGACATCAAGGGCCTGACGAACACGCGCTGCGACGATACCCTGAGGTCAGCCGCGCCCGACGTCTACGAATGGAACTCTCCTTCGCACTGCCTGTCAGCGCTCCCACCGCACATCGCGCGTTCGTGGCGAGCGCCGTGCCGATTCTCGCGTGCGATCCCCGCATCGTCGGCGTCGCGGCTGCCGGCTCATGGGCAGATGACGCAATGGACGAGCACAGCGACGTCGATCTCGTCGTTGCGGTAGCGTCGTCCGCGTTCGATGAGGTCATGGCCGATCGGGAACGCATTGCATCGACGATGGGCGACATCGTTTCGTGCTTCACAGGCGAGCATGTGGGCGAGCCGCGGGTGCTGATCTGCCTGTATGCCTCCCCACTGCTGCACGTGGACCTCAAGTTCGTTGACATCGATCGGATTGGCGACGTCGTCGACCGACCGGCGGTGCTCTGGGAGCGGCAGGCGTTTGGCAAGGCGCTGGCCCGGGCCTTCAGTGGCTATCCGAAGCCGGAAAAGGCCTGGCTGGAAAAGCGGTTCTGGACTTGGATTCATTACGGTGTCACCAAGGTACTCCGCGGCGAACTGTTCGAAGCGATCGATCTGATCACGTTCCTCAGGGGGCGGGTGCTCGGGCCGCTGATTCTTGAGGCGGTCGGTGCGGCACCGACCGGGGTCAGGCGTCTGGAGACGGCCGCGCCGGGCTGGGCACGCCGGTTGGAGGCGACGGTCGCCGCGTATGCGCCGAGTTCCTGCCTCCAGGCGTTGGAGGTCTGCGCCGAGAGCTACCGCGCGCTGCGGATCTCCACGGATGAAGCGTCCTCGAAGGCTGAGCACGCGGCAATGCGCTTTCTCAGCGACGCGAAACGGGCTGTTCGATCCGCTTGATATGCAGGTCCATGGTAGGACGTCCGCGTCTGGCCCAATGCGACCATTGCCTTGAAAGCCATGTCCGAGCCCATCGTGCATCAGCTCTGGTAGCTCCACGGCAAGACATCTCTCCGTGAGTTCCAGCAGTTGCGTCCCAGGACCCTCAACAGAACCCATAGATCGCGCTCGTCCTGCCCACACCCGTAGCAACTATCGGCTCTTTTCTGTCCGGGCTCTGGGGTTTTTGGCCAGTACCGCAGGACCCGTGGTCCGACCTGTACGCGAAGGCACGCGCAATCGAATTCCAACGCGATCTTGAGAATTTCCGAACATCCGCGCGCGCAGTCTTCAATCCTGTCCCCTGATCAGGAGATTCCGATGCGCGCATTGTTCGTCGGCGGTGTCATCGACAACAGCGAACTCGACATCGACGGCGCCGAGCCGCCGGTGCACTACCCGCCCGAAACCGGCGGCGGGCAGTCGCGCTATCGCCTGCACGCGGTCGGCCGCAGCGGCGATGACGTCGCTTATGCGGTCTACGGCGCACCGGATGTGCCGACGGCGGAAGTCCAGCGCGTCAGCGGCGAGCGCGAATACGCGCGGCGCTTCGACGCTACCGAGACCGTGGTCGACTGAGTTTCAACCCACGGTCGGCGTACGCCTTGCCAATGCCAGGGCGCGACGCCCAGGCAAGACCGGGACCGCCAGACAGACTGTGCCGGCCAGACCTCGTTGCAGCGCATCATCGCCGAGCGTCGAAGTGAGGGTCGTGGTCCACACGCTGTCGTAGACGAGTACACACAGACCATCGCGCCGATCGCCATCGCAGCGACCCGTACGCGCATCGACATCCGCTCACCGCGAATGCCGTCGTCCTCAATGCTGCG
The DNA here is from genome assembly GCA_052108555.1 of Luteimonas sp. Classification (GTDB taxonomy): domain Bacteria; phylum Pseudomonadota; class Gammaproteobacteria; order Xanthomonadales; family Xanthomonadaceae; genus Luteimonas. The sequence continues at coordinate 50,980 of JBQEAV010000012.1, forward strand.
CATGCATCGCTGGGCGCGAGACGCTCGCTGCGAAATCAGAAGGTGCCGACGACGACGGCACCGTGTGTTGTCGACGCGGACGACCTGGCAGCACGACATTTGGAATGTCTTCGGCGCTGTGGAGGATGCCGGAGCGCGCCGCACGCTGATCGCGCGGGCCGCCTTCGATCAGTCCTGCAAGGCGCGCAGCGTCACCGACGGCGGCGCATCCAGCACCTTGCGCGTCGCCCACAGGCCCGCGAGCAACGTCATCAACACGCCGATGCCGCCGCCCGCCGCGGCCAGCGCCCAGTTCGGCGTCCACGGCAGGTCGAACACCTGCACCGCGATCACGCCCGCCAGTACCGAAGCCGCGATCGCCGCGACCAGTCCCGACAGCAGGCCGATCGCCGCGAACTCCGATGCCTGCGCGAGGCGCAACTGCGCCCGCTTGCCGCCGAGCACGCGCATCACGCTACCTTCGAGCAGGCGCTCGTCCTGGCTGGCGCTGACCGCTGCGAGCAGCACCAGCACGCCGGCGGCGAGCGAGAACCAGAACACCACCTGCACGACCGTCGATACCTGGTCGGCGGTGCTGCGCACCTGGGTCAGCACCGCGTCGATATCGACCACCGACAGGTTCGGGAACTGCTGCACCAGATCGGCGGTGAAACGGGGTGTGTCGGGCGGCACGCGGACCGCGGTAATGTGGCTGGCGGGATACGCGTCCAGCGCGCCGGGTGAGGCGACGACGAAGAAGTTCGGCCGGAAGCTCTCCCACTCGATGCTGCGGAAGCTGGTGATCGGCGCTTCGAAACGCTGGCCGGCGATGTCGAAGACGATGCGGTCGCCGAGCTGCCAGCCGAGGTCTTTTGCAAAGCCTTCCTCGACCGAGATTTCAGGCGTCGCCGGCGCGGTCTCGCCCCAGAACGTGCCGGCGGTAACCCGGTTGTCGTCGCGCAGATCACTCTGCATCGAGAGGTTGAACTCGCGCTCGGCGCGGCGTTGCGCCTGACGGTCCTGTGCCTCGTCGCCGCTGCGGCCGGCGTAGTCCTCGCCGCGCACGGGTTCGCCGTTCCGCTCGACCAGACGCGCGCGGATCATCGGGAACAGCACCGGCGCATCGACGCCCTGATCGGCGATGAAGGCGCGCACCGGATCGAGCTGGTCGGGCTGCACGTTGATGATGAAGCGGTTCGGCGCGTCCTGGCCGATCGCGAGTTGCCAGCGGTCGAGCAGATCGGTGCGCACGAAGGTCAGCAGCAGCAGCGCCATCAGGCCGAGACCGAGCGCGGTGACCTGGGCGACGCTCGTGCCCGCGCGCCGGCTCACATTGGCCAGACCGTAACGCAGACTGCCGCGCAGCCGCGTGCGCAGCGCGCGCACCAGCAGGATCAGGCCCCAGGCCAGCAGTGCGAGCACGGCGAACGTCGCCGCGATGCCGGCGAGCATCGCGCCGCCGAGCGTCGCCGAACCCGCTTTCCACCACAGCAGCGCGGCGAGGCCGACGAAACCGGCGCCGCCGACCAGCCATGCACTCGGTTCGAAACCACCGAGATCACGCCGCAGCACGCGCAACGCCGGCACGCGGCGCAGTGCGAGCACCGGTGGCGCGCCGAAGGCCATCAGCACGACGAGGCCGACGCCGTAACCCTGCAACGCCGGCATCAGCCCGGCCGACGGAATCGACAGACCCAGCAGCGATTCCAGCCAGCGGCCGATGCCCCACTGCAGACCGAAGGCGATGACCACGCCCAGGGTGCAGGCGATCACGCCGAGCAGCAGCAGTTCGCCGACATGGATGCCGACCAGCGTGCGCTGTTGCGCGCCCATGCAGCGCATGACCGCGACGGAGGTCAGATGCCGCGCCGAATGCTGGCGCGCGGCCATCGCGACGGCCACCGCGGCGAGAATTACCGACACCAGCGCGGCGAGACCGAGGAACCGGCCGGCGCGATCAAGTGAGGAGCGCACTTCCGGGCGCGCGTCGCCGATGGTTTCCACGCGCTGGCCGCGGCCGATGTTCGCGCGTGCGGCCGTGGCGAAGCCGTCGACCGCGTTCGCGTCACCGGCGATCACGAGGCGATAGCGGATGCGGCTGCCCGGCTGGATCAGGCCGGTGGCTTCGAGGTCGGACAGGTGCAGGAACACCTTCGGCGCGACGTTGAAATAATCGATCGACGCATCCGGTTCCTGCAGCACCAGCGCTGTCAGGCGGAAGCTGCGGTCGCCGAGAAACACCGTGTCGCCGACGGAGGCGCCCAGGGTGTCGGCGCCGGCGCGGCTCATCCACGCGGTGCCGGCTTCGGGCACGGCCCCGGCATCGCGCTCGACGCCGTCGGCGCCGGCGATGCGGAAACTGCCGCGCAACGGGAAGCCGTCGCCGAGGGCGCGCACGTCGCCCAGTTGCAGCGTCGCGGCGTCTCCTGCGCCGACGCGGATCATGCTGTCGAGTTCGACCGTGTCGACAGCTTCGAGACCGGGCGCGTTGGACGCCTCGCGGATCGCGCCATCTATCGGCGCATCGCCGCGCACCACCGCATCGCCGCCCAGCAGACGGTTGGCCTCGATCGCCAGCGCGCGTTCGGCGCGATCGGTGACGAAGCCGACCGCGGTCACCGCGACGACCGCCAGCACCAGCGCGGCGAACAGGATGCGGATGTCGCCGGCCTTGAAGTCGCGGCGCAGCTGGCGCCACGCGAGCGCGGCGGTCCTCATGCGGTCATCGCCTCGTCGGCGACCAGACGCCCGCTGTCGATGCGCAGGCGGCGCTTGCAGCGCTGCGCCAGATGATCATCGTGGGTGACCAGCACCAGTGTGGTGCCGGCGTCGGCGTTGAGCGCGAACAGCAGTTCGATGATCGACTGGCCGGTCGCGGTGTCGAGATTGCCGGTGGGCTCGTCGGCGAACAGCAGCGACGGCCGGGTCACGAACGCACGCGCCAGCGCCACGCGCTGCTGCTCGCCGCCGGAGAGCTGGCGCGGGTAATGATCCAGGCGTTCGGCCAGGCCCACGCGCGCGAGTACGTCGCGCGCCGGCCCTTCCACCTCGCGGTCGCCGCGCAATTCCAGCGGCAGCATCACGTTCTCCAGCGCGGTCAGCGAGGGCAACAATTGGAAGCTCTGGAACACGAAGCCCACCTTCTCGCCGCGCACCTTCGCGCGGCCGTCCTCGTCGAGCGTCGAGATCGGCGCCCCGTCGAGCGCCACGGTGCCGGTACTCGGCGTATCGAGGCCGGCAAGCAGCGACAGCAGCGTGCTCTTGCCCGAGCCCGATGCACCGACGATCGCCACCGTGTCGCCATGGCCGATGCGGAACGCGACGTCCTGCAGGATGGTCAGTTCGCCCGACGGCAGTGCGACGCGCTTGCCCAGATTCTCGACGCGGAGGGCGTGGCGGGTTTCAGCCTGCGCTGGGTTTGAATCGGCCATGATGTTCCTTTATGCGCCTGCACGAGTGGCAGCCATCTTCGAAGACAGGGTTTAAATGATGATTAAGCGCGTCCGGTATGGGGCCTTCCACGCCTCCATGCAATGTGCCATCGGTTGTCTCCTCCTGCTGTGTGCGCTGACCGCGCAGGCACAGACCGCGCCCGCGGCGGCCCAGCCGGCGACGTCAGCGCGGACGATCCTGGTCATGGGCGATTCGTTGTCGGCCGGCTACGGCATGTCCGCCGGCGAAGGCTGGGTGTCGCTGTTGCAACAACGTCTGCAACGCGACGCGCCCGGCTGGCGCGTGGTCAATGCGAGCATCTCCGGCGAGACCAGTGCGGGCGGCGCATCGCGGATTGCAGAGGCAGTGGTCCGCGAGCAGCCCGACATCGTGATCATCGCGCTCGGTGCCAATGACGGCCTGCGCGGCCTGCCGCTGGTCGAGGCGCGCCGCAACCTCGCGCGGATGATCGGCGCGTCCCAGCACGTCGGCGCGCGAGTGCTGCTGGTCGGCATGCGCATGCCGCCGAATCTCGGCGCCGACTACACCCGCGGCTTCGAAGACAACTACCGCCTGCTGGCAAAGACCTTCAATACCGCGCTGCTGCCATTCCTGCTCGAGCCGATCGCCAATGACCGCGCGAACTTCCAGGACGACAACCTGCACCCCACCGCCGAAGCGCAGCCGCAGATCCTCGACCATGTGTGGCCGGCGCTGCAGCCGCTGCTGGCGGACTGATCCGCCTTCAGGCAACGCCGATCAAATCGTCATTCCCGCGCTGGCGGGGATGACGCACAACGGCGCGCTTGATCAGCGTCGCCTCCAGCGGGCGCGCGCACGCAAGCGCTTCATTCACGCTGCAGCAGCGGATACGGATTGACCGGTGTCCCGGTCCACCACTGCTTCTCCGGCGTCAGCCGGAAGATCGCGAAGTGCAGATGCGGCGCGGCGGGATCGGCGTTGCCGGTGCTGCCGACCGTGCCCAGCACATCGCCGCGCTTCACCGTCGCGCCTTCGGCCAGGCCCGGCGCATAGGCCTGCAGATGCGCGTAGTAGTAGGAGAACTGTCCGCCGGGTTCGAACTGGTAGATCGTCAGCCCGCCGCGGTCGCTGTTGAAGAGCTTTTCGATCGTGCCGTCGGCGACCGCAAGAACCGGTGTGCCGGCCGGCGCCATGATGTCGAGCGCCTCGTGCTGGCGCTCGCCGCCGCGCGCATCGCCGAAGGTGTCGCGGACGTCGGTGATGGTGATGCCCTGCACCGGCAGCAGCAGACCTGCGGGCGATGCGGAATCCGCGACAGCTGCATCGGTTGGCCGCTGCATCGCCGGGATCGGTGGCGGTGCCGCGAGCGGCGCGCCGGTCACTGCCACAGGGACAGGTGGGGACGTCGCGCTGGAAGCCGCATTGCCGGTCACTGCCTGCAAAGGTGCCACGTCGACCAGGTCGTTCGCCTGGCTCGCGCCCCGTTCGAGCAGCGGTCCACCCTGCCAGAAGAACCACGCGACATTGGCCAGCAGCAGCACCGCAATCAGCGCGATCCAGATTCCCGGCCGCTTCATGGCTTACTCCTCGAGCAACGCGACGGTGCCCGGCTTGACTACATCGGCGACGCGACGCGCGCTCCAGTTGGTCATGCGGATACAACCGTGCGACTGGGTCTTGCCGATGTTCTGCGGCTCCGGCGTGCCGTGGATGCCGTAATGCGGCTTCGACAGATCGATCCACACCACGCCGACCGGGTTGTTGGGACCGGCCGGCAACGTGGCCTTCGCGTGCGAGGGATCGGCATCCCAGAACAGGTCCGGGTTGTAGTGGAAGGTCGGATCCGACGCGACGCCTTCGATCATCCACTCGCCGATCGGCAGCGGATCGCGCTCGGTGCCGGTCGATGCGGGAAACTGCGCATAGACCTTGCCGCCGACATCGACCAGACGTACGACCGAATCGGACTTGCTCACGACCACGCGCGCGGGCTCGGCCAAGGGCGCAGCCTCGGCGACGTTCGGCACGACGATGCGCGTGCCGGCCTTGAAGTCGCTGCCCGGATTGAGCCGTCGCAGCAGCGCGGGCGATGCATGGAAGCGCTCGCCGAGGGCTTCGACCACGCTCTCGAAGCCGAGAGCCTCCTGCTTCGACTGCGTCATCATGTCGTCGGGCACCGCGACGAAGGGACCGGCAACGTCTTCCGCCGTCAACGTATGCGTGAGCAACGCGGGCGCAGCGTCACCGGTCAACGCGTCCCAGGTCCGCGCATCGAGTTCACCGCTCGCCTCGATGCCGCGAAAGCGCTGGAACGCGGCGATCGCACGCGTGGTGTTGGTACCACCGCGCGCGTCGATTTCGCCCGGCGAGAAATGCACGCGATCGAGCAGCACCTGGGTGCGCAGCATCGCCGCATCGCCGGCCTCCATGTCCGCCGCGTTGACCGACTCGGCCGTCAACGCGGTCGATACCTCGTCGCTCTGCGCGGCATCGTCGCGTGCGGCGGCATCCTGCGCGAGTGCGGGCGCTGCGACCAGCAGCATGGCGAATGCGCAGACAGGCGCGCAGGCAGTGCGGATCCAGTGGGCGGTCATGGCGTCGTTCCTTGGGCTCGATACACCGCATGCTCCCGGCGCGTGCGCGCCAGCCGCGTGAAGCCGCGCGCGGACCGTTCAGCGTGACGGGCAGCGCAGCAATGTCGAGTCGCGCCGCCACGCCGGATCGTTGGCATAGGCGAACAGCAACTGGCCATCCTTGAGGTCGTCGATCACCGCCTGCGCCACTTCATCGCGCACCGCGGGGCACCCCCAGCTGCGTCCAAGCCGGCCCTGCCGACGCGCCTGTTGCGGGTCCACGTAACCGGCGCCGTGCATGACGATCAGCCGCTCGCGTGCACGCCCGTTGATGCCGGGCTCCAGTCCATCCATGCGCAGCGAATAGCCGTTTTGCCCGGTGTAGGTTTCGGCCGTCGAGAACAGACCGAGGCTCGACTGGTAGCTGCCTTCGACATCGGAGAACACCGTGGGCAGGTTGTCGCCGCTGCCGCGTCCATGCGCGACATGCTCGGCATGCAACAGGCGTCCGGCCTGCACATCGAAGATCCACATGCGGATTTCGGTCGATGGACGCGAGTAGTCGATGACCGCGAGCCGGCGTCCCACCTTGTGATCGCGCGCCGCGCATGCGCGCGCATCGAGTGCGAGCGACAGCACCTCGCGATCGAGGGCAGGCGCTGCAGCGGCCAGGGTGTCGAGCGTGGCGTCCGCGGCCTGCAGCACCGACGACGTCGTCAGCAGGGACAGGATCAGCAGTGCCCCAGGCGTGAGGTTGCGCATGCGGCAAAGCTTAGCGCTGGCAGGTGCACGTCCAGCGGCTTCGCCCACTCGCCACCGCATCACTTCTCGTGCCCATCGAACCCGGGCGCTTGACACCCGGCCAAGTGTATTGTTGTATTGATACACATGGACGCAAGCCTGCTCTCGATCCAGCCCAACGCCGCCGAGCCGCTGTACCGGCAGATCACCGGTCAGATCCGGCGGCTGGTCGCGGGCGGTGTGCTGCGGCCCGGCGAATCCCTGCCCTCGGTGCGTGATGTGGCCGGGCTGCACGCGATCAATCCGATGACCGTGTCCAAGGCCTACAGCCAGCTCGAAGCCGAGGGCGTGCTGGTGCGGCTGCGCGGCAAGGGCATGGTCGTCGCCGATCTCGCCGCGCCGCCCGATCTCGCCGCGCGCTGGGCGCTGATCGATCCCGCGCTCGATGCACTGTCGCGCCAGGCCCGCGAACTCGAATTGCCGGCCGAGGATCTGCTCGCCCGACTCCAGCAACGCATCCAGGAGGATTTGTCATGAACGCGATGATGCTCGACCGTCCGCCAGCCGCCTCGGAAGGCACGGCCCCGATCGCCGTCGACGGCCTGATCAAGCAGTACGACCACCGCAGCGTGCTGCGCGGCGTGTCGCTGGCGATCGAGCCGGGCGCCGTGCTCGGCCTGATCGGCCGCAACGGTGCGGGCAAGAGCACGCTGATCCGCGCGATGCTCGGCCTGATCGAACCCGACGCCGGCCACGCGACCGTCTGGGGCGTGCCGGCCCTGCGCCTGACCGATGCGATCAAGCAGCGGCTCGGCTATGTGCCGCAGCAGCCCGAAGCGATGGCGTGGTTGAAGGTCGGCGAGATGCTGGATTTCGTCGGCCGCTTCTATCCGCGCTGGGACGCTGCCTACGTCGACGCCGTGCTGGAACGCTGGCAGCTGCCGCGCAACCGCATGCTCGCGAAGCTCTCGCCCGGCGAGCGACAACGCGTCGCGATCCTGCGCGCGCTCGCGCCGCGTCCCGAACTGCTGGTGCTCGACGAACCCGCATCGGCGCTCGATCCCGTCGGCCGCCGCGAGTTGCTGCGCGAGATCGCCTCGCGCGCCGGCGAGTCCGGCACCACGGTGCTGTTCTCGACCCACATCGTGTCCGACCTCGAGCGCGTCGCCTCGCACGTCGCCTTCCTGCACGAGGGCCAGCTGCTGCTGCACAGCGAGCTCGACAGCCTCAAGGAACGCAATCTGCGCCTGCACGTGCCCGAAGCCGTGGCCGCGCAACTGCGCGATGACGTGCCCGGTGAAGTGTCGCGCCGGCCGCATCCCTACGGCGGCCTGTCGATCACCGTGCTGCGCGGCGAAGGCACGCCCTGGCCCGAGCTGGTGCAGGTGCCGGGTGTGCGCGCCGAAGCACTGCCACTGGAGGACTTCTTCATCGAGGTCTCGGCATGAACGCGGCCGTCTCGCACCCCCCGTTCCGTGGTGCGAACGCGATCGCCGCACTGCGGGCGAGCACGTGGGCCGGCCATCGCGCCTGGATGCTGGTCGCGTACGCCTTCCTGGTCGTCGTCGCCTGCGTCCTGCCGCAGGTCGCGCGCCATCCGGACAAGGGCCTGATCGGCAGTACCGCGATGCTCGCCGTCGGCGCCGCGATGCTCTGGAGCGGCTGGGTCTCGCGTCTGGTCCTGCTTCGCGTCCAGGCCGCCCGGATGCGTATTCCCGGGGTCGCGACCACCGCACGTCACGCGATCGTGCTGGGCATCATCGTCACCGTGCTCGTGCCTGGCGCGATACTCGCGCTCGCGGGCGTCGCCCCGACCCTCGCCTTCGGGCTGCCGGCGCTGGGCGCAGCGGGCGGGTTGCTGTGCGTCCTGCTGCCGTGGCCGTTCCTCGCCATGCTGATCGTGGCGGGCAGCATCGCCAACCGGCCGTTGAAAGCGCTGGTCGCGCAGCTCGAGACCCAGACCGGCATCGCCTTGCTGTCCCACTCGGCGCTGCTGCCATGGCTGGCCGTGGCGACGCTGCTCGCGATCTGGCGCTGGCGTGCCGTCGGCAGGATGCGCGATGCAGAGGACATGCCCGGCTGGCGTCGTCCCCTCGTGCTGTTCCGGCCAAACAACTTCACCGAGTTCGGCCTGCCGCCCGCCGATACCGATGCGAATACCTGGCAGGCGCGTGCCGGCTGGCTGTCGCCGGTGACCCGTGCCGACAACGCGGGACCGCACGACCCGACGACCGCGATCGGCGCCTGCCTCGGCGGCACGATGGGCCAGATCGCACCGCGCAAGGCCGTGATTCAGTGGGCCGCCATCGTGGCGGTGGTCGCGTTGCTGCTGGTCGTACCGGTCGACGACGCGCTGGCCCTGATCCGCGACGCCCTGCTGGTCGGTGGCGTCGTCGGCCTGCTCGCTGGCGGCTGGACCCTGGCGCTGCGTCTGCATCGGCAACGCCAACGGCTGTCGGGCGAGTTCGGCGAACTCGCCCTGCTGCCCGGCCTGGGCACGCCGGATTCCGCGCGCACCGCGCTGCTGCGTGGCGTGATGCGGCGACTCGCGGGCCTGATGGCGTTCGCGCTGGCCGGCCAGTTGCTGGTGCTGCTGGTACGCGGCGCGGACCTGCCCCACTACGCACTGATCGTCGGCCTGTGGCTGGGCGTCTGCGCCGCCAGCACGCTGCTGTGCATGGTGACCTTGGCCGGGCAGGCGCCGGCCACGTTCCGGATGTTCCTGGCGATGCTGCCCCTGTTGCTGTTGGGGTCGTTCACGCTGGGGGTCAGCTATCTGACCATTCCGGCAGCCGGCTTCGGCGCCGGCCTGATCACGGCCTGGATCATCCTGTCGCTGGCCTATCTGGGCGCCACCCGGGGATTCCTGCAGCGGTTCCGGGCACGACCCCACGCGTTCCTGTTGCCCTGAACCACGTCGCCGGTGTCCGGCCGCTTTGATTGCCGGTTAAGCCCGCGCGGCGCATGATCGGATTCCAGCCATACATCCTGCGCACACCACCCGCGCAGTCGGGAGTACCCGCGATGAATCGCCGATCCCTGCCCCTGTTGCTCGCCGCTGCGCTGAGCGCCCTCGTGATGCCGGCGCTTGCCGGCAACAACGTCACCGATCCCGAACTGCCGCGCAGCCTGACCGGCGACAGCCCGGTCGCGGTGCAGTGGACCGATCCCGAAGCGTTTTCCGATATCCGCCTCAGCGGCAATCGCTGGGAGGCGCGTCGCGGCAACTGGGTCGAGCAGATCGCGCGGTACGTGCGCCAGCGCGCGGAGCGCGAACTGCCGGCCGGCAGCACGCTCGATGTGACCATCCGCGACATCCGCCGCGCCGGCATGTACGAGCCGTGGCGCGGGCCGCAGATGGACCATGTGCGGGTCATCAAGGACCACTATCCGCCGCGGATCGACCTCGACTTCGTGCTGCGTGACGCCAGCGGTGCGGTAATCGCGGAAGGCCCGCGCGAACTGCGCGACATGGGATTCCTCAACCGCGCGGGCGCAGCGATGAACAGCGATGCGCTGCGCTACGAGAAGCAGTTGATCGACGACTGGCTGCGGCGTGATCTGCGGCCTGCGATCGCGCAGCGCTGAGGGTCTGGTGAATTCGAAGAAGCCGCGCGATTGCGCGGCTTTTTTGTTGCATACGCAGTGCGGGTTCTGGTCGATGAGTACGCACTTCACGCAGGCTCCAGGCGCCTCACGACTGGATAGCTGTCGTCGCGATCGCCGTGCGTGCAGGCATGTCAGCCGCGGTTCGCGCGCCTTTTTCAACTCGCTCTGGATTTGGCGCCGGCACTTACTCTGGCCTTGTTCGGCTTCGGCTCCGGCTCCGGCTCCGGCTCTGGCTCTGGCTCTGGCTCTGGCTCTCAGCCTTTGACTTGAATCGAGCCGTAGAGCGAGCCGAGCACCGGAGCCTGGCGT
>JBQEAV010000013.1:0-56540 GCA_052108555.1 Luteimonas sp.
TGGCAATGGCTGCATAGCTCCACTTCTGTAGTCCGCTAAAAGCGGGGGGATTACCAGGGCAGCCGGGAACAGGAATGCGGCCTGCCGGGTTGAGGTCGCGCAGAATTCGCTGGCGGCACCGATCAGGCGGCGAGCAGCGCGACCTGCTGCATGCCGTTCTCGATCGCCCGCTTCCTGTGGTCTGGTCCGAGCGCGATGCCCTCGGCCGCGACGACCTCGATATTCGTCACGCCCAGGAAGCCGAACAGGACGCGTAGATAGCTCTCGGCGTGCTCTGACGAAACCAGCGAGGTGCCCGGCCCATAGAACCCGCCTCGGGCGATGGCGAGGATTACGCGCTTGTTGCCGGCCAGACCCTCCGAACCGTTCTCCGTGTAGCGAAAGGTTTTGCCCGCAGCGGTGATGCGGTCGATCCAGGCCTTGAGCTGGCTGGGAATGCCGAAGTTGTAAAAGGCAACGCCGATCACCACGGTGTCTGCCGCGAGGAACTCCTCCAGCACGTGCGATCCCGTCTTGAGATCCTGCTGCAACGCAGGCTCGAACTGTGCCACCTCCGCGTTGAAAGCATTCAAATAATCGGCAGTCAGATGCCCGATGGGCTGCGCCGCGAGGTCGCGATACGTGACCTGTATCTCCGCGCCGCCGATCTGGTCCACGACGGCCTGGCTGAGGGCCCGGCTGACACTGTTGCTACCCAAGATGCTGGAATCGATGTGTAGGAGATTCATGCTTTACTTTCCTTCAATATTATTAATACATTGAGTACTCATGATGTAATCATGAAATACGCTAGGTGCATGCCCTGAAGATCCTGAGCTGAATATTTAGGCGCAAGCAAACATCGAATTGAAAATTGAACACGGGCGTTCGAACTTCTAGATCCAGTTATGTTGTTGCGACTTAGTCATGCGCGCCCAGATGGGCGACTCGCCCTTCCGCAAATCGAGTGTCGCGATGCCTTGCGGACTACCGGTGCAACACGTCGTGCAGCTCGTGATGACGCTCGAACTGCGCCTTCGCAAATGGGCAGAGCGGAATGATTGCAAACCCGTCCTTGCGTGCGTCTTCGACGATTTGTCGGACCATTCGCTCGCCGACCCTGCGGCCACGCAAGGCGTCAGGCACGGCGGTATGGTCGATGATGATGAGCGCTTCGCCGGCGCGGCTGTAGGTCATCTCGGCCTCATGGCCTTCGACCGCCATGTAGTAGCGACCTCTGGACGCCCGGTCTTCGCGTCCGACCGGCTCGCTCGGCAGCTGTGCTTTTGTCACCAGGGACGCCGAGTCCGATGGCCGCACGGTCGCCGGACGCCCCAGGCTGCATTCCAGCGTGTCGCGATCCCAGCGCCCGAGTTCGGCGGCGGCCTCATAGGTCGACCTGAGAAAAGCGAGCAAGGCGGCGTCGCCATCCTCGGCCGATTGGACGGCGTCATAGGGAAGGATGAATTCGGACAGCCCTTCGTGCCAGAACCCTGCATCGGGCTCGACCGGCGCAGATCGGAAACCGCCTGGCGCCGGATAGGCGTAGGCGTAGAAGGCCGGATAGTCGAGACCACCGCCACCCGGCCAAAAACCCGCAGACGAGACTTCCCGGTCGTAGGCCTCCTCCGCCACATCGTTGGGCAGCGCCGGAACGCCGCCGCCATGAAGCGGTGCGCGGCGTCCGGAGAACCGGGTGACGGCCACGTCGAAACTGCCCCAGAAAAGATGCACGGGGCTGCACTTGCCGAGAAACGAGGTCCGGAACGTCTTGAAGACCCGGTCGATCGCCATCAGTGCCTTGTGGAAGCGATGGACTGCGTCGCGGTCGTAGGGGCGGTCGCGTTCGTCATCCGCGAACCGCACAGGGTTCGGGACTTCGTTGGGCGTCCCGTCGAAGCGCGGGGTTCCGCCCAGTTCGGATACGAGGCGACGGAACTCGGCATGGAATTGGGCGACAGTCATCGGTCGCAGCTCGAAGGACGCTTCGCGCCCATTGCCGTTCGTCCCGACGACCCGATGTTCGTGAAAATCGAACAGGATCTCGATGCCCGGGCCGTCAGGGATCAACGAGGAGCTCAAGCCCCGTGGCGTGACATAGAAGGTCGCGTGCCAGGAGTGGTTGATCCACGGCGTGTGCGCCAGTCGGTACTTCCCGGCCACCTGCAGATAGAGATGCAATGCCGAGCAGGTTTCGCGCCAGCCCAGATAGTCGAGCTTCGGCCATTGGTCTTTCATTCTTCTCTCCTTGGTTCGATGGTCTGATCGGTTGGTATCGTCAAAGCGGACGCGGCAGAGGCGCACATCGGCGACGCATCGCCGATGTGCAAGGCGCCACGCAGTGCAGGGTCAGCCCGGAAGGCGACGTCCGGTGGACCTCGCCGCGAGTTCGGCTGCACTAATCCCGCCTTATCGCTGACGCCTGCTCAGCCCTGCGGCGAGAAATCCGGCGCCGGGTTTACGCGTTCCAGATAATGGGCGTGGTCCGATTCCTGCTGAGCCTGAACCCATTTTGGGGGGGTCACGTACACGGCCTGGGTATCGTCTTCACCCGCCTCGTAGGCGACCTTCGTACCCTTGGCGATGTAGATGATCTCCCCTGGTTGCGCGGTCTTGCTGCCCCCGTCGAAACGAATCGTCAGCGCGCCTCGCGTGACGACCAGCACCTCGTCGTACGCAAGAATCCACTCGTTGCTCTCGCCCTTGTTCAGGCTGATGAGGTAACCGGCGCTCATGGTCGTGCTTTGTGATTCGTCCAGGACGTCACCGAGGAAAACCTCTTTGTCCTGGTAACGGAAATAGCTGGCATCTTTTGCGGTGAGATGGATCACAGACATGGTCATTCTCCTGTTGTATCGGGTTTGCAAGTATTTGGGCGAGGGCTGAGGACGTGTGCGGGTGAACCCGGTACGGCTTCCTGTGTTACCCACGCAATAATGTTCGGCCTGCGCCGAGAACAAAGGTGGCGCTGTTACTCGATTCGCAGCCGGGGCATCCATGAGTTACACAACCGCACCGCGCGTATTAATTTGATTCGCGCCGCAAAGTCATCAGAAGGCGGTCAGCAATGACTTGTTGGCAGGGCGGTCGTTCCATCAATCAGATCCCGGGGCGATCAATCACCGCGCGAAAAATCACTTCGACGAGTTGAACAGGCTGCGACAGTGCTGAGACGCCGACGATGCTGCTGACACACTGCGGCATGTCGGTTCCATACATTTCCTTGCGCACCTTCGCCGCGGCAGCGAAGCCCGCGGGCACATCCAGAACGAATACGCTCTCTTCCACAACGTCGTCGAGCGTCGCGCCAAATTCGGACAGCATTGCCTTGGCGTTGGTATAGGTCTGGCGAATCTGCGGCTCCATCTGCGAGTAATCGACAGGCTTTCCGGTCTCGTCAAGTTCCGCGGGCGCGACAAAGTTACCGTCATTGTCGTGGCTCAGTTGGCCCGACAGATAGACTGTGTCCTTGACCTGGAGCGCCTGCACGTAGCCGTAGGCCGCTTCCCATGGAACGCCGAAGCTCGCCACCTTTTTGATCAGATTTTTGCTCTTCATGATTTGTCCTGTGTAAAAGCGGATTTGCCAGTGTGTGGGTCAGGAGTTTTCTTCTCTTTCTGGAGTTGCATACGTGATGCGCCCTCGATCTCCTCTATCAGGGCGCGTTCCTAGAACTGGTGCCGTAGCGTGATTTCGACGTAATGCAGACGCTCGTGCGGGCCGGTCTCTTCCAGAAAGCGTCCCGGCCACACATGGGCGAGGACCACGCTGGACTGCCATCCGGGCGCGTGGCTCCAGTCCGCGCCCATCGAAGCAATCGTGGCAACGTGGCGGGCGCTGCTGTCGCCAGGGGCGCGCACCAGTCCTCCACTGGGCGCATAGACGGCGTCCTCCAGCCTGTGGCGCCAGAAGACGTCGAGACTTCCGCTCAGTTCGATGTCCCGCGTCGGCGTGAGTGAGAGGGTCGGGTGGATGTTGAAAAAGTTCCTCGGGCCCAACGAGGCTTCTTCGCCGAAATAGTTGCCGCGCGGATACATCGGGTTGAAAGTCGCCAGACGTGTATCTCCCGCATCGCCATCACCGCTGGCCACGGCTGCGAGCAGTGCCAGTCGGGGTTGCCAGACGGTCGTGTCGAAGCGGTAGCCGGTTTCGGTCGCCAGGGTCCAGGCGCGTATCCTGGCGTTGCCGAACCGACCTACCTGCAGCGCCGCCTCATGGTTCCAGTCCAGTTGTCCGCGGCTGCCGAAGCTCCGCGCCCCCAAGGTCCATCGACGCTCGCGCGCAGTGCCTTGCGCGTAGTGCGCCGCTGCGTCCTCGTAGTGCAGCAGGTAGGCATCCCATCCAGTTCCCGAGGCGGAATGCGTGGCATACACGCCTCGAATCGCCTGGGTCCGTGAACGCGCATCATCGAAACTGCCGGGCCGATGCTGGCGGGGCGCAGCAGCGAACGCATCGACGCGCCAGCTCCCGCGCTCCATGTAGCCGCGCACCGCGTCGAAGCTCCGCCGGACATTGGTGCCGTCGCGTACATCGATCAGCCGTGCCGAGCCCAACCGCAATTCCTGTATGCCCGTGCGCAGACCAATGCGACCCGCCGCTTCAGAGGCGCGGCTCCATTCGACGAACAGATTGCTTGGATCCAGCCGGTTCTCGTCGACCGGCGAAGGACCGCCCGCGCGGCCATTGCTCAGCGATGTGCCCAGCTGCACGAACCCACGAAAATGGGAACCTGCGCGCACATCGGCAAACACCGAGTAGCGCTGCAGCAAGGCGCCCCATTTATCCTGTGGATCGGCGCCATATCCGGGATATCGGGTGTGATCGTAGCGCCAGCGCAATTCGCCACCGACGCTCAGCTGCAGGTTGTTGCCAATCGGGCGCGCTTTCCAGCATTCGATACCGCGACCGTTCGCGCAGATCGTCCGCTGCTCGCCGAAATCATCGTCGAAGCGCAACGGGCCAAACTCCGCTGCATACGCGCCTTGTGAGAGCAGCGACAGCGACAACGTCAGCGCTAGCAGTGCAATGCGCATCATCAGCCCAACCCGGATCCAGTCAGGACACCGGAATTCACAGGGCCTCCTTGCCGCTCGAGGCTTCCGCCTGCTGCATCGGGGATCCCGGCGCGCTGCCCACGAAGTGACGCACCTGCGGGCGCTGCTCCCGGTCGGCCAACAGCGCCAGGATCTGCTCCTGCACTGTGCGCTCGTCCTCGGTCACCCGCTCGTGCTGGCGCAGGTGCTCCAGCCACGAGCCGTCAACGAAGTACTCCAGATAGGTGCCTGGCGCCGTCGTGTCCTCGGCGACGCCCCACTGCACCGCGCCGTCGCGGCGGCGGCTGCGGCCGAGGGTGTGCATCAGGCGAAGGAACGCGTCGCGGTCTTCGGATGCAATCCGGTATTCGATCGTGATCAGTACCGGGCCGCGGTCTACGGCAATGTCTTCGAGCACGACGGGTTGGGGCCAGTGCCCGGAAGGCGTTACATGTACATGCGCAGCGTCTCCCAGTCGGAAACGGTGTCCGAAGAGTGCGGCCACGACCGTACCTGCAGCTGCGACGAGCAACGCAACTGTCGTGCTGGTCTGCTGCGCCAGCGTGCCCCAGCCGAGGCTGCCGATCGCCATTCCGCCGGCGAAGACCACGATGTAGAGGGCGAGGGCGCGTGCGCGCACCCAGGCCGGCACCGACGTCTGCGCGGCAATCTGCAGCGATGACAGGACGGTGATCCAGGCGAAACCGTTCACCAGCGAAACGGCGTATAGCGCTGGAATATTACGCAGCAGTGCGAGTCCCAGCATGCAAGCCGCATAGACCAGCGTCGCGATCAATACCAGGCGGTCTGGCGTTACTCGCACGCGCAGCTTTGGCAGCAGAACCGCGCCGCTGATTGCACCGATGCCGATGCAGGCCATCAAGAGGCCGTAGGTACCGGAACTGGCTTGCAGATCGCGATTGATCACGATCGGCAGCAGCGCCGTCAGCGCGCTGGCGAACACGAAGAAGCTGGCAGCCTTGATCAACACCGACTGCAGCACCGAGGCCTGCGTGGCATAGCGCAGGCCTGCACGAAGGGCGACGCCGAACGTCTCGGGCGGCAGGACGGATCTGCTGGGTTCGCGGTGCCAGACGACCAGTACGACAATCACCCCCAGAAAGGTGACTGCGTTGACCGTGAACGCCCACTCGATGCCGGCGCTGGCGATGATCAGCCCGCCCAGTGCCGGGCCGATGGCGCGGCCGATGTTCATGCTCAGCGAGCCGAGCGCGACCGCCGGGCCCAGCATGGCGGGCGGCACCAGCTCTGGCGTGGTGGCCTGCTGCGCCGGCAGGGCCATCGCCACGCCGACACCGAGCGCGAAGGTCAACGCGACCAGGGTCCATGGTCCGAGCATGTCCAGATGCGCGAGCAGTGCCAGCGTGCTGGCCACCAGCAGCATCCACAGCTGCGCCGCGATCAGGTATTTGCGGCGATCCACGATGTCCGCCAGCGTGCCGGCCATCACCGCCAGCAACACCATCGGAAGCGTGGTCGCCGACTGCACCGCGGCAACCATGAAGGGCGAGCCCGTGTTCTCGGCCATCTCCCACGCGGCGCCGACGTCGTGGATCCAGGTGCCGATGTTCCCGACCAGGATCGCCAGCCACAGGTTGCGGAATGTCGGCTGGGTCAGTGGCGACCAGGGGCCGGGCGCGACCGCAGCCGGGCCCGGGAAGGGAGTACTCATCGGGATGTCCGATGCAGTCTCGATGGGAAAGCCTCGCCGGCGGCTTCAGAAGACGAGCGGGTCATGACGCAGCTCACGAGATAGCGGAACGCTTCGCATCGAGCGACCACTGCCCTCCGCCGAGCAGCGCGATCGCCAGCAGCGTCATCGTCCACAGCAGGGGGTATTCCACGCCGCCGTGCATCCAGAACCAGCCCTGCTTGAGATTGAGCAGGGTGGTGACGGCGAGGAAACCGGCGCCCAGTACCGCAGCCGCACGGGTAAACAATCCGAGGACGACACACAGCCCCGCCAGGGTTTGCAATGCTGCCAGCAGCAGCGGCAGCGGCGCGAATGCAGGTAGGCCGAAGTGGCTCAGTTCAGCGGCGAATCCTGGCAGGCCCGGCCCGCCGAACCATCCGAACAGCTTGCCCAGGCCGTGCGGCAGCAGAAAGCCGCCGGCGACAATCCGCAATAGCAGGACGCCAGAACCTGAAGAAGAGAAACTCGAATGGACGGCGTGCATGAATATCCTTTGGCCTCCCAAGGGAGGAGATAAACCGATCAGGACTTTGCGCGTTCGAAGCGCAGATGCCTTGGATACTGGCTACAGGCTTTCGGACGACGGACACGCTGCGGAACTGCCGCGACAGTTGGGGGAATCACGTCGGTAGAGGCCCTGGCCCGTAGTTGGACCGTCCGGCCCTTCAGCTCATGGGGAACGTACGGGTACTCACGACATTGGTGGCGCAGGCGTCACGGGTTCTTCCGGCAGCGGGGTAAACTCCGCGTCGTCGGCATCGGGCAGTTTCATACGTCCCGCCTTCCAGTCCGCTGCAGCTTCGGCAAGCCGTTCCTTCGACGAAGACACGAAGTTCCAGTGGATGAAACGCTCGCCGACAGGTTCGCCGCCGAGCACCATCAATGCCGACCGCTCGATGGCACGCACCTTCGATGCGTCCTTGCCGAGGACCAGCATTCTGCCTGCGCCATACGTCGTGCCGCCGAGCTCCACTGTTCCAGTCGCGATATAGAGCGCCCGCTCGTCGTGACCCGATGGAATCTCCGCGGTAGCACCCGGTGCCATGTCGAGATGCGCGTAGAACTGCGGCGAATGTATCGCCGTATTCGCCTTCAGCCCATATGCGCTGCCGGCGATCAGCTGCCCGTACACACCGTTGTCGTTCCACTCGGGCAGATCGGCGCCAGCGTGGTGCGAGAAACTGGGCGCGACTTCTTCGAGTTCGGTTGGCAGCGCAACCCAGGCCTGGATGCCGTGCAGATGGTCGCCGTGCGCTCGTGCATGTTCAAAGCGCTCGCTATGGGTAATGCCCCGGCCGGCCGTCATCCAGTTGACCTCGCGCGGGCGAATCGGCATTTCGTAGCCCAGACTGTCGCGATGCATGATTTCGCCGGAGAACAGATACGTGACGGTCGACAGGCCGATGTGCGGGTGCGGGCGCACGTCCACGCTCCGGTCCACGCCCTGCGGGAGATCGAGCGGTCCCATGTGGTCGAAGAAGATGAAGGGGCCCACCATTCGCTGTTTCGCGAACGGCAGGACGCGACCGACTTCGAAGTTTCCGCCGAGGTTGCGACGGCGTTGTTCGATGATCATGTCAATCAAGTTGTATCTCCTCTCATGTCGCCTTCCGGATACTTCGGCACTCGCATCAGGCGATTTTCTGGACGCTCGCGCCTTGCGTTTAATGCATGTACTGCTGAGTTCAACGGAAGCAGCGGACCTAGGTCGAAAGCTCCTGAATCCTTTCGACGCTGCGGGCCGGACGCCGTCAACTGCAGAAACTTGCGACCAAACCGGCGCTTGACTCCATGTATCTATGGGCGCGAAACCGAACGTGACCGAATCCTGCGCACACCCTATTCTTACGCACCGACCTGTTGACTACGGCGACGCGCCTGCGGGTTCGAAATCCCCGGAGTATGGGTGCCGCTGTTCGCTGTTCAGTACCGGGGAACGCGTCGCGTTCTGGGGAACAAGCCTCTCATCATGATCTGCGATGCGATAGAGCATCTTCAGGCCAAACTGTGTGGCAGAACGCGGAACGTTGGCGACGGTATGTTCTGTAGAAGACCGTGTTGCAAGACTCGGAGCCATCGAAAACTGCAAAGTAAGGCGCAGGTGTGGCGTGTGTAAAAGGCGCCGAGAATGGATCAGCAGGATCGCGGCAAGCGTCAACTGCCCGAGCGGATCCGCAATGCGCTCAAGTTTCTCAAAGGCCGCCACGACACCTGCTCAGCTTTCATGGCGGATGCGCGTGTTCGGGTCGCCGCTTCCGGACCTCCAACGTGGGCGATGCGATCCAGCTGCGCAGTCAACCGAAAGTTTCCGGCGTCGCATCGAGTTCGCTGCGCATTAACTCTGGCAGCGGGGCAGGCGTGCGCTTGCGAATTGGAGAACGCCGTCGCTTCCCACAGCACCGGGTGGGGCGCCGGTGCCTGCAGGGCGACCGGCGCAACCTAGACCGCAGGCCACTGGGCAACGTTCGGATAGAAGTGACGGAATCGGAGGCTCGCGTCTCCTGTTGTCGGTAAAGCCGTGAGGCGCGCCGGCGGTTCCGCTCTTATTCCTGGTCCAGCGACTTCGGGTTCTGGTAGCCGCCGAACAGCCGGATGGGAGACCAGGCCGGCAGGATCGGCTCGAGCGGGGGCGCCAGGGTTTCGTACTCGCCCGCGCCATACACGACGTCGCCCCCGGTCACGGTCAGTACCGATTCGATGTGGCGGATATCTTGCTCAGGAATGCTGAGATAGTCGGCGCTGAGCAAGGCCATGTCGGCGTACTGCCCGGGGGCGATGCGACCCTTCAGCCTTTCCTCGCCGCTGAACCACGCGCTTCCGACGGTGTAGAGCTCGAGCGCTTTCGCACGATCGACGCGGTTCTCCGGCGACAGCAACGTCTCGCCGCCCACGCTCTTGCCGGTGACCATCCAGTACAGCGAAACCCATGGGTTGTAGCTGGACACACGCGTACCGTCGGTGCCCGCGCCCAGCGGTATGCCGGCCGCCAGCATCTCGCCGATGGGCGGCGCGCGACCGGCCGCCTGCGCGCCATATCGCTCGATGAAGTCTTCGCCCGCGAATGCCATGCGGTTCTGCACCAGCACGCCGCCGCCCAATGCCTTGATGCGCGCGATCTGCGCCGGCGCAATCGTTTCCGCGTGGTCGATCGCCCAGCGCAGGTTGTCGAATCCCGGCGAGCCGGCTGCCTTTTCCTCGCGATGCACTGCCTCGAACACCGACAGGATGCTGTGGATGGTTTCGTCATAGGTCGCGTGGATGCGGATCGGCCAGCGGTTGCGGACGAGCGTGCGTACCGTCGCGGTGAGTTCCTCGCGCCAGGACGCACCGAGTTCGGGGCGGTCTGCTTTGAAGTTCTCGAAGTCGCTCGCGGACAGGACCAGGTTCTCGCCCGCGCCCTCCAGCACGAAGCCATGGTCGTGGTGCGCGTCGACGTTGTAATCCAGATGACTGGTCACGATCCACTTCTCGTATTCCGCGAGTTCGCGTCCGGCCTGCTGCGCGAACAGGTGATAGGAGATCCGGATTGGCAGGCCCTCGCCGCGCGCAAGCGCCAACGAGGTGGCGTAGTTGTCCGGGTACACGTGGCCACCGCCGCCCGCGTCGATCACCGACGTCAGGCCGAAGCGGTTGAGCTCGCGGTAGAAGTGGCGCGTCGAAGAAAGCTGCTCGTCAGGCGAGATCTCGCCAAGGCCGGCAACGGCCTGGTACAGGATGGTCGGACGTGGCGTGGCCATGATCCGGCCGGTCGGCTGCCCCGATGCATCCTTTTCGATGGTGCCGCCATCGGGCGGAACTGTCCCGGCGGTGATGCCTGCGACCTCTAGGCCCTTCCGGTTGTAGAGGCCCGAGGTGTACAGGTGCAGCACGAACACCGGGGTGTCGGGCGCAGCCGCGGTCAGCTCCTCGGGTGTGGGCATCCGCTTTTCGGCGAACTGGTAAGGCGACCAGCCGCCGACCACGCGCACCCATTGGCCTTCGGGTGTGACCTTGGCGGCCTCACGCACCATGTCCAGCGCCTGCGCTAGGGTCGAAACGCCATCCCATCGCAGCTCGACCGAGTAGTAGCGCGCTTCCCGGGTCGGATGGATATGGGAGTCGTTGAGACCGGGGATAAGCCGCCGGCCATTGGCGTCGACGATACGGGTGTCGGGGCCGCGCAGCGCCAGTACCTTCTCATCGCTGCCGACGTCAAGGATGTGCTCGCCTTTCACCGCTACAGCGCTGGCTGGATCAGGGCGCCCGCTCTGGGTGGTGACCTTGGCGTTATGGATGATGAGATCGGCGACCTCCTGGGCTGTCGCCGCGCCGCCGGCCAGCACAAGGCTGGCGGCGAGTGCGAGCCGCAGAGCGAGGGCGTTGGAAGCGCGTTGCGTTTTCATCTCGGAATCCTTGATAGGGGAACGGCGTTCTGCGGATACGTGCCGGCGCTGACGAAGAGCACGAGCTCGGATCCTCGGCAGCGGTCACGCGCATGTTGCGAATCGCTGATCGAGGCGCCATCGCGTACGTCTTGCTCGACGCAGTCGACTTAGGCCTTTCCTTGGCGGACTCAACGTGGCGGTCGATGCCTGCGAAGTACTTGGCCGATTCGCCGGATGATCCGGGCAATCGTCCTTGGGGGAGGGCGGGGCGCCCCAACACGTCGGACGCCCCTACCGATCAGAGAAGATCCAGGCACGGAGAATGCGGCCTTGCCCGGTTCCTTGTCTTTACCGGAGTAGCGGGCGCCGGTGACGGCACGCCTGCTTTGAAGTCGCCGGCGCCGGTTTGACCCGTACGCCCCGAGTTGTCCAGCAACAACGGGCCCCCAAGTGACGGGGGACCGAATCAGGCCCCGTCGATTGCTTACTTGCCTTTGGCCGTGCTCTGCGCTTTCTGATAGCTTTCGGTGACGGCGCGGTACTGCGGAACGAGTTCGGAATACAAGGCGCCCCACGAAGCGGCGTCGCTGCGGTTCCAGGTGCGATGCGTTTCGCTAAGCACGGTGTTGGTCGTCACCGGGGAGACCCCTGCGTTGGCCATTCGCAACATCGCGGCGTCTGCCGCGAGCTTGCTGATGTCGCCAGAGGCATCCATCACCGCCAGAACCTTGTAACCATCCGCGGTCGCCTGAAGTGCCGGGAAGGCGACGCACACGCTGGTCCACACGCCCGCCATGATCAGCGTCTTGCGACCGGTCGCTTCGACGGCCTTGACGAAGTCCGCGTTGTCCCACGAGCTAACCTCACCTTGGCGGCCGACGTAGATCGCGTTGGGGGCGGCTTCAAGCAGTCCTTCCATGATCGGCCCGTTGGGTCCGTTGGGCTCGGATGCGGTGTAGATGATCGGAATCCCCGCCTGCACTGCGATCTTGGCCAGCGCAATCGTGTTCGCCCGCAGTTCGGCCAGCGGAATGTCCTGCACAGTCTGGAACAGTCCAGTCTGGTGATCGAGCAGCAGCAGCACCGAATCATTCGCGTCGAACATCGATGCACGTGCCGCTGGGCTCGGCTGGCGCGAAAGCCCTGCGATCGGAGCTTGGGCGCGTGTTTCCTGCGCCTGCGCGATGGGTGCGTAGGCGAAGGGAACGGACAGGAAGGCGGCAACTGCAAACGCATGGATCGTGCCGGCAAGTTTTGAGTATTTCATGGGATTCTCCTTTAGATGTGATGTAAATGACGCGGCCCAGTAGCAACCTCGGAGTTGCAACATGCCCACGCCGGTGGCAAACAATTTCTTGCTGCACATATCGAACACTGAGCGCGTTGTGCAGGACGCTGGGCCGACTTCTTCGTGTTGGATTGGTAGCGCGATCAAGGCTTGGTCCCCGCCTCCTGACTACGGCGACAACATGCGCATTGAAATTCCATAATCCAGTGCGCCGCCGTTCCGCTGTTCAACGCAGAGGAACGCGTCGCGTTCTGGGGAACAAGCCTCTCACCATGATTCGCGATGCGATAGAGCAGCCCCAGGCCAAACTGTGTGGCAGAACGCGGAACGGTGGAGGCGGCATGTTCTGTGGCAGGCTGTTTTGCACGACTGATGGGGGTGACTTTGGACATCGAAGAACTGCAAACATTCGTGGAAGTTGCCGATGCGGGCGGCGTTTCACTTGCCGCTCGGCGACTCGGTGTCTCCAAGTCGATGGTCAGTCGTCGCCTGGCCAGGCTTGAGGCGGAGTTGGGTGTGCAACTCATGGCGCGTAGCACCCGTGGCGCCGCGTTAACGGAAGCGGGCGCCACATTTCGCGACTACGCCGCGCGAGCTACCGCCGAGATCGATACCGCCAAGGATGTGATCGTGCCAGATGGCGAGATTTCCGGACGTCTTCGGATCGCCGCTCCGCTTTCATTCGGCCCCACGCACTTCGCAGCCGTGCTGGCAAGTATGGCCAGAACGAATCCACAGCTACATGTCCACACTGTTTACAGCGATCGTTTCGTCGATCTCATTGCAGAGGGCTTCGACTGCGCAATACGTCTTGGAAATCTTGAAGATTCGACGCTGATCGCCCGGCGGGTCGGGGTCGTACACAGGACGCTCGTCGCCAGCCCGGCGTACATTAAGGCAAATGGGGCTCCCGAAACACCGGAAGAGCTGTTGGGCCACGAAACACTGATGCAAGGCACCGAGACCTGGAAACTCACGGATGGCGACAACATTATTTCGCTCAATCCCCGGGGTCGATTCAAAGCTGATAACGGGGCTGCCCTCGTCGTAGCAGCTGTCGAAGGCGTCGGGATTGCCTCGGTCCCTGAGGGCCTCGTGCGGCACTTCATCGAGTCCGGAGTGCTCATCAAGGTGATGCAACGCTACCCGCCGCCAGAGGCCGGGGTCTACGTCATTCGACCACCAGGCCAGCATCCGTCTCGAAAAGTTCGGCTACTCATTGAAGTTTTGAGTGATTTTTTCGAGCGCGCACCTCGTTTGTAAGAGACCGTCACCTCGAGAATCAGAGGTCTGCGTTACGCGTTGACGAAAGCACAGTAGTCGCACGTGCCCGACACATTGTTCGAGCGCGTGCCACACGAAGTGCGCACTGGCGATCCAGCGAGATCGACATCAGCGCGACGCTTGAGGACGAGCTGATGCTGGTGCTCATGCTCGATTGATGTCATACGCGCTCGGTCGATCAGGGAATCGTCCAGGGTCACTGGAATACAGCCTTAGTATCTGTGCCCTGCTGTTCCATCAAATGTTTGCTTCTGGCCGAAGCTGGCAACGATGGGGGAGGGATTAGGGATTTATTTCACGGGTAAGGCTCATGTCCGCTTGTGGCCGAAAGCGGACGTCGCTCGGGCGACGCTCGCAGGCCGATTGGGTGCAGGAGGAGCGTGACTCAACAGCACTATCGAACCGGGTCCGCCGAGCGCGTTGCGCATAAAACTCGAGTCAAAAAAACTCATCCACATATCACCGCATTGAAGCCAGTAGGGTCTGGCTTTGCGCTGGGGCACAGCGCTCTCTGTTTACCTTTATAAAGGTTTTTCCAATGAGTGATAGGTCGGAGGCGGTCTACTGCGTGCTGGTAGTGGTCGCAGCAGCACTGGTGAGCGTTGCCAGATGCATACAATGCAAATCCCCGTAGTTCCCGTGATCTAACCCGTAATACGCAGAAGGCCCGGCAATCGCCGGGCCTTCTGCGTTTATGCACAAGTTTAAGGAGAAGAGACGATGCATTTCGTTGAAAAAATGGCTTACTCCGGTGACCGGCCATGGCACGGCCTCGGACGCAGGCTAGCGGCACAACAGCCCATCGACGTCTGGAAGCGCGAGGCAGGCATGGACTGGTCGATTGAGGAGTCCGAGGTCCGCTACGTGGTGGGCAAGAACGGGATCGGAGCCATCAACGCCTTCCCGGAGCAGAAAGTGCTCTATCGATCTGACTCGCATGCCCCGCTGTCGGTCGTGTCCAAACGCTACAAGGTGGTCCAGCCGGGCGAGATCCTGGAGTTCTACCGCGACCTGACCGAGGTCGGTGGCTTCGAGCTGGAAACGGCAGGAGTCCTGCGGGAAGGGCGCAAGTTTTGGGCCTTGGCCAGCACCGGGCAGAGCACGTTGTTGAAGCGCAAGGATCGTGTCGACGGCTATCTGCTGTTGGCCACTGCCTGCGACGGGACGCTGGCCACCACTGCGCAGTTCACTTCGGTACGGGTGGTGTGCAACAACACGCTGGCCATTGCGCTCGGCAGCAACGCCGGGGCCGTCAAGGTGCCGCATCGCAGCCATTTCGATCCCGATGCGGTGAAGCGCCAGCTGGGGATCACTGTGTCGACATGGGATTCGTTAGTGGTCCGGATGAAGGCCTTGGTCGAGTGCCCGGTCGATCCCGACTCGGTGGATGGACTGCTGCGAAGGGTGCTTACTTACCCGAATCCGGACGGGCCAGGGGTCGCGGTTAACGAGCAGGCGTTCTCGGTGGCTCGCGCCCTGTACGACGGAGCGGGCAAGGGCTCGGATTTGGCGAGTGCCAAGGGAACAGCTTGGGGTGTTCTGAACAGCGTGACGGAGTTCGTCGACCACCACCGGCGGGCGAGGAGCGACGACCATCGCCGGGATGCGGCCTGGTTCGGAGCTGGTGCCCAGATCAAGCAGCGTGCTTGGGACGAGGCCATGAAGTTGGTGGCCTGAGATGGACATCGATCACCTCGACGTTGCGTACATCGCGATTGGAGCTAAGCAGGCCCTGGATAAGAGCGGGGTCCCGTACGAGAAGGTCCCGTTCCAAGGAGAGTTGGGGTACATCCAGGCGTGCGTTGACCGGGCCCCGCTTCTGGCGCGGGCCTGGTGCAAATGCAGTGACGCGTTTCCTGGTGTCTGGTGCTACGAGGTCGCTGAACCCTTCGGCGTGGCATTTGGCAAGCATCTGCTGGCTGGCGGGGTCTTGAGAGCGCACAGAGCATTCTCAATGGGGTGCTGGTTTCAGCGATGGCGACATCCCCGGCCTAGGTCCCGTTTTCGTCAGGCCACACCGCAAGCCCTGCCTCCCAAGGGAGGCGGGGCTTCTTCGTACTGGAAGATCGGAAATGCGCAAATCACCGGCGATTCGCACTGACCACAGGCGGAGGGTACAAAGTAGGGAACGAAATAAGCCGCCCCGAAGGACGGCTTATTTTTCAATCAGTTACAGCATTTACTGGCGGAGAGAGGGGGATTCGAACCCCCGAAGCGCGGTTTAGACGCTTACACACTTTCCAGGCGTGCTCCTTCAACCACTCGGACACCTCTCCAGAACTGACCCTTCGCGGAGCGCCTGGGCGCTCCGTATCGGCGTTGGGACGCCGCGGGCCGGCCATTCTATCCGGCGTCGCCTGCGGTCACAAGGAACCATTGGGGGCGTGGCAGAATACCCGGATGTCCTATCTCGTCCTCGCCCGGAAGTGGCGTCCGAAGCGGTTTGCCGAGCTCGTCGGCCAGGAGCACGTGGTCCGTGCGCTGACCAATGCGCTGGAAACCGGCCGCGTGCATCACGCCTTCCTGTTTACCGGCACCCGTGGCGTCGGCAAGACCACGATCGCGCGCATCTTCGCCAAGAGCCTGAACTGCGAGACCGGCACCTCGTCCGATCCCTGCGGCGAATGCGAGACCTGTCGCGCGATCGACGCCGGCCGCTACATTGATCTGCTCGAGATCGACGCCGCCAGCAACACCGGCGTCGATGATGTGCGCGAGCTGATCGACAACGCGCAGTACATGCCCTCGCGCGGTCGGGTGAAGGTCTATCTGATCGACGAAGTGCACATGCTGTCGAAGTCGGCGTTCAACGCGCTGCTCAAGACGCTGGAAGAACCGCCGGGGCACGTGAAGTTCCTGCTGGCGACGACCGATCCGCAGAAGCTGCCGGTCACCGTGCTGTCGCGCTGCCTGCAGTTCAACCTCAAGCGGCTCGACGAGCAGCAGATCCAGGGCCAGATGACCCGCATCCTCGAAGCCGAGGGCATCGCGGTCGAGGCCGGTGCGATCCGCCAGTTGTCGAAGGCCGCCGACGGCAGTCTGCGCGACGGCTTGTCGTTGCTCGACCAGGCTATCGCCTATACCGGCGCGGGCGGCGAGGGTGGTGCGCTGGGCGACGCGGCGGTGGCGACGATGCTCGGCAGTGTCGATCGCACGCGCGTCGGCGCCCTGCTGTCGGCATTGGCCGATGGCGACGGCGCGGCCCTGCTCGCCGAGGTCGCGACCCTGGCCGAATTCTCACCCGACTGGGGCGGTGTGCTCGACGCGGTCTCCGAGGCGCTGCATCGCATCCAGGTGCGGCAACTGGTGCCGGAAGTTTCAGTGGAGAGCGACGGCGTCGATGTCGATGCGATCGCATCGGCGGTGCGTCCGGAAGTCGTGCAGCTCTGGTACCAGATGGCGCTCAACGGACGTCGCGATGTTGGCCTGGCGCCGAGTCCGCGCGCCGGTTTCGAGATGACCGTGTTGCGCATGCTCGCGTTCCGGCCTGCCGAAGGCGGCGCTGCTGCGCCGGCAGCGGGCAGCAGCAATCGTGCGAGCGGTCCTGCCGCGGCGCGTGCTGCGTTGGCTGCACAGGCGGTGCCTGCACCTGCGCCGAGCGCCGCGTCACCGTCACCGCAAGCAGTTCCCGCGCCGACGCCGCCACGCGCAGTCGTCGAAACGCCACCCGCGCGTCCGGCGCCTGAACTTCGTGCTGCGCCGCCGGTCGATCAACAGCCGGTTGCCACGCCGCGAGCCGAAGCACCGCCGCCGGCGGTTGCCGCAAAGCTGCGCACGCTCGATGCGCACCAGTGGCTCGATCTCGTCGCCGATCTACCGCTGCGCGGCCCGGTACGCGAACTCGCTGCGAGCGCTGCCTTCGTCGCGCTCGATGGCGCCGTGCTGCGGCTCGCGCTACCCGAAGCGGACGAACATCTGAAAGCGCCGATCATGGTCCACCAGCTTTGCGAAGCGCTCGCTGGCCCGCTCGGCGGCGCACCGCAGATCCGCTTCGAGACCGCCGCCGCCAGCGAAACCGTGACGCTGCACGAGCGCAATGCGCGCGAGCGCGATGCGCGGCAGTCGAGCGCCGAAAACAGTTTCATGTCCGATCCGGACGTGCAGCGGCTGATGTCGCAGCAGGGCGCCAAAGTGGTGCCCGATTCAATACGCCCTTTTGAAGAACGAGGATTGCAGTGATGCGTGGAAACATTGCCCAGTTGATGCAGCAGGCGCAGAAGATGCAGGAAAACATGCAGCGCGTGCAGCAGGAACTCGCCAGTCTCGAAGTCGAGGGCAGCGCCGGCGGCGGCATGGTCGCCATCACGCTGACCGGCAGCAAGGAATGCCGCAAGGTGCGCATCGATCCGAGCGTGCTGTCGGATCCGGAAATGGCTGAGGACCTGATCGCCGCCGCGTTCAACGATGCGTCGAACAAGGTCGATGAAGAATCGAAGAGCCGCATGTCCGGCGCGACCGCCGGCATGCCGCTGCCGCCCGGCATGAAGCTGCCGTTCTGAGGAACGGGATCGATAACGATCGGACATCGTTCCGTTGGCGGACGCGATGCGTGATACGGGAATCCGGGTCACACGATTCACCCGTCACGAACTGTTCGCTTTTTCGAATCCACCAATCACGCTCCGAATGTCCTCCCTGCTCGAACAACTGATCGACGCACTACGCGTGCTGCCCGGTGTCGGGCAGAAATCCGCGCAGCGCATGGCCTATCACGTGCTCGAACGCGGGCGCGAAGGTGGAGCGCGGCTGGCGGCAGCGCTGGCCGAGGCGGTCGAGAAGATCGGGCACTGCCAGCGTTGCCGTGACTTCAGCGAAACGCCGGTGTGCCCGACCTGCAGCAGCGCCGCGCGTGATGCGCAAACGTTGTGTGTGGTCGAGACGCCGGCCGACCGGCTCGCGATCGAGCAGGCCACCGGTTTCCGTGGGTTCTACTTCGTGTTGCAGGGCCGGCTGAGTCCGCTCGATGGCATCGGCCCGCACGAACTCGGGCTCGACCTGCTTGGCGCGCGCCTGGCAGAAGGCGAAGTGCAGGAACTGATCATCGCGACCAACCCGACTGTCGAAGGCGAGGCCACGTCGCATTACCTGGCGCAGATCGCGCGTCAGCATGGCGTGCGCCCGAGCCGCCCCGCCCACGGTCTGCCGCTCGGCGGCGAGCTGGAATACGTCGATCGCGGCACGCTGTCGCATGCGTTCGGCAGTCGCAGCGAAGTGGCCTGAGGCCGGAATCCGGACTCGGGACTGAGGATTCGCAAGAGTAGTCACCGCAAGCGGTGACGTATGCTTTTCCGAATCCCCGGTTCCGATTCCAGAATCCCATGACGACCATCTTCCACAAGATCATCCAGCGCGAGATTCCGGCCGACATCGTCTTCGAGGACGACCACGTCATCGCGTTCCGCGACATCGCGCCGCAGGCACCGGTGCATGTGCTGTTCGTGCCAAAGCAGGATTTCGCCACGCTCAACGACGTGCCGGCCGATGCGCCCGAGATCATCGGCCGGCTGGCGGTCGCGGCAGCGCGTTATGCGAAAGAACAGGGGTTCGCCGAAGACGGCTACCGCATCGTCATGAACTGCAACGAACACGGGGGGCAGACGGTGTTCCAGATCCATCTGCATCTACTGGCCGGCGCGCCGTTGGGGCGCTTCGGGACGCCGGTGTGACCCTGTAGAGCGCGCTTGCGCGCGATAGGCGGTGCAGGGAAAGCCCATCGCGCGCGAGCCCGCTCCTACAGGATGATGATCACCAGTAACCCCACCACGGCCACGGCGCCGGGCGCGTGATCACGTCGACGCGCTCGCGCTTCGGCCACAGATAGACCACGTCGGCATCGACGCGCGGGAAACGGTAGTCGTACTCGCCGACACGGCGCGAGTCGTAACCGGCGATGCGGCCGGTGAAGGTGACTTCGCGATTGACCTCGAATACCGCCGGATCATAGAAGCCCGCGCGGCAGGCGATGAAGCGGCCGTTGGTGTCGTCGCTGGCCCAGTACGGCCGACCGGTCGCGGTCAACCGCGTGGCGATCATCTCGAAGCAGGTCGCATCGGTCCGCGGCTCCACCTGCACGATGCGTCCGCCCCAGCGCACCATTGCCCCGGTGTGTTCGCCCTGCACGGCGGCGTGCGGTGTCAGTGCTTCGACGTAGTCGCCCTGCAGCGGCTTCGGTTGGGACGCGCATGCGCCGAGCAGCAGGGCGCCGGCGATAACAGGCAGCAGGCGAAGGGCGGTCATCGAGCGGTCTCCCGGGCTGGACGGTGCGCGCGCAGTGCCCGCACCAGCGTCGCATCGGACGCCGATGGAGCGTAGCGGGCCGCGACGAAACGGTGGGTGAGGGCGACGAGCGCAGCTTCGCGCGGGCGCGCGGCCCTGACCCGTTCGGCCCACGCGATTGCGGGCTCGTGCCGTTCGCGGGCCAGACCGAGGCGCGCATACCGGCGGCCGAGTCGATGCCAGGCGCGCAGCAGCGGATCGCGCTCGCGTTCGCTGCGCGCGACCAGCCACAGCATCCAGCCCAGCGCGAGCGCCGCGCACAGCGAGAACAGTGCGGCGAGGCCGCCGGTGTCGATGTTCTCGAACCCGATGCGTTGGAGCATGCGTTGCTGGCGCGCGGCGTCGAAGTCGAGTACGAAGTCGTTCCACGCGCGTCGCGCCCAGTCACCGAGGTCGGCCATCGGCAACAGCGCATCACCGCCACCACCACCGGCGCCAAGCCGGTCTTCCAGCGTGTCGTAGATGCGCTCGGGGGCGACGGCCGCGGTCGGATCGACGCGCACCCAGCCGCGGCCTTCGAGCCAGACTTCGTTCCAGGCGTGGGCGTCCATGCGCCGTACGATCCAGTAGTTGCCGAAGCGGTTGCGGGTGCCGCCGGTGTAGCCGGTGACGACGCGCGTCGGAATGCCGGCCTCGCGCATCAGCACGGCGAACGCGGAACTGAAGTGTTCGCAGAAGCCGGCGCGATAGTCGAACAGGAACTCGTCGGCCGCGTGCCGGCCGGGCAGCGGCGTGTCGAGGGTGTAGGCGAAATCGCTGCGGATCCAGGCGAGTGCGCGATCGACCAGCGCGCCGTCGTCCGCGGTCTCGGCGCGCCACTGCTGCGCCAGTGCGCGCGTGCGCGGATTGAAGCCCGCGGGCAGCTGCAACGCGAGCCGGCGCAGCGAATCCGGGAGGTCCGCTTCGAATCGGGTCGGTGGCGCGGAGCGCAATTGCCAGCGGGTCACGCGGTCGAGCCGGCGCTCGCTGGTCAGCGTGTACTCGTGCGCGGCGCGCATGCCGTCGGGAAATGCGAGCGGCATCTCCAGCGCGACCAGCAGATTGCGCTCGGTCGGTTCCAGCGCGATTTCGTAGTCCCAGGTCGGCGCGCCGTGCTCGACCGTCGCCGGCGGCAGGCTGCGCAGCCATGGCGACGCGGTCCAGGTACGGCCGTCGTATTGCGTCAGCGTCGGGCCGCGCCAGTACATCTCACGGGTCGAAGGCTCGGCGCCGCGGAAGGTCACGCGCATCGCGGGCGTGTCGTCGGCGATGAGGTCGATCCAGTCGCCGGGCGACATTTCGTCCGACAGGCCGGGCCGCGCGGTCGACAGGTCCGGGATGCCCCACAGCGGCGCCGCCAGACGCGGGAACAGCCAGAACGCCGCGAGTGCCAGCGGTAGGCCGATTGCGATCAGTCGCGCGACGATGTTGATGCGCGTGGCATGGCGCACGCCGGCCGCGGGCAGTCCCGACTCCTGTTCCGACAATCGCGCGAGCGCCGCCAGGACCAGCACCGCGCCGACAAGGCCGAGCGCAAGCGACAACGGTCCCTGGTCCAGCAGGAAAGTCGCGAATGGCGCGAACAGGGCGAAGCCGAGCAGGCTGCGGGCATCGCGCACGGTGCGCAGCTCGGACGGTTTGATCGCGAGCATGCCGGCGAGCAGCGCGCAGCCGGTGTCGCGGCCGAAGTGCATCCCGCCCTGCGCGAATACAAGGCCGAACACGGCCAGCGCCAGCACAGTGCGCAGCCAGCCCGGTGCCGCGCGCCGCGATGCCATGGCTGCGGCAATCGCGCCCGCGCCCGCGATGACGAGCGGCAGTGGCATTGGCAGCTGCAACAGCAGCGGCAGCAGGCACACGGCCGCCGCGATCAGCGACCAGCGGCGGCCGGCGGTATCGAGCGCGAGTGCGGTGCGCGCCATCAGCCGGCGTCCGGTAGCAGCGCGAGCGCGCGCAGGCAGGCGTGGCGATGCGCGGCGCCGCGATCCGGACCGATCACCGGTTGGCCGGGCAGTTGCAGACGATAACGCACGGCCTCGCGTTCGGCCTCGTCGACCCAGCGTGCCAGTCGACGGATCTTGGATTCGTGGTCGAGCGCGCCGAGGCGCTGCCAGTCCAGCGTCAAATCGTCGCCCTGAGGACGTTCGAACTCGCGCACGATCAGCGCATCGCGCCGCGCCGACGCTTTCCACGCGATGGTCCGCGGCGCATCGCCCGGGCGCCAGTCGCGTAGATGATGCAGCTCCTCGCCGGACGGATTGAGTCGGGCCTGCGCTTCGTCGCCGCCACCATCCGGCAACGGCGGGCCGGACGCTTCCGGCGCGGGATAGACGAGAAAGCGCGCGCTCGGCCACACCCATGACCATGCACGCGCCAGGCCCAGCGGGCGCGTGGTGCTGATGCGCAGCCGTGGTGGCGCCAGCCAGCCACGTCGCAACGTCGGCATTGCGACGGTCGCTTCACCGCCCGAGTCGCCGAGCGACAGCACCGCCGCGCTGTCGCCGATCGCCACGCGCAGGCCGCGACGCTCGCGCCCGGGCGCCGCTTCGACATGCACGTGCAGCGGCATCGGCGTGCCGGCAGCGACCGGTTCGCCGTGCACCGCACGGATCTCGAGCCCGCTGAGCTGCAACTGCGTCCACAGCAGACTGGCCAGCGATGCGCCGACCAGCAACAGGCACAGCAACAGAGCAGGGTTGTTGTTGTAGTTGAGCGCACCGATCGCCATCGTCGCCAACAGCGCGGTGACGAAGGCACCGAAGCCCGTCGGCAGGACGTAAATGCGTTTGCGGTCGAGACGCGCCGGCAACACTTCCGGCCGACGCGGACGCGCCCAGCCTTCGACACGACGGCGCAGGCCGGCGAACGCGGGCATCAGTCGACCGGCACGGCCTGCAGGATCGACGCCGCGAGTCCGTCGCTGGCGGCGTCGGCCTCGGCGACGAGGCGGTGGCTGGCGATCAGAGGGAACAGGGTCTGTACGTCATCGGGCAGGGCGTGGTCGCGCCCCTGCAGCAGCGCGTGGGCGCGGGCCGCGCGCAGCAGCGCGAGACCGGCGCGTGGCGACAGGCCCACGCGCACGCCCGGATGCTGACGGCTGCGTGCCATCAGCGCCTGCACGTAATCGATCAGCGCCGGACTGGCATGGATTGCGGCGACCGCTTGGCGCAAGGCGCGCAGATCGTCGGCGCCGAGTCGCGGCACGGTCTCGGCGATCAGCGTGCGGCGGTCGCTGCCCGACAGCAGGGCGCGTTCGGCGTCGCGATCGGGGTAGCCCAGCGTGAGCCGCAGCAGGAAGCGGTCGAGCTGCGAATCGGGCAGCGGATACGTGCCCGACAGATCCACCGGGTTCTGCGTGGCGATGACGAAGAACGGATCGGGCAGCGCATGCGTGGTGCCGTCGACGGTGACCTGCTGCTCGGCCATCGCCTCGAGCAGCGCGCTCTGCGTGCGTGGCGGCGCGCGGTTGATCTCGTCGGCCAGCAGCACGTTGGTGAACACCGGCCCACCGTGGAATTCGAAGCGGCGCGCGCTGCCTTCGTAGACCGACACGCCGACGACATCCGACGGCAACAGGTCGGAGGTGAACTGCACACGCTGGAAATCCAGGCCCACCGTCGCTGCGATCGCATGTGCCAGCGTGGTCTTGCCGAGCCCCGGCAGGTCCTCGATCAGGATGTGGCCATCGGCCAGCAGGGCGACGAAGCTCATCGTCACTGCCGTCTCCTTGCCGAGCACCAGCCGGTTCACCTGGGTCAGCGACGACGACAGGGCCTCACGCCGGGCGTCGGTTAGCATGGCGGACGTCGTCGGGTCGGGCATGCATGTGCTCCTGCGGCGGTCCCCCGAGTGTAGCGAGGTCGAGTTCAATGCGGCGAATGGAAATGCGCACGGTGTTCGTCGTGCTGTGGACGACGATCGTGCTGCTGAAGCTGGCGATCGCCGCGCGGCTGCCGCTGTTCGTCGACGAGGCGTTCTACTGGCTGGAGGGCCAGCATCCCGCGTTCGCCTATTCCGATCTGCCAGGCCTGACCGCGTGGCTGATCCGCATCGGTACCGAAGTCTTCGGCGATGGCCTGCTCGCGGTGCGTCTGCCCTTCATCGCGATCTCGGCGCTGGTGCCGTGGCTGGTCGTGCGCCTGACCGCGCGCGAGTTCGATCCCGAAGCTGCATGGATCTCGGGCTGCGCCGCACTGCTGTTGCCGCTGCTCGGTTCGCTGGGTGTGATGGCGTTGCCCGATGCGATGCTCGCTCTCGCGACGGTGCTGTGTCTTGACGCTGGCGTACGCCTGCTGCGCGGCGTGACCCATGGTGGCGCGCTGTTGCTTGCGCTGGGCCTGTCGCTCGGCGCATTGAGCCACTACCGGTTCATCGCGGTGATCGGTGTCGGCATCGTCGCGCTGCTCACCATCGCCAAGGGACGCGAGGCGCTTCGCGACCCGCGCGTCTGGATCGCGATCGCGGCCGGCGCCGCGGCGTGGATTCCGTTGCTGGTCTGGAACGTCGACAACGCGGAGGCCGGGCTGCGCTTCCAGATGGTCGACCGGCATCCGTGGGCGCTGCATGCCGACGGCTGGCAGTTCATCGTGATCCAGGCGGTGATGGTGACGCCGCTGCTGTTCGCCGCGCTGCTGATCGCGGCCTGGCGCTTGCGCCGGGCACCGGACGATGCGGCGCGCTTCCTTGCAGTGTCAGGTGGCCTGATCGTGCTCGGCTTCTTCGCGCTCGGTTTTGTCGCCGACACCGAACGTGCGAGTTTCCATTGGCCGCTGCCGGGCTATCTCGCGCTGCTGCCGCTGGTGGGTTTCGTGCTGATGGCGTGGCCGCGCTGGTTGCGCATCGCGACGTGGGCGACGCTGGCACTTGGTTTCGTCGGCGTGGTCGGCTACTACGCGGCGGTCTCGATGCCGGAAGTGCGCGAACGCAGTGCGGGCCTCAAGTGGTATCCGGCCAATTTCGCCGGTTGGGACACGCTGGCCGATGCGGTGCGCGAAGAGCTCGCGACCATGCCGGCCGACACGGTGCTCGTCGCCGACAACTTCAAGATCGGCGCCGAACTCGGCTTCGCGCTCGGTGATCCGCGCATCCGCGTGCTCGACCATCCGCTCAACCGCCACCACGGCCGCGCGCCGCAACTGCAGCTGTGGCATCTGCAGCTCGACGATCGTGCCGAACTGGCGGGGCGCCCGGTGCTGCTGGTCACCGGCGCAAACGACGTGAAGTTCAGTGCGCTGCTGCAGCGCTACCAGACCATCTGTGCCCGCATGGGGGCGTTGCCGGTGTCACGCGTGGTCAATGCGGACCGCGGCGCGCAGCGTTTCATCCTGTCGCGGTTCGATGCGGATGCAACGACAGGCGAGGGTGATTGCGTCACGCCTGCGCTCGCCTATGTCGATACGCCGCTGGCGGGCGCACGCGTCGATGCGCCATTCGAGGTGCGCGGCTGGGCGGTCAAGGACGGCAGTGGCGTCGCATCGGTCGCGGTCACGCTCGATGGTGTGGCGGTCGCGCAAGCGCAGCGCGGCGCATCCAATCCCTGGATCGTGGAACGGTTCCTGGCCGGAGATTCGCGCGATCCCGCGGGCACCAGCATCGGGTTCACCGCGACGATCGATCCGTCGACGGTGACGCCCGGCCGGCACTGGCTCGGGCTCGAGATCACCGGCCATGACGGCTCGGTCGAACGCTGGGCCGAACAGCCGATCCAGGTCGCGCCCGCGCGCTGAGGCGCGCTGCGTCAGGGCAGGGCGTAGCCCGCGGCGCGCAGCAGCCGGGCGGTCGCGATCAGGGGCAGTCCGACGAGCGCGGACGGATCATCGCTGCGGATCGCCTCGAACAGCACGATGCCGAGGCCTTCGCATTTGAAGCTGCCGGCGCAGTCGAAGGGTTGTTCGATATCCACGTACCGCGCGATCTCGTCCGCCAGCAGCGTGCGGAACACGACTTCGGTGCGGTCCTGCGCGTGCAGCGTCGGTTGCCCCGCGCGCGCCAGCGCCAGTGCGGTGTGGAAGACCACGCCACGGCCTGACATCGCCGTCAGCTGTGCGATCGCCGCCTCGCGGCCGCCGGGCTTGCCGAGCGGGCGGCCATCGAGCGCGGCCACCTGGTCGGAGCCGATGACCCAGGCGCCTGGCGCTCGCGCAGCGACGTCTTCGGCCTTGGCCTGCGCCAGCCGGATTGCCAACGCCGCAGGGTCTTCGCCTTCGCCGGCCGTCTCGTCGACATCCGGGCGCTCGCAGATGAACGGCAATCGCAGACGCTCAAGCAGCCCGCGGCGGTAGGTCGATGTCGAGCCGAGGATCAGCGGCGGATTCATATGCCACCTCCAGCGCGGACCAGGGCGAGCTGGGCGAGTTGCCGGTCGATGCGGGCCTGCGCCTGTTCGATCGATTCGCGCATCGCCTCCAGCGCCGCGAGTTCCGCGCTCGCGCCGTGCTGCTGCAGCCACAGCCGCTGCCGCAGCATCTCCTGCAGCGCATCGCGCACGGGATCGCCGTCGTTCTGGCCGATCTGCGCGCGCGCGATCCGCAGGCGTGCTTCGAAGTTCTCGGCAGCATCGAGCACGCGCGCGTAGGCGCGGTGCCGGCGTCGCGCACGGTGGCGCCACCACGCCAGTACAATGGCCGTCGAAAGAAGGGTGGCCAGCAGCAGGCTCGGGATCGGCTGCACGCGGGGTGTCCTGTGGCGCGGCGGGCCAGTCTGCCCGTCATGTCGCAATGCCGGCAAATCCGCCGGTCTTCCCCGAACGTGCTGGAAGCACGGCAGTTTGACAGCCAGGGATCGCGTCTTTAACATTCGGCGGCTATGTCCGCGCAAATGCCCGAGTTGGTCGATGCTTGGCGCATGGTCGGGAGCGGCATGCGTCTCGACGGGCGCTTGCCGTTGGCGTCCCTGACGCGCCTGAGCGAGCTACTGGCCGATGTTGAGGGCGACGACGTGACCTGCTCGATCGAGTTCGGTCGCGACGCGCTGCAGCAGTCGTATGCGCTTCTGCGCGTACAGGGCAGTCTGCCGCTGGTGTGCCAGCGGACGCTCAAGCGTTTCGTGTGGCCGATCGACATCGAGCAGCGGCTGGGCCTGATCCGCGACGAAGCGGAAGAGGCCGCGCTGCTGCCCGATTACGAGGCGCTGCTGCTGGAAGGTGACGGTTCGCTGTCGCCGGTTGCGCTGGTCGAGGACGAACTGATTCTGGCGATACCCGCGATTCCGGTCGCACCCGGCTCCGAAGCGATCGAACGCGACTGGCCGGTGTCGACCGAAGAAGAGACACGCGTCAACCCGTTTTCGGCGTTGGCGGGTTTGAAGAAAGATCGAAACAACTAGAACCTGTTGGAGCAATTCCCATGGCTGTGCAGAAATCCCGCGTCACCCCGTCCCGTCGTGGCATGCGTCGCGCGCACGACAAGCTCAGCGCCAAGCTGCTGTCGACCGACCAGACGACGGGTGAGACCCATATCCGTCATCACGTCACCGCCGACGGTTACTACCGTGGCAAGCAGGTGATCCAGCCCAAGACGCGCGTCGTCGAGGAAGATTGATCCTCGCTGCCCGCCACATGGTGGGTGGGCGCACGATGCATCGGGCGCAGCCACCGTCCCTGACGGGCGGCTGCGTCTGCCGTCGGCAGGATGCCGCTTCCAAGATCACGCGCCTGGCGCGAGGGCAGCTCCACAGATGACCAGCGAACGCATCTATTCCCGCATTGCCGGCACCGGCAGCTACCTGCCCGAGAAGGTGCTGACCAACGACGATCTCGCGAAGTTCGTCGACACCAGTGACGAATGGATTGCGACCCGCACCGGCATCCGCGAGCGTCACGTCGCCGCCGATGGCGAGACCACCAGCGACCTGGCCTTCCACGCCGCCACGCGGGCAATGGAAGCCGCCGGCGTGTCGGCGGCCGAGCTTGACCTGATCATCGTCGGCACTACCACGCCGGACATCATCTTCCCGTCCACCGCCTGCCTGCTGCAGGCGCGCCTGGGCGCTAACGGTTGCGGCGCGTTCGATGTCAACGCGGCCTGCTCGGGTTTCCTGTACGCGTTCTCGATCGCCGACAAGTTCATCAGGTCGGGCGATGCGAAGACCGTGCTGGTGGTCGGCGCCGAGACGCTGACCCGCATGGTCGACTGGAGCGAGCGCACCACCGCGGTGTTGTTCGGCGATGGCGCCGGCGCCGTCGTGCTCAAGGCCGACACCGAGACCGGCATTCTCAGCACCCACCTGCACGCCGACGGCGCGAAGAAGGAACTGCTGTGGAATCCGGTCGGCGTGTCCGTCGGCTTCCGCGATGATCAGCCCAACGCCGGCGTGCGTAT
The DNA here is from genome assembly GCA_052108555.1 of Luteimonas sp. Lineage (GTDB taxonomy): Bacteria > Pseudomonadota > Gammaproteobacteria > Xanthomonadales > Xanthomonadaceae > Luteimonas. The sequence goes on from JBQEAV010000013.1 coordinate 28,236, forward strand.
CCGGATGTCCGGCAGCGACGTCTTCAAGTACGCGGTCAAGGCGCTTGACTCCGTGGTCGAGGAAACGCTCGAGGCGAACGGTCTTGATCGCCACGACATCGACTGGCTGATTCCGCACCAGGCCAACCTGCGCATCATCGAAGCCACGGCCAAGCGCCTGGACATGCCGATGGATCGCGTCGTGGTCACGGTCGACAAACACGGCAACACCTCGTCCGGTTCGGTGCCGCTGGCACTCGACGAGGCCGTGCGCTCGGGTCGCGTGCAGCGCGGCCAGTTGCTGCTGCTCGAAGCCTTCGGCGGCGGCTTCACCTGGGGTTCGGCGCTGCTGCGCTATTGAGTCCCGCCTGCGGGACCGCTGGGCCCGCAGGAATCCACTTTCGCGGACTTCGCGTCCGCACGACACGGAGGCTGCCGCATGGGCGTCGAATCCATCGTCGTGGCCGGGCGCGATGCCTGGCTCAAGGCATACGCCGACGGCGACAGCCGCAAGTTCGGCCTCGGCATCCTCGATGCCATCGCGCGCGGGCTCGACATCGACGCCTTGCGTCCGCCGCCGCATCCCGGTGGGGGCGAAGCCAAGCAGATCGAAGCGCGCCGTCTGGCCGAACTCGACGCCCAGGGCGTGCGTGTGCCGCGCGTGCTCGGTGAGGGCGCATCCACGCTGCTCCTGAGCAATCTCGGCGACACCTTCGCCGCGCAGCTGCGCGCTGCCGATGGCGATGTCGCACGCATCGATGCATTGACGGGCACGGTGATCGACGCGATCGCCGATGCGCATGCGCGTGGTGCGTATTTCGGGCAGCCGATGCCGCGCAACATCACCCTCGATGACAGCGGCCGCGTGGGCTTCATCGACTTCGAGGAAGACCCGCTTGAAGTGATGTCGCTGCCGCAGGCGCAGGCGCGCGACTGGCTGATGTTCGCGTTCGGCATGGCCAAGTACTACGACGGTCGTACCGATGCGCTCGCCGACATGTTGTCACGGGTGATGCAGCGCGAACCGGAAGTGGCCGCGCATGCAGGTCGCGTCGGGCGCCTGAAGGGCTTCGCGCAGCGCATCGGCTGGCTTGGCCGGTCCGCGCGCCATGTTGCCCATTCGATCCTGGTGGTGCGCGCGGCGACGCTGCTGCCGATGTTGCTCGTCGTCGCCGTGCTGTGGGACTGGCTCGAAGACGGCGAGATCGAGTTGCTGCGGATGATGTTCTGAGCGGCATGCACGTGCTGTCCGCATACGCCCCGGTACAGACAATGTCGCGGCTTCGCACTTATCATCGCCCCCGGTTTTGAGGCTGGAAATACGCGTGACCGCATCGCAACTCGCATTCGTCTTCCCGGGGCAGGGCTCGCAGTCGCTGGGCATGCTCGGCGATCTCGCCGCGCGCCATCCCGTGATCGTCGGGGCATTCGCCGAAGCGTCCGAAGGCGCGGGCGTCGACCTGTGGTCGCTGTCACAGCAGGGCCCCGAGGCCCAGCTCAACCAGACAGAATTCACCCAGCCCGCGTTGCTGGCCGCTGGCGTCGCCGTGTGGCGCGCGTGGCAGCAGCGCGGTGGCGCTGCGCCGGCCGCGCTGGCCGGCCACAGCCTCGGCGAATACACCGCGCTGGTCGCGGCTGGCGTGCTTTCGCTGTCCGACGCCGCGAAGCTGGTGCGTCTGCGCGGCCAGCTGATGCAGAACGCCGCGCCTGCGGGCACCGGTGCGATGGCCGCGGTCATCGGCGCTGAAGATGCGCTGGTCGGCGAGGTCTGTCGTGATGCGTCCGAAGATGCGAACGTTGTCGTGCCGGCCAACTTCAATTCGCCCGGCCAGATCGTCATCGGCGGACATGCGGCGGCGGTGGATCGTGCGATCGCGCTGCTCGGCGAGCGTGGTGTGCGCAAGGTCGTGAAGCTGGCGGTCAGCGTGCCCTCGCACACGCCGCTGATGCGTGAGGCCGCGGATCGCCTGGCCGAATCGATGGATGCGGTCGCGTGGCACGCGCCGTCTCTGCCGGTCGTGCAGAACGTCGATGCGACCGTGCACGAGCGCGTCGATGCGATCCGCGATGCGCTGGTGCGCCAGCTGTATCTGCCGGTGCAGTGGACGCGTTGCGTCGAGGCGTTGTCGGCACGTGGCGTGACACGCATCGTCGAGTGCGGCCCGGGCAAGGTGCTGGCCGGTCTGGTCAAGCGCATCGACAAGTCCATCGAGGCCCGCGCGCTGGCCGCGCCGGATGATTTCGACGCCGCGCTGGCAGACTGGACAGTCTGAACCCGGCGGGTGGACGCGGATCGGCGCACACTGCGGGCAGTGGGCGCGACAGATCCCCGCGTTCTTTGACGCCCGCTGCCACACACGCCTTATCGGAGTTCTCATGAGCGCACCTCTTTCCGGCGAGATCGTTCTCGTCACCGGCGCAAGCCGCGGCATCGGTGCCGCGATCGCCGACACGCTGGCCGCGCAGGGCGCGACCGTGATCGGCACCGCGACCAGCGAAGCGGGCGCGGCGAAGATCGGTGAGCGCCTGTCCACACACGGCGGCCACGGCCGCGTACTGGATGTCTCGCAGGCCGGCGCGATCGAAGCGCTGGTCGAGTCGATCGCGTCCGAGTTCGGCGCCATCTCCATCCTCGTCAACAACGCCGGCATCACCCGCGACAACCTGCTGATGCGGATGAAGGACGAGGACTGGCAGGCCATCCTCGACACCAACCTGACCAGCGTCTACCGCAGTTCGAAGGCGGTGATGCGCGGCATGATGAAGGCGCGCCGTGGCCGCATCATCAACATCGCCTCGGTGATCGGCGTGACCGGCAACGCGGGCCAGGCGAATTACGCCGCGGCCAAGGCCGGCATCATCGCCTTCAGCAAGTCGCTGGCGAAGGAGATCGGTTCGCGTGGCGTCACCGTCAACGTGGTCGCGCCCGGCTTCATCGCCACCGACATGACGCGTGACCTGCCCGACGCATCGAAGGAAGCGCTGATCCAGCAGATCGCACTCGGTCGTCTCGGCGAGCCGGACGACATTGCGCAGGCCGTGGCGTTTCTTGCAGGCCCGTCAGCGGCGTACATCACCGGCGAAACCCTGCACGTCAACGGCGGCATGTACATGCCCTGAGACGGCGTCGTCGAACCTCGAATTTCGAGGGCAAGCCGTTGAATGGCAAGGGCTTTGATGGTGGTGCGCCCATCGCCCGGCTTTCCCTTACACTATCCACCGAAAATCGCCTCCCCGGAGCAAAGAACCCATGAGCAACATCGAAGAGCGTGTCAAGAAGATTGTCATCGAACAGCTGGGCGTGAAGGAAGAAGAAGTCAGCAACAGCGCTTCCTTCGTCGACGACCTCGGTGCCGATTCCCTCGATACCGTCGAGCTGGTGATGGCGCTTGAAGAAGAATTCGAGTGCGAGATTCCGGACGAGGACGCCGAGAAGATCACCTCGGTGCAGCAGGCGATCGACTACGTCAAGGCGCACGCCAAGGGCTGATGCCCGGGTCCGCGCCCACGGCCGAACCGGCTGGGCGTGCGACCGGTCCAGCCGTCAGGCGGCCGGACAGACAGGTTCCAGCACGAGGCCGCGTTGCGGCCTCGTGCGTATTGGCGGTGACCCACCGTGCCGCCACCGACTTCTCAGGAGTTGAACAATGGCCAAGCGCCGCGTCGTCATCACGGGCATCGGCATCCTCTCGCCGCTGGGCAACGACCTGGCTTCGAGCTGGGACGGCATCGTCAACGGCCGGTCGGGCATCGGCCCGATCACCCACTTCGACGCCACCCACTTCGCCACGCGCATCGCGGGCGAGGTGAAGGACTTCGACGCAACCCAGTGGATCGCGCCGAAGGACGTCAAGAAGATGGATCCCTTCGTGCACTACGGTGTCGCCGGTGGCCTGATGGCCATTGCCGACGCGGGCATCGACGTGCGTGAATCCGACGCCGAGCGCATTGGCGTGGCGATCGGCGCCGGCATCGGTGGCCTCAAGGGCATCGAAGAGACCGCGATCAAGTATGCCGAAGGCGGCCCGCGCAAGATTTCGCCGTTCTACGTGCCCAGTACGATCATCAACATGATCTCCGGTCAGGTCTCGATCATGACCGGTGCGAAGGGGCCGAACATCGCGGCGGTCACCGCCTGCACCACCGGTACGCACAACATCGGTCTGGCGATGCGCATGATCCAGTACGGCGATGCGGACGTGATGATCGCCGGTGGCGCCGAGTTCGCGACCACGCCGACCTCGGTCGGTGGCTTCTGCTCGATGAAGGCGATGTCCACCCGCAACGACGATCCGACCGGCGCTTCGCGTCCGTGGGACGTCGAGCGCGACGGTTTCGTCATGGGCGACGGCGCGGGCGTGCTGGTGCTCGAGGAATACGAGCGCGCGAAGGCGCGTGGTGCACGCATCTATGCCGAGGTCGTGGGTTTCGGCATGAGCGGTGACGCCTTCCACATGACCTCGCCCAGCGAGAACGGCGAGGGCGGCGGCCGCTGCATGCGCGCCGCGATCAACGATGCCGGCATCGATCCCTCGCAGATCGGTTACATCAACGCGCACGGCACCTCGACGCCGGCCGGCGATGTCGCCGAGACGATGGGCATCAAGGGCGTGCTCGGCGCGCATGCGTCGAAGGTGATGGTCAGCTCGACGAAGTCGATGACCGGCCACCTGCTCGGCGCGGCCGGAGGTATCGAAGCGGTGTTCTCGGCGATGGCCCTGCATACCGGCATCATTCCGCCGACGATCAACCTGCACACGCCGGGCGAAGGCTGCGATCTCGACTACGTGCCGCTTACCGCGCGCGAACACCAGGTCGAATACGTGATGTCGAACTCGTTCGGCTTCGGCGGCACCAACGGCACGCTGGTGTTCCGCAAGGTCTGACGGCAGCTGCGCGGAAGCGGAACGCTCCGTCTCCAGATCGCCCCGGAAACCGGGGCGCTGGTCAATCCACGCGGTACCGGGCGCGGCCTGCAATCGGGCGCCCGGCATGGCCCCTGTATCGGGCTTGCGCAGGAATCCGATCATGGAGAACGCGCCTGGCGACCGCTGCGGAAATGCCGCACGACCCCGGAAACGGCAACGGCCCGCATGCGCGGGCCGTCGACTGGTACCGGAGGCGGGACTCGAACCCGCACGCTTTTAAAGGCGGCGGATTTTGAGTCCGCTGCGTCTACCATTCCGCCACTCCGGCACGGACGCGGAAGTATAGCGGAAGCGCGGTCCGGCCTGAATCCCGGCGTCTTTGCGTTCTCCAAACATGCGGCCCGGCATCATGCGCGTGCCGGCGCAGGGCCGGGAGCCCGGGAGGGGACATGCACGATCGAATGAAGCCGCAACGGATAGCGGCCTGGATGCTTGCGCGACGGCGCCTGTCGGCTGCGCGTGCGCGCCGTACGCGGATCCTGTTCGCGGTCCTGCTGCCGCTGGCGTTCGCAGCATGTGCGAGCCAGCCGGGCCAGCGTCTCGCGGATCCTGAACCCGTTGCCGAACGCGAGGTCTCGCTGCCCACCGGCGGCGTCATGGTGCCGTCGCAGCCGAACGGCCAGGTGCATCTGGCCGAGGGCGTTTTCCGCGTGCATCTGAGCAACATCCGCTGTGTACGCGCGCCGTGCCCGAACGGCTACATGGTGTCGAACGTCGAGGGTCGCCCGCCGGCGCTGCGCCCCAACGTGCCGCAACCGGTGTCGCGCATGCCGGAGCAGGTCCGCTTCGATGCCGCGTCCGGTGGCGCGGTGGAGGACGGTCTGGTCGAGAAGGCGCATGTCGGCGATGGCATCGTCGTCGAGGGCCGTGCCTGGCTGATCGAGGGCGGCCACACACTGCAGATCGAGGTCAGGCAACTGTTGTCCGACTGAGTTCGACGGCGCCGGCTCAGCCGGCGCCGTCTTCGTCCTCGATCTTCGACGCGGCGATCCAGGCATCGACTGCGCGCGACACCACGTCCAGCGGCAATGCGCCGTTCTCGAGCAGCACGCCGTGGAAGGCGCGCAGGTCGAACCGCTTCTTCAGCGACTGCCGGGCATGTCCGCGCAGCGCGAGCAGTGTGTGCAGGCCGACCGTGTGCGCGCACGCGCGCCCGGGACGCACGAGCTGACGCTGCGCCTCGCTGCGCGCCTGCGCTTCGCTCATGCCGGCGACGTCGCGCAGATAGGTCTGCGCCTGCGCGAGCGTCCAGCGTTCGGAATGCAGGCCGGTGTCGACGACCAGCCGCGCGGCGTGCACCAGTTCGGCGCGCAGACGTCCGAGGTCGCCCCGCGGATCGTCGTCGTAGACACCCATCTCGACCGCGAGACGCTCGGCGTACATCGCCCAGCCTTCGGTGAAGGCAGTCGGCGCGAGGCTGCGTCGCAGCCGTGGCAACGCGACCTGCGCCTGTGAGAGGCCGACCTGCAGATGATGACCGGGCAGGCCGTTGTGGTAGATCAGCGTCGGCAGCCCCCCTTCGGGCAACGCACGCACCTGCGCGACATCGAGCACCAGTGTGCCGGGCCGGACATCGCCGCCGGGCGGAACGTAATAGACCGCGGCGTTGCCGGTCGCATCGGGCGGCGCCAACTGGACGTCGAGTGGCTGCGTCGGCAGCGCGCTGAAGTAGCCGGGCAATGCGTCCTCGATCGCATCCAGACGCGCCCGGACGGATGCACGCAACGCTTCGCGATCTTCGTCCGTAACGTCTGCGGTAACGGTTCCGGTCGCAGCGGCGGCGCTTCCTTCGGCCGGCGGAGTCTCGACATCGGTCAACGGCAGGCGATCGCGCACGATCGCCGCCATCTCGCCGCGGATGCGGCTGACCTCGTCGTGGCCGAGTGCATGCAACTGCGCCGCGTCGATGCCGACGCCGGTGTTCCAGCGCAACGCGGCCGCGTAGTAGTCGTCGCCGTCGGGCAGCGCCCAGACACCATTGTCGGCGTCCTGCGTGGCGATGGCGGCTTCGATACGTGCGAGCAGGCGTGCATAGGCCGGCAGCGTGGCGTCCTTGATCGCCGTGCGTGCATCGCGCAGCAGTTCTTCCTGCAGTGCAGCGTCGATACCCTGCGCGCCTTCGAGCTTGCGTGCGAAGGTCCGGACGAACGGGCTGCCGTCGACGCCGACGCGCACCAGGTCGCGGATCTGCAATGCCGCGCCTTCGAGTGCGATGCGCGGCGGTACGACGCCGTGGCTTGCCTGCAGGTCCAGGTTGTCGCGCACCTGGTCGAGCTTGGTCGCCACCGCGTGCAGTCGCGCGACGTAATTGCGCGCTTCAGCCGCGCCGGTCACCGGCTGCGCACTATCGAAGAAGCCCGGCAGCGACATCGGAATGCTTGAAAGCTGGTCGACGGCGTAAAGATTCGTAGCCAGCGGCAGCCACGCCGGCGACCAGTCGAAACCCAGCAGATCGGCCTGGCTGCGATAGAACCAGCGCGCCATCTCCAGTGTGCGTTGCTGCTGGGGTGCGAAGGCGTCGTCGTCGATGGCATCGAGTGCCGCGAGATTGGTGCTGAGCGTGTCACGCAATGCGGCGCGATGCAGCAGCGACGCGTCGGTCAGGCGGCCGGCAGCGATGCGCGAATCCGGATTGTCGATGCCGAGCACCGTCATCGCTTCCGGATCGTTGGCGAGAAACGCATCGAACTGCGCGTCGACCAGCGCATCGACGGCGCGACCATCGGCGTCGGGTACGACAGGGGACTGGCCGCAGGCGGCAAGCAAAGCCGCCACGGTGGCGGTCAGCAGCGATCGGATCATCGGCCTCGACTGGGAACGGCAGGGGTGGTCACTGTAGCCGCTGGGCCTGCGGGATGCGCCCCCCTGTTCACGACGCGTGCGCTGCGTCTCAGTCGACGGTATCGACCACCAGCGCGTCCTCGTAGCGCAGGTACCAATCGTCCGCGTCCGGCCGGAAACGGGCGCAGTGCACGATCGGCGCCTGGTAGACATGCAACGACACGGCCACGGCATCCGGGCTCGCGTTGCGGATCGTGTGGTATTCGTGCGGCGGGATCAGGCTGCCTGCGCTGCCCACGCCGGCCTGCATACCCGAGGCCGCGCGGAAGCGGAAGCGTGCACCATCGGATTCGAGCAGTTCGTACTGGGCGATCTCCAGCGTGCCGCGCCAGATACCTTCCACGCACCACAGCCCGTCATGGTCGTGGATCGGCGTCCCCTGTCCGGGTGCCCAGGTCATCGCGACGATGCTGTAGCCGTGCGCAGGACTGCGGTAGAGCTCGCGGCGTGCGTAGTGGCCGTTGACCGGGGTGTGTACGCAGGCCGGCAGTTCGACCGCAGGGTCCCGGATCAGCGCGCACATCGCGCTGCGCAGGGCTGCGGTGACCGCATGGTCGTCGCCGGCCGCGATGGCCGCATCGATCGCCGCTACAGCCCGCTCGCGACCCATGAACGGGACATCGGGCAGGGCACTGGTCTTGGATTCGGGGCACATGGCCGGAGTCTAGCCCGCGCGACCCGGCGATGCAGGCGGCAGCGCAGCAAGGAAATCCGCGACCGCCGGTCCGAAACGTGCGATGTCGACGAGGAATGCATCGTGGCCCTGTGGCGATTCCAGCGGCAGGAACGTCGCGTCGATGCCGCCGGCGCGCAGGCCGTCGGCGATCTGCTGTTGCTGCTGCAGCGGGAACAGGATGTCGGTATGCACGCCGATCGCGAGCGCACGTTCGACGCGCAGTTTCGCCAGACCGTCGTCGGTACTGCCGCCGCAGCTTTCGCCGATGTCGAACCAGTCCATCGAGCGGCTGAGGTAGAGATAACAGTTGGGATCGAAGCGGCGCACGAAACGGCGCGCATGGCCTTCGAGATAGCTCTCGACTTCGAACTCGAGACCGAACGGCTCGTCATCCTCACGGCGGTCGGATTCCAGCCGCACGCGGCCGAAGCGGCCATCCCACTCCAGCGCCGAGCGATAGGTGATCACGCCGAGCTTGCGCGCCATGCGCATGCCGCTCTCGGGATACGCGGTATCGGTGTAGGCGCCGTTCTGCCACATCGGATCGAGCCGGATCGCTTCGCGCTGCAGCGAGCGGATGGCGATCGAGAACGGCAGCGCACGCGCGGCGCCGCAGATGTTGATGTGCGTGCGCGCAAGGCCAGGGAAGCGGGCGAGCAATGCGAGTGCGGTCATGCCGCCCATCGAATTGCCGATCACGCAGGCGAGATGTTCGATGCCGAGCGCGGCGACGACGTGCGCGGCGGCGTCGGCGCCGTCTTCCACCGACAGTTCCGGAAACGCAAGCCGGTACGGCGCGCCGGTGTCGGGGTTGACCGAAGCGGGGCCGGTTGAGCCCTTGCAGCTGCCGAGCGAGTTCACGCAGATCACGAACCAGCGGTCGGTATCGATCGGCTTGCCGGGGCCGAGCATTGCCTCCCACCAGCCGGGTGTGGCGTCATCGGCGTGGCTGGCGGCGTGCGCATCGGGCGACAGGCCGGTGACGATCAGGACTGCGTTGCCACGCGCTGCGTCGAGCGTGCCCCAGGTTTCAAAGGCCACGCGGGCGCCGCGGAGCGCACCTCCGCGCTTCATCGGGAACGGCGAAGGCAGGTCGACGAAGCGGCTGCCCGGCGGGATGAATTCGGTCATCGCGCCAGTGTAGCGACTCGGCGTGCGGGGCTGCTCAGGGCGTCGCTGCCGCAGGTACGACGAGATCGACCGGCACGCTCGTCGGCAGCGTCACACGCACCGGTGCGGATTCGAGATCGCCTTCGCTGCGCGTGGCGTCGCCGCTGCGCGAGATGCGCGCGACGAGTTCGACCGTCTCGAGCGCGGACAGCGGCTGGGTCGGCATCGGGCTGTCGCTGTCGCCCAGCACGATGTCCAGCGGCAACGCCGAAACCGGATGGCGCTGCACCGCGACCGGCATCGGCGGACCGCCGGGTTGACGGGCGATGACGAACACCGTCGCGTCGCCGGACAGCGTGGCGGTGGCAGGGTCGAGTCGTACGCGGACGCGCAATGCATGCGTGCCCGGCGTGGGGATGTCGGTCGTCGGCGATGTGTTTTCCGCCGGCATACCAGCGGCGGTGCGTGCAACCGCGAGCTGGGTGCGCAGCGCGTCGGCGGCGGCGCCATCGAGCAGTGGCAGCAGCGGCGTCCACGTCGCGACCGCGCCGGCATCGTCGCCGGCCTGACGCTGGGCGATGCCCAGATACCAGCGGGCGTGCTGATGCTCGGGATTGCGCGCGAGCACGTCGCGCAGCGTCTGCACCGCGGCCGCATCGAAGCGCCGGTCCGGCGCCGCGCGTGCGCTGGCCTGCGCGGCTTCGACCTGCACAGCGTCGTCTTCGGGCAGCAGCTTTGCAGCACGTGCGATCGCGTCACGGGCATCGCCGTATCGCTCCAGGCCTGCATACGTGCGGCCCAGCAACAGCCAGCCGTCGGGCTGACGCGGATCGCGCTGCAGGTCGGTTTCCAGACGCGCGATCGCATCGTCGAGCGAATCGGGCGCTGCAAGTTCGGCGGGGTCGAGCGCCTGCGGCGTGCCGACCAGCATGTACATACCGGCCACGAGCACCGGCACCAGCAGGGTCACGGCGATCGCCTCCCGCGACGCGCCCCGGCGCAGTCCCCAGATCAGGGCGACCACGGTCGCCAGCGTCAGCACGAGCGCGAGCACGACGAACAGCAGCATCACCAGGTCTCCGTGTCGTCTGGCGGCAGCGGCGCGGCCTGTCGACGCGAGGCGACAACGCGCCAGATCACCACGCCGCCGGCGCCGAGCAGCAGCAGCGGGCCGAACCACAGCAGCCACGTCGACGGGCCGACCTGCGGGCGGTAGAGCACGAACTCGCCATAACGCGCGACCAGATGCGCCTTGATCGCCGGGTCATCCAGTCCTTCGCGCATCAGCGTCAGGACTTCGCGGCGCAGGTCGTGGGCGATCTGCGCGTTGGAATCGGCCAGCGACTGGTTCTGGCACATCACGCAGCGCAGTTCGGCGACGAGGTTGTGGAAACGCCGTTCCTCGGCCGTGTCGTCGAAGCGCAGCGGCGCGGCGTCGACAGCAACCTGTGCATGCGCCGCCTGCGGCCAGGCCAGGCACAGCAGCAATGCAAGCAACGCGGCGCGGATCACTTCGCCTCCAGTCGTTCGACGAGAGGTATCAGCTGCTCGCGAATCGTCGCATCGGTCATCGGGCCGACATGCTTCCACAGGATCGTGCCGTCGCCATCGACGAGGAAGGTTTCCGGGGCGCCGTAGATGCCCCATTCGATCGCGGTCTTGCCGTCGTAATCCACAAGCACCAGGTTGTAGGGATTGCCGAACTGCGCGAGCCAGCGCGTCGCGTCTTCGGGCTCGTCCTTCCAGTTGAAGCCGATCACGCGCACGCGGCCGGTCTTGGCGAACGCGTTGACCACCGCGTGTTCCTCGCGGCACCCCGGGCACCAGCTTCCCCAGACGTTGAGCAGATACGGTGCACCGCGCAGATCGTTCTGCGTGACCAGGCGCCCGGGTGCGCCGAGCACCGGCAACTGGAACGCGGGCGCGGGCTTGCCGATCAGGGGTGAGGGCAGCGCGTCGCGATCGGGACTGCGGCTCAGCCACACGCCCGCAGCCAGCAGCGCGAGAATCACACCGAACACGGCCAGCGGCAGCCAGCGGGCGCGCGACCCGCTCATGCCGTTCTCTCCCGACGCGGTCGCCGGAAGCGGCGGTCGGCTGCGGTCACGAAACCGCCCAGCGCCATCAGGAACGCGCCCGCCCAGACCCAGCGCACGAAGGGCTTGATGTGCACGCGCAGCGCCCAGGCGCCGCCGCCCAGCGGTTCGCCGAGCGCGACGTAGACATCGCGCGAGACGCCCGGACGGATCGCCGTTTCGGTCATCACCTGGCCGCCGCTGGCGTAGGTGCGCTTCTCGGGATGCAGCGTGGTCACCAGCCGGTCGTCGCGCAGCATCCGCACCGTGCCGCGGTCGGATTCGTAGTTCGGGCCGACGTGATGCACAACGTGGTCCAGCACGAACGCGTCGCGTCCGATCTCCAGCGACTGGCCCGGCAGCAGCGCGACTTCGCGCTGGACGTTGAGACCCTCCACCAGCAGCGCGCCGACCAGGAACACCGAGATGCCGAGGTGTCCGAGCACCATGCCGGTCATCTCCGCGCCCATGCGGCCACTCGGCGCGCGCAGGCGTGTCCACACGAAACGCGCAGTGCCGCCCGCGACCCACACCGCACCGGCCACGCCCATCGCGACCTTCCACGGTCCCTGCGGCGCAGTGAAGAACGCGAGCGTCGCCGCAATCAGCGCGAGGGCCGCCCACGGCAGCAGCATGCGCAGCGGCCGCGACATATCCTCGTTCTGCCAGCGGGTCAGCGGACCGAATGGCAAGAGCAGCACCAGTGGCGCCATCAGCAGCAGGAACAGCAGGCCGAAGTAGGGCGGTCCGACCGAAATCTTGCCCAGGTTCAGCGCATCGGCCAGCAACGGATACAACGTGCCCAGCAGCACCATCGCGCAGGCCGCGACCAGCAGCAGATTGTTCGCGAGCAGCAGGGTTTCGCGCGAGGTTGCCGCGAACGGTTTGCCGTCGCGGCCATCGGGTGCGCGCAGCGCGTACAGCAGCAGCGAGCCGCCGACGACGAGGCCGAGGAATACCAGGATGAAGAGCCCGCGCGTCGGATCGGCGGCGAAGCTGTGCACGCTGGTCAGAACGCCGGAGCGGACGAGGAATGCGCCGAGCAGCGACAGCGAGAACGTCGCGATCGCCAGCAGCAGCGTCCAGCCGTGGAAACTGCCGCGTTTCTCGGTGACCGCTTGCGAGTGGATCAGTGCGGCGCCGGCGAGCCATGGCATGAAGCTCGCGTTCTCGACCGGATCCCAGAACCACCAGCCGCCCCAGCCGAGTTCGTAATACGCCCACCACGAACCGAGCGCGATGCCGATCGTCAGGAACGCCCACGACACGTTGGTCCACGGCCGCGTCCAGCGCAGCCAGTGCGCGTCGACCTTGCCGTCGAGCAGGGCGGCGATCGCGAACGCGAAAGGCACCATGAAACCCGAGTAGCCGATGTAGAGCATCGGCGGGTGCACGATCATCCCCGGATCCTGCAGCAGCGGGTTCAGATCGCGGCCTTCGAGCGGCATCGGCAGGATGCGCTCGAACGGATTGCTGGTGAAGATCAGGAATGCGAGAAAGCCCAGGCACACCATGCCCATGATCGCGAGTACCCGCGCCAGCACCACGTCCGGGAGCGAGCGCGAGAACCACGCGACCGCTGCGTTCCAGCACGCGAGCACGAACACCCACAGCAGCAGCGAACCCTCGTGACCGCCCCAGACCGCGGTGAAGCGGTAGACCATCGGCAGCAGCGAGTTCGAATTCTCGGCGACGTAGCGCACCGAAAAATCCTGTTGCACGAATGCGGCCGTCAGAATTGCCCACGCGATCAGCGTCAACGCCCATTGCCCATAGGCGGCGGGACGCGCGGTCGCCATCCACGGCGCGAGACCGCGATGCGCGCCGAGCAGCGGCAGTACCGTCTGCAGCAATGCTGCGACCAGCGCCAGCAACAGCGCGATCTGACCGAGCTCAGGCAGCATCGGCGGCTCCGGCATTTGCGCCACGCACCACTTCGATCACTGCGCGGCGTCCGCGTCGGCCGGCGTCACGATGCCGTGTCTGTCGTGCGCCAGGCCCATCTTGTCGGCGACTTCCTTCGGCACGTAGGTCTCATCGTGGCGCGCGAGCACCTGCTCGGCGACGAAGATGTCGCCGTCCATGCGTCCGGTCGCGATCACCGCCTGGTGTTCGCGGAACAGATCGGGCAGCAGGCCGGTGTAGCGGACCGGCAGCTCGGCATCGCCGTCGGTGACCCGGAAGCGCGCTTCCATCGAGCCTTCGGCGCGCGAGAACGAACCGCCGGCGACCATGCCGCCGAGCCGGAACCGCGCCTCGCCCGACGACACCGCGGCGCCCGCGATCCCGCCCAGAACTTCGTGCGGCGTGTAGAGATAGGAGACGTTGCGCTGCAGGGCGAACGCGATCAGCGTCATCGACAGCGCGCTGGCCGCGACGATCGCGACGACGAACAGCAGACGGCGGCGACGGACCGGATTCATCGGGTCAGCTCCGCGGTGTCATCAGCGGCCACCGTTGTCGCCGCCGCGCGGCGCGATGCCAGCAGGCGCACCGCGCGCAGCAGCTGCGCAGTGTGGATGCGCGGCGCGACGAAATCCCAGGCCAGCACGGCGGCGAACACCGCGTAGGCGGCGACGACGTATTCGATATAGGTCATGCACGGTCTCCGATCGGTGCGACCAGCGCCCGGACCCAGTCCTTGCCGGCTTCGCGGCGCAGGTTGTCGGCGCGCGCGCGCGCCAGCAGCGAGCCGACGAACCAGAACTTGGTGCCGACCACCATCCACAGCAGCGGCCACAACATGCTGCCGTCGATGCTCGACTCGCCGAACACGCGGATCGTCTGGCCCTGGTGCAGCGAATCCCACCACACCACCGAATAACGGATCACGGGCAACAGCACGACGCCGACGATGGCCAGCAGGCCGGCCACACGCGCAGCGGTGCGCTTGTCCTCGATCGCGCCGTACAGGCCGATCACACCCAGATACATAAACAGCAGGATCAGTTCGGTGGTCAGACGCGGATCCCAGTCCCACCAGGTGCCCCACATCGGCCGGCCCCAGATCGAACCGGTGGCGAGCGTGATCACCGTGAACGCGGCGCCGATCGGCGCGCAGGCCATTGCGAGGATCTCGCAGAGCTTGATCCGCCAGATGAGCGCGATCGCGGCGTAGACCGCCATCGCCGCGAAGACGGCCAGGCTCATCCACGCGCTCGGCACGTGGATGTAGAGAATGCGGAAGCTGTCGCCCTGCTGGTAATCGGCCGGCACCACAAACAGCGCGCCGTACAGGCCGACGGCCATCGTCAACAGGCCGAGGCCGAATCCCCACGGCGCCCAGCGCCGCGCGAAGCGGTCGAAGGTGGGGGGCGAACCGAGTTGGTGGAACCAGAGGAGGACAGGATTCATGTAGGCGTGCGGGTCGCTGGCTTGCGGTCTCGGAGCGCGCATGACGGGCATGCGGTCGCGGGCGTGGCGCGGCGTTGCGGGACGGATTGCACGTCGGCGACGGGACCCTCCAGACCCGTCGCGGGGTCAGTCAATTGAGTGCGATGCGGATGGCGGTCGCCGCAGCGACCGGTGCCAGCACGAGCGCGGCGGCAAGGCCCGCGGCGAGCAGCAACAGCCCGCCGGATGGATCATGCCCCTGCGCCGCGATCGCGACGCTGCCGGCACCGAACACCAGCACCGGAACGTACAGGGGCAGGGCAAGCAGTGCCAGCAGGATACCGGAACGGCGCATGCCGATGGTCAGCGCGGCGACCACAGCGCCGAGCAGGCTCAGCAGCGGCGTACCCAGCGCGAGACCGGCCAGCAGCACCGGCAGCTGCGCCCGCGGCAGGCCCAGCAGTTCGGCCAGCAGCGGCGTGGCGATCAACAGCGGCAGCGTCGTCGTCGCCCAGTGCACTGCTGTGCGCACCAGCACCAGCCAGGCCAGCGGCACGGGGCTGAGCATCCATTGTTCGAGCGAGCCGTCCTCGGCATCGCCGCGGAACAGGGTGTCGAGCGCGAGTAGGCCGGCGAGCACTGCCGCGACCCACAGCACACCGGGCGCCACCGCGCGCAGCGTGGCAGGTTCGTTGCCCAGCGCCAGCGCGAACAGCACCACCACCAGCAACGCGAACAGTGCCGGCTGCAGGGCATCGCCGCGGCGCCGCCACAACAGACGCAGATCGCGGGCGATCAGCGCCGCCGCGCTGCCGGGCAGGGTCGGGTGCGCGCTCATGCGGCCGCGTCCAGCACCAGTTCGCGGGTGCGCACCGGCGGTGCGGCATAGGCGCCGTGCGTGGTCACCAGCGCCGCGCCGCCGTCTTCGAGCTGGGCGCGGACCATGCGGTTGACCAGTTCGATGCCCTGCAGATCGAGATTCGCGTAAGGCTCGTCGAGCAGCCACAGCGGTGCCGGCGACATCCACAGCCGCGCGAGCGACAGCCGCTTCTTCTGCCCGGCTGACATCTGTCGCACCAGCAGATGCGCATGCGCGGCCAGCCCGACCAGTGCGAGCGCGCGTTCGGCGGTCTGGCTCGCGCGACGGCCCTGCAGGCGGGCGAGGAAATCGAGGTTCTCGATCGCGTCGAGATCGGCCTTCAGGCCTGGTAGATGCCCCAGATACGCCATCGTGCCCGCGCGCATCGCGCGCGCGACCGGCGCGCCCCCGACTTCGACCGAGCCGCCATCGGCTTCCAGCAGGCCGGCCAGCACGCGCAGCAACGTGGTCTTGCCGGCGCCGTTGCCGCCCTGCACGAGCAGTGCTTCGCCGGCGGCGACGTCGAAACCAAGCGGTCCGAATACCGGCCGCTCGTCGCGCAGGAAGCACAGGCCGCGTGCGGCGAGCAGCGGTGGGACGGAAGCGGACTCGGACATGCGGCGGCGATGGGCCCACGGGCGCGACCCCTTCGGCCGCGCGGCCATCCTATCCGCAGCAACGCGGTTTGGGTCAGTCCAGCCAGTCGACGTGCTGGTCGCCTTCTAGTCCCGCCGGCCGCCTGGCGTACATGCGCAGGCGCACCGGCGTCTCGCGCCGCCACCACAGGGTGCCGAGCTGGCCGTAGCGCCGGGCCAGATCGTCGAACGCATCGACACCCATGCCGAACACGATCCAGCTCGGTTCGCGCCAGCTGCGGTCCGCGGCGCTGGCGAAGGCGGGCATGTGCGGCAGTCCGAGCGCGGTGAGTTCGGCTTCCAGCGCCTTGTCCGAGCGTCGGTTCTCGGTGGGCGGCCGCAGGTCCGACATCGGGTTCCAGGCCGAGATGCAACCGTAGCTGGCGGCATCGGGATAACGCAGGTCAAGGCCGGGCGTGGGCAGCCCGATGATGATGTCGTGCCAGTCGTCGCGGTGCTGCCAGCGGTAGCGGGCAGCCAGATAGGCATGCAGCAGCGCGACCAGGCGGGTGTCGTCGATGGGATGCTGGTTGTTCATGGCGGCGGTTTATCCCCGTTGTCCGCGTCCGTACACTCGTGGCCCCTCAGATCCCCAACGGCATGCAGGCGATGATCCGGACCAAGCTTCCCAAGGTCGGCACCACGATCTTCACCGTGATGTCCCAGCTGGCTGCCGAGCACGACGCGGTCAATCTCGGGCAGGGCTTTCCGGATTTCAATGTCCCGCAACGCCTGGTCGACACGCTCGCCGCGGCGATGCGCGCCGGCCACAACCAGTATGCCCCCATGACGGGCGTCCCGGCGCTGCGACAGGCGATCGCGGAGAAGACCGAACGCGTCTACGGACATCTGCCCGACGCCGATGCGGAAATCACCGTCACCAGCGGTGCCACCGAGGCGCTGTTCAACGCGATCCACGCCGTCGTGCGCGCAGGCGAGGAGGTCATCGTCCTCGACCCCGCCTATGACAGCTACGAGCCGGCGATCGAACTTGCCGGCGCGGTGGCGGTGCATGTGCCGCTGGATCCGGCGACCTTCGCACCCGACTGGCAGCGCGTGCGCGACGCGGTCACGCCGAAGACGCGGATGCTGATCGTCAACAGCCCGCACAACCCGTCCGGCGCGATGTTCGGCGCGGCCGACATGCAGGCGATCGCCGAACTGCTGCGCGATACGGGCATCTATCTGTTGTCGGACGAGGTCTACGAGCACATCGTGTTCGACGGCGCCCGCCACGAATCGGCGCTGCGCTGGCCGGAACTGCGCGAGCGCGCCTTCGTGGTGTCGAGCTTCGGCAAGACCTACCACTGCACCGGCTGGAAGCTCGGCTACTGCATCGCGCCGCCGGCGCTGAGCGCGGAGTTCCGCAAGGTGCACCAGTACAACGTGTTCTGCACCTTCGCGCCGGCGCAGCATGCGTTCGCGGAGATGCTGCGCGAAGAACCGGAACACTACGAACAGCTCGGCGCGTTCTACCAGGCCAAGCGCGACGCGTTCGCCGCGCAACTCGCGACCACGCGTCTGCAGTGCCTGCCGGTGCCCGGCGGTTATTTCCAGCTGGTCGACTATTCGGCAGTCAGCGATCTCGACGATGCCGGATTCTGTCGCTGGTTGACGATCGAGAAGGGCGTCGCCGCGATTCCGCTGTCGCCGTTCTACGCCGCGCCACCGGCCGGGCAGCGTCTGGCGCGACTGTGTTTCGCCAAGAACGACGCGACGCTGGACGCGGCGATCGCGCGCCTGCGAAAGCTCTGATCGCGTGCTGCGACGTTCGGTCGCGGCGGACCTTCAGCGATGCGTCGCTAGACTTGGGCCTGCGCATTCCGCACCGTGCCATCGACCGACTGCCGACCGTGTCCATCCGTATCGCCGCCATCGCCGTCTCCATACTGCTGCTCGCGGGCTGCAGCGCGCCGCCGGCAGGGCCGTACACGGGCACCGATCTGAGCGGCGTGTCCTACGGGCGGAGTCTTGAACTCGAGGACACGCAGGGCCAGCCGCGCGGTCTCGGCGATTTCCGCGGACGCTATGTGCTGCTGTCGTTCGGATACACGCATTGCCCTGAGGTCTGTCCGACCAGCCTGCTGAAGGCCGCGCAGATCCGCCGTGCACTCGGCAAAGACGGTGAGCAGTTGCAGATCGTGTTCGTCACCGTTGATCCGAAGCGCGATACCGGCGAGATCCTCGCGCAATACGTTGGCGCGTTCGGCGGCGACATCGTCGCGCTGCGCGGTGACGACATGCAGACGCGGCTCGCTGCGCAGTCGTTCCGCGTGACCTATCGCGAAGTGCCGACGAGTTCTTCGTACGCGATGGACCACACGATGGTGAACTATCTCATCGGTCCCGATGGTCGCTTGCGCCTCGCATTCCAGTACGACCAGCCCGTCGATTCGATGGTCGATGACATCCGTCTGGCGATGACGGCTGCGCAGGCAGCCGGCTGACCACGCAGTCAGCATTTCCCGACTTGCGATTCATCTCACGCGCAGCGTAGCCTCGGGACGCAGGGGTCGCATGGGAAGGGGAGAGACAGGGATGAGGATTCGCGTGTTCATGGTCGACGATCATGCGCTCGTCCGCACCGGCATGCGCATGATTCTTGCCAGCGAAGCGGACATCGAAGTGGTCGGCGAAGCCGAGAGCGGCGAGGAAGCATTGCCGTTGATCCGCAGGCTCAAGCCGGACATCGTGCTGTGCGATCTGCATCTGCCGGGCGTCAGCGGGCTCGAGGTCACCGAGCGCGTAGTACGCGGGCAGCCGGAAACACGTGTGATCGTGGTCTCGATTCTCGAAGATGGCCCGATGCCGCGGCGGATGATCGAAGCCGGCGCATCCGGTTATGTCGGCAAGGGTGGCGATGCCGCGGAACTCGTGCGTGCGGTGCGCGACGTGGCGCGTGGCCGGCGCTATCTGGCCAGCAACATTGCGCAGAACCTCGCGCTGTCGGGCATCGGCGGCAACGAGACGCCGTTCGATGCACTGTCGCCGCGCGAGATGGAAGTGGCGATGCTGTTGTTGCAGGGATTGCGGCAGGAAGACATCGCGCGCCGCCTCAGCCTCAGCGCCAAGACTGTCAATACGCACAAGTCGCGTCTGTTCGAGAAGCTGCAGATCCATGACTCGATCGCGTTGGCGCGTCTTGCGAGCCAGTACCGCGTCGCGCCGGTGGAACTCGCGATCTGACGCGGGGCGTCACGCGGCGGCGTCATCTGCATTGCGCATGCGCGCGTCCGCAGGGACAACACGGTGACCCAGAAAAAAACCCCGGCCGAAGCCGGGGTTTTTGCGTTGTCACACGCGCTGGATTGAGTCAGGCGTCGTTCGGGCGCGTCCGCAGGCGCGGGTCGGTGCGGTAGTCCGACTCGGGCTCGCCGTCGCTGTCTGCGTCGTCGGACCCGGTCGACGACGCGTCCACGACCACGGGATCGGCTGGCGTCGCCGCCTCTTCATCCGTCAGCGCCGCATCGCCCGGCGTAATACCGGTCGTTCCGGGCTCGACGGAAGACGATTCGACAGTCTGTGCGGTGGCCGGTGCCGGCGCGTCGAACAGACCTTGGGCCACCGGCGCAAGCGGCGCGGCAGGCGTCTCGTTGCCCCGGGCTGCGACGTTGTCCGCTTCGATCGAAGGTGCGGTGTCGATTGCAGGTGTCGCTGCAGTCGGCGCTTCAGCGATGACGCTCGGCTCGGCGTGCGAAGCCTGGTCGACTGACCGCGCGGGTTCGACCGGCTCGACTGCACGCGCAACGTCGTCCGCAGCGATATCGGCAGGCGCGGCGTCCTTCGCCGGCGTCACAGCTGCGGAAACGGCTGACTCGACTACCGGCTGCGATGCGTGTGCGTCGGTGACAGGCGCTGCGCTTTCGACCGGAGTCTGCGGTGCATCGGCTTCGGCAGGTGCGGGCGCCGCGGTCCAGGTGTCGACCGGCTGCGCGGGCGCGGAGGTCTCGACAGCCTGCGACACGGGTTCGTTCGCCTGCACCACCGCACTCGCGGCGACAGCAGCAGCGACTGCCGGACGTGTGTCCTGCTGCGCGGGTGCGCGCGGTTGGCTCGTCGGCTGCGCCGCAGGTGCGGGCAGGTCGTCGAAGTCGAACTCGGGCTGGCCGTGACCGGTGGCCACGGCGGTGTCGTCGTCGCCCGCGTCATCGCTGTCGAGCGAAGTCTCGTCGCCGGCCGTGCCGTCACCGGCCTTGCCGCGACGACGGCGACGGCCACCCCGCCGACCGCGACGGCGACGACCATTGCTGCCGTCATCGTCGCCGGCTTCGCCGTTGCCATCGGCATCGGACGTGCTGGTGTCGTTGCTGTCGTCCGCATTCGCGTCGGTGTTCACCGGTGTGGTTTCAGGGCGCGGGGCAGCGTGCGTGCCGGCAGCAGCGGGGGCGCTGTCGATCGCGGTCGCCGGCGCGGCCTGCTCGATATCAGGCTGGGCAACGCGGGGCGCCTCGATCGATGCGGCTGCGACCGGTGCAGCGACTGCGATCGCCGCCTGGGCCTCGGTCACTTCGCCTTCGGTCTTCTGACGCGGGCCGCGCTGCTTCTGGCGCTGGCGACGCTCCTGCTGACGCTCCTTGCGTGCACCGGCGTCGGCGACGGCCGCGGGCTCGCGACGTCCCTCGCGCTGCACATCGTCGCGGGGCGGCTGCGCGGACGCAGGCTTCGTCTCGTTCGCGACAGGCGCCGGGTTCGAGGCGCCCTGACCCTGACGGCCACCGCGACGGTCGCGGCGCTGCCCGCCATTGCGGCTGCCACGATCATTGCGGTCGCCGCGGTTCTCGCCACGCGGACCACCGTCGGCACGCGGAGGGCGTCCGGTCGGTGCGGGCGCAGCCGGTTTGACGGGTGCGGGGGGGGCGAACAGCGTCCTGAGCCAACCCATGACGCCACCGGTCGATGCCGGCGCGACGGGTGTTGGCGCGGGCTGCGGCGCCACCGGCGCAGGGGCGGGCGCAGCAGCTTCCGGCTTCGGTTCGCGGATCGGCGCGGGCTGCGTCGGACGCACGTTGGTGACGGCCGGCGGCGGCACGTTGAGGTTGTTCTTGCTCAGTGCGATCGTCGCCACGCGACGCGGCGTGCCGCGCTGGTAGCTCGGGCGTGCGGTTTCCTCACCGAGCTCGTTCTCGCGGATGCGCGAAACCTCGTAGTGCGGCGTGTGCAACTGCTCGTCGGCGACGATGATGATCGGTGCGCCGTGGCGCTTCTCGATTTCCTCGAGCGCGCTGCGCTTCTCGTTGAGCAGGTAGTTCGCGATCTCGACCGGCGCCTGCACCAGCACCTGTCCGGTGTTGTCCTTCATCGCGTGCTCTTCGGCAACGCGGATGATCGACAGCGACAACGACTCGATGCTGCGCATGCGGCCGTGGCCTTCGCAGCGCGGGCAGACGATCTGGCTCGACTCGCCCAGGCTCGCGCGCAGGCGCTGACGGCTCATCTCCAGCAGGCCGAACTTCGAGATCTTGTTCTGCTGCACGCGGGCGCGGTCGTACTTGAGCGCGTTCTGCAGCTTGTGCTCGACGTCGCGCTGGTGCTTGTTCGACGACATGTCGATGAAGTCGATCACCACCAGGCCGCCGAGGTCACGCAGGCGCAGCTGGCGGGCCACTTCCTCGGCCGCCTCAAGGTTGGTGTTGAACGCGGTTTCTTCGATGTCACCGCCCTTGGTGGCGCGGGCGGAGTTGACGTCGATCGCGGTCAGGGCTTCGGTCTGGTCGATGACCAGCGCGCCGCCGGAGGGCAGGCGCACGGTGCGCTCGTAGGCGCTCTCGATCTGCGACTCGATCTGGTAGCGGTTGAACAGCGGCACATCGTCGGTGTAGTGCTTGAGCTTGCGCAGGTTATGCGGCATCACCTGCTCGACGAATTCCTTCGCCTCGGCATACATCTCCGGCGTATCGACCAGGATCTCGGCGATATCGGCGCGCATGTAGTCACGCAGCGCACGGGTGATCAGGCGCGATTCCTGGTAGATCAGGAACGGCGAGGGCTTGCTCAGTGCGGCTTCGGCAATCGCGCGCCAGATGCTCAGCAGGTAGTCGAGATCCCACTGCAGCTCTTCGGCGTCACGGCCGACACCTGCGGTGCGGATGATCACGCCCATCTCGTCCGGGATGTCGAGCGCGTCCATCGCCTTCTTCAGCTCGGCGCGGTCCTCGCCCTCGATCCGGCGCGACACGCCACCGGCGGTCGGCGAATTGGGCATCAGCACCATGTAACGGCCGGCCAGCGAGATGAAGGTGGTCAGTGCGGCGCCCTTGTTGCCGCGCTCTTCCTTGTCGACCTGGACCACGACTTCCTGGCCTTCGCGCAGGAGTTCCTTGATGGCGCCCTTGTTCGGGTCGGCACCGGCCTGGAAGTAGTCGCGGGAAACTTCCTTCAGCGGCAGGAAACCGTGGCGGTCGGCGCCGTATTCGACGAATGCGGCTTCGAGGGAGGGCTCGATCCGGGTGATGCGGCCCTTGTAGATGTTGGACTTCTTCTGTTCCCTGGACGGCTGTTCGATGTCGATGTCGTACAGGGACTGGCCATCAACGATGGCGACGCGCAGTTCTTCTGCCTGCGTCGCGTTGATCAGCATGCGCTTCATGGTTGCGTTTCCTTGCGCGCTCTCACGCGCGGAACGCCGGGGCGTTTCGCCTGGATGAAGCCTGAAGTCGCCGCGCACGCGCAGCGACGAACCGGATTGTCCAGCGCTACGACACCACGGCGGGCCGCGGGAGCGCTCTGTGTTGTCTGGGTAGTGCAGGCCGCGGACCGCTTGCGCCGGCCATTCGAGCCGTCGCGAACGTCACGCGGGACGTGTTCAGCGCCGATGCCAGGCATCGGGCGATGGCCGGTACTGCCGAACAGCCGCTAACATGGCCGCCCCTGGGGCGGTGGCCGCGCACTGTCCGGAAGCCTTTGAAAGGTGGGCTTTCGGCCCGGTTCTTTCAAAGAAATCAGCACCTTAGATCGCGGCCCGAGTGTAACAGATAAATAAGCGACGATGACTGACAACGGTTCCGGCAACACCGGCGGCGTGCGACTGGTCCGGGTTCCGGATGATCGTGACGGCCAACGGCTCGACAATTTCCTGCTTGGCCAGCTCAAGGGCGCGCCGCGGTCGATCATCTACAAGATCGTGCGCAGCGGGCAGGTCCGTGTGAACGGCGGCCGCGCCAAGGCCGAGCGCAAGCTCGAGGCCGGCGACGAGGTGCGGATTCCCCCCGTCCGGCTTGAAACGCCGGGCGAGGCTGGCACGCCCTCGAAGGGTCTGCTGGCGGCGATGGACGCCAGCATCGTGTTCGAGGATGCCCGCCTGCTGGCGATCAGCAAGCCCAGCGGCATCGCCAGCCATGGCGGCAGCGGGATCAGTTTCGGGGTCATCGAGACCCTGCGCGCGCTGCGACCGAACCAGCCGCTGGAGCTGGTCCACCGGTTGGACCGGGACACGTCCGGCCTGATGGTGCTGTCCAAGAAGCGCTCGGCCCTGACCCAGCTGCAGGCGCTGCTGCGCGAGGACCACGGCGCCGGCATCCGCAAGCGCTACCTGACCCTGCTGGCCGGGCGCATGCCCGACGGCACCATGAGCGTCGACGCGCCGCTGCATGTCGGCCTGCGTCAGGGCGGCGAGCGCCACGTGCAGGTCAATCCGCAGGGCAAGGTCTCGCTGAGCCACTTCGGCGTGCTCGAGCGGCGAGGCGGGCAGTCCTATTGCGAGGTCCGGATCGAAACCGGCCGCACCCACCAGATCCGCGTCCACGCCCAGCACATCGGCCATCCGGTCGCCGGCGACGACAAGTACGGCGATGTCGAGGTCAACAAGCGCATGCGCGAGCAGATCGGCCTGCGGCGCTTGTTCCTGCACGCCGCGTCGCTGGAGTTCACCCTCGACGACGGCGAGGCCTATCTCCTCAACGCACCGCTGGCCGAGGATCTGCGCGAGGCGCTGGACCGGCTGCGCTGAGCCAGTCAGGGCGGCATTCAGTCCACTTCGCGACCGTATCCTTCGCGCAGCATCTGCCGGTAGTCGGCCATCGAAGGCAGGCCGGCCGCAGTGCGACGCGCCTCCAGGCCGTCGGGATCCTCCACCGGCCGCAGCCGCATGACGCCGTCGGCATCGGTCTGGAACTGGGTGCCGTAGCGTTGCTGCCGGTCTTCGGCGAGCAGGACGCGGTCGGTCAGCAGCGCGTAGTCGCTGCGGTCGGCGCGACCGGCGTCGACCGCAGGCTGCATCCGTGCCAGAGCGGTGCGCTGGAACGCAGGGTCGTGGTCGGCATGCTGGACCAGCAGCCACGCTGCCTTCGCGCCGTCGTGGCCGACCAGGTTGCTATCCGGCCAGCCCCGGCTGTCCAGCACCTGCTCGAGCCAGGTGGTGTTCTCGCGATCGACCTCTGTCATCCGGACCCGCGCGGCGTCGTCCACGGAACCGTCGGCGCCGAACACCGCGCGTCGGGCGGCCTGGTCAACTTCGGCGCGGCGCAGCAGTTCTTCGCGCAGGGCCGGATCGCGTCCTGCGGCCTGCGCGGCCTCCAGCGCGTCGGCTTCGGCACGCAGCGCGTTCCATCCGGGGTGCTGGCGCAAGGCATCCAGCCCCGGCCGAGACTTGCCGACCAGGTCGTCGAACGGGATCCGGCCGCCCGGCAACTGCCGGCGCAGATACGCGAAGGCGTCGTCAAAGCGCCCCGCCGCCGACAGACATTCCGCCGCCAGCAGTTCGCCGTTGGTGGGGATCGCGGCACCGGCCACCTCGGCCGCGAGCAGGATCCCGCCGCAGCGCGCCGGATCACCAGCTTCGTATGCCGCCACGCCATCCATGAAGGACGGTGGGCTGGCCCCGGACGCCGAGGTGAGCGCGAGCAGGGTGACGGTGCGGACGGTGCGAATCTTCATCCCACCAGCCGGTCGGCCCGGGCCGCGCAGATGAAGTCGTTCTCGCTGAGGCCGCCGACGTCGTGGGTCGAGTAGCGGACTTCGACGCGGTCGTAGTGCACGCCGAGATCGGGGTGATGGTCTTCGCGGTGGGCGATGAAGGCCAGCGCGTTCACGAAGGCCATCGTGCGGTGGTAGTCGTCGAAGCGGAAGGTGCGGGTCAGCGCCTGGCCGTCTTCGGCGAGCGTCCAGCCGGCGACTTGTGGCAGCAATTCGCGGACCCGCGCTTCGGGCAGACGGTGCTCGTCGCCGCGGCGGGGAACGCAGTGGGCATCGCTGAGGGGAATGAGGTCGGACATCGTGGAATCTCCTGTCGAGGGCCGTTCATGCGGCAGACGGCGACCGGCGTGTGCACGGGCGCGGGCCCGCTAGAATACGCGGCATGATCAATATCTCCGAAACTGCGCAGACGCATTTCCGCAAGCTGATCGCGCGCGAGACGCTGCCCGGCCTGGGTGTGCGGCTGTCGGCGATGCATGCCGGCACCCCGCGCGCCGACGTCCGCCTGGAGTTCGCCGGCACCGACGACCTGCAGGGCGACGAGTGGGCGATCGATTGCGACGGCTTCACGCTGTGGCTCGATGCGCCGAGCGTGCCCTACCTCGATGGCGCCGAGATCGACTACGAAAGCCGCGCCACCGGCGGCCAGTTGCAGATCCGCGCGCCGAAGATCAAGGGCGAGGCACCGCCGGAAGCCGCCTCGCTGGTCGAGCGCGTACGCTGGGTCGTCGAGCAGGAAGTCAATCCGCAACTTGCCCAGCACCGCGGCCACGTCAGCGTGCAGGAAGTGACCGCCGAGGGCGTCGTCGTACTGCGTTTCGGTGGCGGCTGCCATGGCTGCGGCCTGGTCGACGTCACGCTGAAGCAGGGCATCGAGAAGACGCTGATGGAGAAGGCGCCGGGCGTGACCGCGGTCCGCGACGCGACCGACCACGACACCGGCGACGCGCCGTACATGCCGCGCGACGCGGCCTGATCTTTCCGCGACCGGCGGCCTCCACCGGATGTTCACTGCTGCCGACCTGATCAATGTGCTGCGCCGCCGGCGGCGCCGTTCGATCCGGCCGGAAGACGCGCCCGAAGGATTCCCGGCCGGTTGGGCACGCTGGTTCGACACGATGCATGCGCGCGTCGGCGCGGTGACCGGCGCGACCGCCGAGGCGATCGTGGCGGTGCTGGTTGCCCGGCCTGCACCGCCGCGGCGCAAGGGCCGCGTGCCGCCGAATGCGCTGGCCGCCTGGGTCAGCCTGTTGCATCCGCGCTGGGAACCCGAGCCCCGCGAGCATCGCGGCCCGAAGCGCGTCTCGATGGCGCTCGCGCTGCTGGCACAGTTGTTCTGGGTCAGTGGCCTGCTGTTGCTGACCCAGGCCCACTTCGCATCGCCGGGACCCGCTGCGCAGGGCGAAGAGCACGTGGTGCAGGCCGTCTTCATCGGTGACGGCACGCCTGAAGATGCGGGCGCAGGCGAAGAAGGCGAGCCGGTCACGGTCGTGCAGCTGCCGCCCGCGCCGACGGCCACGCCCGCACCGTCCGACGCGCAACCAGCGCCGACCGCGCCGCAGGACACGTCCACTGCGCAGGACGCCGTGGTCGCGACCGAGCCCGTCGAGCCGACTGAGCAGGTGCTGCAGGTCACGCAGACACCGGTACCGGATATCGACTTCACCTTGCCGCCGCCGCGCCCGGGTGCCGCGCCTGAGGTCGTGGTCCGCGATCGCCAAGTGCCTGAGGCGCAGCTGCAGGCCGTCGAGATCCCGGCGCTGCGCACGCCTGCGCCCTTGGCAGAGGTCACCGCGCAGCAGCGCGA
Organism: Luteimonas sp.; assembly: GCA_052108555.1. Lineage (GTDB taxonomy): Bacteria > Pseudomonadota > Gammaproteobacteria > Xanthomonadales > Xanthomonadaceae > Luteimonas. Next base: position 55,389 of record JBQEAV010000013.1, read on the forward strand.
GGTTGAGATCGAAATCCGCGATCGCAGTGTGCCGCAGCCGACCGAGACCTTGCGCCTGCCGACGCGCGAGGCGCCGTCGGTCGTGGTCGATACCCCCGAGGTGCCGACACGGCAGATCGCCGACGTGGTGTCACGCGAACGCGCGGTGCCGATGCGCGAAGCGCCTGCACGGTCACCTTCTCCCGAGTCGCCCGCGCCCACTGCGCCTGTTGCAGCCACGCCATCGCCACGCCCACCGACGCCTGCGCCGCCGGGTACGCGCACACCTTCGCCGAACCCGACGGCGGGCGCCGGTACGCGAGCGGGCGTGCCGCCGGGCGCTGCACCGTCGACACGCGCTGCCGACGACTGGGGTGACGGCGCCATCGCGCGCGAAGGCGGTCAGCCAGGCAGTCCATCCGGCCTGCTCGGTGCGGACGGTCGCCCGCGTCTCGCCGGCGATGGTCGGGTTGGTGGCGGTCTGCCACCGGGCACCGTCACCGAAGATTTCGCCCGCATCGATCGCGAAGGCACCTGGCTCAAGCGCCCGCCGACCGACTACGAACCCACGAGCTTCGACCGCTTCTGGACGCCCAGCGAGACCCTGCTGCAGGAATGGGTGCGCCGCAGCGTCAAGACCGTGTTGATCCCGATTCCCGGCACCAGCAAGACCGTGCAGTGCAGCGTGGCCTTGCTGATGTTCGGCGGCGCTTGCGGCATCACCGATCCCAACATGCAGGACGTGGAAACCGACGGCCGCCCGCCGCCGGATGTGCCGTGGAAGCCGGAACTGCAGGAAGATCAGGACAGCCTCGGCGGCTGATGGATGGCGTCTGCCATCTGTTCGCAGCATGCCAGCGCGCTGGTACTCGGAACGTTCGTCACCACCGCGCAGGCGGGAGTCCATGGACGCTGCTTAGCGTTCTCGCTTTAGCTGCGGCTTTAGCTTTGGCTTTGCTCTCGTTTTCAGCTTTTGATTTCAATCGAGCCGTAAAGCGAGCCGAGCATCGCAGGGCGGCGGGGTCGAAGAGCAGCCCATGTCTGAGCGCAGCGAGTTTGGGCTGCGTGCCCCGTCGCCCGAGAAGCGCAGGGGACCGCCGCGGCTGTATCGCGGCGGATCGTGTCCGGCGAAGGGACCTTTTGGTTCCTTTTGGGTCCATCCAAAAGGGACTC
>JBQEAV010000014.1:0-53824 GCA_052108555.1 Luteimonas sp.
GAGGCGTTCACCGCCTAAGAACGATCTAACTTAAGACAGTTGCTGAATTAAGCCGAGCCGCGAAGCGGCTTCGGCTTGAATGAATTGTTAGGCCGCTGCAACACAGCCGCCCGGCTTGAGCACCCGATCCGATGACTGCGGGTATTTGACCAACAAGTGCGCGGGACGAATTGGACGCGGACTGAAGTTGCCGCTGCAGTTTGGGCATGTACCGTGAAGAATGGTCTGTGCGCACGATGAGCAGAACGTGCACTCAAACGTGCAAATCACAGCCTCAACCGAATCGGGAGGCAAGTCCTTGTCACAGCACTCGCAGTTTGGACGAAGTTGCAGCATTGCCTTGCTCCTATTTGCAGTTACTAAAGGTTTAGAGAGCGGCCTAACGCCTGAGTTAAGCCGCGCCGCGCAGTGAAGCGAAGCACATGGCAAGCTTTATCTGCCATGTGGTTTGCGTAACGAAGCGGCGTCGGCTTGAACGAATTGTTAGGCCTGCTGCCAGACCTGTGCGGAACGGAACGCATAGAGGAATACTGCCAGATCAATGGGTAACACAAGAGCCGTGTTGACCAAATAGGCGACGAGCCCCGCTCTTGTACCGTGCTCAGACTGAAGCGAAGAGATAAACCGCCCCGACCAAAGCAAGCTGCCGACGCTTACCACAAAGAAAGCTGCCCAGAACCATGGGTGGAGGATGGGGCGCTGAACGATGTAGCCATAGCACGCCAAGAACATAAGGCCGCTGGCGAGCACAAGTGCTAGGTCACCGTAGGTCTTTCTTGGACCGTGAGACGCTAAGTCTGACCTGAAGGAGCGGACGCGTAGAAGTAGCCCGTAGAGGTACAGGAGAAGAAAAAGAGAGGCGTAGATCGCGAGGGCTATGCGCATTGGTAGGTGCAGGCCTAACACCAGAATTAAGCCGTGCCGCGAAGCGGCATCGGCTTGAATGATTTGTTAGGCCGCACGCCAAGTGCCTTTGCGGTCTCTTCAAGCGGCGTACTGAATCCTAGCTTCTTGGCGGGCCGGGAATTCATGTCGATTACCAACCGGTCAAGACTGCAGCGGTTCAAGCCACCATCTTGTTCAATGAAGCTCTCATAGTCGAGTGCGCAGTTGGTCAGCACGCCGAGCTTGGAAAGGTCAGACGCTCGCGCAAATGCGACAGAACGATACCCATTCATCACTCGCTCCCGCACATGCTCCGGATAACCAGCGAGCTCAAGCACTAGGGAAATGCCCCGAACCAGGCTTATGAACAGCTTTTCGGGCGTGAGACGCTCTCCCTCCAGCATGAGGAAGCTCAGCTGAGTGCGACTACTCATATACACAAAGGCGTTCCGCTCTGCCATTGGCAGGAACGTAACGTACCAATTGCCAAGCGGCGCGTCGGTCGCCCGAGCTTCGCCCAAGTGATCTCGTTTGATACGAGCTCTCGCAGCTATGGCGCGTGTAACGATCAGATTAGCCATGACGTGTCATATGCGGCCTAACACCAGAATTAAGCCGTGCCGCGAAGCGGCATCGGCTTGAATGAATTGTTAGATTTGTCACCCTTGACCTATACGATGCGGTCGTATGCTTTTTTAAGGAGAGCAAGGATTGCGGGCGCAGCAGATATTGATATGACTTTAAGATAATCCTTGCCTTCAGCCCACCTCCAGTCGCCAAGTTCAAATGGGTCAAAGACAAGGATGTAGAACAGTGATACAGCCGCCCAAGCAACTGAAATGAATGTCCAAGACCGAAATGATTGAGGTTGCCGGCGCCACCACCCGACTCTTGTGGCGCTTGGTTTTGAATGGCTACTAACTTTCCTGATGGCGTCAGCCAGCTTCTTCATTTCTGGATTGTCTTCAGACCAATCCCAAGACTTCTTTTTCTTTATTTCATCCTCAGTAGCCTGAAGTCTGTCAAACACATCCATTACTGACTCTGGTGGTTTGTCTTTGGAGTCGTATTGGCCGCTGGCTTTATAGTCTTTTGATATTTGATCGTAGGCAGGCTGTAGGCTATGAGATGGCGCGACGCCAATTGCTAAGTAGGATCGCCACGACTTGCCAATTTTCTCGTCGTCTTCTTGCGTTAGTTCTCTGCCTTCGCATCCCAGCCAGTCTTCTATTACTTTCCAGTCATTTTTAGCGGATTGCTTTGCAGAGGGGTCTTTAGCCAGATCTCGGAGCATCGTGATGAACAGAACGCCAGAGTCAGCCATGAAGTCTGAGCCGGGATCCAAGTTGATCGTTCTGCTTTTGCGGTCGTATGTCATGCCGCCCCCTCGACAATGATTAGACAAATCTAACACCTAAGTTAAGCCGCGCCGCGTAGTGGAGCCAAACACATGGCAAGCTCTTCCTGCCATGTGCTTGGCGGAACGAAGCGGTGTCGGCTTGAACGCATTGTTAGGCTCCTGCGATCATCGGTATCCCTGTGCCTCGGCATCTTGGTATGCCCTGTCCCTAGCATCGGGCGAAACGGTATTCAATGTTTCTTTCAAGAAATTCTCTACGCACTGATGTTCGTTACCCTTTGGGGCTGAGTTGCAGGCAAGGCCGACGTGCGTAGCGGAGTTGCCTATGAGTAGCTCCTCATCTAGCTCATGACAGTAGCCGTAGCTGCTCCAGGCGGCAACAAGAGAAGGCTCCACCCTTCCGCGAACTGCGTCTGAGAAATGAGCCATGGTGTTAGTCACTTCTCCAAGCTCGGCGTAAAGCTTCTCGTACTGAGGTGTTTCGCGTGCAGGAACATTTAGTCTATCTGACTCCTCCGCTATACCCTGGGTGAGAAGCGATAGCGCTGTGCAGACCTCGGAGTGCCCTGGATTGGAAAACTCCTGCCCTCTCCCGAGGGCAGGAAGAAACGCCGCAATTGCCACTAAACCAACAATCAGACACCGCATTTCAGATCCTCCATGAACTTTCATAAGGGGCCTAACACCTAAGTTAAGCCGAATTGCAGCGCGTAGCCGGGCACATGGCAAGCTTTATCCGCCATGTGGCTGGCGTAGCGATGCAATTTCGGCTTGAACGCATTGTTAGGCGGCACTTGCACATTACTTGAGCTTCGACTGTAGGCGCTTGGCCCGCTTGTTCAATGAATCCACGACGGACCTGCTTGGCTGTACTGGATCGAATGTTGTTTGCCACTCATGGATCACCGCAAGCGCATCTGCGTAAGCTTTGCGGCGCTCAAGTAATAGACTCAAGCGGTCTATCGGGGCGTGCAACCGGCGGTGCGCCGACGCGTAAGGATCTGCCGTTGTAAAAGAACGAACCTCCGAAATGGCCTGAGTCAAAGCCAGAACTGCCGCGTCGATGTCTCCGCTCTTCTCAAGCCTGAGCGCCGCAGCTACCCGCTCATCTATTTTTTCAGCGCGAGCTTCAAGTTGTGCGCGTCTGTCCCAATCAGGATCCCCTTTGGTGATGCGCAGAACGACACCGACAGATTTCTTGCCAAGAAGTCGCTTGATCCAGGTCGTCCCACCGCGCACCGCATGAACTACGGCCTCGATCGGCTCGCCTTTGAGTAATGCGTCTGCATCCCGAGCATCCGAAGGTAGCCACCCGATCTGCTTCCCAGATTGCGTAAGCACCTTTACTGCCCATCTGTCGTGCGAATTCGTTGGGTCGGCTTTGAGTTGCACCGGCTCATTGGCGCGCATGCGACGAATGATGTCTTGGCGCGATGCGCCATCATCGTTGTTGTGGCTCTCGCCCCGCACGCCAGTAAGAAACGCTCGACTCATGCTTCGGATTCCATGACTGCTCGATTGTGCCGCCTAACGCTTGAGTTAAGGCGTGCCGCGAAGCGGCATCGCCTTGAACGAATTGTTGGGGCGCGGGCAGTCAGCCCGAAGCCGGTTATCCGGACTGTACGACAGTGCTGCCAAGCGCGGGGCTGTGCCGATAGCGGTGCCAGAATTCCGGTGCATCCATGCCTCCGTAAGTAGCCGGCTTGCCCTGGAATGGCGCCAGAGTGAAGCGACGGCGCGCGTGCTGGTGAAGCGGGCTTTGCCTGTGAACTGTCAATCGCGGGAAACCGCACAAAGAGAATGCCAATTCCGCGGCCCAACGCCTGAGTTAAGCCGCGCCGCGAAGCGGCGTCGGCTTGAACGGATTGTTAGGCCGCTGTGCGTGATCTGATACCTTCCAACAGCTCAAGGATTGAGTATTCATACGTTGGAGAGAGGTTGCCCGTGTTGGACATTATGCTGATAAGCGCGTCCAGCAATGAAAAGTGCTCTGGATTCACATCGGTGGCAGAGGTTCCCGCGAGCAGATCGTTCAATTCCGTTACTTTCTTAGGATTGGAGGGCGCATCTAACTCCTCCGCAAGTTCAATTAGCCTGTTGTATTGAGGGTGCATGCGATTGATCCATGTATGGCTGAGTGTGGACAGGCTAACGACTAAGCTAAATCGGCTCCCGAAATAGATCTGCCGAAGTGAGTCGCTAGGTGGGCCACCTAAGAAGGGCTTTACGTTTACTGGGATTGAAGAATTTTATTTCGCGCTTCTTGGAACTCTTGTTCAGAAACTACGCCTTCATCTCTAAGCTTTGCCCATTTGGAAAGCTCATCCGCTACGGAGTACGAGCGCATGTTCTCCCCCTTAATTATTTTAACTTCGTTCCCTTTTTGCTTCTTGCTTTCCTCTCGCGAGGTTTTTGAAAATATTCCATTCAGCGCCACCCAATCTCTGTGAGACTTTAATGGGGATAGAAATAGAGTGTGTACAAAAATGATGTACGCGATGATGATTGCAGAAATCACCAGGGTTCCAATGAACTCCTCGGTGTAGCGCCACTCCCCGGAGTAACTCCAGGTGGCAGATTCTTTGCCATAGGTGCTGCCGTAATAAAGTACAAATCCCGCCGCAATAAGAAGCCCAATCCACAAATAGCCAAGCACTAGTTTGGAGGATGTTTCGATTGCTGAAAAATCTTGATTCTTCTTGAGCAGTGCAACTCCAAACACTAAAAACAATACGGGCAGAACGCCGACTACGAATGGAATAGTAGGAATCATAAGAAGTATGAACAGAAATACTCTTGCCTGTTCTCCGCTGGTTAGTGGTGCGTTAGTCACTGCTCTTATCCTTGTCTGCAAGTTGGCATATATTTTGGACGCCGGCCTCGGGGGTTCCTGCGGCCTAACTAGTATTCGACCCCAGAAGTGGGGCGTTGCACCGAGTATGCGTTGGAACGCCTGCGGTCGCCAGGAGGGGATTTCCGACGCAGGATCAATGGGTTGACGCAAGCGATCGGGAGCGTCTGAGGCTTAGCCTGTGTGCGGTGTTCCGTGCAAGGAGGCGCGCCGTGTTATCCGATGGAAATGGGGTGGTAACAGGTGCGGCGGGGTCTGCACGATTGTTGGACCAGGTACGCGCGCGCTGTCGGGTGCGACATCTGAGTGTCCGGACCGAGCAGGCGTATGTCGGGTGGATCCGGCGTTTCATTCTCTCCAATGGCAAGCGGCACCCGCGGGACATGGGCGGGGCGGAAGCCACGGCATTCCTCACGGTGCTGGCGACGCGGCATCGGGTTGCGGCGGGCACGCAGAACCAGGCATTGGCGGCGCTGTTGTTTCTGTATCGGGAAGTCCTCTTGATCGAGCTCCCGTGGATGGATGCGGTGGTCCGGGCGAAGCGACCGCGGCGGGTGCCGGTCGTGCTGTCGGTGGACGAGGTGCGGGCGTTGCTGTTGGCGATGGATGGGCGCACGGCGCTGCTGGCCGGGCTGCTGTACGGCACCGGCATGCGGTTGATGGAGGCGTTGCGGCTGCGGGTGAAGGACGTCGATTTCGAGCGGCGTCAGATCGTGGTGCGTGAGGGCAAGGGCGGGAAGGATCGACACGTGCCGCTGCCCGAGCGTTTGATCCCCGGTATGCGCAACGAGATCGTACGCGCGCTGCATCTGCATGACGGCGATCTTGCTGGAGGACACGGCGCGGTCTGGCTGCCCGATGCATTGGCGCGCAAGTATCCCAATGCTGCGCGTGAGCGCGGTTGGCAGTACGTATTTCCGGCGCAGCGGCTGTCGCGCGACAGTCGCGACGGCGTGACACGCCGGCATCATCTCGACGAATCGGTCCTGCAGCGGGCGATTCGCGGCGCGCGTCTGCGCGCCGGCATCCTCAAGCCCGCGAGCTGCCATACATTGCGGCACTCGTTCGCGACGCATCTGCTCGAAACGGGGCAGGACATCCGGACCATCCAGGCCCTGCTGGGCCACAAGGACCTGGCGACCACGCAGATCTACACCCATGTGCTCAACCGGGGTGGGCTGGGGGTGCGCAGCCCGTTGGACCGGTTGCCAGCCGCGTGACCGCGATGCGGGTGCCGGGGCTCGGGCCGGGCGTCGCGGCCGCACTGGTGTCGGGCGCGATGGTCTGTCTCCAGTTGCCGGCTTTGCCGCCGTGGTGGGTGATGGCGGCGGTGCTCGCGATTGCCACCGTCGCGTGGGCACGGGGGCAGGGGATCGAGCGGGCTGGGGCGGCGTTCTGCCTGGGCGCGGCATTGTGTGGATTGCACGCCGCGCATGCGCTGTCGATCCAGTTGCCGGGCGCGATGGAACGCGGGGACTTCGTGGTGCGCGGACAGATTGTCGGACTGCCGGTCCACGAGCCACAGCGCACGGCCGTGCTGTTCCGCGTTGCTGGCGACGATGCGGTGGCGGCCCCGTTGCGGGGGCGTCTGTTGCGCCTGTCCTGGTATGACGATCGGCGCGAAGGGACGGACCTCCGACGATACGACCTGCATGCAGGCAGCGACTGGGTGTTCACCGCGCGGCTGCGCGCGCCGCGCGGACTGCGCAATCCCGGCTGGTTCGATGGCGAGAAGCGGGCGATGGCGCAGCGTGTCGCCGCGGTCGGTTACGTGCGCACTGCGGAGCCGGTCGCGCGTGTCGAGGCGGGCCGTGGCGTGGACCGATGGCGCGAGCGTGTTGCAACGCGGATCGATACCGTCGTCGCGCGCGACAGCGCCCGGTACGTGCGGGCGCTTGCAGTCGGTGATACGCGCGGTCTTGGCGATCTCGACTGGGAAGCTCTGCGCGCGACCGGGCTGACGCATCTGGTTGCGATCTCGGGGTTCCACGTCGGCATGGTCGGTGGTTTCTTCGCGCTGGTCGCGACCGGTGTGTGGTGGTGCCTCCCGTGGCTCGGGCGCTGGCTGCCGCGACCGCAGGCGGCGGCGATCGTCGCGTTGCTGGCGAGTACGGTCTACGCCGCGGTCGCCGGATGGGAACTGCCCACCGTGCGCACGGTGCTGATGATCGGTGTGGTGGTGGTTGCGCGGCTGGCGCGGCGGCATCTGCGCATCGGCGATGCGCTGGCCTACGCCGCGATCGCGGTGGTGCTGGTTGATCCCATGTCGGTGCTGTCGGCGGGCTTCTGGCTGAGCTTCGCCGGCGTCGCGTGGCTGGTCTGGTGCCTGCCGGATGCGCGCGAGCTGACGAAACTGCGCGGTCTGCTGGCTTCGCAATGGGTGGCGACCATTGGTTTGTTGCCGTTGACCGTGATCCTGTTCGGGCAGGCCTCACTGGCCGGGCCGGTCGCCAATCTCGTCGCGATTCCATGGTGGAGTCTGGTCGTGGTGCCGCTGGCGCTGGTCGGCACAGGGCTGGAGGCGATCCACAGCGGCGCTGGCAACTGGGCCTGGCGCAGCGCGGCCTGGGCCTTCGATCTGAGCTGGCCGCTGTTCGACCGGCTGGCCGCGAGTCCGATCTCGCTGTGGTGGCTGCCCCAGCCGCACTGGCTCGCGCTGCCGCTCGCACTGCTGGCTGCGTTCTGGATGTTGTTGCCGCGCGGCGTGCCGGGCAAATGGCTGGCCGCGCTGCTGTGGCTGCCGTTGCTGTGGGCGGATCGACAGCTGCCGCGCGAGGGCGAGGCCGAGGTGGTGGTGTTCGACGTGGGGCAGGGTCTTTCGGTACTGATCCGCACTGCGCATCATGCGGTGCTCTACGACACCGGCCCGGCGGTGCCGGAGGCCTATGACGCCGGTGAGCGCGTTGTCGTCCCCGCGCTGCAGGCGTTGGGCGTGCGTCGCCTGGATGCGATCATCGTCAGTCACGGTGATGCCGATCACGCGGGCGGCTTCGGCGCCGTGCAGCGCCGCTTCGCTGCGCCGGTGGTCTTTGCGCCCCAGTGGGATCGCGTCCCGGGCGCATCCCCGTGTCTGCTGGGCAGTCAATGGCGGATGGACGGAGTGGTCTTCCGGTTCCTGCATCCGGACGTGCATTTTCCGGCGTTCCGGAATCCTTCGAGTTGCGTGCTGCGGGTCGAAACCGCGCATGGCGCGGCATTGCTGCCGGGTGATATCGATGATCTGGTCGAACGACTGCTGCTGCGACGCGATGCACCGGCGCTCGCGGCCGATGTCGTGATCGCCGCGCACCATGGCAGCCGCAGCTCTTCCGATCCCGCATTCGTCCGCGCATCCGGCGCGGCAGTGGTGATGATGTCGGCCGGTCACGGCAACCGTTTTGGACATCCGCACGAGGACGTCGTCGCGCGCTGGACGCGGGCCGGGGCTGCGGTCGGCAGCACGTCCGGTGGTGGCGCGACGCGGTTCCGGCTGCAGGCGGGTGGACTGGCGGTCACGCAGGAGCGCGTGCGTCGGGCACGGCTGTGGGATGCGACGCAGCTGGCGGAGCGGCGCGAAGCGCGGTCCGGGGCGGCCGGGCAGGCTGGGCTATCCTATTCCCCGGATTGAACCGGCCATCGGCCGAAGGGGTTGGCGTGCTCGAACTGGTGAAGGCTGGCGGCTGGCCGATGCTGCCCTTGCTGCTGCTGTCGGCAGTCGCGCTGGCGATCATCGTCGAGCGGTTCTGGGCGCTGCGCCGCAAGGCGGTGCTGCCGCCGGGTCTGGGCGAGGAAGTCCGCGCCTGGGCCGCGCGTGGCACGCTCGATCCCGCGCATATCGAATCGCTGCGCGGTACTGCGCCACTGGGCGCGCTGCTGGCCGCCGCGCTGGACGTGCGCAGCCGGTCGCGCGAAGAGATCCGCGAGCGGGTCGAGGATGTCGGCCGCCACGTCGCGTTTCGCATGGAACGCTATCTCAATGCGCTGGGCACGATCGCCGCTGCCGGCCCGCTGCTGGGCCTGTTCGGCACGGTGGTCGGCATGATCCAGATGTTCATGGGCGTCATGGACCACGGCGTGGGCGATGTGAACCAGCTCGCCGGCGGCATCGGCAAGGCATTGGTCTGCGCGGCGGCGGGCATGATCGTCGCGGTGCCGGCGCTGATGTTCCATCGCCACTTTCGCGCGCGCATTGACGGTTACATCGTGCAGATGGAGCACGAGGCGATCGCATTGATGGACGTGCTCGATCCGCGCAACCGCCGCGGCGCGCCAGTGCAGGGCTGATCGATGCGCATCCGCGACCGCCGCGCCGAGGACAACCCGGAGCTCAATCTGGTACCGCTCATCGACGTGATCCTGGTGCTGATCATCTTCTTCGTGATCACCACCACGTTCGACGCGCGCTCGGTGCTGAAGCTCGAACTGCCGCAGGCCACCGGCGAGCGCAACGATACGTCGGCCGGCACGCTGAGCCTGCTGATCAATGCCGACGGCCGCTATTTCGTCGACGACCGCGAAGCGCTGCGCACCGATGTCGACTCGCTCAAACGCACCATTGCCGAGGTCGCTGGCGATGACCGCGAACGCACCGTGCTGTTGCGCGCCGATGCGCGCACCCCGTGGCAGGCGGTCGTGACCGCCTACGACGCGCTGGGCCAGCTCGGATTCAAGCGCATCGCGAATGCGACCGCGCCGCAGACAGCGGCAGCTACCGCCGCGCAAGAGGAATGACATGAGTACCGTTGTGGACAAGGCGCAGCACGACGCGCCGACGCCGGGACCGGTCCGTGCAGAACGCGCCTGGCCGGTCTACCGCCGCCTGCTGAAGTTCGCCACCGACTATCGCGGCCTGTTGTCGGTCGCGCTGGTCGGCATGCTGATCGAAGCGGCCGCCGGCGGCGCCTTCACCAAGATGATGGAGCCGATCATCGACGAGACCTTCGTCGGCGAGAACTCCGGCGTGAACCTGTGGTTGCCGGCGGCGATCATCGGCCTGTTCGTGATGCGCGGCATCGCCGGTTATCTGGCCGACTACAACATGGCCAAGGCCGGCCGCGGCATCGCCCGCGATCTGCGCGTGCTGGTACTGGGCAAGTATCTGCGGCTGCCGGGCATGCGTTTCGATACCGAACCAGTGCCGTCGATGCTGGTGCGTCTGGGCTCGGATTCCGACCAGGTGTCGCAGGCCGCGGTCGACGCGGCGAAGGTGATGATCCAGCAGTCGCTGCAGATCATCGCCTCGCTGATCGTGATGCTGTGGACCAGCTGGCAGGTGACGCTGACGATCCTCGTGATCGCGCCGCCGCTGTCCTGGATCATGGGCAAGGTCGCGCGTCGCTATCGCCGCGTCAGCCACAACATCCAGGACAGCTCGGCGCTGCTGCTGCAGGCGGCCGACCAGTCGCTGAGCAACCAGCAGGAAGTGAAGATCTACGGCGCGCAGGCGGCCGAGAACGCGCGCTATCGCGCAGTCGCCGATACGCACATGCGCCTGAACCTCAAGGTCGAGGCGACGCGGGCGATCTCGTCGGCGGTCGTGCAGCTGATGGGCTCGGTGGGTCTGGCGCTGCTGATCGTCATCGCCGGTTACGAAGCCTCGCAGGGGCGTCTGACTGCGGGCGGATTCGTCGCGCTGATGATCGCGATGATGGCGATCATTCCCGCGCTCAAGCAGCTGACCAACGTGCAGAACATGCTGCAGCGGGGCGTGGCCTCGGCCGAGCGCCTGTTCGAGATTCTCGATGCCGACGACGAGCGCGACACCGGTTCGCTGCCGCTGGCGCGTGCGCGCGGCGAGATCGAATTCCGCAACGTCGGTGCGCGGTATCCGGGCCAGAATTCGCCAGCGCTCGAGGATGTCAGCTTCGTCGCGAAACCGGGCACGGTGACCGCGATCGTCGGCCGCTCGGGCAGCGGCAAATCGACGCTGATCAAGCTGATTCCGCGCTTCTACGCGCAGGCCGAAGGCGAGATCCTGCTCGACGGCCATCCGATCGACGACTACAAGCTGGCCGATGTGCGCCGGCAGATCGCGCTGGTCGGCCAGCAGGTGATGCTGTTCGACGACACCGTGGCCGCCAACATCGCCTATGGCGAGATGGCCGGCGTGTCGCCCGAAGCGCTGGATGCGGCGATCCGCGGCGCGAATGCGATGGAGTTCATCGAGAAGCTGCCGAAGCAACTGGAAAGCGGCATCGGCAGTCGTGGCGGTCGTCTGTCGGGCGGCCAGCGCCAGCGTCTGGCGATCGCCCGCGCGATGCTCAAGGACGCGCCGATCCTGATCCTCGACGAAGCCACCGCCGCGCTCGACACCGAATCCGAACGTCTTGTGCAGGACGCACTCGAACATCTGATGCCCGACCGCACGACGCTGGTCATCGCGCATCGTCTGTCGACGATCGAACACGCCGACCAGGTGCTGGTGCTCGACCAGGGCCGCCTGGTCGAGCACGGCACACATGCCGAACTGCTTGAACGCGACGGTCTCTACGCGCGCCTGCATCGCATGCAGTTCCGTGAGGGCGATGCTGGATGAAGGCGCCGCGGTACTGGTTCGACGGCAGCCGTCCACCGCTGCATGCGCGCGCGCTGGCCCGGGTTTACGGCGCGGCATCGCGGCTGCGGCTGAAGTTCGTGCGGCCGCGCAAGGTGTCGAAGCCTGTGCTGGTGATCGGCAACCTGATCGCCGGTGGAAGTGGCAAGACGCCGCTGACGATCGCCGTCGTCGCACGCCTGCAGGCCGCGGGCTGGACGCCGGGCGTCGCCAGTCGTGGCTACGGCCGCGACGACGCCGGCACGCCGCGCTGGGTCGAGCCGGTGACCGATCCGAAACTGGCCGGCGACGAGCCGGTGCTGATCGCGGCGCGCACCGGCGCGAAAGTGCGCGTGGACGCTGATCGCGTGGCTGCCGCCAAGGCTTTGATCGCCGCAGGCTGCGACATCGTGGTCTGCGACGACGGTCTGCAGCATTACCGACTGCGCCGCGATGTCGAGATCGAAGTCATCGACGGCGTACGTCGCTATGGCAACGGTCTGCTGATTCCGGCCGGCCCGATGCGTGAATTGGCGACGCGCAGCGCCGATGTCGATTTCCGCGTGCTCAACACCGGCAGTGCGAGCGATGTCGAAGCCGAGTTCGGCGAGTGGCCGATGCGGTTGGAAACCGGGCAGGCGCTGCCCTTGGTCGGTGGTCGCGCATTGCCGCTGTCGCGTTTCTCCGGCCAGCGCGTGCATGCCGTCGCAGGTATCGGGGATCCCGAACGTTTCTTCGCGACGCTGCGCAGCCACGGTATCGCGATCGTTCCGCACGCCTTCGCTGATCATCACCGCTACACCGCCGAAGACCTGCGCTTCGGCAGCGATCTGCCGGTGCTGATGACCGAGAAGGACGCGGTGAAGTGCATGCGCTTCGCCGGCGAACGGCATTACAGCGTGCCGGTGTCGGGGGAGTTGCCGGAGGCGTTCTGGATCGCATTGCTGGACCGGTTGGCCAAGCTGCGCTGATCAAGCGCTGACCGAGAGTGCGCGGCGTGAGCCCCTCTCCCCCTGGGAGAGGGGGTTGGGGTGAGGGCCGACACTCGCGATACGTCATACCCACGCACCGCTTTCGACTCGATGGGTTTCGCCTCGCTCCACCCATCCTGGATCCACAGTGTCGGCATTTGCGCGAGCGCGACAAAGCGCCCCACAGCCGCGTGCACCGCGATCTGTGACAATCCCCGCATGAGCACATCCACCGGTTTCGTCGTCGCCATTCCCGCGCGTTATGCGTCCACCCGTCTGCCGGGCAAGCCGCTGCAATTGCTCGGCGGCGAACCACTGGTGCTGCATGTCGCGCGTCGCGCGCTGGCGGCAGGCGCCGATGAGGTCTGGGTCGCGACCGACGACGCGCGCGTGCGCGACGCGCTGGCTGGCACCGCAGTGCAGGTGGCGATGACGTCGCCCGACCATCCCTCCGGCACCGATCGTCTGGCCGAGTGCGCCGCGCTCGCCGGGTGGGATGACGCGCGTGTGGTCGTGAACCTGCAGGGCGATGAACCGTTCGCGCCGGTCCCGGGCATCCAGGCAGTCGCCGCGCTTGCATCGCAGCAGGGCGTGGATCTCGCGACGCTGTGCGCGCCGGTCGAGGATGTCGAGACGCTGCTCGATCCCAATGCCGTCAAGGTCGTGCGTGGCGCACAGGGCGATGCGCTGTACTTCAGTCGCGCGCCGGTGCCGTGGCCACGCGATGCGTTCGCGCGCAGTCGCGATGCCATGCCCGAAGGCGAGTGGTGGCGGCACATCGGCATCTACGGCTATCGCGTCGGTTTCCTGAAGCAGTTCGCGGCGCTGCCACCGGGGCGATTGGAACAGATCGAAATGCTCGAACAACTGCGCGTGCTCGAGGCCGGACACCGCGTCGCGGTCGGCATCGCGACCGAGCCATTCCCGCCCGGCGTCGATACGCCCGAAGACCTCGCCCGCGCGGAAGCGCGTCTGGCCGCCGGCGGATGACCCGCCTGCTGGTGGTGTGCCTCGGCAACATCTGCCGCTCGCCAGTGGCCGAAGGCGCGTTGCGCGCGCGGATCGAGGCGGCGGGGCTGCGCGACGTCATCGAGGTCGATTCCTGCGGCACCGGCGACTGGCATGTCGGTGATCCGCCGGACCCGCGCGCAGTCCGCAGCGCCGCCGCGCACGGCGTCGATATCTCCGGCCTGCGCGCCCGCAGGCTCGACGTCGCCGATTACCGCGACTTCGACGTGCTGCTGTGCGCCGACGCGAGCACCCTGCGCATCGTGCGCGAGCGCCAGCCGGCCGATGCCACGGGCGAAATCGCCCTGTTGCTCGACTGGGCCGGACAGGGCGGCGGTGACGTACCGGACCCGTACACCGGCGATGAGGCCGGCTTCGGATCGGTCTGGGAACTGGTCGATGCGGCGGCCGAGGCGGTCGTCGCGCGGCATCGACGCGGTGCCCCGGCGGTTCGCGCATAATCCGGGCATGACCGACGCCGCGATCGCTCCCGAGTTCCCGGCCAGCCTGGAGTGGCTGAACCTGACCGACCCGCTGCGCATGGCGCAGCTGCGGGGCAAGGTCTGTGCGCTTGCGTTCGTGAATCTCGCCTCGGCCTGGTCTCAGCAGCGCCTGGCCGATCTGGGCCATCTGCGTGCGCGCCATCGCGAACGTCTCAACGTCGTCGCGGTGCACCTGCCGCGTTTCGATGCCGAGCGCGAATCGCGTCGCGCGTCCAAGCGCGCGCATCGACAGCACATCGAATTTCCGGTTGCCCACGATCCGGACTGGACGCTGTGGCAGCACTACGGCATCGAGGCCTGGCCGACGATCGTGCTGATCGACGGTGATGGCCGGGTGCGCGAGCGCATCGTCGGCGAGGGCGGTATCCGCGAGCTCGACGCGCGCGTGAGCGCGCTGGCCGCCGAACTCACGCCGTACGCGCTCAATGTCGATCCGATCCGCATGCGTCGCAGCGGCGAGCCGCCGTTGCCGTTGCGGTTTCCGGTCGGTCTCGCGCTGTCGGGCAATTTTCTGTATGTCGCCGACAGCGGCCACCACCGCGTGCTCGAATGCGACACCAGCGGCCGCGTGCTGCGGCAGTTCGGCAGCGGCAGCCCCGGCTTCATCGACGGGCCGATGGAACTGGCCGCGTTCACCCGGCCGCACGGCATTTACGTCGAACGTGACGTGCTCTACGTCGCCGACACCGGCAATCACGCGGTGCGCCGCATCGAACTGCGCAGCGGCGACATCTCGACGATCTGCGGCGCAGGCCGTCCCGGCATCACCGCCGAAGGTGCGCTGACCGATCCGCGCTCGGTCGCGCTCGACCAGCCGCGCGACATCGTGCTGGCCGGCGACAAGCTCTATATCGCCTGCGCCGGCGACAACCGCATCTGGCGGCTGGATCTCGGCCGATCGACGATCGAACTGCTGGCCGGCAGCGGCAAGCTCGCGGTGATGGACGGCAGCGGGTCGATGGCCTCGTTCGCCGAGCCCGTTTCGCTGGCCTGCGTGCAGCAGACGCTCTACGTCTGCGACGCCAGCGGTTCCGCGATCCGCAGCGTGCATACGCGCACCGGCGCGGTGTCGACGCTTGTGGGCCAGGATCCCTGGCAGTTCGGCCGCGTTGACGGTCCGCGCACCGATGCGCGCATGCAGCATCCACAGGCACTCGCACTCGAACCCGACGCGCCGGTGTTGTGGATCGCCGATGCCGGCAACGACAGCTTGCGTCGTCTGCGGCTGGGCGGCGGCGAACTCACCTCTTTCGATCTGCCGCAGCGCCTGCATTCGCCTGGCGGTCTGGCGATCGGCAGCGATGCGGTGTGGATCGCCGATACCGATGCGCACGCCGTGCTGCGGCTCGATCCGGTCAGCGGCGCCGTGCGGCACGTTCCGATAGGCGAATGACCGGGCCGCGCAAGTCAGGCGGCGGCGGGATGTTCGACGGCAAGGCGTTCGTCGCCGGGCTCAGCACCGCACCGGGCGTCTACCGCATGTATGCGGCGGACGACACCGTGTTGTACGTGGGCAAGGCCGCGGATCTACGCAAGCGCGTGGCGAGCTACTTCAACGCATCGCCCAAGGTCACGCGGACGATGGCGATGATCGCGCAGATCTCGCGCATGGAAACCACGGTCACGCGCAGCGAGGCCGAGGCGCTGCTGCTCGAAAACCAGCTCATCAAGTCGCTCAAGCCGCGCTACAACGTCTCGCTGCGCGACGACAAGAGTTATCCCTACGTGCTGGTGACCAGCGACGACTGGCCACGCATTGCCGTGCATCGCGGGCCGCGCAACGTCCCCGGTCGTTACTTCGGCCCGTATCCCGGCGTGACCGCGGTGCGCGAGACGCTGAACCTGATGCAGAAGCTGTTCAAGCTGCGCAACTGCGAGGACAGCGTATTCCGTAACCGCTCGCGTCCTTGCCTGCAGCACCAGATCGGCCGCTGCACGGCGCCCTGTGTCGGCATGATCTCCGCGCAGGACTACGGCGACGCCGTGCGCCGCGCGTCGCTGTTCCTCGACGGGCGCAGCGACGAACTCACGCAGGAAGTCACCCGCGACATGGAGGCCGCGGCCGAAAAGCTCGACTTCGAAGACGCCGCGCGCCTGCGCGATCTGCTCGGCAACATGCGCAGTATGCAGGCGCGCCAGTACGTCGACGGCAAGGTCGCCGAACTCGATGTGCTCGCCTGCGCGATGCAGGGCAGCCAGGCCTGCGTGCTGCTGCTGGCGTTCCGCGACGGCCGTAATCTCGGTACGCGCGCGTTCCATCCGCGCACCAACGGCAGCGACGATCCGGCCGAAGTGCTGGCCGCGTTCGTCTCCCAGCATTACGCCGAGCAGACCCCGCCGCGCGAAATCGTGCTCGACCGCGCGATCGAGGATGTGCCGCTGCTCGAACAGGCCTTCAGTGAATCCACCGGTCGCCGCGTGCAGATCAAGACCAGCGTGCGCGGCGATCGTGCGCGCTACGTGGATCTCGCGCGCCGCAACGCCGAGATTTCGCTGGCGACGGAAATGGGCAGCCAGGCTGCGCAGAACGCGCGCGCCGAATCGCTGCGCGAGATGCTCGGTCTGGCATCGGTTGCGCAGCGCATCGAGTGTTTCGACATCAGCCACACCATGGGTGAGGCGACGGTGGCCTCGTGCGTGGTGTTCGACGCCGCCGGCCCGGTGCGCGGCCAGTACCGGCGCTACAACATCGCCGGCATCGAGCCGGGCGACGATTACGCGGCGATGCACCAGGCGCTGACCCGGCGCTTCCGCAAGGCGGCAGACGCGCGTGCTGCAGAGGTTGCGGCGGTAGAGGCAAAAGAGGGTCAGAGTCACTTTTCTGTCGATCAATCTGCGTCGGGTGCGGTCCGCGAAGGGAAAAGTGACTCTGACCCTCTTTTGCCCGACGTGCTGTTGATCGACGGCGGCACCGGCCAAGTCGCGCAGGCGCGCGCGGTGCTCGACACGCTCGGCCTCACCGGTATCTGTCTGGTCGGCGTGGCCAAGGGCGAGGCGCGCAAGCCCGGTGACGAGACTCTGCTGCTGCCGGATGGGCGCGCGCTGAAACCCGGCGCGGCCTCGCCCGGCCTGCAGCTTGTGCAGCAGGTGCGCGACGAAGCCCATCGTTTTGCGATCACCGGTCATCGTGGGCGCCGTCAGAAGGCGCGCACCACCAGCCGGCTCGAGGATATTCCCGGCATCGGCCCGCGCCGCCGCGCCAGTCTGCTGAAGCATTTCGGCGGCCTGGGCGGGCTCAAGGCCGCTGGCGCCGAGCAGATTGCCCAGGTCGAAGGTGTCAACGCGGCGCTCGCGCAACGCATCTATGCGACCCTACACGGGCTCGACCCCGGCCCCGGCGCCGGACACGACTGAATCCCCGACAGGCGTCCGATGAAATTCACGATTCCCACCTGGATCACGCTGATGCGGATCATGTTGATCCCGGTGCTGGTGCTGGTGTTCTACCTGCCATTCCAGTGGACGAACTTCGCCACCGCGCTGGTGTTCGCGTTCGCGTCGATCACCGACTGGCTCGACGGCTGGATCGCGCGCAAGTACCACCAGTATTCCGCATTCGGCGCATTCCTCGATCCAGTGGCCGACAAGTTGATGGTCGCCGTTGCACTGTTCCTGATCGTGCAGGGCCATCCGACGCCGTGGATGGCGCTGTGGGCCGCGGTGATCGTGGGCCGCGAGATCGCGGTATCGGCGTTGCGCGAATGGATGGCGGAACTCGGACAGCGCGCGACGGTGCGCGTCGCGGCGATCGGCAAGATCAAGACCATCGCGCAGATGGTGGCGCTGTCGTGCCTGCTGTATTCGGTCACCCCGGACCAACCGCCACGTCCGCTGCCGTGGCTGGGGCGCGAGATATTCATCCTCGGCGACTGGTTGCTGGCGATCGCGGCGATCCTGACGCTGTGGTCGGGCCTGCTGTATCTGCGTGCTGCGTGGCCGATCATGCGCGCTGCGGAGAAGAACAAGTATTGACACCCCGGTGGCGATGGGTAGAATTTCGCCTCCCAAGCGGGAATAGCTCAGTTGGTAGAGCGCAACCTTGCCAAGGTTGAGGTCGAGGGTTCGAGCCCCTTTTCCCGCTCCAGTTTCGAAGACGAAGCCCCGGGTTGTACGCGGGGTTTCGTTTTGTCGACAGGACCACAGTCCTGCACGGCGTCACCGGCCTGGTGGCAGAGTGGTTATGCAGCGGATTGCAAATCCGTGTACGCCGGTTCGATTCCGACCCAGGCCTCCAGCCGGCGCACCACTCGGGTCGCAGGCGGGTTACAATACGGTTTCAAGCGGGAATAGCTCAGTTGGTAGAGCGCAACCTTGCCAAGGTTGAGGTCGAGGGTTCGAGCCCCTTTTCCCGCTCCAGTTCGAAAGGCCTCGCGAATGCGGGGCCTTTTCGTGTCTGGTGTCGCCGCGCGACACGCGGCAGTTCCAATCGACCGCGCGCTGGGGCACGCTGTCGACCGCCTGCCCGGATGGCGAAACTGGTAGACGCACCGGACTTAAAATCCGTTGGCCGCAAGGTCGTGCCGGTTCGATTCCGGCTCCGGGCACCATCGTTGGCCGTGGCGTTTGCAGGCTGGCAGTTCCCACACACTTCCCACGGCTCGACGCGTGTCTTGACGGGCGCATGCATGCGATCGGTTCAGGGTTCGGGTTCGACCCCAGCCAATGCAGGGCTGGTCGGCTTCCACTTGGCGATCATCACCCTGTTTGGATCGGCGTCTGTGGTCGTACTCGGCGGTTCTTCTGGTGCCACGACTCGCGCGCGACGCTGTCGTCGCGATGCGTTCGTGATGCTGTCTGCGGCCAAGTGCGCAGGCGGCCATACGATCCGCATCGCGGATCCGCTGTGATGCGTGCGGATCAGCCCGGACCGACGTGATGTGCGACGCCGGTGGCGTCGGCGTCTTCCCAATCGGGCGACTCGATACGCGCGCGTGCTGCACGCATGCGGCGGACCGCTGCGAGCCTGCGCCGCCAACGCACTGCGGCGCCGACAATCGACAGCATCGCCAGCGCAGCCGCGACCACCACGACCCAGGGCGCAAGCGTCGCAAGCGGCGAGAGGATCGAGCCGGCGGTGTTGCGCAGCGCCAGCGCGAACACGACGCCGGTGATCAGGATGTAGGTCGGCAGCACGAGCACGCGCCAGATCGTGCGTGGCGGGATCATGAGTCTGCGCTTCCGGTGTCGATCGATGCCGGGCCGATGGCCGGTGCCGCATCGGGCAGCCCGCGCGCCGCGTCCCGGCCCATCGCGCGGGGTATCTGCTCCCACTGCGCGCGCAACACCGGTTCCAGCTCACGCCAGTCCGCGTCCGGCTGGTCGGCGTGCACGGCCCGCGTCATTCCAGCGAGAACCACCAGGTTGTAGGAGGGCAGCGACATGGACGTTCCGCAGACAGCGTGGAGTTCGGATCGACAGTAGGCAGCGGCCTGCCAAATCACCGTGAATCGGACAGGCGCGCAATGGAACATTCAGTTTCGGCTGGCCGTGCGCGGAGGCGCTCCCTACCATGCGTACAACGCGCAGCATGTGCCGGACGGGCCGGCGGCTGGATTTCACCGTCATCCGGGGAGGATGTCGCGCCGGACGCCACGTTCCGACTGTTCTGGAAGGGAGCAAGATGGTCCGCTATCTCACATTCGCACTCTGCGTCTTCATGGCGCTGGTCTCGATCGCCATGGCGTCGCTGCAGCAGTCGACGGGCTGGGCGATCGCCGCGGTGCCGTTGCTGGCGCTGTCGGTACTGGGCACGGTTGATCTGTTGCAGAAGCGCGCGACGCTGCGTCGCAGCTATCCGCTGACCGCACACTTCCGCTACGGGCTGGAAGCGTTCCGCCCCGAGATCCGCCAGTACTTCATCGAGGACGACCAGGACGAGGTGCCGTTCTCGCGCCAGCAGCGCGCACTGGTCTACCAGCGTGCGAAGAACGTCAGCGACGTGGTGCCGTTCGGCAGCGAGTTGCCCATGTACGGTACCCAGTACGAGTGGATCAACCATTCGCTGGTGCCGGCGCACGCCGCGTCGTACGACTTCCGCGTTCCCGTGGGCGACGAGCGCGCGCAGCCGTACACGGCCAGCGTGTTCAACATCTCGGCGATGAGCTTCGGCTCGCTGTCGGCCAACGCGATCCGCGCACTGAACCTCGGCGCGAAGCGCGGCAATTTCTTCCACGACACCGGTGAAGGCGCGATTTCGTCGTATCACCGCGAACATGGCGGCGATCTGGTCTGGGAGATCGGCTCGGGTTACTTCGGCTGCCGCGATGCCAAGGGCCGCTTCGACGAGGATCTGTTCGCGCGCCATGCGGCCGAGCCGCAGGTGCGCATGGTCGAACTGAAACTCTCGCAGGGCGCCAAGCCCGGCCATGGCGGCATGCTGCCCGGCGCGAAGGTCACGCCGGAGATCGCGCAGACGCGTGGCATTCCGGTCGGCCAGGACTGCGAGTCGCCTGCCGCGCACAGCACGTTTTCCACGCCGCTCGGCCTGCTGGAATTCGTCGACCGCATGCGCACGCTGTCGGGGGGCAAGCCGGCGGGCTTCAAGCTCGCGATCGGGCACCCCTGGGAGTGGTTCGGCATCGCGCGCGCGATGCTCGACAGCGGCATCCTGCCGGACTTCATCGTCGTCGACGGTGCCGAGGGCGGCACTGGCGCGGCGCCGTCGGAGTTCATCAACCATGTCGGACTGCCGCTGCAGGAAGGGCTGATGCTGGTGCACAACACGCTGGTCGGGATCGGCCTGCGCGACCGTATCCGGGTCGCCGCGGCCGGCAAGATCACCAGCGGCTTCGACATGGCGCGCACGCTGGCGATGGGGGCGGACTGGTGCAATGCAGGCCGTGGTTTCATGTTCTCGCTGGGCTGTATCCAATCGCGCGCCTGCCACACCGACCATTGCCCGACCGGCGTGGCCACCCAGGACCCGGCGCGCTGGCGCCTGCTCGATGTGCCTGACAAGGCCAATCGGGTG
Organism: Luteimonas sp.; assembly: GCA_052108555.1. Lineage (GTDB taxonomy): Bacteria > Pseudomonadota > Gammaproteobacteria > Xanthomonadales > Xanthomonadaceae > Luteimonas. Next base: position 21,060 of record JBQEAV010000014.1, read on the forward strand.
TTCAATTTCCACCAGAACACGTTGAAGGCGCTGCGCGACATGATCGGCGCGGCCGGATTGGAGCATCCGATGCAGATCGGGCCGGAGCACATCCTGCGTCGCGTCTCGCCGACCGAGGTGCGTTCGCTGGCGGCGCTCTACCGCTTTCTCGAGCCGGGCGAACTACTGAGTGGCGTGCCTGAGCACGCAGTATTCAAGACCTTCTGGCCAAACGCCCGCGCCGACAGCTTTGCCCCGCCTGCGCGCGCGTCGGCAATGCATGTGGCGAAGCGGACGCATTGATCGGAGAGTCGGAGTTCCGCTCGTCAGACTGGCTGGACGTTGTCTGACGATGCGACGCATTTGAAGCTCGTCATTCCCGCGTAGGCGGGAATGACGTCTTATGCGTTCAGGGGTCCTTGTCAGTCGAGCAGTGCCAGCAACCGCTCCGTCGGCCTGCCGATGACCGCTCGTTCGCCGTGCACCAGGATCGGCCGTTCGATCAGCTTCGGATGTCTGACCATCGCATCGATGATCGCATCATCGTCGAGCGCTTCGTCGGCAAGTCCGAGTTCGCGATAGACGTCCTCGCCGGTGCGCAGCAGGGCGCGTGGCGCGATGTCGAGACGGCGCAGAAGTGTGCGCAGGGCGTCGGCATCGAGCGGGGTGTCGAGATAGCGCACGACATCCGCTTCGATGCCGCGTGATTGCAGCAGGTCGAGCGCGGCGCGCGATTTCGAGCAGCGCGGGTTGTGCAGCAAGGTGTGGATCATGTCGGTGGAATATCCGGAAGAGACGACGCACCGCCATGGCGGGCGACGACCGCGGTGGCGGTGACGTCGGCGGTGGTGTTGGCGACTGTCGCGAAGGCGTCGGGCAGGGTGTCGACGGCGAGCAGCACACCCAGCGGTTCGATCGGCAGGCCCATCGCCTGCGTCACCGGCAGGTTGTTGGTCATGAAACTCACCTGGCCCGGCAGGCCGACCGAGCCCATGCTGATGACGATGCTCAGGCCGACCGCGATCGCGAGTTGGGCCGGGCCCAGGGTCGCGCCGTACATCCAGGCGATGAACACCACGACGCTCAGATACTGCGTGGGACTGGCGATGCGGAACAGCGAGACCGCCATCGGCAGCACCAGTGACGTGACCGCCAGCGGATAGCCAAGGCGGTTGCGCGCGCTGTCGACCATCACCGGCAGCGATGCCAGCGAGGACTGCGTGCTCGCGGCGATCGCCTGCACCGGCAGCAAGGCCGCGGCGAAGCGCGGCAGGCGCTCACCCGCGACGGTCACCGCGACCCCGTACATCAGCAGCGTGATCGCCACATACAGCACGCACTGGAGCGCGATGTAGTACCCCAGCGCCGTCAGCACGCCGAGGCCGACATGCGCGCAGACCGCCAGCACCAGCGCGAATACGCCGACCGGCGCCGCCCACAGCACCCAGCGCACGACGACGATCATCGCGTCGCCGATCGTGCGCACCAGATCCAGCATGCGTTCGCGTCGCTCGGGTTCGAGCCGGGTCAGTGCGAAGCCGAAGAACATCGAGAACACGACCAGCGGCAGCATCGCGCTGGCGGCCGCGGCGGCGATCGCGTTGCTCGGAATCACACTGGTGATCCACAGGCCGAAGCTCGGCGCCTGCGGCAGGACTTCGGGTGCCTGGATCGCGGCACGGAACGCGCCGACCAGGGCATCGTCGCGCGGCACCAGCGACAGCAGGGCCGGCGCGGCGATCGCGGCGAAGGTGCCGCACACCGCCAGCAGTACCGCGAACGTCGCCATCGCCATGCGCGCGGTGCGACCCGAGGCCGCCGCATCGGCCGCGCCGTTGATGCCGACCACGACCAGCGCCGCGACCAGCGGCACGACAGTCATCTGCAGCGCGTTGAGCCAGAGCTTGCCGATCGGTTGTGCGAACTCGGCGACGCGCAGCGCGGTGTCGGCGTTCCAGGCCGCGAGCGAGAGACCGACGACCGCGCCGGCCAGCAGCGCCAGCAGCACGCGGACGGAGGCGGGGAGGGTGCGACGTGCGGGCACAGCTTCGGTCATGGCGCGCGGCCGGTTCGACGGACCGCCGCAGCATGCCATGAGGCGCGACGGCCGCGCGGTCGTCGATGCATCAAGTGTCTGTACCCAGATCGAGCGCGAGCGTGTCGCGATGGCCGTCGCTGAAACCCGCGCGCAGGTACAGCGCCTTCGCGCGTGGATTGTGGTGATGCACTTCCAGCCGAAGCACGGCCACGCCCCAGACGCGCGCCTGCGCACTCGCGATCTCAAGCGCCTGCGCGCCGAGGCCACGGCCGCGCGCGGCGGGAGCGATGTAGAGCTCGTCGAGCAGGGCGTGGTGACCGCCCTGTTCGAGGCTGAAGCCGCGGGTCAGGGCCATGTAGCCGTCAGCGCCGAGCAGCAGCAGCGCGCCGCAGCCGGGGTCCGACAGCAGCGCCGACACCGCGCGTGGCGTGGCGACCTCGTCGAAGTGCAGGCGGTCCTCGACGTAGAAGGCCCGCATCATCGCCAGCACCGCGGGCAGATCGTCGAGCGTGGCGATACGCGAGACCAGTGGCGTCGCGGCGCTCATCGCGGCAGCGCCGGCAGCTGCCAGGCGGTCTGCAAACGCGCGTACTCGGCGTCGGGCAACAGCACGAAGCGCGGCGTGCGCGCCGGGTCCAGCCAGCCCAGCAAGGCCTCCATCGCCGCATCGCTCATCGCGGTGCAGCCGGCCGTGGTCTCGTCGGGGCGGCGCAGCAGATGGGCGAAGATGCAGCTGCCGCGGCCGGCTTCGCCCTGTGCGTTGTGTTCGATGACGAAACCCTGGCGGTAGCGCACGTCGCCATCGTTGTGCAGGTCGAGACGCATGCGTTCGCTCGAACCCTCCACTGCCGCCGCGCCGACATCTTTCTCGTCGACGATGCGGTTGTAGAGCGGCGAGGTCGGCACGTCGATGCAGTAATGCGAGGCCTGCATCGGCAGATAGGGCAGGGCGCCGATACCGGTGGGCGCGTAGCCGAAGGCCTCGCCGATCGCGAACACGCCGGCCGGTGCACGGCCGTCACCTTCGCGCTTCTGCGGTTCGCCCGTCTGCGCCGGATGCAGGCCGATGCCCCAGCCGCTGCCGCTGCGGCCCAGCATCACCGGCACCGCATCGCCGACCGCGCGCCAGGCGCCGTCGCCATCGCGTTCGAAGCGCTGCATACGCGCCTGCGCCGCGTTCCAGTCGGCGGCGGTGACGACGACGAGTTGCTGGGCGCCGGTCAGCGGTGCCGCGCCTGGCGTTGGTGTGGTGCTGCAGGCGGCCAGCAACAGTGCGGTCAGCAGCAGTGCTGCGCGTGAAGCGCATCGATGGAGTCGGGGCATGGCGGCGTTCTCCTGGTTCATGGATCGAGCAGGCGGCGCATGCGCGCCTGATGGTCGGCGAGTCGCGCCTGCCGACCGGGCATCGCGCACAGCTGCACGATGACGACATCGAGCAGCTGCTGCAGTGCGCTGTGATAGAGCAGCATCGCGACATGCGGCTGCGCGTCGTGCGCCGAGACCAGCAGCGCATGGTCGGCGCGGGCGCGCAACGGGTTGCTGGAATGCCGCGTTGCCGACAGCACACGTGCGCCGCGTTCGTGCGCGAGCTTCGCCAGTTGCAACAACGCCGGCTGCTGGCCCTGCTCGGCGAACAGCGCCAGCAGATCGCCCTCGTCGAGTCCCGCGACCTGCGCGGCGGCCAGCGCGGGATCGGGATGGTAGGCCGCGGTGACACCGAGCAGCGACAGGCGCAACGCGAATGCGCGCGCGGCGAGATTGTCTTCGCCCGAGCCGACCACGACCACGCGCCCCGCGACGTGCAGCACGGCTGCGATCGCCTCCAGCGCAGTTTCGGGATTGATCGAACGCGTCGCGGCCTCCGCCTGGCTCTTGCCCTGCCACAGCGCGTCCGCCACCGCCGGCACATCGATCGTCGCCGCGGGCGCGACGTGTGCCGGCTCGGGTTCGCGCGCGACCGATTCGCCCACGGAGAACTTGAAGTCCGGATAGCCGCGGAAACCGAGCTTCTGGCTGAACTTCACCACGCTCGACTGGCTGATGCCGAGCGCGCCGGCGAGCTGCTGCGAGGAGTAGTCGCGCAGCAGATGCGCATTCTCCAGCACGAAATCGCCGATGCGGCGTTCGATCGCCGACAGCCGGTCGCGTTCGGCGCGGATCTTCAGCAGCGGCGAGGCCATCTGCATGTCAGCAGACGATGGGCTGCACGCCGCGTAACGAGACGATGCCGAGTCCCGGCGCATCGCCGATCGAGATCTCGGCATCGTCGAACGACACGCCGCCTTCGACCGGATTCCATGCGCACAGCGAGGGCCCGTCGAGATCGACCTTGGTGATGACATCGGACTTGGCCACGGCCAGATGCGCCGCCGCGGCGACGCTGATGCTGGTCTCGATCATGCAGCCGATCATGCAGTCCACGCCGTGCAGGCCGGCGATGTCGGCGAGCTTGATCGCATTCGACAGGCCGCCCGTCTTCATCAGTTTGATGTTGACGATGTCGGCCGCGCGCATGCGGATCAGTTCGATCAGTTCGACCGGCCCGAACACGCTTTCGTCGGCCATCACCGGCACGTGCACGCGATCGGTGACGTACTTCAGGCCGGCGAGATCGTGGGCCTTGACCGGCTGTTCCAGCAGTTCCGGTTCGATGCCCGCATCTTCGAGCTGACGCATCGCGTGCACCGCCTGCTTCGGCGTCCAGCCCTGATTGGCGTCGAGCCGCAACAGCGCGCGACCTTCGACCGCGGCGTGGATCGCACGGATGCGTTCGAGGTCCACGCCCAGATCCTTGCCGACCTTGATCTTCAGCGCGCCGAAGCCACGGTCCACTGCCGACAGTGCATCGGCGACCATCTTGTCGATGTAGTCGACGCTGATCGTGATGTCGGTGCTGATGACCGGATCGCCGCCGCCGAGGATGCGGTACAGCGGCGCGCCATGCAGTTGCGCGAACAGATCATAGAGCGCGATCTCGACCGCGGCCTTCGCGCTGGTGTTACGTTCGAGCGCGGTCTGCACCAGCCGGGTCAGCGCATTGAAGTCTGCGAGCTCGCGCCCGATCAGTCGTGGCGCGATGACGGTCGAGATCGCCGCGACGATCGCGCCATGCGTGTCGCCTGTGATCACCGCGGTCGCCGCCGCCTCGCCATATCCGATGTGGCCGCTGTCGGTGTGGATCGACACGATGATGTCGTCGACGCTCTCCACGGTGCGCAGCGCGGTCTTGAACGGCGTCTTCAGCGGCACGCGCAGCATGCCGAGTTCGATCCGCGTGATCTTCATGGGGCGTTCTTCATGCACGGTTTCCTGTGGTGCGCGCGTGGCCGCCTGTCATGGGCGCACGCGCTGTATGTTGGTGATGCGCTCGACGGTGGATGTCTCGGCACTGCTGCGCATCGGCAGCAAGGGTGTGACCACGACGCCGTTGAGCCGCAGCCGCCGCAGTTGTCCATCGTCGCCCTGCAGGCTCATGCCGGCGGTGTCGTGGATCACCCAGGGGGCGCCATCGACATGACCGATGACCATCATCACGTGCCCGGGGATATAGATCAGATCGCCTATTTCGGTAGCGCGCAGCAGGCGCACGCGTTCGGCGTGGCTGGTGCCGGGCTCGATCGCGATCCGGTTCAACGCAGGGCTCACCGCCTGCGCACTGGTGTTGCGCGGCAACAGCACGCCGAGGCTGCGATAGATCTCCGACACGAAGCCACTGCAATCGCGTGCATTGTAGGAATGCCCCCAGCCGTAGCGTTCGCCGAGGAACTTGAACGCCTGACTGATCAGGTTGGCGCGGGTGTAAGGCAGGTAGCGGGTGGCGACGTCCTGCGATCGCGGCACCATCGCCGGTGCGAAGGACAGGCTGCCGTCCTCGCCGCGCACCGGCAGCTCGATGACGTGACCGAAGTAGGGCACCTGGCCATGCAGCGGCTGGTCGAGTGCGACACCGGTCGCCAGCGGCAGACGCGAGCCCATTTCGAGCTGCACGTCCGAGACCTGCGGCGCTTCGGGCGTGAACACGGTCCGGGCCGTCGCGCCGGTGACGATCAGATAGGGCGATCTGTGGGCATAGGCAAGGACCTCGTCACGTGTGCCGACGGCGACCCGGTCACGTTCGAGCCATGCCTGATAGCGCTCACTGACGACGAACACCCAGTGACCGTCCCGGCTTGTGTGCACCACCGCAACCGGCGTGCCGGGAAACAGCGCGTCTTCCTGGAAGCGGTCGATGTCGGTGTCGTCAGGCGTGCTGAACACGCGCGTGCGGGTCGGAAAGGTGCGCAGGTCGGCCCGACGCACCACCAGTCCGTAGCGCGGCGACTGCGTCTGCGGGATCTTTCCCAGGTCCAGTGCGGCGAGCAGGTCCGTCGTTGCGCGGCTGCCGATCTGTTTGCCGTCGGCGCCATACAGCGCGCGGTCGGGCATCACCGAACGCGCCTCGATCCAGCCGCGGACCTGCGCGGCATCGATCGAGGATGAAAGCGCGGCGATGTCGACGAGGCTCGGATCATCGTCGCGCATGCTCGCGTTCTGCACTGCAAGCTGTGCGTCGTTGTAGATGATCCGCTCCGCATGGTCTGCGCGCCTGATCCAGTAGTCCGGATCGAGCTGCGCCTCGTCGATACCGATGGCGTCGACGGCCGCCGCCTTCTGAGCCTGCAGCGCGTCCATGGCCGGGGCGGATCGCGCCGCTGCCGCGTCGGCAAGGCATGGGGCCGCGAGTGTCAGCAATGCGAGCAGGAGGCCTGTTCGCGTTCGATTGCCCATATGCGCGCTCCGTGGTCCCCGGGAATCTCCCCGCGTCCTGGAATACATCATTCGTCCCGTCTTTATGTCAAGAATAAATTATTGACTCACTATTTCAGTCGTGCTACACCACCTCGAAAGCGCATCCCGGGACTATCGATATGACGATGTGTTGGGTTCGAGGCCGGGGACCGTCTCGATGAAATCGAATCGATCCCACCGGGGGCGCGCCGCGGCGCGATGGCTGTCGATGCTGATGGCCTGCATGGTCTCATGCGTGATCGCGGCTCCGCGGGCAGCGGTGCTGGACGATGTGGTGGCGCTTGTCGACGCTGGTCACTTCGAGCGGGCGCAGACCCGGATCACGCAGGCGCTGGCGCGACTGCCGGCGGACGCGGAGGCCCGGGTGCCGCTGGAATTCGAGCGCGAGCGCATGCGTAGGCTGCTGATCGACTTCAGCCTTGACGAGGCGGCTGTCCGCGATGCCGTCGCGCGCCAGATCCCGGACCTGCAGGACGAGGAGTTCACGCGCTGGCGCGATGCCGGCCTGTTCGAGTCCAGGCACATCGACGGCGTGCTGCGCTATTTCCGCCGGTCGCCGTCGAATCTGTATCGATTGAGCAGCGAGGCCGCGGCACGCCGTGCTGATCCGCGTCCGTTCTATGACAGCCCACTCGAGACACCACATCCGCACCACGAGGAAGTCAGCACGCTCGCCGCCGGCTCGGGGCTGCGCAGCGTCGCGCCGCGGCGGATGCGTGTGACCCAGTCACTGACCGTCAATGCCGATGCCGTGCCCGACGGCGAGATCATCGATGCCTGGTTGCCGTACCCGCGTGCCATTGCCGATCAGCAGGAGGGCATCCGCTTCGTTGCCAGCACTCCGGGCGGGGCCGATGTCGCGCCCGAGTCGGCACTGCAACGCACCGTGCACCTGCGCGCGCCGGCGGTCACCGGCACGCCGACGGCGTTCTCGGTGACCTATGAACTGACCACGCTGGCCCACTACGCTGACGTGGATCCTGACGAGGTGTTGCCGCTGTCGCCGGAGGCCAGCGCGGCACTCGCCCCGTTTCTCGCAGAGCGCCTGCCGCACGTGGCGTTCACCGACGCCATGCGGCTGTATTCCGCGCAGGTGGTCGGCGACGAAACGAACCCGTACCGGATCGCGCAGAAGCTGTTCGCGGCGGTCGATGCAATCCCGTGGGCGGGTGCGCTGGAATATTCGACGATCTCCAATATCAGCGACTACGCCCTGCATGCCGGCCATGCCGACTGCGGCCAGCAGACCCTGCTGCTGATCACGCTGTTGCGGCTCAACGGCATTCCCGCGCGCTGGCAGTCGGGCTGGATCGTCTCCGACGGCGACTACAACAACATGCACGACTGGGGCTGGCTGTACCTGGCCCCGTACGGCTGGTTGCCGGTGGACGTGACCTTCGGCCGTCTGTCGCATGCCGATCCGCGGATTGCGGATTTCTATCTGGGTGGGCTGGACGCCTATCGCATCGCGTTCAACGACGACTACGCGCGCGAGTTCGTGCCCGCGAAACGACATTTCCGCTCCGAGACCGTGGATTCACAGCGCGGCGAAGCGGAATGGCAGGGGGGAAACCTGTACTTCGACCAATGGCGTTACGACTTCCAGTGGGAATTCCTGCCGCTGGAGCCGTAACGCCGGCCGATGCCAACCATCACGCAACCATTGCTCCGGGGAGTCACTGCAATGAAGGTCAGCCAAAGAACAATCCATCGGGCGGCGCTCAGTCTCGCCCTCGGCACCTGCCTGTCCGCGATCACGCCGGCAGTCATGGCGCAGAGTGCGACCGGCTCGGTCGCGGGACGCGCCAGTGCGGGAGACCAGGTCACCGTCACCAGTACCAGCACCGGTCTGACCCGCACCGTGACGGCGGGCGGCGACGGCAGTTACCGCCTCGGTCAACTGCAGGTGGGCGACTACCGCCTGCAGGTCAGTCGGGACGGACAGCCACTGGGGGCACCGATCGAGGTCAACGTGGCGCTCGGCGGCACGACCACGGTCAACTTGGGCAGCGGCGGCGACATCGCCAACCTGGCCGCCGTCGAGGTGATCGGTTCGCGTGTGGTCAATCGCGTCGATGTGCGTTCCACCGAGTCGGCGACCAACATCAACCGCGAGGACCTGGCGCGCCTGCCTGTGGAACAGAGTCTGGCGTCGGTGGCGATGCTCGCGCCCGGTGTCATGGGCGGCAATTCCTCCCTCGGCGGTATTTCCTTCGGCGGCTCGTCGATCGCCGAGAATTCGGTGTTCATCAACGGCCTGAACGTGACCGACTTCTACCGTCGGCACAGCTTTTCGAGCGCGCCGTTCGCGTTCTTCCAGGAATTCCAGGTCAAGACCGGTGGCTATTCCGTCGAGTTCGGGCGCAGCACCGGCGGCGTGATCAATGCGGTCAGCCGTTCGGGCAGCAACGAGTTCCGTGGGGGTGTCGAGGTTACCTTCGAGCCCAACGCATGGCGCGCAACGGCCGACGACCACTATTACGACGACGGCAACACGAATGTCCGGGCGAGCCGTGACCGGCAGCAGTTCACGAAGGCCAATGTCTGGGCCTCGGGTCCGATCGTGCAGGACAGGCTGTTCCTGTTCGCAATGTACGAGCAGCGCGACGACCAGTCCCGTTACACCAACAGCGCCGGCAACACCTGGTCGGAGAGTACGTCCGACAACGGGTTCTGGGGCGCCAAGATGGACTGGAACATCACCGACAACCATCTGCTCGAACTGCTGGCGTTCTCCGACGAGTCCGAGGCAGAGGTCGGCACGCATGCATACGATTTCGACACGCGGGTCGTTGGTGGATCGATCGGCGATACCACGGTCGACGGCGGCGGCAAGAGCGGGTCGGTGACCTATACCGGTCATTTCGGCGAGAGCTTCGTCGCCAAGGCCATGTATGGCCTCAACAGGAGCCGGAGCTTCTCCCGCTCGCCGGCCGATGACCTGTGTGCGCAGGTGTTCTACGACAACGCGAGCTATGGCGACGTCTACCGCGCGATGGGCAGCCCGGTACTCGGCTGTCACCCGGGCTCGGCCTCGGTCGTCAATCATGAGGATGAGCGCGAGGCGGCACGACTGGATTTCGAGTGGACCCTGGGTGACCACCTGCTGCGGTTCGGCCTGGACCGCGAGGTGATGACCACCGATCGCACTACCCACTATCCGGGTCCGACGGGCATGCGCTACACCGCATTCGGCGCCGATCCCGGCGATATTCTGGATAACGGCACCACCGTGCCGGCCGGCGTCGACGCCATCCTGATGGCGCGCGATCGCATCGACGGTGGCGTGTTCGACACCGTGGCCAACGCGTATTACCTCGAGGACGTGTGGAGCGTCACGCCCAATTTTCTCCTGAATCTGGGCGTGCGCGTCGACAACTTCGACAACAAGACCGCGACGGGCAGCAGCTTCATCAAGATCGACAACCTCGTCTCGCCACGGATCGGTTTCTCCTGGGACATGAAGGGCGATGGCGGCACCAAGCTGTTCGGCAACCTGGGGCGCTACTACCTGCCGGTCACCAACATCATCAACTACAACTTTGCCGGTGGCCTGATCGACGAGCGCACCTTCTATGCGCTCGACGGCTGGCGCCAGGAAACCAATCCGGTGACCGGCACGTCCTATATGGCGCCGATCATCGGTGCGCAGATTGGCGGTGTCGATGATTCCTACAACCTGCCGGTCGACGATCTGCGCCAGAGCGTGGATCGCGACCTCGACGCGGTCTACCAGGACGAGGCGATCCTCGGCTTCCAGAGCGCGATCAGTCAGGCATGGTCGTGGGGCGTCAACGCAACTTACCGGCGCATGCCCAACGCGATGGACGATCTGCGCATCAATCACACGCCTTGCGGCCCTGTCGGTTTCAACCTGTGGCCGATCGGCAACCCGGGCGAGTCGTTGACGATCTGGGGCGATTCCAGCATCGGCTGCGACACCGAAGGCTGGATCACCATCGATACATCCCGCGACGGCTACATCAAGGGCGGCAGCGGTGAGGTGGTCGGCTACAAGGATCCCAAGCGCACCTACAAGTCGCTGGAGCTGCAGATCGATCGCGCCTGGGATGGCAAGTGGGCGTTCAATGCGTCGTACCTGTGGTCGAAGTCCGAGGGCAACCACGAAGGTCCGGTCAACTCCGACACCAACTACGGCGACACCGGCATGGTTCAGCACTGGGACCATCCGGCAAACAACGAAGACTATGGCCCGCTGTTCAACGACCGTCGGCATCAGATCAAGCTGCGCGGCAGCTATGCGTTCAATGACCAATGGGCGTTCGGCGCCACCTTCACCGCGCAGTCCGGTGGCCCGATCACGGGCTTCGGCGTGACGTGGCCGAACGACAGTACCGGCGCAGGCAGCTTCGTGACGGAAGGTTCGGGCGGCGGTTCGTTCTGGCATTGCGTGGACAAGTGCGACCAGGGCTACGACCAGCGCGTGTACGCATACTCGCCGCGCGGTGCATTCGGCCGCATGCCGTGGATCTATGATCTCGGGGTCAACGTCACCTGGACCCTGCCGGTCGAGGGGATCGACCTGAAAGCGCGTCTGTCGGTCTACAACCTGCTCAACGAGCAGGAGACGATCAACGTGCGTGCGCGTTACGAGGGCCAGCCCGGCGAGCAGCGTCCGTACTTCGGGACCGGGACCCGTTGGCAATCGCCGCGCTATGCGCAGCTGGTGGTGACGTGGAACTTCTGAAAACGGGCGACTGACAACGTAGGGAAGGCTGTCGCCGATCTCGGCCGGCGACAGCCCGTTCCATGTTGTGATGGGGGACGAAGGCGATGGCACAACATGCGTTGTTCGCAGCCGTGATGGCGCTTGCGGTGTTGCCGGGGGTGCAGGCGGTTGAAGCGGATGCAAGGTCATGGCCTGCAGTCACCCGGGCGGTCGACGACGCGGTGGCGCGCTACGAGCTGCCCGGAGTCGCGGTCGGGGTGGTGCGTGCGGACGGCGTGCGTCAACTGGAAGTGCGCGGCGAGACCTCGACCGGCAGCGGCGACGCGATCGATGCCAACACACTCTTCAAGATCGCATCCAACAGCAAGGCGATGACCGCAGCGGTGCTGGCCCGTCAGGTCGATGCAGGTCTGTTGCGCTGGGACGATCCGGTGGTGCGGCATCTGCCCGATTTCCGCATGGCGGACGACTGGGTCACGCGCGAGATCCAGGTCCGCGATCTGCTGATCCACAACAGCGGCCTCGGCCCGGGCGCCGGCGATCTGATGCTGTGGCCGTCACCGAACCGGTTCACGCGCGCGGAGGTCATCCACGGCCTGCGCCATCTGCAGCCGCGCTGGAGCTTCCGTTCGCGCTACGCCTACGACAACACGCTCTACATCGTCGCCGGCGAAGTCGCGGCCGCCGTGGCCGGCGTGCCGTTCGATGTGCTGGTGCGGCGCGAAGTGTTCGAACCGCTGGGCATGACGCGGTGCCAGGCCGGCAACTGGTCGCGCGATGCGGTCGGCAACGTCGCCCAGCCGCATGCGCGCATCGACGGCGGCAATGTTGTGGTGCGCGCCGATGAGGCGACGATTCCGGACGAGCCGATGCTGGCCGCTGGCGGACTGCGCTGCAGCCTCGACGACATGCTGCGCTGGGCGCAGGTCTGGCTCGATGCCGACCCCTTTCATGCCGAACGCCCGTGGCTGTCGCAGGCGCAACGCGAAGCCGCGTGGACGGCGCACATGCCGATGCCGCTGGGCGCGCGGATGCGCGCGTGGGACCGCAGTCATTTCTCGGCCTACGGGTACGGCTGGCGGCTGACCGATGTCGACGGCACCTCGAAGGTGTCGCACACCGGCACGCTCAAGGGCATGTACTCCGCGCTGACGCTGTTGCCCGAGCGCGGCGTCGGCATCGTCGTGTTGATCAACGGCGACGCGGACGAGGCGCGCACCGTGTTGATGCAGGCGCTGGTCAAGCAGTTCACCGGCGCGACTGGTCTGCACGATGTCGCGTACTACGCCGGTCTGCTCGCAGCCGAGCGCGAGGACAGTGACACGTCAGCGTCCGGCATACGAAAGCCGGCAAGCACGCCGACCGCGCAACAGATCGAGAACGTCGCAGGGCGCTGGCGCGATCCGTGGTTCGGTCGTATCGACGTATGTCCGCAGGGGGATGGACTGCGCTTCGTGTCCGAGCTTTCGCCGAAACTGCACGGCGATGTGGTTGCGGTCGAAGATCGCCTGCAGGTGCGCTGGCAGGAAGTCGATGTCGATGTCGACGCGTGGCTGATCGCGTCGCCGGCCCAGGGCAGGGCGACCACGCTGCACATGGCCAAGGTCGATCCGGGCGCGGACTTCAGCTACGACTTCGAAGATCTCGCGTTCGTGCGAGAAGGCGATTGCCGGTAGCGCCAGGTCACGCGGGAATGATGTCGCCACAAACGAAAAACCCCTGCATTTCTGCAGGGGTTTTCGCTTGCAAATGGCGGAGCGGACGGGACTCGAACCCGCGACCTCCGGCGTGACAGGCCAGCATTCTAACCAACTGAACTACCGCTCCAAGGCGCGAGATTCTACATGAAACTCCGGGCTTGGGAAGAGGGTGCGCGCACTTTTTTTCGCGGCGTTCGATGTGGCATCCAATCGGGTCGCAAGCGCTGTTGCGGATCGCGTCTCCGCGCGGTCGGATCTCGTTGCACGCCGCGTACTCCGCGGCATCCGGCACGATGGCCTCGGACGCGCCGAGCGCAGAACGAGCCGCAGAAATCAGAGACGGTGTCGCGATGTGGAGCGACTGGGTTTTCATCCCTGCTGATCGTGCACTGCGCAAGGTCGACGCTACGGATTGGCGATGCCAGGCAATCGAGGCGTTTCATCGATTATGTGGGATGCAGCACCGCGGGCGCGTTGAGCAGGCGTGGACGGACAGGTAGTCAAGCGTTCCCGATGTCCGAGCTGTCCTGCGGGGCGACGGAGTCACCTGCAGACAACTCCGCAGCGCATCGACAAAACGCAGCCCACAAAAAACCCCGCATTTCTGCAGGGTTTTCTGTTGAAGAATTGGCGGAGCGGACGGGACTCGAACCCGCGACCTCCGGCGTGACAGGCCAGCATTCTAACCAACTGAACTACCGCTCCGCGCTTTGAAACTCTTGGTGGGTGCTGAGGGTTTCGAACCCCCGACCCTCTCCGTGTAAAGGAGACGCTCTACCGCTGAGCTAAGCACCCATGCGGAACAATCGAGCCGCTTACTTTACCGCATCCTTCAGCGCCTTGCCAGCCTTGAACGCCGGCACGGTCGAAGCGGCAATCTGGATCGGCTCCTTGGTCTGCGGGTTCAGACCGGTGCGCGCAGCGCGCGGACGCGCGACGAACGAACCGAAGCCGACGAAGTTGGCCGCGTCGCCGTTCTTCAGCGCCTCGGTGATCGTGTCGAGCAGGCCGTCGACGGCACGGCCAGCGTCTGCGCGCGACAGGCCGGACTTCTCGGCGACCGAAGCGATGATGTCGGACTTGGTGAGGTTTGCCATCAGTGAATTCCTCTTCTTCTTGAGATAGCGACGTGTCGTACGTCTGGAGCATCCGGCCTGCCGCGCACTGCGCTGCGAGTCCGGACGGGGATTCCGGTCAGGCGCGCATGGTACGCGATCCCCTTGGCGATTACGACCGCATTCCCGGTGGCGACTGAACAGCTGCGGGGGCGGTCGCGGCGCGGCGCGAGCAGGCGCGGCGCCTGCGCGGTCGCGGGCTTGCGGGTACACTGCGCGGCTCGCCATCCTGTGTCCGGACCCATGCTGCAAGCGCTTCGAGATAAGACCAGTGGTTGGATCGCCATCGCCATCGTGGCGGTACTCGCGGTCCCCTTCGCGTTCTTCGGCATGGAGCAGTACCTGTTCCAGAACAACGCCGACTATGCCGCCAAGGTCGAGGCGCCGCCGAAATGGTGGCAGTCCGCGCCGGACTGGTGGCTGGTGCGGAAGTTCACCTGGAGCTCGACCGAGGTCAGCGCGGAGGAGTTCCGGCAGACCTTCGACAACATGCGCGAGCAGCGTCGTCAGCAGGACGGCGAGGCGTTCGACGCGCGCGCGTTCGAGACGATGGAAAGCAAGCGCGAAGTGCTCGAGCAGCTGATCGACCGTGCGGTGCTCGGCCTCGCGGCCGATCGCACCAACATCGTCGTCGGCGATGCGCAGGTGCAGGCGGTCATCCAGTCGATCCCCGCGTTCCAGGTTGAAGGCCGCTTCGATCCGCAGCGTTACCAGATGACGCTGCAGTCCACGCAGCCCCCGCGCACGCCGCGCGAGTTCCAGGAAAGCATCCGCCTCGACCTGCAGCGCGCACTGGTGCCGCAGTCGATCGCCGAAACGGCGTTTGTGACCGAGGGCGAGTCCACGCGTCTGATGCGCCTGCTCGGCGAGCGTCGTGATGTCAGCTTCGTCGTGGTGCCGGCACCGGCTGTCGACGAAGCGGATGTGTCGCAGGCCGAACAGCAGGCCTGGTACGAATCGCATGCCGCACGCTACCGCGAGCCGGAAAAGGTCGCGCTGGAATACATCGAACTGAAGGCCGCGGCCGACGCCGGCGCAGAGAACGTGACCGTCGACGAGGCCGAGGCGCGGGCGCATTTCGAGCAGGTGAAGTCGCGCTTCGCGACCGCCGAGCGTCGTCTGGCTTCGCACATCCTGGTCGAAGTGCCGGCCGGTGCCGACGAGGCCACGCAGCAGGCCGCGCAGAAGAAGGCAGCCGACATCGCCGCCAAGGCGCAGGCGCCGGGTGCCGACTTCGCCGCACTCGCACGCGAGAACTCCGACGATCCGGGCTCCAAGGACGGCGGCGGCGATCTGGGCTGGGTCGAGAAGGGCATGATGGCCGGCGCGTTCGAGGACGCCCTGTTCGCGATGCAGCCCGATGCGGTCAGTGCCCCGGTGCGCACCGACTTCGGCTGGCACGTGCTGCAGCTGCGTGAAGTGGACGCCGGCAAGCCGGTCGCGTTCGAAGACGTGCGCGAGCAGATGGAGAAGGAAGTCAGCGAGGGCGACAGCTCACGCGTCTACAACGAGCAGGTCGGACGCGTCGTCGACGAGATCAACAAGAACCCGATGTCGCTGGAACCCGCGGCGGCTGCAGGTGGTGTGCAGATCCAGACCATCGCGCCGTTCGCGCGCGGTGCCGGCAGCGGCATCGCGGCCAACAATGCGGTGGTGCAGGCGGCGTTCTCCGACGCGCTGACCCAGGACGGCACGGTCAGCGATCCGATCGAGATCGCGCCGGACCAGACGGTGTTCATCCGCGTCACCAGCCACACGCCCGAGCGCGCGCAGCCGCTGGAGCAGGTGAGCGAGCGTGTGATCGCCGAAGTCCGTGCCGACCGTGCGCGCAAGCAGGCCGAACAGGCTGCCGATGCGATGGTCGCCGAACTCGCGGGTGGCAAGACCCTGGAGGCGCTGGCCGGCGAACGACAGTTGCAGGCGCAGGACGTACCGGGCATTCCGCGCGGTGCGCCGGTGCCGGATGCAGCTGCCAGCCAGGCCTATTTCCGTGCGGCGCCGCCGACCGGCGATGCGCCGACGCCGGGCAAGGTGATGCTGGCCGATGGCAGCGCGGTCGTGTTCGCCGTGACCAGGGTCGAGCCGGGTAATCCAGAAGATGCGAGCGAGCAGGAGCAGACCATGCTGCGCCAGCAGCTTGGCAGCCTGCTGGGCAGCGAGGATGCGGAGATCCTGCAGCGCAGCCTGCGCCGCGATATGAAGATCACGGTCAACGAAGCGCGCATGTAAGGCGCTTCCGGGGGCCACGAAAAAGCCCGGCTCTCGCCGGGCTTTTTTGTTGGACGCATTGCGCGGAAAAACGTCCCGGTAGCGTGTCGCGCCGGATCAGCGCTCGTCGATCAGCAGCTCCATTCCCGGTCGCAATACGCTGCGCGCATCGAGCGCGTTGCGGGTCAGCAGTTCCTGAGTCCGCAGACCGTAGCGCTTGGCGATCGACCACGGCGAGTCGCCGCGCACGACCGTATGCATGCGTCGCGCGGCCGTGGCGACTTCGCTGGCGGTCGTCGGGATGTCGACTTCGGGCGGCGCTTCGGCCATGAACACCGGCGGCGCGGCCGCGGCCTGCGGCACCAGCAGCGTGACCGGCTGGCCGATCCGGGCGAGGCGGCCATCGACATGTGCGGGATTCAGGCGCTTGAGGCGGGCGGGGTCGGTCTCGTGGCGACTGGCCAGCGTGTCGAGGTCGCGGATGCCGTCGGGAGCCGTGATCGCGGTCAGTGCCGGCACTTCGCGGTTCATCGACGCCATCCACGTCTCGCGCTCGCCGGCTTCCTTGATCAGGCACGACAGCGCATGCAGTTTGCGCACGTAGGCCTGGGTGATCTGCGGCATTGGCAAGGTTTCGGGCGTCGCGTTGCGGGCTTCCTGACCGGCGCGCTTGAGTGCGCCAAACACGCGGTACTCGCCGGCGTTGTAGGCCATGACCGCCAGACGCCAGTCGCCGGCGAACATGCCGTGCAGGGTCTTCAGATAGCGCACCGCCGCGCGGGTGGAATCGGCGGGCGACAGGCGACCGTCGTAGCCGGGGCGGATCGGAATCTCGTGGTTGCGCGCGGTCACCGCGATGAACTGCCACAGGCCCGCGGGACCGGATGCGCTGCGGGCGCCGGGGCGGTAACCGCTCTCGACGAAGGGAATCAGGGCGAACTCGGTCGGCAGGTGCTGGGCGCGCACCTCTTCGACCACGTAGGCAAACAGCGGCAATACGTCGTTGCCGCGCGAGGCCAGCTGGCGCGGCACATGGCCGAAATGCGAGCGCCAGCGCTCGGTGGCCTCAGCGGTGCACCCGGGCTCGGACAGGCCGTCGAGGAAACGGTGGTAGACCTCCTGGCCGTTGCGGGTGAGGGCCGGGGTGGACGTGACGGCTGCGGCAAGCGGGGCTGGAACGAGTGCAGTGGTGGACGCGTCGGGCGGTGCGTCGGCCGCGAATCCGGTCACTGCCGGGACCATGAGCACGAGCAGTGCGGCGGCCAGTCGGGTCATGCGCCCGGACCTCATGCGCGGAAACCGTCTTTCCAGCGCCGCAAGGTGGCGAAGACATCGACACGGTCGCTCAGCGTTGCGCCGGCCTGGCGCGAGGCGGCCAGACGGACGGCGTCGGTGTCGACGCGCAGGAAGGGGTTGCAGTCGCGCTCGCTGGCGAGGGCGGCGGGCAGGGTGGGGCGCGAAGCGCTGCGCATGTCGAGGATCTCCTGTTCACGGCGCCGCAGCGCCGCATTGTCCGGATCGACCAAGCGCGCGAAGGCGGCGTTGGACCGGGTGTATTCATGGCCGCAGCAGACCAGCGTATCGGCAGGCAGGGCGGCGAGCCGATCGAGCGAGGACAGCATCTGGGCCGCCGTACCTTCGAACATGCGCCCACAGCCGAGGCTGAACAGGGTGTCTCCGCTGAACAGAAGACCGTGGCCGTGGAAGGCGACATGGCTGCGGGTATGCCCCGGCACCGTGAGCACATCGAAGCGCCAGTTGGCGACTTCGACCGTGTCGCCGTCGCCCACACGGACCGTCGCCTGCGGAATCCGCGGATCATCCGGCGCGAATACGGGGAGATCCGGCCAGCGCGCCAGCAGCGCGTCCACGCCGCCGATGTGGTCGGCATGGTGATGGGTGAGCAGCAGGGCGACGGGCGTCAGACCGTCCCCGGCAGCGGCGAGGACCGGTCCGGCATCGCCCGGATCGACCACGATGGCGCGCCCGGACGTATCGGAGAGCGTCCAGATGTAGTTGTCCTCGAAGGCGGGCAAGGGCTGCAGTCGCATCGGGTCGGCTCGGCGGCGGCTGGAAGCCATTACAATGCCGACCATGCCCGCGATCTCCCCGGCCGGTCAACCCGGCAGCGTCAGCAACTGGTTCGAAACGCCCGCCGGCCGCGCGATCCTCGACAGCGAGCACGCACTGGTTGTCGAAGCGCTGGGCTCGCACCCGGGCCTGCCGTGGCTGTGGCTGACGCCGACCGTGCCCGATCTGCAGGTCGAAGGCCGTGGCCTGTGCCTGGTGCGCGAGGGTGACGGTCTGCAGGGGCCGGTGCGCTGCGGCGTGCCGCTGCCCCTGCCGAGCGAGGCGTTCGGCGCTGTCGTACTGCAGCATGTGGTCGGCGGGCGTGGCGACGCGCTCGGTCTGCTCGACGAGGCCGCGCGCGTGCTCGCGCCCGGTGGATACCTGTGGATGCTGGTTCTCAATCCGCTCACGCCCTATCGCTGGCGCTGGCGCGGTACCGGCATCGCCAGTGCCGAGCCGCTGACCTGGCGTCGTCGCATGCGCGATGCCGGCCTCGCGCCGGATGCGGTCTCGAGCGGCGTGGGCCCAAGCTGGCGAACCGAGGTGGTGACCGCATCCCAGAACGGTCCGGGCCTGCGCGCGGCCTACGCGCTGCGCGGGCAGAAGCGGCACCTGCCACTGACGCCGACGCGCAGTCGTCGCGCGATGCCGATGCCGTTGGCCGCCCCTGCGGCCTGATTCCTTTTTCTTCCGGAACACCGATGAAGTCGATCGAGATCTACACCGATGGCGCCTGCCTCGGCAATCCCGGCCCCGGAGGCTGGGGTGCACTGCTGCGCTACAAGGCCACCGAGCGCGAGCTGTCGGGCGGCGAGCCGCTGACCACCAACAACCGCATGGAACTGATGGGTGCCATCGCTGCGCTCGAAGCGCTGAGCGAACCCTGCGAGATCGTGTTGCACACCGATTCCCAGTACGTGCGCCAGGGCATCACCGAGTGGATGCGCAACTGGATCAAGCGCGGCTGGAAGACCGCCGGCGGTGGCGCGGTCAAGAACCAGGACCTATGGCAGCGACTGCAGATCGCCTGCGAACGCCACCAGATCGACTGGCGCTGGGTGAAGGGGCATTCCGGACATCCCGAGAACGAGCGCGTCGATGCGCTCGCCAGTGCCGCTGCGCGCGAACAGCGCACCGCTGCAGCCTGACGGAAGGACACGCATGCGCCAGATCGTCCTCGATACCGAAACCACCGGCCTGGAATGGAAGAAGGGCAACCGCGTCGTCGAGATCGGCTGCGTGGAACTGGTCGAGCGTCGCCCGACCGGGCGCACCTATCACCAGTACATCAAGCCCGACCGCGACTTCGAGCAGGGCGCTGCCGAGGTCACGGGCCTGAGCCTGGAATTCCTCGCCGACAAGCCACCGTTCGCCGACATCGCCGATGCGTTTCTTGATTTCATCGACGGCGCCGAGCTGATCATCCACAACGCGGCCTTCGACGTCGGCTTCCTCGACAACGAACTGTCGTTGCTGGGCCCGGCCTACGGCAATCTGCGTCAGCGGGTGACAGTGGAAGATTCGCTGCTGCTCGCGCGCCAGCGCTATCCGGGCCAGCGCAATTCCCTCGATGCGCTGTGCCGTCGCCTTGGCGTGGACAATGCGCACCGCCAGTTGCACGGCGCGCTGCTGGATGCGCAACTGCTGGCCGAGGTGTATCTCGCACTGACCGCCGGACAGCATGAGATCGGCTTCGGCGCGACCGCCGAACCCGAGCGGGCGATGCAGCATGTCGTGCTGGCGCAACCTGCCGGCGCGCGACCGGCGCTGGTGGTGCAGGCCGACGAGCTTGCCGCACACGCGGCGCGGATCGAAGCGATCCGAAAGAAGGCCGGCGTGTGCCTGTGGGAGCCCGTTGGCTCGATGGCCGAACCGGAAACAGCCTGAATCCCGCGCCGGCGCTCAGTGCCGGCGGATCAGGATCACCGTGACGTTGTCCGACCCGCCGCCATCGAGCGCGGCGGCGACCAGTCCGTCGACGCATTCCTGGGCACTGCATTCCAGATGCGCCAGCACGCGCGCGATCGCGCGATCGTCGACTTCCTCGGTCAGGCCGTCGCTGCACAGCAGCAGTTGCGTGCCCGGAGCGAGTTCGCCCGACAGGGTCTCGACGTTGAGCGTCTGCGGATCGGTGACGCCCAGCGCCTGGGTCACCACGTTGCGGTGCGGATGGCTGCGCGCCTGGTCGATGCTGATCGCGCCCTGGGCGATGAGCTCCTGCACGTAGCTGTGGTCCTGCGACAGCTGCGCGAGCTTGTTGTCGCGCCACAGGTAGACGCGGCTGTCACCGACCCAGGCCACTTCGAACCGGTTGCCGGTCACGCGCGCGGCCACGACCGTCGTGCCCATCGGCAGGCTGTCGTTGCGCCGGCGGGACGCGCGGATGATCTCCTCGTCGGCGATGCGGATCGCCTGCGGCAGGGGGGTGCCCTGGCGGATTTCGCGCACGATGGCTTCGCGCGCCAGTGCGCTGGCGACTTCACCGTACTCGTGGCCGCCCATGCCATCGGCGACCAGCCACAGACCGAGCTCACTGTCGCCGTAGTAAGTGTCTTCGTTGAGGTCGCGCCGCAGGCCCACATGCGTCAGGTGGCCGAACTCGATCATGGGCGTCCCTTGGCGAAGCCGGACTGGAGGCTCTGCCGCTGACAACGCGGTGCTGCCCCGGGTGCGGCCAGCACGGGTCGAAAGTCGACGCGAGGCACGATACGGAGCGTCCGGAACGGGGGGGGCAGGCGCATTCGGTGTTGTGGCGGTGGATCCGTCCGGGAGCATAGGGCAAGCGTGGTGCAGGTGGTGCATTGCGTGGGCTGCGGAATGGCGCCGGTTTAGCGTCATTCCTTCTTTTTCGTCATTCCCGCCTGCGCGGGAATGACGATGGGCGCGCAGTGCTCGGCTCAGGAAGGGAGGAATCCCTCGGCTCCGATTGGTCGTCGATTCAATGGACTCGAGGCTGTTGTCGACAGCGGGATTGCCGTTCACGGATTTCGATGTTCGCGTGGCGGCACGTTGGCCGCGGGGATTGTTCGGCCCATCCATGGACCTCACCCCTCCAGCGCTCCGCGCCTGCGGGGTCAGCCGTTCGGCTGTCCGGATTCGCTCCCGGCGAATCCGTGATTCGGCCCATCCATGGACCTCACCCCTCCAGCGCTTCGCGCCTCCGCGGCCAGCCGTTCGGCTGTCCGGATTCGCTCCCGGCGAATCCGTCGAACCGGGGGTTCTCATCGAATCCCCCCCTCTCCGCCAGAAACGCAAAACGCCCCTTGCGGGGCGTTTGCGAATCTGGCGGAGAGGGGGGGATTCGAACCCCCGAGGCGCTATAAACGCCTGCCTGATTTCGAGTCAGGTACATTCAACCGCTCTGCCACCTCTCCAGATGGTTCCCGGCGCCTCGCGGCGTCCGGGGGCGCAATGATACGGGCGCTCTGCGTGGGCGACAAGCGCGGCGTTACACTGGACGGCCCGTTCACCTCCACGGCGCTGTCCATGTCCGAAATCTCCGTCCCCGTCTCGTTCGGCGAACTCCTCGACAAGCTCTCGATCCTGCAGATCAAGTCCGAGCGGATGGATGATCCGGCCAAGCTCGCCAATGTGCGTGCCGAGTTGAGCGCGCTGGAGCAAACGTGGATGGCGCATCCGGCGGCGGGCCACGACATCGTGCGGCTGCGTGCCGAACTCAAGGCGGTCAACGAGCGCCTGTGGGACATCGAGGACGCGGTGCGGCTCAAGGAACGCGCCGGCGCGTTCGGCGATGACTTCGTGCAGCTGGCGCGCAGCGTGTACTTCGAGAACGACGAACGCGCGCGGATCAAGAAGGCGATCAACCTGGCGCTGGGCTCGGCCTATGTCGAAGAGAAGTCGTACGCCGACTACCGGGGCGGCAACGCCGCGCCCTGAAACTCAGTCGGCAGCGGCCGCGTCCGCGCGGCGCGCCTTCTGTTCGATGTACTCGTCCATGCGGCTGAGCAGCCGCCACCATTCGCTGCCGTCGTCGCGATAGGTGCGCACGGCGCCGGCGCGCACGAGAATGCGCCGCAATTCGTTGTCTTCGAAGCCGCCCAGATGCTTGCGCAGCACGTCGAAGGAGCGGTCGGTGTAGCCGCGATGCGACAGGAAATGGCGTGCGGTGTCCTCGGCGGCGAACTCGGTCTTGTGCTCGGTGCGCAGGCGTTCGAGCTGCTGTGCATGCAACTGCCGGTTGAGCAGGAAGCTGACCCCGCCGCCGACGATCGCGCCGACGAGGGTGGCGAGCAGCCCGGCGATGATCGGGTCCATCAGCGGTGCTCCAGGTCGGCGCGGCGACGTTCGAAGGCTTCGATCGCGTCGTCCACCGTGACCAGCGCCATCACGTCGTCGAACTCGATCTTCGTCCCCCATTTGAGGTCCGTGGCCGGCTTGCCGAGGAATTTGCGGGCGGCATCGTCGTAACGGTCCACGCAGAATCGGCGGTCGGAATACGGGCCGCTGCGTTCGGGATTACTGGCCGCGTGCAGCCCCAGCACCCTGGTGCCCATCGCGTTGGCGATATGCATCGGGCCGGAGTCCGGCGTGACCAGCAGCTGCGCGCGCGACAGCAGGGCGGGCAGTTGCTTGAGCGTGTCCTTGCCGACGAGATCGAGCGCGTCGTGGCGCATCGCCGCGAGGATCGCGTCGGTCGTCTGCCGCTCCAGATCGCTGCGGCCACCGCACAGCACGATGCGCCAGCCGGCATCGGCGGCATGGTCGGCGAGCGCGGCGTAGCGATCCGGGTACCAATTGCGGCGCACGTGGCTGGAGCACGGCGAGATCATCAGCATCGGGCGGCCATCGTCCGGCCACTGCGCACGCGCCCAGTCGAAGGCGTCGGCCGGCACCGGCATGTTGTCCCACGCGACGCGATCCTGCCGCAGCCCCAGCGGCTCGCAGAAACTGCCGAGCGCATCGAGGACATGGATGCCCGGGCGGTTCGGGATACGCGTGTTGATGAAAAGACCATGCAGGTCCTTCGAGCGAGCAGCGTCGTAACCGATGCGCGTGCGCGCGGGAATGAACGCCGAGAGCAGGTTGGCGCGTGCGGCCACCTGCATCTGCAGCAGGACATCGAAGCGGCGCGCGCCGCCGAGCCGGGCCACCAGTTCACGCCGCACCGCGCGCATGCCGGCGATGCCGGTCCTCTTGTCGTAGACCACGAAGTCCACACCCGGCAGACCGTCGAGCAGTCGGTATTCGCCTTTGCCGATCACCCAGGTCAGCGCGACGTCCGGCCATGCCGCGCGCAGAGTGCGGATCAGCGGCAGCACGTGGGTGACATCGCCCAGCGCGGACAGGCGCAGCAGGCAGATCGAACGTGGGCGCGGCACCGGGCTGGAAGCCGGTGTCGAGGAAGCGGAACCGGGCAGGGCGGGCGTCAAGGCTTGATAGACTCGCGTCGATGAGCAGATTCGATCCCGCCGAAAGCCTGATGCCGATACCGGCAGGCGTTTCCATGGGCGGGCGCACGGGAGAGTACGGCGCCATTCTGTTCGACGGCACACAGCTGCGGCAAGCCGATCCGCGCTGGTTCGATCCCGAAGCGTGGGGCGAGCGGGCGCAGCGCGTCGACGGCAGTGGCCGCGGCGGCGCCTGGTTCATCGATGCCTCGTATGGGCCCTGCGTGTTGCGGCAATACCTGCGCGGCGGCATGGTCGGGCGCTTCAACCGCGACCTGCATCTGTGGCGCGGCACGCAGCACGTGCGCAGCTTCGTCGAGTTCCGGCTGTTGCGCGAGCTGCTGCGGCGCGATCTGCCGGTGCCGCAACCGATCGCCGCGAGCTATCTGCGACGCGGGCTGGGCTACCGCGCCTGGATCCTGATGGAGCGGTTGCCGGACGTGCGTTCCCTGGCCGACCACATGGCCGATTCCCCTGCCGATGCGCCGTTGGAACAGACCGGACGCCTGATCGCGCGTTTCCATCGCGCCGGCCTGGACCACGCCGACCTCAACGCCCACAACATCCTCTTCGATGGCGTCGGCAAGGGCTGGCTGATCGATTTCGACCGCGGCGGGCTGCGCATTCCCGAGACCCGCTGGCGCGAGCAGAACCTCGCGCGGCTCAAGCGCTCTTTGCTGAAGCTGCGCGGCGCGCGACCGGAGACGGACGTCGAACAGGACTTCGCGCGTCTGCGCCGTTCCTACGACGCGCTGTGGAGCCGGGGCACCTGATGACGGGCGGTGTCGACTGGGCGCTGCGTTTCCAGGGCGTCGGCAACGCCTCGGCGGTGTCGCTGGGCTCGCCGATGGCCACGATCGAGCGTGAGGGCGCGCCGTGGCTGACGATCGATTGCGGCGCCGAAGGCCTGACCGCGTATCTCGATCACTACGGCGAAGCGCCACGCGCGCTGTTCGTCACCCATGTGCATCTGGATCACGTCGCCGGCTTCGAACGCCTGTTCGTCGACCGCTATTTCGATCCCGCGCGGCGCGGCCGCCTGCCGATCTATGTGCCGGCGCCTGTGGTGCCACTGCTTCATAAGCGCGTCGGCGATTATCCGAACGTGCTGGCCGAGGGCGGCGCGAACTTCTGGGATGCGTTCCAGCTGGTTCCGGTCGGCGATGCGTTCTGGCACGACGGCGTGCGCCTCGAAGTGTTCCCCGTGCGCCATCACTGGCCCGAGACGGCTTACGGCCTGCGTCTGCCGGGCAGTCTGGTGTGGAGTGGCGACACACGGCCGATTCCCGAGATGCTGGCGCGCTTCGCCGACCGGGACGAACTGGTCGCCCACGACTGCGGCCTGCACGGCAATCCCTCGCACAGCGGCATCGACGACCTGGAGCGCGAGTATCCGCGCGAGTTGCTCGCGCGCTGCGTGCTGTACCACTACGCCTCCGAAGCTGACGGCGCCGCGCTGGAGGCCCGCGGGCACCGGATCGCCCGTCCGGGCGCGCAGTTCGCGCTGCGTGCAGCGTCGCCGGTGCAGGATGTGGCGTCATGAGCGCGCTGCCGCAACTGCCAGAAGCCCCGCTGGACCGCCTCGGCCGGCCTTTGCACGACTTGCGTCTGTCGGTCATCGAAGCCTGCAACTTCCGTTGCGGCTATTGCATGCCGGCCGATCGCGTGCCCGACGATTACGGTTTCGACCAGGCCGGGCGGCTGTCCTTCGACGAGATCGAGACGCTGGTGCGCGGCTTCGCGCGGCTGGGCATGCACAAGCTGCGCCTGACCGGCGGCGAGCCGCTGCTGCGCAAGGGCCTGCCGGCGCTGGTCGAACGCCTGGCGAAGGTGCGGGGCATCACCGACCTGGCGATGACGACGAACGCCTCGCTGCTGGCGCGCCATGCACAGGCCTTGCGCGATGCCGGTCTGCAGCGGCTGACGATCAGTCTCGACGCACTGGAACCTGACCTGTTCCGCACATTGTCGGGTGGACGCGGCGAGATCGACGATGTGCTCGCCGGCATTGCCGCGGCCGAGCGCGCGGGGTTTTCCGCGATCAAGTTCAACTGCGTCGTGCAGCGTGGCGTCAACGACCACGAAGTCGAGCGGATGGCCGCGCATTTCCGCGGCAGCGGCCACGTGCTGCGTTTCATCGAGTACATGGACGTCGGCACCTGCAACGGCTG
The DNA here is from genome assembly GCA_052108555.1 of Luteimonas sp. GTDB lineage: Bacteria > Pseudomonadota > Gammaproteobacteria > Xanthomonadales > Xanthomonadaceae > Luteimonas. The sequence continues at coordinate 47,227 of JBQEAV010000014.1, forward strand.
GGACCGCGCGCGGGTCGTGCCGTCGCGCGAACTGCATGCACGCATCGATGCCCGCTGGCCGCTGCGCGCGCTGGATGCGAACTACCGCGGCGAAGTGGCCGAGCGTCACGCCTTCATCGACGGCGCCGGCGAGATCGGTTTCATCAGTTCCGTCACCGCGCCGTTCTGCGGCGATTGCCAGCGTGCACGCGTCTCCGCTGACGGCAGCCTGTACACCTGCCTGTTCTCCGGCAGCGGCCAGCCGATGCGCAGCTGGCTCGGCGATGGTGAGGCCGCGTTCTCGTCGCGGCTGGCCGAACTGTGGTCGCGCCGCGCCGATCGCTACAGCGAACTGCGCGGTAGCGTCCGCGCGCCGCGCAAGCACGTCGAGATGTTTCTGGTCGGCGGCTGAGTGGTGGATGCGGACGCCCTGCTGACGCACCTCGAAGCGCTGGAGCGGGCACTGCTCGACCCGGCGGTCCGCGCCGATCGTGTTCGTCTCGACAGTCTGATCGCCGACGATTTCCTGGAGATCGGCGCCTCGGGCGCGGTCTTCGGCAAGGCTGAAGTGATGGCGCGGCTACCCGAGGAATCCGGTATCGCGTTCGAAGCGCTGCCGATGCGCGTGCAACGCATCGGTGCCGATGTCGCACGCGTCCTGTACACCGTGCGTCGCGCCGCCGATGGCGACGTGCGCCGCTCGCTGCGCAGTTCATGGTGGCGCGGTTGCTGGCGCATGGTCTTCCATCAAGGGACGCCTGCCGCCGGGGCCGGTACCATCTGAGGTTCCGCAGTCACGACGCAGGCGCATGGCCCGCACGAAATCTCCAGCGAAACCAGCGCTGACCCATATCGACGCAGCCGGCCGGCCGACCATGGTCGACGTGTCCGCGAAAGCGACCACCGCGCGCGTCGCCAGCGCCGAATGCCGCGTGCGTTTTCCCGCGGACGTCGCCGCGCAGTTGTATGCCAATGGATTGAAGAGCGCGAAGGGCGGCATCGTCGACACTGCGATCATCGCCGGCACGATGGCGGTCAAGCGCACGCACGAACTGATTCCGTTCTGTCATCCGCTGCCGATCGACGGCATCGCCATCGCCATCGACTGGCACGGCGAACGCGAGCTGCGCATCGAATGCACGGTGAAGACCACGCATCGCACCGGCGTGGAGATGGAGGCGCTGACCGGTGCGACCATCGCCGCGCTGACCGTCTACGACATGTGCAAGGCGCTGTCGCACGCGATCGTGCTGGGCCCGGCGAAGCTCGTCGGCAAGCGCGGCGGCAAGCGCGATGTCGGATCGATCGCGGGCGGTGCGCGATGAGCACGGTGCGCGTGCTGTATTTCGCCAGCCTGCGCGATGCCGCAGGGCAGGGCGAGGAAACCTGGACGACCGACGCGGCCGACCTGCGCACGCTGTACGCGGAGCTGCGCACTCGGCACGGTTTCGTGCTGCCGGTCGAGCGCCTGCGCGTCGCCGTCGATGGCACATTCGCGCGCTGGGACGATGCGCTGCAGGCCGGCAGCGAAATCGCCTTCATTCCACCGGTCAGCGGAGGCTGAAATGGACAACCGCGAATTCTGGCTGGCCGATGCGCCGGTCGATCTGGCGCCGCTGCGCCGCCGCGTGCAGCACGATCGTGCAGGCGCGTTCGCGAGCTTCGAAGGCTGGGTGCGCGACCACAATGACGGACGCCCGGTGCTCGGCCTGCGTTACGAATCCTATGTCGCGCTGGCCGAGACCGAAGGCGCGAAGGTCGTCGCCGAAGCGCGCGAACGTTTCGAGCTGTGCGCGGCGCTGTGCGTGCATCGCATCGGCGATCTGGCGATCGGCGACATGGCGGTGTGGGTCGGCGTGACCGCGGCGCATCGCGGCGCGGCCTTCGACGCCTGCCGTTACATCATCGACGAGATCAAGGACCGGGTGCCGATCTGGAAGCACGAACGCTACGCCGATGGCGATGCCGGCTGGCTGCATCCGGAGTCACCGTGAGGCGAACCAGCATTAAATGGCCCGCGAGGACTGCAATGCTGCTGATGTCCCTGTCCGGCGCGCCAGCCGCTCGGCAGACGGCGTGTGACGCAATGCGCGCACGTGAGCGCGCGTCCACTGGTGGTCTGGTGGCGGATGTGGTCGGGCGTGCGTCCGCTGCCGAGGCGCCGTTGACGAACGAGGCTGTCCGGTGATCCGTCGCCTCGCCGTGTGTGTGTCCGTCTGCGTCGCAGGACTGGTGGGTTGCGCGTCGGGGCCGCAAGGTGCGGCGGCCGCGCCGGTCGAGCCACCCCCGCAGGGCGCGGTGGGCGCATCGCTGATCGAACCCGCTGCGGATACGCGCCGCATGGAGCGGCTGCGCCATCGCCGCTTCATCCATCCCAATCTCGACACACCCGCCGTGATGCCGGTCTATCCGGCCGAACAACTGACCTTGCATCTGGCGCCGGTCGTGGTGTGCATCGATGCGGCCATCGACGCGAGCGGGGCGGTGTCCGCGGCCGCACCACGGGCGGATGGTGACTGCGTGCCGCCGGCGGATATCGATATCGCAATGTTCATCGACGCGGCACTCGCTGCGGTGCGCGCGTGGACCTACGCGCCCGCATTGTTGTGCGAGGCGCCCGAGGACTTCGATGGCGACGACGCCTGCCAGGCGGAGGGGATCCTCGAGACCCCGACCCCCGTGCGCCTGTCCTATGCGTTCCGGTTCAGCCAGCAGGCCGGCACGCCCGAAGTCGAGCGCATCGGCGCGCCGTGATGCCGCGCGGCGGATAGGCGAGTCGCTGCGGGCCTGCTAGACTCCGCGTCCCGTCGTCGTGGCGGGGTCGGGCGCAAGGCCCGATGCGTGTCTCCATGGTGGCCCCGTCGGCCCCTCGCGACGCTAGATCGAAAATCCCGCCAGGGCCGGAAGGCAGCAACGGTATCGGTCGATGCGGGCGCCGAGGTCAGTCGGCGGGGCCATCACCTTGTCCGGCGTCTGTCAGCGACTATCCGTCGCATGTTGCTGCCCCTGCGCCGCGGCGGATCGACGCTGCGCTCATCTGCAACGTCGAACTTCAGCGCGTCTCGCGTGCGCGCTCGAAGGTGATGATGCTGCGTGTCTCACCCTTGTCTGCCCAGTTGGGCATGACCCGCCAAGGGGTGAGCACCTGCAGGCGGTCGCCATCGAGCTTGAACTGCCGGCGTTGCTCGGTGCCGACCCATGCCGGGTTCCAGGCCACATCGACCGCCGTGATCCAGGTGTCGCCTTCGATCCGCCAGCGGCCGGTGTAGGCGATCACGGTTTCCAGCAGGCGCGCCTTCTCCTGTGCGCTCTCGCCGGGCTCGCGACCTTCGCCGGTCAGCACGAACCACACGCGGCCCTCGGGCGCGAACATCACGTAGCCGGTCGGATGATCGCCCATCGGTGGAAAGGTCTCGCCGTCGTCCTTGACTTCGACTTCGTAAGAGACGAGTCGCCAGCTGCCTTCGACCGGCGCAGCGGCCGTGCTTGCGACGGTAGCGGGCTTGTCCTGAGGGGGCGACGGCAGGGTCTGGGCCATGGCGAATGTCGACAGCGGTAATGCGATGGGCATCAGGAACAGGGCGATGAGACGGCTGGTCAGCATGGCGGATCTCCGGGTGGGATGCGATGCGGGCGTGCGCTGTCGAATGACTGGGAGCGTGGGCCCTTCGGTCGCGAAGCGATACGTTGCAATGCGTGAAGGTGATGTCGGAGGGACTGCATTCGTGGTTTCAGATCGGATGTTCTGCTTGCTCTCGGTCAAGATCGCGAGGTCCAGAAAGCGTCATCCCAGCGCACGTGGGAGGCGCTTCTCAACAGGACCACGCTTCGACCAAAGGTCAGAGCAAGTGACCTGTGCCACGAGTGGATTCGGAGCGTCCTAAGGGCAATCGCACACCTGGGGAAGCGCGTCTTGCGTTTCCGCAGCGGCGGCAAGGGCGACAGCCGCAGCATCACCCCTCCGCTCGCTGTATCGACTCGTCAGGTAGTCAGTGTTATCGCGCACCAGAAAAGTGAATTTCACCAACTCTTCCAGGACGTCGACCACTCGGTCGTAGTACGTCGACGGCTTCATGCGACCGGCCTCGTCGAATTCCTGCCACGCCTTCGGCACCGAGGACTGGTTCGGGATCGTGACCATGCGCATCCATCGGCCGAGCAGGCGCAGCGCGTTGACGACGTTGAACGACTGGGAGCCGCCGCAGACCTGCATCACCGCGAGCGTACGGCCCTGGGTCGGACGCATGCCGCCTTCCTCGAGCGGCAGCCAGTCGATCTGGTTCTTGAACACTGCTGTTGGCGCCCCGTGGCGCTCGGGGCTCACCCAGACCTGCCCCTCTGACCACAACGAAAGCGCCCGGAGTTCCTGGACCTTCGGGTGCGCTGCGGGCACCGCATCGAGCACAGGTAGATCGTGCGGATCGAACAGCCGCGTTTCCGCGCCGAACGCTTCCAGCAGACGCTGCGCTTCCAGAGCGAGCTTGCGGCTGAACGACGTGGGCCGCAGCGACCCGTAAAGGATCAGGATGCGTGGCGGATGCGTGCGGGTATGTACCTGCAGCGTCGCTGGATCGGGAACGCGGAAGGCGTGTGCGTCGATGTTGGGCAATGACTCGTACATGGATTGCTCTGGGAAATTATTTCTAATATTCTAGAAATATGGAACATATAGACGCAACCCAAGCGCTAGCCGCCCTCGGCCAGGACACACGCCTGTCGGTCTTCCGGCTGCTGGTGCGGGCCGGCCGTGGCGGCAAGCTGGCCGGCGACATCGCCGAGGCGCTGTCGCTTCCCGGGGCCACCCTGTCCTTCCACCTCAAGGCGCTGACGGCAGCAGGACTGGTCAGCAGCGAACAGAGCGGCCGGACGATCCGCTACCGCGCCGATTTCGACGCGATGGACGCGCTGGTCGGCTACCTCACCGAGAACTGTTGCGCGGACGACGGCACGCAGTGCGCGACGCCCGACGCCTGTGCCCCGTGACCCGGGGCCTCCCGATCCTTCCCCCGTCCATACGAGTACACCGATGACCCGACGCGTCCTGTTCCTGTGCACCGGCAACTCCGCACGCAGCGTGCTGGCCGAATCCACCCTGCGCGCCTGGGGCGTGGGCCGCTACGAAAGCTTCAGCGCGGGCAGCCAGCCCGCCGGCCAGGTGAATCCGTTCGCCATCGCACAGCTGGAACGCGAAGGCTTTCCCACCGACAACCTGCGCAGCAAGTCCTGGGACGAGTTCTCGGCGCAGCAGGCCGCGCCGATGGACCTGCTGGTCACCGTCTGCGACAGCGCGGCGAACGAATCCTGTCCGATCGTGCATGGCGATTTCACCCGCGTGCACTGGGGGCTGTTCGACCCTGCCGCGGTGATCGGCAGCGATGCCGAAAAACGTGAGGCGTTCGCGAAAGCGCACGCGATCATCCAGCAGCGGCTGCGCGTGTTCCTCGAGATCCGCGACGACGTCTGGCAGGACAAGGCCAAGCTCAAAGCGCTGCTCGAACCGATCGCCGACGTCGGATGAGCATGCCCGCACCCACACGACTTTCGTTTCTCGACCGCTGGCTGACGCTGTGGATCTTCGTGGCGATGGCGCTGGGCATTGTGCTCGGCACGCTGCTCGACGGCCTGCCGGATGCGTTGAACGCGCTGAGCTGGGGCAGCACCAATATCCCGATCGCGATCGGCCTGATCCTGATGATGTATCCGCCGCTGGCCAAGGTGCGTTACGCGGAACTGCCGAACGTGTTCCGCGACAAGCGCGTGCTGGGGTTGTCGCTGCTGCAGAACTGGCTGATCGGGCCGTTTCTGATGTTCGGGTTGGCGGTGTTGTTCCTGCGCGACTATCCGGAGTACATGACCGGCCTGATCCTGATCGGCCTGGCGCGTTGCATCGCGATGGTGCTGGTGTGGAACCAGCTGGCGCGCGGCGACAACCAGTATGTTGCCGGTCTGGTGGCGTTCAACTCGGTGTTCCAGATCCTGTTCTTCAGTGCGTATGCCTGGTTCTTTCTGAGCTGGCTGCCGCCGGTGTTCGGGCTGGAAGGCAGCGTCATCGACGTGCGCATCTGGACCATCGCGCAGGCGGTGCTGGTGTATCTGGGCATCCCGTTCCTCGCGGGTTACCTCACCCGACGCTGGCTGGTGCAGTCGAAAGGCGAGACCTGGTACGAGACGCGTTTCCTGCCCCGCATCAGCCCGATCACGCTGGCAGCGCTGCTGTTCACCATCGTCGCGATGTTCAGCCTCAAGGGCGCCGACGTGGTGCGGATTCCGATGGACGTGGTGCGCATCGCGATCCCGTTGACGCTGTATTTCCTGATCCAGTTCGTCATCAGCTTCTGGATGGGCAAGCTGATCGCGAAGGACTATCCGCGCACGACGGCCATCGCGTTCACCGCCGCGGGCAACAACTTTGAACTGGCGATCGCGGTGGCCATTGCTGCCTTTGGTCTCGCCTCGCCGGTGGCATTCGCAGCGGTGATCGGACCGTTGGTGGAGGTGCCTGTTCTCATCCTTCTGGTTCATGTAGCGCTACGTCTAAAAAAGCGATTCCGATGAATCGGGGGAGGGTAATCCCCCCGCAGATTAGCTGACCTCAGAAGTGGAATTTTCTCGTACGCTT
>JBQEAV010000015.1:0-53771 GCA_052108555.1 Luteimonas sp.
AGTTGGTTCCTCGAAATCCACTGACGCGCTTTCTCGCTCGTTATCCCGGCGCAGGTAGTGCGATGTCTGCCTAAGTTATGCGTTATGCGCATCAAGCTCCTCATTCAGCAGCGTATTCCGGCAACTTCGCCACCACCTTGATTTCGAAGTCGAAGCCCGCCAGCCAGGTGACACCCACCACCGTCGCAGTCGGAAACGGCGCCTCGCCCCAGTACTCCGGCACGATCTCCCATGCGCGTTCGAAGCGGCTTGCGGGGTCGACGATGAAGAACGTCACGTCGACGACGTCATCGAACGTGGCGCCGGCCGCGGCGAGCACGGCGTTGAGGTTCTCGAATGCGCGGCGCACCTGCTGGTCGAACTCCGGTTCGGGCGAGCCGTCTTCGCGGCTGCCGACCTGGCCGGCGACGAACAGGAAACCATCGGAACGGATGGCCGGCGAATAGCGGTGTTTGTCGTACAGCGCATGGCGGCCGGCGGGGAAGACAGCGTCACGAGTTGCCATGGGACTCTCCTGTGGGTGCGATGCCCCGCAGTCTGCGGACGCAGGCCAGCGCGATAAACACGCAGCGCTACCCAGCATTGTTCGTAGAATCCAAATAATCTCCGCAGCTGGACCGCCGATGGACCGTTTCGATGCGATGCAGGCGTTCGTGCGCGTGGTGGAAGCGGGCAGCTTCACCAAGGCCGCGGAAACGCTGCACATGAGCCGGACCACGGTGACGCAACTGGTGCAGCAGCTGGAGGCACGGCTGCGGGTCAAGCTGCTCAACCGCACGACGCGGCAGGTCAACGTGACCGCCGATGGCGCGGCGTACTACGAACGCGTCGTACGTCTGCTGGCCGACATGGACGATGCCGAGACCAGCCTGTCGAACGCATCTGCCGCGCCACGTGGGCGATTGCGTGTCGATGTGCCAAGCCCGTTCGCACGCATGATCCTGGCGCCGGCGTTGCCTGACTTTCACCGCCGCTATCCGGAGATCCAGCTGGATCTGGGTGTCAGCGACCGGCGCGTGGATCTGATCGGCGAGAACGTGGATTGCGTGGTGCGCGGCGGCACGATCACCGACCAGTCCCTGATCGCGCGGCACGTGGGCGATCTGCAACTGGGCGTGCATGCGTCGCCCGCGTATCTGCAGCGCATGGGCACGCCCGCGCATCCGCGCGAGCTGGAAGACTCGCATCACCGCATCGTCGGATTCCTGTGGGCGCGCACCGGCAAGCCTTTGCCTTACACGATGCGCCGCGGCGACGAGCGTGTGCAGGCGCAGGGGCGTTACGTGGTGGCGCTGGATGACGGCAATGCCTATCTCGCGGCCGGTCTCGCGGGCATGGGCGTGCTGTGGCTGCCGGCGTACATGGCCACGCCGCACGTGGCGACCGGCGAGCTGGTGACGCTGTTCGAAGACTGGACGCTCGATTCGATGCCGATGCATGTCGCGTTTCCGCCGAACCGGCACGTCAGCGCGAAGCTCCGGGTGTTCATCGACTGGATCGTCGAGCTGATGGACGTGCATGCGCCCGTGATCCGGCCACCGCTCGGCTAGGCACGCGCAAGTGGCAGACGAAGCGCGTGCTGCCCCACTGCGGGCCCATCCTCAAGCGATATCCGGCAACCCGCTGATCACCTTCTCGAGCGTGATCGGATACTCGCGCACCCGCACGCCAGTCGCGTTGTGGATCGCGTTGGCGATTGCCGCCGGCACACCGCACAACCCCAGCTCACCCACACCCTTCGCCTTCATCGGCGAACTGTCGGCGTCGGCTTCATCCAGGAACACGACCTCCTGCACCGGGATGTCCGCGTGCACCGGCACTTCGTAACCGGCGAGGTCGTGGTTGACGAAGAATCCCATGGTCGTATCGACCGCCAGTTCCTCACTCAGCGCGGCACCGACGCCCATCGTCATCGCGCCGATCATCTGGCTGCGCGCCTGCTTCGGGTTGAGAATGCGGCCCGCTGCGGCCACCGACAGCATGCGGCGCACGCGGGTTTCGCCGGTGTGCATGTCGACGCCGACTTCGGCGAAGTGCGCGGCGAAGGTGCTGAGCTGTTTCTGCTTGTCGAGATCGCCGAATTCGATCGCGTCTTCGACGACGATCTGCCCGTCACCAGCGGCATCTGCGAATGAGGCCGACTTGCCACCTGCGCTGACCTTGCCGTCGGCGAACTCAGCCGTTGCGGGATCGAGCTCGAGCTTGGTAGCCACGACCTCGCGCAGCTTCATGCAGGCGGCATACACGCCGGCCGTCGCGCTGTTCGCGCCCCACTGGCCACCTGAACCGGCGGAGGCGGGGAAGTCGGAATCGCCCAGCTTCACATCGATCGATTCGATCGGCAGGCCCAGCGTCTCGGCTGCGGTCTGCGCAATGATCGTGTAGCTGCCGGTGCCGATGTCGGTCATGTCGGTTTCGACGGTGACGCGGCCATCCCCATCGAGGCGCACGCGCGCACCGGACTTCATCACTGGCGCATTGCGAAAGCCGGCGGCCACGCCCATGCCGATCAGCCAGCGGCCGTCGCGCACGCTGCCGTGCGCCTTGCGGGCATCCCAGCCGAACTTCTCCGCGCCCTGGCGCAGGCACTCGACCAGCTGGCGCTGCGAGAACGGACGCTCGGGTTTTTCCGGATCGACCTGGGTGTCGTTGCGGATGCGGAACTCGACCGGATCCATTCCGAGCTTGTCGGCGATTTCGTCGATCGCGATTTCGAGCGCCATCATGCCGGGCGTCTCACCCGGCGCGCGCATCGCATTGCCTTCGGGCAGATCGAGCGTCGCAAGGCGCATCTTGCTCATGCGGTGTTCGCCGGCGTAGAGCAGGCGCGTCTGCTGCACGGCGACTTCGGGGCCGCCGCCTTCCAGGTCGCCGGACCAGCTTTCGTGGCCCATCGCGGTGATGCGGCCGTCCCTGTTCGCGCCGATGCGGATGCGCTGCAGCGTCGCAGGACGGTGCGTGGTGTTGTTGGCGATCAGCGGGCGATGCAGCGCGACCTTGACGGCGCGCTTGGCCGCCTTCGCACCGAGCGCGGCGAGCACGGCATCGGCGCGCACGAAGAGTTTGCCGCCGAAGCCGCCGCCGATGTACGGCGACACCAGGCGCACCTTGTCCGGCGCGATGCCGAGCGTGCGGGCGACATCGCCCTTGCCCCAGGCGATCATCTGGTTCGATGTCCAGATCGTGACCTTGTCGCCATCCCATTCGGCCAGCGACGCCATCGGCTCCATCATCGCGTGCGACTGGTCGGGTGTGGTGTAGGTCTCGTCGAGCGTGACCTCCGCCGATGCGAACGCCGCGTCGAAATCGCCGACCGCGGTATCGGCCGGCGTGTCGCCGCCCTGAGGCTTCACCGCATTGTCCTTTTCCGCTTCCAGAGAGAACCGGCCGCGGCTGCGGGTGTAGGCCACGCGCACCAGCGATGCGGCAGCGCGTGCCTGCTCGAAGGTTTCGGCGACGACCAGCGCGATCGCCTGGTGGTAGTGCTGGATCTCGGGGCCGCCGAGCAGGGTCGCGGTGTTCATGCGGCCCTTGCCGAGCTTGCCGGCGTTCTGCGCGGTGACGACCGCGAGTACACCGGGCGCACGTTCGGCGGCACTGATGTCGATCGAGGCGATGCGTCCCTTCGCAATGCCGGCACCGATGACGTGGCCATAGGCCGCGCGCCCGGTGACGCCGTGCCATTCGTAGGCGTAATGCGCGGTGCCGGTGACCTTGTGCGGGCCGTCGATGCGGTCGAGCGGCTGGCCGACGACGCGCATCGCGTCGATCGGGTTCCGGCCTGCGGGCGTGTCGAATTTCATGACGTGGCCTCCTGGGCTTCGGCCAGCACCGCAGCGATGGTGCGCTCGGCGAGCATCAGCTTGAACCGGTTGTCTTCGGTCGGCGTGGCGCCTTCGAACAGACGCGCCGCGACGGCCCTGGCGCCGCGCGGCAGTTGGGCATCGGCTGCATCGCTGCGCCATGGTTTGTGTGCGACACCGCCGACGACCACGCGTCCGCTGCCGTCGCGCTGCACGATCGCGGCGACCGAGACCAGCGCGAATGCATACGAGGCGCGATCGCGGACCTTGCGATAGATCTGGCGACCACCGACCGGTGGCGGCAGCACGACTGCGGTGATCAGTTCGCCGGCTTCGAGCACCGTTTCGCGCTGCGGTGTACTGCCCGGTGCGACATAGAACTCATCGAGCGGGATGCGGCGCGTCTGGCCGTCGGCCTTGACGGTCTCGACGACCGCATCGAGCGCGCGCATCGCCACCGCCATATCGCTGGGATGGGTGGCGATGCAGTTCTTGCTGCCGCCGATCACCGCGAGCTGGCGACTGTAGCCTTCGATCGCGCCGCAGCCGCTGCCCGGCAGGCGCTTGTTGCAGGCCTGATCGGTGTCGTAGAAGTAGGGACAGCGCGTGCGCTGCAGCAGGTTGCCGGCCGTCGTCGCGCGGTTGCGCAGCTGACCGGACGCGCCGGCAAGCAGGGCGCGCGACAGCAACGGGTAGTCCTCGCGCACGCGGCGGTCCGCGGCGAGATCGGTATTGCGCACGCCGGCGCCGATGCGCAGGCCGCCCTCGTCGCTCTTCTCGATCGTATCGAGCGACAGTCCGTTGACGTCGACCAGATGCGTCGGCGTTTCGATCTCCAGCTTCATCAGATCGAGCAGGTTGGTGCCCCCGCCGATGAACTTCGTGCCGGGGGTGCGTGCGGCCGCAGTGGCGGCCGCCGCGGGCGATTCCGCACGTTCGAATCCGAAGGCCTTCATGCGCGTGCTCCCGAGGTGCCGGCCACATCTTCGATCGCATCGAGAATGTTGGCGTAGGCGCCGCAGCGGCACAGGTTGCCGCTCATGCGTTCGCGGATTTCGCTGCCGCTGATTGCGGGGCGGGCCGTGAGATCGGCGGTGACGTGACTGGGGATGCCATCGCGGATTTCGCCGAGCACCGCGACCGCCGAGCAGATCTGGCCGGGCGTGCAGTAGCCGCACTGGAAGCCGTCGTGCTTCACGAACGCGGCCTGCATCGGATGCAGTCTGTCGGGCGTGCCGAGGCCTTCGATCGTCGTGACTTTCGCGCCTGCGTTCATCACCGCCAGGCTCAGGCAGGTGTTGATGCGACGGCCGTCCACGATCGCCGTGCAGGCACCGCACTGGCCGTGGTCGCAGCCCTTCTTGGTGCCGGTGAGGTGCAGTTCCTCACGCAGGAAATCGAGCAGCGTGGTGCGGGTGTCGACGTCGCGCTCGACGGTCTCGCCGTTGACTTCGAGCGACACGCGCTGGCGAACGGGCGGGCGCACTGGCGTGGGCGTGGCGGCGGCACTGGCAGCCTGCGCAACGGCGGGCATCGCGACCGCACCGGCCGACGCGGCGCCGGCCTTCAACAGTTCCCGGCGGGTGAGGGGAGACATGGACATTCCTCTGGCTGGCTCGAAAGGCTGGCTGGGTGGGGGCGCGGACATGCACGGATCGAGCATGCGGGTGCGCGTGTTGTGGTGCGGTCAATGAATGGGGGGCGCTGCCTCTGTGGGAATACTCGTGCGCGAACGGGCCTGGCCTGGGCGGGAAGACGTCATCGCGCGCAAGCGCGCTCCCACAGTTGGGTTTCAGCGGCTCCGGGCACCGCGCCACTGCTGCAACTGGGTGGCGATGCTCAGGGCAATGGCTTCCGGACCGCGTCCGCATTGCGGAATGCCGACCGGCGAATGCAGGCGGCCGGACAGCGCGTCACGCTCGGCAGGGCGCAACAATTTGAAGAGATCGTCGCGGCGGCGCTGCGGACCCAGCAGGCCGACGAACGGAATCCGCGAGCCGGCCAGCGCGGCCAGCGCCTCGCGGTCCGGCTCGAAGCCGTGATGCATGACCAGCGCGACATCGGCATGCGGATGCGCGGCGACGGCGTCGTCGGGATGCAGATCGAGCAGGGGGATCTGCGTGCCCGCTGCATTGCGCCAACGCGCACGGCGCTCCACGACGCGCACGCGCCAGCCCAGCGATTGCAGCATCGGGATGAGTGTGGGCGTCTCGGGACCGGCGCCGAGGATCAGCGCCTCGGGCGCGCGATGCAGGGTCAGCGTCCAGTCCTTCGATGCGGATAGCGGCGCTTTGCCGACGGGCAGCGTCCACGACCACGCGCGACCGTCGAGCCGGCAGGCGATGTGGCCATCGCGTTCGAGCGTGATCTTCAGCGCCTGGCCGCCGGCGAGCCAGGACGCGATCGCGTCCGCGACCTGCGGCAATGCGGCCAGCGGCAACAGTGCCAGCGACTGTCGGCCCCGACAGCCGACCGCACTGCCCGAGAACAGGGCGCCGTCGTCAGTGGTGTCGATGTCCAGCCATTCGATGCGGCCGGAATTGCCGGCAATCGAAGCGATGCGCGCGATCTCCGGCTCCAGACAACCGCCGCTGATCCAGCCGACATGCGACCCCTCGCCGAACAGCGCGAGCGCGCCGGTCGAGGCGTAAGTGGAGCCTTCGGTTTCGACAACGAGTGCGAGCACAGGTGCACGGCCGTCGGACAGCGCATCGAACGCCGCCTGCAGGACAGCGCCGGGATTGCCTTCGGCGAGCCTGGTCGCGGAGGCGTGTAGCGGCGCGGTGTTCGTGGCAGCGGGAGAGGTGGTGTGCGCCATCAGGCGTTGCCGTACGCGGTGGTGTGGGTTGCGAAGCGCAAATGCGTGGCTGGCGTGGGGCTGGCCATTGAAGATTCCGGACGATTCGCAGAAATAGTGTTCGGTGGGTCGTGAGTGTTGTGTGGATTGGAGGGTGCGCGGTGTAGACGGTCCGCGACCTGTTGCCCTCACCCCAACCCCTCTCCCAGAGGGAGAGGGGCTCAACGCCGGGTGCTCGTTGTCCGCAGCAAACGCCCCGTTCGCACTGACTGAGCCCCTCTCCCCCAGGGAGAGGGGTTGGGGTGAGGGAGCTTTCCGCCTTGCAGTCACCGCATCCGACGCACTCGGCACAGCCCCGCGCATGCACGCCAAACCCATTCCCGGCATCCTTGCAGGATCGCCCGCGTCTCTCGTGCGGGCCGACACGACCACCACCGCTTTCCAGGAGTCGCCGATGTCCTTCGCCCCGCGTCGCCACATGACGCTGTCCCGCCTCGTGCTGTCCCTGTCGCTCGCCCTCGGCGTCGCGTCGCCCGTCATCGCGCAGGACACGCCAGCACCGGTGCTCGCGCCGCCGGCGAATGCCGCCGAGACCGCGCTGCGCGATCTGTACACGCGCGAGTGGGAATGGCGTCAGGCCGAGTTCGTGCGCGAGAAGGTCGACGGGCGTTGGCAGGGCAGTGACCGGTTGCCGTCGGTGACGCCCGAAGCGTGGGCGCGGCGTGCGGACTACTGGAAGGCGGCGCTCGATGCGCTCGATGCCATTCCGCTCGAACAGCTGGGCCGCGAAGAACGGATCAACGCCGCGGTCTTCCGCACCTCGATCGAAGCCAGCGAGGCCAGCGCACGCTGGCGTACCTACGAGGCGCCGTTCAACAGCGACAGTTTCTTCTGGGGCGGCATCAATCCGCGTCAGCCGTTCCAGACCGAGGCCGACTGGCGCCGGTTCATCGGGCGTCTGTCGGACGTGCCGCGCTATTTCGACGAGCAGATCGCGAACATGGAGACCGGTCTGGCGCGTGGCTGGAGCGTGCCGCGCGCGACGCTCGAAGGGCGCGACAAGACGCTCGACTCCTACGTGCTGACCGGCGAGACGAATCCGCTGCTGGTCACGTTCGACCGCATTCCCAACACGATCCCCGAGCCGGTGCGCGCGCAGCTGCGCGAAGAAGGCCGGCGCGTCGTGCTGGGACAGACGATTCCCGCCTACGCGAAGCTGCTGACCTTCATCCGTGGCGAATACCTGCCGCGTACGCGCACGACCATCGCCGCCAGTGATCTGCCTGACGGCCGCGCCTTCTACCAGACCCAGATCCGCGAATACGTCACCCGCGACATGAGTGCGCGCGAGATCCACGACTTCGGCCTCGCCGAGGTCGAACGCATCACCGCGGAGATGCGCGAAGTGATGGGCCGCGCCGGTTTCGAAGGCGACCTGCCGGCCTTCATTGAATACCTGCGCACCGATCCGAAGTTCTACGCCAAGACGCCGCGTGAGCTGCTGGGCGAGGCCTCGCTGATCGCCAAGAAGATCGACGGCCAGCTGCAATACTTGGTCGGCACGCTGCCGCGCTACCGCTTCACGATCCTGCCGGTCGCCGATGACATCGCACCGATCTACACCTCGGGCCGCGGCGGACTGGAGGCCTGCTTCTTCAACACCTACGACCTGCCGTCGCGCCCGCTGTACAACCTGCCGGCGCTGGTGTTGCACGAGTGCGCGCCCGGCCACAGCTTCCAGGCCGCGCTCGCGCTCGAAGCGCCGGCGCGCCCGGACTTCCGCCAGCAGACGTATTTCTCCGGTTATGGCGAAGGCTGGGGCCTGTACACCGAATGGCTCGGCACGCGCATGGGCATCTACGAGACGCCGTACGAGGAGTTCGGCCGGCTGACCTTCGAGATGTGGCGCGCCGCGCGACTGGTCATCGACACCGGCCTGCACGAGTACGGCTGGACGCGGGACCAGGCGATCGACTACCTCGCCAGCCACACCGCGCTCGCACGCCACGACGTGGTCACCGAGGTCGACCGCTACATCTCCTGGCCGGGCCAGGCGCTGTCGTACTACATCGGCTACAGGACCATCCTCGACCTGCGCGCCGAGGCCGAACGCGAACTCGGCCCGGCCTTCGACCAGCGCCCCTTCCACGACACCATCCTCAATCTGGGTTCGGTGCCGTTGCCGGTGCTGGAAGAGGAGGTGCGACGTTTCATCGCCGAACGCAAGGGGGCAGCGGGCTGAGACAGCGCTCACGCGTCGCGTGCGGTTGAGTCCGGATGCCCGCGCCGCGAGAATCGTTTCAGTCGACGTTTTCCGGAAACCGCCATGCAGAACCTCCGCGTTTCAACTGTCCAGGGCGCCACCGTGTGGCACGACCCGGCGGCCAACCGTGACTACTACGGCGATCTGATCGCGTCCTTGCACGGCCTGACTGATCTGGTCGTGCTGCCCGAGACCTTCACCAGCGGCTTCAGCAACGAGGCGATCGACCGCGCCGAGGACATGGACGGCCCGACCGTTGCCTGGATCCGCGAACAGGCCGTCGCGCTCGATGCGGCAGTGACCGGCAGCGTGCAACTGCGCGATGGCGACGGCGTCTACAACCGCATGCTGTGGGCGACGCCCGACGGCGACCTGCAGTACTACGACAAGCGCCATCTGTTCCGTTACGCGAACGAACACAAGCGCTACGCCGCCGGTCGCGATCGATTGACCGTCGAATGGAAGGGTTGGCGAATCAATCCGCAGGTCTGCTACGACCTGCGCTTCCCGGTGTTCTGCCGCAACCGCTTCGACGTCGAGCGCCCGGACGGACTGGATTTCGACCTGCAGTTGTTCGTCGCCAACTGGCCCGCCGCGCGCGCCTATGCATGGAAGACCCTGCTGCGCGCGCGCGCGATCGAGAACCTCTGCTACGTGGTCGGCGTCAATCGCGTGGGGACGGATGGCAACGGCCTGTCGTACGCGGGCGACAGCGTGGTGCTGGACATGCTGGGCCAGCCGCTGAGCGAATCGACGGACATGGAAGTGGTGTCGACGACGACGTTGTCAGCAGAGCAGTTGCAGGCGCACCGGGAACATTTCCCGGCGATGCTGGATGCGGACCGATTCGAGATTCTTTGAGTCCCGTGCTTCGAGCGGCTGCTTCTGATCGCTCACGGAATACTCGAAGCTCGTCGCCCGGCGCAGGCCGGGGCCTAGCGACTTCGCTGAACCACCCCGAATGCCAGAACCCCGTCATCCCAGCGAAAGCTGGGATCCATTTTGATTTTCAGCGTGTGGCTTGACCATCGGATGAGTTGGTCGTTCGACAGCCAAAGTCGCTGGACCCCGGCCTGCGCCGGGGCGACGGTATTGAGAACTGAAAGCACTTGGCGGCAGGTCAAGATGGATGGTCAGCCATTCGGCTGTTGAAGGGCGCTTTCAGCTTTCGCTGGGATGACGTGAATCGCTTGAGCGGCGGATCTGCAGATCCGATCTCCGGGGACGACGCACCAAGCGCTCACCGCGCGCCCTTCACCTTCCCCATCGCATGCGCGCCGCGCAGCAGCATGCGGATCATGTGCGACAGCTCGTCCACCAGCGCTTCATCGCGTTCGGGCGGAGAGTCGAGCGCCGTGCCGCCCATCGCGAACACCAAGCGGGTGATCGCCCGCGCCACCAAGCCTGGCTCGTGGAACACGATGCCCTGCGCCGCGGCAATGCGCACCAGGTCCGCGCGCAGTTCGACTTCGAAGAACTGCAGCTGGCGGTCGACCGCGCGCTTGAAGGCGTCCGAGCCGACAGTGCCTTCGCGCAGCAGTACGTGCAGCAGCTTGTCGTCGGCGCGCAGGCGTTCCATGAACGCTTCGAGCGAACCGCGGACGATGCTGCGGCCGGCGACGGCGCGCTTGCGGGCGTCGCCGACGATCTTGCGCAGGGATTCACCGGCGAGCTCGATCAGCGCGACCGCCAGTTCGTCCATATCGTGGAACTGGCGATAAAAACTGTTCGGCGCGATGCCGGCTTCGCGGGCCACTTCGCGCAGGCTCAGGGTCGAGACGCTGCGATGGGCGCCGGTCAGGCGCAGGGCGGCTTTGATCAGGTCCTCGCGGACGATCGTCGGTTTGCGTCCGGCCTGGCTGTCCGCAGGGCTCTGGCCGGGGTCGCCGCTGTCTGATGCGAGGGTGCGGGCGGTCACGGTGGGCCGTCGGAAGACTGGGTGGTCAGCATAGCAGCGTCCATTAATGTACAAGTGTATACACGGCTGTGCGGATGGGTGTACATTGCCTCCCATGTCGACCGTCCAGCCCATGAAGCCGTCCCGCCGCAGCCGCCTGCGCAGGCTCGCCACGCCTTTCGTCGTGCCGCCCGTGTTCGATTTCTGGGCGCAGCGTCTGCATCCGACCTGGAGCTGGGAGCGTCCGCTGGCCCGCGTGGTCGCGCATGCGCCGGCCGCGTCGAATGCGGTCACTTTGACGTTGAAGCCGAACCGGCACTGGGCGGGTGCGCAGGCGGGTCAGCACGTGAATCTGACCGCCGATATCGACGGCGTGCGGATCACCCGCAGCTACAGCCTGGATGCGCCGGTCGCCGCCGATGGCCGCATCACGGTCACGGTGAAGGGCGTCGACGAAGGCCGGATGAGCCGGCATTTGCTGACCGCTGCGCGCCGCGGCGACGTGTTCGATATCGGTCCGGCTTTCGGTGATCTCGTGTTGCCGGCCAAGGTCGACGGCGCTTGGCTGTTTCTGGCCGCGGGCAGCGGTGTCACGCCGCTGATGGCGCTGGTCCGCCAACTGGCCGGGCAGGGCATGCCGGTGCCGGTGACGCTGGTCTACTGGGCGCGCACGCGTGCCGAGCTGTGCTTCGTAGACGAACTGCGCGCACTGGCCGCACGCCATGCCGGTTTCGACGTGCGCTTCGTGCTGACGCGCGAAGCCGCGACCGCGGACGACGAAGCCGCCGGTCGTATCGATGCCGGACTGCTCGACACGCTGGTGCCCGATCTGGCCACGCGCCAGGTGTTCGCCTGTGGTCCGGGCGGTTTCGTCGCGACCGCCACGGAACTCGTCGAAGACCGCGTGCCGTTGCTGCGCACCGAAGCGTTCACGCCGCCGCCGCGTCCGCAGACCGACGACAGCGGCATGGTCGAGGTGCGTCTGGCACGCAGCGGTCGCGCGCTGCAACTGCCGCGCGGCGTGCCGCTGCTGCAGGCACTGGAAGCCGAAGGTCTGAAGCCGAAGTCCGGCTGCCGCATGGGCATCTGCAATACATGCGCCTGCGGCAAGGCCGCCGGCGCCACGCGCGATCTGCGCACCGGCGCCGCGAATACCGAGGCGACGGCTGCGCTGAAGCTGTGCATCAGCAGCGCCGTGTCCGATCTCGTGCTCGATCTCTGAACCCCACTTTTTTTTCGAAACACCTCGCTTCAAATACCGGAGCCGTCATGTCCAAGCTCACTGCCACGCGCCGCCTCTCCACGCAGGAACTCGATGCCTTCGGCGCCGAGCTCGATGCGTTGCACACGCGCACGATGGCCCAGGTCGGCAAGGTCGACGCCGCCTACATCCGTCGCGTGGTGCGCTGGGTGCGCTACTGCGCCGTGCTCGGCCGCGGCCTGCTGTTCGTCGGTGCGATCGGCGGCGCGTTCGTGCCGTGGCTGCTGTGGCCGGCGTGTATCGCCGGTGTGGTGTTCCTGGCGCTGGCCAAGATCCTCGAGAACATGGAGGTCGGCCACAACGTCATGCATGGCCAGTACGACTGGATGCACGACCCCGAGCTCGACAGCAACAAGTACGAGTGGGACATCATGGCGACCGGCGACAACTGGCGCCACTCGCACAACTTCCGCCACCACACCTACACCAATGTCCGCGGCATGGACGACGACATCGGCTACGGCCTGCTGCGCATTTTCCCCGAACAGCGCTGGCGCCCGTTCTACCTGATGCAGCCGGTGATCGCGGTCGTGTTCGCGCTGTACTTCCAGTGGGGCGTGGCGATCCAGGAACTCAAGCTCGGCCGTTTCTTCGCCGGCAAGATGCCCAAGGGCAAGCTGGCACGCGATTTCGCGCCGGTCGGTCGCAAGATGGGCCGTCAGCTGCTGAAGGACTATGTGATTTTCCCGCTGCTGGCCGGTCCGTTCTTCCTGCCGGTACTGCTGGGCAACCTGGTCGCCAACGGCATCCGCAACGTGTGGACCTATGTGGTGATCTTCTGCGGCCACTTCACCGCCGATGTGGAGACGTTCCCGAAGGAGAGCATCCGCAACGAGTCGCGTGGCCACTGGTATATGCGCCAGCTGCGGGGTTCGTCGAACATCGCTGGCGGCAAGGTCATGAACCTGCTGACCGGCAACCTGAGCCACCAGATCGAGCACCACTTCTACCCCGACGTGCCGGCGCATCGCTATGCCGCGCTCGCCGTCGAAGTGCGCGAGATCTGCCAGCGTTACGGCCAGCCCTACAACACGGGCTCGCTGCCGCGCCAGTTCGGCGAGGTGACCTGGCGCATCCTGCGGCATGCGTTCCCGAGTCGACCGCGTCGCGCGGCGGGCTCGCGCAAGCTGCAGACCGCCTGAGCCAGCGGCGCAGTACGCGCCGCCTGCGAAGCATCCGAAACGCGTCCGCTCCGGCGGGCGCGTTTTCGTATCTGCGGTTCCGGGATTCATGCGGATGCGCGGCGCCGGCCACGGCGATGGAAGTAGACCTGCTCGGCGGCGCGACGCAGCAGCGGCGAATGCAGCAGCAGGTTCACCGGCCAATCCATCTGCAGATGATCGAAGGTCCAGCGCAGGCAGCGCTTCGCGCGGAAGCGGGGCGCGGCGGTGTCGGCGATCCGTTCCGGCGCGATGTCGGCGCCAAGCCGGTGCTGCGCGATCGCGCGACCGATCGCCTCGCCATGCGCCCACGCCGAATGGATGCCGCCGGCGGTCAGCGGCGACACGATGCCGGCCGCATCGCCGGTCAGGATCACGCCCGGTGCGGCGAGGCGTTCGACCGGTCCGCCGCAGGGAATCAGGCCGGCGCGCGTCGCGTCGGGTTGCAGCGTCGAAGGCAATCCCAGGCGTTCGCCGACGCGCGCGCGGAAGCTGTCGATGTCCGGCACGCCATGACGGTCCGCGCGATGCCGGAATGCGAGTCCGAGTTGCACGCCGGTCGGCGACTGCGCGGCCCAGCCGATGTAGCCCGGTGCCAGCGCGCGGCTGATGAAGCAGTGCAGGGCATCAGGCTCGGCCAGCGTCGCGCCGTGGAATTCGTGTTCCGCGCCGTAGAGAAACGCATCGACCAGACCGAGACCGGCGCGCTGGGCCACGCGTGATTTCGCGCCGTCGGCACCGACCAGCCAGCGCGTGCTGCCGAGCCCTGCGATCTGCCAGCCCGCGCCGTCGCGATGTGCATCGGTGAACGATTGCATCAGCCGCAGATCGACACCTGCCTCGCGCATCTCCTCGGCCAGCCAGCGCAGGACGTTCGGTGTGTCGGTGGTCAGGAATGCGTAGTCGTCGGCCTGCAGCTGCAGGCTGTCGAGGCTCGGGGCGTACAGCCGCACGCGCGGCACCTTGCGACAGAGCGCCGGCGGCATGCGCCCGAGCCGCGTCTGCGAGAACGCTTCGGCGACGATGATGCCGGTCGTGTGCAGGCGGATGCCGGGATCGTGCTTGCGTTCGAGCACGCAGACCCGCAGGCCTGCTTCGCGCGCTGCGAGCGCACACGCGGCGCCGGCAAAACTTGCGCCCACCACGACGACATCGAAATCGAATTGCGCGTATCCATCCAAACCGGCGGTCTCCATCCACGGGGGAGACACGAGTCTCGATCGCGCGGATGGAGCGCCGATGGCGGCGCGGTGAAGCGGGTATGAAGTCTCAGGCGCTGCGCGGCGGCAGGATCTGCTGCGTGGCCTGGCACAGCACGAACACCTTGCCGTCTTCGCTGCGCGCTTCGGCCGCGAGATGCAGAACGTTGCGCGTACGGGCGACGATGCGCGCCTCGCAGATGATGTGCGTGGTCTCCGGCGTGACCGGTCGCAGGTACTGCGTATTGAGCGTTGCGGTGACGCTGGGCGGCGCGATCAGATACGAGAACGGTCCCAGCGTGTTGTCGAGCGCGGCAACGATGAAACCGCCCTGCATGTTGCCCATCGGATTGCGGTAGCGCGGCAGTACCGGAAAGCGCAGCGACATGCGCACGCCGTCTTCGTATTCGAGAAATTCGCCTTCCATGTCGAGCAGGCAGGGCGGCGGCAGCAGGGCGTGCATCGCCGCCGGCGCGTTCGCGCGGATCAGATCGTCGATGGCGTCGCCGGTGATGGTCATGGGTGGAGTCTTCGGGAGAAACGTCGAGTCTAGCGAGCGACGCGCACCGGAAAACAGAGGTCACAAACGAACACGGGGCCCGAAGGCCCCGTGCGTCAACACATCACGATGTGCGTGCGATCAGCGACCGCCGCCACCGCCACCGCGCGGGCCGCGATTGCCGCCGCCCGGCGGACGTCCGCCCGGACCACGATTGCCGCCGCCGGGACCACCGGGGCCGCGTGCACCGGGGCCGCCCGGACCCTTCGGGCCGCGGTTGCCGCCGCCCGGACGCGGACCGCGCGGGCCGGCGTTCGGATTGAAACCACCCGGATTGGCATGATCGGACGGGAAGCTCGGCGCGCTGTCGGGATGACCGTACGGCGCACGCGGGCGACCCGGACCACCACCGCCACCGGCCGGACGCGAGGCCCACGGACCCTGTCCGCCACCACCACCACCACCGCCCGGACCACGCGGACCGCCGCCACCTGCGCCGCGCGGACCCTGTCCAGCGCCGCCGGGACCACCGGGGCCGCGCTTCTTCGCGCCACCTGGACCGCCTGCGCCGCCGCCGTAGGGCTTCTTCGGGCCGCGGCCGTCGGCATTGCGGTGACCGGTCGGGCCGGTCTCCACGCCGTCCGGCACGTACCAGGTGCGGAACGCGGCGGGATTGCCCTCGGGCAGGGCGCGCGCACCCTTGTCGGCGCGTTGCTTGAACGGCTTCTGCGACTGCTTGGCTGCGGCGTCGCCGCTGACCGTCAGACCGCCGTGCGGCTTGCGCGGGCCGCCACGGCCACGGCCGCGGTCTTCGCGCACGTGGTCGAAGCGACGCAGTTCGCGACCTTCATCCGCGCCACTGTTCTGGCCATTGACGTAGGCCTTGCCGGCGCCACCCTTGCCCAGATGCACGGTCGACTTGGCGGCCTTGCGCTGGCCGATGACCGGCTGCAGCGTCAACGCCGGCGGCGGACCTTCCTCGAGCTTGAGTTCCTTGCGCAGCGATTCGACCTGCGAGTCCGGCAGTTCCTGCGACTGGCCGCGCAGCAAAGGCTGCGGCAGCGTGACCTGGCCGTAGCGCACGCGCTTGAGGCGGCTGACCTGGCAGCCCTGAGATTCCCACAGGCGGCGCACTTCGCGGTTGCGGCCTTCCTTGAGCAGCACCTGGAACCAGTCGTGCGAATCGGTGCCACCGATGCGTTCGATCTCGTCGAACTTGGCCGGACCGTCTTCCAGCGCGACGCCGCGCTTGAGGCGATCGACGAGCTTGTCGGACACCGTCTCTTCGCCTTCCGGCGCGCGCACGCGGCACACGTACTCGCGTTCGACTTCGTACGACGGATGCATCATCGCGTTCGCGAGTTCGCCGTCGGTGGTCAGCAGCAGCAGGCCGGTGGTGTTGATGTCGAGACGGCCGATCGCGATCCAGCGCGCACCCTTGAGCGCGGGCAGGGCCTCGAAGATCGTCGGGCGGCCTTCGGGATCTTCGCGCGTGGTGACTTCGCCTTCGGGCTTGTTGTAGATCAGCACGCGCGCCGGTTCGGTCAGCGCGCTGGCGACGAACACCTTGCCGTCGAGCTCGATGCGGTCACTGCCCTTGATCGACATGCCGGTCTGGGCGACTTCACCGTTGACCTTGACCAGGCCATCGGCGATGCGCTGCTCGAGCGCGCGGCGCGAGCCGAGGCCGGCCTGCGCCAGCACCTTGTGCAGGCGCTCTTCGAGCTTGGGCGCGGCATCCGCGGCCGGGGCTTCGCCGCGCTTGAGCGACAGCGGGGAACGGGCGGGTTTGTCGGTATTGCGTTGTTGCGTCATGAATGGCTCCGGTCGCTGTCGCCGTCTGCGGCGAGGGCGTCTTGTGCGTTGGGTGTTGCGGTGTCGTCGTCGGACGGAATGTCCGACGGGGTCTGGTCATCGGATGCGTCGCCGGCGCTGTCGCCGTCGTCGTCTCCGGGTGCTGCTCCGGCGTCCTGCACGTCGTGCGGAACGTCGTCGTCGGCGGAGGCGATGTCGCTGCCTTCGTCCGCGTCGTCTGTGATGTCGTCTGCGTCGTCCGAATCCGAATCGGGATCGGCGTCGTCAGGCGCGGTGTCGTCGTTGGCGGACGCGATGCCGCCGACCGAGCGGTCCGCAGCGTCGGTGCCGGCGAAGCGCATCTGCGGATCGAGTTCGGCGAAATCCTTGAGTTCCGACAGCGGCGGCAGGTCGTCGAGACGGCGCAGGCCGAAGTAATCGAGGAAGCCCTTGGTGGTGCCGAGCAGTTCCGGACGGCCGGGCATGTCGCGATGGCCGACGACGCGGATCCACTCACGCTCTTCGAGCGCCTTGATGATGTTGCTGTTGGTCGCAACCCCGCGCACCTGTTCGATCTCGCCGCGGGTGATCGGCTGGCGATAGGCGATCAGCGCCAGGGTTTCCAACGTGGCACGCGTGTACTTGGTCTGGCGCTCGGTCCACAGCCGGGACACCCAGCCGTGCACGTCGCCGCGCACCTGGTAGCGCCAGCCCGAAGCCAGCTCCACGAGTTCCACACCGCGCTCGGCGCACGCGGCCTGCAGGTCGACGAGCGCCTGCTTGAGGCTGCCCTCGGGTGCGGGTTCGTCGAGCGTGAACAGCGTTTCCAGCTGTGCCACGGTCAGCGGCTGCGACGAGGCGAGCAGGGCGGCCTCGACGATGCGGTTGATGAAGGTCTGTTCCATCGGGACTGTCTGTAGATCCGGTCGGTGGTCAGGACTGGGCGGGTTCGGGGACGTCATCGTCGAACTCGCTGGAGAACGTGGTCGGCGGCGCGGCGCCGTCGGCATCGGCGAGCGACTTGATGTAGATCGGCGCCAGCGGCGCCTCCTGCACGATGTCGAGCAGGCGTTCCTTGGTGAGCTCGAGGATGGACAGGAACGTCACCACGACGCCCAGCCGGCCTTCCTCGGGTTCGAACAGCGACTCGAAGCGGTGGAAATGACCGCCGGTGAGCCGGGTCAGCACTTCGCCCATGCGCTGGCGCACGCTCAGGGCATCGCGACGGATCGCATGGCCGGTGAACAGCTCGGCGCGCTTGAGCACATCGTGCAGCGCCAGCAGCATCTCGCGCAGATCGACCGGCGGTGGATCGCGGTTGATCGTGCGCTCCGGCAATGTGGCCTGCGCCGGCGCGGTGTCGCGATCCTGGCGCGGCAGCCGGTCGATGTCTTCGGCCGCCTGCTTGAAGCGTTCGTACTCCTGCAGCCGGCGCACCAGCTCGGCGCGCGGGTCGCCTTCCTCACCTTCTTCCACCGGGGGCCGCGGCAGCAGCATCCTTGATTTGATCTCGGCCAGGATCGCGGCCATCACCAGATACTCGGCGGCGAGCTCGAAGCGCAGCTCCTGCATCACACCGATGTAGGCGACGTACTGCCTGGTGATGTCGGCGACCGGGATGTCGAGGATGTCGAGGTTCTGGCGGCGGATCAGGTACAGCAACAGGTCGAGCGGGCCCTCGAACGCGTCGAGGATGACTTCCAGCGCATCCGGCGGAATGTACAGATCCTGCGGGATCTGCAGCACCGGCTGGCCGTGTACCAGCGCCAGCGGGAATTCCTGCTGCTGCGGCTGGGCGGCGGTGGTGGACGCGGTGGCGTCGGATGCGGGCTGCGTCATCGAATAGGCAACAGCGGCGGGGCGCCTGGGCACGGGGAATGGATCACGGGCAGTGGATCGCTGGCAGGACGGGGCGACGGCTCGGCGGGCCGCGGGAAGCGGATCCGGTCGGTTGCGCGGCGCGGGCCGGCGCGGGGACAACGGTGCTGCGGAACATCTTCGTCTGGGGCGGTCGCCGCCAAGCGCGAATCACGTCTGCATGATGCGCAGGCGCGGAGATCGGAAGGGCGTTGGACCGGGCCGGTGGGGCGACCGCGTGCGGCAGCGTCTGATGACGTGACGGGCGGCGAACTGGCCGGATGCTGGTGCACAGAGTACGCGGTGGCTGCCGGGCCTGTCCAGCGGGTGCGCTCGCTACACTGCGCGCCTCACGAACGGACGGGGATGCCCATGTGGTACGCGATCGAAGGCCATGACGGCGAGGACGTGCTCGCGCGCAGGGTCGAGGCACGACCGGCGCATCTCGCCCGTCTGCTCGCGCTGCACGATGCGGGACGGCTGCTGCTGGCCGGTCCATGCCCGGCGATCGATGCCGAGGATCCGGGCCCGGCGGGCTTCAGCGGCAGCATCGTCATCGCCGAGTTCGACTCGCTGGCCGATGCCCGGGCCTGGGCGGACGCCGATCCCTATGTCGAGGCCGGCGTCTATGTGCGCATCGACGTTCGGCCGTTCCGCCAGGTGCTGCCGTAACCGCAGTTGCACGATCGGCGGAATTGGCCGCAGATCGCTGCATTTATAGTGCAGTGCAGCATTGGGTCTTTGTTACATCCGGTTTACATGGGGTTGTGGAAACGCTTACAGTCCGGCCCATCGCGAGCGCGGAGGGTGCGATTTGAGCGTGACGATCAAGGATGTGGCCAAGGCAGCCGGCGTGTCGGTGGCGACCGTGTCGCGCGCCCTCAACGGCCACCAGAACGTCGCCGAAGCAGTGCGCGAGCGGGTGCTCGCCGTCGCCGCCGAGCTGCGTTACAGCCCACACCACGCCGCGCGCAGCCTCAGCAGCCGACGTACCCAGACCGTGGGCGTGGTGCTTCCCGATCTGCACGGCGAGTTCTTCTCCGAACTGATGCGCGGCATCGACCAGGTGGCGCGGACCCGCGGTCAGCATCTGCTGGTGTCGAGTTATCACGGCAATCCGGAAGAGCAGGGCGCTGCCCTGCGTGCGATGCGCGGCCGCGTCGACGGCCTGCTGCTGATGTCGCCCTATGTGCACGACGTCGATTTCCTCGAACGCAACGTCGACGCCAGCCTGCCGATGGTGCTGATCAACGCCGCACAGGGTCGCCCGCAGCTGTCGGTCGGCATCGACAACTATGGCGGCGCGCGGGCGATGGTCGCGCATCTGATCGATGCGGGTCACAGGCGCATCGCCTTCATCGACGGCCCCGAAGACAACGACGACGCACGCGAACGCAAGCGCGGCTATCGCGATGCATTGGCCGCCGCGGGCGAGGCGTACACGCCGTGGGAACTGCCGGGTCAGTTCGACGAAGACTCGGGACATCGCGCGGGGCAGGCGCTGCTCGCACTCGATGCGCGGCCCGATGCGGTGTTCGCGGCCAACGACATGATGGCGATCGGCTGTCTGTATGCCCTGGGTCGTGGCGGCGTGCGCACGCCTGCGGACATTGCAGTTGCGGGTTTCGACGATATTCCGCTTGCACGCTACGTTCACCCATCGCTCACGACGATGCGCGTCGACATCGCTGAACTGGGCGCACGCGCATTGAAGGCGTTGCTGGAAATCGAGGGTCCAACGGCTGCGGGCATCGGCACGAACGTCGCCTTGCTCGAGCCCGTCCTCGTGATCCGTGACTCGAGCGGCAGCGCCGCATCGCCATCGTCCGCTGGAGAGCCGTCGACCCGGTCATGACCGGGTCGACGTCAGCGCCTTGGGAGGGGTTGCATGACATCAAGTCCGATACCGATGGATCATCGTGCGTGCAGGGGCGCACGGCTGACGTCGCGTGTGGGTGGATGTGTCGTGCGTCTTTCCGGCGGACGTTCGAGGTGACACGGCCGCGCTGCGGCGCACAGGGCGGTGGAAACACAGCTCTTATCAACATTCCCTGAAGATCGAGACCGACGACATGACACACATTCGCACCCGGCCGCGCGTTTTCTCGCGCTCGCTTCTGAGTATCGCCCTGGGCGGTTGCCTGGCAATGGCGGCGCCCGCGCTGCTGGCGCAGTCCACTGCGGGCACGATCCGTGGCCAGGTGATGGTCGACTCGGCGCCGGCGACGGACGCACGGGTCACCGCGGTCAATACCGCGACGGGCCTCACGCGCGCCGTGCAGGTGACGGCCAACGGCAACTACAACCTCGCCGGCCTGCCGCCGGGCACCTATCGACTGCAGGTCGACGCCAACGGGCAGAGCTCCTCGCAGAACGTGACCATTGCGGTCGGGCAGACGGCCACATTGAATCTGGGTGTGGGCGGCGTGGCTGAATCCGCGCCGGCAGGTGAGGCGCAAAACCTCGACACCGTGACCGTCACCGCTGCAGCGCTGATCGAGAGCCGGACATCGGAAGTCGCGACCTATGTGTCGCAGAAACAGATCGAATCCCTGCCCCAGGGCACACGCAACTTCCTCGCGTTCGCCGATACCGTGCCGGGCATGGTGTTCCAGCAGGACGGCAACGGGAACAGCAAGCTGCGCTCGGGTGGCCAGTCCGCAAACAACATCAATATTTTCATCGATGGCGTCGGGCAGAAGGGTTACACGCTGCCCGGCGGCGTGCCGGGGCAGGACACCAGCCGCGGCAATCCGTTTCCGCAGTCGGCAATCGGCGAGTACAAGGTCATCACGTCGAATTACAAGGCCGAGTTCGACCAGATCAGCAGCGCGGCGATCGTCGCGGCGACGCGCAGCGGCACCAATGAGTTCGAGGGGAGCTTTTTCTGGGACCGCTCTGCATCCGACTGGCGTACCAAGACCCCTTCGGAGGAAAGAAGCGGCAACAAGGTCGAATCCAAGGAAGAGCAGTACGGTGCCTCTTTCGGCGGGCCGCTGATCGAAGACCGGCTGCACTTCTTCGCGGCATACGAGGCGAAGGAGTACCTGACGCCAAAGACGCTGGAGTTGGGCGCGCCCGGTCGTTACGACGTCGCCGACGTGCCGACCGACCTGCTCGCGGGCCTTGGCGCCGCCAATTCGCCGTTCAAGCAGGACATGTACTTCGGCAAGCTCAGCTGGTCGGTCAACGATTACAACCTGGTCGAGTTGTCGGCACAGATCCGTGACGAGGAAGAGACCATCCGCAACGATGGCGCTTTCACGCGAGACCGTGCAAGTTTCATCACCAACGAAGTCACCCGCTACGACCTGCGCTGGCAGTTCAGTGGAGAACGCTGGCTCAACGATCTCCACGTGACCTACGAGGACACCTCGTGGAGCCCGCGGCCACTGGTCGGAGGGAACGGGTACGTCCTGACGGTGTCCGACTTCACCACGCCCGGTGAGCGGACGAATACAGGCACCGTCGTCAGCTCCGGTCCCGGCTCCAACAATCAGGACAAGGGACAGAAGGGCTATTCGATCCAGAACGATCTGACCTTCACCGGCTGGGAGAGCCATACGCTGAAGATGGGTGTGAAATTCAAGCAGGTCGATGTCAATGCGACCGAGCGAAATTTCTCGAATCCGCAGTTCTACTACGACATCAATATGAGCACCGACCAGCCTTACCGGGTCGAATTCGGTCAGGGCATTCCGGGCACTTCCCAGGGATTCACCACCTCCGGCAACAAACAGTTCGGCATCTATGTGCAGGATGATTGGGAGGTCAATGAACGCTTGACGCTCAATCTGGGCGTGCGATGGGATTACGAAACGACGCCGGCGTACGAGGATCATGTTACGCCCGCCGATCTTGCCGCGAACATGCGCGCTTGGCCGAACTGGCAGAACTCCGACATCGATATCGAGAACTACATCAGCAACGGCAACAACCGGGAAGCGTTCAAGGGCGCGTGGCAGCCGCGGCTCGGATTCTCGTACGACTTCGGCGCGGATCAGCGGCATGTGCTCTTCGGCGGTGCCGGACGTTCCTACGATCGCAACCTGTTCGATTCCCTGCAGAAGGAACAGCAGACGACGTCGTATGCGGCCCCGTACCGGGCCTACTTCGTCGACGCCGACGGCGTGTGTCGCAACAACAACGGCTGCGTCGCCTGGGATCCCGCATATCTGCAGCCCGGGGGTACCGATGCGTTGACGGGCCTCGCGACGCGCGAGTACTACGTCATCAACAACGATCTCAAGGTTCCTTACTCGGACCAGTTCAGTCTCGGTATTCGCAACGCCTGGGATTTCGGCGAGACCACGTGGAACAGCGAAATCGCCGTTGCGCACATCCGCAGCTATGACGGCATCTCTGTCCGCCTGGGCAATCGTCGGGAAGACGGCAGTTTCTTTCCGCCCGGCGCCGACTGGGGAACGCCGTGGGGCTTCGATCCGTCGTTCGGCCGCCTTGTCCTCGTCGACAATATGCTTGAAACCAGGACCAACACCCTGCTGTTCAAGATGGACAAGCCGTTCACCAGCCGCTCCGGTTGGGGGGTGACGCTCGCCTACACCTATACCGACGCCGAGCGCAATTCGGCGGAAGAGGGCGCCGGCGCCTTCGAGTATCCGGACGTGAGCTACTACGGCTGGTTGCCCGTGGCGCCTATTGCCGAGCATCGGTTCGTCGGAACGGCGATCTGGGACGGACCCGGCGGCATCACCTACTCGGGCAAATTGACCCTCGAAAGCATGAAGAACCGCGTCGGCACGAACTGTCTGTCCGACAGGTTGCCCGGCGACGGCGATTGCTTCATCGACTCGTACAAGCCGGATGGCTCGCTCGGGCTTCTTCAGCTGGATCTGGCCGCTACCAAGGTGTGGCAGGCGTCGGATGACATCAGCTTCCGTATCCGCGCGGACGTGCTGAATGTCACCGACCGTCGCAACTGGAACGCCTACGACGACTGGTGGGGCGCCGACGGCGTCGCGAACGCGAACCGGGGGCAGCATTCGGACGGCATCCAGCTGCCGACGCGCACGTTCAAGCTCTCCTTCGGTATCAACTGGTAAAAAGCCCGCTGCCGGTCACCTTCGGGTGACCGGCAGTTTTATACTGTCTTCTGTAAACGATTTCAGCGCGAGGTTTCCTTGACGATGCACTCCCGTCTCCGTGCGTTCCAACGCCTGTTTCCCGTCGCACTCGCTGCGTTGTTCCTGATCGGCTGCGGCCAGCAGGCGCCTGCCGAACCGGAAGTTCCGCCGCCCACTCCGGGACCCATTGCGCAGGTGCCCGAGGACGTCGCGCCGGCGGAGGAAGAGGTCAAGGGGCCGCCGGAACTGCCGCCGCTGTTTGCCGATATCGAACGCCGCACGTTCCAGTATTTCTGGGACACGACCAACGAGGTCAACGGCCTGACGCCGGATCGCTTCCCGTCGCGTCCGTTCTCCAGCGTCGCCGCGGTGGGCTACGCGTTGACCGCGTATCCGATCGGCATCGAGCGCGGCTGGGTGAGCCGCACGCAGGCGGTGGATCGCACGCTGACCACGCTGAAGTTTTTCAACGACGTGAAGATGGGGCCGCAGGCGACGGGCACCGGTGGCCATCAAGGCTTTTTCTATCACTTCATCGACATGCAGGACGGCCACCGCTTCGAGCCGTGGGTGGAACTGTCGAGCGTCGACACCGGGCTGATGATGATGGGCGTGTTGTTCGCGCAGTCGTACTACGATCGCGACGATCCGCGCGAGGTCGAGATCCGCGCGCTCGCCGACAAGCTCTACCGCAATGTGCGCTGGCCGTTCCTGCAGCAGCGCAAGCCGCTGATCTCGATGGGCTGGTATCCCGAGAGCGGCTTCATCGAACACGACTGGACCGGCTACGACGAAGCGATGCTGGTCTACATCCTCGCGCTGGGTTCGCCGACGCATCCGGTCGGCCCGGAAGCCTGGGAAGTCTGGACGCGCACCTACGACAAGCTGTGGGGCGTGTTCCGCGGGCAGGAATACCTGAGCTTCGCGCCGCACTTCGGCCACCAGTACACGCACGTGTGGGTCGACTTCCGCGGAATCCGTGATGACTACATGCAGCGTCGCGGCATCGACTATTTCGAGAACAGCCGTCGCGCCACGTATGCGCAGCGCCAGTACGCGATCGACAATCCGATGGGCTGGAAGGACTACGGCGAGAACGTCTGGGGTCTGACCGCCAGCGACGGTCCGCAGCGTACCGACCAGGATTTCAATGGCGAGCAGCGTGAGTTCCGCCACTACAGCGCACGCGGCGCGGGGCTGGATGTCGCGTTCGACGACGGCACGATCGCGCCGACGGCGGCGGTCGCCTCGGTCGCATTCGCACCCGAGATCGTGATTCCGGCGACCGAGGAACTGCATCGTCGCTACGGCGATTACCTGTACTCGAGCTACGGCTTCCTCGACTCGTTCAATCCGAGCTTCACCTACGAGGACGTGCCGTTGAAGACCGGTCGCATCGTGCCGGGCAAGGGCTGGGTGGCGAGCGACTACATCGCGATCGACCAGGGCCCGATCCTGGCGATGATCGCGAACTACCGGAACGACTTCGTCTGGAACGTGATGAAGAAGAACCCCTACATCCGCGCCGGCCTGGAACGCGCGGGCTTCACCGGCGGCTGGCTGGCCGGCGAAGACGAACCCAAGGATTCCGGTCCGCCGGATGCCGACGCGGCAATGGCACGTTCGATGGGCATCGCCGAATCGCGCGCGGCCAACCAGCAGCCCGACCGGGATGGCCGCACGCCCGCGCCGGCACCGTCGCGCGCGTCCGATCCGGTGCCGGCGGAGTAGGACCTTGCGCGCATTCCGACGCGATCCTGGCGCCCGCCGCATCTCTGCGGCGGCGCGCCTCATCTGTCTGTTGCTCGCGCTCGTGCTGCTCGCGGCCTGCGCGCGGCGCGACGAGCAGACCGTCGTCCGCTTCTGGGCGATGGGCCGCGAGGCCGAGGTCGTGTCGGAACTGGTGCGCGATTTCGAGCGCGAGCATCCGGACATCCGGGTCGAGATCCAGCAGATTCCGTGGACGTCCGCGCACGAAAAACTGCTGACCGCATTCGCGGCCGATGCGTTGCCCGACATCTGCCAGCTGGGCAACACCTGGGTGCCCGAGTTCGCGGTGCTCGGTGCACTGGAGCCGCTGCAGTCGCGCGTCGATGCGTCCGATGTCATCGAAGAATCGGATTACTTTCCCGGCATCTGGCACACCAACGTCGTCGACGACACGCTGCTCGGCGTGCCGTGGTACGTCGACACGCGCCTGATCTTCTATCGCAAGGACATCCTCGCCGCTGCCGGCGTCGACACCCTGCCGCGCACCTGGCAGGAGTGGGAGACCGCGATGGCCGCGGTCAAGGCGCACGTCGGCCCGGACCGCTACGCGGTGATGCTGCCGCTCAACGAGTTCGAGCAGCTGCTGTCGTTCGGCCTGCAGCAGCGCGATCCGCTGCTGCGTGACGACGACAGCCGCGGCAACTTCACCAGCCCCGGTTTCAGCCGCGCGCTGGGCTTCTACAGCAACATGTTCGAGCAGGGCTGGGCGCCGCGGATGTCGGAAACCCAGATCTCCAACGTCTGGGACGAGTTCGGTCGTGGCTTCTTTTCGTTCTATGTGTCCGGTCCGTGGAACATCCGCGAGTTCCGCACCCGCCTGCCGGCCGAGCTGCAGGACCAGTGGGGCACGGCGCCATTGCCTGGTCCCGACGGTCCGGGTGCGGGCATCGCCGGCGGCACCTCCTTGGTGATGTTCCGCGATTCGCCGAACAAGGATGCGAGCTGGAAGCTGATGGAGTTCCTGTCGCGGCCGCAGATCCAGCAGCGCTTCCACGCGATGATCGGCAACCTGCCGCCGCGCCGCAGCACCTGGGAATTCCCGCAGTTGCGCGAGGACCCGTACGCGCAGGCGTTCCGCGACCAGCTCGAGCGCGTGGAGCCGACGCCGAAGGTGCTGGAGTGGGAGCGGATCGTGCAGGAGATGCGCCTGATGAGCGAACGCGTCGTGCGCGGTGGGATGGCGCAGGACCAGGCGCTGCAGGCGCTTGACGCGCGCGTGGACACGCTGCTCGAGAAGCGCCGCTGGGTGCGTGCGCGCGAGGCGGAAACGGCGACATCTGTGGGAGCGGCGCTTGTGCTTGCATCCCCTTTTCGGGGACGCGCGAATGGTCTTCCCGGGGACGCCCCATCGCGCACAAGTGCGCTCCCACAGGAGATTCCGCAGGCGGTGACCCATGCGCGCTAGTACCGCAGGCTGGATCTTCGCCGGGCCAGCACTGATCGTGCTCGGCATCTTCTTCGGCATTCCGGTCGCGTCCGCGCTGCTGCTGAGCCTGACCGACTTCGATCTCTACGCGCTGGCCGATATGTCGAACCTGCGCTTCGTCGCGCTCGGCAACTATTTCGATCTGCTGCAGACGCCGCTGTTCTGGAAGTCGCTCGGCAACACCGCGTACTTCGTCGTCATTGGCGTGCCGCTGTCGATCGGCGTCTCGCTCGGTGCCGCGCTGCTGCTCAATGCAAAAGTCGCGCGCTTCAAGGGACTGTTCCGCACCGCGCTGTTCGCACCGGTGGTGACCACGCTGGTCGCGGTCGCGGTGATCTGGCGCTATCTGTTCCATACCAGCTACGGCCTGGTGAACTGGGCGCTGGGCCATATCGGCATCGCGCCGGTCGACTGGCTGGGTGATCCGGCGTGGGCGATGCCGACGATCATCCTGTTCGCCGTCTGGAAGAACTTCGGCTACAACATGGTGATCTTCATCGCCGGCCTGGCCGCGATTCCGGAAGACCTGTATGAGGCCGCGCGCATCGATGGTGCGTCGCGCTGGAAGCAGTTCGTGCATGTCACGCTGCCGATGCTGGGGCCGGTGCTGCTGGTGGTCGCGGTGATCACCGTGTCGGGTTACTTCCAGCTGTTCGCGGAACCTTATGTCATGACGCGCGGTGATCCGCTGCAGAGCACGGTCAGCGTGCTGTACTTCATGTACGAGGAAGGCTTCATGTGGTGGAACCTCGGCCGCGCGTCGGCGGTGGCGTTCCTGCTGTTTTTGATCATCCTTGGCGTCACCACATTGCTGCTGCGCTTCGGGCGCAAGCGGGAGCTGGTATGAGCCGGATCGCGGCATACAAGGAAGTCGGCGCGACGCGCTGGTCGGCCTGGGCGGTCAACGGCGCGCTGGTCGCGCTGGCGGTCGTCGCGCTCGCGCCGCTGGCGTGGATGCTGTCGGTGTCGTTCATGCCGACCGGCGAGGCGAGCGGTTTTCCGCCGCCGCTGCTGCCGTCGGCGATCACCTTCGACAACTACCACGAGCTGTTCGCGCGCGCCGGCATGGGGCGCTATTTCGCCAACAGCCTGATGATCTCGGCGGCGATTACGGTCGGTGCCTTGCTGATCAACACCATGGCCGGCTACGCCTTCGCCAAGCTGCGTTTCAAGGGCCGCGAGCGTCTGTTCCAGATACTGCTCGCGGCGCTGGTGATCCCCGCGCAGGTGGCGATGCTGCCGTTGTTCCTGATGATGAAGGGCCTCGGCCTGGTCAACAGTTTCGGCGCGGTCGTCATTCCGGGTCTGGCGACGGTGTTCGGCATCTTCCTGGTGCGCCAGTACGCGCGTTCGATTCCCGACGAACTGCTGGAAGCCGCCCGCATCGACGGTGCGGGCGAGATGCGGATCTTCTTCCAGATCGTGCTGCCGATGCTCAAGCCGGTGCTGGTGACGCTGACCATCTTCACCTTCATGGCCGCGTGGAACGACTTCATGTGGCCGCTGATCGTGCTGACCGACCAGACCAATTACACGTTGCCGGTGGCGCTTGCCGCGTTGTCGCGCGAGCACATCCAGGACGTCGAGATGATGATGGCCGGCGCCGTCGTCACCGTGATTCCGGTGTTGCTGCTGTTCCTCGCGCTGCAGCGTTATTACATCCAGGGATTGTTATTGGGCAGCGTGAAGGGGTGAGCAAGCCCGCTTGCGGACCACGGGTCCGCGGGCTTGCGAACGCCAGGCCACGGATGGCCGGGCCGGACCATCCGGCGCCTGCGTAGTCACGCCATGGATGGCAGCGGAAATCTTTCGTGTGAAATGCGTTCCAGCGCAGTCCCGCCACCGCCACATCGCGCGCGAACGCAGCTGCAGATCAAACCGCAACATCCGTCCGAACCACGGAGCCACCGCACCGCATGAAGACCCTCGACACCCGCGCCACGCGCGCGCCTGCCGACACCGACATGACGCTGGCTGACGTCGCCATCGCGTCGTCCGACCGTTCCCGCATCGCACGCATCGCACGCGTCGCCGGCATCGCCGCGCTGACCACCGCGCTGGCGGCCTGCAACGTCGCCCCGACGCCGACCGGCGACACCGCCGCGCCCGCAGCGGGCGAGGGCATCCGCATCCTCGACGACTTCGACGATCCATCGACGTGGACCGTCGTGACCTCGAACCAGGTCACCGGCACGCTGCGCCAGGTCGACGTCGACGGCGGAAAGGCGCTGTGCCTGGACTACGACTACAACGGCGTGTCCGGCCATGTCGGTATCCAGCGCGATCTGGAGATGACGTACCCGGACAACTACCGTTTCGCGTTCCGGATGCGCGGCGAATCGCCGGCGAACGATCTGCAGTTCAAGGTCATCGATGCCAGCGGCGACAACGTGTGGTGGGTCAACCGGCCGAAGTACGACTTCCCGACCGACTGGACCGACATCCGCTACCGCAAGCGCCACATCGACAAGGCCTGGGGTCCGGAGCAGGACAAGACGCTGCGCGCGACCGCGAAGCTCGAGTTCACGATCTACAACAACGCAGGCGGCAAAGGCACGGTCTGTTTCGACCAGCTCACGTTCGAAACGCTGCCGCCCGACGACACCTCGCCGCTGACCGCCAGCGCCGCGTCGACGACGACACCCGATGGCGTCGGCAACATCGTCGACGGCAATGCGCAGAGCGTGTGGACCACCGCCGCGGCGCCGCAGAACGCGGTGCTCGATCTCGGCTCGGTACGCGAGTTCGGCGGCCTGCGCCTGCAGTGGCAGCCCGGTCGTCATGCATCCAGCTATGCCGTGTCGCTGTCCGCCGATGGCGAGCAGTGGACCCAGATGCGTGAAGTGACCGAGGGTAATGGCGATGTCGACTGGCTGGCGCTGCCGGAAGCCGAGGCGCGCTATATCGGCCTCGATCTGCGCGAAGGCCCGGCTGACGGTTTCGCGCTGGCGGAGGTCGCCGTGCAGCCCCTGGCGATGTCCGAACATCCGAATGATGTGCTCGAAGCGGTCGCGGCAGACAGGCCCAAGGGCCAGTTCCCGCGCGGTTTCAGTGGCGAGCAGACCTACTGGACGATCCTCGGCCTCGACGGCGGCCTGCAGCAGGGCCTGATCGGCGAGGACGGTGCGATCGAAGTCGCCGCCGGCGGGTTCTCGATCGAGCCCTTCGTGCGCGTCGGCGACACGCTGGTGACCTGGGCCGATGCGAAGATCGCGCAGTCCCTGCAGGATGATTACCTGCCGATCCCCAGCGTCGATTGGACCCACGACGCGCTTGGCCTGCGCGTGACCGGCTTCGCCCGTGGCACACCGGAGGATTCGCAGCTGGTCGCGCGTTACCGGCTCAGCAATCCGGGCGGCGAGGCGCGTGATTACCAGCTCGCACTCGCGGTGCGGCCGATGCAGGTCAATCCGCCGACCCAGTTCCTCAACATCACCGGCGGTGTCAGCCCGTTGCGACAGCTCGCTGTGACCACCGACGGCGTGCGCGTCGACGGCACGCCGCGCGTGTTCGCGCGCCAGCCGGCGCAGGCCGCGTTCGCGACCACGTTCGATGCCGGCATGGACGTCGAGCATCTGGCGACCGGCACCTTGCCGACGACGACCGAGGTCGAAGACCCGCAGGCGATGGCCTCCGGCGCGCTGGTCTATACGTTGCGTCTGGCGCCGGGCGAGTCGCGCGAGTTCGATCTGCTGATTCCGATGACCGGCGAGATGGCGATCGCGCCGGCGAACTGGAACGCGCAGTCGATGCAGGACGCGGTGGCGCGCGAGTGGCACGGCAAGCTCGATGAAGTGGGCTTCGACGTGCCGGCTGCGGGCAAGGATCTGGCCGATACGCTGCGCACGTCGCTGGCGCACATGCTGATCTCGCGCATCGGCCCGCGTCTGCAGCCGGGCACGCGTTCGTACGCGCGCAGCTGGATCCGCGACGGCGCGATGATCTCCGAAGGCCTGCTGCGCATGGGCCGTCCGGAAGTCGTCAAGGACTACGTCGAGTTCTACGCGCCGTACCAGTTCGACAACGGCAAGGTGCCGTGCTGCGTCGACGATCGCGGCAGCGATCCGGTGCCGGAGAACGACAGCCATGGCGAATTGATCTTCAACATCGCCGAATACTGGCGCTATACCGGCGACGATACCTTCCTGCAAAAAATGTGGCCGCACGTGCTGGGCGCTTATACCTACATGGAAGAACTGCGCGCGAGCGAGCGCACCGAGGAGAACCGCAAGCGCAACGCGGCCTTCTACGGGATGATGCCGGCCTCGATCAGTCACGAAGGCTATTCGGCCAAGCCGATGCATTCGTACTGGGACAACTTCTGGGCGCTGCGCGGTTACAAGGACGCGGTGGAGATCGCCGAGGCGCTGGACAAGCCCGACGACGCCAGGCGCATGGTCATCGCGCGCGATGAATTCCGGGTCGATCTCGACGCTTCGCTGCGCAACGCCGCCGAGCAGCACGGCATCGACTTCCTGCCCGGCGCTGCAGAGCTCGGTGATTTCGACGCGACCTCGACGACGATCGCGCTCGCCCCCGGCGGCGAGCAGGGCCGACTGCCCGAGCCGCTGCTGACCAACACCTTCGAGCGCTACTGGACGAAGTTCGTCGCCCGTCGCGACGGCACCGAGGCATGGAAGGACTACACGCCTTACGAGTGGCGCAACGTCGCCGCGTTCGTGCGTCTGGGCTGGCGCGAGCGCGCCAACGAAGTCCGCGAGTGGTTCTTCGGCCATCGTGCGCCGCAGCCGTGGAACCAGTGGGGCGAGGTGGTGACGCCGACGCCGCGCGTGCCGTTCTTCCTCGGCGATCTGCCCCATGCCTGGGTCGGTTCGGATTTCGTGCGCTCGGCGCTGGACATGTTCGCCTATGTGCGCGAGGTCGACGACAGCCTGGTGCTGGCCGCCGGCGTGCCCGCCGACTGGTTGAACGAGGGCGTCGCGCTGCGTGGCATGCGTACGCCGCAGGGCACCGTCGGCTATTCGCTGCGTCGCGACGGCGATGCGCTGCTGCTCGACATCGCCGCCGGCAGCGGGCTGCCGGATGGCGGACTGGTGCTGCAGTGGCCCTATGAAAGCGTGCCGGGTGCAACGACGATCGACGGTCAGGCGGCGCAGTGGGATGGCAACGAACTGCGCATCACGCGCGCCGGGGCCAAGGTGCGGATCGCGGGCGCTGGTTGACGGATTGAATCCGTGGGCGTGCATGCGCACGCCTACGGCAGACACCTGTAGGAGCGGCCCATGGCCGCGATGGGCTTTGCCGGTAAAGCCATCGCGGCCATGGG
The DNA here is from genome assembly GCA_052108555.1 of Luteimonas sp. Classification (GTDB taxonomy): domain Bacteria; phylum Pseudomonadota; class Gammaproteobacteria; order Xanthomonadales; family Xanthomonadaceae; genus Luteimonas. The sequence goes on from JBQEAV010000015.1 coordinate 32,098, forward strand.
CCGCTCCTACGAGATACTTCTGATGGGGGAGGGGCGTTCGATGAAAACCACATTCCCGACACGCATGCTGGCATGCGCGCTGCTTGCGGCAATGCCCGCATTCGCCCAGGACACACCTGCCGCGCAGCCGTGGCTGGATGCGACGAAGTCTCCCGACGATCGCGCCGCGCTGCTGGTCGCGGCGATGACCCAGGACGAGAAGTTCTCACTGATCCGCAGCCGCTTCGCGATCGGCGAGAAGAAGCCGGAAGAGGCGCTCACCGCCGCCGGCTATGTCGCACCGATTCCGCGTCTTGGCGTTCCGGCGCAGGGTCTGGTGGATGCCGGCCTCGGCGTGACCAATCCCGGCGGTGCGCGCGCAGGCGATCATGCGACGGCGATGCCGTCAGGCCCGATGACCGCGTCGACCTGGAGTCGCGATATCGCGTTCAAGGGCGGCGCAACCATGGGCCGCGAAGCCTGGCGACAGGGCTTCAACGTGTTGCTGGCCGGCAGCGTCAACCTGCAGCGCGATCCGCGCAACGGCCGCAACTTCGAATACGCCGGCGAGGATCCCTTGCTGGCTGGCACGCTGGTCGGCGAATCGATCCGTGGCGTGCAGTCGCAGCACGTGCTGTCGACGATGAAGCACTACGCGCTCAACGACATGGAAACCGCGCGCAATTTCCACAGCGCCGAGATCGGCGATCGGGCGATGCACGAATCCGACCTGCTGGCGTTCCGCATCGCCATCGACATCGGTCAGCCCGGTTCGGTGATGTGCAGCTACAACCGCATCAACGGCACCTACGGTTGCGAGCACGAGGAACTGCTCAACAACGTGCTCAAGCGCGACTGGCGCTATCCCGGCTACGTGATGTCGGACTGGGGCGGCGTGCACAGCGCCTCGAAGGCGGCGAACGCCGGTCTCGACCAGCAGTCGGCGGGTGAGGTTTTCGACAAGGCGGTGTACTTCGACGGGCCGCTGCGCATGGCGGTCGGCGCCGGCGTAGTGCCGCAGGCCCGGCTCGACGACATGGTCCACCGCATCCTGCGCAGCTTCATCGCGGTCGGTGCGTTCGAACATCCGCCGCAGCGTCAGCCGGTCGATGCCGCGCTCGACGCCGCCGGTTTCGATGTCGCCCAGCGCACCGCCGAGGCCGGCGCCGTGCTGTTGCGCAACGAAAACGGCGTGCTGCCGCTCGCGCCCGGCGTCCGACGCATCGCGATGATCGGCGGGCATGCCGACAAGGGCGTGATCGCCGGCGGCGGTTCGTCGATGGTCGGCTGGACCTCGCGTGGCACCAGCGCAGTCGAGGGCCTGGCGCCGACGGCCTGGCCGGGCCCGGTGATGTTCCAGCCGTCGTCGCCGCTGCTCGCATTGCGCGAAGCGCTGCCGGATGTGCGTATCGATTACGCCGACGGTCGCGACCCTGCAGCCGCCGCGCGTCTCGCGCGCGAGGCCGATGTCGCCATCGTGTTCGCCACGCAGTGGGCGGCCGAATCGGTCGATCTACCGGACATGCGCCTGCCGGACGGCCAGGACGCGCTGATCGCAGCCGTCGCCGCCGCCAATCCTCGCAATGTGGTGGTGCTGCAGACCAACGGGCCGATCGAGATGCCGTGGATCGAGCGTGTGCCGGCGGTGTTGCAGGCCTGGTATCCGGGCATCCGCGGCGGCGAGGCGATCGCGCAACTGCTGACCGGCGCGGCGAATCCGTCCGGACATCTGCCGGTGACCTGGCCGGTCGATGTCGCGCAGCTGCCGCGTCCCACGATTCCCGGGCTCGGCTTCAATCCGGCGCAGAAGCCCGAGGACACGATCGACTACGACATCGAAGGCGCCAACGTCGGCTACCGCTGGTTCGCGGCCAAGGGACTGAGCCCGCGCTATGCGTTCGGCCATGGCCTGTCGTACACGACGTTCGAGATGTCGGGCCTGCAACTGCGCGCGGACGGCGCGCGCATCCTCGCGCGCTTCAGCGTACGCAACACCGGCGAACGTGCCGGCGCCGCAGTGCCGCAGCTCTACGTGCATCTGCCGCAGGGTCACGCCACACCGTTGCGCCTCGCCGGGTGGGACCGCGTCGAACTGCAGCCGGGCGAAGCACGCGAAGTCGAGGTTGCGTTGGCGCCGCGCCTGTTCGCCGATTACCACCCGGACGACCGCAGCTGGCGGATCGCAGCGGGCGATTACACGGTCGTACTCGGGCATTCGGCCACCGATGCAGGCGAGCGCGCCGCGCTGACGCTGCCGGCGCGGCGGCTGGACTGAACCACGGCATACACTGAATGCGGGGCAGGGTGTGGGACTAGGGTCCGCCCCACCTGCCGCAGGCTGGCGCCGCTGCTAGGGTCGTCGGGTCCGAAATCCACGCCGGAGCCGCGCCCGCATGCCCATCCAGCCGACCCGACCGACCGATTACATCCCGCCACCGCCACCGCCGCCCCCGCCGCCTCGTGTCGAAACGCTGCGGACAGCGACGCCGGAAGAAGCGAACGCCTCGGTCGCGGGCATGGACGCGACCGAGGCGGACGCGTTCAGCGCAGAGGTGCAGGCGCTGCCGGCCAGCGACCGGCAGGCGTCGTTGAACGATCTGGCGACGAAGCTCGATGCCGACAACATGGCGCGTCTGCACGACGCCTTCGGTGCCGATGCGGTCGCCAGCACTGTGGAACTGCGCAGCGGTGTGGAAACGCGCGAGGCCTATCAGGCGCTGACCGGCACCCCGGCCGGCCCGAGCTTGCCGCAAAGCCCGGCGGGCATGCCGCCGATGGACATCGCGCGTATCGAAGCGCAGCAGGTCCAGCGTGCGCAGGACGATTTCGCCGCCCAGAACATCGGCAGTGGCGCCCTCAACGCGCCGTACCAGCTCGGCACGCTGGCGTCGCAGCACGCGACCGAACCCGCCTATCTCGGCGAACTGATACGTCTGGGGGAAGAGGCCGGCGTGCTGGATGCGGCGACCGCACCGAACTGGGGGCTCTTCAGCCGCGACGCGGATGGCGGCTACATGCTCACCGGGGCCGATGTGGACACCGCGCGCGACGGGCTGACCACCGCGCTCGGTGTCGCGGTCGAGCGCGGCGTGATCAGCGAAGGTCAGATCCGTCACTCGGCGGCCGACAGCGCGGGCTGGAGCGAAGTCGCCGGCGCGCTCGGCATCGACAACGTCGGCCGTACCCAGCAGACCCGCGAGGCCGCGGGCGCGCTGGAAGAACTGCAGGGCACCTACAACGATGCCAAGGCAGAGGCCGACAAACTCAACGAAGAGCTCGCGACGCACCTGCTGCGCGCTGGGCCGCTGACGCCCGAACAGCAGGCGGATTTCATCGAGGCATTCCGCAGCGCAGAGGGACATGTGGAGGTCTACGCCGCAGAAGCCGATGCAGGTCAGGCGCTGGCCAGCCACGTCGAGACCAATCGCGAGACGCTGCTCGCCGCGGCGGTCCGCGATCCGGCCGTCGCTTCGCAGCTGGTCGACACGCTCGGCCAACTGGCCGATTCGGGGCACGGCGAGCTCGCGCTCGAACTGCTGGGCGAGATCCAGGGGGTGCCGGATTCGGCGCTCGCGGGCGCGTTCTCGGCGCACACCGAAGCGCTGCAGGGCGAACTGTTTGAGCGCATCGCCAGCGCGGCGACGGTCGAGATCGTCACCCGTCACGATGGCGACCTGCAGGCGGCGGTTGACGACCTCAAGGCAGCGTTCGCGCCGCTGCAGAACGTCAAGGGCCTGTTCGACGGCGTCAAGGGTGGCATCGGCAGCTTCCAGGACGGCATGGCGATGATGGATGCCATCGCCGCCGGCGATTTCGATCCGTTGAAGAAACTCGGCGACGAGTTCGGCGAAGCCTCGCCGTTTGCACATGCGATGGCCGGCGTCGGCGTCGTCATGGGCGCGATCAAGGCCAGCCAGAGCGCGCAGGAGGGCGAGTACCTCGAGGCGGTGCAGGGCTTCGCGTCGGCTGGCGAAAGCGGTCTCAACCTGCTGGCGGGCGCGGCCAAGCACTTCGCAGATGCCGGTCGCCTGGCGCAGTACGGCGACGATGCAGCGCGTTTCGCCACGTTCGCATCACGGCTCGCACCAGGTCTTGGTGTCCTCGCAAGTGCCACCTCGGCGGCGATCAACACCCAGAAGGCGGCAGAGGACGGCAACGTCGGCTACGCGATCGCGGCGATGGGCGACGTCTTCGGCATGCTCGGCAGCGCGGTCGCCCTGGTCCCGGGCGCGGGTACCGCAGCCGGTTCGATGGTCAGCGGCATCGGCGCGGTGATCTCGGCGCTCGGCGGTTTCATCGGCGATGCGATCGACAAGCACCAGACGCGCGAGGAACTGCGCGGCTACATGGAAGCAGCCGGCATGGATCCGGTCGTGATCGACGCGATGCTCAACGCCGGAGAAACGGCGCACGAGGTATCGCAGGCGCTGGGTCTCGATGCCGCGGCATTCCAGTCGCTGGTGGTCACCCATCCCGACATCGCGGCTTCGCCCGGTCATCTGGGGGCATTCGCGGATCTCGCACAGGCCGCCGGCATCGAGGGCGATCAGGTCGCCGGCTTCGCGGATGCACTCGCGCAGGACAACCCGGATTTCGCCTGGGATCTCATCGGCATCCAGTCGATGCTGCCGACGTCACCGAGCGCGCGCGAGGCCTTTCTGCGTGACTATCTCGAGGCCAATTACGGCGCGGCCCACGAGGTCGCGGAGGCGGCGTCGCCTGAACTGTTCGGCGAGGTGGCCCAGCAGCAGGAGAACGCGCGCGCCGACTATGAGCGCAGCGGCTTCAGCCCGAGCTACGAGCTCGCGTTGGGCAACGAACTCATCCGCAACACCGATCCTGCCTACCGTGCCGAGATGATCCGGCAGTTGAACGACGATGGTCGACTCGACATGTGGGTGGACGGACTGGTCGGCTACGGCGGCGACTGGGCGGATGCAACCCGCGCATCGCTTGATGACGCCGTGTCGGCAGGCGTGATCGACCAGGCGACGGCGGACGCGCTGAAGTCCAGACTGGAGTAACGGGATGCGTGCACGTCGACCGTCAACGATCGCCGTGCACGCACTCACCAGATGGCCTCCAGACGTTCGAAAGGCTTCGCCAGCCGCACACCGCGAGCCTCGCGTCGCAGTCGGCGGTCTCGTGACCGTTTGCGTGTACACGCGACGGGTTTGTGCGGGGTGATGCAGTCGCCGTCGATGGCGTGCTGCGGCGCGAGCGCATCGACCTGCGTCGACGAGGCCGATGCGGTCCGTTCGCTGCGTGGCGGCAAGGGGGGCGCGGCGTAGGCGGTCGGCGCCCAGGCGAGCAGGACACCCGGCAGGTGGATTTCGAAGCTCGCCGCGTTGCGCTTGCGATTGGAGAGCAACGCCGAAGCGTCATCCTGGCTTTCGCCGGGATGACGAACGAAGTAATGCCGACTTATTCCGCCAAGCCCTTACTCAGGCGTCGCTGCGGACTGCCTGTCGCTCAGCCCCGTACATCCCGCACGATCTGCGCCGCCCGTGCGGCGGTCTCGCGCACGCGGCCGTAGTCGCCGACTTCCAGCCAGCCCTTGTCGAGCATCCACGAGCCGCCGATGCACAGCACGTTCGGCTGCGACAGGAACTCGGCGGCGTTCGATTCGGAGATGCCGCCGGTCGGGCAGAAGCGCATGTCGTGCAGCGGGCCGGCGAGGCCCTTGAGCATCGCCAGACCACCCACCGCGCTGGCCGGGAACAGCTTGCAGTTGCGGAAGCCGCGTTCGCGCAGGGCCATGAATTCGGTCGGCGTCGCGGCGCCGGGCACCACCGGAATATCGGCTTCGGCCAGTGCATCGGCCAGAGCCGGCGGCGTGCCGGGGGTGACCAGGAAGTCCGCGCCGGCGTCGATCGACGCGCGGATGTTGTCGGCGTTGAGGATGGTGCCGGCGCCGATGACGATGTCCGGGCGTTCGCGCTTGAGCATGGCCAGCGCGTCGATCGCAACCGGCGTGCGCAGGGTGAGTTCGAGCGTGTTCAAGCCGCCTTCGAGCAGCGCATCGGCAATCGCGCGCGCCTCGTCGAGGGTGTGCACGGTGATCACCGGCAGCACGCCGGCCTTGCGCAGGAAATCGGCGGCGCGCTGCTGGCGCTCGGACATGGGGGAAACGTTGGGCATCGTGTCAGGCGTCCTTGGAATCGTGTGGCGCATCGAGCGCTGCTTCATCAGCGCCCAGGTCGTATTCGGCATCGTAGTGCCACGCGCTGCCGTCGGTGGAGGCCGGGCCGCAGGAGATCGACAGCGCGCCCTGGTCGGCCGGCGACACGTTCGCGCGGTTGAAGCCGAACAGGTTGCGGCCGTGGTCGGTCGGTGCGGGCGCGGTGTCCGGCGCGGCGGTGCGGGCCTGCCATTGGGCCGCATCGACCAGCGCTTCGAGCGTACCGGCCTCGCCGTCGAGACGGATGATGTCGCCTTCGCGCAGATACGCCAGCGGCCCGCCGCGCGCGGCCTCGGGCGTCATGTGGATCGCGGCCGGAATCTTGCCCGACGCACCTGATAGGCGACCATCGGTGACCAGCGCGACGCGCCGGCCCTGGTTCTGCAGCATGCCCAGCAGCGGCGCCAGCGAGTGCAGTTCCGGCATGCCGTTGGCTTTGGGTCCCTGGTAGCGCACGACGGCGACGAAATCGCGCGGCAGGGCGCCGGCGGCGTGCAGGCGATTGAGGGCCTGCGGCGTGTCGACGACGACGGCCGGCGCTTCGATGCTGCGGAACTCCGGTTTCACCGCCGACAGCTTGATCAGCGAACGGCCGAGGTTGCCGCGCAGCAGACGCAGCCCGCCCTGCGCTTCGAACGGTGCCGACACCGGACGCAGCACGCTGTCGTCACCGCTGATCGCCGGGCCGGGTTCGTAGCGGATACGGTCGCCATCGAGCTTGGGCTCCTCGCCGTAGCGTGCCATGCCGCCGTCGACGATCGTCGGCAGATCGCCGTGCATCAGACCGGCGTCGAGCAGTTCGCGGAACACGTAGGCGTTGCCACCGGCCGCGTGATAACGGTTCACGTCGGCTTCGCCGTTCGGATACACGCGCGCCAGCAGCGGCACGGCCTGCGACAGCTGGTCCATGTCGTCCCAGGTCAGCACGATGCCGGCCGCGCGCGCCACCGCGATCCAGTGGATCGTGTGGTTGGTCGAACCGCCGGTCGCCATCAGCATCGCGACCGCGTTGACGATCGCGCGTTCGTCGATCAGCTGGCCCAAGGGGCGGTAGTCGTCGCCGAGCGCGGTGATCGACAACGCACGTTCGACCGCTTCGCGGGTGAAGGCTTCGCGCAGCGGTGTGCCCGGGTTGATGAAGGCCGCGCTCGGCAGCTGCACGCCCATTGCCTCGAGCAGCGTCTGGTTGGAATTCGCGGTGCCGTAGAAGGTGCAGGTGCCGGGGCCGTGATACGAATCGGACTCGACCTGCAGCAGTTCCTCGCGCGTGGCTTCGCCTGCGGCGTAGCGCTCGCGCACTTCGGCCTTGGTCTTGTTCGGTACGCCGGGTGTCATCGGCCCGCCGGGAATGAAGATCGCAGGCAGATGGCCGTAGGCCAGCGCGCCGATCAGCAGGCCGGGCACGATCTTGTCGCAGATGCCCAGATACACGCTGCTGTCGAACATGTCGTGCGACAGCGCAATCGCCGTGGCCTGGGCAATGACGTCGCGCGAGAACAGCGACAGCTCCATGCCGGCGCGGCCCTGGGTCACGCCGTCGCACATCGCCGGCACGCCACCCGCGACCTGCGCCGTGTGGCCGAGCGCGCGCGCGGTTTCGCGGATGAACGCCGGATACGGCTCGTAGGGCTGGTGCGCCGACAGCATGTCGTTGTACGCGGTGACGATGCCGAGATTCGCGGTCGGCCCGTTGCGCAGGCGCGACTTGTCGACCGGCCCGCAGGCGGCGAAGCCGTGCGCGAGGTTGGCGCAACTCAGGTGGCCGCGCAGCGGCCCCTCGTCGCGCATGCGCGCGATGCCTTCGAGATACGCGCGGCGCGACGGCGCGCTGCGCTTGCGGATGCGTTCGGTGACGGACTGGATGACGGGATGCAGGCTCATTGGCGGCGGCGATGAGAGGAACGGGCGCCCGGGGGATGGGCGGGGGCGCGCGGATCGCACTGCGCGCAACGGTCGAACGGGGTGCGCATGCGCACAGGCGCGCGCGTCACGGGCACCAGTGGACGTGAAGCTTGGCGCCCGGCGTGGTGAAGGCGATGCGCGCGGGGAATTCGGTGGCGTCGTCGCTCTGCAGCAGGCGGTCGAGCAGGGCGCGCTTCTTCTCGCCGCGGATCAGCAGGATGCGGGTATGGGCGGGCGCGAGCCCGGCCGGCGTCAGACTCACCCGGCGCTGCCAACTGCCCGCACCCGGACTGCCGCCGGCATCGACGCCGACGTACGGCGAGGTGGAGGCCAGCGCCGATTCGAGATCGACCATGCCGGGAAAGAGCGACGCGGTATGCCCGTCATCGCCCATGCCCAGCACGACCACGCCCGCGGGCTGGCGCGCATGCAGGTTGGCGGTGGAGACCGCTTCGTCGAACGGACGGCCGGCGCGGGTAATGGTTTCCAGCCGCGCCTTCTGCGCCTTGTTCTGGATCAGCGTCTCGCGCAGCAGGCGCGCGTTGCTGTCGGGATCGTCGGGCAACAGCCAGCGTTCGTCGACCAGCGCCACGTCGACGCGCTCCCAGGCCAACGGTGACTTCGACAGCGCGGCGTACACCGGCCCCGGCGTCTTGCCGCCCGACAGCAGCAGGCGCGCACGCGGGTTCTGCTCCAGGTCGCGGGCAATGGCGGAGGAAATCGCGATCGCGGCGCCCCAGGTCCACTGGGTCGCCGATTCGTAGGCGTGCAACTGCATGCGCCCATCGTCGCCGATTCCGCCGGCGATGCCAAAGGCCGGGGCGCCGGTCGGTGTCATGCGGCGGCCCTGCGCGTGGCGATCGCGGCCGCGCCGAGCAGGCCGGCATGCGGATGCAGCACCGCGACGCTGGGCACCCGGCCCATGTTCGGCGAGAACCGGCCCTTGTGTTCGAAGCGCTGGCGGAAGCCGGAATGGCGGATCGAATCGAGCATCTTCGGCACCAGCCCACCGGTCAGGAATACGCCGTCCCAGGCGCCGAGGGTCAGCACCAGGTCGCCGGCGATCGCGCCGAACACCGCGCAGAACACATCGACCGCGCGCGCGCAGCGGGCATCGCCATCCTTCGCACGTGCGGTGATGTCGGCCGGCTGCATCGGCCCCGGATCGACACCGGCGATTTCGCTCAGTGCGCGGTGGATGTTGACCAGTCCGGGACCGCAGATCAGGCGCTCGTTGGACACGCGGCCGAACTGCGCCGACAGGCGTTCGAGGATCGCCGTCTCTTCCGGCGTGCCGGGTGGAAAGCTGACGTGGCCGCCTTCGGTTTCCAGCGGGTAATGCTGGCCGTCGCGGATCACCAGGCCGCCCACGCCGAGGCCCGTGCCGGGGCCGATCACCGCATAGGTACACGGGCCGCGTGGATCCTTCGGCACCGACCACGGCACGCCACCGATGGCGCTGAAATCGCCCGGCTGCAGCAACGGAATGGCCATGGCCTGCGCGGCGAAATCATTGGTCAGCACGACGTCTTCGATACCGAGCCGTTGCTGCGTGCGCGTGCGCGAGATCACCCAGGGATGGTTGGTGATGCGCGCATCGTCGCCATCGACGCGACCGGCCACCGCGAGCACGGCGCGCGGCAGCGCGCCCTTGCCGTCGTGGCCGGTTTCCTGCAGGTAATGCAACGCGGCATCGGCCAATGACGGGAAGTCGGAGACCGGAAACACCTGGATCGAGTCGAGCTGCAGCGGCGTCGGGCTGCTGGTGTCAGCCAGCGCGAAGCGCGCATTGGTGCCGCCGATGTCGGCGAGCAGGGCGAGCGCAGCCGTCACGATTTGCGTCCGTTGTGTGTGGTCAGCGTGCGCGGCAGGAACGGCTGCGCCTCGGCCGGGCCCCAACTGCCGGCCGGATAGTCGCGCACCGGCGTGCCGGCCTCGCGCCACGCGGCGCTGACGCTGTCGATCCAGCGCCATGCGGCTTCGACTTCGTCATCGCGCACGAACAGCGTCTGGTCGCCCTTGAGCGCATCGATCATCAGGCGCTCGTAGGCGATGCGGCGCTTGGGCGGCAGCATCGCCAGGTCCAGCGACATGGGCTGCAGTTCGTTTGCCGCCCACTCGGATGCAGCGAGGCTGCCCATCAGGCCGAGTTCGATCGTCTCCTCCGGCTGCAGGCGCACGCGGAGCTGGTTGGCCCGCGCGCGCTTGCGCTCGCCCGGTCCGAACAGCCAGTGCGTGACCGGCTTGAACGTCACCACGACCTCGGTGGTGCGCGAGGGCATGCGCTTGCCGGTGACCAGGCGGAACGGCACGCCGGCCCAGCGCCAGTTGTCGATCCACGCACGCAGGCCGACGAAGGTTTCGACATCTTCGTGGCCGCGATGGTCGAAGCCCTTGGCGGCCTGGCCGTCGACGACACCCGCGGTGTAGCGGCCGCGCACGCTGTCGGCCGCGGCGTCGGCGGCGGTCATCGGCCGCAGTGCACGCAGCACCTTCTTCTTCTCTTCGCGGATGCTGTCGGTGTCCATCGCGGCTGGCGGCTCCATGGCGATCAATGCCAGCAGCTGCAGCATGTGGTTCTGCACCATGTCGCGCAGCGCACCGTAGTCGGCGTAGTAGCCCTCGCGGCCGTCCACGCCGGCGGTTTCGGCGACGATGATGTCGACCGACTCGATCCAGCGGCGTTCCCAGGTCGCTTCGAACAGCGTATTGCCCAGGCGCAGCGCGAGCAGATTCTGCACCGGTGCTTTGCCCAGGTAATGGTCGATACGGAAGATCCGCGACTCGTCGAGTGCGGATTTCAGCGTCGCGTCGATTTCCTGCGCGCTGGCCAGGTCGTGGCCGATCGGCTTCTCCAGCACCAGCCGCGACGGCGCTTCCAGCAGGCCGGCGGCCTTGAGGCCACGACATGCGGATGCGAACAGGTTGGGTGGCGTCGACAGGTAGCTCACCGCCGGACGGTCGGCGAATCGCGACAGCGAAGCCGCCATCGCATCGGCATTGCCGAGATCCACGGGCACGTACTGGATGCGGCGCAGCAGGTCGTCGACCAGCGCGGTGTCGTACTCGTCGCCAAGGCGCTCGCGCAGCCAATCGCCGAAGCTCGCGTCGTCGTGCTCGCTGCGCGCGATCGCGATCACCCGGAATTCTTCGGGCAGCAGCCGGTCACGGAGCAGGTGCAGCAGGGACGGGAACAGATAGCGTTGCGCCAGATCGCCGGTGGCGCCGAACAACAACAGGGAATCGTGCATGGGCGCCAGGACCGTCTCGGGTTCAGAAAGGGTAATCACGGAGTGTGTCGCCGGAGGTGTTTGGATCGCAACGCCCCCGTAGCCGGAGTATCGGCGGAATTGTCTAGCGCTGTCATGTTGCGGGCGCGACACCGCGCCGTACGGATGGATCCCGCCGCGCGTGCCACGCGTCCTGCGCCTCCTCTGCAGGCGCCCGCTGGATTGAAAACGATTACATGCCAGAATAGCGCAATTGCAGAAGGCGCACGGTTCACGACCGTGGCGGCAGATGCGATCCACCACGGGTTTGCGACACACGGGAGCGTGCATGGCACAGGTGCGGTTCGACGCGGTACGGAAGGTCTACCCCAACGGTTTCGTCGGCGTGGCCGGCGCGACGTTCGAGGTCGCCGATGGCGAGTTGCTGGTGCTGGTGGGGCCTTCGGGCTGCGGCAAGTCCACGCTGCTGCGCATGGTTGCGGGACTGGAGGCGATCAGCGACGGCACGCTGACCATCGGCGAACGCGTGGTCAACGACGTGGCGCCGAAGGATCGCGACATCGCGATGGTGTTCCAGAGCTACGCGCTGTATCCGCACATGAGCGTGGCCGAGAACCTCGCGTTCGGCCTCAAGCTGCGCGGCCAGTCGAAGACCGAGATCGCCGCGCGCGTGGACGAAGCCGCGCAAGTGCTCGAACTCGACAAGGTGCTCGACCGCAAGCCCGGCCAGCTCTCGGGCGGCCAGCGTCAGCGCGTCGCCCTGGGCCGCGCGCTGGTACGCCAGCCGCAGGTGTTCCTGCTCGACGAGCCGCTGTCCAACCTCGACGCCAAGCTGCGCAGCGGCATGCGCGTCGAAATCGCCCGGCTGCACCGCAAGCTGCGCACGACGATGATCTACGTCACCCACGACCAGATCGAAGCGATGACGCTGGGCCAGCGCATCGTGGTGCTCAAGGACGGCCACATCCAGCAGATCGACACGCCGATGGCGCTGTACGAGCGGCCGGCGAACCTGTTCGTCGCGACCTTCCTCGGCAGCCCGGCCATGAACGTGCTGCGCGGCTCGTTGGCGCAGGGCGCGGGTGGCTGGACCTTCGATGCGGGCGAGGGCATCACGCTCGCGCTCGGCGATGCCGGCTTCCCGGCAGACTGGAATGGCCGCAGTGTCGATCTGGGCATCCGCCCCGAACATCTGCTGCCCGCAACCGGGTCCGAGGCATCACTGTCGCCGGTGGTCGAGGTGGTGGAGCCGGTCGGTAGCGAAGTCTTCGTCAACCTGCGCCTGGGCACCCACGCCCTGATCGCACGTCTGCCGCCCGACCGCGTGCCGGTGCCGGGTGAAACCCTGTCGCTGACGATTCCCGTCGGCCGCGTGCATGCGTTCGATGTCGAGACCGGCGAGCGACTGGTGCAGCGGGCGGGTTGAGCCTCGCGACGCGCGTCGGGTGAGGGCAGGAGGTCTGCCGCCACGGTCCTGTAGAACCCGTATCCGGCTTCGGTCTTCGCGGGAGCGCGCCGTACTGGCGCGTTCGCCGACGACACAGAGGCCGGGAATTCGCCGTGCCGGAACTCTCGCTATACTGATCGCTTGCGCGCGCGAGCGGCGCTCCGTGCTTGTGGAATCAACCGCTTGCGATGGAAATTTCGCGTATCGCATGACACGCTATCCGTCATCCATCGCGCCCTGACGGGCGCCAAGAGGCCACCAAAGCCCGCATGCGCCTGTCCACGATCAAGCTCGCCGGTTTCAAATCCTTCGTCGATCCGACCACGCTGCACCTGCCGACCAACATGACCGGCGTGGTGGGGCCCAACGGCTGCGGCAAGTCGAACATCATCGATGCGGTGCGCTGGGTGATGGGCGAATCCTCGGCCAGTCGCCTGCGTGGTGATTCGCTGACCGATGTGATCTTCGCCGGTTCCACCGCGCGCAAGCCGGTGTCGCAGGCGATGGTCGAACTGGTGTTCGACAACTCCGATCACACCATCGCCGGCGAGTTCGCCGCGTTCAACGAGATCTCGGTCAAGCGCACGGTCAGCCGCGACGGGCAGAGCGGCTATTACCTCAACGGCACCAAATGCCGCCGTCGCGACATCACCGATCTGTTCCTCGGCACCGGTCTGGGTCCGCGCAGCTACTCGATCATCGAGCAGGGCATGATCAGCCAGATCATCGACGCCAAGCCCGAAGAGCTGCGCGTCTATCTGGAGGAAGCGGCCGGCATCTCCAAGTACAAGGAGCGCCGCAAGGAAACCGAGACCCGCATCCGCCACACCCGCGAGAATCTGGATCGCCTGAGCGACCTGCGCGAGGAAGTCGGCAAGCAGCTGCAGCATCTCGCGCGGCAGGCCAAGCAGGCCGAGCAGTACACCGCGATCCAGGCCGAGCGGAAGATCCGCGACGCGCAGTGGAAGGCGCTGGAATGGCGCACGCTCGATTCGCGTCTGCGTGCATTGCGCGAAGGTCTGGCCCAGGAGGAAACCAAACTCGAGCAGATCATCGCCGAGCAGCGCGAAGCCGAGCGCGAACTCGAGACCGGCCGCGAGCGCCGTCACGAAGCCAGCGAAGGCCTCAACCGCGCGCAGGCCGAAAGTTACGAAGTCAGCGGCGCGCTGGCCCGCGTCGAACAGCAGATCCAGCATCAGCGCGAACTGTCGGCGCGCCTGCTCAAGGCCCGCGACGAAGCGCAGGCGCAGCTGGCCGAGATCGGCGAGCACATCGACCAGGACCAGCTGCGGCTCGACACCCTGCACGAGAGCATCGCCGACGCCGAACCGCAGCTCGCGCAGCTGCAGGACGACGACGCCGTGCGCCAGGACACGCTGCGTGAAGCCGAAACCGCGCTGGCGGACTGGCAGACGCGCTGGGAAACCCACAACCGCGAGCAGGGCGAGGCGGCCCGCGCAGGCGATGTCGAGCGCACCCGCGTCGACTACCTGGACAAGCAGTCGCTGGAGGCCGATCGCCGTCGCGAGCAGTTGCAGGCCGAACGTGGCGGGCTGGATATCGAAGCGCTGAGCGAGGCATTCGCCGATCTGCAGATCCGCCACGACGAACAGAAGGCCGCGCTCGACACGCTCGGCGACGATCTGGAAACGCGCAAGGCCGCGGCGGTCGATCTGCAGGACGCACAGCGCGGCGCGCAGGAAGAGCTCTCCGTCGTGCGCAAGCAGGCGCAGGAAGCGCGCGGCCGGCTGTCATCGCTGGAAACCCTGCAGAACGCAGCGCTGGGCCAGGAGCAGGGCGCGGCGGTCGAATGGCTGCGCCAGCGCGGGCTGGATTCGTCCACCCGCGTCGGCGAGCGCCTGCGGGTGGAGTCGGGCTGGGAATTCGCGGTCGAAAGCGCGCTTGGTCAGCTGATCGAAGGCGTGCTCGTCGAAGGCGACGGGGTGCCGGCCGAACTGGTCGATGCGCTGGGCGAACTCGGCGAAAGCCGTCTGGCGCTGGTGTCGGGTGAGACCGGCGATGACGCCTTCGCACCGACCTCGCTGGCGGCCAGGGTGCAGGGTCCACTCGCGATCCGCCGGCTGCTCGCGCGCCTGCACGTGGCTGAAACCCTGGCCGAGGCGCGCGCGCTGCAGGCCGGGCTTGGCGATGGCGATTCGGTGATCACCCGCAGCGGCGAGCGTCTTGGCGCCGGCTGGGTGCGCGTGTCGCGCTCGGGCGCGGCGAAGCAGGGCGCGTTGCTGCGCGAGCGCGAGATCCAGTCGCTGCGCGAGACGATCGCGACGCTGCAGGAGCAGGAACAGGCGCTGGAATCACGCATCGCGCAGGGCCGCGAACAGTTGCTCGGCGTCGAGCAGCAGCGCGAGGAAGCGCAGCGTGCCTTGTATGTCGCGCATCGCGGCGTCTCCGAACTCGCCGGCCAGGTGCAGAGCCAGCAGGGCCGGGTGGAAGCGGCGCGCCATCGCATCGAGCGCATCGACACCGATCTCGCCCAGTTGCACGAAACCCTCGATACCGCCGCCCAGCAGGCACGCGACGCGCGCGGCCGCCTGGAAGATGCAGTCGAGCGCATGGGCGAGTTCGAAGCCGCGCGCGCTGCGCTCGAAGCCGAGCGCCGCGAGCTGGTCGAGGCCCGCGACCAGTTGCGATCGGCCGCGCGCGAATCGCGCGATACCGCCCACGCACTCGCGCTGACGATCGAATCGCAGCGCGCCCAGATCACATCACTGACCCAGGCGCTCGCGCGCATGGGTGGCCAGCGTGGTCAGATCGACAGTCGCCTTGGCGAACTGTCGGCGCAGCTGGCGACGGGCGACTCGCCGGTCGACACGCTGGAGCAGCAGCGCCAGGTCGCACTCGAAGAACGCGTGCGCACCGAGCGCGCGCTGGCCGAGGCGCGGGCCGCGCTGGAAGGCGTGGACAACGAACTGCGCACCTTCGAGCAGGTCCGCCAGCAGCGCGACACGCAGGCGCTGACCCAGCGCGAAGCGATCTCGCAGCGCCGCCTCGACCAGCAGGCGCTGGTGATCGCCGCCGACCAACTGTCCGCGCAGGTGGTCGAGGGCGGGTTCGTCGTCGACGAAGTGTTGAACGGTCTCGAAGACACCGCGAATGCGAAGGACTGGGAGAAGATCGTCACCGATTTCGACGCGCGCCTGCGCCGTCTGGAGCCGGTGAACCTCGCCGCGATCGCCGAACACGCCGAAGCCGCGCAGCGCAAGGAATACCTCGACGCGCAGGATGCCGATCTCAACTCCGCGCTGGAAACGCTGGAAGAAGCGATCCGCAAGATCGACCGCGAGACCCGCGGCCGCTTCAAGGACACCTTCGACAAGGTCAATGCCGGGGTGCAGGCGCTGTATCCACGTCTGTTCGGTGGCGGCCACGCGTATCTGGAACTGACCGGCGAGGATCTGCTCGATACCGGCGTCGCGATCATGGCGCGCCCGCCCGGCAAGCGCGTCTCCAACATCTCGCTGCTGTCCGGCGGCGAGAAGGCGATGACCGCGGTCGCGCTGGTGTTCTCGATCTTCCAGCTCAATCCGGCGCCGTTCTGCCTGCTCGACGAGGTGGACGCGCCGCTGGACGAGGCCAACGTCGGCCGCTTCACCGCGATGGTCCGCGAGATGAGCGAGCAGGTGCAGTTCCTGTTTGTCAGCCACAACAAGGCGACGATGGAAGCGGCGTCCCAGCTCAGCGGCGTGACCATGCGCGAGCCGGGCGTGAGCCGTCTTGTCTCGGTCGATCTGGCCGAAGCCGCACGACTGGCCGGCGCCGCCTAGAGACTGTCATCATGTGCCGTCATGCCCAACGTACCCGGCGCCTGCGCATAATGAACGACCCCGAAGGAGAACACCGCGAATGACCGACGACTGGATGATGCGTATCGGAATCCTGGTCGCAGGCCTGCTGCTGATGGGGGCCATGTGGTATTTCGGCACCCGCCCGCGCAACGGGCAGGGTCGCCGCGTCGCCAGCACCGACGAACGCGAACAGCGCCTGGAGCCCACGCTCGGCGCGCAGCTGGAACAGGATCTCGGCGAAGCCGGCGTGCCGCGTGCCGAAGGCGATACCGACGCCGTGCAGGCGGAAATGGACCTGCTCGACCAGACCGTCGGCGCCGTCTCGCCCAACAGTGAACTGGGCAAGCGCACCAGCGACGATTTCGACAAGATCGTGACCCTCTACATCGCCGCGCGCGCCGGCAACGTGCTGCGCGGCCCGGACATCGTGGTCGCTGCCGAGAAGGCCGGCCTGACCTACGGCCACATGAACGTGTTCCACCGTCTGGTCGATGGCCATCCCGAGCGCGGCCCGATCTTCAGCGTCGCCAACATCCGCAGCCCCGGCAGCTTCGATATGAGCGAGATCCAGGGCCTCGAAACCCCGGCGATCGCGTTCTTCCTCACCCTGCCGGCGCCGGTCCACGCCCTCGACGCCTGGGACGCGATGCTGCCCACCGCCGAGCGCATGGCCGAACTGCTCAACGGCGTGCTGCTCGACGAACAGCGCAACGCCTTGGGCCGCCAGCGTATCGCCGGCCTGCGCGACGAACTGCGCAGCTGGGACCGCGAACACGACGTCCCCGCGGTGACCCGCAGCCCGCGCTGGTGAGTCCGGCGCGATGTCGATCTCCGGCATCAGTCATCTGACCTTCGTCGTTCATGACCTCGACCGCACGGCCCGCCTGCTGGTAGAGGGCCTGGGCGCGCGCGAGATGTACGACAGTGGCGATCGGCCGCATTCCTTGTCGCGCGAGAAGTTCTTCGAACTCGGCGGCGTGTGGATTGCGGCGATGGAAGGCGAGCCGTTGCCACAACGCTCGTACCGCCATGTCGCGTTCGCGGTTGAAGCGCACGACCTGCCGCTGTATCGCGCGCGGCTGGACGCACTGGGCGTGGACATCCGCCCGCCGCGGCCGCGAATCGAAGGCGAGGGCGAGTCGTTGTATTTCCACGATTTCGACAACCATCTGTTCGAACTGCATGCCGGGACGCTGGACGCGCGGTTGCAGGCGTATCGCGCGGCTCTCACCTCAACCCCCGCTCCGCGCCCCAGCCCTCGCGTCGCCGCGAGGGCGTTCGCAGACACGCGAGCCAGTGGCTCGCAATCTTGTCTACTTACCCCGGAGGGAGAGAGGCTAGAAGCGCAACGCTCGCCTGATCGAGCCCCTCTCCCTTTGGGAGAGGGGTTGGGGTGAGGGTAGACGCTCGCGGGAACGCCACCGTCCTACAATTCCCCCATGCCGAAGCCATCTCCCGCCGAGCGTGTCGCCGACCTGCGCGCGCTGATTGAAGACGCCAACCACCGCTACTACGTGCTCGACGATCCGTCGATTCCGGACGCCGACTACGACGCGTTGTTGCGCGAACTCGAAGCGCTGGAAACCGCGCATCCCGAACTTGCCAGCGACGAGTCGCCGACCCGCACCGTCGGCGCGCGACCGGACGGCGGTTTCCCCGAAGTCACCCACGCGATCCCGATGCTGTCGCTCGCCAATGCCTTCGAAACCGCGGGCGTTGACGACGCCGCCGATGACCGCACGCGCTACGCCGAGGTTGCCGATTTCGAGCGTCGCATCGAGCAGAAGCTCGACGTCGAAGCGCCGGTGTTCTCGGTCGAGCCCAAGCTGGATGGCCTCGCGATCAGCCTGCGCTACGAGAACGGCGTGTTCGTGCAGGGCGCCACCCGCGGCGACGGCAGCACCGGTGAGAACGTCACCGCGAACCTGCGCCAGGTGCGCGCGGTGCCGCTGAAACTGCGCGAGACCGGCACGCCGCCGCCTGCAGTGCTGGAGGTGCGCGGCGAAATCTACATGCCGCGCAAGGCCTTCGAGGCCTGGAACGCGAAGGCGCTCGACCACAACGAAAAGCTGCTGGCCAATCCGCGCAACGGCGCGGCTGGCTCGCTGCGCCAGCTCGATCCCGCGGTCACGCGTCGGCGCCCGCTGGCGTTCTTCGCCTACTCGATCGGCGAGGTGCGCGGGCTCGAATTGCCGGAAACGCATTCCGAGACGCTCGCGCTGCTGCGTGATTTCGGTTTTCCCGTCGCGCCCGAGGCCGACACCGCGACCGGTTTCGACGGCCTGATCGCCTACTTCCGCCGCATCGGCCAGGCGCGCGACACGCTGCCGTACGACATCGATGGCGTGGTCTACAAGCTCGACGACTACGACCAGCAGGCGACGATGGGTTTCGTCTCACGTGCGCCGCGCTGGGCGCTGGCGCACAAGTTTCCGGCGCAGGAACAGTCGACGGTGCTGCGCGCGATCGAGGTGCAGGTCGGTCGCACCGGTGCGATCACGCCGGTCGCGCGACTGGAACCGGTGCAGGTCGCCGGTGTCACCGTCACCAACGCGACGCTGCACAACGAAGACCAGATCCGCCGCCTTGACGTGCGCGAAGGCGACACGGTGATCGTGCGGCGCGCGGGCGACGTGATTCCCGAGATCGTGCGCGTGATCGAAGCGCAGCGTCCCGCGGGCACGGTCGAGTGGACGATGCCGGCCACGTGCCCGGTCTGCGGCTCCGAGCTCGTGCGCGAGGAGGGTGCGTCCGCATGGCGCTGTACCGGGGGTCTGACGTGCTCGGCGCAGCGCAAGGAAGCCGTGCGCCATTTCGCGTCGCGGCGCGCGATGGACATCGAAGGCCTCGGCGACAAGCAGGCCGAGGCGTTGGTCGAGTTCGGCTTCGTGCATTCGCCGGCCGATCTGTTCGCGCTGACGGTCGAGGATCTGGTGCGGATGAAGACCGCGCTCGATGCTGCGACTGCGGTGGATCTCGCGCAGGCGATTGCCGACAGCAAGGGCGCGCTGTCGCTCGATGCCGAAGGCGAGGCCGTGCTCGCGCAGGAGACGCCGGTGTGGAAGGACGCGGCATTCCTGCGCGCGCATCTGACGGTCGAGACCGGCGGCAAGCTCGCGACCAGGTGGGCGGAAAATCTCGTTGCCGGCATCGACGCCAGCCGCAGCACCACGCTGCCGCGTTTCCTGTTCGCACTCGGCATTCCGCATCTGGGCGAGACGACCGCCAAGTCGCTCGCGCAATGGCTGGGCACGCTCGACTTCGTGCGCACGACGCCGGCCGTGCTGCTGCAGGCGCTGCCCGACATTGGCGGCGAAGTGGCGCGTTCGATCGCGACGTTCTTCGAGCAGCCCGGCAATGTCGCTGTTGTCGATGCGCTGCTGGCGGCCGGTATCACGTTCACCGATGAGACCGCGCCGTCGGCGGCGCTGCGCGAACGTCTGGGCCTCGCCCATCTGCTGTCGACGCTGCCGGTCGACAAACTGGGCGGCAAGAGCGCCGAGCGCCTCGCGGACACCTACGGCACGCTCGATGCGCTGTTGCGTGCGAACGCGAGCGGTTGGACCGGCGCCGGCCTCTCGTCCGCAGGCGCGGACAATCTGTCGGCATTCCTCGCCGATGCGGACGCACTGGCCGCACTGCGCGCGAGCGATGCCGCAATGCGTCGCCTGCTCGATGCAGCGCCGGCCAAGGCGGTGAAGACGAGCGGTCCGCTCGACGGCAAGACGGTCGTGCTGACCGGCAGCCTCGAAGCGATGACCCGCGATGAAGCGGGCGAGAAGCTCGAAGCGCTGGGCGCGAAGATCGTCGGCAGCGTGTCGAAGAAGACCTCGCTGGTCGTCGCGGGTGAAGCAGCGGGCTCGAAGCTGACGAAGGCCCAGGAAATCGGGATCGAGATCTGGGACGAAGCCGCGCTGCTCGCGTTCCTCGAGTCGCAGGCGTGAGGATGTCGATGCTGCCGTCGGTGAGCTTCGACACCCTGCGCCTGCGCGCGCGCCTCAACGCAACGCTGCGCACGTTTTTCGCCGAGCGCGGCGTGCCCGAAGTCGAGACGCCGATGCTCTCGCAGGCCGGCAACACCGATCCGAACGTCGCCAGTTTCCGTACCGAGTTCGGCGGCCATGTGTCGGCGGGTCCGCGCACGCGCTGGATGCGCACCTCCCCCGAATTTCCGCTCAAGCGTCTGCTCGCCGCCGGCTTCGGCGACTGCTACGAACTCGGCCGCGTATTCCGCGACGGCGAAGCCGGAGGCCGCCACAATCCCGAATTCACGATGCTCGAGTGGTATCGCGTCGGTTGGAACCCGCATCAATTGGCCGACGAAACAGTGGCCCTGGTGCAGGGCGCACTTGCGCTCGTGGACCGGCGCGCAGAGGTGGTGCAGACGACGTATCGCGCCCTGTATCTCGACGCGCTGGGCCTCGATCCGATGACCGCCCCCGAAGCCGCGCTGCAGGCGGCGCTCGGCGAGGTGCAGATCGATCCGGAGGGTCTGACCCGCGACGACTGGCTGGACCTGTTGATGACGCATCGCATCCAGCCGGCGAATCCGGCCGACCGGATCCTCGTCGTCCACGACTACCCGGCGTCGCAATGCATGCTTGCGCGGATTGCGGAGCGTGATGGCATGCCGGTGGCCGAGCGTTTCGAGCTGTATCTCGGCGCGCTGGAACTCGCGAACGGTTATCACGAGCTGGCCGACGCTGCGGAACAGCGTGCGCGCTTCGAGCGGGACCACGCGGTACGGGGATCGCGCGGTGATGCGATGCCGGCGATCGACGAGGCCCTGCTGGGCGCGCTGGATTCCGGATTTCCGGATTGCGCGGGCGTTGCGCTGGGGGTCGATCGGTTGATGATGGCGATGCTGGGGACGGGGCGGATCGCCGATGTGGTCGCGTTTGATTTTGCGCGGGCGTAATCGCTCGCGCGGTTACAGCACTTCACCAGAACTCATTGTCGTCATGCCCGCGGCTCTCAACAGACGCATGTCTGTTAAAGCGGGCATCCATCTTGATCTGAGTTTTAGTCTTGGCTCTGGCTCTGGCTCTTGCTCCGGCTTTGGCTCGTCTTGGCTCCAAGCTTTTGATTTCAATCGAGCCGTAAAGCGAGCCGAGCATCGCAGGGCGGCGGGG
>JBQEAV010000016.1:0-38675 GCA_052108555.1 Luteimonas sp.
AGAACAGCGTGTCGGTCGGCGAAGTGGGTGGCGAGCGCCAGATCACCAACGTGGCGGCCGGTACCGAAGGCACCGATGCGGTCAATCTCGAACAGTTGAACGCGGCTTCCGATGGCGCGTTGTTGGCCGGCCGCTTCTTCAAGGCCACGGGTGACAGCGATGCCATCGTGCAAGGCGAAGACGCCACGGCCGCAGGCTCCAACGCGATGGCCGACGGTGATTACGCCACCGCGATCGGCGCGTCCAGCAGTGCGTATGGCATGGGCGCCTCGGCGTTCGGCAGCGGTGCGATGGCTGCAGACCCGCAGAGCGTAGCGGTTGGCTTCAACAGCGCCGCGAATGGTGAAGGCGCGGTGGCGGTTGGCGGCATGGGGCAGGCATACGACGAGTACAACAGCCCGATGGTCGACGAGGACGGCAACCCGGTCCTCGTGGCTGCGCAGGCCGAGCAGAACGGGACCGCCGTGGGCGCGGGCGCACTGGCCACCGGCGTCAACGCATCGGCGATCGGCAACGGCGCGCAGGCGCTGGGCAACGACAGCTTTGCTGGTGGCATGAAGTCGCGCGCGACGGGCGATTGGACCACCGCCATCGGCAGCAACGCATGGGCCAGTGGTGGTGATGCAACTGCCGTCGGTGCCTATGCCTGGGCAACTGCGAACGGAGCCACCGCGTTCGGCACGTCGGCATGGGCAACCGCCACCAACGCCTCGGCGTTCGGTTACGGCGCCTGGGCCGATACCGCCGGTGCCACCGCGCTGGGCATGGACACTTGGGCGAGTGGTGTCAGCGCCGTGGCGGTTGGACGTGGCGCGTTGAGTGTCGACGACTACGCGATCGCGATTGGTGCTACGAGCCTTGCGGATGGCGTCAATGCGATCGCCTTGGGGCGGGGCACTCTGAGCCTTGCCGACAACGCGATGGCCATGGGTATGCGGGCCACTGTGGGTGCGTCGGCAACCAACGGTGTCGCGGTCGGTGCGAACAGCTTCGCAGAGGCGGCAGACAGCGTTGCGCTCGGTAGTGGATCCCATGCAGATCGGGCCAACTCGATCTCCGTGGGTGCGTCTGCCGCGTGGACCGATGAGTACGGCGTCGTGCACGAGGCCAACCAGCGCCAGATCACCAACGTCGCAGCCGGTAGCGAGGATACCGACGCAGTGAACCTCGCGCAGTTGAACGCAGTGGCGGATGGCCTGGGCGATCTGTCCGAGAACGCCGTCGTGTATGACGGCGCGGACAAGGCCACGCTGAGCCTGGCGGGCGAGAACGGCACCCTCGTGACCAATGTGGCAGCGGGCGAGATCAGTGCGACCAGCACCGATGCGATCAATGGCGGACAGTTGCATGCAGCGTCGAGCAGTCTGGCGGACGCACTGGGTGGCGGCGCGTCCGTCACGGCCTTCGGCGCAATGACCGCACCGAATTACAGGATCCAGGGCAGCAACTACTTCAACGTCGGCGACGCGCTGGCCGCGCTGGACGGCAAGGTGACGGACCTTGACGGTCGCATCAACACGATCGAGACGAAGCCCAACCCTCCCGCAGGCGGCGGTAGCGATCGCGTCCAGGTCGGCGGCGACCAGCCAGCGTCGATCGGCACCGATACCAATGCGGTCGCGGTCGGTTCGGACGCGGCGGCCAATGGAGAGAACGGGGTCGCGGTTGGCGGTGGTGCCTATGCGCACGGTCCCAACGACACGGCCATTGGTGGCAACGCGCGTGTCGACGCGGACGGCAGTACGGCGGTCGGTGCGAACACCACGATCACCGCTGCAGCCACGAACGCGGTCGCGGTCGGCGAAGGCTCGAGCGTCAGCGCGGCGTCGGGCACGGCCCTGGGCCAGGGCGCATCGGTGACCGCGGAAGGCGCGGTCGCGCTGGGTCAGGGCTCGGTCGCGGATCGTGCCAACACGGTATCGGTGGGCAGCGCCGGCAACGAGCGCCAGATCACCAACGTGGCGGCGGGTACCCAGGCAACCGATGCAGCGAACTACGGTCAGGTGCAGACGGTGGCTGCGGAGGCAAAGGCCTACACCGACAACACCGCGACCCAGACGCTCAGCAGCGCCAATGCCTACACCGACCAGAAGTTCGCGACCTGGAACGACAGCTTCGAAACCTTCAAGGGAGACGTCGATCGCCGTTTCTACGACACCGATCGTCGCATCGACCGTCAGGGTGCGATGGGCGCGGCGATGTTGAACATGGCGACCAGTGCAGCGGGCATCCGGACCCAGAACCGCGTGGGTGTCGGCGTGGGCTTCCAGGGTGGCGAAAGCGCGCTGTCGGTCGGCTACCAGCGTGCGATGAGCGACCGCGCGACGTTGACGGTCGGCGGTGCGTTCAGTGGTGATGAGAAGTCGGTCGGCGTCGGTGCCGGTTTCGGCTGGTGACCCATCCGCAGGCATCCGGCCGGATGGTCGGATGCCTGCGTCAGGCAAGGGATTCCGGGACCCGGCCAGGCCGGGTACGGCGTAACAGAATGTGGAGCGTCATGCATGCCGGCCCGGTGGCCTCCGTGCGCTGGTGCGACCACGGTGGTCCATCACGATCTTTAAGAGGGTTTCCCCAATGAAGAAAGGCATCCTTCCCTGCACGCTTGCCGTCGCTGTCACGGCGGCCCTGACTGTCGGGGCCGTCGAAGCAGGCAAGACCTCCCGTGCGTCCGGCAACGTCTCCACCGACAACCTCGCGGCGCACGGTGAAGCGCGTCCTCTCCAGCGCTTCATCGTCGAGTACCGCGACGGCAGCCGTGAGCAGACCAGCAAGACAGCCGTGGTCGCCGGCATCCAGGGTGCGCTGGTGCGGTCCGGTCTTGTACGCGGCGCCAGCAAGGCGTCGAACGTGCAGTACGTCCGCAGACTCGCGACCGGTCACCAGCTTGTCAGGCTTCCGCACGGCGTCGATCGTGTCGAAGCCGACGCGCTGATGCGCCAGATCGCAGCCGACCCGAACGTCAAGTCGGTCACACCTGATCGCCTGCGCCAGATTGCCTCGGCACCGGTGCAGCCGGCGTACGTGCCGGACGACCCGGATTTCGAGGAGTACCAGTGGCACATGCGTGCGCCCGATGGCGGCACGACCTATGACGGCGGCCCGAACCGCGGCGGTGCGAACGTCCCGGCTGCATGGGATCTTTCGGATGGCGAAGGAATCACCATCGCGGTGCTCGATACCGGCATCACCCCGCATCCCGACATCGATACCTCGCTTGCCGATGCGGGCTACGACTTCATCACCGATGCATTCGTCTCGGGCCGTCCCACCAATGACCGCGTACCTGGCGGCTGGGACCTCGGCGACTGGACGGTCGGCTACCCGGGGGCGGAGACCTGCCAGCAGCGCAACAGTTCGTGGCACGGCACCCATGTGGCCGGCAGCGCGGGCGCGCAGATCACCGACAACGGCGTCAGCCTGACCGGCGTGGCCTACGGCGCGAAGATCCTGCCGGTGCGCGTGCTCGGCCACTGTGGCGGCATGGAATCCGACATCGTCGATGCGATCATCTGGGCCGCCGGTGGCGATGTCGATGGTGTTCCGGCCAACGAAAATCCGGCGCAGGTGATCAACCTGAGTCTGGGCGGCACCGGGCCGTGTTCCGCGAACGAGGCCGCGGCCATCGCGCAGGCGAATGCGCTGGGTGCCACAGTCGTGATCGCTGCCGGCAACAGCAACAGCGACGTCGCCAACTTCTCGCCTGCGAACTGCGCTGGTGCGGTCGCAGTTGCATCGAACGGCGTCACCAGCAGGCGCGCGTACTACTCCAACTACGGCGTTCGCATCGATATTTCGGCCCCCGGTGGCGGCGTGTATGCCGACGACGGCAGCACCGGCGCGCAGATCTATGACGGCTTCATCTGGCAGGCGAAGGATCCCAGCACGACGACGCCGACGCCGATCGCAAACATCGATCCGGCGTATGCGTCGGGTTCTGCGGGTACGTCCCAGGCGTCTCCTCACGTTGCCGGTGTCGTCGCCCTGATGCAGAGCGCGCGTCTGGCGGCAGAGCTTCCGTTGCTGACGCCGGTCGAGGCCTTGGCGATTCTCCAGCAGACCGCTACGCCGTTCACCGTGGCGCCGGTGGCCAATCGTGAGATCGGGCCCGGCATCCTCAATGCCGGCAACGCGGTGCTCAAGGCCGTGGAGCCGCCGTGCGAGGTCGACTGTGCGCCCACCGCGACACCGCTCGTCAACAAGGTCCCGGTACGCGGACTGAGCGGCGCAGGCACTGACACGCTGTACAGCATCGAGGTGCCTGCCGGCATCAACGGTCCGCTGAGCATCACCACCAGCGGCGGCAGCGGCAATGCCGCGCTGTATGTCAGCTTCGATGCGGAACCGTCGGCAGGTGCTGCGGACTTCAGCTCGAATCGTCCGGGCAATGCGGAAACCGTGCGTATCAACGCGCCACAGGCCGGCGTGTACTACATCAAGTTGAGTGGTTCCTACAACAACGTCTCGCTGCAGGCGCGTCACAACTGATGGTGTCCTGCCCCTCCCGGTCGAGTCCGGGAGGGGCATCGGTCGCTGGCTGGAAGCAGCCGAATTTCCATCGGCTGCGTGCGTGCGGGCAGGCAATAGCGATTCGCATGTTCCGGTGGCGGCATGCCATTACCGAAGCAGGCAGCAGGTCGGGGGGAAGGCAGGCCGACAGCAACATCGTGGCGATCAGATGCATCGCAGGGGCGATCGCCACCGCGGAGGGGGCGCTTCTTCAAACGACGACAGCGTCGAGCTTCAGGAAATGTCGACCGCCTTCAACGAAAGCTGGTCGTGCAACGACCGGCAGGACGCGAGGCCGAACATCGGATCGCGGGCCACGGATATCGACACACGGAGCGGTGTCGACCTCGGCTGGTAGCACTCCGTCTTGGACGCGTCGCGTGCGAGCGTCCTACGTCATACAGGGAAGCGGTATTCACAAGGATCGTGATCCACACTCAGTCCATCCAGGAGCTGTACTCGATGCAATTCAACAAGAAGTCCGTGATCTGCTCTCTCTCCTTCGCGATCTCGATCTCGCTTGCCGCCCCCGCGGCGATGGCCGGTGGTTCGATCGACTATGTCAAGGCGAACACGACATCGTTGCAGGACAACGAGACCTATGACGAATTCGTCGTCAAGTACCGCGCCGACAGCGCGCAGCGCAGCGATCGCACGCAGCTGATGCAGTCCATCAACAGCGCCGCCTCGCGCGCGTTGCCGAGTTCCGGCAAGTCCAACCTCGCAGTGCGTGCGGATTTCCAGCGTCGCCTGGCGATCGGTGCGGACGTGGTCAGGACCTCGCGCAAGCTCGACAGCGCCTCGGCCGCTGCACTGATCCGGCAGATCGCCGCCGACCCGGCGGTCGAGTATGCCGAGCCGGTCATGCGCATGATCCGTCTCGAAACGCCGACCGACCCGAACTGGAGCGAGCAGTGGGGCCTGAAGATTCCGTCGGAGAGCGGTGGTGGCATCAACCTGCCGCCTGCGCTGGACCTGGCGCGCGGCGCCGGTGTGGTCGTCGCGGTGCTCGATACCGGCGTGACCGATCATCCGGACCTGTCGGCGAATGTCCTGTTCGACGCGGGCTACGATTTCAACGAACGCAAGCCGGGCGGCTACGATCCGGGTGACTTCACGACGGGTAGCGAAGGCTGTGGCGTTGCCGCGAGTTCCTGGCACGGCACGCATGTCGCCGGCACGATCGCGGCAGTCACCAACAACGATATCGGTGTGGCCAGCGTCGCGCCTGACGCGACCATCCTGCCGGTGCGTGTGCTGGGCAAGTGCGGCGGTGGCTCCACGGATATCGCCGATGCGATCGTGTGGAGCTCGGGCGGCACCGTCGCCGGTGTGCCGGCCAACGAGTACAAGGCCGACATCATCAACATGAGCCTGGGCGGTCGCAATCCGGCCGCATGTCCGAACGTCTACAAGGACGCGCTCGCGTTCGCACACGATGCCAACGTCACGGTCGTCGTGGCGGCCGGCAATTCAGACGTCGACGTCACCGGTGCCAATGGCGTCGGTACCACGCTGGGCAACTGCGGTGACAGCCTGATCGTGGTCGGTGGAGTCGGTCCGCTCGGCCGTCGTGGCGGCGTGGCCAGCAATGGCGCGACGCAGGCCGGTCACGGCTCCAGCCACGGCGTCCGCGTCGACGTCGCCGGTCCGATGGGCAGTGGTTGGGATTACGACGAAGAGCAGGTGCTGTCGACGGTGAACATGGGGGCGCAGGAGCCAACGGATCCCGGCTATGCCTATTACTACGGTACGTCGATGGCGTCGCCGCACGTGGCGGGCGTCGCCGCACTGATGATCAGCGCGAGCGAAGAGGTGCTGACGCCGACGCAGATCAAGGATTTCATCAAGGAAAGCGCCCGTTCGTTCCCGGCACCGGTCGACAAGCCGATCGGTACCGGCATCGTCGATGCCGCTGCGGCCGTGCAGTTCGCGATCGACGGTCCGCCGCCGCCGTGCGAAGTCGATTGCACGCCCGATGCCACGCCGCTCCTCAACAAGACGCCGATTCGTGGGCTGGACGGAGCGGGCACCGACATGCTGTACAGCCTCGAAGTGCCTGCGGGCGTGACCGGTCCGCTGAGCATCACGACCAGCGGTGGCAGTGGAAACGTGGCGCTGCAGGTCAGCTTCGACGCAGAACCGTCGGCCGATGAAGCGGACTTCAGTTCGAATCGTCCGGGCAACGCGGAAACCGTTCGCATCAACGCGCCGCAGGCCGGCGTGTACTACATCAAGCTGAGCGGTTCCTACAGCAACGTCACGCTGCAGGCCCGCCACAACTGATGGTGTTCTGACCCTCCCGGTCGTTGTTGCGGCCGGGAGGGGATGTTCAAAGCATTGGCGGGAGTCCAGTGGGCTCCCGCCAATGCGTTCCGGTACGACTTTCGGGAGGGCCGTGTTTTCTGACCCGGTCGCCCAGCTCTGAATCAGACAGCACGTTGCGGTACGTGCGGGCAGGTCGGTTCTGCGGAACGGCAACGATGCGGGGTGGCCTTGGTGCACCCCTTTCGAATCGGGAATCCTGACGCGTCGCCCCTGACGACCGGTTCCAGCAGATGACATCACCTTAGAGGAATGAAAATGATCAAGAGCAGGATGAGCCTGGCGATTGCAGCGGTCATGCTGGTTGGTGGCACGACAACGGCTGTCGCTGGCGACAGCATTGTCGGTGCGCGCACGACCGAGGCCGCGCCGCAGGGCGGCATGTCGCAGGCAGTCGGGCAACGTTTCGTGGTCAAGTACCGGCAGCCGCAGCTGTCGGCAGACAAGCAGGCGTCGGCGGCGCTCCTGAACTCGGCGGTGGCGCGTGCCGGATTGAACCGGACGCTTGTGGCAAACAGGACGTCCGCCGCTCGCCCGGCCGTGAGTGCCAGTGTCCTGCGCAAAATGGCCACGCCCGGCTGGCAGGTCGTTCGTACGTCGCGGGCCTTGAGTGCGGCGGAGTCCGCGGATTTCATCCGCGAACTGTCCGCCGATCCGTCCGTTGCCGTGGTCGAAGCCGACCAGCTGTATCAGCATCTCGCCATCGATGCACCCGCAGCTGCGCCGAACGATCCGAACTACGCCCAGTACCAGTGGAATTTCTTCAACGCGGCGGGTGGAGTCCGTGCCGAGCAGGCCTGGGACGTCTCGACGGGCGAAGGCGTCGTGGTCGCGGTGATCGACACCGGCGTCACCCAGGGCACCCTCGATCTGGCGTCGGCCATCCTGCCGGGTTACGACATGATCAGCGACGCGCTCATTTCGCGCCGCGCTACTGATGATCGTGCGCCCGGTGGCTGGGACCTCGGCGATTACGTGCCGGCTGACTACTGCGTGCAGGTCGGCGCACCGCCGCATGCGGCACGCAACAGTTCCTGGCACGGCACCCATGTCAGCGGTACCGTCGCCCAGGAAACCAACAACGGGTCCGGCCTTGCCGGCATCGCCCACGGTGCCAAGGTCGTCCCGGTCCGGGTGCTGGGATCGTGCGGCGGTTTCGGCGCCGACATTTCCGACGGCATGATCTGGGCGGCGGGTGGCGAGGTGGAAGGCCTGCCTCTCAATGCCAACCCTGCCGAGATCCTCAACATGAGCCTGGGCAGTTCCGGCCCGGCCAGCTGCCCGGCGATCTATCAGGATGCGATCGACCAGATCAACGCGATGGGCGCCATCATCGTGGTCGCGGCTGGCAACGCGGGTGCGGACGCGGCGACCTACACGATGTCTTCGTGCAGCGGCGTCATCAGTGTCGGCGCGACCGGCATTGCCGGTGGCAAGGCCGGTTATTCGAACTACGGCGCCCGGATCGACCTGTCGGCGCCGGGTGGCGGTGGCGGCGTCGATGGCAATCCCAACGGGTATGTGTGGCAGGTCATCAACGGCGGCGCGCAGACGGCGGTGCCCGGGAACTGGGTGCTGGGCGGCAAGGCCGGCACGTCGATGTCATCGCCCCATGTCGCGGCAGGCGCCGCGCTGGTGCAATCGGCGTTGAGCGCTCTCGGACGCGACCCGCTGGACTGGGCGCAGATGCGCGACCTGCTGACGTCGACGGCGCGTCCGTTCCCGGTCTCCATCCCGACCGCCACGCCGATGGGCGCCGGCATCCTCGATCTCGAGGCCCTGTTGGCTGCCGCGACCGAAGAGCCCTGCACCGAAGACTGTGCACCGCCCGCGACGCCGATCGTCAATCTCGTGCCGGTCCGTGGGCTCGGTGGTGTTGCCGACAGCGAGACGCTGTACAGCGTCGAAGTGCCCGCCGGCGTCACCGGTCCGCTGAGTATCACCACCAGCGGCGGCAGCGGTGACGTGTCGCTGCATGTCAGCCTCGACGAGGCCCCGGCTGCGGCCGGGACGTGGAACTCGACCCGTCCGGGCAATGCGGAGACCATCCGCATCAACGCACCGGCCGCGGGCGTGTACTACATCAAGCTGGTCGGCGTTCGTGCGTACTCGAACGTCACGCTGCAGGCGCGTTTCATCCTGCCGCCGGTCTGACCGCAGCAGCGCGATCCCGGTTTCGGGGGTCGCGCGATACATGAGTCGCGACAACGAAGCCGGCGGGTGCCATGCATCCGCCGGTTTTTTCTGGTAATTCCTCTAGGTTCCGGTCCGGTTTGAACTGGAAAATTCGGCCGTTGGGTGAAGGGTAAAACCGGCGGCGGTGTCGTGGCGGCCGTATATCTCCACTAAGGTCAGGGCCTTGTAGCAGAACAGGACCACCAGCCCGCGCCACAGCAGGCGGTTGCGTCGCTGCGGCCAGTCGGACGCCCGTCGTCCTGGTCACGAAAGGCGACGGCGAGCGCGATGCCGAACACCATCACGAACAGCGACGAGGAGAACTTGGTGATCGCGTGGACCGGCACCTGGCCCCACGCGGGAATCGTCGAGCGGCATCAGGCCGTTGGTACCGTGACTCAAGATCATCAGGCAGACCGCGAAGCCGCGGGCGAGATCGATCGCGCCGATGCGCCCGGTGTAGGCCGTCGAGACGTTCGTGCCTGGAGATTGACCGGCGTGTCCGTCGATGCACCCGTCGCACTCATGCCGTCGCCTCGTGAGGCGCGGATCGTATCCGGCCGTGCACCTGCAGGATCGGAATCAGCGTGGTGCCAGCACCGCGCGCGATGCAGCGCAAATTCCCAGTGGCGGGCGCTGCGCGACGGTACTGCGTGCGCAACACACGGACAGGAAACGGCACCTGGACCATGCGGATCCTTCGAGGTCGGAGTTCCGCATTCCAGCAGCGACCGTGACGGAGCGGTCAGCGGGTCAGCGCCGATCTGGGATACTGTCGCGCCCGACTCCCGTACGATCGCAGCCCGATGTCCATCTCGTCCAAGTCCCGCCGCGATGCCAGGCGTCGAAATGCACCGCGTCGCACCGACAGCAGTGCAGGCGCACCGCAGATCCATGCGCAGCTCAAGGGTCCAGACGAGCGTGTGCTCGCCGGCGCGACCTATCACGAAGGCGAGTGGACGCTGGTGCTGCGCGGCGAACCGGTCGCGACGACGCCGAGCGCGGCGATGGTACTGGCGATGCTGCGACACACCGCCGCATCGCGGCATGCGAACGGCATCGCCACACGATTGTCGGTATCCAAGGCGCTCGACGCCGCCGCGAGCGCCGAGGCGCAGGCCGAAGGCCGCACGCTGACCGAGCATCTGGACTGGCTCGAAGCCGAACGCCGCACCCGCAACGCGCCGCCCGAAGCGCCGCCTACCGCGCATTGAGCTTGGCAGGGCGTCCGTCTGCACGATGAACCGTGCAGGGCGCGTCGGGATCCCCGCGTTGCCTCGCCGGTATCATGCCGCGGTCCCGGTTTTCGACCTGTCCCGATGCAATCCGTCCGCTCCCTGCCGCGTTTGACTGCCATCGCCGTCGCCGTTCTCGTGCTGGCCGCGTGCGGGCGCAACGCGCGCGAGGACGCGCCGTTCATGGGCGAATCCTTCGATTCCGACGAGACCTATTCGCGCACTTATGCGCTGCCGCCTGCGCAGATCTGCAGCGCGGCGCGGCTGGCGCTGTTGGGTCAGGGCTATGCGGTGGCCAAGTCCAGCGACGATGCGGTGGAAGCGTCCAAGAACTTCCAACCCGAAGACGATGTACACACGCAGTTGTCGGTGCGCGTGTCCTGCGTGTCGCGCGGCAATGACCGCTCGCTGCTGTTCGTCAGCGCGCTGCTCGATCGCTATGTGATGCGCAAGAGTTCCAATTCGGCCAGCGTCGGCGTGGGCGGCATCGGCTCGCTGTCACTGCCGGTCGGAAGTCGTGAGGATTCACTGGTGCGCACGGCCAGCAGTACCGTGCAGGACGCGGGCTTCTACCGGCGTTTCTTCGAGCGCGTGGGCTTCTACGTGCCCGTGCCGAGCAGTCGCGACCGTACGCCCAGCGCTGATGAGATGCGCCGCGAAGATCCGCCGCCGACAGACCTCGAACGCGGCGCTGAGGCCACACCCGCAGCGCTTCCGCACGGCTGATCCGGGTCGGCGCCCGACGGTGTCGAACTGCTAAAGTCGGCCGATCCGTAATCGATGGGATGGCCGTTCAGTGAATGCGGTGCTGGAGGATTCCACAGCGACGCCCGAGGCGCGCATCGTCGCGCGCCTGCGCGCCAGCGGCCGGCTCAAGGATGTCGATCTGGCGCGGGCGCAGCGTCTGCATGCCGAGGCCGGCGGCAGCCTGCTGATCCTGCTCGGGCGACTGGGTCTGGTGTCCGAACGCGACCACGCCGACGCCTGCGCCGCCGAACTCGGCCTGCAACTGCTCGCCGCCAAGTCCGTCCCTGAAGAGCCGCCGGAGCTCGTCGATGGTGCGCAACCGCTGTCGCTGCGGTTCCTGCGCCAGTTCCACGTGCTGCCGATCGGCGAAAGCCGCGGCCGCCTGTGCGTATGGATGTCCGATCCGCACGACGATTACGCGCTCGACGCGGTGCGACTGGCGACCGGCTGCGAGATCGCGCCGGCCGTGGGCCTGCGCTCGGAGATCGACGACCTGATCGAGCGCTGGTACGGACAGGGTCGCAGCGCGATGGGCACGATCATCGAATCGACCGACGGCGAAGGCGGTGGTGATGTCGACGATGTCGAACACCTACGGGATCTCGCATCCGAAGCGCCGGTGATCCGGCTGGTGAACCTCGTCATCCAGCGTGCGGTCGAACTGCGCGCGTCCGATATCCATATCGAACCGTTCGAGAGCCGGCTCAAGGTCCGCTACCGCATCGACGGCGTGCTGGTCGACGGCGAGAGTCCGCCGGTGAACCTGACGGCGGCGGTGATCAGCCGCATCAAGATCATGGCGCGTCTCAACATCGCCGAGCGCCGCCTGCCGCAGGACGGCCGCATCATGCTGCGCGTGCAGGGCAAGGAACTCGACCTGCGCGTGTCGACGATGCCGACCGCGCACGGCGAGAGCGTGGTGATGCGTCTGCTCGACCGCGAGACCGTAGTATTCGATTTCTACCGTCTCGGTTTCACCGACGAATTCCTGCCGCAGTTCAACAAGGTGCTCGACCAGCCGCACGGCATCCTGCTGGTGACTGGTCCGACGGGTTCGGGCAAGACGACGACGCTGTACACCGCGCTCTCGCAACTCAATACGCCCGACGTCAAGATCATCACCGTCGAGGATCCGGTCGAGTACCAGATCGAAGGCATCAACCAGATCCAGGCCAAACCTTCGATCGGCCTCGATTTCGCGCATGCGCTGCGCTCGATCGTCCGGCAGGATCCGGACATCATCATGATCGGCGAAATGCGCGACCTGGAAACCGCGCGCATCGCGATCCAGTCCGCGCTGACCGGCCATCTCGTGCTCAGCACGCTGCACACCAACAACGCCGCCGGCGGCATCACCCGCATGCTCGACATGGGCGTCGAGGATTACCTGCTGACCTCGACGATCAACGGCATCCTCGCCCAGCGCCTGGTGCGCAAGCTCGAGCCGACGCATCGCGTGCGCTATGCCGCGTCGCCCGAGGAGATCGAACGTTTCGAACTGCGCCGCTTCCAACCCGACGGCGAGATCGTGCTGTACCGCCCGGGGCCATCCGCCGCGGCGCCTACCGGGTATCTCGGCCGTACCACGATCGTCGAGTTCCTGGTCATGAATGACGCACTGCGCCGCGCGGTGATGCGCCACGCGGGCATGGGCGAACTCGAACAGCTCGCCCGTGAATCGGGCATGCGCACGATGTACGAGGACGGCATTCTCAAGGCACTGGCCGGCGAGACGACGATCGAGGAAGTGTTGCGGGTGACGGAGGACGGGTGATGTCCTGGACGCCGACACGAAAGTCACTGGATTCCCGCCTGCGCGGGAATGACGACGATTTGCGAAGTGACCGAAGCATGTATGCCCCGACCATGTCCCGTCATTCCCGCGCAGGCGGGAATCCAGCGACTTTGTTTCTGGGGCGTGCCGTTGGCCGTCCACACCTCAAGGAAGAGGCCCGCGGACATGGACAGACAGCCCTGCGTCTACCTGCTCGCAAACGAACGCAACGGCACCCTGTATCTCGGCGTCACGTCGAACCTGGTGCAGCGTGTCTGGCAACACCGGACATCCGCGGTGGATGGCTTCAGCGCGTGCTACGCCATCCATCACCTGGTCTGGTTCGAGCTGCACGAGACGATGGAGTCGGCGATCGTGCGAGAGAAACGGATCAAGAAGTGGAATCGAGTTTGGAAGGTCCGACTGATCGAGGAAGAAAATCCGTACTGGCGCGATCTTTGGGACGAAATCGTCGGTTGAACGTTCTGGCCGGAAAATTGAACGAAAAGTCACTGGATTCCCGCGAAGGCGGGAATCCAGTGAATTGCATGTTTGTATTCTGGATCGGCAACCGACTCTCTCCCGCAACTTCGCTTTCGCGTATCGCACCTGCTCAATGACCCTCTATCGCTACAAAGCCCTCAACACCCGCGGTGAAACGCTCGACGGCACGATGGACGCCGTCAGCGAGGCCGAGGTCGCGCTGCGCCTGCAGGAGCAGGGGCATCTGCCGATCGAGGCGCGGCCAGCGAGCGAGGCGCGGGCGGTCGAGGACTGGAAGACGCTGTTCAAGCCCAAGCCGTTCTCGGGGCAGCGGCTGGTGCAGTTCACCCAGCAGCTGGCGACGCTGCTCAACGCGGGTCAGCCGCTGGACCGCGCACTGACGATCCTGCTCGATCTGCCTGAAGAGCCCGAAGCCAAACGCACGATCACCGAGCTGCGTGATGCGGTGCGCGGCGGCGTGTCGCTTTCGACCGCGCTCGAACGCCAGCACGGCACGTTCTCGCGGTTGTACGTGAACATGGTGCGCGCCGGTGAAGCGGGTGGCAGTCTCGAAGACACATTGCAGCGCCTCGCCGATTACCTCGAAAGCGCGCGCGTGCTGCGCGGACGCGTGGTCAACGCACTGATCTATCCCGCGATCCTCATCGTCATGGTCGGCGCCTCGCTGATGTTCCTGCTCGGCTACGTGGTGCCGCAGTTCGCGGCGATGTACGACAGCCTGGATGCGGAACTGCCGGTGTTCACCAGAATCGTGCTCGGCCTCGGCGAGTTCGTGCGCGACTGGTGGATTCTGATGCTGGCGGTGCCGGTGATCGCGATCTACGCATTCGTGCTGAAGCTGCGCGATGCACGGTTCCGCCTGCGCTTCGATGGCTGGTTGCTGCAGCGGCGGATCTTCGGGCCGCTGGTCGCGCGTATTGAAACCGCGCGGCTGGCCCGCACGCTCGGCACGCTGCTGCGCAATGGCGTGCCGTTGATCGCGGCGCTCGGCATCGGCCGCAAGGTGCTGGGCAACCTCGCGCTGTCGGCGGATGTCGAGGCGGCGGAGGGCGAGGTCAAGAATGGCGTCGGCCTGTCGACGGCGCTGGGGCGCGGCAAACGCTTTCCGCGGCTCGCGATCCAGATGATCCAGGTCGGCGAGGAATCCGGCGCGCTCGACGCGATGCTGCTCAAGACCGCAGACACCTTCGATCAGCAGACCGGTACCTCGCTCGATCGCATGCTCGCCGCGCTGGTGCCGGCGATCACGATGCTGCTCGCGCTGGTGGTGATGGTGGTGATCCTCGCAGTGCTGGTGCCGATCTACGACCTGACCAGCGTCATCGGCTAGGTTCAGCTGCGCGGCGTCATACAATGCGATCCAGACTCTTGAACGAGGCAGTGTCGATGCAGCCCATCCGCAGATCGCGTCCCCTCGGCAGCCCGCGCAGCGCGCAGGGCGGCTTCAGCCTGATCGAGATCATCCTCGTCGTCGTGCTGATCGGCGGCATCGTGGCGTTCGCCGCGACCCGCATCCTCGGCGGCGGTGACCGGGCGCGCGTGAACCTTGCCAAGGCCCAGGTGCAAACGCTGGCCGAGAAGGTGCACCAGTACGAGATGGACACCGGCACGCTACCCAATTCACTTGGCGACCTGGTCACCCAGCCCGGCGGTGCCAGCGGCTGGCTCGGCCCGTATGCGAAGGACGCCGAACTGCGCGATCCATGGAATACGCCCTACGAATTCGCGGCCCCGGGCAGCAGCCAGCCGTTCGATATCGTCAGCTACGGTGCCGATCGCAAGCCGGGCGGCGACAGCGTGAACGCCGATATCCGCTACGAATAAGCGGTCCGCGCGCCGTGGAAAGCGGCGCCGATGATGCTAGATTCCGGGGCTGCTCCCGCTCCGGAACGTCGCCGCGTCAGATGTCGCATCGCATCGCCAGGGTCCGCGGTTTCTCGCTGCTCGAAGTGCTGCTGGTCGTCGGCCTGATCGCTGTGACCGGCGTGCTGGCGGCCGCCGCCATGAGCGGCGGTTTCGATCGCATCGCCTTGCAGTCGACCAGCAAGACCATCGCCGCGCAATTGCGCTATACGCGGGCACAGGCGATTTCGACCGGTGAGCCGCAGCGCTTCGTCATCAATCCGCAGGCGCGTACCTGGCAGGCGCCCAATGGCCGCCACGGCACGATTCCCGAACCGCTCGCGGTCGAGTTCACCGGCGCGCGCGAACTGCAGTCGAGCGACAGTGAAGGCGCAATCCTGTTCTTCGCTGATGGCGCGGCCACCGGTGGACGCGTACGGGTGTTGCTGCGCGATGCCGCGTGGCAGGTCGACGTGGCATGGCTGACCGGCGAAGTGCGTCTGTCTCGCGCGAACGCGAACGAATGAATCATCGCAGCCAGCGCGGCTACACCCTGATCGAAGTCATCGTGGCGTTCGCGGTGCTGGGCATCGCGCTGATGCTGTTGCTGGGCACGCTGTCGAATGGCACGCGCCAGGTACGCTGGGCCGCGGATTCCGGACGCGCCGCGCTACATGCGCAATCGCTGCTGGATGGTATCGGCATCGAGATTCCTGTGGTGCTTGGCAGTACCACTGGCGAGTTCGAGGACGGGCGCTATCGCTGGACGCTGGAGATCGCGCCTTACGTCGATCCGGCGATGCCGCCTGCGCTGCTCGATCCGTCCGGCCAGCAACTCTTCGAAATTGCGCTCGCCGTGGACTGGGGCGAACGCGGTCCGCGCGAGCGTCTCCAGGTGCACACGTTGCGGCTGCGCGAACCGGATGCGCTCGGCGTGCCGATGCCATGAGGCATGCGCGCGGATTCACCTTGATTGAAGTACTGCTGGCGACGGTGCTGCTCGCGGCTGGGCTCGCCCTGGCGCTGACCACGTTGCGCGCCGCGACCGCGACCGTCGATCGCGGCGAGGACCTGTCGCAGCGCAGCGAGCGCATGCGCGCGGTGGAGGGTTTCCTGCGCCGGCGCATCGCGTCCGCGCAACAGATCGCGTTCCAGACCGACGAGAGCACCGGCGAGATCTCGCAGTTCGTTGGTGAGCCGCAGCGCCTGCGCTTCGTCGCCGATCTGCCGAACTATCTGGGGCAGGGCGGGCCGCATCTGCACGACATCGCGGTCGATGAGGTGCGCGACGCGCAACGTCTGACGGTCGCGTTCGGCATGGTGATGACCGGCCGCACGATCGAACCGCCGAGTCCGCGTCCACCCGAACCGCTGGTCGACGATCTGGTCGAACTGCGCCTGCGCTATCGCGGATTCAACGAAACCGGTGCGCTCGGCGAGTGGCAGGAGCGTTGGGGGCCGGCCGCGTTGCCGTTGCAGGTCGAGGTACAGATCGAGACCGAACGCGACGGCGCCTGGCCCACGCTCGTGGTCACGCTGCCGCAGGGCACTGGACAGGCCGCGTCGGTGGCAATGCCATGACTGCGCGTGTACACCGCGGCGCCGCCCTGCTGCTGGTGCTGTGGCTGATCACGCTGCTCGCGGCGCTGGTCGGCGCCTTCGCGCTGACCGCGCGCATCGAACAGCAGCAGGGGCGCGTGCTGTTCCGAGGCGTCGCCGGCGACCAGGCCGCGCGTGCGGGCCTGGAATACGCCTTGACCCGGCTGGCGATGGACGATCCCGCGCTGCAGTGGCAACCCGATGGACGTCCCTATGCCTGGCGTTTCCACGACATCGACGTGGAACTCAAACTGGTGGACGAAACCGGGAAGGTCGATCTCAACACCGCCGACGGCCTGCTGCTGGCCGCGCTGCTGCAGACCACCGGCGCCGAGCAGAGCGTCGCGGTGCAGGTCGCCGGCGCGATCGTCGACTGGCGCGATGGCGACGATTTCGTGCAGATCACCGGCGGCGCGGAAGCCGCGGACTATGCCAGCGCGGGGCGGCCCTACGGCGCCAAGAACGCGCCGTTCGAGAGCGTCGCCGAAGTCGAGCAGGTGCTCGGCATGACGCCCGAGTTGTATGCGGCAGTCGCGCCATACCTGACGATCTACAGTCGCCTGCCGTCGCCCGATCCGCAATTTGCTGCTGGGCCTGTGCTGCAGGCGATGGGCGTCGAGGCCGATCCGATCCTCGCGGCCCGCGAAGCGACCGCTGCGCAACTGGCCGGCGCCCTGCTGGGCGGCGGAAGCGGCACGTATAGTATCGAGAGCCGGGCGCGGCTCCCGGAGGGGCGGACCGCGCGGCTGCGGGCAGTCGTCAGAACCGGCGCCGGCGCCGTACCAGGCACGGCCTACACCGTGCTGCGTTGGGAGGAAGGAGCGTCACCACGATGATGTCCGCAACACCCACAACTCCGGGCGAGACCGTGCCCGGCCGCCGCGCCTGGCGTCTGGATGGCCGCACTTCGGCGCGCGTCCGGACGTTCCTGTCGTGGTGGGGTGCGTCGCTGTCGGCCTGGTTGCCGTCGCGCGTGCGCGAACTGTTCGGTCTCGCCAGCCGTCGTTTGCTGCTGGTCGGCAACGGTGGCGATATCGCATTGCAGTTGCAGGACGCCGACGGCGTGCGCGATCTCGCGAGCGTGCCGCGCGCCTCGTTCGATGACACCGCTGGTGATCCGCTGGCCGCCCTGCTCGCGCCGCGCACGATCGACCTGCCCCGCTGGCTGCTGCTGCCCGCACGCACCGGACTGCGTCGGCGCCTGACACTGCCCGAAGCCGCCGGCGACCGCCTGCATGACGTGCTCGGTTTCGAGATCGACCGGCAGACACCGTTCGCCGCGGCTGACGTGCGCTACGACCATCGCGTACTGGGCCGGCGCGGTGATGGCCAGATCGACGTGGAACTGGTGGTGGTGCCGCGCGCTGCGATCGACGCGCAACTCGCCGCACTCGGCCCGCTGGCGCCGATGCTGGCCGGCATCGATCTCGCCGGTGACGCCGGCCCGCTCGGCGTCAACCTGATCGACGATGCCCGCCGTCGCCGCCGCGAGAATCCGCAGCGGCGCGTGCAGCTGATGATCCTCGGCATCGCGGTGCTGCTGACCGCGTTCGGCCTGTGGCAGATGCGCGAGAACCGCAGCGCTGCCGCCGATGCACTCGAAGCATGCGTCGCGTCCGAGGCCACGCGTGCGCGTGCGGCCTCGGCGCAGCGCCAGCAACTGACCGATCTGCGCGAGGGTATGGCCTTCCTGCAGGCCCAGCGCGCCGCACGGCCGCTGACGGTGGCGGTGCTCGACGAACTCGCGCGCCGGCTGCCGGACTCCACGTCGCTGGAGAAGGCCGCGATCGAAGGCGACCGCGTGCTGCTGATCG
Organism: Luteimonas sp.; assembly: GCA_052108555.1. GTDB lineage: Bacteria > Pseudomonadota > Gammaproteobacteria > Xanthomonadales > Xanthomonadaceae > Luteimonas. Next base: position 18,522 of record JBQEAV010000016.1, read on the forward strand.
GCCTGAGCACCGAAGCCTCGGCGCTGGTCGGCCAACTGTCGGGCTCCACGCTGTGGCGCGCGCCCGCACTCGCCGGCGCGCTGCAGAACGATCCGCGCACGCGCTCCGACCGCTTCACCCTGACCGCCGAACTCGTACCGCCCGCGGCTGCCCCGGCGTCCGCATCCACCCCACCACAGGAGCCCGTGCGTGCGGACGATGCCCGATAGGCCCGTGTCGGCCCGCGACCGCTGGCTGGCGCTCGCGCTGCTGCTCGGCATAGTGCTGCTGGGGTACCTGCTGCTGATCCATCCGTGGTGGACCCAGCCGATGCGCGAACTCGGTACGCGCATCGACACATTGCAGGAACGCGAACTGCGCATCCGCCGCGAGCTGGAACAGGCGCCGCAGGTGCGCGCTGAACTCGAACGCGCGCGCGTAGCGATGGACGAAACGCCCGGCTTCATGCCGCAGGCCGGCGTGGAGCTCGCCACCGCGGCGTTGGTGCAGCGTCTGGAACGCGCGGTGCTCGACGCCAGCCCCGGCAACCGCAGCTGTGCGATCAGCAACCGTTCGCCGATCGCCGGCCAGCGCAACGACAAGTACCCGCGCGCAACCGTGCAGGTGCGACTGCGGTGCGGCAATCCGGAACTGGCGGCGGTGCTGCATTCGCTGGAAACCGGCACGCCGCGGTTGTTCATCGACAACCTCAACATCCTCAGTCAGCGTCACACGCTCGCGGCCGGCGCGACCAGCGGCGGTGTCGACGTGAGCTTCGACCTGTCCGGCTACGTGCTACCGGCGCCCGGTTCGGCGCCTGCCGGCAACGCCGCCACGCGTGCACGCCCGGCTGCGGCCAACGGAGGCGCCGATGCGGATTGATGCCACCAACGCGCGCACCTGGCTGGTCACCGCGGTCGGTGGTTGGGCGTTGCTGTTCGCGCTGCTGTCGCTGGCCGGACTGGGCAGCCGCATCGGCACGCTGGAAGACGACGGGGTGGTCGCTGCGCCGATCGGCCCCGCGCCCGGCAACGCCGCGCCGGCACCGCCGCTTTCGAGCTTCGACGAAGTCGCCGCGCGTCCGCTGTTCTCCGGCGACCGGCGACCGCATCCCTTCTTCATCGATCCGCAGGACGAAGGCGAGGGTGCCGGCAACGGCTTCGACTATGTGCTGACCAGTGTGTTGCGCACGTCCGATTTCGCGATGGCGATCCTGCAGCCCAGTGGCGGCGGCGAGTCGATCCGGCTCAAGGTCGGTGAAGGTCCGCCCGAGGCCTCGAACTGGCTGCTCGATTCTGTCGATACGCGCAGCGTGGTGTTCAACACGCCCGAAGGCCCGCGCACGCTGGAGCTGCGCGTGTTCGACGGCAGCGGCGGACAGCCGCCGACGCCTATGGCACCGGCGCCCGACGGGCCTGCGCAGGCACGGGCTCGTCCACAGCCAGGTGCGGACCAGGCGACGCGCGCCGCGCAGCAGGCCGCAGAGGCCGCCGCAAATGCCGCGAACGCAAATGCGGCTGTGTCCGCCACGGGCGATGGGCAAAGGCGCGGGGCGACCGCACGCCAGACGCCGGTTGCGGGGGAAGGCAACTCAAGCGCCATCGCCGAGACTGCGCCCGCCACCGGCCCGTCGGAGGCGCAGGTCGAAGCGATCCGTCGCCGCATCGAAGAACGGCGCGCCCGCCTGCGCCAGCAGCAACAGCAACCCAATTCCGCCCAGGACTAGACTCCCGTCGATGAAGCCTTCCCAGACGCCAGCCTTCCACCTCCGGGCGATCGCCCTCGGTACCGGCATTGCACTGCTCGCCGGCTGCGCCACTGCGCCGACCGCTTCGATGCGTCGCGATGCCGATCTGCGTCAGGGCACCGAGGCTGGTGTTTCCTCCGCCGACGACGCATCGGCGCCCGGTGCGCGCACCCGGCCGCTCCTGGCCGATGACGAACGCCCGCAGCCGCAGATCCGCCGCGGCAGCGGCACCGTGATCAATCAACGCGCCGCATCCGCTGCGCCACCCACGCTGGGTGCGACCAGTGGGCAGGCCTCGTTCAATTTCGAAGGCGAATCGGTGCACGCCGTCGCCAAGGCGATCCTCGGTGACATGCTCGGCCAGAACTACGTCATCGCGCCGGAGGTGCAGGGCACGGTGACGCTGGCGACGCCGCAGCCGGTGAGCGCGGCGCAGGCGTTGAGCCTGCTGGAGATGGTGCTGGGCTGGAACAACGCCCGCATGATCTACAGCGACGGCCGCTACAACATCGTCGCCGCCGACACCGCGCTGGCGACCGGTACCGTCGCGCCGCGCACCGGCAGCACCGGCGCCGCCCGCGGCTTCGAGGTGCGCACCGTGCCGCTGCGCTACATCTCCGCGACCGAAATGGAGAAGGTGCTCGAGCCGTACGCGCGTCCGAACGCGATCGTCGCCGCCGACAACGCGCGCAACGTCATCACGATTTCCGGCAGCCGCTCCGAACTCGACAACTACCTGCGCACGATCGAAATCTTCGACGTCGACTGGCTGTCGGGCATGTCGGTCGGCGTGTTCCCGCTGCAGTCGGGCAAGGCCACCCAGGTCGTCGCCGATCTGGAAAAGGTGTTCGGCCAGGACAGCGAATCACCGGTCTCGGGCATGTTCCGCTTCATGCCGCTGGAAGGCGCGAACGCGGTGCTGGTGATCACGCCGCAGGCCGATTACCTGGGCGAGATCCAGCAGTGGCTGGAGCGCATCGACAACGCGGGCCAGGATCCGAAGCTGTTCTCCTACGAACTGAAGTTCATCAAGGCACGCGAACTCGCGCAGCGCCTGTCGGAAGTCTTCGGCGGCGGCAGCGGCAGCAGCGGTGGGCAGGATGCGGCTTCGCTGATGCCGGGGTTGACCGGCAATACCTTGCGCACCGGCGGCACTGATGGCTCGTCCGGCCTCGACAGCGGCAACGGCAGCAGTTCCGGTCTAGGCAGCAACAATCGCGGCGGCACGACCGGCATGAGTCGCGGTGGTGGCAGCAGCGGTGGTGGCAACATCGGCCAGATGCAGCTCAGCGAGCAGCAGGAAGGCGCCAGCAGCGTGACGCTCGAAGTCGAAGGCGATCGTGTCGGTGTGTCGGCGGTCGACGAAACCAACACCCTGCTGGTACGTACGACACCGGCCGCGTGGCGTTCGATCCGCGATGTTGTGGAACGACTCGACGTGATGCCGGCGCAGGTGCACATCGAGGCGCAGGTGGTGGAGGTGCTGCTCAGCGGTGATCTCGAGTACGGCGTGAACTGGTTCATCGAAAAGGGCATGACCGACAACGGTATCGGTCCGTTCCTGCCACCGGGCGGGCCTGGTGGTGGACCCAGCAGCTGGAGCACGCTGGGCGCCAGCATCGGCGGCGCCTCGGGTCCGGGGCTGGCGTGGTCGCTGGTCCGGAACGATGCGGCGGCAATCATCAGTGCGCTCGATGAAGTGACCGACGTGCAGATCCTTCAGTCGCCGTCGGTGTTCGTGCGCAACAACGCGATGGCCGAGTTCAATGTCGGCGCGAACATCCCGGTGTCATCGAGCAGCGTGAATCCGATCCTCGGCGACAGCCAGTTCACCCAGGTCCAGTACATCGAGACCGGCACGATTCTCAAGGTGCGCCCGCGCGTGACCCGCGACGGCATGGTGTTCCTCGACATCGTGCAGGAGGTCAGCACGCCACAACCACAGAACACCGCCGACGAACAGGGCAACGTGCGTATCGATACGCGGCGGCTCAAGACCGAGGCCGCGGTGCAGGCCGGCGATACGGTGATGTTGGCGGGCCTCATCCGGGACCAGGTGTCGCGCGGTTCCTCCGGCATTCCGGGGCTCAGCCGCATTCCGGTGTTCGGCAGCCTGTTCGGTCGGCAGACCTCGGGCACCGAACGCAGCGAAGTCATCGTCCTGCTGACCCCGACCATCGTGCGCAACCCGCTCGAGGCGCGTCAGCTGACCGACGAATACGGGCGTCGCTTCCGCGCGCTGCAGCCGCTCCAGAGCCCACAGGACTGACGGTCGCAATGCGCGGAGCCACTGCGCATGGCTGAGTTGCCGGTGATCCTGCTGCCGGTCGGGCACGACGACGATGCGCTCGATGCGTGCCTGGCCGCGCTCGATGCCGGTACGCCGGCGGGCACGCGGATCTGGCTCGCCGACGATGCGCGCGTCGGGCCGCGTGGGGCGGCGATCGTGCAGCGCTGGCTGGCCGGCACGCCGTTGCAGGCCGATTACACATGCCGGCAGCGATCGATCGGCGAGGTCGCGCATCTCGACGACGTGCTGCGCGCCTGCGGCGATGCCGATGTGATCGTGCTCGCACCCGACGCGATTCCCGCGCCGGGCTGGGCCAACGCACTCGCGGCCTGCTTCGCGCGCGATGCGTCGATCGCGACGGCGACGCCTTGGTGCAATGCCGGCGAGTCCGCGGCCTGGCCGCGGATCGGCGAGGTCAATCCAGTGCCCGACGCATTGTCCTGCCTCGCGCGCGCCTGCCAGGCCTTGCCGCCGCTCTATCCGGAACTGCCGGCGGCGATCGGCCACGCGGTGCTGTTGCGTGGCAATGCGCGGCGCAAGGCCGGTGGTCTTGATGCGTCGAGCTATCGCTCCTGGTACGCCGCGCTGATCGACCTGTCGCTGCGTATGGCCGGCCTGGGCTGGCGCAATGCGCTGTGCGAGACCGCGTTCGTCGCGCGCGGCGGCGAGGGTGGTCCGGCCGATGGCGACATGGATGCGCTCGCGGTGCGCTGGCCGGCGTGGCATTCGCGGCTGGCGACCTTCCTGATGCAGGACCCGCTGTACGCGACGCGCGTGGCGCTGCAGCGCGGTTTCGATGCGCTTGAGAACGCGCCGGCGCAGCAGCAGCTGTTTGAAGCGGACGACGCCGCTGATGCGGTCGATGACACGTCCCCGGCCGCCGCATCCCAACCGGACGACGACGGCACTACACACGCTGCACCCGACCCAGCGGACAATATCGTCTCCACCGAAGACACGCCGCCGAAGTGATCGCTGCAGATTCCGCCACGCCCGACATTGTCGCCGTCGTCGTCACCCATCGCAGCGGCAGCACGATCGACGCCTGTCTGACACGCCTGCGAACGGCCGACGGCGTCGCGCAGATCCGTGTCGTCGACAACGCATCCGACGACACGACGCTGGCCATCGTGCAGCGGCACGCCTCGCTCGATCCGCGCGTGCACTTCATCGGAAATCCCGACAATCCCGGCTTCGCCGTCGCCTGCAACCAGGGCGCGCGCGATGGCGACGCGCCGTGGATCGCCTTCGTCAATCCGGACTGCCTCGTCGATGCCGATACGCTCGCGCGCCTGCGTGCACACGCCGACACGCTGGCCGCGCCGTGCCTGCTGGGCACCGAACTCGTCGGCGAGGATGGCGCGCGCGATCCCGCCGCGCGTCGCCGCGATCCTGATTTCGCCGCGATGCTGCGCGATCCGCAGGCCCGTGTGCTCGCCGTGCCGCGCGATGCCGCGCAGCCGCTGCAGCGCGTGCAGGCGATCTCCGGCGCGCTGATGCTGCTACCGCGCTTGCTGTTCGACCGCGTCGACGGCTTCGATACCGGCTACCGGTTGCATGCGGAAGACCTGGACCTGTGCCGGCGCGCGCGCGAGGCCGGTGCGGTGATCGCGGTCGCCAACGATATCGCCGTGCTGCACGTGCGTGGCGTGTCCAGCCGCTCGCGGCCGGTGTTCGTCGAATGGCACAAGCATCGCGGGTTGTGGCGTTACTTCCGGCGTTTCGAAGCGGCGCATCGCAGCTGGCCGCAGCGTGTCGCGGTGTGGACGATGATCTGGGCGCGCTTTCCGGTTGCAGTGCTGCGCCGCGCATCGCAGACGGCGGGCTGACCGGTGACCACGATCGCCTCCCTGCTCGACACCGATCTGTACAAGTTCACGATGATGCAGGCGGTGCTGCACCAGCACCCCGGCGCGGTCGTGCAGTACCGCTTCAAGTGCCGTACGCCCGGCATTGATCTGGCGCAGTTCATCGATGAGATCGATGCGGAGATCGATGCGCTGTGCGCGCTGCGCTTCAGCGCGGACGAGCTCGCTTACATGCGCGCGCTGCGGTTCGTGAAGCCGGACTTCGCCGACTTCCTGGGGCTGTTCCATCTCGACCGCAAGTACATCGACCTGCGCGCCTCGACGGATGTGCCGGGCGAGATCGAACTCGACATCACCGGCCCGTGGCTGCACACGATCCTGTTCGAAGTGCCGCTGCTGGCGATCATCAACGAGGTCTGGTTCCGCAACACCACGCGGGCCGATTTCGCAGAGGGCGAACGGCGCCTGCAGACCAAGGCCGCGCTGCTGCGCGATGTCGCCGGTTACGAGGACTGCCGGATCGCCGATTACGGCACGCGTCGCCGCTATTCGCAGCATTGGCACGGGCACATGCTGCCGCTGCTGCGCGACGCGCTGGGCGACCAGTTCGTCGGCACCAGCAACGTGCACTTCGCGCGCATCCATGGCATGACGCCGCACGGCACGATGGCGCACGAATATCTGCAGGCGTTCCAGGCACTCGGGCCGCGGTTGCGCGATTCGCAGGTCGTGGCGCTGGAGTCATGGGCGCATGAGTACCGCGGCGATCTCGGCATCGCGCTGTCGGATGTCGTCGGGCTGGACGCGTTCCTGCGCGATTTCGACATGTATTTCTGCAAGCTCTTCGACGGCGTGCGCCACGATTCGGGCGATCCCTTCGTCTGGGGCGACCGGATGCTCGCGCACTTCGCCGACAACCGCGTCGATCCCTCGAGCAAGATCCTGGTCTTCAGCGACGGCCTCGACATCGACAAGGTCAAACGCCTGCACGCGTATTTCCGTGGGCGCTGCAAGCTGGCCTTCGGCGTCGGCACGCACCTGACCAACGATCTCGGCCCGACACCGTTGAGCATCGTGATCAAGATGGTCCGCTGCAACGGCCAGCCCGTGGCCAAACTGAGCGATTCGCCGGGCAAGAGCATGTGCGACGACCCGGGCTATCTGGCCTATCTGCGGCAGGTGTTCGGACTGCCGGCCGACACGGCCGTCTGATCGCGGCACGCGAAACCCGTATGGGTTTCATCGGGATGACATGGGGCTGCGGTGGAATACGCGGTTGCGGCGTATCGCCGTGTTCCTCCATCGCTCCGGATTCCGCATGACCCTCCACGTCGCTTCCTCCCGGCACGCGCGCCGCGCGTCCTTCTCCGTTCTTGTGCTGGCTCTGATGGGCAGCGTGTCGGCCGCCGATCGCGAAGACGGCCGCGCCTGGCGTGCTGGCGATCATCACGTGCACAGCGAATGGAGCGTCGACTGGGATACGTCTACTTCGCCGCCGACGCCGATCCGCGGCGGCGATTCGCCGTACTCGCGCACGCGCAATGCTGAAGAAGCGCGTCGTCATGGCCTGACGTGGATGGTGCACACCGATCACGGCGGCCCGAACCATTCGGCGGTGACGCACGATTCGGCATGGCCGGCGCTGCAGCAGGCGCGCATCGACGTACCCGAGGTGCTGCAGTTCCACGGCATGGAATTCGACGTGCCGGCCGGCGAACACGCCTCGTTGATCATGGCGCCGGGCGCGCACGAGAACACGATGCTGGTCGATCTGGAGCGGCGTTTCAGCCGCCGCGAAATGGATGACGACGCGCGCGACACGCCGGAGGCGATGCTCGCCGCGCTGCGCCACATGCAGGCGCAGCAGCTGCAGCCATTGATGTTCGTCAATCATCCCGCGCGGACAGCGACCGGCGTCGGCGTCTGGGGCGCGGTCGATCCGCAGGAACTGCGCAGCTGGCAAGACGCCGGACCGGATGTGCTCGTCGGCATGGAGGGCGCGCCCGGGCATCAGGCTGACCGGCGTCATCGCGGGTTGTACCGCAACAATGCCGCGAAGACCTGGGGCGGCTTCGACCAGATGACCGCGCAGCTCGGCGGTGTGTGGGACACGCTGCTCGCCGAAGGTCGCCGCTTCTGGATCACCTCGACGTCCGACTCGCATCGCAACATCGACATGGGCGGCGCGGACTTCTGGCCGGGCCAGTACAGCAAGACCTACGTGCTGGCACGCCACGACAGCGCGGACATCTTCGACGGCCTGCGGCAAGGTCGCATGTTCGCAGTGACCGGCGATCTGATCGACACGCTCGATCTGCAGGTCGAAGCCGAAGGCGCGGCGCCGGCCACGACGGGCGGCACGCTGCAGGTCGCTGCCGGTGCGCAGTTGACAGTGCGCGTGTCGGTGACGGTGCCCGATGGCGCCAACTTCAACGGCGACCGCAATGCGATCGACCACATCGACGTGATCGCCGGGCAGGCGTCCGCCGATGGCACGCCCGAGATGACCGTCCACACCGTGCGCGCCGCGCAGTGGCAGCAGACCGGCAACCGCATTGCATTCGACGTCACGCTGCCGGCGCCGGAGACCCGCGGTTTCGTGCGCGTGCGCGGCACGTCGAATGCGCAGATCGAGCCGACGCCGGATGTTGCTGGTGAGGATCCGTGGCAGGACTTGTGGTTCTACTCGAATCCGGTGTTCGTCGAGGTTGCGCGCTGAGGCTTTTGGCGCAAGCCAACGAGACCAAAAGATCGGGCACCCCTTCCTCTGGGAGAGAGCCTGTCCCGGACTCGATCCGGGGTCGGCGCGCGGAGCGCGTCGGGTGAGGGTGGGGGAGCCACAGATAGTTTCCGTCGCACGGGGCCACCCCAAACCCCGCTCCGCGCCCGGCCCTCGCGTTGACGCGAGGGCGTTCATCGGCACGCGAGCCATTGGCTCGCAAGCGTGCCGCTTCACCCCAAAGGGGAGAGGGGTTCCAGATTCGGATGTTTGTTAGCGGGTCGCCAACTCAACGCACCCGGTTGATCGCATCCCGCAACGTGCGCGCCTCGCGCGCCGCCGCGTCCGCGTAGCCGTCGCCGTTCGACGCGTAGAGGATCGCGCGTGACGAACTGACCATCAGGCCGGTGCCGTCAGCGGTCTTCGCGTGCGTGACCACCGCTTCGACATCGCCGCCCTGCGCGCCGACGCCGGGCACCAGGAACGGCATGTCGCCGACGATCGCGCGGACTTCGCGCAACTGTTCGGGCCAGGTCGCGCCGACGACCAGCGACACGTTGCCGTGCTCGTTCCAGTCACGCGCGACGGTCTCGGCGACGTGCTGGTACAGCGGACGCGTGGCACCGTCGTGCGCGACCGGGAGGTCCTGCAGATCGGCCGCGCCCGGATTGGATGTGCGGCACAGGATCACGACGCCCTTGTCACTGCGGTCGAGGAACGGCTGCACCGAATCACGACCGAGGTAGGGGTTCACCGTCACCGCGTCAGCGTCGAAACGCTCGAAGGCCTCAGTGACGTAGCGCTGCGCGGTGCTGCCGATGTCGCCGCGCTTGGCGTCGAGGATCACCGGCACGCCCGGGTGCGTGGCATGCAGATGCGCGATCAGCCGTTGCAGCGCGTCTTCCGCGCCGAGTGCGGCGAAGTGCGCGATCTGCGGCTTGAACGCGCAGGCGTATTCGGCCGTCGCATCGGCGATATCGCGGCAGAACGCGAACACCGCATCGGAATCGTTGGCGAAACGCGCGGGAAACTTGGCCGGTTCGGGGTCGAGGCCGACGCAGACGAGCGTGTCGGCGGACTGCCAGCGCGCACGCAGCGCCTGCATGAAGGTGTGCGTCATGGAACGGCTCTCAGGTGACGATGATCGGCGCGCCGTGGGTGACGACGACCGTGTGTTCGAACTGCGCCCCGAAGCCCTTGGGGCAGATCAGCGACCAGCCGTCGTCCAGGTCTTCGGTGCGCGTGGCGTGGGTCGCGAGAAACGGCTCGACCGTGATCACCATGCCGTCGTGCAGGCGGCGGGTGTCGCGACGATCGAAATAGCCGGGAATCGAACCGGGCGATTCATGCAGCGCACGACCGACGCCGTGGCTCTGCAGGTTGCGGATGATGCGGAAACCGCGGCGCGCGGCGACGGTCTCGATGGTGCGGCCGATGCCGCTGAGCAGTTCGCCTGCACGTAGCTGGGCGATGGCGGCATCGCGTGCTTCGCGCGTCGCATCGAGCAGTCGCTGCTGCGCGGCGCTCGCGGCACCGACGACGAGGCTGGCGCCGGTATCGGCGAAGAAGCCGTCGAGTTCGGCGGACACGTCGATGTTGACCAGATCGCCGTCGCGCAGCGGCGTCGCATCCGGGATGCCGTGCGCGACGACGCGGTTGACGCTGATGCAGGTCGCGGCAGGGAAGCCGTAAGTCAGTACCGGTGCGGACTGCGCGCCGGCGTCGCGCAGCATGTCGGCGCCGATGGCGTCGAGATCGTGCGGTGTCGTGCCGGCCAATGCCAGCTTGCGCATCGTCGACAGGATGCGCGCGACCAGCGCACCGGCGCGCTTGAGGCCTTCGAGTTCTTCCAGGGTCTGGATGGTCATGCGGCGTGCTCCAATCGTGAGGCGGTCGTGGTGAAGCGCACGATCCGCGGCGCGCGTGCTGCGCGAACGGCCCAAACCTTCAAGCCATTGATGTCGAGGCGGAAGGCACGCACCGCGTCCGCGTCGCTGGCGAGGCAGACTCTGTGCACCATCGATGCCCGCATCAGCGCGTAGCGAGGGCGCGGCGGATCTTCACGTCTGTCTTGTACTGGCTGAGCGCGTAGACCGCCCAGATCGCGGCGGGCAGCCAGCCGATCAGCGTGATCTGCAACACCAGGCAGATGATGCCGGCGATCGGACGTCCGATCGTGAAGAACAGCAGGAACGGCAGCAGCAGGGCAATCAGCAGGCGCATCGGGACGGATCCTTGTCTGTGGCATACGCCGCCGGATGGCGTGCGCATCGGGAGAGCCGGTCCATGCGCGGGGTGCGTGGGCCGGTCGGCGTGGTCAAGCGGATCCCTCGCAGGGCTCGGGATAATGGATGGGCCGCGCGCATTGCGAGCGGCCCATCGGTCACTTCAGCGCCTTGAAACGCAGACGCTTCGGACCCGCGTCGTCGCCCATGCGGCGGCGCTTGTCTTCTTCGTACTCGCGGTAGTTGCCGGGGAAGAACTCGACGTGGCTGTCGCCCTCGAACGCGAGGATGTGCGTGGCGATGCGGTCGAGGAACCAGCGGTCATGCGAGATCACGAAGGTGTTGCCGGGGAACTCCAGCAGCGCGTCTTCGAGCGCACGCAGGGTCTCGATGTCGAGGTCGTTCGACGGTTCGTCGAGCAGCAGCACGTTGCCGCCCTGCAGCAGGGTCTTGGCCATGTGCAGGCGACCACGTTCACCACCCGACAGCGAGCCCACCAGCTTCTGCTGGTCCTGGCCCTTGAAGTTGAAGCGGCCGATGTAGGCGCGCGACTGGATCTCGGTGCCATTGATGTTGAGGATGTCGAGGCCGCCGGAGATTTCCTGGAAGACGTTGTGGTTGCCCTCCAGCGCATCGCGGCTCTGGTCGACATACGACAGCTGCACGGTCGGGCCGACGACGATCTCGCCCGAATCCGGCTTCTCCTGCCCGGTGATCATCTTGAACAGCGTGGATTTACCTGCGCCGTTCGGACCGATGATGCCGACGATCGCGCCCGGCGGAATGATCATCGACAGGTTGTCGATCAGCAGGCGGTCGCCGAACTTCTTGCTGACGTTCTTGAACTCCATCACCGCATTGCCCAGGCGCTCGCCCGGCGGGATGAACAGCTCGTTGGTCTCGTTGCGCTTCTGGTAATCCACCGACTGCAGTTCTTCCAGGCGGGCCAGACGGGCCTTGCCCTTGGTACGGCCGCCCTTGGCGTTCTGGCGCGACCATTCCAGTTCCTTCTGGATCGCCTTCTGGCGTGACTTTTCCTGGTTGTCTTCCTGCTTCAGGCGCTCGTCCTTCTGCGTCAGCCACTCGGTGTAGTTGCCCTTCCACGGAATGCCGCGGCCGCGGTCGAGTTCGAGGATCCACTCGGCGGCGTTGTCGAGGAAGTAGCGGTCATGGGTGACGGCCACGACGGTGCCGGTGTAGCGGGCGAGGAACTGCTCCAGCCATTCCACCGATTCGGCGTCGAGATGGTTGGTCGGTTCGTCGAGCAGCAGCATGTCCGGCTTCTGCAGCAGCAGGCGGCACAGCGCGACACGGCGCTTCTCGCCGCCCGACAGCTTGCCGACCACGGCGTCCCACGGCGGCAGGCGCAACGCGTCCGCGGCAACTTCCAACTGGTTTTCCAGGGTGTGCGCATCGCCGGCGGCGAGAATCGCCTCCAGGCGCTCCTGTTCCTTGGCGAGTGCGTCGAAATCGGCACCTTCCTCGGCGTAGGCGTCATAGACCTTGTCGAGCGCGGCCTGGGCCTGCAGCACTTCGCCCACGCCTTCCTCGACCGCTTCGCGCACCGTCATCCCGGGATCGAGCTGCGGCTCCTGGGCCAGATAGCCGACCTTGGTGCCGGCCTGCGGACGGGCCTCGCCTTCGAAATCGGTATCGACGCCCGCCATGATGCGCAGCACCGTCGACTTGCCCGAGCCGTTCAGACCCAGCAAGCCGATCTTCGCGCCGGGGAAGAACGACAGCGAGATGTCCTTGATGATCTGCCGCTTCGGCGGGACCACCTTGGACACGCGGTTCATGGTGTAGATGTATTGCGACATGGGGGCTCCGGTTGTGCCGGCCCGCGCCGGGGCCCGGTCGGGCGGCGTCGGGTGGGTCAGGGATGACGGCGATTATAGCGGTTCACGCCCCTTGGGGCCGCGCGTGGAACAGGGCGGCGCTACAATGGCGGGCCCCGCCGTTCACTGTTCCGGAGCCCTCGATGTTCCAGCGCGACGCCCGTCTCGAAAGCTTTGATCCCGAACTCGCCCAGGCCATCGCGAACGAGGTCCGCCGCCAGGAAGACCACGTCGAGCTGATCGCTTCTGAGAACTACTGCAGCGCGCTGGTGATGGAAGCGCAGGGCAGCCAGCTGACCAACAAGTACGCCGAGGGCTATCCGGGCAAGCGCTACTACGGCGGCTGCGAGTACGTCGACATCGCCGAGCAGCTCGCGATCGACCGTCTTAAAGCATTGTTCGACGCGGACTACGCGAACGTGCAGCCGCATTCGGGCTCGCAGGCCAACCAGGCGGTGTACTTCGCGCTGCTGCAGCCGGGCGACACCATCCTCGGCATGTCGCTGGCGCATGGCGGTCACCTGACCCACGGCGCCAAGGTCAACGCATCCGGCAAGCTGTTCAACGCGATCCAGTACGGCGTCGACGATGCCGGGCTGATCGACTACGACGAAGTCGAGCGCCTCGCCGTCGAGCACAAGCCGAAGATGGTCGTCGCTGGCTTCTCCGCGTATTCGCAAGTCGTCGACTGGGCGCGCTTCCGCGCGATTGCCGACAAGGTGGGTGCGTACCTGTTCGTCGACATGGCGCACGTGGCCGGCCTCGTCGCCGCGGGCGTCTATCCGACGCCGGTGCCGCACGCACACGTCGTCACCTCGACCACGCACAAGACGCTGCGCGGTCCGCGCGGCGGGATCATCGTCGCGAGCCGGCAGGGCGCCGGCGAGCAGTTCGACGAGATCGCCAAGAAGCTGCAGTCGATCGTGTTCCCCGGCATCCAGGGCGGCCCGCTGATGCACGTGATCGCCGGCAAGGCGGTCGCGTTCAAGGAGGCGCTGGAGCCCGCGTTCAAGACCTACCAGCAGCAGGTGGTGAAGAACGCGCAGGCGATGGCCAAGGTCATCATCGAGCGCGGCTACAAGATCGTCTCCGGTGGCACCGAAAACCATCTGATGCTGGTCGACATGATCGGCAAGGACGTCAGCGGCAAGGATGCGGAGGAAGCCCTCGGCCGCGCCCACATCACCGTCAACAAGAACTCGGTGCCCAACGATCCGCGCAAGCCCTTCGTGACCTCGGGCCTGCGCCTGGGCACGCCGGCGGTGACCACGCGTGGCTACGTCGAACAGGACTGCACCGATCTCGCCCACTGGATCTGCGACGTGCTTGATGCACCGCAGGACGAGGGCGTGATCGCCACCGTGCGCGACAAGGTCGCCGCGCAGTGCGCGAAGTATCCGGTCTACGGTTGAGTCGCCGGCTGGCGCGCATCCCCGACTGACGCATGTACTGTCCTTTCTGCCAAGGCACCGACACCCGCGTGATCGATTCGCGCGTGTCCGAGGACGGCGCGACGATCCGTCGCCGGCGCGAGTGCGAGGCCTGTGGCGAACGCTTCAGTACCTTGGAGACGATCGAGCTCAAGCTGCCGGCGATCATCAAGGGTGACGGCCGGCGTGAACCGTTCGATGCGCGCAAGCTGCGCCTGAGCATGGACCGCGCGCTGCACAAGCGTGCGGTATCGGAGGAGCAGATCGAAGCAACGGTGCGCGCCGTCGTGCACCAGTTGCGGATGACAGCCGAACGCGAGGTGTCCTCGCGTCGGGTGGGCGAATTCGTCATCGCCGAACTGCGCAAGCTCGACCATGTCGGCTTCGTGCGTTTCGCATCGGTCTACCGCTCGTTCGAGGACGTGGCCGATTTCCGCGAGGAACTCGACCGGCTGGAGCGCGACCTGCCGGGCGAGGGGCAGTTGCCGTTGCTTGACGGCGACACCCCGCCGGCGAAGGCGCCGCGCAAGCGTTGATGTCGTGCGCCGCAGGTGAGCGCGGCACAGGGCGTGCGATCGGGTGCTGTTGGACCGGTCTTGGTCGCGACGCGGCATTCCCGGGAGAACGCCATCGTGTGCCACTGGGAAGGGGATGCAAGCACAAGCGTGCGTCGGCGTCGGACTGCGTTGTGCTGGATTGATTGGCGTTTATCTGCGTCAATCCTGGGTCATCGTCTTTCCCAGGAAATTCCCATGGCCGACTTCACCGCCGACGACCACCGTTTCATGGCCCGGGCGCTGCACCTCGCCGAACGGGGTGCGTGGACGACGCGGCCCAATCCGATGGTCGGCTGCGTGCTCGTCGCGGGCGGCGAAGTGGTGGGTGAAGGCTTCCACGTGCAGCAGGGCGGCCCGCATGCGGAAGTGGTCGCGCTGCAGGTGGCCGGGGACCGTGCGCGTGGCGCGACCGCCTACGTCACGCTGGAACCCTGCGCGCATACAGGCAGCACCGGCCCGTGTGCCGACGCGCTGATCGCGGCTGGTGTGTCGCGCGTGGTCGCGGCGATGCGCGACCCGTTCCCGCAGGTCGACGGCGCCGGCTTCGAGCGACTGCGTGCGGCTGGCATCACGGTCGAATCCGGCCTGATGGAAGCGCAGGCGCGTGCGCTCAATCGCGGCTTCCTGTCCCGCGTCGAACGCGGGCGGCCGTGGCTGCGGGTCAAGCTCGCCTGCAGCATCGACGGGCGCACGGCGATGGCGAATGGCGATTCGAAATGGATCAGCGGCGATGCCTCGCGCGCGGATGTGATGCGCTGGCGGGCGCGTGCGAGCGCGCTGTTGACCGGCAGCGGTACGGTGCTGGCAGACGACCCGCAGTTGACCGTGCGCCTCGATGAGGACGCACCGTTCGCAGTGCCGCTGCGCGTGGTACTGGATGCGGGCCTGGCAACGATCGCGCGCGGCAATGTCCGCGATGGCGCGGCGCCGACGCTGTACGTGCATGCGCACGACACCAAGGTGCCGCATGGTTTCGCCGCGCCGCGCATGTCGGTCGCCCGCGACGCGGCAGGCCAGCTCGACCTGCACGCGGTGCTGGCGGCGCTGGGCGAGGGTGGCATCAACGAGATCCAGGTCGAGGCAGGCGCGACGCTGTCGGGCGCGTTCCTGCGCGCCGGCCTGGTCGACGAGCTGCTGCTGTACGTCGCCCCGGTGCTGCTGGGCGAACGCGGCCGTCCGCTGTTCGACGGGCTCGGCATCGACACGATGGCCCAGCGCCTGCATCTGCAGACGATCGAGACGCGCCGGATCGGCGACGACCTGCGCCTGCTGCTGCGACCGAAGCCGGTTGTCTGATACACCCCCTGCAGGAGCGCGCGCGAAGGGCTTTCACCAGACTCTCCTTCGCGCGCGCGCTCCTGCGGGGCGGGGAAAACCAGTGGCCCGGCCTGTCCCTGCAATGAAGCGTCCCGCCGCGGTGCCAGAGGCCGTGGGACGGGCGCTGCTAGAATGCGCGGGCCGGCCCTGCCGGCAACACACAATCGAATGTCTTCGGGGCGGGGTGAAAGTCCCCACCGGCGGTAGGCGCGGCAACGCGCGAGCCCGCGAGCGCTGTCGGCAACCGCCGCCAGGTCAGCAGATCCGGTCCAATTCCGGAGCCGACGGTCAGAGTCCGGATGCGAGAAGACGACCTCATGCGTGGCCTTCCGGCTGTGCACGCTGTCGCGTCCCGGACCGTTCCCTTTCGGCTTGACCGTGCGGGCGTGCCCCGTGCGGACGGAGGCAGCGACATGTTCACCGGACTGATCGAGGGCGTCGGACGCCTGGTTTCCACCGAGGCGCGCGGCGGCGACGCGCGACTGCGCATCGCGGTCGGCACGCTGCCTTTCGATGGCGTGGCGATGGGCGAGAGCATCGCGGTCAATGGCGTCTGCCTGACGGTGGTCGCGTTCGACGACGCGCATTTCGAGGCCGATGCCTCCACCGAAACCCTGTCGCTGACCACGCTCGGCGCGCTGGCGCCGGGCCGCGCAGTGAATCTGGAGCGCGCGATGCGCCCCACCGACCGCCTCGGCGGCCATATGGTCAGCGGCCATGTCGATGGCGTCGGCAGCGTCGCCTCCGTACACGACGATGCACGCGCGCAGCGCTGGCGCTTCGATGCGCCGGCCGCGCTGCTCAAGTACGTTGCGCACAAGGGCTCGATCTGCGTCGACGGCGTCAGCCTGACGGTCAACGCCGTCGATGCGACCGGCTTCGAGGTTGCGCTGGTGCCGCACACCGTCGCCCACACCGCGTTCGGCAGCACGCCCGTCGGCGAGGCGGTGAACCTGGAGGTGGATCTTGTCGCGCGCTATGTCGAGCGTCTGCTCAGCGCGGGCGTCGTCCCGGCGGGGGCGGCGGCATGAACTTCGCCCCCGTCCCCGAACTGCTGGAAGAAATCCGCCAGGGCCGCATGGTGGTCATCGTCGACGACGAGGACCGCGAGAACGAAGGCGACCTGATCATGGCCGCCGAGCTGGTCAAGCCGTCGGACATCAACTTCATGGTCACCCACGGCCGCGGCCTGGTGTGCCTGCCGGTGACGTCCAGTCGCGCCGAGCAGCTTGGCCTGGCGCCGATGGTCCGCGCGAACACCGCGCAGTTCCAGACCAACTTCACCGTCAGCATCGAAGCCGCGGAAGGCGTGACCACCGGTATTTCGGCGCACGACCGCGCGCACACGATCCGCACCGCGGTGAAGGCGAACGCGAAGCCCGAGGATCTGCACCAGCCCGGTCACATCTTCCCGTTGATCGCCCAGCCCGGCGGCGTGCTGACCCGCGCCGGTCACACCGAGGCCGGCGTCGATCTGGCGATGCTCGCCGGCCTGGAACCGGCCGGCGTGCTGGTCGAGATCCTCAATCCCGACGGCAGCATGGCGCGCCGCCCGGAGCTGGAAGTCTTCGCCCGCGAGCACGGCCTGAAGATGGGCTCGATCGCCGATCTCATCGCCCATCGCCTCGCCACCGAGCACACCGTCGAGCGCATCGACGAGCGCGAGATCGAGACCGAATTCGGCGCCTTCCATCTGGTGACCTATCGCGACCGCATCGCCCACGAGCTGCATTTCGCCCTGGTGCGCGGCACGCCCGACGCCGACACGCTCACGCTGGTGCGCGTGCAGGTGGAGAACCCGCTCGCCGATCTGCTGCACTGGCGCCGCGACGATTTCGGCGTGGCCGGCAGCGATGCGTTGCGCGCGATCGCCGACGCGGGGCAGGGCGTGATGGTGGTGCTGTCGGCGCCGCGTGACTCCGACGCGCTGCTGGCACGCCTGCGCAAGGAAACCGTAGTCCGGCCGCCCGGCAAGGACAAGGACGTGGGCCAGTGGCGCCGCAACGGCGCCGGCGCGCAGATCCTCGCCGATCTCGGCCTCGGTCGGCTGCGCGTGCTGGGCACGCCGCGCAAGCAGGTCGGGCTGGCCGGTTACGGCCTGGAAGTCGTCGAATACGTGCCGGCGTGACCCACGTTAAACTGCACTGCCTACGCGAGACCCCGAGCCCATGAGCCATATCGAAGGCGATCTGCGCGCCCCCGCCGGTGCGCGCTTTGCGATCGTCGCCAGCCGCTGGAATCCGAAGATCACCGACGCCCTCGTCGCCGGTGCGCGCAAGGCGTTCGCCGACCACGGCGTCGCGGAAGACGCGGTCGATGTGATCCGCGTGCCCGGCGCATGGGAAATCCCGGTCGCCTGCGCGCGTCTCGCCGCCGCCGGCAGACACGCCGCGCTGCTCGGCCTGGGCTGCGTGGTGCGTGGTGACACGCGTCATTACGAGCAGGTCGCCGACGGTTGCAGCGACGCGCTGATGCGCGTGGCGCTCGACAGCCGGGTGCCGGTCGCCAATGGCGTGCTTGCGGTCGAGGACTACGTCGATGCAGAGAAGCGCGCCGGCGGCAGCCACGGCAACAAGGGCGAAGAAGCGGCGCTGGTCGCCATCGAAATGAGCAACCTGCTGGACAAGATCGGATGAACCAGACCCGCAAACCCCATGGCGTCGACCCCGTGCTGCGTTCGCGTGCGCGCCGTCGCGCGCTGCAGGCCATCTACGCGATGCAGATGTCGGGCACCGAGCCGCGCGAGATC
This sequence comes from Luteimonas sp., assembly GCA_052108555.1. Taxonomy (GTDB): domain Bacteria; phylum Pseudomonadota; class Gammaproteobacteria; order Xanthomonadales; family Xanthomonadaceae; genus Luteimonas. Next base: position 37,181 of record JBQEAV010000016.1, read on the forward strand.
GTCGCCCAGTTCGCCCACGAGCAGGCCAAGGAAATCGCCGATCTCGCGTACTTCGAGGATCTCGTGCACGGCGTGGGCACGCGCTACCGCGAACTCGATGCGGCGCTGGCGCCGTTCCTCGACCGCACGATCGAAGAAGTCGATCCGATCGAGCGCGCGATGCTGCGCATCGCCGCCTACGAACTGCAGCACCGCGTCGACGTGCCGTACCGCGTCGTCATCGACGAGGCCCTGAAGACGGTCAAGCGTTTCGGCTCCGAACACGGCCACACCTACGTCAACGGCGTGCTCGACCGCGCCGCGGCGGAATGGCGCGCCCCGGAAGTCGGCGCGCTGCGCGGGCGTTGAGCCCAGCACAGTCGGAATGGCCGCCGGCGAGTTCGACCTGATCGATCGCATCCGCGCGCGCGTCGTCGCGCGCGACGACGTAGTGCTGGGCATCGGCGACGATGCCGCGCTGCTGCAGCCGCCCGCCGGCATGCAGCTCGTCGTGGCGATGGACACCCTCAACGCCGGCATCCATTTCCCGCACGACACCGCGCCGGCCGATATCGGCTGGAAGGCGCTGGCGGTGAACCTGTCCGATCTCGCGGCGATGGGCGCCACGCCGGCGTGGTGCACGCTGTCGCTGTCCCTGCCCGAGCCGGATGCGACGTGGGTGGATGCATTCCTCGACGGTTTCGACGCGCTCGCGCGGCAGCATGCTGTGGCGCTGGTCGGGGGCGACACCACGCGCGGGCCGCTTTCGGTCTGCGTCACCGTATTTGGCGTCGTTTCGCCTGGTCGCGCGCTGCGCCGCGATGCTGCGCGCGTCGGTGACGATATCTGGGTCAGCGGCACGCCCGGCGATGCGGCGGCCGCGCTGGCCCAGTGGTCTGCGGGTGGTGCGCGTGATCCGGCGCTGCGCGCGCGACTCGACCGGCCGACACCGCGGGTTGCGCTTGGCGTGCGGCTTTCCGGTTTGGTGCATGCCGCGATCGACATCTCCGACGGCCTGCTGGCCGATCTCGCCCATGTCTGCCGCGCGAGTGATGTGCGTGCGGAGATCGATGTCGATGCACTGCCGGTGTCGGATGCGTTGAGCGCCGCTGCGCTGGAACCGGACACGCGCCGCGCGTTGCAGGCGAGTGGTGGCGACGATTACGAACTCTGCTTCACCGCGCCGGTCGGCGCTCGTGACGCGATCGTGACCGCTGCGCTGGAGTCAGGTTTGCCGGTGACCCGGATCGGGCGCATCGCCCACGGGCAGGGTGTCGTCGCGACGACCGCAGATGGCGCGCCGTGGGCCCCGGCACGCGCCGGTTGGGATCACTTCGGCGGTTGAAGCGCCTGCTGGCGGAGCTCGTGCGTATCAGGATTGCATCGTCGGATGCTTGGCTGGTTCGGGACTGCCGTGCTTCGGCTTCTGCTTTGCCTTTGCTTTGCCTTTAGCTTTGGCTATTCGCTTTTGACTTGAATCGAGCCGTAGAGCGAGCCGAGCACCGGAGCCTGGCGT
>JBQEAV010000017.1:0-35396 GCA_052108555.1 Luteimonas sp.
GCCGCGGGTCAGGATGCGGTGCACGTCGCCGACCATCGCCGCGACCCAGCGCATGTTGAAGTCCTGGGCGCGCGGGCCGTCGCGGCCTTCCAGCAGATCGTTCACGTAGGCCTGCGTCGGCGCTTCCCAGTGACGCTGGTTGGACAGGTTGATCGCGAATTCGCGGGTCTGCGCCGGAATGCGCATGTGGCCGGTGGTCAGCACGAACGAGCCCTGTTCGCGGTCCAGCGTGAACGCGTGCGTGCCGTGGCCGATGGTCAGCACCAGCATGGTGCTCGGGCCGTACAGGCAGTAGCCGGCGGCGACCTGGGTGCTGCCGGCCTGCAGGAAGTCGTGGTCTTCGGCCGCGCTGACGCCTTCCGGGCACCGGAGCACCGAGAAGATCGTGCCGACGCTGGCGTTGATGTCGATGTTGGAGCTGCCGTCGAGGGGATCGAACACCAGCAGATAGTTGCCGCGCGGGAACGCATCGGGGATCTGCTGCGAATGCTCCATTTCCTCCGACGCACACGCCGCCAGATGGCCGCCCCAGGCATTGGCCTCGAGCAGGATCTCGTTGCTGATCACGTCGAGCTTCTTCTGCGCCTCGCCCTGCACGTTGATGCTGTCGCCACCGCCGGCCGCTGCGGCCTCGCCCAGCACATCGCCCAGTGCGCCCTTGCCCACGGCCACCGAGATCCGCTTGCAGGCGCGCGCCACGACTTCCAGCAGCAGGCGTAGATCCGGGGTCACGTGGCCCGAGCGCTGTTCCTCGATCAGATGGCGGGTCAGGGAAATGCTGGGCATGCGCGGGCGGTCCTTGGCGTCGGGAGACCGGCATTGTCGCGCCAAACGCCATGGCTGTCCCACGGCGAAGATCGCGCCGGTGCGCGGGGGCCGGTATTCTGGACGGGTTTGGTCGCGGGCAACGCGCGCGACCGGCGTCCTCCCTCCGTCGTGCAAGGCAGTCTCCCGTGTCCTCCTTTTTCGCGAACGTCGAACTCGTCCCCGGTGATCCCATCCTCGGTCTGTCCGAGGCCTACAGCGCCGATCCGCGCACCACAAAGGTCAATCTCGGCGTGGGCATCTACTACGACGAGTCGGGACGCATTCCCGTGCTCGACGCCGTGCGCGAAGTCGAGCAGCGACTGGCGGCGGAGGCCAAGCCGCGCGGTTATCTGCCCATCGACGGGATGCCCGACTACACCCGTGCGACCCGCGACCTGCTGTTCGGCGCTGAGTCCCCGCTGCTGGCCGCCGGCCGCGTCGCGACCACCCAGACCATCGGCGGCAGCGGTGCGCTGCGTACGGGCGCCGATCTGCTGAAGCTGCTGCTGCCGCACGCGACCATCGCCATCAGCAACCCGAGCTGGGAAAACCATCGCGCCGTGTTCGGCAACGTCGGCTTCAAGGTCGTCGACTACACCTACTTCGACGCGACCACGCACGGCGTCGACTTCGACGGCATGCTCGCCGACCTGCGCGCGCTCGAGGCCGGCACCGTCGTGCTGCTGCACGCGTGCTGCCACAACCCCACCGGCGCCGACCTGACCGACGCGCAGTGGCGCCAGGTGATCGAGGTGCTGGGCGAGCGCAATCTGTTCCCCTTCATCGACATGGCCTACCAGGGCTTCGACCGTGGCATCGATGCCGACGCGGCGGCGGTGCGCCTGCTCGCCGAATCGGACATTGCCGAATTCGTCGTCGCCAGTTCGTATTCCAAGTCGTTCTCGCTGTACGGGGAGCGCGTCGGCGCCCTGACCGTGGTGTCGGCCAGCGCGGAGCAAAGCCGCGCGGTGCAATCGCAGATCAAGCGCATCGTCCGTGCGAACTACTCCAGCCCGTCGACCCACGGCGCCGCGCTTGTCGCCGGGGTGCTCGGCAGCCCCGAGCTGCGTGCGCGTTGGGAAACCGAACTGGGCCAGATGCGGACACGCATCCACGCCCTGCGCGGAGGCCTGGTGCAGAAGCTGGTCGATGCCGGCGCACCGGAGTTCGCGTTCATCGCCGACCAGGCCGGCATGTTCTCCTATTCGGGCCTGAGCCGGCCGCAGGTCGATCGCCTGCGCGACGAGTTCGGCATCTACGCCGTCGGCACGGGCCGCATCTGCGTGGCTGCGCTGAGCCTGAAGACTCTCGACTACGTCGCCGAAGCGGTCGCGGCGGTCAGCCGCGGCTGACCGCGCGTCGCGCAAGCCGCAAGATCCGCGCCTTCCCCATATGCAGGGGAAGGCTTCGATCTCCACGCTACCGACGCTCAAGTGCGCTGCGCGTGCCCGCTGCCGGTGGTCACCGATCCGACCTGCCGGAAGTCACTTTCTGCGTCGGGCCCATTGCCGCCAACCGCAGCGGCTTGCAGCATGGCGCATGGTCAAGCCCCGTCGCCTGCTCGAACCGCTGAACCTCGCCGCATTGCTGACGCTGGGCGCGGTGGCGTTCTCGATGCGCTATGTCGATCCCGCACGCCAGACCATGGCCTGGATGCTGCTGGGCCTGTTCTCGCTCGGATTCCTGTCGCTGTCGGTATGGCCGCCGCGGTTGCGCCAGGTCGAGCACCTGGTCATCGCAGGTCTGCCGGTGGTGGCACTGGCGCTCATTGCACTCGACCCCAAACCCGGCACCGCGCCGGTGCTGCTGGTGATCTGGGTCGGCGTGGTGTTCTCGGACTGGTCGCCGCGCGTGGCGTCAGCGGCGCTGGTCATCGTGGACATCGTCTATTACCTGATCCTCAAGCACATCGCCGGCTTCGGTGCGCCGCTGATGTCGGTGCTGATCTTCGCCGGCTTCCAGGCCTTCGCGGCGCTGTGCATGCACTACGCGCGCAGCGCCGAGCGCACCCGCGACGCGCTCTCGCGCGTCAACGCCGACCTGCTGGCGACGCGGGCGCTGCTGGCCGACAGCGCCCGCGATGCCGAGCGCGTGCGCGTGGCGCGCGAACTGCACGACGTGGCCGGCCACAAGCTCACCGCGATGCGCCTCAACCTGCGCGCGCTGGCGGACGAACCGGCGTTTGCCGGCAACCCGCAACTGCGCATCGCCGAACAGCTGTCGGGTGAACTGCTCGGCGACATCCGCAATGTGGTGCAGGCGCTGCGCGACAGCGGCGGGCTCGATCTCGCCACCGCCCTGCGTGCACTCGCCGCACCGATGCCGCGGCCGCGCTTACGATTGATGATGGCCGACGATGTCCGCGTGGACGATCCGGCAATCGCCGAGGCCGTGCTGCGGCTGGTGCAGGAAGCGCTGACCAACGCTGCGAAGCACGCCGATGCGGACACGCTCGACGTCGCCCTGCATCGCGAGGGCGCGCTGTTGCACGTGACCATCGAAGACGACGGCCGCGTGCGCGAGGGCTGGCGCGAGGGCAACGGCATCGCCGGCATGCGCGAACGCCTTGCCGCGCTGCAGGGCCGCGTGCACCTGGCGCGCAATCCCCGTGGCGCGATGCGCATCGATGCGGAGTTGCCGGCATGAGCACGCCCATCCGCATCGCGCTTGCAGACGACCAGGCACTGGTCCGCGCGGGCCTGCGCGCGTTGCTCGAGCGCCACGGCATCGAGATCGTGTTCGAGGCCGATTCGGGCACGACGTTGCTCGAACAGCTCGCGTTCCGGCCGGTCGATGTGATCCTCAGCGACATCCGCATGCCCGGCCTCGATGGCATCGAAGCGCTGACCGCACTGCGCGCCCGAGGCGACGCGACGCCCGTGCTGCTGCTGACCACGTTCGACGACAGCGACCTGCTGCTGCGTGCCACCGATGCCGGCGCGCAGGGTTTTCTGCTCAAGGACGCGGCGCCCGAAGACCTGCGCGACGCCATCGCGCGCGTCGCCGCCGGCGACACCCTGCTGCAACCGGTCAGCACCGAACCGGTGCGCGCGCGCTACTGCTTCCACGACGACCATGCCCCGCGCGAAACCTTCACCGAACGCGAGGTCGCGATCCTGCGGCTGCTCGCCGGCGGCTACTCCAACAAGGAGATCGCGCGCAGCCTGTTCCTCGCCGAGGGCACGGTGAAGAACTACGTGTCGGCGATTCTTGAAAAGCTCGGCACGCGCGACCGCACGCGTGCGGTGTTGAAGGCGATCACGTTGCAGGTGATTTGAGGCTTCGTGTTTCATAGCGCGAAGCGAACGAACACACTCACAGGTACATGCAACCCCTTCCCCCGTCATTCCGGCGAAAGCCGGAATCCAGTGACTTTGCTGCGAACTAGTCGGAACCAGTGACTGCAGCCCGGTCGCAAACATCAAAAGACACTGGGCTCCGGCTTTCGCCGGAACGACGAGCATTGAGTTTTCAACACCAGGCCCCACCCGCGACATTCCGTCCCGGGCCTTTTCACGCCGGCCTTTGCGACAATGCGCGACGCGATGCGTCGCATCGCACGCCCCGCTTTGCCTTCACGGAGATGTCATGCCGAACCGCGCCTTGCGCGGCGCGCTCGCGCTGCTGCTGTTGTTGCCTGCCACCGGCGCATTTGCGCGCACCTGCGATCTGACGATCGGCAGCAGCGATGCGATGCGCTTCGACAGGAGTGAACTCCGCGTTGCCGCCGACTGCACCCAGGTGCGTCTCACCCTGCGTCACACCGGTCGCCAGATGGCTGCGGCAATGGGCCACAACTGGGTGTTGACCCGCACCGCCGATTACCGCCCGGTCGCGATCGCCGGTGGCCGCGGCAGCCTCGCGCACAGCTATCTGCCGCCGGGCGACGCGCGCGTCATCGCGCATACGAAAGTCATCGGCGGCGGCGAGTTGACCACGGTCACGTTCCCGACCGCGGGCCTCACGCGCGGCGGCGACTACACCTTCTTCTGCTCCTTCCCCGGCCACTGGAACGTCATGCGCGGCAAGCTGGTGTTCGGTTGATGCGCGCGGCCCCCACCGCGCTGGCAATCGCGCTGTCGCTGATTCTGGTCTCGCCCGGCTTCGCGCATGCGCAGGCTTCGAGCGATGCACCGACCACGCTCGAGCGCGTGCGCGTCGATGCAACGCGTCTACGCGGCGTCAGCGGGTTCGATACCCCGGCCTCCGTCGATGCGATCCGCCTCGACGATGCGCACGGCAACCGCGCCGGCACCGTCGCCTCCGAACCGCTGTCGGGCGTACCCGGCCTGCTCGCGCGCGACCGCCAGAACCACGCGCAGGACACGCAACTGTCGATCCGCGGCTTCGGTGCGCGCTCCACGTTCGGCGTGCGCGGCGTGCGTCTGTTCGCGGATGGCATTCCGGCGTCGATGCCCGACGGCCAGGGCCAGCTCTCGCATTTCAGTCTCGTCGGCGGCGATCGCATCGAGATCATGCGTGGCCCGTTCTCGGCGCTGTACGGCAATTCCTCGGGCGGCGTCGTGCAGCTGTGGAGCGTGGACGGGCACGCGGGTGATCCGTGGCGGTTCAAGGCCAGCCACGGGCGCGACAACACCACCAGCCTGTCGACGCAGCTGCGCGGTGGCACGGAGACGGTCGGCTACAACCTCGCGCTGTCGCGTTTCGACACCGATGGCTGGCGCGATCACAGCGCCGCGCGCCGCGATTCGGCGAACGCGAAGCTGCGCTTCGATTTCGGCGATCGTCGCCGGCTCGATCTCGTTGCCAACGGAGTCGACATCGATGCGCTGGATCCGCTCGGACTGAACGCGGAGCAGGTGCGCGAGAATCCTCGCCAGGTCGCACCGGTGGCGCGCCAGTTCAATACGCGCAAGACCGTGCGACAAGCCCAGCTCGGCGCGATTTACGAGCATGGCCTGGGCGATGCGCACACGTTGCGTGCGATGGCGTACGGCGGCGAACGCGACGTAGTGCAGTTCCTGCCGATCCCGCCGGCCGCGCAGAACAACCCGCTCAACTCCGGCGGTGTCATCGATCTCGGGAACCGCTATGGCGGACTCGATCTGCGCTGGAGCTGGGAAGGTGCGCTCGCCGGACGTCCGCTGGAACTCGCCGTCGGCGCGAATGCCGACCGCCAGCGCCAGCATCGCCAGGGTTTCGAGAACTTCGTCGGCGACACGCTCGGCGTGCGCGGGCGACAGCGCCGTGACGAGCGCAACACCGTCGAGAACCGCGACCAGTTCGCGCAGGCGTACTGGGCGTTCGCGCCGCGCTGGTCGTTGCTGGCCGGCGTGCGCCACAGCGAAGTCGAGTTCACCTCGCGCGATGCCTACATCACCGCGACCAATCCCGACGACAGCGGCCGCGTCGCGTTCCGGCAGACCTCGCCGGTCGCCGGCATCACGTTCGCGCCGCATGACGATCTGCGTGTGTACCTGTCGGCCGGTCGCGGCTTCGAGACGCCGACCTTCAACGAACTCGGCTACCGCGCCGACGGCGGCGCCGGTTTCGCGTTCGATCTGGCGCCGGCGATCAGCGACAACCTCGAACTCGGCACCAAGTGGCGCGCACAGTCTGGCACCACGCTCAACGCGGCGCTGTTCCGCGCCGACACCGATGACGAGCTCGCGGTCGCGCGCAATGTCGGCGGCCGCAGCAGCTTCCAGAACATCGGCCGGGCACGTCGCCAGGGCGCGGAACTGTCGTTGCGGCAGCCGCTGGGTGAATCGCTCGATCTCAGCGTCGCCGCGACCTGGTTGGATGCGACGTTCCGCGACGACTATCTGGTCTGCACCGGTGCGGGCTGCACGGTGCCCGCCACGCCGGTCGCGGCCGGCGCGCGCATTCCCGGCGTGCCGGCGAAGCAGCTGTTTGCACGACTCGACTGGACGGGCGGGCCGTGGAGTGCCGCGATCGAAGGTGTGGGCGTGGGCGATGTCGTCGTCGACGATCGCGCGACCGGTCGCGCTGCCGGATACGCCCTCGTGCATCTCGAAGGCGCCCGGCGCTGGCGCTTCGATGCGGGCGAACTGCGGACGTTCGTGCGTATCGACAACGTGCTCGACCACGCCTACATCGGCTCGGTGATCGTCAACGAAGGCAACGGCCGGTTCTTCGAGCCGGGACCGGGGCGTGGCGTGATGGTGGGGGCGCAGTGGACGTGGAATCGGTGAGGCGCCGGGTGTCGCTGCGCCAACTGCTCGAAGTGGGAACATCGAAGCGCGCACGGTGCGCCACGTCGCACCATTTTTCGTCATTCCGGCGAAAGCCGGAATCCAGCGACTTGGCTTCTGCGCGTCGGAACTATTGGTCGCTTGCACCGTGAGGGACGTCACTGGATTCCGGCTTTCGCCGGAATGACGGGGGACGAAAGCCGCTGGGACGGCGGGTCATCCAGCGACGCGACCGTCAGAGGTCAGCGCCTTCGCTGACCCACCAATCAAACATCCCCACCCGCCGTCCACCCTTCGCCCGTGCCGCGATGGAACACGCGATCTTCGTCGCGCACGGTCCCCGCACCCACCGTGTCCTGCTGCGCCAGGCGCGCATAGATCGGGGTGAAATCCGGGCCGGTCGCGTCCATCAGCTGTTCGAAGCTGTCGATGACGAAGTAGGTCTTCTGGTAGGTGTCGATGCGGTAACGCGTGCGCATGATGCGTTCGAGGTCGAAGCCGATGCGGTTGGGGGCGTCGGATTCCAGCGCGTAGATCGATTCGCCCTTCGACGACACGATGCCGGCGCCGAAGATGCGCAGGCCATCGGTCTGCTGGATCAGGCCGAACTCCACCGTGTACCAGTACAGCCGCGTCAGGTTCTGCAGTGCGTCCGGGCCGATGCCATGCGCTTTGACGCCGCCCTTGCCGTAGGCCTCCATGTAGTCGGCGAACACCGGATTCATCAGCAGCGGCACGTGGCCGAACAGATCGTGGAAGAGATCGGGTTCTTCGATGTAGTCGATCTGGTCGGGGCGACGGATCCACCAGGTCACCGGAAAGCGGCGGTTGGCGAGGTGGTCGAAGAAGTCCAGTTCCGGCAACAGGCCTTCGACACCGAGCAGCGTCCAGCCGGTCGCGGCTTCCAGCACTTCGTTGATCTCGGTGAACTTCGGAATCGCGTCCCGCGTCATGCCCATCGCGTCCTGCGCCTGCAGGAACTCGTCGCAGGCGCGGCCGACCAGCAGCTCGCGCTGGCGCGCGTAGAGCGTGGCCCAGGTCGCGTGGTCGTCAGCGCTGTAGGTCTCCCACGGCTGCTCGACGATGCCGGTGGCATAGACCGGCACCTTGCCCTTGTCGGTCTGCAGGTTCTCGACGCGGCGCGGGGCGTTCGACGGCTGGGCGGACATGGCGACTCCGGTGAATTCCTGAGATCCACGACGATAGCGCCGATTCCCCGCAAGAGGCTTGCGTCGTTGCGCGTCCATGCCGCATACGCGCAATAATCGTGCGTCGATACGCAATTCAGGACAATGATCATGGCTGCCGCCGAACTCGATCGCACCGACCTGCTGCTGCTGGCCGAGCTGCAGCGCAACGGCCGGCTGACCAATGCCGACCTCGCCGAGCGCATCCATCTCTCGCCCTCGGCCTGCCTGCGCCGGGTGCAGCGACTGGAACGCGATGGCGTGATTGCCGGCTATCGCGCCGACGTCAGCGCCGAGCGCCTGGGCCTCGGCCTGCAGGCCTTCGTGCGCGTGCAGCTCAAGCACCACGACAGCGCCGCGGTCGCCGGCTTCGCCGCGCTGGTCAACGGCTGGGAGGAGGTGGTGGCCTGCCATGCGCTGACCGGCGACATGGACTACCTGCTGCAGGTGGTCGTGCGCGACCTCGACCACTTCTCGCGCTTCCTGCTCGACCGCCTGCTCAACCAGCCCGCGGTCGACGACGTGAACTCGAGCTTCGTGCTGCGCACGGTCAAGGCCGACCGCGGCCTGCCGCTACCCGGCTGACGCACCAAGAAAGTGCGTGTGCGGCAATAACGCACCAATCGGGGAATCCTGCTCGGGGAATCCCACTGTATCCAGTGCGCAAGTACTTGATTCGACAGGTTTGTGTGGTTGGCACGGCGATTGCGTAAGTCGGACACAATCCACACGCAAGGCGGTTGTTCCGATGTCCACCGAGAATCTCGAAAAGCTGATCAAGGACCACAAGATCGAGTTCGTCGATCTGCGGTTCACCGATATGCGCGGCGTGCAGCACCACGTCACGTTCCCGAAGTCGATCATCGAGCCCGGCCTGTTCGAGGACGGCAAGATGTTCGATGGCTCGTCGATCAACGGTTGGAAGGGCATCCAGAATTCCGACATGGTGCTGCTGCCCGACGCGTCCACCGCGTTCGTCGATCCCTTCACCGCAGATCCGACGCTGGTCATCACCTGCGACATCCTCGACCCCACCACGATGCAGTCGTATGAGCGCGATCCGCGCGGCATCGCCAAGCAGGCCGAGGCGTTCCTCAAGTCCAGCGGCATCGCCGACCAGGCGTTCTTCGGCCCCGAGCCGGAATTCTTCATCTTCGATTCGGTGCGCTACGCCAACGAGATGGGCCACACCTTCTTCCACATCGAATCGGAAGAAGCGGCGTGGAACTCCGGCAAGGAATACGAGGGCGGCAACAGCGGCTATCGCCCGGGCGTGAAGGGCGGCTACTTCCCGGTTGCGCCGCTCGACTCGCTGCACGACATCCGCGCCGAGATGTGCAAGACCCTGGAACAGGTCGGCATCGAAGTCGAAGTGCACCACCACGAAGTCGCGAACGCGGGCCAGTGCGAAATCGGCACGCGCTTCAACTCGCTGGTGAAGAAGGCCGACGAACTGCAGACGATGAAGTACATCATCAAGAACGTCGCGTTCCGCAACGGCAAGACCGCGACCTTCATGCCCAAGCCGATCGTCGGTGACAACGGCAGCGGCATGCACGTGCACCAGAGCCTCGCCAAGGGCGGCACCAACCTGTTCACCGGTGACGGCTACGGCGGCCTGAGCCAGACCGCGCTGTGGTACATCGGCGGCATCTTCAAGCACGCCCGCGCGATCAACGCGTTCTCCAACGCCTCGACCAATTCCTACAAGCGTCTGGTGCCGGGCTTCGAAGCGCCGGTGATGCTGGCCTACTCGGCGTCGAACCGGTCGGCGTCGTGCCGCATTCCCTACGTCGCCAATCCGAAGGCGCGCCGCATCGAAATGCGCTTCCCCGATCCGATGCAGTCCGGCTACCTGACCTTCGCCGCGCTGATGATGGCCGGTCTGGACGGCATCAAGAACCAGATCGATCCGGGTGGCCCGAGCGACAAGGATCTCTACGACCTGCCGCCCGAGGAAGAGAAGAACTTCCCGACCGTATGCCACTCGCTGGACCAGGCACTCGACGCGCTCGACAAGGACCGCGATTTCCTCAAGGCCGGCGGCGTGTTCTCCGACGACTTCATCGATGCCTACATCGCGCTGAAGATGAAGGAAGTCACCGCGTTCCGCGGCGCGACCCACCCGCTCGAGTACCAGATGTACTACGCGATCTGATGCACTTGGACGGGGTCGGCCACTGGCCGGCCCCGTTGCGTTTCACCGCCCGACGGCGGCGCCTCCCTCCCCCACGGTGGGCGGCACTGCCGACAGGCCTACGGAGTCCGGGATCAACCGATGGATCGGAAAGCGGCCGCACAGACGCCATAGAGCGTCGGTCGCGGCGACGGCCGCCAGGGGGCGCCGGCGTCGAACGTTCCGCCTGCGAGAAGAACAACAACAGACGCAGTACGCACTGACCGGGGAGGGCTTTCCATTCATTTGAGGAGCCTGTCATGTCGTCACGCAAGAACGCACTCGCCACACTGCTGTGCGCGTGTCTGCTGTCCGCCGGTGCCGCGCACGCGGAAGTCTCCGGCTCGATCACGCTGACCAGCGATTACCTGTTCCGCGGCCTCACCCAGACCGATGAAAAACCTGCCCTGCAGGGCGGCGTCGAGTGGGCGCACGACAGCGGTTTCTACGTCGGCACCTGGGGCAGCAGCATCAGCTGGCTGTCCGATTCCGATCCCGACATCTCCAGCCAGCTCGAGCTCGACGGCTATGTCGGCTTCCGCGGCGATTTCGGTGACAGCGGCTTCGGTTACGACGTGGGCGCCGTGCACTACTGGTATCCGGGCAGCTACCCCGCAGGCTTCAACAAGGCCGACACCACCGAGCTCTACGCCGGTGTGCGCTGGAACATCCTCAGCGCCAAGTACGCCTACGCCGTCACCGATCTGTTCGGCATTCCCGATTCCGACGGCAGCAGCAATCTCGACGTCGCCGTCGGCTGGGAGTTCGCACCCAGCTGGACGCTCAACGGCGCCGTGGGCAAGCAGTGGGTCGCCGGCAGCGCGGGCACTGCGACGTACGCGTTCTGGTCAGCGGGGTTCAGCAAGTCGTTCGACAACGGCTTCGACATCGCACTGAACTTCAACGACAACGACCTGATCGGTCCCGACGACACCATCACCCTCGCCGTCACCAAGTCGTTCTGACGCGGCGCGCGCGCATCTGGAGAGCCACATGAAACTGATCATCGCGATCATCCGCCCGTTCAAGCTCGACGAGGTCCGCGAGGCGCTCGGCGAGGCCGGCGTCACCGGCCTGACCGTCACCGAGGTCAAGGGCTTCGGCCGACAGAAAGGCCACACCGAGCTCTATCGAGGCGCCGAGTACGTCGTCGATTTCCTGCCCAAGCTGAAGATCGAATGCGCGGTCAGCGACGACGTGTTCGAGGCGGCGATCGAGGCGATCACCCAGGCGGCGGGCACCGGCAAGGTCGGCGACGGCAAGGTGTTCGTCCTCGCCCTGGAACAGGCCCTGCGTATCCGCACCGGCGAAATCGGCGCCGACGCGCTCTGACCCCACGGAGATTTATGAAATGAAAAAGATCGAGTCCCGCGGGTGGAAGACCCGGATCCAGGCGCTGTGCCTGATGCTGTTGTGTGCGTGCGCATGGTTCGGCGTGGCAGGGAGCGCATTCGCGCAGGACCTGCCGGCGGCCGAAACCGCGGTGGCGGTGGTGGAAACGGCCGAGGCCGTGACGTTCGACAGCGGCAACGTGGCGTGGATGCTCACCTCGACGCTGCTGGTGCTGCTGATGGTGGTGCCGGGCCTGGCGTTGTTCTACGGCGGCATGGTGCGATCGAAGAACGTGCTGTCGGTGATCATGCAGGTGCTGGTGGTGTTCTCGGTGGTGATCATCCTGTGGGTGGCCTACGGCTACAGCGCAGCGTTCACCGAAGGCAATGCGTTCTTTGGTTCGTTCACCGAGAAAGCCTTCCTGCGCGGCATCTCCGCGGAGACGGATGCAGGCGGTCTGCCGGAATTCCTGTTCATCGTGTTCCAGTCGACGTTTGCCGGTATCACCACCGCGCTGGTCGTCGGTTCCTTCGCCGAGCGCATCAAGTTCTCGGCGGTGCTGCTGTTCTCGATCCTGTGGGTGACGTTCGCCTACCTGCCGATGGTGCACATGGTGTGGAGCGGTGAAGCGGGTTTCCTCGCGCACAAGGGCGTGATCGATTTCGCCGGCGGCACGGTGGTGCACATCAACGCCGGTGTCGCCGGTCTGGTGGGCGCGTACTTCCTCGGCAAGCGTCTGGGCTACGGCAAGGAAGCGATCAAGCCGCACAGCGTGCCCTTCACCTTCATCGGCGCGTCGCTGCTGTGGGTGGGCTGGTTCGGTTTCAATGCGGGCTCGGCGCTCGCCGCGGATGCCAGCGCGTCGCTGGCCATGCTCAACACGATGGTCGCCACGTCGGCCGGTGTGGTCGCCTGGAGCATCGTCGAAGCCTTCACCAAGGGCCGTCCGTCGGCACTGGGGGCGGCTTCGGGTGCGATCGCGGGCCTGGTCGGCATCACCCCGGCTGCCGGCACCGTGGGCCCGATGGGCGCACTGGTCATCGGTCTGGCCGCAGGCGCGCTGTGCGTGTGGGGCGTCACCGGTCTCAAGCGCCTGCTGCGCGCCGACGACAGCCTCGACGTGTTCGGCGTGCACGGCATCGGCGGCATCGTCGGCGCGCTGCTGACGGGCGTGTTCAGCGCGCAGTCGCTGGGCGGCACCGAAGTCGATCTCGCGATCGGTGCGCAGGTGTGGGTGCAGTTCGTCAGCGTCGCGTTCACCGTGCTCTGGTGCGCCGTGGTGACCGCGGTGGTGATGCTGATCGTCAAGTTCGTCGTCGGCCTGCGCGTGACCGAAGACGAAGAGCGCGAAGGTCTGGACATCGTCTCGCACGGCGAATCCGCCTACGAGAACTAGCCGGACGACCGGCGTCCGCGCAGTCGCGGGGACGCCGGCAACGAAAGCGGGGCCAGCGGGCGACGGCGGGGAGGCCGGCGCCCGCTTTTTTTTGCGCGGGTTGCGCCGTCAGGCGTGGCGCGGTGCAATGCGGGCATGTCGAAATTTCTGCTGGCCGCGCTCGCCGCCCTGCTGCTCTCCGCGTGCGCCCACAACGCACCGCGCAATCCGCTGGCGACCTGGGTGCCGTCGGACAATCACGACCCACGCCGCCCGGTGCTGGTCGTCCTGCACTACACCGAACAGGATTCGGTGCAGCGCAGTCTCGACACGCTGCGCACCGCCAACAGCGGCGGCCGCGTGAGTTCGCATTACCTGATCGGCCAGGATGGCGAGCGCTACCAGCTGGTCTCCGATCTCGACCGCGCCTGGCATGCCGGCGCCGGCAGCTGGGGCGCGGTATCGGACGTCAACTCCGCCTCGATCGGCATCGAACTCGACAACAACGGCCGCGCGCCGTTCACGGAACCGCTGGTCGGGAGCCTGTTGGTGCTGCTCGGCGACCTGAAGACGCGCTGGCGGATTCCGGCCGAGAATTTCATCGGCCACTCGGATCTGGCGCCCGGCCGCAAGGTCGATCCGGGCGTGCATTTCCCATGGAAGCGTCTTGCGCAGCACGGCTTCGGCATCTGGCCACGCGATGACACACCGCCGGCGCCAGCGGATTTCGATGTGGTGCAGGCCCTGCGCACGCTGGGTTATCCGGTCGACGACCTCGACGCGACGTCGCGTGCGTTCCGGTTGCGATTCCGGGGATTGGCGGAAGGGGCGCTGGATGCGGAGGATCGGCGGATCCTCCACGCGCTGGTGCAGGGGTGGACGATTCCGGCGGATGCTGCCGCGGTGCAGCCGTAGCTTTGCAGTTGCAGTTGCAGTTGCAGTTGCACTGCTCTTGCCGAGTCTCAACGCTGCACACGTGATTGCAGACCCGTAGGGCGCCGCACATGGATGTGCGGCGTTTTTCGACCGAGCCATGGATGGCGAGTCGAAAAATCCCGGAACGAATGACGCGTCGGATGTGCTCCGTCGGGGAGGTCCTTTTCTTTGGTTCCGTTTCTTTTGGGCCAGCAAAAGAAATGAACCCGCTCGCCGCAAGGCGAGTGGAAGCGTTTGATCTTGCTTCTCGCCGTGAGAGCGAAGCGGAATAGCAACGTCAAACGCTTTCGTCCGCTGACGCGGCCGAGTTCATTTCTTTTGGTTGACGCCAAAAGAAACGGAACCAAAGAAAAACGTCTCCCCGACACGTCCAAAGCCCGCGGCTTTTTGCGCACAGGGATTTTCCGACTCGGCATCCTGCCTCGGTCGGAAAACGCCGCCCATCCATGGGCGGCGCCCTCCGGGTTTGAATCGGGTGCGATGCCTTACGGAGATCAACAGCTCAAAGCGAAGCGCGGTAAGCGAGACGCAGGCAAGCCGCTTCCGGCGCGTGCCAGAAGATTACCTGCCGACCGGCACAACCTCCTCCTCGACATCCACCACCGGCACCACCATCCGCCGCGTGGCCTTTTCCAGCTGCTCAAGCGCCACCTTGCCGGCTACCTTCGCTTCCATTGCCTGCTGCTGCACGTGGCACAGCGTCTGCATGTGGTCGGCGTCGAAGTTCAAACGCTCGATCAGGAAATCGACGAACGCGCGCACCTTCGGCGACACGAGTCGGCCCCCGGGAAACACGGCGTTGAAGTCGACTTCCGGACCGGTCCAGCCGGCGAGCACGCGTTGCGCCATGCCGGCTTCGACGAAGGCCTTGGCCATCACGTCGCCGGTCAGCATCAGGCCTTCGCCCTTGATCAGCGCCCAGTTGAGCGCGGCGGGATCGTTGGCGACGAGCTGCGGGTTGACCGGGAAGTCGCGCAGCGCGCGTCCGTCGGTCAGCGACCAGATGAAGCGGTTGTTCGCGTTGTGGCTCTTGCGCATTACCAGGGTGCGGTGGTGCTGCAGGTCGTCGGGGTGCAGTGGTTCGCCGTGCTGTTCGATGTAGGACTGGCTGGCGAAGACCTGCGTGCGCAGACTGCCGAGCTTGCGGGCGACGAGGTTGGAATCGGGCAGCGTGCCGATGCGCAGGGCGAGGTCGGCTTCGCCTGCGATCAGGTCGAGTTTCTCGTTGCCCATGTGCATGTCGAGCTGGATCTCGGGGTACTGCGCCTGGAAGTCGCCGAGCAGCGGCGCAATCCAGGTGATGCCGATCGAGTACGGCACGGTGAAGCGCAGCCAGCCACGCGGGCCGGACTGCAACTGTGCGACGGCGCTCTCGGCCTCTTCCAGTCCGCGCGCGATGCGCTGGCAGTGCTCGTGATAGATGCTGCCGGCTTCGGTGAGGCCGAGGCGTCGCGTAGTGCGGTTGAGCAGACGCGCGCCGAGTCGCTGTTCGAGTTCCTGGACCTTGCGGCTGACCGTGGTCTTCGGCAGACCAAGCGCGTTGGCAGCCGCGATGAAGCTGCCCTGCTCGACCACCTTGACGAAGATCAGGGTCTCGTTGAGATCGTGTGCCATGTGGAACTCCTGGAACTGGGGGGCGCGTCGGGCGCGGACGATTGGACCGTGACGGGGATAATTATTCCCTCGAAAAGGGACTAATCAAGTCCCCTTTCGAGGCGGATGATCTGCGGCATCCCCCGAGTCGACGCCGCCCATGTCCGCCCCCCGTCCTGCTACGCCCCCTCTGCAACGCCCCACGACCGCCCCCGCGCGTCGCCGCGGGCTGCGCATGGAAATCCCGCCGAATCAATCGTCTAGCGCACGTATCGCCACCCCGAAGCGGCTCCAGGCCGGCCATGCCGGCTGGGGCTGGCTGTGGTCCTGGCTGCCCGGCAATGCCCGCCGCCGCAGTGCTCCGGCATCGATCGAAGACCGGTTTTCGGGAGACAAAATCCCATGAAAGGGACAATCAAGTCGCCGTTGGTGATTGTGGGCGCCACCGGGATGGTCGGAACGCGCGTGGTTGCGCAGGCCCTGGCCGCCGGGCGCCGCACGATCGCGGTCGCCAATGATGCCGATGCGCTCGACCGGCTGCAGGCTCAACACGGCGCCGCGCTGACCACGCTGCTGGCCGATATCCGCAGCGACGGTGACGCGGCCGATCTCGCCACGCGCCTGCGCGCGCTGCCCGGTCCGGCGCCGGGTTCGGTGATCGCGGCGATCCGTGGCGCGGCCGGCAGCCAGCGTGTGCTCGATGCGCCCGCGGATTTCCTGCGTCGCCGTCTCGACGAAGACCTGCTGCCGCATCTGTCGATCGCGCGGCATCTGCTGCCGCTGCTCGCCACGCAACTGCGCGCCGGCTACGTGCTGGTCGGCGGTCCCGGCGCGGATCATCCGTGGTCGGGCTACGGCCATCACTCGATCGGCGCGTCGGCGCTGCGGATGCTCGCGCGGGTGCTGCACGAGGAAGCCCGCACGCTGCCGGTGCGCGTGCAGATGCTCGCCGTCGATTCGCCGGTGCGCTGCGATGCCAACGCCGCCCATGCGCGTGCGCAGTGGCCGGATGTCGACGCGATCGCCGACCACGCGCTGCGTCTGGTCGATGGCGCCGCAAATGCGGATGTCGCCCTCGTGCGCTTCCCGATCGGCGCCGCCGTGCGCCCGCCCGGCCTGTCCGACGATCTCGATGTCGGCCCCTGCGCGCCTACCCACTCCCACCAGTCCGACGCCAGCGCTTTGCTGCGCCGCCTTGCCACCGCCGCCTCCCCCCAGGAATCACGCTCATGATCCGCTCCCACCTCAGCCCGCGCGCGTGGCGCGCCCTCGCCGCCACCGGTCTCGCGGTCGCCGTCGCGCTCGTCATCGCCGGCTGCGACACCCATGCCCAGGACCAGACCCAGCCGCCACCGCCGGATGTCGGCGTCGCCGCCGTGCTGTCGGAACAGGTGCAGGACTGGAACGACGCCACCGGCCGTATCGCCGCGATCGAAAGCGTCGAGCTGCGCCCGCGCGTCAGCGGTTACGTGCAGCGTGTGGCCTACGCCGAAGGCGATGAAGTGAAGCAGGGCGACCTGTTGTTCGTCATCGACCCGCGTCCGTATCGCGCCGCGCTGCAGCGCGCGGAAGCCGAACTCGCCCGCGCCCGCGCCGATGCCCAGCTGGCGACCACGCGTCATGCGCGCGCACAGTCGCTGATCGATGCCAGCGCGATCTCGCGCGACGATTTCGAAGCGCGCAGCGCCGGACGCGCCGAAG
Source organism: Luteimonas sp. (assembly GCA_052108555.1). Lineage (GTDB taxonomy): Bacteria > Pseudomonadota > Gammaproteobacteria > Xanthomonadales > Xanthomonadaceae > Luteimonas. Next base: position 17,284 of record JBQEAV010000017.1, read on the forward strand.
CCGAAGCCGCCGTGCGCGGTGCCCAGGCGGCGGTCGAAACCGCGCGGCTGGATCTGGCATTCACGCAAGTGCGTGCGCCGGTGGCCGGCCGCGCCGGTCGCGCGATGCTGACCACCGGTAATCTCGCCCAGGCCGACGCGTCGATGCTGACCACCGTGGTCTCGCAGGATCCGGTGCACGTCTACTTCGAGACCGACGAGCGCACCTTCCTGCGCCACCAGGCGATGACCCGCGCCGGGACGCGCAGCAACGGTGAGAACGCGGTGCGCGTGGGCCTGGCCGACGAGACCGGCTATCCGCACGCCGGCACGGTCGACTTCCTCGACAACCAGGTCGATCCGGCCACAGGCACCGTGCGCGCCCGCGCCGTGTTGCCGAACCCGGACCGTCGCTTCACCCCAGGCCTGTTCGCCCGCGTGCAGCTCGAAGGCGCGGCCGCGCGGCCGGCGATCCTGATCGACGACAAGGCCGTGATCACCGACCAGGACCGCAAGTACGTCTACGTCGTTGGCGAGGACAGCACCGCGCAACGCCGCGACATCGTGCCGGGCCGCATCGTCGAAGGTTTGCGCGTCGTCGAGTCCGGCCTCGCCGCCGGCGACCGCGTGATCGTCAACGGTGTGCAGAAGGTCTTCATGCCGGGCATGCCGGTCGCGCCGCAGGCGGTCGCGATGCGTGGTGGTGCGCCGATCGAGGCCGTCGCGAAGCGCTGACGCGTGCTGTTTGAGCCCTTCTCCCTCCGGGAGAGGGGTTGGGGTGAGGGCTGCCGGTCGCGCCGGTAGTGCTCCGCCCTCATCCGACCCTCCGGGCCACCTTCTCCCAAAGGGAGAAGGGCTCGCTGTTTCGAATTTTCTCCAAGCGGCCACCGCGCCGCCCACAAGGATTTCCCCGTGGACTTCTCCCGCTTCTTCATCGACCGGCCGATCTTCGCCGCGGTGCTGTCGATCCTGATCTTCGCCGGTGGCCTGATCGCCATCCCGCTGCTGCCGATCGGCGAATACCCGGAGGTCGTGCCGCCGTCGGTGGTCGTGCGCACCGTGTATCCCGGTGCCAACCCGAAGGTGATCGCCGAAACCGTGGCGACGCCGCTCGAGGAAGCCATCAACGGCGTCGAGGACATGATGTACGTCAAGTCCGTCGCCGGCTCCGATGGCGTGCTGCAGCTCACCGTGACCTTCAAGCCCGGCACCGATGCCGACGAGGCCGCGGTGCGCGTGCAGAACCGCGTGGCGCAAGCACTGGCGCGATTGCCCGAGGATGTCCGACGGCAGGGCGTGACCACGCAGAAGCAGTCGCCGGTGTTCCTGATGGTCGTGCATCTGACCTCGGAGGACGGCCGCTACGACTCGCTGTACCTGCGCAACTACATGCGCCTGCACGTCAAGGACGAGCTGGCCAAGATCACCGGCGTCGGCGATGCGCAGCTGTTCGGTGGCGGCGATTACGCGATGCGGCTGTGGCTCGATCCCGACAAGATCGCCGCGCGCGGCATGACCGCGAGCGACGTGGTGCGTGCGGTCCGCGAGCAGAATGTGCAGGTGTCCGCCGGCCAGCTCGGCGCCGAACCGATGCCCAATGGCAGCGATTTCCTGCTGCCGATCAATGCGAAGGGCCGTCTCGAAAGCGTCGAGGAATTCGGCGACATCGTGCTGAAATCCGGCGCCGATGGTGAGCTCGTGCGTCTGGCCGATGTCGCGCGTATCGAACTCGCTGCCGGCGACTACACGCTGCGTGCGCGCCTCGACGGCAAGAACGCGGCCGCGATCGGCATCTTCCAGGCGCCGGGTGCGAACGCGCTCGACATCCGCGATGGCGTCGTCGCGAAGATGGACGAGCTGCGTCCGCAGCTGCCGCCCGGTGTGCAGATCCAGTCGATCTACGACACCACGATCTTCGTGCGCGATTCGATCAAGTCGGTCGTGGTCACGCTGATCGAAGCCACGCTGCTGGTGGTACTGGTGGTGATCCTGTTCCCGCAGACCTGGCGCGCATCGATCATTCCGCTGCTCGCAGTGCCGGTGTCGATCGTCGGCACGTTCGCGGTGCTGTACCTGCTCGGCTATTCGATCAACACGCTGACCCTGTTCGGACTGGTGCTGGCGATCGGCATCGTGGTCGATGACGCGATCGTGGTGGTGGAAAACGTCGAGCGGCATATCGAACTCGGCGCGTCGCCATTGGAAGCCGCGCATCTGGCGATGAAGGAAGTTTCCGGGCCGATCATCGCGATCGCGCTGGTGCTGTGTGCGGTGTTCGTGCCGATGGCGTTCCTGACCGGCGTGACCGGCCAGTTCTACAAGCAGTTCGCGGTCACCATCGCCATCGCTACCGCGATTTCGGGACTCAACTCGCTGACCCTGTCGCCGGCGCTTGCGGCGATCCTGCTGCGCTCGCACGACGCGCCGAAGGACCGCGCGTCGCGGCTGATCGATCGGGCGTTCGGCTGGGCATTCCGGCCGTTCAACCGCTTCTTCAACCGCAGTTCGCAGCGCTACGAAGGTGGGGTATCGCGCGTGCTCGGTCGTCGCGGTGCAGTGTTCCTGGTGTACGCGGTGCTGCTGGTCGGCGCGGGCGTGATGTTCAAGGTGGTGCCGGCCGGCTTCATCCCGGTGCAGGACAAGCTGTACGTGATCGCCGGCGTGAAGATGCCCGAGGGCGCATCGATCGAGCGCACCGACGTGGTGTTGAAGAAGATGGCCGCGCTCGCCAGTGAAGTGGACGGCGTCGCCAGCGAGATCGCGTTCCCGGGTCTCAACCCGCTGCAGTTCACCAACACGCCCAACAACGGTGTGATCTTCTTCACCCTCGATCCCTTCAGCGAGCGTTCGCGCAGCGCCGAAGAGATCACCGCCGAGCTCAACCAGAAGTTCTCGACGATCCAGGAAGGTTTCACCTTCGCCTTCATGCCGCCGCCGATCCAGGGCCTCGGCAACGGCTCGGGCTGGTCGCTGTTCGTCGAGGACCGCACGCGTCTGGGCTACGGCAAACTGCAGGCGGCCGTGCAGGCGTTCCAGGGCGCGGCGATGCAGACGCCGGGCCTCGGCTATCCGATCAGCAGCTACCAGGCCAACGTGCCGCAGCTCGACGCCGACGTGGACCGGGTCAAGGCCAAGGCGCAGGGCGTGCCGCTGACGGAACTGTTCGACACGCTGCAGACCTATCTGGGTTCGGCCTACGTCAACGACTTCAACATGTTCGGTCGCACCTGGCAGGTCATCGCCCAGGCCGACGGCCAGTTCCGCGACGAGGTGACCGACATCGCCAACCTGCGCACGCGCAATGACGCGGGCGAGATGGTGCCGGTGGGTTCGATGGTCAACGTGCGCCAGACCTATGGGCCCGACCCGGTGATCCGCTTCAACGGCTATCCCGCCGCCGACCTGCTGGGCGATGCCGACCCGCGCGTGCTGTCGTCGGGCGAAGCCATGGCCAAGGTCACCGAACTCGCCGGACAGGTGCTGCCGGCCGGCATGGGCATCGGCTGGAGCGACCTGAGCTATCAGCAGTCGAACCAGAGCGGTGCGGCGATGGTGGTGTTTCCGCTTGCGGTGCTGCTGGCGTTCCTGGTGCTGGCCGCGTTGTACGAAAGCTGGTCGCTGCCGCTGGCGGTGATCCTGATCGTGCCGATGACGCTGCTGTCTGCGCTGTTCGGCGTGTGGCTGGCCGGCGGCGACAACAACGTGTTCGTGCAGGTGGGGCTGGTCGTGCTGATGGGCCTGGCGTGCAAGAACGCGATCCTGATCGTCGAGTTCGCCCGCGAACTGGAAATGCAGGGCAAGGGCATCGTCGAATCCGCGCTGGAAGCCAGCCGTCTGCGTCTGCGCCCGATCGTCATGACCTCGGTCGCCTTCATCGCCGGCACCGTGCCGCTGGTGCTGTCGACGGGTGCGGGCGCGGAAGTCCGTTCGATCACCGGCGTCACCGTGTTCGCCGGCATGTTGGGCGTGACCCTGTTCGGCCTGTTCCTGACCCCGGTGTTCTACGTCGCACTGCGCAAGCTCGCGAACACGCCGGTGGTGTCGCACAAGCCGGTGGCGCACGACGGTCCGGCCAGCAGCACGCACGCATGACCCACGGCGTACACATTCGCTTTTTCGATCCCGGCCGCGCCGACGCGCGCGGCCGCATCCCGAATCCCCATTTCAGGAGTCACCCATGAGCACCTCGTCCCGCATCGCCCTCGTCACCGGCGCCACCCGCGGCATCGGTCTGGAAACCGTGCGTCAGCTTGCCGAAGCCGGCGTGCATACGCTGCTGGCCGGTCGCAACCGTGACCGGGCTGTCGAAGCCGCACTGAAGCTGCAGGCCGACGGCCTGCCGGTCGAGGCCATCGCGCTCGACGTCACCGATGCCGCGAGCATCGCCGCCGCGGTGAAGACCATCGAAGACCGCCACGGCCGCCTCGACATCCTGGTCAACAACGCCGGCATCATTGCCGACGATGCGCAGCTCGGCGCCGCCGGCCAGTCGATCGACACCTGGCGCACGACGTTCGAAACCAATGTATTCGGCCTGATCGCCACCACCCAGGCGTTGCTGCCGCTGCTGCACAAGTCGGCGGCCGGTCGCATCGTCAACGTCTCCAGTCTGCTCGGCTCGATCAGCGAGCATCAGAATCCGGACTCCTTCATCTACGACTTCAAGGGCGTGCCGGCCTACAACGTGTCCAAGAGCGCGGTGAACGCGTGGACGGTGCATCTGGCGCATGCGCTCAAGGACGCCGGCATCAAGGTCAACACGATCCATCCGGGCTACGTGCGCACCGACATGAACAAGGCGGGCGACGAGCAGAACGGTGAACTGGAAGTCGCCGATGGCGCGCGCACCAGCGTGCGTCTCGCGCTGATCGACGATGCCGGCCCGACCGGCGGTTACTTCTATCTCGACGAGGTGCTGCCGTGGTGATGCGTCCACTGATCTCGGTGCTGGCGGCGGCGCTGCTCGCCGCCTGCGCCGTCGGCCCCGAGCACGTGCGGCCGTCGATGGCCGTACCGCAGACCTTCGAAGGCACGGCCGCGCCGGATGCGACCATCGCGACTGCCACAGCCGCACCGGCCGTAGCCGACACCGCGTTCTGGCAGGCCTTCGGCGATCCGCAGTTGAACGCACTGGTCGACGACACCCTGGTGGCGAATCACGACCTGCGCATCGCACTCGCCCGCTATGACCGCGCGAACGCATTGCTGCGCGGCACGCGCTTCGACCAGCTGCCGACGCTCGATGCGAGCGGAACTGCGAGCAGCAATCGCGCCAGCGCCGACCAGGCGCCCGGCGTGCCGCGCGATGCACGCGACACCGACAGCTTCGACGTCGGCATCGGCGCCAGCTGGGAACTCGATCTGTTCGGCCGGGTGCGGCGCAGCGTCGAAGCCGGTCGCGCCGATGTCGCCGCGAGCGCGGACGATCTACGCGCGTTGCAGGTCGCGATCGTCGGTGAAGTGGCGACTGCGTACCTCGATCTGCGCGGTCTGCAGGAACGCCTGCGCGTGGCAACCGAGAACGCCGGCAACCAGCAGCACACGCTGGCGCTGGTCGACGCGCGTCGCAATGCCGGACAGGACAGCGACTTCGACAGTGCACGTGCCTCGGCGCAGGCCGCGTCGACGGCCTCACGCATTCCGATGCTGGAAGCCGAGATCGCCGTCGCCACCCATCGCATTGCCGTGCTGACCGGGCGCACACCCGATGCACTGCGCGCGCAGCTGACCGTGGCACGTGCATTGCCCGCGGTGCCGCGCTCGATCGATCCCGGCACGCCGGCCGACGTGCTGCGTCTGCGTCCCGACGTGTCCGCCGCCGAACATCGCCTGCATTCGGCGACCGCGCGTGTCGGCGTCGCCACTGCTGACCTGTTCCCGCGGCTCACGCTGGGCGGCCTGATCGGCAGCCAGGCCGGCGACATCGACGCACTGTTCGGACGCGACAGCGAAACGCGGCTGGTCGCGCTCGGCATCGACTGGTCGTTCCTCGACATCGGCCGCGTGCGTGCACGCATCGCCGCGGCCGACGCCGACGCCTCGATGGAACTCGCGCGCTACCAGCAGACCGTGCTGCGCGCACTCGAAGACACCGGCAACGCGCTGGTGCGTTTCGACCGTGCCCACGACGCCGACGTCGAACTCGAACGCGCCGCCCGCGACAGCGCACGCGCCGCGCAACTCGCCCGCATGCGTTTCGAGGCCGGCGCCACCGGCCTGCTGGAAGTGCTCGACGCCGAGCGCACCCAGCTGCAGGCCGAAGATGCCTTCGCCTCGGGCCGCACGCGCACCGCGACCGATGCGGTGGCGCTGTATCGCGCGCTGGCGGGTGGCTGGCCGCAGACCTTGCCGGCGCGGGAGACGGCGGGGATGCGTTGAGGGGTTTGCACCTCCCTTCGATCCTGGCCCTCCACCAAGAGCGGGTCACGTCATCCTGGCAGGGCAAACATCGTCATCCCGGCGTAAGCCGGTATGACGAGCGCTAAAGCCAAATTCCGTCGATGTGATCAAGTTCCCTTCGCGGAAGGCGCACTTTCCATTCGCGCAAACCCGAATCGCTCACAGCGCCGGTCCATCCATCTCATGTACCGGCACCAGGCTGTGCGCACCATCGCGCGCCGCGAACTCGCGCGACTGCCGCTCCAGCGCATCGAATCCCTGCTGCAACCAGGTCTGCCCCGCATCACTCGCCAACTGCTCGTGCAGGCGCTCCGAGATCGCACGCCCATCATCGCGCGCGGCCGCTGACAGCAGATCGCTCGCGAATGTGGAGGTTTCCAGACCCGCATCCCGGACCGGCACGCTGCCCGTCACCGGTCCGATCGCCGCGCGCCGCCACTCCAGCGAAGCCGCCATCGCTTCATTGCGTGGCATCGCATCCCGGCAATCGATCTGGCGCAGCGACGGCGGCGCGAGGAGATCACGCATGCCGCGTTCGCCATGCCGGTCGAAGATCGAAGTGCCGTAGATGAAGAGATGCTCTTCGGACCGATGGACCACGTAGTGATCCGGATCGTCGGGAAGCGCGCGCTTCTCCAAAGGCGGCGGCCGGATCTGGCCGTTGATGTAGTCGACCATCAGGTTGCCGGCGAGGATGCCCAGACCATCGCGCTGATAACCGCCGCCAATGTCGCTGTGTGCACCTGCGACGCCGACATTGAGGAATCGCCCGTCCAGCGTCATTCCGGAATCGGTAATCCACGTGCCCTGGAACAGATTGCGCCGTTCACCATCTGCGGTGATCTGGAAGGCCGAGACCACGGATTCGGCGAGCCTGCGATCCTGTTGTCGTGGCGCACCCGTCCCCACTGGATCGAACAACGCAGCCGACTGCACGACGGTGCCGGGTTCGCGGAGTGGCGGCTGCGTATAGACAACTTTCCCGGTGATGAGTCCATCTGCGTTGCGGCTGATTTCTACGCCCGTCGGGTTCTGGATACCGCGCTCTTCCACCAGGCGTGTGAATCCAGCCGCCTGTTCTGCGCCTCGACTGAAACCGGTCGCAAGAATACGGATGTCGGCGTCGGGGTTCTCATCCAGCCAGGCTTTCGCCTGGACCACGAACTGGTAGTACATCTCTTCGATGCGGGTTTCGTAACTGTTGCCATACGCGGCGTCGAATATCCCGCTCAGTCCACCTTGGGTACCCGGACCTTCCACGTAGCCGGTCTGGATGGGGGCATATCCAAGCCTTTCTCCGGCCTGCTCCGCGTAGCGTCGAAACTGTTCGTCGATCCGCGCCACATTGGTTAGCTTGTCGGGATCACGCTTGCTGTTGCCGGTTCCATCGAAGGAAGCAATGAACAGACGCTGCTCTGTCCTGCTTTCATCCAGCATCAACGGAACTTCGAAGCCCGCGAGCGCTTCCTGTGCCTTCTGGAAGCTCGCGAGTTCAGACGCGGTCGCGCGATCCGCGTTGATGTTATCCGGTTGCCGATTTCCGCCCACGCCCCACCTCCCTGTGAGTTGTACTCAGTACGTCTTGCTCCAGGCGAGGACGAGGTCCCTGCGATAATCGCTGTGCGGGTTTCCTGCGATTCTGGGTGCCTTCAACGGAATGAAGGACCGCATGTAGACATTGATCGTCCGGTCATTCACTTCCATCACGATGTCGGGATTTCCGATCGACACGCCTTCCTTGATGTCTTCGCGCGGCGTGTCGTGGACGATCAGCTCGTCCTTGAAGATCTGGCCGATGTCGACGTCTGCTTCAAGCGGGGTACCGTCCCTGCTCCGCCACCTCACCCGTGCAGGTTCGGGAAAATTGCGGATCATGATGTGACCCGCGCCCGTGGTGCTCAGGGCGTTGGGATGCACGTCCTCGCGCGCAGGCCGCGGGCCATGTACACCGCCTCTTTCGTGCAGGCGGTTGGCATAGAACACCGTGCACTCTTCCAGCGCGTAGGTCGCGATGCCGAAGTTGTGCCGCATGAAACCCAGGGGCCAGTCGGCCACCGTGTTGTGGACTTCACCGGCGGACAGCGGCGGCTTTTCGGTCGATGTTATCGCCATACCCTGGCATCCTGTCGTCGTGAGTGCAGTGGCGACGATCGCGGCCGCGATCCGCTGGGTGGACTTGCCGTTTCGATGCAGCCGCCCGATCTTGTGGGCCATCGTCGTGCTCCTGCCGTTGAACGGTTCCGCCCTGCGCCCCGGCACCTGACCGATGTATCCGGCGGGTTCGAACGGACGCGGGACGGAGGCAGACAGGATGGCGCAAGCCGTTGCCGCATGGAATCGGGGCACGCCGGGTCGCTGTGTGGGGATTGCCGGGCTGGCAGTTCGAGAGCGCATCGGAATGCGGCCGGATGCTGACGCGTGCCACGCGTTGAAGCACCCTCATCCCAACCCCTCTCCCGGAGGGAGAGGGGCTTGAAGCGTGTACACCGTGATTCCGGGACACGCGCGTCGTCCGAGAGCCCCTCTCCCTCCGGGAGAGGGGTTGGGGTGAGGGCCGAACACGCGCTCAAACACAATGACTTTGCAGGGTTGGCCAGTGGACGCAATGCGGCTCATAGCCCACAGCACAGGAATGCGTGTTGCAGCGGCTGTTTCGCGAGCGCAGAGCGGCAATGCCGCGATCGCAGACAGGTCGCGCGCAATACGCTTCATGCGGTCGAAGCGTTCGCCCCCACCCAACCCTCCCCCGCATGCGGGGGAGGGTTAAAACGCAGCGACGAACCCAGATAGCCGCTTGGGCTTTAGCTGCCCAGCAGCACCCGGTTCATCCGCTGCACGAACGCAGCCGGATCCGGCAGCGGCGCGCCCGCGGCGATCTCGGCCTGTTCCAGCAGCAGCGTCGCCAGATCCGTCGCCTTCGCGTCGTCCGACTCGCCTTCGATCCGCTGCAGCAACGCGTGCTGCGGGTTGATCTCGAGTGTCGGCTTGCTCTCGGGCACGTCCTGGCCGGCTTCGCGCAGCAGACGGGCGAGGTGCGGGGCCATTTCGTAGTCGGCGAGCGCGAGACACGACGGCGAATCGGTCAAACGCGCCGACACGCGCACGTCGCCGACACGGTCGCCGAGCAGACCCTTGATGCGTTCGACCAGCGGTGCGGCGGCCGTCGCGGCTTCGGCCTGCTTGGCCTTGTCGGCTTCGTCGAGCGGCAGTTCGCCCTTGGCGACGTTCTTCATCGACTTGCCGGCGTACTCGTGCAGGCTGCCGAGCATCCACTCGTCGATGCGGTCGAACATCAGCAGCACTTCGATGTCCTTCGCGCGGAAGGCTTCGAGTTGCGGGCTGCCGGCGGCGGCCTTGTGGCCATCGGCGGTGATGTACCAGATGGTGTCCTGGCCGACCGGCATGCGGCCCACGTAATCGTCCAGCGAGACGGTCTGCGATGCACCCTCGCCCTTCGTCGATGCGAAGCGCAGGATCTTCGCGATGCGCTCGCGGTTGCTGGCGTCCTCGACGATGCCCTCTTTGAGCGTGTTGCCGAAGGCCTTGTAGAACGCGGTGAACTTGTCCGCATCGTCGCGCGCGAGCTTCTCGATCAGGTCGAGCACGCGCTTCACGCAGGCGCCCTTGATGCGATCGAGCTGGCGGTTGTGCTGCAGCAGTTCGCGGCTGACGTTGAGCGGCAGGTCGTCGGCATCGACGACGCCGCGCACGAAGCGCAGGTAGTTCGGCAGCAGTTCTTCGGCGGCGTCCATGACGAACACGCGCTTGATGTAGAGCTTCAGTCCCTTGCGCTCGTCACGCCCGCCCATCATCAGGTCGAACGGCGGCTGCGACGGCAGATACAGCAGCGTGGTGAAGCTCTGGCTGCCTTCGACGCGATTGTGGGTCCACGCGGCGGCATCGTTGAAGTCGTGGCCGAGCGCCTTGTAGAAGTTCTGGTACTCCTCGTCGCTGATCTCCGACTTCGGCCGGGTCCACAGCGCGGACGCGTCGTTCGCGGTTTCCCACTCCGGTGCGGCGTCGACCGGTGCGTCCTCACCTTCCGCCGGTGCGGGCGTGTCCTTCGGCATGCGGATCGGAAACGCGACGTGGTCGGAATACTTGGTGACCAGCGAGCGCAGCTTCCAGCCGTCGAGGAACTCGTCTTCGTCGGCCTTCAGATGCAGGACGACGGTGGTGCCGCGCTCCGGCAGGGTCACGTCTTCGAGCGAGTACTCGCCGCGGCCGTCGCTTTCCCACTTCGTGCCGGCCTCGGGCGCGGCGCCCGCGTGGCGGGTCAGCACGGTCACGCGGTCGGCGACGACGAAGGCCGAATAGAAGCCCACGCCGAACTGGCCGATCAGGCGCGCATCGGCCTTCTGCTCGCCGCTCATCGCTTCGAGGAAGCGGCGCGTGCCGGAGCTGGCGATGGTGCCGATGTTGGCGACCACATCGTCGCGATTCATGCCGATACCGGTGTCGCGGATCGTTACCGTGCGCGCCGCCTTGTCCCAGCTGACGTCGATGTGCAGTTCGCCGTCGCCCGCCAGCAGATCGGGGTTGGCGATCGACTCGAAGCGCAGCTTGTCGCAGGCATCCGAGGCGTTGGAGATCAGCTCGCGCAGGAAGATTTCCTTGTGCGAGTAGAGGGAGTGCGTGACCAGGTGCAGCACCTGGGCGACTTCGGCTTCGAACTTTCGGGTTTCGGCGGTTGCGGTCATTGCGTACGGCGTCCGTGTGGATGTGGTGCGAGCGGTCGATATTGGTGTGGATGGTGGGGAATCAAGGCGCCATGGACTGATGAGCCGTAGATGGCGTTCTGCCTTGAGGCCAGCGCCAAGGCAACGTTGATCAAGTCTGCCCTTGTTCGTCATTCCCGCGAAAGCGCATCCGCTTTCGCGGGAATGACGACGCTTTCAGCGTTGCCCCAATCAAGCCATCGCGCCCACCCGGCGTCCGGGCGCCCCGTCTTTCGACTGCGAACCCAGGATCGAACGTTTTCTTCTGTTGGCGTAGCCGAGTCCATTTCGTGTGCCAACCCACGAGAACTTCAGTAGGCGGAACCTGTCGACGCGCGCCTGTCGAAAATTCGACCCAACGGAACAGCATTGAACAAAGGCGCCTTCCCGAGGGCACAAATCGCCTTGGTGCTCGCACCGGACTCTCGATGCGTCGCCGAGGCTCAAGAGACCGCCGAACGGGGTGCTGCGTCCCACTGTGAATTGGCAGGCGTTGCGGGAAAGGAACGCGGCTTCACTTTCATTCACGCGGAAAATAAATACGCGCATCGGCGGTTCAAAGTTAATGAATAGCTTTTCCAAGTAAATATCCGATTAATATTCAGATAGTTAAACAATATTAATAGCGATTCGTCACGCGCGCCGCGCGTTAACCAAATATTAACTGGCGCCGAATCGCTCGACATCGGACGTGGATCGATCCCCTGCAGCTCACATCCATGCAATTCCACATGCCGAGGGTGTCCAGATGAACACGATCCACAATCGTTTGCGGGTGCGCCGCACCCGGCTCAGCCTTGCCATTCCCGCCGGGCTCTGTGCGCTCGTGCTGCCGATCGCGGCGTGGGCGCAGACCGACCCCGGGGAGCCGAGGACGCTCGATCGCATCACCGTCACCGGCTCCAACATTCCCCGCACCGATACCGAGACCGCCTCGCCGGTGCAGGTGATCGCCCGCGAACAGATCGACCGGTCCGGCAAAACCACCGTCGGCGAATATCTGCAGAGCCTGTCGGTCGACGGCGCCGGCTCGGTGCCCAAGAGTTTCGGCAACGGATTTGCCGGCGGCGGTGCGGCGATCTCGCTGCGCGGTCTGGGGGCCGGGTCCACGCTGGTGCTGCTCAACGGCCGCCGCATGGCACCGTTCGGCCTGGCCGACGACGGCCAGAAGGTGTTCACCGACCTGAGCACGATCCCGCTCGACGCGGTCGAGCGGATCGAGGTGCTGAAGGACGGTGCGTCCTCGATCTACGGCTCGGATGCGATTGCCGGCGTGGTCAACGTGATCCTGCGCAGCGACTTCACCGGTGCGATCGCAACCGTGTCCTACGGCTGGTCCCATGACGGCGGCGGCGACCAGCCCAAGGCGTCGCTGACTGCCGGCACGGGCAGTCTGGCCGAAGACGGTTACAACGCATTCTTCAGCATCGAGGCGGCGAAGACCGACGCGATCCGCGTGCGCGACCGCCGTGGCCGCGACTGGATCGGCACCGGCGACACGCGGCCGTGGGGCTACGGCATCGGCACCAACCTGCCGGGCCGCATCACCGGTGGCGGCACGGGCGCCGGCGGCGGTCCGAGCGGTGCGATCGAGAATCCGGATACCGGCCTGTTCGAATCATTGCCGGGCTGCGCTGCGCTGTCGAACGTGACGCCACAGGATCCCGCCGGTGGCTGCCTGTGGGATGTCGCGCAGTTCCGCGATCTTTCGCCCGAGGAGGAGTACGTGAACTTCTTCTCGCGCGCCGCGTTCGCCGTCGGCGACACCGGCGAGCTGTACATGGAACTCAGCGCGGCCAACAAGAAGACCGTCTTCCAGAACACCCCGTCGGGCGTGTCCGGTGCGTGGGGGTATCCCGGCGGACCGGTCAATGCCAACGATCCGGGACCCGGCGCGACCGTGCTCGGCCCGGACCATCCGGATAATCCGTATCCGGGTACCGCCAACCGGCTGCGCTACACCGCGTTCGATGTCGGCCCGCGCGTGACCTACAACGACAGCCGTTTCGTGCGCCTGCTGCTGGGATTCAAGGGCACCGCCGGCGCCTGGGACTACGACGTCGGCTATCTGCATTCCGGCACCGATCTCACCAACGAGCGCACCGGTTTTCTGCGCTACAGCCGGGTCAAGACCGTGCTGGAGGATCCCGACAGCCCGGTCGGCTGGTGGCGCATCGGCGACGATGCAGGTCTCAACACCCAGGCGCTGTACGACTACATCTCGCCGCGCATCACCGCGGCCGGTCGCACGCGACTCGACATCTTCGATGCGAAGGCGACGCGTCCATTGATGGATCTGCGCGGCGGTGCGCTGGGGCTGGCGGTCGGTGCCGAATACCGGCGCCAGTCAGTGTCGCTGACACCGCAGAGCTTCACCGACCAGGGCGACATCATCGGTCTGGGCTACTCGTCCTACGCCGGCGTGGAGAAGGTCACGAGCGCCTACGCGGAACTGCAGGCGCCGGTCCTCGACAGTCTGGAACTGACCGGTGCGCTGCGCGTCGACAAGTACGACGGGGGCGACACCGCGACCACGCCCAAGGTCGGGGTGAAGTGGTCGCCCACTGACTGGATCGCATTGCGCGGTACCTACGCCGAGGGCTTCCGCGCGCCGAATCCGGCCGAGGCCGGCACCGGCGGCCTGGCCGCGTTCAGTACCGCCGTCGATCCGGTGCGCTGCGCGGCCCCGGGCAACGAACCGCAGGATTGCGACGCCGGGCCGATCGCGCTGATCACGTCGCCCAATCCCGACCTGCGTCCCGAGGAATCGAAGAGCACGACGGTCGGCATCGTGCTGTCACCGTGGACCGGCGGTTCGCTCGCGTTCGATGCGTTCCGCATCAAGCGCACCGACGAGATATTCGGTGGCAGCGCGGACGCGGCGATCGCAGCCGGCGGCGACAATGTCGTGCGCGGCACCAACGAGATTCCCGGCACCCCGGGCAGCGGCTCGATCCTCGCGGTGCTGGTCGGCTACGAGAACGCGTCATCGACGACTGTCGAAGGCTTCGATGTCGACATGGAACAGCGCTTCGATCTCGGTGCGGGCAATCTGCGGCTGGATCTGCAGTTCACCCACATCAGCGCATTCGAACGCGAGGATGTGGATGGCACCGTCTACGAGTTCGCCGGCACTCACGGCAACTGTGACGTGACCAATTGCATCGGCACGCCGAAGAACAAGGCGAACTTCGGCGCGACCTGGGAAATGGATGCGTTCTCGATCAGCAGCGTCGTGAACTGGCGCGACAGCATCCGCAATGTCACCGAGGCCGGTGACACCGAATGCGCCAACGGGTTCGCCAATGGCGACGACGCACCCCGCGGTTGCGAGCTGGCCTCGTTCTACACCGTCGATCTGTCCGCGCGCTGGATGCCGACCGAGCATTGGGAAGTGTTCGGCTCGGTCGCCAACCTCACCGATCGCGTCGCCCCGCTGGATCCGCTGACCTACGGCGCGATCAACTACAACCCGATGGACTTCAGCGGCGCCATCGGCCGCTACTTCACGGTCGGAGCGAAGTTCAAGTTCGACTGAGATCGCTGTGTGTCACCCGTCGCCCCGCATGCCGGGGCGACGGGCAGGCGCGCGGTCGGGGCTTCACCTGGACAGGCCCGTCGCGCGCAACACCGCGTCGGCGACTGGACGATCGAACGTCGTCTTCGATGGTGGCATGCGAATCGCAGCAGGCAGCGTGTCGCGTATCGCTGGATGCTGTGATCGCGACGGCGGAAAGCCATGCGAGACGCCTCCCGGGGCTGCACCGCCGCAGGGTGCGCGACCCGCTTCTACGACGCCACCAGACTCTGCGCCGCGCCATTGCTGCGGCCGATCTCCCCGATGGTGGAAATGTCCACACCTTCGATACACGCCAGATTGAACCCGTACTCGTTGGGCACGCTGCGGCGCTGGTGGTGCGTGTAGATGCCGCACACGCTGCAGAACCAGTGTTTCGCGATCTTCGTATTCCACTGGTAGAGGCGCAACACGTCCGCGCCGCGGGTCACGCGCAGGCGGTCGAGGGTCACGCCGGCCATCACCGCGCCCTTGCGGCTGCACAACGAGCAGTTGCAGCGACGGACGTTCTCGAGACCGTCGATCAGGTCCACTTCGAACTCGACCGCCTTGCAGTGGCAGGTGCCGACGACGGTCCGCACCGCGGGTTGCTCGCCTGCCGGAACGTCCATCACTTCTTCAGGCCCGCGATGACTTCCGACACGTTGAGCCCCAGCTCCAGCTGCAGGCGCACGTACTCGCGCTCCTTGCGCGAGAGGCTGCGGCCCATTTCGATGCGCACATCCTCCGCCTGCAGGATGCGGACGATCCGCGGCATCGCCGAGCCGATGGCATCGGGGCCATAACCGGCCTCGCGCAGGGCCGAAGTGAGAAGGGCTTCAAGTTCCATGACACGTCCGGATCGGCTTCAAGGCGCGCATTGTGCGCCACGCTGCGCCGGATGGCGTGCTGCCGGCCGCGTCATTCCGCCTGCGCGCGCACCCAACGCATGATGTCGCGGAAGTTCGCCACCCAGTACACGTCGGGATGCGCGGCGAGGTGCGCGAGCAACGCGTCGTGCGCTTCGATGGACACCGCAAGATGATCGCCGCCGATGCCGTGGAAAGTGAGGTTGACCATCGTGCCGTCGCGCGCGGCCTGTTCGACCGATGCGATCAAGGCCTGTGCATCGGCATCGACCGGTGCCTGCGCGGGCACACGGTCCGGATCGAGCCGGGCCATATCGGTGACCTGCCCACCGGCCACGATCTTGCTGCCGACGAACGCGGATGCGACTGCCGGCAGGTAGTCGCCATCCTGGGCAGTGGTTTCGCCGCAGGGCGCGGTGAAACTGCGCACGCGCTCACCATCGATCGCGTACAGCATCGCGTTCGCCAGCAGGATCTGGTCGCGCATCTGCGCCACCGTCGTGCGATCGAGATCCCGCGACGGGGCCACCCAGTCGCGATCCGGCCCGCTGCCGCTGCACTGGTGGAACAGGCTGTGGTTGCCCAGCTCATGCCCGTTGGCCGCGGCGGCGCGCCAGGCATCGAGCCGGCGCACCACTACATCGCTGGCCATCGTCAGATAGAAGCTGCCCTTGAAGCCATGCCGGTCCAGCGCGGGAATCGCATGGTCGAGCTGCGAATCCAGCGCATCGTCGTACGCCAGGCTGACGGCCGCGCGCTGCCCGTCCGGCCAGGCGAAGCCGGGCGGCTGTGCACCGGCGGTGGCGGCGCACAGCCACAGACACATGGCCCATACCCAGTGCGCGCCACCGGATCGCAGGCGCGGCCCGGGCATCAGGCATCGCTGCAGACCGCCCAGCGGGTCGGGCCCGTGATCGGGGGCGACCTGCGTATCGCGCCTCGCAAATGGATTCCGCACCGCGACCTCCCGTTCCCTGGCACCGCGGTGCCGACCCGACCTCACAACTCGTCGCTGGTCGCCACCAGGCGACAGTCGTTGCCGCCCACCAGCATGCGGGCGGCCTCGTCACTGTCCACGATATCCGGCAACGCGTCGCGTGGCGTGTCGGCCAGATCCAGCAATCGCGTCGGATCGATCAGCACCACCTGGCGGCCATCTGTGCGGAGTCGGCGGACCGTCTCCCGCAGAATGCGCCCCGCCACCTCGTTGAGGGAGTGCGTGTGCTTGAGCGACACGATGACCGCCCGTGCCTGTGCGTAGCGGCCCTGCTGCGCGCCGTGGCTGCCTTCGGCAAGATCGTTCGACAGATTGCGCGTCAACAGTTCCGCGCCGCCGAAACGGATCGCCCCGCGCAATTCGTACACCGGAATCGATTCATCGCCCGTCTGCCGTGAGCCGCCCGACAGCGTGATCAGCAATGTGCGCACGACGGCACGACCGATCTGGCTCACGTCCATCATGTGCAGCCCCATGTCACGCGACAGACGTTCGCATATGGCCACGCCGCGCACGCTGTTGCCATGCAGATCGAGCTTCGGCGAGAACACCGCCAGGCCCAGCTGGCCGGGCAGGGCGCCGATGATGCCGCCGGCCACGCCGCTCTTGGCGGGAATGCCCACCGTGGACACCCAGTCGCCGGCGGCGTCGTACATGCCGCAGGTGGTCATCACCGACAGGACCTGCCGCACGCTGTCGCGGGGCATGATGTTCTCGCCGGTGGTGGGATGCGTGCCGGCGTTCGCCAGTGTCGCGGCCATCAGCGCCAGATCGCGCACGTTGACGTTGATCGAGCACTGGCGCACATACCCGCTCACGATGTCGCGCGGGTCGCCCTCGATGATGCCGGCCGCCTTGAGCATGTAGCCCAGCCCCATGTTCCGGTTGGCGTCGCGCAGCTCGGCCTCGTAGACGGCTTCGTCCACGTGCAGTTCGCGCCCGGCGAGGCGTGACAACATCTCCAGGATCCTGGCGACGCGCTGTGCACCGCTCGCACCCTGCGGCCCGATCAGCGAATGCGTGGCGATCGCGCCGGCATTGATCATCGGATTCATCGGCCGATGGGTCTGCGCCTCGAGCGACAGCTCGTTGAAAGCGTCACCGGACGGCTCGACACCGATCCTGGACAGCACGCGGTCGAGACCGGCGTCGCCGATCGCCAATCCGTACGCGAACGCCTTCGAAATCGACTGGATCGAGAATTCCGCCTCGTCGTCACCGACCGCATAGACCTGCCCGTCGACGGTGGCGATCGCAATCGACAGCAGCGACGTGTCCGCCTTGGCGAGTACCTCGATGTAGTCGGCGGGCGCGCCATCCTCGATATGTCTGACCGCCTGCAGGACCTCGGTGAGGTAATCGGGAATCGGGGACTTCATGCTGGCTCCTGCGTGATGTGCATGGGGCGTGGACGCGCGCGTTTCATCGGTATCGACCGCCTTGCGCGCTTCCCGGGGGCGCCAGTATCGCCCGGCCGCAGGATCGAGCCGTCCATGCGTGCGGGCGCACGGACACGCCAGCTGTGCATCCGCCGCGAGCGCTCGACCGCTTGCGCCGATATGAAGCACCTGCGCCCTGGCAGCGGGAACTGCGCGA
>JBQEAV010000018.1:0-32462 GCA_052108555.1 Luteimonas sp.
GTTGATTCCGTCACCCTCCTGCTCTACGGCAAGTGCCCCAGAGACAGTGGCGGGGGGGGGGGGGGGGGGGGGGGGGCCCCCCCCCCCCCCCCCCCCCCCCCCCCCGCTCCCACAGAAATGGTGTCAGGCCGCGCTGCCTGCCGCCATGCCCGATGCCCAGGCCCACTGGAAGTTGTAGCCGCCGAGCCAGCCGGTGACGTCGAGCACTTCGCCGATGAAATAGAGCCCGGGTGCGTGCTGCGATTCCATCGTCCGCGACGATACGCCGCCGGTATCCACGCCGCCCAGGGTGACTTCGGCGGTGCGGTAGCCCTCGGTGCCGCTGGCGACCAGCGGCCAGGCCTGCAGCAGTGCGGCGGTGTCCTGCAGCTGCGGCGGGGTGAACTGTTTCATCGGCCGGTTCGGCAGCCAGATCTCGCACAGGCGCTGGGCGAAGCGGCGCGGCATCAGTTCGGCCAGCACGTTCTTGAGTTCGGTGCCGGGGCGCTCGGCCTGCTGCGTCTGCAGCCACGCCAGCGCATCGCGGCCGGGCAGCAGATCGAGACGCAGATCGTCGCCGGGTTGCCAGTAGGACGAGATCTGCAGGATCGCCGGGCCGCTGATGCCGCGGTGGGTGATGAGCATGCGGTTGCGGAAGAACGCGCCGTTGCAGCCGGCTTCGACATCCAGCGCGACGCCTGACAGTTCGTCCAGCCGTTCCTGATGTTTGCCGCTGAGCGTCAGCGGTACCAGACCGGCGCGCGTCGGCACCAGGGCGTGGCCGAAGCCGCGCGCCAGGTCATAGCCGAACCCGGTCGCGCCCATGCTCGGAATCGACAGGCCACCGGTCGCGACGATCAGCGAAGCGCAGCGCAGTCGCCCGGCCGCGGTATCGATCGCGTAGCCGTCGTCGACGCGTCGCGGCAGCTGCACCGTGCAATGCGTGCGGACCTGCACGCCGACGGCATCGGCCTCGTCGAGCAGCAACTGCACGACCTGCTTCGAGGATCCGTCGCAGAACAGCTGGCCCAGTTCCTTTTCGTGCCAGGCAATGCCGTGGCGATCGACCAGCTCGATGAAATCCTGCGGCGTGTAGCGCGCGAGCGCCGACTTGCAGAAATGCGGGTTGTCCGACAGGTATTGCGCCGGCGTGGTGCCGGTATTGGTGAAATTGCAGTGGCCGCCGCCCGACATCAGGATCTTCTTGCCGACCTTGTTCGCGTGGTCGAGCACCAGCACGCGACGCCCGCGCTGGCCGGCCGCGATCGCCGCCATCAGACCCGCTGCGCCAGCGCCGAGCACGATGACGTCCCAGTCGGTGGTCGGCAGGGTAGTGGAGGCGGGGACAGGAACGACGGACATCGCAGGAGGGGCCGGGCAGGGGCGCGCAGTCTAGCGGGCAGGGCCCACGAGTGTCGTCGACGCACTCACACCGCGCCGCCTAGTCTGGCCACCACCTTCCGGATGCAGTTGCATGGATCTCAAGAGCGGTTATCCCTTCTGGGCCGTGCGCAACGGTCTGATGCACGCGTTCCCACGACTCGAGGCCGACGTCGCCTGCGACGTGCTGCTCGTCGGCGGCGGCATCACCGGCGCGTTGATCGCCGACGAACTCGCCACCCACGGGCATTCGGTCGTCGTGGTCGAGCAGAGAGACATCGCCTGGGGCAGCACGGCCGCGAGCACCGCGCTGCTGCAGTACGAGATCGACACCCATCTGGTCGATCTGGCCAAACGCTACGGCGAGGACGATGCCGCGCTGGCGTACCGGGCCTGCAGCGAGTCGATCGACATGCTGGGCGAGGTCGCACGCGGTCTGCGCGATGTGGATTTCGAACGCGCCGACAGCCTGTACTACGCCAGCCGCAAGCGCGACCTCGCCAGCCTGCGCGAGGAATACGAGGCACGTCGACGCCACGGCTTCGACATCGAGTATCTCGAATCGGAACCGCTGAAAGCCGAGTACCGGATCGATGCGCCGGCCGCGCTGCGCAGCCGCCAGGCCGCCCAGGTCGATCCCTATCGCTTCGCGTCGCGCCTGCTCGCGCGGCTGGTGAAACGCGGCGCGCAGGTATTCGACCGCACGGCGATCCTGCGACTCGATGCGCGCGCGCGGGATGTCGTCGCGACGACCGACAACGGTGCGCGTATCCGCGCCCGCCATGTCGTGATCGCCGCCGGCTACGCCAGCCAGCACTGGCTGCCGAAACAGGTCGCGCGCAACCGCAGCAGCTATGCCTTCGTCACCGATCCGATCTCCGAAGCGCAGCTCGGTCCGCTGGTCGGCACGCTCGTCTGGGAAACCGCGCGGCCCTATCTCTATATGCGCACCACCGGCGACCGGCGCCTGGTGATCGGCGGCGAGGACGACGATGTCGACGTGCCCGCGCGGCGCGACGCGCGCGTGGAGAAGAAGGCGCGCGTGCTGATGAAGCAGATCGCGAAGATACGCCCGGATCTCGACCTGACACCGACGTTCTCCTGGGCCGGCACCTTCGCCGAAACCGAAGACGGCCTGCCGTTCTTCGGCCCGCATGCCGCGACGGGCAAGCGCGTGCATTTCGCGATGGCCTACGGCGGCAACGGCATCACCTACTCGATGCTCGGCGCCGGCCTGCTGCGCGCGCTGATCGAGCGCCGCAAACACCCGCTCGCGGCGCTGTTCGCCTTCGAGCGCCTCGACCGCTGACAGCGCTGCGCGCGTATGGATAATCGGTGCGATGACCGCACCGTCGCCCTGGCACCTGTACCTGCTCGAATGCCGCAACGGCAGCTGGTACGCCGGCATCACCAATGATCTCGATGCGCGCTTCGCCGCCCATGCGGCGGGGCGTGGTGCGAAGTACACGCGCGGCAACCCGCCGGTGCGCATCCTCGCCAGTCGCGGCTATCCGGACCGCGCCAGCGCCTCCCGCGCCGAGTGGCAACTCAAGCGCCAGCCGCGTGCGCGCAAGCTGGCATGGCTGCAGGCGCCCGTACCGACGCTGGAACTCCGCGCCGGTGGTCTCGACGATCCACGCGTCATCGCGTTGCTGCAGTCCCATCTCGATGCGATGGCGTTGCATTCGCCGCCCGGAAGCATCCATGCGCTGGACCTGTCCGGCCTGCGCGCGCCGGGCGTGTCGTTCTGGGGCGCCTGGCGCGGCGATGCGCTGGCCGGCTGCGGCGCGCTGAAGGATCTCGGCGACGGCCATGGCGAACTCAAATCGATGCGCACCGATGCCGCGCATCTGCGTCAGGGCGTGGCCGCAGCGATGCTCGCGCAGCTGGTGGCCACGGCCCGCGCGCAGGGCTGGCAGCGGCTGAGCCTGGAGACCGGCACCGCGGCCGCATTCGCGCCGGCACACGCGCTGTACGCGCGGCACGGCTTCGAGTCCTGCGGTCCATTCGGCGATTACGTCGACGATCCCTTCAGCACCTTCATGACCCGCACCCTGGACGACTGAGCGCCACGCGAGGGCGTGAACGCGCCGGGCGCACTGGCTATAGTCGTGCGCTGTCGTTTTCGCAGGTCGTCCATGTCGCACGTGTCCCCCGCATCGCTCCCCACAATCGCCTGCGCCGCCGGCGGCACAGGCGGACATCTGTTCCCGGCGGAAGCGCTGGCGCGCGAGCTGCAGCGTCGCGGACATCCGGTGGTGATCTACACCGAGCGTCGCGGCGCCGCGTACACGCAGGCGCTGGCGGGACTCGACCACGTGGTGCTGCCGGCGCGGAGCCTCGAAGGCGGTCTGTCGGGCAAGCTGGCCGCCGGCCTGACGATCCTGCGCGCGACGGCTGTGGCGCGCGCCGACATGCGCCGTCGCGACGTGCGCCTGCTGGTCGGATTTGGTGGCTATCCGAGCTTCGCGCCGGCGCTGGCGGCCAGGAGCCGTGCGCTGCCACTGCTGCTGCACGAGCAGGGCGCGCGCCTGAGCATGGCCAACCGCAAATTGCTGCGCTTCGCCGATGGCGTGGCGACGTCGTTCCCGGACACCGCTGGTCTCGACGGCTTCGACGCCGCGCGCATCGTCGACACCGGTAATCCGGTGCGGCAGGCGATCCTCGATGCACGTGGCGACTATCCGCTGCTCGACGCGGCCACACCGCTGCGCCTGCTCGTGGTTGGCGGCAGCCAGAGCGCGCGCGTGTTCGGCGAGGTCGTACCGCCGGCGCTGCTGCAACTGCCCGATTCGATCCGCCAGCGCCTGCAGGTCTCGCTGCAATACAAGGGCGATGCGACCGACCAGATCGAACGCACCTTGCGCGAGGCCGGCATCGACGCGACCGTGCGTCCGTTCTTCGACGACATGGGCGCACGCCTGCGCGATGCGCATCTGGTGATCACCCGCGCCGGAGCAACGACGGCCGCGGATCTGCTCACCGTCGGTCGTCCGGCGGTGCTGGTGCCGATTCCCGCGGGCGGCTCGCGCGACGAGCAACGCCGCAATGCCGAAACGCTGGCCGCGGCCGGTATCGGCTGGTGCGTGCCCGAACCCGAACTCACGCCCGAACATCTTGCGACGCTGCTGTCCGATGCCTTCGCCTCGCCGTCCGTGCTGCCCGATGCCGCGCGCGCCTCCGCTGCGCTCGGTCGCCCGCAGGCCGCCTCGACGCTGGCCGATCTCGTGCAGTCCACGCTGGCCCGGCACGCATGAGCGGCCGCCGCGACGACTGCGATGTGCTGGTTGTCGGCGGCGGCCACAACGGACTGGTCTGCGCGGCGTATCTCGCCGGCGCCGGCCTGCGCGTGCGCGTACTGGAACGTCGCGGCGTCGTCGGTGGCGCGGCTGTTACCGAGGAATTCCATCCGGGGTTCCGCAACTCGCTCGCGAGCTACACCGTCAGCCTGCTCAACCCGAAGGTGATCGCCGATCTGCGGCTGGCGCAGCACGGCCTGCGCGTGGTGGAGCGGCCGTACTCGAATTTCCTGCCGTTACCGGACGGCCGCGCATTCCGTCTCGGCGGCCCGGACGGCGCCGCCGAACTCGCACGCTGGTCGCAGCGCGATGCCGCGCGTCTGCCCGCCTACTACGCGATGCTCGATCGCGTCGTCGTCGTGCTGCGGGAGCTGATGCACGCCACGCCGCCCAATGTCAGCGACCGTTTCGTGCTCGCCGACTGGCTCAATTCCCTGAGCGTCGCGCGGCAGCTGAAATCGCTGGACATGCGTGGCCGCCGCGACCTGCTCGACCTGTTCTCGAAATCCGCCGGCGAACTGCTCGACGACTGGTTCGAATGCGAACCGCTGAAGGCCGCGCTGGGCTGGGATTCGACCGTCGGCAATTTCGCCAGTCCCTACACGCCGGGCTCGGCCTATGTGCTGCTGCATCACGTGTTCGGCGAGGTCAATGGCAAGAGTGGCGTGTGGGGCCACGCGATCGGTGGCATGGGCGCGATCAGCAATGCGATCGCCACCGAGTGCCGCGCGCGTGGCGTGGTGATCGATACCGATGCGGAGGTCGCGCAGGTGCTGGTCGAGAACGGTCGCGCGGTCGGTGTCGCACTCGCCGACGGGCGCACATTGCGCGCCGGCGTGGTCGCGTCCAACCTCAATCCGAAGCTGCTCTACACGCGTCTGGTCGCACCCGAGCATCTCGACGAGGACACCACCGCGCGCATCCGCCGCTACCGCTGTGGTTCGGGCACGTTCCGCATGAATGTCGCGCTGTCGGAGTTGCCGGATTTCCGCGCCGCGCCCGGTACCGCGATGCAGCCGCATCATCAGAGCGGCATCCTGATCGGCGATTCGCTCGGCTATTTCGAGCGCGCGTACTTCGATGCGAAATCGCGCGAACACAATCCCGGCTGGGCGCGCACACCGGTCGTGGAACTGGTGATCTCGTCGACGCTCGACGACAGCCTCGCGCCACCCGGCCAGCACGTCGCCAGCCTGTTCTGTCAGCACGTCAATCCGGTGATCGAGGAGGCCGACGGCGGCTGGGACGCGCATCGCGACACGGTTGCGCAACTGATGATCGACACCGTGGATGCACAGGCGCCGAACTTCGCCCGCAGCGTGCTCGGCTATGACGCGCTGACGCCGCTCGATCTCGAACGCCGGCTCGGCCTCGTCGGCGGCGACATCTTCCACGGCGCGCTGGGCCCGGACCAGTTGTTCAGCGCACGGCCCGTGCTCGGGCAGGGGAACTATCGCGGCGCGCTGTGCGGTTTGTACCTGTGCGGTTCGGGTTCGCACCCGGGCGGCGGCGTCACCGGCCTGCCCGGGCGCAACGCCGCGCGCGAGATCCTGCGCGACCTGCGGCGCGGGCCGAAACCCTGAACAGGCGAGGGTTTTTGTGGCCGCCATCCATGGCAGCCACCCGCTGGGCCGTCGCTTCGCGACGTCAAAAATCGCTCCAGGCGATTTTTTGAACCCGTCAGTATCGTTTTGCAATGCAGCGTGCAAAGCGGTAACGACTCTTTCACTATCGCCCTGCACCCGACGTGGGGGAGGGAGCAAGGCCCGCAACCGGTCTACCGGTCGCGGGCTTTTTTTTGCCTGATGTTGCGTGATTGCTGTGGGAGCGCGCTGGCGCGGGATGCGGATTTCCCGGGTAGCGTCGCTCAAGCGCAAGCGCGCCCATGCCGAAATATCGAGTACCGCGATGCGACAATTCGCGGATGCCTGATACCCCGTTTCCGCCCGAACTCGACGCCCAGCTCGACCGCCTGATCGCGCGATTGCCGGACACCATTCGCAGCGACGCCGATGCACTCGCGCGCATCCGCCCCGTGGCGCTCGCCAGCGATTTCGCGCTCGACGTGCTGCAGCGTCAGCCGGACGTGCTCGCGCAACTTCTGGATGACGATGCGCAGGCCGGCATCGCGGCGCCGGTACTTGGCGCCGCCAACCGGAGTGAGTGGCCGGCACTGCTGCGCCGCTATCGCACCGCGTGTTCCGCGCGGCTGGTCTGGCGCGACGTGCACGGTCTCGACGATGTCGACGCGACGCTCGCCGGCAGCACGGCGCTGGCGGAAACCTGTCTGACGCTCGCGCTCGACGCGCTGGAAGCCGAGTTCGCGCAGCGCTACGGCCGCGTGCGCGATGCCGATGGCAATCTTGTGCGACTGGTCGTGTTCGGTCTCGGAAAACTCGGCGGCGGCGAACTCAATTTCAGTTCCGACATCGATCTGATCTACGGCTTCGCGACGGCGGGCGAGAGCGATGGGGCGCGTGCGCTCGCGGCCGAGGACTACTTCACCCGGCTCGGCCAGCAGCTCGCCAAGCTGCTCGACGAGAACACCGCCGATGGCTTCAGCCATCGCGTCGATCTACGGCTGCGACCGTTCGGCAGTGCCGGCCGCATCGCGTTGAGCTTCGCGGCGATGGAGCAGTACTTCCAGCACGAAGGCCGTGACTGGGAACGCTACGCCTGGCAGAAGGCGCGCCCCGTTGCCGGTGACATCGAGGCCGGCGAGCGGTTCCTGACGCAGCTGCGGCCCTTCATCTACCGCCGCTATCTCGATTACGGCGCGCTCGACGGCCTGCGGCAGATGAAGGCGATGATCGCCGCCGAGGTCGCGCGCAAGGAGCTGTCCGACGACATCAAGCGCGGCGATGGCGGCATCCGCGAAATCGAATTCCTCGCCCAGGCCTTGCAGCTGATCCGCGGTGGCCGCGAGCCGGCGCTGCGCGACCGGCGCCTGTTGCCGACGCTCGATGCCTTGCACGCGCATGCGCAGATCGATGCGGACACGCTGGCCTTGCTGCAACGCGCGTATCGATTCCTGCGGCAGCTGGAGAACCGGCTGCAGATGCTGCGCGATGCGCAGACGCACATGTTGCCGGGCGATCCGCAGGATCGTCTGCGGATCGCGCGTGGACTCGGCTACGTCGACTGGGACGCGCTCGTCGATGCACTGCGCGCTGTGCGCGCGTCGGTCGCGCAGGAGTTCGATGCGCTGTTCGCCGTGCGCAGCCAGCAGCGGGCGGTCGAGGCGGATGACGATCTCGCCGGCTACTGGCGCGCGCTGCCCGAGGGCGGGGAACGCGCGGTGCTCGAAGCCGCCGGTTTCACCGACAGCACCGATGTCGACGCGGCGCTGCGCGATTTCGCGCGCTCCCCGAGCGTGCGTGATCTGTCCGACAGTGCGCGCACGCGACTGGACCGGCTGATGCCGGTGCTGCTGCAGGCGTCCGCGCCTGCGGATCGTCCGCTGCAGGCGATCCGCCGGTTGCTCGCGCTGCTGCACAACATCCTGCGGCGCGCGAGTTATCTGGCTCTGCTCGACGAACGCCCGGCGGCGCTGGCGCGTCTGGTCGACGTGGTCACGCGCAGCGCGTTTCTCGCCGAACGCCTTGCCGCGCATCCGCTGCTGCTCGACGAACTGCTCGACACGCGCGATGAAGAGCCGCTGCTGCAGCGCGGCGAGATGGCCCAGGCCTGCGCGCGCGCACTGCGGCAGCCGGATCTGGAAGCCGGTCTGCTGGATCTCAACGAGATTCGCCAGCAGCTGAGTTTCCGCATCGCGCTGGCCACGCTCGACCGGCAGCAGTCCGGACAGGACGCGACGCGTCAGCTCGCGTGGCTGGCTGACGCGGTGGTCGACACCGTGCTCGCGCTGGCGATGCGCGATCTCGAGACCACGCACGGCGCGCTGCCCGATGCACGCTTCGCAGTGATCGGCTACGGCAGTCTTGGCGGCGAAGAACTCGGCTTCGGCTCCGATCTCGACCTCGTATTCCTCTACGACGCGCCGGCCGATGCGCAGTTCATCGGCGCGCGCCCGCTCGACGCACAACGCTGGGCAGCGCGCCTGGGGCAGAAGATCGTTGCGCTGCTGGGCACCGTGACCGGCGGCGGCCGCCTCTACGACGTCGATGTGCGCCTGCGCCCGGACGGTGGCAAGGGATTACTGGTCTCCTCGCTGGCCAGCTACGCCGAGTACCAGCGCGAACGGGCCTGGACCTGGGAACACCAGGCACTGGTGCGTGCGCGTTTCGTGGCCGGACATGACGCCATGGCGGCCGCATTCGAGGACGTGCGCCGCGACATCCTGGCGACGCCGCGCGATCCGGCGAAGCTGCACGAGGATGTGCTGTCGATGCGCCGGCGCATGCGCGCCGAGCTGGACCGCAGCGCCGGAGATCGCTTCGACCTCAAGCAGGGCGCGGGTGGCCTGGTCGATCTCGAATTCCTGCTGCAATGGCTGGTGCTGCGCGAGGCGGCGACGCGGCCGGCGTTGCTTGCACCGCGCGCCACACCGTTGCTGCTGGAAGCGGCCGGTGCGGAAGGCCTGCTCGATGCGGCCACCAGCGCCGGCTTGCGTGCGGCCCACGCCACGTTGCTGGAACTCGGATTGGGCTGCACCCTGGACCGCCGGACCCGGATCGTCGTCGAGACGTCCGAACTCGATGCCGCGCGCGAGACGATCCGTTGCGCCGCTGACTGGACCTGAATGCGGCAGCTTTCATGCGAGGTTGGCGGGCGCATCCGCAGACTTGCGCCCAGGATGCGCAGTGACGGCCGGGTCAGCGACAATCCCGGAAGCGAGTAGAAGTCAACGAAATTCCCGCCGTCATTCCGTGAATGGAACACTCGGGAACTTCTGTGCGTCTTAGCAGTCAGAGGTATCGACTGCTAACATCCCTCCCCATGAGCACGCAGACCATGTCCAACGCCCTGGTTGCCAACAGCCTCCCGACCCTCAACCCGCTGGGTTCGCTGGATGCCTACATCGGCGCCGTGCACCAGATTCCGGTGCTGTCGGTCGAAGATGAGCAGGCGCTGGCGCAGCGCTACCGCGACGACGACGACCTCGACGCCGCGCGCGAGCTGGTGCATTCGCACCTGCGCTTCGTCGTGCACGTGGCCCGCGGCTACAACGGCTACGGCCTGCCGCTGGGCGATCTGATCCAGGAAGGCAATATCGGCCTGATGAAGGCGGTCAAGCGCTTCGACCCCGACGTGGGCGTGCGCCTGGTGAGCTTCGCCGTGCACTGGATCCGTGCCGAGATGCACGAGTTCATCCTGAAGAACTGGCGCATCGTGAAGGTCGCCACGACCAAGGCGCAGCGCAAGCTGTTCTTCAACCTGCGCAAGAGCAAGAAGCGTCTGGGCTGGCTCAACGCGAGCGAGGTCAAGGCGGTTGCCGCCGATCTCAACGTGTCCGAGCGCGAAGTGCTCGAGATGGAGTCGCGGCTGTCCGGTCGCGACATCGGTTTCGACGCGCCCGCCGGCGAAGACGACGACAACGCGCCGCCGGCGCCGGTCGCCTATCTCGTTGCGCAGGACGAAGATCCGGCGCAGGCCTACGAGCGTCGCGACAGCGAGGGCAGCAAGCTCGGCCTGTTGCGCGAAGGCATGGCCACGCTGGATGCCCGTTCGCGCGACATCATCAGCCGCCGCTGGCTTGACGACGAGCACAAGGTGACGCTGCAGGAACTGGCCGACGAGTACGGCGTCTCCGCCGAGCGCATCCGCCAGGTCGAAGCCAACGCGCTGAAGAAGATGAAGGCGCTGTTCGCGGCCTGATCCCCAGCGCCAGAGCGACATACGGAACGGCCCGCACAAGCGGGCCGTTTCTTTGAGTGCGACCGAGTTCGTGCAATCCTTACCAGGCGCGCACGCGCAGCCAATGGTTTGGATTCCGCAAGGACAGTGGACGCATGATCGAGCGAAGCAAGATTGATAGAGGCCTGTTTAACGATAAAGCCGAGTTGCCATTTCAACTGCGTTTGAGAGACTTTGAAGTTGCAATGGAAGACATCTATGACTTTTTCTTTGATGTGAACTCTGAGCTTCAGAAAAAGGGTCTTCAGAGGCTTGATGACATGTTGCGGCCAGCGATCATGTCTGGACTCATTTCAGACATGTTGACGGCGAGCCTCGCCAAGCACTCGCGTACTTTGACAGAGAACAAGTATTTCAACGGTCATCCTGACCTTGTAGTTCGAGGGCGCTATCCGGATGACTCGGTAAAGTCAGGGGAGGAGGGTGTCGAGATCAAGACCACTCGGAAATCGGGCGGCGCTGTTGACACGCATGGTGCACGTGATCAATGGATGTGTGTCTTTGTTTACTCCGTCGATACAAGTACCGAGCCTGCGGTAAAGCGTCGATCGATGATTTTTGAAGAGGTCTATCTAGGCAATGTGAAGCGTGACGATTTCAGAAAGAACAATCGTGGAGAACTTGGAACCCGCACCGCAACGCTCCATAAGGAAGGCGTCGCGAAATTAAGGTCGAATTGGATCTATCGAGCTAAGGCTTGACCTTGAATTCGGCGAGCTTCGGGATCGATTTTTTAGCTAGTGCGAAATAGCGATCGTCGCGTTCTATGCCAATGCTTTGGTAACCGACGGCCTCGGAAGCAGCGAGAGTTGCGCCTGAACCGGCAAAAGGGTCACATACGATGCCTTCACCAAGAGGAAGGCTTGCGCGGACTACCTTTCGCATGAAGTCTTGGGGCTTAAGGCTCGGATGAGGGGCGAGGGCGCGTTCATTCGGCCGTGTTGGTGCTGACTGGATTACATCGCCAAAAGGCTTTTCGGCAGACGGGCGGCGAAATCCGCCTGTCTTCCACTTGCGCAGGTTGTCTTGAACCCTGCCCTCCAGAGGGCGTCGAAAGACTAGCCACGGTTCCCACATCGAACGAGGCATGACGCTGATGTCGGGGAATGTGTCGTGGGCCGCTTTTGGGCGGTCTCCTCCGCGCATCGTCATGACGAGTCTGGCGATCTCGCCGCGACGCTCAAGTCCTGCTTTGGCGAGAGCGTAGGAAATCAGGTGCGATAACAGCGGATTGGAGGCAACCAGAACATTGGCTCCCGGAACAATTGCACGACACACCAGTTTCCCCCACTGAGTGAAGAATTCTTCGAGCGCGACAACATCACGCTGTGTCAGGACTGTGAACCGAGGTAGTGGTGAGCGCTTGGAGCCATCATAGGACGGCGGGACTCGCCACACGCCCCCTTTTCCCTTCCTGAGCTTCTCTTGCTCCCCTTCGCTGTACTCGATGAGTCCATAAGGAGGGTCGGTAACCACTGCATGAAGCGAAGCTTCTTCACGCGCGCGCAGCCAATCGAAGCAGTCAGCCAGCACCAAAGTAGCGCGGCCATACTCGAAGGATTCCCGCTGCGGAATGCCAGTACTGCGGGAGAAGTGAAGCGTTGTCTCGTCGAAGAGGTCTTCTCGGAGTTGATAGACGCCGCGCTCCGATCTCACAAAATATTTGGGCGTGTTCCCGTTTAGATAAGAACGGATCGAAGACGCTGGTGTCGGTCCCAATGACTCGTTTACAGCCTTCGCGATTTCGGCAACCTCTGCCCCTTCCGGCCGCAGAGAAAGCGCCCGGATGATCGAATCTCGCACCGCTCCGCGCGGGCGTTCAAGTTTACGAGTGCCATCAGCCATAGAAACGAGAATAGACGTCTAGACGTCAAAGTCAACGAGGTGGCTTAGCTTGATTGGTGTTGGTCTCAGCGACTGAGAATTTTACTTACCACTTGAACAGCACCAGGCTGATCGCCAGCGCGGCCATGCCGGAGACGAGGCCGTAGACCGTCTCGTGACCCTTGGCGTAGCGCTTGGCGGCGGGCAGCAGTTCGTCGAGGGCGAGGAACACCATGACGCCGGCGATCAGGCCGAAGACGATGCCGAACACCGGCTCGGACAGGAACGGGCGCAGCACCGCGTAGCCGATCAGCGCGCCGATCGGCTCGGCCATGCCCGACAGCAGGCAGGCGAGGAAGGCGTAGAGCTTGTTGTTGGTGGCGAAGTAGACCGGTACCGCGATCGCGATGCCCTCGGGAATGTTATGGATGGCGATCGCGAAGGCGAGCGGCATGCCGACACCGGGGTTCTCCAGCGTGGCGAAGAACGTCGCCAAGCCTTCGGGAAAGTTGTGCGCGGTGATCGCGACCGCGGTCAGCAGGCCCACACGCTTGATGTAGCTGGTGTTGTGCTGGCGGAAGTAGGGGTCGTCGACTTCCAGCCGTTCGTGCGGGTTGGGTACCAGCCGGTCGATCGTGACAATGAAGAGCACGCCACCGAGGAACGACAGCGTGCCCCAGGTGAAACCGGGCTGTGCGCCGTAGGCGTTGGTGAAGGCGAGGATCGACTTGTCGAGGATCTCGGTCAGCGACACGTAGACCATCGCGCCGGCGGCGAATGCCAGGCCGAACGACAGCAGGCGCGCGTTCGGCTGCCTGGAGAACAGCACCAGCAGACTGCCGAGGCCCGTGGCCAGTCCAGCCGCGGTGGTGACCGCGAGCGCGATCCAGAAGTTGTGGGTCGAGATTTCGAGCATGCGCGAAAACGCCGGAACATGTGGAGGGAGCGACTCAGCCTGGCTGCAGGTCCGGCTTGGTGGGGCGCGCGGCCATGATAGCCGATGCGCGAGGCATCGGGTCTTCCGGCGTCCGGCTTCGTGACGGGCTCATCGGTGGGCGGGCCGAAGATGATCCGCGCTGCGCGCTGGTAGCTCCAGTACGCCATGGTCCAGTTGAGCAGCACGACCACGCGGTTGCGGAAGCCGATCAGGAAGAACACGTGGGCGATCAGCCAGAACCACCAGGCGAGCACGCCCGACAGTTTCAGGCGGCCGAAATGGACCACCGCGGCCATGCGTCCGATCGTTGCGAGGTTGCCGAAGTCACGGTAAGCGAACGGCGTTGTCGCTTCACCGCGCAGGCGTGCGCGGATGCCGGCTGCGACATGCCGGCCCATCTGCTTGGCGGCGGGTGCGACTCCTGGAACGGGATCGCCATCGGAGCGCACCGCGGCCAGGTCACCGGCGACGAACACGTTGTCGTGTCCTGGCACGCGCAGGTCCGCCTGCACCTGCACGCGACCTGCGTGGTCGCGTGGCGCACCCAGCAGGGCGCCGAGCGGCGATGCGGCAACGCCTGCGGCCCAGATCACGGTCTTGGCTGCGACGCGCTGCGTGCCGAGGCGGTAGCCATCGGCATCGATGTCGGCCACTGGCGTGCCGGTCTGCACCTCCACGCCGAGTTTCTCGAGCTGGCGGCGCGCTTTGTCGGACAGGTCGTCGGGAAACGAGGACAGCACGCGGGGCCCGGCTTCGACCAGGCGCACTGTCGCCAGGGCCGGGTCGATGTTGCGGAACTCGCTGCGCAGCGTGTGTCGCGCGATTTCCGCCAGCGTGCCTGCCAGTTCGACACCGGTCGGGCCACCGCCGACGACGGCGAAGCTGAGCCACGCGGCGCGCTTTTCGGGATCGGTCTCGGCTTCGGCACGCTCGAACGCGAGCAGCAGCTTGCGACGCAGCAGGAGCGCGTCGTCAAGCGTCTTCAAGCCCGGCGCATGCGCGGCCCAGTGGTCGTTGCCGAAGTAGGCATGGGTGGCCCCGGCGGCGAGCACCAGGGTGTCGAAGGCGAGGCTGGTGCCGTCGGCGAGTGCGAGTGTCCTGGCGGCCGTGTCGATGCCCTGCACCTCGGCCAGCCGCACCTCGACGTTGTCCTGGCTGCGCAGGATGTGCCGAAGCGGTGCGGCGATGTCCGGCGCCGACAGGCCAGCGGTTGCCACCTGGTAGAGCAGCGGCTGGAACAGGTGATGGTTGCCGCGATCGACGAGGGTGATGCGCACCGGATCGCGCGCCAGCGCACGCGTGGCCCAGAGGCCGGCGAAGCCGCCGCCGACGATAACGATGTGGGGAGGGCGCTCGGAACTGGACATGTGATCGACGTGCGTGGAGTTGGCCGATTGTAGGCGGTCGTTCCGGAACGCGATGTCAGATCGAAACCATGGAAGCGCGCTCGCGCGCGATGGGCGTTCAAGGGAATGCCCATCGCGTGCAGGCGCACTTCCGCAGAAGCATGTGCCGGCCGCGGCCGGCGGGACTCAGAGCCGCGCGCGCTGCGCAGTCAGCGCGTCGTACTGTGCGGTCCAGTCGACGAGGCGCTGGCGTTCCTGGTCGACCACTGCGGCCGGCACCTTGTCGCTGAACTTCTCCAGCTTGGCGGCGCTCTTGTCCTTCTCGGAACCCACGCGCGCGATCTCCTTGTCCAGGCGCGCGCGTTCGGCGTCGAGATCGACCAGGCCTTCCAGCGGTACGAACAGCTTGAGATCGCCGACGAGACCCGCGGCCGCCGGAGGTGGGTCACCGTCGAGGGTCTCGATGCGCTCGAGCCGGTTGAGGAACTTCAACTGCGAATCGAAGCGTTGCAGGCGCGCGCGTGTCGCCTCGCCGCCGGCCTGCACCAGCAGCGGCACCTGCTTGCCCGGCGACACGCCCAGCTCGCTGCGCACGCGGCGCAGCGCGGTGACCATCTGCTTGAGCCATTCGACGTCGGTCGTCGCCTGCGCGCAGCGGGCGATCAGCTCGCTGTCGGGCGCCGGGTAGGGACGCAGCGAAATCGTCGCGTCCGCGATGCCGACGCGCGGCGCGACCTGGCGCCACAGTTCTTCGGTGACGAACGGGATCAACGGATGCAACAGGCGCAGCAGAGATTCGAGCACGTGCAGCAACGTGTGGCGGGTGCTGTTCGCGGCTGCCGCGTCATCGGCCGCTTCCGGCGTCCTGCCTTCAGCGGCACTTGTGCTTCCATGCACGGCGCCGAGCAGCGCCGGCTTGGCGAGTTCGACGAACCAGTCACAGAAGTCGTTCCACGCGAATTCGTACAACGTCTGCGCGAGCAGATCGAAGCGGTAGCTGGTGAAGTGCGCGCGCGCCTCGTCGGCGGTCGTCGCCAGACGCGCGAGGATCCACTTCTCCGCGTCCGTCGTCGGCTCGGGCGCACCGTCGGCGGTGAAACCTTCGGTGTTCATCAGCACGAAGCGCGTCGCGTTCCACAGCTTGTTGCAGAAGTTCTTGTAGCCCTCGGCGCGGCCGAGATCGAACTTGATGTCGCGGCCGGGACCGGCCAGCGCGGCCATCGTGAAGCGCAACGGGTCGGCGCCGTGCGAGGCGATACCGTCCGGAAATTCCTTGCGCGTGGCCTTTTCGATCTTCGGTGCGTCGGTCGGCTTCATCAGACCGGTGGTGCGCTTGGCGACGAGGGCATCGGCGGTGATGCCGTCGATGATGTCGAGCGGGTCGAGGATGTTGCCCTTCGACTTCGACATCTTCTGGCCGTCCTTGTCGCGGACAAGACCGGTCATGTAGACGTCGTTGAAGGCCACCTTGCCGGTCAGCGCGTCGGTCAGCATCACCATGCGCGCGACCCAGAAGAAGATGATGTCGAAGCCGGTGACCAGCACGCTGGTCGGCAGGAAATCATCGAAACCGCGTTCGCGCATCGCATCCGCATCGGGCCAGCCGAGCGTGCTGAAGGGCCACAGCGCCGACGAGAACCAGGTCTCGAGCACATCGCTGTCCTGGCGCAGCGCAACGTCGTCGCCAATGCCGCCGCGCGCGCGCGCCTCGGCTTCGTCGCGGCCGACGTAGATGTTGCCCGCATCGTCGAACCACGCCGGAATGCGATGGCCCCACCAGAGCTGGCGGCTGATCGTCCAGTCCTGGATGTTCTCCATCCAGTGGCGGTAGGTGTTGATCCAGTTCGGCGGAACGAACTTCACCGAGCCGTTCTCGACTAGTTCCATGCCGCGACGGCCCATCTCGTCCATCGCCACGAACCACTGGTCGGTCAGGTAGGGCTCGATGACCTGGCCGCTGCGGTCGCCGCGCGGGACCTGCAGGCGGTGCGGCTTTTCCTCGACCAGCAGGCCGGCGGTTTCGAGATCGGCCAGCACCGCCTTGCGCGCCGCATAGCGGTCGAGGCCGCGGTACTGTTCGGGCGCGGCGTCGTTGATCGCGGCGATATCGGTGAACAGGTTGATCATCGGCAGGCCGTGGCGCTGGCCGACCGCGTAGTCGTTGAAATCGTGCGCGGGCGTGACCTTGACCACGCCGGTACCGAAATCGCGCTCGACGTAATCGTCTGCGATCACCGGGATGCGGCGGTCGGTCAGCGGCAGTTCGACGGCCTTGCCGATCAATGCGGCGTAGCGCGGGTCCTGCGGATGCACCATCGCCGCGGTGTCGCCGAGCATGGTTTCCGGACGTGTCGTCGCGACGACCAGGTAGTCGCGCGTTTCGCGCAGCGTTTCGACGCCGTCGGCGTCGACTTCGACGTGTTCGTAGGTCACGCCATCGGCGAGCGGGTAGCGGATCGACCACAGGAAGCCGTTCTCTTCCTCGCTGACCACTTCGAGATCGGAAACCGCGGTCTTGAGCACCGGATCCCAGTTGACCAGACGCTTGCCGCGGTAGATCAGGCCCTTCTCGTGCAGACGCACGAAGGCTTCGATGACCGCCTGCGACGGCATGGCATCCATCGTGAAGACGCTGCGCGTCCAATCGCCGGACGTGCCCAGGCGACGCATCTGGCGTTCGATCGTGCCGCCCGACTGCGCCTTCCACTCCCACACCTTGTCGATGAAACCGTCGCGGCCCAGCGAGTCGCGCGTCTCGCCCTTGCCTTCGAGCGCGAGGTTGCGCGAGACCACCATCTCGGTCGCGATGCCGGCATGGTCGGTGCC
The DNA here is from genome assembly GCA_052108555.1 of Luteimonas sp. Classification (GTDB taxonomy): domain Bacteria; phylum Pseudomonadota; class Gammaproteobacteria; order Xanthomonadales; family Xanthomonadaceae; genus Luteimonas. The sequence continues at coordinate 17,409 of JBQEAV010000018.1, forward strand.
CATCTGCCACAGCGTGCGATAGCCGCGCATGCGGTGGTAACGCACCAGCGCGTCCTGCAGTGTGTGCTGGAAGGCGTGGCCCATGTGCAGCGTGCCGGTGACGTTCGGCGGCGGCAGCAGGATGGTGTAGGCCGGGCCGTCGCCGCGCGGCTCGAACACACCGGTCTTTTCCCACTCGGCGTACAGGCGGGCTTCGAAGGTACCGGGGTCATAGCTTTGGGCGAGGGACATAAGGCGTGGGATTCGGAATTGGGGATTCGGGATTGGGAAGAGCGGGCTTCCGGGCGGGCGGAATTCGCCGTCCGAATCCCTGTTCCCTATTCCCGAATCCCGGCCCCTTACTCACATATCGTGCTTGGCAACGTCGAGGCCAGCGGCCTTGTACTGCTTCCAGCGCTCGCGCAGCGGTTCGCGCGCCGAGTCGTCGGCGGGAACCACTTCGAGCACGCGCTCGAAACCGGGTGGCGCCACTTCGTCGCGCAGGTTGATGACCAACGCGCGCATCGGCGCGTCGACGTCGGGCGTGGCGATGAGGACCGGTGTGTCCTCATCCTCCTCGTCCATGCCGGCAATCTGGTGCGGGATATAGGCGTCATCGCCCATGTCCCACAGCATGTCGTCGAGCGCTTCGGCCTGTTCGGCGTCGCGGGCGAGGACCAGCGTCCACAGTTCGGCCGCATAGGACTTGCGGACCAGTTCGCACACCAGGCGCAGCGGTTCCTCGCGGAAGCGCGGCTTGGCGATCAGATAGAAGTCGGCGCGGGCCATGGCAGCGGCGGTCGGGCCGGAACCGGGGACGCGGCGCGATGCCGCATCCCCGCAAGGCCCGGACCGGTCAGGCGACCTGGTCCATGAGCCACTGGCTCAGCAGGCCGACCGGGCGGCCGGTGGCGTAGGCCATCTTGCCGCTGCCGCTGGCACTGCCGGCGATGTCGAGATGCGCCCAGCGCTGGCCTTCTGTGAAGCGTGACAGGAAGCAGCCTGCGGTGATCGCGCCGCCCCAGCGGCCGCCGATGTTGTAGACGTCGGCGAAGTTGGAATCGAGCATCGACTGGTATTCGTCCCACAGCGGCAGACGCCAGGCGCGGTCGAACACGTGCTCGCCGGCGGCCAGCAGCTCGGCGGCCAGGTCGTCGTGCTTGCTCATCAGGCCGGTGGCCTGGGTGCCGAGCGCGACCATGCAGGCGCCGGTCAGCGTGGCGACGTCGACCAGCGCGGCCGGCTCGAACCGCTCGGCGTAGGTCAGCGCGTCGCACAGGATCAGGCGGCCTTCGGCGTCGGTGTTGCCGACTTCGATGGTCTTGCCGGACATGCTGGTGATGACGTCCGACGGGCGATACGCGTCGCCGTCGATGCCGTTCTCCACCGCCGGCACGATCACGTGCAGGTTGATCGGCAGATCGAGACCGACCGCGGACACGAAGGTGCCCATGACCGTCGCCGCGCCGCACATGTCGAACTTCATTTCCTCGATGCCGCCCTGCGTCTTGAGGTTGACGCCGCCGGTATCGAACGTGATGCCCTTGCCGACCAGCACGAAGGGCTTGGCGTCGCCGCCGTTCTTGAAGCTCAGCACGACCAGGCGCGGACGGTTGGCCGAACCGCGCGCCACGGCGAGCAGCGAACCCATGCCCAGTGCTTCCATCTGGGTCTCGTCGAGGACTTCGCACGAGGCCTTGTCGAAGCGCGACGCGAAGGTCTGTGCCTGCTCACCGAGATAGGCCGGGTTGCAGATGTTCGGCGGCAGGTTGCCGAGCTCGCGGGCGAACTTCACGCCTGCGGCGATCGCCTTGCCCTGCGCCAGCGCATCGGCGTCGTCGCCGACGATCGAGATCGCGGTCAGCGTGTCGGGCTCGCGCTTCTTGTTCTTGGCGCCCAGCGTGGCCACGTAGCGGTACGCGGCATGGTCGGCGGCGACCACGGCCTGGCGGATCTTCCACGCGCTGTCGCGACCGGCGACGTCGAGGTCGGCCAGTGCGATCGCAGCGCTGGTGCTGTTGCCGTCGCGCAGGGCGCGCACGGCATCGGCGACCGCCTTGAGGTACTGCGGCACGCCGAACTTGGCGCGCTCGCCCAGACCGATCGCCAGCACGCGCGGTGCGGTGACGCCCGGCAGGTCGTGCAGCAGGCTGGTGCGACCGGCTTTGCCGGACAGGTCGCCACGTGCGGCGAGGGCGGACAGACGACCGCCGCTGGCGGTGTCGATCGCTGCGGCAGCGCCGGCCAGCGGGCCGTCGGCGAAGACGCCAATGACGAGGCAATCGCTGGACAGGGTGGCGGGGGACGCTTGGTTCAGGGTGAATTCGAGGGTCATCAACCAGATTCCATGGGGTGATCGGTACACTTCACGGTCCAGCGCGCGGCGCCCGTGTCAGGCTTGCCGCCGCAGAAGCGCCGTGGTGGCGCGGCTGGACGAACCCCCAAGTCTAAAGCAAAGCCCCCACACACGATGTCGAAGCTCGACCGATACCTGTCCCGCGAGTTGGCCCAGTCCACGTTCGCCGCCCTCGTGGTGCTGCTGATCGTGAGCCTGGGCGGCGTGTTTGCGGACGTGCTGAGCGACATCGCCCGCGGCCGGGTGCCGGCCAAGCTGATGCTGGCCCAGCTGGGCCTGTCGGTCATCAGCTACATGCCGCTGATCCTGCCGCTGGGTCTGATGCTCGGCCTGATGCTGGGCTTCGGCCGGTTCTACCGCGATTCGGAAATGCCGGTGCTGACCTCGGTCGGCATCGGGCCGCGACGCCTGCTGCGGCCGCTGTCACTGGTGGTCGGACCGATGCTGCTGGTGATCGGCGCCTGCTCGCTGTGGCTGGGGCCGTGGGCGCGTGACTATTCGCAGCAGATGATCGAGGCCGGTCAGCGCAGTCTGCTGGTGAGTGGTCTGGAGGCCGGACGCTTCGTCGAATTTCCGGGTGGCGGCGGCGTGGTGTACGTCAACGCGATGTCCGACGACGGCAGCAAGCTCGGTCGCGTGTTCGTCTATCGCCAGGACGAAGGGCGCATGGACGTCACCACTGCGCTGACCGGCGCACTGAGCATCGACGGCACCGAACGCTTCCTGCGTCTCGATGAAGGTTTCCGTGTTGAAGGCCCGCTCGATGCCGGCCTCGACTACCGCCTAATGCGCTACGCGAGCAACGAACTGCGCCTGCCGGCAGTCGAGTCGCGCGCTGATGGCGATGATCCCGAACTGCAACCGACGCTCTCGCTGTTCGGTGACGCGCGCCCCGAAGCGCATGCCGAACTGCATTACCGACTGGCGCCGGTGATGCTGACGCTGGCGTTCGCGCTACTGGCGGTGCCGCTCGCCCGCAGTCCGCCGCGGCAGGCGCGCTACGGTCGGATGATGACCGGCTTCCTCGCCTACGTGATGGGCATGAACCTGATGATGCTCGGCAGGGACTGGGTCGCCGATGGGCGCGTTCCAGTGTTGCTGGGGTTGTGGTGGCTGGTGCTGCCGCTGCTGGGCTTCGCGGCGTGGATGTACTTCACCGATGGCCGGGTCACCGCGCCCAAATGGAGGCGCGCGAAATGAAGCCCTTGCTGCGCATCCATGATCTGTATGTCGCCAAGGTCGTCACCGTGATGGTGCTGGCGACCTGGGTGGTGCTGGTCGGCCTCGACGCGCTGATGGCCGGCGTCAGCGAGATCGGTGCCGTCGGGCAGGGTGATTACACGTACTTCGGTGCGCTCACCTACATCCTGCAGACGCTTCCACGACGGACCTACACCATGTTCCCGACGGCTGCGGTCATCGGCTCGCTGATGGGCCTGGGTCAACTGGCGGCGACATCGGAACTCATCGCGATGCGCGCGGTGGGCCTGTCGCGCACGCGGCTGAGCGTCTCGGTCGCGCTGCCGCTGCTGCTGCTGACCGCAGTGATGGTGCTCAACGGCGAAACCCTCGGCCCGATGGCCCAGCGCAGCGCCGACAGCATGAAATCGGCTGCGCGTTCGAGCGACATGATCGTCGGACGTTATTCGGGCCTGTGGGCGCGCGAGGGCGATACCTTCCTCAACGCGGAGAACGGTACCGAGGTCAGCGACGGCACCGGCGCCCGGATCCAGTTGCAGGATGTGCGCCTGTTCGAATTCGCCAGTGACGGCCGTCTGGAGTCCGTTGCGCATGCCAAGACGGCCGAGCATGGCGTCGACGGCTGGCTGCTGCGCAACGTGCAGCGCACCTGGTTCGAGCCGCGCGCGGTGACGCGCACCGAAGCGCTGGAAGAGCACTGGGAGTCGCAACTCGATGCGACCACGCTCGCCGCGAGCGCCAGCAACATCTGGCGCCCGCGCTACATGCCCTCGAGTGAATTGCGTGCAGGCATCGACTACCGGCACCGCAACCAGCTCGATGCCAGCGAGTTCGAAGAGCACTACTGGGGCCGCTGGTTCTACCCGCTCAACGTGCTGGCGCTGTGCCTGGCCGCGATCCCGTTCGCATTCGGCTCGTTGCGCAGCGGAAACGCCGGCAAGCGCCTCTTCATCGGCGTCGTCTTCGCGCTGGGCTTCTGGCTGGGCCAGATGCAGATCGTCAAACTCGCGGCCGTCTACCGCATCGACTACCGCCTGGCCTATCTCATACCGCCGGTGGTGATGCTGATCATCTCCTGGACCCTCTTCCGACGCCGGAGTGGGTGAGGCGCACCCGCTCGCGCGGCATTGCCGCGCGGGTGCGCCGAACGCCTCGCGTGCTTCGCGAGGCCGGACGCGCGATGAAACGACAGGCCGACCTCGATTCGATCCCGGCCGCGCGCGGCAGCGAACGCCTCGCGTGCTTCGCGAGGCCGGGTCGGCATCTCTAGCAGCTTGCGTGCTGCTGCCACATCCCGCAGAGATACGGGCACGCTGGCAATTGATACGTCGCCCCAGCGAAAGCTGGGGCCCATTTTGATCTTCGATGCCTGCACCAATCAAAAGGGATGACCAGCCTTCGGCTGTTGAAAAGCGCCTCCAGCTTTCGCTGGGATGACGGTATGTCGGGTCAACCGCCCCCCGATTCCCGCTTCGCCTCCCGCACCACCCGTGTCCCGCTTGCCCGGTCATGCCAGGTCAGTCGTTCACGATCGACCCACGCCCACCAGAACCCCAGTCCGCCGGCCAGCAGCGACACCGTCGCCACACCGAACCGCACCCACAACGCCCGTGTGGACGCCCGCCCGCCATCGAACGCGCGCACGCGCAATCGCCATGGCCGCATGCCCAGCGTCTGCCCGCCGTTGCGCCAGCTGATAACGGCATACAGACCAGTCACCAGCCAACACGCCAACCACAACGCAAGCTGCAGCCCGCTCAACGGCGCGATGTTCTCGTGCGCATCGTGGTGGCCGAGGAAGGTGAAGGCGACAGTGAACGCCGCCGACAGCAGCAGCCACAGGGCGAGCGCGGGCCACAGGTCGTAGAGCATCGCCAGCAGGCGCCAGCCGATCAAAGGGCGGGGCGGAATGATCGGCGGCGTGGAGGCGTCGGGCATCGACAAAGCATAGCCGCAGCCCGACCGTCTAAGCTGATCGCGATGTCCAGCCGCAGCACCACGACCACGCCCGCCGAACGCCGCGCTCTCGCGGTCGCATTGCCGCCGTTGCGCGATAACGATCGCCGCGACATCGAAGGCTTTCTCGATGCGTTCTGGGCCGAGCATGGCATCGCCAACCAGACCGCGGCTGCGTACCGACGCGATCTCGAAGGCCTCGCGCGCTGGCGCGATGGCCGCGATGGCGGGATCGCACACGCGGACCGCGTCGCCTTGTTCGAACACCTCGCCTGGCGCACCCGCCACGGCTGGTCACCTCGCAGCAACGCGCGTCTGCTGTCCGCCCTGCGCGCGTTCTTCGCGCATCGCCAGCGGCGACACGGACGCGTCGACGATCCGACCGCATTGCTCGATCCACCGAAGCTGCCGCGCTCGCTGCCCAAGGCGCTGGGCGAGTCGGAAATCGACGCGCTGCTGGCCGTGCCCGATACCACCAGCGTCGACGGCCTGCGCGATCGCACGATGCTGGAACTGATGTACGCCTGCGGTCTGCGCGTCAGCGAGCTGGTCGATCTGCCGGCGAACGGCGTCAATCTCCGCCAGGGCGCGCTGCGCGTGACCGGCAAGGGCGAGCGCACGCGCCTGGTGCCGCTGGGCGAGGAGGCGCAGCACTGGCTGCAGCGCTATCTCGACGAAGCCCGGCCCACGCTTGCCGGCGGCAAAGGCCCCGCGCGCGATGCTGCCGGTGATACGCCGCTGTTTCTGACCTCGCGGCGCGCGGCAATGACCCGGCAGCAGTTCTGGGTGCTGGTCAAACGCCACGCCGCCGCGGCCGGTATCGACCCCGCCCGCGTCAGCCCACACGGCCTTCGCCACAGCTTCGCCACCCACCTGCTCAACCATGGCGCCGATCTGCGGGCGCTGCAGATGCTGCTGGGTCACAGTTCGCTGTCGACGACGCAGATCTACACACTGGTCGCGCGTGAACAGCTCAAGCGCCTGCACAGCACCCATCACCCAAGGGGGTGAGGCGCGTGCGGCTTGCGAGCCGTTGGCTCGCTGTGCCAGGCCAGTGGAGTCGAGGATTCCGCAGCCAGAAGGGGCCAGCGCACCAGCCGCCATCGGCACACCATGAACGTCGACAGCCCTGCTCCAGGCCGCCCGGAACCCGCTTCTTCCCTTCATGCCAGAATGGCCACCCCCGGGATTGCCCGCTCTTGGTCGTCAGATTCGATGAAGCACTACGTGTTCGCGCTGCTTGGCGCCTTCAGCCTGTCCGCCTGTGCCCAGAATCCGGGTGCGTCCGACACCGCCGCGGCGGCGACGCCCGCCACGCCGGCACCGGCCGCGATCGACGCGCCGGCAGGCTCGCCCGCCGCCGAAGCGCGCGACGCGATCCTGTCGATCAATCCGCAGGTGTCCATCGAGAGCGTGTCCGATGCGCCGCTGCCGGGCTTCCAGGAAGTCGTGGTCTCCGGCCAGGTGCTCTACGTCAGCAACGACGGTCGCTACGTGTTGCAGGGCAGCCTGTTCGATGCGCGCGAGAAGCGCGACCTGAGCCAGGCGGGGCTGTCGAAGCTGCGTCAGCGGCTGCTGTCCGAGGTGCCGGAAGACCAGCGCATCATCTTCGCGCCGGCCACTCCGAAGTACACGGTCTCGGTGTTCACCGACGTCGAGTGCGGCTATTGCCGTCGCCTGCACGAGGAGATTGCCGAGTACAACAAGCGCGGCATCGCGATCGAGTACCTCGCGTACCCGCGCATGGGCCCGGGCAGCGACGATTTCCGCCTGATGGAATCGGTCTGGTGCGCAGCCGACCGCAAGCAGGCGTTGACCGATGCCAAGTCTGGCCGTCGCGTCGATTCCAAGTCCTGCGAGAACCCGGTCGCCGCGCATTACGCGCTCGGCCAGCGTGCCGGTCTCACCGGTACGCCGATGATCATCGCCGCCGACGGCACCCAGATGCCGGGCTACATGCCGCCGGACCAGCTGCTCGAAGCGCTGCAGCGCCTCGATGGCGAGGCGGCTGGCGGCAGCCGCTGAGCGAACCCGCCCCGCGCACAGCGATCGTTGGGGCGGCGGGCGCGGCCATTGGCTACAATGGCCGGCCCTGAAATACGGTTTCCCCGGACATGATCGTCCTCGAGGGCCAGCAGGCCCTGTCGCCGTTCCGCCGCGAACGGCTTGAAGCACGTCTGCAGTCGGTGTCGCCCGCGCTTTCCGTCGCCGGTGCCTGGCATGTCTACTTCGTCGAAGCCGAGGCCGGGCAGTCGCCCGATGACGCCACGCTGCGACGCATCCTCGAGGTCGATGCCGGTCCTGCACCGGCGCGCGTCGACGGTGCGGTCTCGCGCTACGTCTCGCCGCGGCTGGGCACGATCTCGCCGTGGGCCAGCAAGTCGACCGAGCTGCTGCGCGGCGCCGGTCTGCCGGTGCATCGCGTCGAACGCGGCCTGCGCCTGGATCTGACCGGCTGGCCGGACGATGCGGCCACACAGGCGGCCGTCTCGAAGTTGCTGCACGACCCGATGACCCAGTCGCTGCTAGACGACGTGGACGCCGCCGACGCGCTGTTCGCGGCGCCCGCGCGCGGCGCACTCGAACGCATCGCGCTCGACGATCTCGATGCCGCCAACCGTCGCCTCGGACTGGCGCTGGCGGACGACGAGATCGCCTACCTGCGCGAACGCTTCGGCGCGCTGGGTCGCGATCCGGCCGACGTCGAGCTGATGATGTTCGCGCAGGCGAACTCCGAGCACTGCCGGCACAAGATCTTCAATGCCTCGTGGACCATCGACGGCGAGGACATGCAGCGCAACGGTCGCGCGCAGTCGCTGTTCGGCATGATCCGCCACACACATGCGAGCACGCCCGAGCACACGCTGTCGGCCTACAGCGACAACGCCGCGGTCGTCGAAGGCTATCCAGCGCAGCGGTTCCGCCCCGATCCGGTGTCGTTCGAATACCGCAGCGAACCGCTAATCGACAGCGCGTTCTGCATCAAGGTGGAGACCCACAACCATCCGACCGCGATCTCGCCATTCGCGGGCGCGGCGACCGGCGCCGGCGGCGAAATCCGCGACGAAGGCGCGACCGGCCGCGGTGGCAAGCCCAAGGCCGGCCTGACCGGTTTCTCGGTCTCGCATCTGCGCATTCCGACGCTGCCGCAGCCGTGGGAGGCGCCGCGCGCGCTGAATCCGCGCATGGCGCCTGCGCTCGAGATCATGCTCGACGGCCCGCTTGGCGGCGCCGCGTTCAACAACGAATTCGGCCGCCCGAACCTGCTCGGTTACTTCCGCAGTTTCGAACTGCCCGAAGGCGAAGACGGTCTGGTCCGCGGCTACGACAAGCCGATCATGCTGGCCGGTGGCCTGGGTGCGATCGATCGCGCGATGGTCGAGAAGAAGACGCTGTCGGCCGGCGACGCCGTCGTGGTGCTCGGTGGTCCGGCGATGCTGATCGGCCTGGGCGGCGGCGCGGCGAGTTCGGTGGCCTCGGGTGAAAGCGCCGAGGATCTCGACTTCGCCTCCGTGCAGCGTGACAACCCGGAAATGGAGCGCCGCGTGCAGGAGGTCATCGACCGCTGCGTGGCGCTTGGCACCCGCAATCCCATCCTGTGGTTCCACGATGTGGGCGCGGGTGGTCTGTCGAACGCGATCCCCGAACTGCTGCACGATTCCAGCGTCGGTGGGGTCATCGATCTTGATCGCGTGCCCAGCGACGACCCGTCGCTGTCGCCGATGCAGCTGTGGTGCAACGAATCGCAGGAACGTTACGTCCTAGGCATTCCGCAGGACCGCGTCGAGGAGTTCGAAGCGATCTGCGCGCGCGAGCGTTGCCCGGTCGCGATCGTCGGTGTGGCGACGGCCGAAGAACATCTGACGGTCGGCCATGGCGCGACGCTGGAGACGATCGGCAGCGGTCGAGACTGGCCGATCGATCTGCCGATGGATGTGCTGTTCGGCAAGCCGCCGAAGATGCACCGCGATACCGCGCGCACCACGCCGCATCGCTGGCCGGCGCTCAACAGCCGCGCCGTCGATCTGCATGAAGCCGGCCTGCGCGTGCTCGCGCATCCGACCGTCGCGTCGAAGTCGTTCCTGATCACGATCGGCGACCGCAGCGTCGGCGGCCTGACCGCGCGCGACCAGATGGTCGGCCCGTGGCAGCTGCCGGTCGCCGATTGCGCGATTACGCTGTCCGGGTTCGAAGGTTTCACCGGCGAGGCGATGGCGATCGGCGAACGCAGCCCGCTGGCGCTGATCGACTCCGCAGCGGCCGCGCGCATGGCGGTGGGCGAGGCGATCACCAACCTGTGCGCCGCGCCGGTCGAGACCCTGCACCGGGTCAAGCTGTCGGCGAACTGGATGGCCGCGGCCGGACACGCCGGCGAAGATGCGCGGCTGTTCGATGCAGTGCATGCGGTCGCGATGGAGCTGTGCCCCGAGATCGACCTGTCGATTCCGGTCGGCAAGGATTCGCTGTCGATGCAGGCCCAGTGGCAGGCCGATGGCGCCGCGCACAAGGTCGTTTCGCCGGTCTCGCTGGTGGTTACCGCGTTCGCGCCGGTAACCGACGTGCGCACGCAACTGACGCCCTTGCTCAGCCGTGAGCCCGACACCGAGTTGTGGCTGATCGGCCTGGGCGCCGGCAAGCAGCGTCTCGGCGGTTCGGTGCTGTCGCAGTGTTTCGAAGGTTTCGGCGGCGCGGTTCCCGACGTCGACGAACCCGAGCGCCTGAAGGCGTTCTTCGAGCTGATCTGCGAAGCGCGTGAGGCCGGTCTGCTGATGGCCTATCACGACCGCTCCGACGGCGGCGCGTTCGCCGCGCTGTGCGAAATGGCGTTCACCGCGCATGTCGGCCTGGACATCGATCTCGAAGGCTGGGGCGACGACCGCAACCGTGATGCGCTGCGCACGCTGTTTTCCGAAGAGCTGGGCGCGGTGGTGCAGATCTCCGCCGAAGACCGCGCCGAGTTCGCCGATCTCGTCGCGCGTCACGGCCTGATCGAATGCGCCCAGCGCATCGCGCGCCCGACGACGGCGAATGCGATCCGCGTGCTCGACGGCGACGACGTGCTGGCCGAGTGGAAGTGGGAGACGCTGTTCGACGCCTGGTGGTCGGTGACGCATGCGATGCAGGCGTTGCGCGACAACCCGGAATGCGCCGAAGAAGAGCGGGCAACCGCGCGCCGCTTCGATGCACCGGCGATGCGTCCGGTTCTGACCTTCGATCCGTCAGAAGATGTCGCTGCGCCGTACATGGATGTACAAGTGCCGCGAGCGCAGGATGCGCAAGAGCGGCCGCCGTACATCTCGACCGGCGCACGACCGAAGGTCGCGGTGCTGCGCGAGCAGGGCGTCAACGGCCAGATCGAAATGGCGTCCGCGTTCGACCGCGCCGGCTTCACCGCGATCGACGTGCACATGAGCGACCTGATCGCCGGCCGCGTGGATCTGGCGACGATGCAGGGCCTCGTGGCCTGCGGCGGCTTCAGCTACGGCGACGTGCTCGGCGCGGGCCGCGGTTGGGCGACCTCGATCCTCGAGACCGCCGAACTGCGGGCCGCGTTCGAACGCTTCTTCGCCCGCGGCGACACGTTCTCGCTCGGTGTCTGCAACGGCTGCCAGATGCTGTCGCAGCTCAAGCCGATCATCCCCGGCGCCCAGCACTGGCCGCGCCTGCTGCGCAATCGCAGCGAGCAATTCGAGGCGCGCTTCGGCCTGCTCGAAGTCGAGGAATCACCGTCGCTGTTCTTCACCGGCATGGCCGGTTCGCGGATTCCGGTGGCCATCGCCCACGGCGAAGGTCGCGTGCAGTTCGACGATGACGCCGACCGGATGGCAGCGACCGTGGCCTTGCGCTACGTCGATGGCAATGGGCAGGCCACGAGCTACCCGGCGAATCCGAACGGTTCCCAGGACGCGATTGGCGGTCTCGCGTCGCTCGACGGCCGGGCGACGATCCTGATGCCGCACCCCGAGCGCACCCCGCGCACGGCCAACCTCAGCTGGGCGCCGGCCGACTGGCCCGAAGACAGCCCGTGGTTGCGGATGTTCCGCAACGCGAGAAAGCACGTCGGCTGAAGGCTGCACCGCGCTGTCGTATTCCGGCAGCGCGGTTGAGATCCAATGGCCCTCTAGCAGCCTTGGGTATTCCGGGGATGGTCGCCATCACCCGATGACGTATCGCTCTTTACGCTGCGCGCTGGTCTGATCGATGTTCGATCAGGCGCGATTCCGTGCACCTGCATTGCTGCGTCCGGTTGCCGGATCGTGTTTGGCGACTGTCAATGGCGCGCAGAGCTCGTGTCTGCACTTGCTTGTTCAGCATATGTGCATGTGACTCATAAAGTCGAATCTTTCGCGGCGGACGCCATCGCAGGAGATGGGCTGCCGCAGGTGGGCAGATTCCGCGCTGTTGCGTCGCAGCATGGCTCGAATTGACGCATTGCGTCAATTTTGGGGGCGTCAGCTGCGAATCCCTGCGCAAAGCGGATCCATACGATCCAGCGCGGAGAGGTACGGTATTAAATTAATAAAAATCAATTATTTACGAATCTTATCTAATGTTGAATAACAATTTCATGCGTAACAGATTGATTGATAAGGAGGGCATGTGCGGCGCCCAGGATGTCTTGTTCTGAGACTTGACGACCCTGCAAGCGGGCGCGAGTATCGGGTCACAGTTTGACGTTTGGGGACGATTCAAGTTGCATACATTCTCCCTTAAGAAATGGCTCGGGATGGCGGTTTGCACCGCTCCAGCTCCCGGGGCGCTCGACGTCTGAATCACATCCAGAGATCGCATGGCCGGACAAAGGCCTGCGGTCTTTTTTTTGGTCGTATTTCCCAATCAATCCAAGTACTTCTAGGGGCCGCATCTGATGAATCGCATCTATCGCAAGGTTTGGAACCGCTCGCTGAATCAGGTCGTCGTTGCATCCGAGCTCGCATCGGGTGATAGCGCCGGTGCGCAGGATGGCGGCGTCTCGTCGGCACCGCGCCGCACTGCGCTGATGCTGGCGGTCAGCCTGTTGCTGTTCGGTTTCGGGTCGCCTCTGGTCATGGCGCAGTCGGTGGAAGTCGGCGGGAACGTCCCCTGCGTGCTGGATACCGGTAGCGATGAGCTCGTCGGGAACTGCCTGATCGACGGCGATGCAGATGCCAGCGGTGGCAACGCCGTCGCCGTGGGTGCTGCGTCGCAGGCCGTGGCCGTTGGCCACAGTGCGTCGGCATTGGGACCCAATGCCACCGCGCTGGGCTCGAATGCCCGGGCGCAGGCCAATGCCAGCACCGCGACGGGCGCCAACAGCCGGGCAGGGAACGTCAACAGCTCCGCATTCGGTGCGGGTGCGCTTGCCTTGAATACCGGTGCGACGGCGCTTGGCTCCAATGCGCAGGCAGCGCAGGCGCAGAGCACCGCGGTCGGTTTTACCGCGCAGTCGCTTGCAACTGGCGGCACCGCCATTGGCCGGAGCGCCGCGGTGCAGATCGGTGCGGACAACGCGGTCGCGATTGGACATGGTGCAGTCGCCAGCGAAGCCGATGTCGTGTCGGTCGGCGCGGGTGGCAGCGGTCCGACGTCCGTCGGCGCGCCGGCCACGCGTCGCATCGTCAACGTCAGCGACGGCGTCGCGGCGAGTGACGTCGCGACTGTCGGGCAGTTGGAAGAGGCGACGGCCTCCAGTGTCTACTTCCAGGCGACCGGGGTGGGCGGCGACGAGGCTGTGGTGAACGGCAGTCGCGGCGTCGCGATCGGCGCTGGTGCGGTCTCCAACGGCGCCTATGACATCGCCATCGGCAACGGCGCTGCGACGGAAGGCGCCTACGGCGGCACGGCGATCGGCGGCGGCATGTGGGATGACCCGTCGCAGCAGAATCGTGCAGGTCAGTTCGGCACCTCGGTAGGTTTTGCTGCACAGGCGCGTGGAACCGGCGACACGGCGTTGGGCGGCCATGCCAACACGGGCGATGCGACAACCACCTACGGGACGGCCATCGGCTACCGGAGCGTCGCCACCGGCGACGTGTCGGTCGCGCTGGGCACCTTCAACAGCGCCAGCGGCGCTGCCAGCGTTGCGATCGGCTGGGAGGCCGATGCCAGCGGCACTGGTGCGCTTGCGGCCGGTGCGCAGGCGATTGCTGTCGCAGACGGCAGCGTCGCACTGGGCGGCGGCGCTGGAGCGGACGGCGAGTTCTCCACCGCGGTCGGCAGTCAGGCTGTGGCAGGCGCCGACGGCGCGACCGCGCTTGGCAGCGGCGCCATGGCCCTGACTGATGATTCTTTCGCTGCAGGCATGAACGCGACGGCATCGGGGGATATCTCGGTCGCTTCGGGCGCGTACAGCGACGCCTCCGGTTTCGGCGCGGTGGCTGTCGGCGGCGAGAGCGTCGCTGCCGGTGACATCTCGGTCGCGCTCGGTGGCGCGGCAGAAGCCACTGCGGACTTCAGCACGGCGATCGGTGGCTTCTCCACCGCTTCCGGCCATAACAGCACCGCACTTGGCAATGCCGCCAAGGCCTTGGCGGACGACAGTGTCGCCCTGGGCTCAGATTCGGTGGCTGATCGCGCGAGCACCGTGTCGGTGGGGAGTGCGGGCGGTGAGCGCCAGATCACCAACGTGGCGGCCGGCACGGAAGACATGGACGCGGTGAATGTCGGGCAGCTCGCGGAAGCGACTGCGGACACCCGGTATTTCCGCGGCACCGGCGCTGGCGAAGCCTATGCGCTCGGTGAGGATGCGACCGCATCCGGTTCCGACGCGTACGCCGAAGCCGACTACAGCACTGCGGTGGGGTCGAGCACCAGCGCCTACGGCGTTGGTGCGTCGGCATTCGGCAGCGGCGCGTCCGCGCAAGCGCAGAACGCCACCGCCGTGGGCTTCAACGCCACTGCATGGGGCGAGAACAGCGCAGCATTCGGCGCCGGTGCGCAGGCCGATGGCGCGGCGAGTGTGGCGATCGGCGGTAATGCGGTGGACGAGAACGGCGAGCCGTTGCTGACGCTGGGCGGCGTGCCGGTAGAAACGGCGGCCACCAGCGCGGGCGTCGCCGGCACGGCAGTGGGCGCGAGCGCCGATGCCTCGGGCTTCGCGGGTGCGGCCTTCGGTGTCGGCGCGACGGCGTCGGGCGAGGTGTCCTCGGCCTTCGGCGCGGTGTCGACCGCAGCGGGCGCGGCATCGACCGCGATGGGGTATGCCGCCTCGGCATCGGCGGCCGATTCGACCGCGATCGGTTCGTACTCGGTGGCCAGCGGCACCAACAGTGTCGCGGTGGGCGGTGGTGCGGGCCTCTTCAATCTGTTCCCGACCGAAGCGTCGGGCGACTACTCGACGGCCGTCGGTGGCGCCGCGTGGGCGAGTGGTTTCAACACGACCGCACTGGGCAACTTCTCGACTGCTTCGGGTGACGATGCGATCGCGCTGGGCTCGGATTCGACGGCGTCGGGCGAAGGTAGCGTCGCGCTCGGTCAGGGCTCGATCGCGGACCGCGACTACACCGTGTCGGTGGGTGATGTCGGCGAGGAGCGCCAGATCACCAACGTGGCGGCGGGCACGGAAGGCACGGACGCGGTGAACC
>JBQEAV010000019.1:0-24115 GCA_052108555.1 Luteimonas sp.
GCTGTTCGCTGTTCGCTGTTCGCTGTTCGCTGTTCGCTGTTCGCTGTTCGCTGTTAGCAGTTCGCTCTCCGCTGTTGCAGTGCTTCTGCTGTTGCGCTCCGCTTTTGCCTCTACGAACTCGTGACGTCTTCCAACAGTTGCCTACCCGAGGGGCGCCGCCCACGGATGGGCGGCGTTTTCCGACCGAGGCAGGATGCCGAGTCGGAAAATCCCTGCGCACTACAAGCCGCGGGCTTCGGACGTGTCGGGGAGACGTTTTTCTTTGGTTCCGTTTCTTTTGGCGTCAACCAAAAGAAATGAACTCGGCCGCGTCAGCGGACGAAAGCGTTTGACGTTGCTATTCCGCTTCGCTCTCACGGCGAGAAGCAAGATCAAACGCTTCCACTCGCCTTGCGGCGAGCGGGTTCATTTCTTTTGCTGGCCCAAAAGAAACGGAACCAAAGAAAAGGGCCAGCCCCGACGGAGCTCACCCGGCGTGTCACCTGTTCCGGGATTTTCCGACTCGCCATCCTGGCTCGGTCGGAAAACGCCGCACATCCATGTGCGGCGCCCTCCGGGTCTGCGGGCTGCGCCGCTGCGTCGCGCTCGCATGGGAGCGATCACAGCGAAGCAAAAGCAGACCGCTACGGCCTCGCGGCCTCATCCTCGAGCCCGGGCACCACATCCGCCGTGTCCACCGCCCGTGACGGCGGCGCCGGCAGATCGCCGAGCGTCTGCGGCTTCGCCCCGGTCAGTCCCGCGATCAGCAGCAGCAACACCAGCGGCACCCAGCCGATGATGCGGAAGAACGTCGGCCCGTGCCGGCAGCGACCGTGGCCCAGCTCGTAGAGCAGCAGGCCCATGTACAGATGCAGCAGCACCGCCGCCGCGACGACGACGAGCTTGAGCACCAGCCACGCGCCGGTGGGATTCCAGGCGATCAGGATGCCGCCCAGGGTGATCGTCACCAGCGCGGCCGGCGTCATGATCCGGAAGAACAGGGTATTGGCGACCGGATTCCAGTACGCGGGATCGGAATCGATCTCGCGGCGGTGCCGGGCGACGAACAGGCGTGGCAGGAAGAACAGGCCGGTGAACCAGACCGTCATCGCCAGGATGTGCAGGACCTTGAGCCAGAAGTACACCGGCGCTCCACGGATCGTCGAAGCGCGCAGCCTACGCGGAGGCGCATCACGTCCGTGTGGCGTCGCGCAACGACGGGCGCTGTTCTCGACGCACCGTCCAGACGCCGGCTGCTAGGGTCGGTCGCATGCCGCGTGTCCCTTCCGACGTCCCGGTCACCGCCGGTCTGGCGCTCCTGCTGGTCGCATCGACAGCCGGCGCGGCGATGCCGGAGGGTCCACCACCGCCGCTGGGCGATGCATGGACACTGTCGGTGTGGTCGCTGCTGCCAATGGCGATCGTGGCGACCCTGTACGTCGTGGGCCTGGTGCGGATCCGCCGCGCATCCGCAGACACCGGCGCAGCGGCCCCATGGTGGCGCCCGCTCGCCTTCGCGGCCGGCATGCTCGCACTGGGGATCGCGCTCGTATGGCCGCTGGATACCTACGCGGCCTACGCGCTGTCGGCGCATCTCGCCCAGCACATGACCCTGCTCACCTGGGCGCCGCCGCTGCTGTTGATCGCGCGGCCTTGTGCGGTCGCGGTCCATGCGTTGCCAACCACAGTGACGTCAGGACTTGCGCGCGCACTCGGCCCGGTCATCAGGTTTTCGCGCGCACAGCTCGGCGCCGCGACGCTCGTGCATGTCGGCACGATGTGGCTCTGGCATCTACCCGCAGCGACTTCGGCGACGCTCGCCAGCGAACTGCTGCACCGGACAATGCTCGCCAGCGTGCTGCTCGCTGGCCTGTGGTTCTGGAGCGCGGTGCTGCATCGACTGCGCACGCGCGATGGCGGCGCGCCCGGCGCGCCCGGCGCACTCGTCGCACTGGTCACGGCGATGATGTTGATGGGCTTTCTCGGCGCGCTGCTGACGTTCTCGCCGCGGCTGCTGTACCCGGCCTACACCGATCGCGCCCTGCTCGCCGGCCTCGATGCACTGCACGACCAGCAACTCGCCGGTCTGCTGATGTGGGTACCGGGCGGGTTGCCGTATCTGCTTGTCGGCATGTGCCTGGTCGTCGCCCTGCTGCGCAGCGTGCAGCGCGGCACTGCCGATGACCCTGCGGCATGAACACCCGATGGCGCCGCCTGCTGCTGTGGTTGCTCGCGTGGATGGCGCTGGCGCTGCTGCCGATGGCGATCGCACTGTCCGGCAACCCGCCCGCGGTGCGCGACCGTATCGTCGAGACCGGCGCGATGCTCGGTCTGCTGGGACTCGGCGTGCTCTCAGCGCAGGCGCTGACGTCGGGGCGCCAGCGCTGGTTCGCGAAGGGACTCGGTCAGGACGATGTGCTGCAGTTCCATCGCCAGACCGGCCTGCTCGGCTGGGGGCTGGTGCTGGCGCATCCGCTGACGATGTTTCTGGGCGATGCGCGGTTTCTCGAGTATCTGGATCCGCGCGAGGACTGGCTGCGCGCCACGTCGTTATGGGGCGCGCTGCTCGCGGTGACGTGGCTGGCGATGACATCCCTGTGGAGGCTGTCGTTCGGCCTGCAGTACGAGTACTGGCGCGCATTGCATGGCGTGCTCGCGCTCGCGGTCGTCGCGATCGGCCTCGGCCACGCGCTGATGGTCGGCCACTACACCGCGCCGCTGTGGAAGAAGGCTGCACTGGCATTGACCGTCGGTGCATCGATCTATGCCGTGCTCGAGAGCCGTGTGCTGCGTCCGCGTCGACTCGCGCGGCGTCCGTGGACGGTGCACTCGGTCGAGAAGGCACGCGATGGCAGCCACATGCTGCGATTGCTGCCGGCCGGTCACGACGGGCTCGACTTCCGCCCCGGCCAGTACGCGTGGATCACGATCGGCGACACGCCGTGGCGGTTGCAGCAGCATCCATTTTCGATCAGTTCCAGCGCCGACGACACGAGGCTGGAATTCACAATCAAACCGCTCGGCGATTTCACGCGGCGCGTAGGCACGTTGTCGCCGGGCATGCGCGCCTTCGTCGAAGGCCCATACGGCGAATTCGTCTACCTGCCGGAACAGTGTCCGGATGGCGCGGTGTTCATTGCCGGTGGCGTTGGCATCACGCCGATCATCAGTATGCTGCGCACCGCGCGCGATCGGATCGCGACCGCGCCGCTGTGGCTGGTCTACGGCAATCCGGACTGGGACGACGTGCTGTATCGCGACGAACTTGCCGCGCTCGCGGAAGACCTGCCACTGACCGTGATCCACGTCCTCGAGCACGCGCCCGAGGGCTGGGACGGCGAGACCGGTCACATCGACGGCGCTCTCATCGATCGCCGGCTGCCGGCGCATCTCGCATCGTTGCCGGTCTATCTCTGCGGCCCGGATGCGCTCGCGAACGCGGTCGAACCTGAGCTCGTCTCGCGCGGCGTGCCATCCGACCGGCTGTATTCGGAACGCTTCAATCTCGTATGAGCTCGCACGGAGACGCACCTCGATGATGCATCGCCACCTGCGCCGTGCCGGCGCGATCGCCGCTGCCGTGCTGGTCCTCGTCGCATTCGCGGCAGCGTGGCTCCGCTGAGCATTCTGCGCGGCATGTGGGAGCGCGCCTGCGCGCGATGTGGCTTTGCCGGAAACACGCCATCGCGTGCAAGCGCGCTCCCAAACAGGTGTAGTGCCACGCGCACTAACAGTGCGTGGACCTGCCGCATCGCAGACTGACCCGCCGTCGACGAGACCGCCATGTCCCCCGAATGGACCCATCTCGCCGCCATCGCGTGGCCGCTGCTGGTCGCGTTGATCCTCGGTATCGTCGTGCACTGGAGCCTGCGTGCACTCGCCCGCGCCACGGGCCGCCGTGCACAGGAACGTATGCGCGCGCGCATCGCGCATGTCGTCGCAGTGCCTGCCGCGGTCGGACTGCCGCTGCTGTTCCTGTCGCTCGCACTCAACGCCACGCCGATCGATCCGGAGCTGCTCGGCCAGCTGCGCCACTGGATCGCGATCGGCGGCATGTTGTGCCTGACCTGGCTCGCCGCGCGTGCGGTGGGCGCGGTCGAAGAACGCATCCTGCGCGAGCATCCGGTCGACGTGGAGGACAACCTCGCCGCGCGCCGCATCCAGACCCAGGCGCGGGTGATCAGCCGCGTGATCCAGGCCGGCGTGGTGCTGGTGGGCGTGGCGCTGGCGCTGATGACGTTTCCGCAGGTGCGCCAGGTTGGCGCGGGCCTGCTGGCTTCGGCCGGCATCATCGGCCTGATCGCGGGTGTCGCCGCGCAGCCGGTGTTCGGCAACCTGATCGCCGGCCTGCAGATCGCGCTGGCGCAGCCGATCCGGCTCGACGACGTCGTGATCGTGGAGGGCGAATGGGGCCGTATCGAGGAGATCACGTCGACCTACGTCGTGGTGCGCATCTGGGACGAGCGTCGCCTCGTCGTGCCGCTGCAGTGGTTCATTTCCAATCCGTTCCAGAACTGGACGCGCACCAGCGCGCAGTTGCTGGGCACGGTGTTCCTGTGGCTCGACCACCGCGCGCCGATTCCCGAAATCCGCGAGGAACTGCAGCGGATCTGCGAGACCGATCCACGCTGGGACCGCCGCGTCTGCGTGACCCAGATCACCGAGACCGACAAGCACACCATCGAAGTGCGCCTGCTGGTCAGCGCGCGCAATTCCGGCGAACTGTTCGATCTGCGCTGTGCGGTGCGCGAAGGCATGCTGGCCTTCCTCGACGCCCACCACCCGCAGGCACTGCCGCGCGTGCGCAACGAGGTCACCGACGGCGACGCGCGAGGCGGCGCCACGCATGCGGTCGCGCCGGTGGCACACGCCAGCACGCAATCGCCGGGGGCCGAAACCGCGACGGAGACCGTCGTCGAACCGGACCTCGACACCGGCTTGCCATCCGGCCGTGCACAGTGAGCCCTCGCATTCACGACGGAGACCCGCGATGAAGACCCGCACCCTCGGACTCGGCGGCCCCACCGTCTCCGCGATCGGACTCGGCTGCATGGGCATGAGCGCGTTCTACGGCGGTCGCGGCAGCGATGCCGACGCAATCGCCGTGATCAGGCACGCGCTCGACCAGGGCATCACCCTGCTCGACACCGCCGACATGTACGGCCCGCACACCAACGAAACGCTGGTCGGCCGCGCGATCGACGGCCGCCGCGACGATGTCTTCATCGCGACCAAGTTCGGCATCCAGCTCGATCCGTCAAATCCGCACGCACGCGGCATCGACGGTCGTCCCGAGTACGTGCAGCAGGCCTGCGAGGCCAGCCTGAAGCGGCTCAACATCGAGACGATCGACCTGTACTACCAGCATCGCGTGGATCCGGACGTGCCGATCGAGGACACCGTGGGCGCGATGGCGCGGCTGGTCGAACAGGGCAAGGTGCGGCATCTGGGTCTGTCCGAAGCCTCGGCCGACACGTTACGGCGCGCGGCCAAAGTGCACGCGATCGCGGCGCTGCAGAGCGAGTACTCGCTGTGGTCGCGTGATCCCGAGACCAACGGCACGTTGACGGCGTGTCGCGAACTCGGCGTCGGCTTCGTGCCGTATTCGCCGCTGGGTCGCGGGTTCCTGACCGGCACGATCCGCAACATCGAGGATTTCGACGAGGACGACTACCGCCGCCATTCGCCACGCTTCCAGGGCGAGAACTTCGACCGCAATCTCGCGCTGGTCGAGTCGGTACAGGCGATCGCGCAGGACTACGGCGTCACCCCGGGGCAGCTCGCGCTCGCCTGGGTGCTGTCGCAGGGCGACGATCTGGTGCCGATTCCGGGCACCAAGCGCATCGGCTTCCTCGACGAGAACATCGCCGCGCTCGACATCCATCTGACCGAAGACGATCTGGCGCGCATCGATGCGATCTTCCCGCCGGATGCGGCGTCGGGCACGCGCTATCCCGCAGCCGGCATGGGCGCATTGAACCGCTGACGCGGTGTTCGAGCCGGGCGCGCTCTGCGGGGCGCGTCCGACTTCGGCATGCAGCGACTCAGCGCGCGGCGGTCTCCGCCGTACCTTCGGCGTAGCGCCGCGCCACCACCGCGCAGACGATCAACTGGATCTGGTGGTAGATCATCACCGGCAGGACGATCGCGCCGAGTCCGCCGCTGGCGAACATGACCTTCGCCATCGGCAGGCCGGTCGCGAGACTCTTCTTCGAGCCGCAGAACACGATCGCGATCTCGTCGGCCCGGTTGAACCCGAGCCGGCGGGCGATCCATGCGATCAGCGGCATCGCGATGCCCAGCAGGACCGCGCAGACCACGGCCACCGCAAGCAGCGTCCACACCGGCGTCTCGCGCCACAGACCCTCGATGACCGACGCACTGAAGGCGGTGTAGACCACCAGCAGGATCGTGCCCTGATCGGTCCAGCGCAGCATCGCGCGTCGGCGCTCGACCCAGCCGCCGATTACCGGCCGCAGCAGATGCCCGGCGACGAAGGGGAGCAGCAGGAGCAGCATGATTTTGCCGACTGCAGTGAACGGATGCGCCATCGCGCCTTCCGCGCTGCCGACCAGCAATGCCATCAGCAGCGGTGTCAGCGCCACACCGAGCAGGCTCGACAACGATGCGCTGCAGACGGCGGCCGGCACGTTGCCGCCGGCCATCGAGGTGAACGCGATCGACGACTGCACCGTAGACGGCAGCGCGCACAGGAACAGCACGCCGACGTAGAGCTCGGGCGTCAGCAGCCAGCCCGACAGCGGCTTGCCCAGCAGGCCGATCAACGGAAACAGCGCGAACGTGCAGGCGAGGATCGTCAGATGCAGGCGCCAGTGCAGCGCGCCGGCGAGGATCGCCGCGCGCGACAGGCGCGCGCCGTGCAGGAAGAACAGCGCCGCGATCGCGATGTTCGTCACCACGTCCATGACCACTGCGGCGCGCCCCTGCACCGGCAGCAGCGACGCCAGAGCCACGGTGGCCAGCAGCAACAGCGTGAAAGAATCGATTCGCGAACGCAGGGACATGCAGAAACTCCGACGACGGATGCCACCGGCTGCGGCGCGATGGGCCGGCTATGGTCGCAGCCGTCGTCGTGAACGGCCAGCCGCCGCGGCGCAACGCCGCGTCCCGGGTTCACACGCCTGCAGCGCGCGCGTGTTCATAGTGCGGCTCCCGCCGCCGCTCCACGCATGATGCTGACCCTCACTTTCGCCGCAGTCACCGCACTGCTGGCTGTCGCGACCCTGACGCCTACCATCCGCAGTGGCGCGTGGTGGATCCGCGGCCTCGACTTTCCACGTCTGCAGTTGCTGCTGCTCTCGGCGCTGGTTCTGGTGCTGCAGCTCGTGTTCCACCCGATCGACGACCCGTGGACGATCGCGGTCGTCATCGTCAATGCGGCGTGCATGCTGTGGCAGGCGTGGTGGATCATTCCATACACACGCATGGCGCGCGTCGAGGTCGAGGACGCGCCGGCCGATGCGCCCGTGCGCATCCGGCTGATGGCCAGCAACGTGCTGACCACCAATCGCAACGCCGATCCGCTGATCAAAGTGGTGCGCGCGCAGATGCCCGACGTGCTGATCGCGGTCGAGACCGATGCCTGGTGGGAAGCACGTCTCGACGTGCTGACCGATGCGCTGCCGCACGTGCTGCGCTGTCCGCTCGACAATCTCTACGGCATGCACGTGTATTCGCGTCTGCCGCTGCATGACGCCGAGATCCGCTATCTGGTCGAGGACGACATCCCGTCGATCCACGCGACGCTGGAACTCGACGGCGGCCGCCGCATTGCCCTGCACGCCTTGCACCCGCGCCCGCCGAGCCCGACCGAATCCGACAGCTCGGTGGATCGCGATGCGGAGCTCGTGATCGTCGGCCGCGCCGCGCATAAGGCCACGCTGCCGGTGATCGTCGCCGGCGACCTCAACGACGTGGCGTGGTCACGCACCACGCGCCTGTTCCGCAAGCTCAGCGGTCTGCTCGATCCGCGCATCGGCCGCGGCATGTACAACACCTTCCACGCGAAACTGCCGGGCCTGCGCTGGCCGCTGGATCACCTGTTCCACAGCCGGCATTTCACCCTCGTGGGCATGCAGCGGCTGCCGGACATCGGCTCGGACCATTTCCCGATCCTGGTCGAACTCGCGCTGTCACCGGGCGAGAACGATGCCGACGCCGGTCTCGATGCCGACGCCGAAGATCATGCTGATGCGAATGAAACCGTCGCGCAGTCAGGCGCCAGCGACGCGGCGCCGGACATCGAGCGCTGACGACGGTCTTGCGACTGTCGTCCGTGTCCGGGCGACCTCGAAGCGCGTCAGCGTTCCAGTCGCGCCCGCAGATCGCGCAGATCGCGCCGGGCGATGTTCTTCAGCGTGTCTTCGCGCCATGCTTCCGCCGCTTCCTCGCCGGACATGGCCAGACGACGTTCGTACTCGGGTTGCATCTGCTCGCGGCGCAGTTCGCGGATGCGTCGATACTCGATCTTCAGCGCCGACATGCGACGGATCGGGCGGTCGGTGCGGATCGGCTCCAGCCAGGCGGCCCGTTGCCCCCCATCGAGCACCGCGCCCGGCGGTTCGGCACTCGCATCCGGCCCTGTCGCCCGAGCCGGCGCCATACATGCGACGGCCAGCGACACGGCACAGCCACAGGCGATGTAGGCGGTTCGACTGTCCATCGCACCCTCCCATGCGGTGACGGACAGCGGCACCGTAACAGGGAATCCGCGAACGGCGTGTTCAAGCCGCGCGTTCAGCCAGCGCCGGGGCGCACGTCCAGTCCAAGCGCATGACCGATGACGCGCATGCCCTCGTCGTCGTCGCGCGGCGCCATGACGCCGGCGACGCTGTCGTCGCCCGTATCCCAGGTCCACAGCGTGTAGCCGGCCACGCGCAGCTGGTCGTAGGCGGTGTCAAGCAAGGCGTGGGTCGAGGCACTGCCCAGCGCCACATCGTCGGTCGGATCTTCGACGCCCCAGTCGAGTTCGACGCGGAACCGTTCGGCCAGCGTGTCGATGACGTCGATCAACGTCGCGCGCTCATCCTCGGCCACGCGGAAGCTCGCGCGCCAGTCGGTCGCGGACTCGAGCGCCGCCTGCACGGCGTCCTGCACATCGTCTTCGCCCAGCGCTTCGCGGAATGCCTGGAACTGCTGGGTGGCCGCGTCTTCGTCGCCGGGATTGATGCGCAGCAGCCACTGCCATGCGATCGCTTCGAGATCGCCCTCATGCGCCTCGTCTTCGCCGTCGTCGCGCTCGGGCGCACCGAAGGAGAAGTTGTCGTCTGGATCGAACTCGTGTTCGTGCGCGGCCATGACAGGACTCGGAAGATCGGGCGGCGTAGTGTGCCGCGGCAACAGGGCCGCGGCACACCGGATCGCGATCGGCGCGGTCCTGCGACTCAGCTTCGCGCGGCGGTCTTCTTCATCGCGCGCTTGCCGGTCTTGGCCGTGCGCTGGGTCGCGGCCTTCTTTGCCGCCGTCGCCTGCTTCGCAGCCGGCTTCGGCGTCGCGGTCTTGCTGGCCGCTTTCTTTGTGGTCTTCTTCGCGGCCTTCTTGGCACCGCCGCGGGCATCGGCGTGCGACGGCGGCAGCTTCGAGGTCTTGTTCGGGCCGCGCAGATTGACGATGCGGTTCTCGCCCATCACTTCCTCGCGCCTGGTCACGCGCGCGACGGCGAATGCGATGGCCTTGCCGATCAGCGAACCCGGACCGTCCCAGTACTCGGCGGTGTGCGCCTGCACTTCGATCAGGGTGAGCTTCGGATCGTTGACGCCGCGCGGGAAGTAGGCCTTGAGCGCATCGTTCCAGAACGCTTCGATCTTCGCCGGATCCTCGTTGACGTAGGCATCGCCGGTGATCGACACGTAGGTGTTGCGGCCCTTGGACGCGTACGCCAGGTTGACCTTCGAATTGCGCGCGATCTCGGCGACCTTCGGGCTGTCGGAGGCGACGAAGAACCACACGCGCTCACCGTCGAACTGCGCCTTCTGCGTCGACAGCGGCCGGCTGACCAGATAGCCGCCCGGGCCCACGGTGGTGAACATCGTGATGTCGATGTCCTCGATCAGTTTTGCGATCGTCTGCGCGTCTTTCGCGCCCTTGCTGCTTCGCGCTGCCATGTCGCACTCCCGCCAGGAATCAGCACGCAGTGTCGGCAGCGCGGCGGGCGACGGACGTGAAGGTGACGCGCCAGTGCGTCAGCAGGTCGACGTGGCGTCGGGCTGACGACGACGTTCGGCGCGCCGCGCCCAGGCATAGATCATCAGACCCGCGGCCGCGGTGGCGGCGCCGACGTAACCGGTCGAGGTCCAGCCCAGCCCGGCGCTGATCGCGATGCCGCCGAGCCACGGACCGAGCGCGTTCGCGGTGTTGAACGCGGCATGGTTGGACGCGGCGGCGAGCGTCTGCGCTTCGCCGGCGACATCCATCAGGCGCGTCTGCAGCACCGGCGCGAGTGCGCCCATCGTGCCGACCGCGACGATCGCCGGCAGGATCGACCACGGCGCGGCGGTCGCGAGCGGGAACAGCAGCAGCACCAGCAGCGACCAGCCCAGGATCACCGGCACCGCGCGGAACTGCAGGCGATCGACCAGCCAGCCCCCGGCGATGTTGCCGAGGATCGCGCCGACGCCGAAGGCCGCCAGCGCCACCGGAATCCACGATTCGGCCACGCCGGTCACGTTGATCAGCGTCGGCGCGAGATAGCTGAAGACGCAGAACATGCCGGCGAAACCGACCGCGCCGATCAGCAGGGCGTACCAGACCTGCGAGGTGTTGAACGCACGCAGCTCGCGCATCGGCGTCTGCGCCGGCTCGGCGGGGTCAGGCGCGAGGAAGCGCGCGACCAGTACCGCGGTCAGCACCGACAGCACCGACACCAGCGCGAACGTCCAGCGCCAGCTCAGCTGCTGGCCGAGCCAGGTCGCCATCGGATTGCCGACGAGGATCGCGATCGACAGGCCCAGCAGCACGCGACTGACCGCGGCGCCGCGCTGTGCAGGCGGACTGATCGACGCGGCCACGAGCATCGCCACACCGAAGTACGCGCCATGCGGCAGGCCGGCGACGAAGCGCGCGACCAGCATCGTCGCGTAGTTCGGCGCCAGCGCGCTCGCCAGATTGCCGAGTGCATAGAACCCCATCAATGCCAGCAGCAGGCGACGACGCGGCAGACGCGCGCCGAGGATCGCGAGCAGCGGTGCGCCGACGACGACACCGATCGCATAGCTGCTGATCAGATGGCCGACTGCGGGCTCGTCGACGCCGAAGCCGCGCGTCAGGTTCGGCATCAGGCCCATCATCGCGAATTCGCTGGTGCCGATCGCGAAACCGCCCATCGCCAGTGCGAACAGGATCAGGGTGCGGGTGTGGCGATCGGGGAGCGCCGGTGCGGTGGCCATGGCCGGTTTCCGGAACAGGACCGGGCATTATTGTGCATCGCAGCATCGGCGTCACCGGCACGCGTCGACCACAGCGTTGCAATGGCACCGACGGTTCAGCGACGCAGGCCTGAACGCGACGCGATGACGGCGGCTGGACGCCGCGCCCTGGACAGTCCACGTCCCCTGTCCGTTGCGAGTCCGCGCATGTCCATCACCGCTTTCGGCCTGAACTGCACCCTCAAATCCGGCGATGTGCCGTCGTCCACGCAGAAGCTGCTCGACCAGCTCCTCGAGGCGATCGCCGGGCACGGCGCGAAGA
This sequence comes from Luteimonas sp., assembly GCA_052108555.1. Classification (GTDB taxonomy): domain Bacteria; phylum Pseudomonadota; class Gammaproteobacteria; order Xanthomonadales; family Xanthomonadaceae; genus Luteimonas. The sequence continues at coordinate 11,686 of JBQEAV010000019.1, forward strand.
CCGGCAGCGCGCGCGTTGCCGACTACGAGGTCAAGCCGGGCGTGACCGCCGACGAAGGCGATGGCGACCAGTGGCCCGGGCTGCGCAAGCGGATCATGGAGGCGGAGATCCTGGTCGTGGCGACGCCGATCTGGATGGGTCACCCGTCGAGCATCGCCCAGCGCGTACTGGAACGGCTGGATGCGGTGCTCGGCGAGATCGATGACGACGGCGTGTATCCGACCTTCGGCAAGGTCGCCGTCGCCGCGGTGGTCGGCAACGAGGACGGCGCGCACCACGTCTGCGCGCAGCTCTACCAGGGCCTGACCGATGTCGGCTTCACGATCCCCGGCGCAAGCCCGCCGTACTGGGTGGGCGAGGCGATGGGTTCGATCGACTACAAGGATCTGCAGAAGACGTCGGACAAGGTCGCCGGGACTATCGCCACGATCGCGTCGAACGCGGTGCACCTCGCCCGCGTGCTGCAGGCCCAGCCCTACCCGAAGCCCAGGCGCGGCAACGGGTGATCCGCATCGGCTGTGCGGGCCGGTGGATCGCGACGCGCGATGCGGTGTTGTTCGGCGTCGACCGCGGCACGCTGGCACGCGACCCCACACGGTTCGACGCGGTGTAGATCAGTTCCGCCTTCCACAGACCGCACCGCGCGATGGTCGGACGCCGCGCCGGATCAAGCCGCCTGCGTGGCGATGATCCGCCCCATCAGGCCGTGCAGTTGCGAAAGGTGGCCCGAGCCCGCGGCAGCGGTCTCGTCGGAGGTCATCGCCACCGTCAGGTTCAGCGAAGGCACGATGAAGAGCATCTGTCCGCCGTGGCCCCAGGCGAAGCGCACGTCGTGCCCGCCGATGCGGCGCGCGAACCAGCCGTAACCATAGCCGTCGCCGGTGTAGACCGAACGCGTGCGCGTGACCCACGACTGCGCGATCCAGCTCGCGGGGATCAATTGCGCACCCGATGCGGCACGGCCGTGATTGCGGTAAAGCTCCCCGAACGCCAGCAGCGAACGCGGCGTCATCGCCATCTGGTTGCCGCCGAAATGCAGCCCTTGCGGATCGGTATCCCAGGATGCGATCGCGAAGCCCGCCTGCGGGCCCAGCCATTCGCGCGCGAGCGTGCGCACCGGCTTGCCGCCGACCCTGGCGAGGATTGCCGACAGCAGATGCGTCGAGCCCGTCGAATAGATCATGCCGCCGCCCGGCACATCCACGAACGGCTGGGCGAGTGCGTCGCGCACCCAGTCGCGCTGCGCGACCCAGCGCCCGTAGCCGCGGCCCGAGGTGGACTGCAGACCCGCCTGCATCGACAGCAGATGGCCGATGGTGACCTGGGCCAGACGTGGATCGGGATCGCGCGGCAGGCGGTCGGCCAGCAGCGGCGCGATGGGCTGGTCCACGCCTTCGAGCAGGCCACGCTCGATCGCGATGCCGACCAGCGCCGACATCACCGTCTTCGATGCGGACTTGATGTTCGCCGGACGCGTGGTCGAGGCGCCGTGGTAGCCACGTTCGGCGATCAGCGCACCATCGCGGGCGACCAGCACCGTGCGCAGCGACGCCATCGAACCGGCGTCGTCGAGGATGCCGTCGAGCGCAGTGCCGCGGGCGGCATCCGGCGTTTGCGCTGATGCAGGCGCGACGGTCGCGACGCAGACCAGCAGCGAAACGAGCAGCAGGGAGAGGATGCGATGCATCACCTGAGTATCAGCACGACACTGCAACCCGCGATGAAACCCGTGCTCAGGCCGCGTCGCCGGCGATCAATGCCTGATGCGCGCCCACGCCCGCGAGCAGGCCCGAGGCCACCGCGAGCGGCACGCTGTGCATCGGCTGGCTGAGATCGCCGGCCGCGAATACACCCGGCACGCTGGTCTGCTTGAACGCGTCCACGCGCAAATGCGGACCCAACGGGCCGATGTCCTGCGTGCAGCCAAGCATGTCCGCCAGACCATCGACCGGTTCCACGCGCGAGCCGACGAACAGCGCCTGGATGGCCACGCGGCGGTCATCGGCCAGACGCACGCCCTCGAGCGCCGGCGCATCACCGAGCAGTTCGACCACCGGCACACGTTCCAGCGTCACGCCGCGGTTCGCGAGCTTGCGCGCGTCGTCGGTATCGGGCTCGAAGCCGTGCTCGAGAAAGCAGGTCGTCGGGCCCCAGTCCGGCAGCATCAACGCGCGGTGCAGACCCATCGCGTCGCCGGCGAAGACGCCGAGCGCACGCCCAGCGACCTCGAAGCCGTGGCAGTACGGGCAATGCAGCACGCTGCGACCCCAGCGCGCCTGCAACCCGTCGAGCGGGGGCAATACATCACGCACGCCGCCCGCCAGGATCAGGGTGCGGGTCTGGAACGTCTGTCCGTCCGCGAGGGTGAGCGAGAACCCGTCCGCATCCGCGCCCGCTTTGACGGCTTCGCCCGCGACGATCGCCGCGGTCGGATAGCGCAGCAGTTCCGCACGGCCCTTCGCCCGCAGCGTGGCCGGTGGCGTGCCGTCATGGCCGAACACGTTGTGCACTCCAGCCGCGAACCGGTTGCGCGGCTGGCCCGCATCGACCACCAGCACCCGGCGCCGCGCACGCGCCAGAGCCTGCGCCGCCGACAGCCCGGCGCTGCCGCCACCCACGATTACCGTGTCGTATCGCATCGCACACCTCACGCCACTTCAGTTGTTCCATGATGCGCCGGCTACTGACATCATGCAACTCGATAAGTGTCGAGATGTGACTGGGGTATCGTGGCCGACCGTCCCACTCCCTGCCCCATGCGCCCCGACAGCCGCCTCAGCCGCATGCTCCACGTCCTCATCCATCTGGCGGAGGCCGACGGCCGCGCGACTTCGGACGAGATCGCGACGATGCTGGACACCAATCCCGTCGTCGTGCGCCGGACCATGGCCGGGCTGCGCGACCACGGCTACGTGCGCTCGGAAAAGGGCCACGGTGGCGGCTGGTCGCTGGCGACGCCGCTCGCCGACATCCGTCTGCTCGACATCCACGAAGCGCTGGGATCGCCCGCCCTGTTCGCGCTGGGCCTGGCCAACGACGACCCGGAGTGTCTGGTGGAAAAGGCCGTCAACGCCCATCTCACCGACGCGATGGCCGACGCCGAAGCCCTGCTGCGCGCGCGGCTGGCCGCGGTGACCCTGGCCGACATCGCGAGCGACTTCCAGAAACGTCTGGCCACCGGCGGACGTCGACGCCGTGCACGCTGACACACTTCGATCCGGCGCAGCCACGCGCTGCCGTGACTTCAAGCACGCGATGCCGCGCCGCGATGGCCCGATGCTCGCGGTCATGCAACCGGGAATGCTGCCCATGTCCTTCCATCGCACCGCGCTCTTCGCTGGTCTCCTCGCCGCGTCGATGCCGGTCCTCGCTGCCGACGACCACACCGCGCCGCGGCTGTCTTCCGACCAGTGCGAGATCTCGACGCCGTACAACGTGCTCGTCGACACCGGCGGCGTCTGGCTCTACCGCGACAGCGGCGTGCCGAAGGAGATCTTCTTCCACGACGGCACGCTCAGCGTGGACCGCGCGGTACAGACCGTCAGCACCGCCGACGCCGCGCGCCTGCGCAGGCTCGAATCAGGCGCGCGCACGCTGATGCCGCAGGTCACCTCGGTCGCGCGCGAGAGCACCGGCATTGCGTTCGACGCGCTGGCCGGTGTGGTCGAAGTGATGACCGGCAGCGCGCGCAAGGTGCGCCAGGTCGAACGTTTCCGCAGCGACACGCTCGACTACATCGACACCACGCTCGGCACCGGGCGCTGGGACCAGGATGTATTCGGCGACGGTTTCGAGTCGCACATCGAGGAAGCCGCCGAACGCATGACCGGCAGTCTAGGCCGCAGCGTGATGTGGCAGGTGTTCACCGGCCGCGCGGGACGCATGGACGCGCGTGCCGAGCGCATGGAAGCCGATCTCGACCGCAAGATCGAAGCCCGCAGCGCCGCGCTCGAAGCGCAGGCCGATGCCCTGTGCACCCACGTGCGCGAACTGCAGTCGATCCAGGCAGCGCTCGAATACCGCCTCGACGGCCAGCGGCTGGTGATGCTCGAAGATGCGCCGCGCGGCGATGCAGGCAACGGCGCCGACTGACGGGGCGCACCGCTCAGTCTTCGGCCCGCGAAGGCGGATCCAGGCGGCGCTCGAAACAGGCGGCCCCCGCCGCATGCGGCCAGTCGCGGCGCACCCAGGGTTCGACCTGGCGCAGCGGATGTGCGTTGTCGGCAATGAACACCGCGCACAGTTCCAGCAGATCCGGCGCGAGGACGCGGTATCCGTACGCTGCGCCGGTCACTGGATCGGCCCGGCGCAGATCGGCGCCGGGCACGTCCGCCAGCGTGGCGGGCAGGGCGCCGTCCCGACGCAGATGTGTACCGGCCGCCTGCTCGATCGCGCGCAGGTCACGGACACGGGCGGTGTCGAGCCGTGCGTCGCGCTGGGTGCCGGGCGAACCGGTCAACCACAGCGTCGTCGCCACCGTGACGGTGGCGACCAGTGCACCAACGATGACAAGTGCACGCCCGAATCGAGAGACGTTCATGGCACGGTCTCCTCGCGACGCAGGTCCAGCAGGTAAAACGCGAAGATCGCGCCCGCGATGGTGCCGGCGATCAACACCTTGAGCAGGAACCGGATGCTGAGCTCGCCGCCCAGGACGTTGTAGACCAGGGTAATGAGATCGCCGACCAGGACTGCGGCGGCGAGGAACAGCGTCATGTAGGTCAGCCAGCGCCGCACCGGTGACAGTCGCTTGACCGGATCGCGCGCCAGTTCACGCGAGAGCTTGTGCGCGACGAACGCGAACAGCGGAAATGCGATGACGACCGACGCCATCGCCCACCGCATCGATCGGCCGAGCCGCTGCATCGCGTAACCGGGATCTGCCGGGTCGGGGCGCATCAGGTTCACGAGGTCGAACAACAGGCTGCCGAGTTGCCAGGCCGCGACATACAGCGACGTGAACAGCACCAGGTGCAGGAAGGCGTCGCGCGCCGAGAGGGTCGGACGCGGTCGCGGCACCGGCACCCCGAATGCGATCCCCGAATACCGGGACAATGCATCCTCGACCTGCTCGGCAGGCCATCCGGCCTGCGTCAGCGCCGCGGCGACCGCGTCGCGATCCGCGCCGCGCGCCAGCGCGTCGTGTACGAAGCTGTCCAGCGCTCTCGACTCCGTTCCCATGGCCCGCTCCGTTAAGTCCTGCGGCGAATCTAGCAGGCTGCCGACCGACCGGGCAGCGATGTTCAGCATCCCGATCTCGGTCCACGCGACGCGGCGTGGGACAATACGCACATGGGCGATTCCGACTCCAACTCGCCGGCCACGACCGCGGCCGACGCGCCGCCGCGCGCGCTCAACGACGCGCTCAAGGCCGACATCCGCGCCGCGTACGCGAAGCTGCAGGCGAATACGCCGGGCTTCAGTACGCGCCGTTCGCAGAGCGCGATGATCGGGCTGGTGTCGCGCGCGCTCGCGACCTCGGGCGGCATCGGCATCGCCGAAGCGCCGACCGGCGTCGGCAAGTCGCTTGCCTATCTGACCGCGGGCGTGCCGATCGCGCTGGCGACAAAGAAAAAGCTGGGGATCAGCACCGGCACCGTGGCACTGCAGTCGCAGTTGTTCGAACGTGACATCCCTGCGTTTCTCGCCGCGACCGGGCTCGAAGCCCGCGTCGCGCTGGCCAAGGGCCGCACGCGTTACCTGTGCACGCGCAACGCCGCCGAACTGCATGCCGAGCACAGCCAGGGCACGATGCTGATCGATGGCGCCGGGCCGGACGAAGGCGGCGATTACGAGCGCCAGCTCTACGACCGCCCGCTGGCGCCGCATGAAATCGACGCCGCGCGGCGCCTGCTCGAAGCGCATGCGGACCGGCAGTGGGACGGCGATCTCGACACGGCGCCCGAGCCCGTGTCGCCCGCACTGCGCACGCGCATCACCACGCCCGCATCGAGTTGCGCCGGGCGTCGTTGCAGCTTCGCCCAGCAGTGTCCGGTGCTCAAAGTCCGCACCACCGTGCGCGAAGCGCAGATCGTCGTGACCAATCACGCACTGCTGCTGTCGTCGCTGGCAATGGGCGATATCGAAAACGGCCAGCCGCTGCTGGCACCGCCCGGCGACATGCTGCTGGTGCTCGACGAAGGCCACCACGTGGCGAACGTCGCGATCGACCAGGGTGCTGCGCGGTTGCCACTGGCCGACATGGCCAAGCGCACCAGCCGCATGCAGATCCTGATCGCCGGCAGCTATCGGCTGGTCGACAAGGAGAAGATCGGCACCTTGCTGCCGAACGAAGCGATCGAACTGGCGTCGCGCGTGTCGAAAGCCCTCAAGGCCTTCCAGCTCGACGTCGATCGCGTGTGGCAGCCCGAACCCGGCGACCGCGACCCGATGTGGCGCGCACCGCTCGGTCGCCTGCCCGACGACTGGGCGCACGCGATCGAAACCCTCGGCGAAGACACCCGCGCCCTGTTCAACTGGGTGCACGCCGCACAGCAGGCCGTTGCGCGCACCAAACAGGAAGATCCGGCGCGCGAGAAGCTGCAGCGCAGCCTCGGCATGGCGCTGGAGATGGTCGAGCAGCAGCACGAGCTGTGGGCCGGCTGGCGCCGCGAGGATCGCGAAGGCGCGCCGCCGATGGCGCGCTGGATCACCGCCACGCGCGATGGCGATCTCGCCCTGCACTGCTCGCCGGTTTCGGCCGCGCACGTGCTGCGCACGCTGCTGTGGAAGGAGATCGATTCGGTCGTGATGACCTCGGCCACGCTGACCGGCGGCGGCGATTTCCAGTCGTTCGCGATCGACACCGGCCTGCCCGATCACGCCGAGACCGCATCGCTGCCGTCGCCGTTCGATCTGCCGAACCAGGCGCAGCTGGTCGTCCCGCAGTTCCCGGTGGCGCCCGACGATCGCGAAGGTCACCCGAAGGCCGTCGCCGAATGGCTGGCGCGCGAACTCGACTGGAACAAGGGCAGCATGGTGCTCTTCACCTCGCGCTGGAAGATGGAGAAGGTCGCCGAACTGATGCCGGCCTCGCGCCGCGGCGCGATCCAGGTGCAGAGCAGCGGCAACAAATCGCAGGTCGTCGCCGCGCATCTCGAACGCGTCGCCGCCGGCAAGGGCTCGGTGCTGTTCGGACTCAATTCGTTCGGCGAAGGTCTCGACCTTCCGGGCGAGGCCTGCACGACGGTGGTGATTACCCAGGTGCCGTTCGCGGTACCGACCGATCCGCAGACCGCGACGCTCGGCGAATGGCTCGAAGCGCGCGGGCAGAATCCGTTCAACCTGATCGCAATTCCGCATGCGTTGCGCACGCTCACCCAGTTCGCCGGTCGCCTGATCCGCACCTCGACCGATACCGGGCGCGTCGTGATCCTCGACTCGCGCCTGCTCAACCGCCGCTACGGCAAACGCATCCTCGATGCGCTGCCGCCGTTCAAGCGTGTGATCGGCTGACGCGACCAGCGAAGCGACGGATGTCGATGCGTCGGCGATCCATGCCGAGGCGCGCATTCTGCCTTTGATTGGCACCTCTCCCTCCGGGAGAGGTCGACGCGCAAAGCGCGTCGGGTGAGGGCGGAAGGTCGCTGAGAACTTCTGCTAATCCCACTCACCCCTCGAACAACCCCGCCTGCACCGGCAGCTCATCCGGCTCGCGAAACCCGCCGATGCCCACGCCGACCAGCCGGTACCGCGTCGATGCCGGCAGCTCCACGCGGTCACGCAGCGCCAGCGCGATCCGCGTCAGCTCCGCCTGCGATGCAGGCGGCGCATCCGGCGTGAAACTGCGCGTCAGGATGCGGAACTGCGAGGTCTTGAGCTTCAGCACCACGGTGCGGCCGACACGCGCGGTCTTGCGCGTCGCCGCCCACGTCTTTTCCGCGAGCCGTTCGATCATTGGCGCCAGATCCTCGAGCGGAAGATCGGTCTCGAACGTGTCTTCCGACGAGATCGACTGCACCGGCTGGTCCGGTTCCACCGGTCGATCGTCGATGCCGAGCGCGCGCTGGTGCAGGCGCACGCCGAACGTGCCGAAGCGCCGCTCGAGCGTCTCGCGCGACAGCCCACGCAGATCGCCCACCGTGGCGACACCGAGTTCGGCCAGCTTCTTTTCCATGACCTTGCCGACACCGGGAATCAGGCCGACCTTGAGCGGCAGCAGGAAGGCGTCGATCTGCGCCGGCTTCACCACGTACAGGCCATCGGGCTTGTTCCAGTCCGAGGCGATCTTGGCGATGAACTTGTTCGGTGCCACGCCGGCCGATGCGGTCAGCTGCGTCGCCTCGCGGATCTGCGCGCGGATCGCCTGCGCGGTTGCCGTTGCACTGGGCGATGGAATCTTCGGATCGGTGACATCCAGATAGGCCTCGTCCAGCGACAGCGGCTGCACCAGATCGGTATGCGCGTGGAAGATCTCGCGCACCTGCCGCGACACGGCCTTGTAGCGGGCGAAATCCGGCGGCACGAACACCGCGTCCGGACACAGGCGCTCGGCGGTGACGGCCGGCATCGCCGAGCGCACGCCGAACGGCCTGGCCTCGTAGGACGCCGCGCAGACCACCGAACGCGCGCCGCGCCAGGCCACGACCACTGGCCGCCCGCGCAACGACGGATCGTCGCGCTGTTCGACCGATGCGTAGAACGCGTCCATGTCGATGTGGAGGATCTTGCGCACCGCTGCATTATCGCCGTTCCGGTCGCACTGACTGCGCCCGCTACACGATTCCTGCACGCGGACTCGACCCGTCGCTCACGATGGCGGGCGCAGGCTTTGCGCTCCCATCGATGGAGCAGCGTCATGAGCCGCGGTGACAAGTCGTCCTACACGGACAAGCAGAAGCGACAGGCTGAACACGTGGAAGAATCCGAGCGCGACAAGGGCCGGTCGAAGGAAGACGCCGAGCGCATCGCCTGGGCCACGGTCAACAAACAGGATGGTGGCGGAAAGAAGTCCGGCTCGGGCCGCAAGGACAGCTGACGCGACTCAGGCGTCGGTGCCCTCGACGGGCAGTCGCACGATCGCGACCGTGGCGTCGTCGGGATCGGTGGTCACCGCGAATCCCAGTTGCCGGCACATCGCCAGCATCGTCGTGTTCTCGCGCAGCACCTGGCCCTCGACCACACGCAGGCCCTGCCACCGCGCGTACTCGATCATGATCCGCATCAGCCGCCAGCCGAGCCCGGCGCCCTTGAGATCGGAGCGCACCATGATCCCGTATTCGCCGGTGTCGTAGTTCGCATCGGCGAGCAGGCGCACCGCGCCCAGCATTTCGCCGGTGTCGGGATCGATCGCCGCCAGCGCGATCGAGCGTGCGTAGTCGAGCTGGGTCAGCCGCGCAATGAACTCATGGCTGAAATGCCGCACCGCGCTGAAGAAGCGCAGTCGCAGGTCCTCGGTGCTGACCTGTTCGAAGAAGCGCCGGAACATCGCCTCGTCTTCCGGGCGCACCGGCCGCACGAAGGCCGTGTTGCCATTCGACAACGTGATCGTGCGTTCCCATTCCACCGGATACGGAAAGATCGCGAAGCGCGGATGTCCGCGGCCCCTGTGCAGGCGCTTGACCGGCGCGAGCGCGATGCGCGCATCGACCGCGATCACGCCATCGCGATCGGCGAGCAGCGGGTTGATGTCGAGTTCCAGCAGTTCGGGAATGTCGGCCGCCATCTGCGCGAGCTTCACCAGCACCAGCGCGACGGCACGTTCGTCGGCAGCCGGCACATCGCGATAGGCCTTGAGGGTGCGCGAGGCGCGCGTGCGCCCGATCAGTTCATGCGCAAGACGCAAGTCCAGCGGCGGCAGCATCAGCGCCTTGTCGTCGATCACGTCGACAGCCGTGCCGCCGCGACCGAACACGATCACCGGCCCGAATGTCGGATCGTCGGCGATACCGGCAATCAGCTCGCGTGCCTTGGGCCGCACGGCCATCGCGTGCACGGTGACACCGTCGATCCGCGCGCCGGGCTGCAGCGTGCGTGTGCGCTGCAGGATGTCTTCGGCCGCCTGATGCACGGCCTGTGGCGTCGTGAGATTCAAGCGCACGCCGTCGACATCGGACTTGTGCGGAATATCGGCCGCATCGATCTTCACCGCGACCGCAACGCCACGCGCGAACAGCACTTCCGCAGCGGCAACCGCTGCATCGGCATCGCGCGCACGCGAGACCTCGGCCACGGGAATGCCGTAGGCGCCGAGCAGACGCGCGGTCGCGACCGGGTCAAGCAGACGGCGCTCCGATGCCAGAGCCGCATCGACGACGGCGCGTGCCGCCGGCAGGTCGACGACGAAATCGTCCGGCAGGCTGGGCGGTGTTTCCATCAGTGCACGCTGCGCCTCGTGATGGCGCGCGAGATACAGGAAGCCGCGCACCGCATCCGCTTCGCTGTCGTAGACCGGAATGCCGGCATCACCGAGCGTCTTGCGCGCCTCGGGCTGATCGCCGTGCCAGACCGCGAGCACCGGCTTGCGCGCGCCGGTGCGCGGACGCGCCTGCACGGTGTGCACCACGGCGTCCGCCACTTCGTCGGGATCCGAGAGCACGGTGGGCACCTGCATCACCAGCACTGCATCGTTCTCGCGATCGTCGAGCAGTGCCTCCAGCGCGACCGCGTAGCGACTGCCGTCAGCATCGCCGAGCATGTCCACGGCGTTGCGCCGCGACCAGCCGCGGGGGAATGCGCCATCGAGCGTCTCGATTGTCGCCTCCGACAACGAGGCGCGCGTACCGCCCAGATCGACCAGCCGATCGAGCGCCAGCATGCCCACGCCGATGCCATTGGTCATCACCGCGAGCCGATTGCCTGGCACGCCGCCCAGATGCGACAGGGTTTCGGCGGCGGCGAACAATTCGTCGAGTGCATGCACGCGCAGCAGGCCCGCGCGCCGGAAGGCCGCGTCGTAGACCGCATCGGGCGCTGCAAGCGCAGCGGCATGGGTGATCGCAACCGTGGCGCGTCGCGCATGCCGGCCGGGTTTGACAACGACCACCGGTTTTGCGCGCGCAGCCGCGCGTGCTGCGGAGAGGAATTTGCGCGCATCGCGCACGCGCTCGACGTAGAGCAGGATCGCGCGTGTATGGCGGTCGGTCGCGAAGTAGTCGAGCAGATCGGCGAAGTCGACGTCGAGCGCATCGCCCAGCGAGGCCACGGCGGAGAACCCGATGCCGCGCGGTCGGCTCCACTCGATCATGCCGGCAGCAACGGCGCCGGACTGCGAGATCAATGCAAGATCGCCGGGGATCGGCGCGTGCGCGGCGAAACTCGCGAACAGCTTCGCGTGTGGCGCGATCACGCCGAGACAGTTCGGCCCCACGATGCGCAGCCCGCGCGCCCGTGCCACTTCGGCCAGGGCGGCATTGTGCGAACCCATGCCTTCACCCATATCGCGCGTCAGCACGATCGCAGCCTTCGCGCCCGCGCTGGCTGCAGCATCCGCGATGCCGGCCACATCTGCCGGCGGCACGGCGATCACCACCAGTTCCGGCGCGAACGGCAATGTCGCGAGCGAAGGCGACGCTTCGATGCCATCGATCGACGCATAACGCAGGTTGACCAGACCGATCGGCCCGGCGAAACCACCGGCGCGCAATTGCTGCAGCACCAGCCGCCCCAACGACCGGGCGCGCGGACTCGCGCCGACGACCGCCACCGACGCGGGATGGAACACGGACTGCAGTGCGTAGGTACTCATCGCGGCGTGCGGGTACGCGTGTTCAAGACGAGCGCAGACGATACACGAGGGCCCGTATGCGAATTTCGCTTGTTGGTCGTCGAGATGGCGACAAGCATCGCAGCTCCAGGCGCGGAGACGTCGCGACTTCAACGCATCGACCGCCTCGTCTAAGCTGCCGTCATGAGCGATCCGGACGATTTCCAGCTGCGTATCCGCCTTGGCGACGTGATGCTGGGGCCCGGCAAAGCCGACCTGCTCGATGGCATCCGCGAGACCGGGTCGATCTCTGCAGCAGGTCGCCGTATGTCAATGAGTTATCGCCGCGCCTGGCAGCTCGTCGAACAGCTCAACCTGCATTTCAGTGCCCCAGTGGTCGCCACACTGACCGGCGGCAGCGGCGGCGGCGGTGCAGAACTTACTGCACTTGGCGAAGATGTTCTCTCGACCTACCGTCGCATGCAGCAACGCAGTGCGGCCTCGATCGCCGAAGATCTCGCCCACTTGCGCGATCTTCGCGAATAGCGAGTCGACAAATTCCGCCTTTGTGCGGGCGTGCACCAGCCCCACTTGGCGGCGCGGAAGATTCTCCTCCGGCACTTGCCGACTAACTCCCAGTCGATAGCGCATTGCGCCTGACTTTCTGACTTTCTGACTTTCTCACCCGCTTCCAGCGAGATCCGCCACAAAGAAAAACCCCCGCCGGATAACCGGCGGGGGTTTTGGGTAAAAACCCTGGCGATGACCTACTCTCGCATGCTAGAT
>JBQEAV010000020.1:0-17596 GCA_052108555.1 Luteimonas sp.
CACGCCGGGCTCTCGGCGCCTACAGTAGGGAAACTGGAAGACATAAGGCGTTAGGCACACAGGGGTGGTTTATGGGCATCTTCAGCTGGCTTGGCAACGCATCAGAACTCACGTCATTCATGTCCCGTGCTGATGCGATCGTGCTTCAGCTCACGGGCAACAACCCGAAGCACTTGCACCCAACTTTGTATCGCCACCTTCTCGACAACGTGAAGGAAAAGAATGACGAGGCAAAATTCATTGACAGCCCACCGCTGAATGAATACGAGGCAGCATTGATCATGCTCACCGTTCTCTGCGCTGGCACACGGCAAGCGGAGTCACCCAACCCACTGCACCGAGCAGAGGTCTATGAGAGCGCCATCAATCACATCCGCGTTAAAAATGGCCAGCAAATTCGTGGTGCGGTATCGCTTTGGGCGTTCAGTGTTACGGGCTAGTGTGCCTAACCAATCATTCAAGCCGACGCCGCTTCGCGGCGCGGCTTAACTCAGGTGTTAGGCGGCACATGAGCAGACTCGAAACCCCGATGACCCGCTGGTACTGGAGCCAGATCGGTGGGCTACTGCTCGAAGAGTTTCTTGTGGTGCCGAGGGCGCCGGGTCAAGGCCGTAGGTTGCTAGACGGACTTATCGTGCTTGGAGAGCCTGCAGCTATCGCGCCGCCGGGCACGCGCTTCGACGTTGCGGGTCGCGACGTCGTCTCAGTACAAACGAAGAACAGTCTGCTCGGCATGTACCTCATGGGCCAGGCACTCTTCTCGCGTGATCTCGTCCGCGCCTTGGGCCCAAAAAGCGTCATGTCCGTTGCACTTTGTTCCGCCAGCGATAGGGTGCTGACGCCCATGCTAGAAGCGCACGAGAATTGTCATGTGGTGGTTTGCCCGTCAGAGGTGTGTCGTGGCGCCGCCTAACAATGCGTTCAAGCCGACACCTCATCGGGGCGCAAACCACATGGCAGAAAAAGCTTGCCATGTGCTTCGCGCCCCGCTGCGGCGCGGCTTAACTTAAGTGTTAGGCGCGCATGGAGCTAATCGCAATCGTTGAGGAAGGGTGGGGCTGGACTGGCCTCAAGCCGGAACAGATCGTTGGGGACAACGATTTCGGCAACCTGATGATCAAGGATCAGAGTGACCGCTACTGGCGCTTGTGCCCCGAGGACCTGTACTGCAAGGTCATTGCAGACTCCAGAGCCGAGCTCGATCAGATCTCACAGGACCAAGAGTTTTTGCACGATTGGCACATGATCGAGTTGGTGCAACAAGCCCGGGAACGCCTCGGCCCGCTTCGGCCTGGCTTCAAATACTGCCTCAAGATCCCCGGAACGCTTGGCGGTGAGTACGGCGGTGATAATCTCGCGACCATCTCACTCGCTGGTCTTGTCGCGGCCTCAGGCGACATCGCCCAACAGATTGAGGGGCTACCTGATGGCGCACAGGTCAAGCTAAGCATCGTCGACTAGCGCGCCTAACAATTCATTTAAGCCGACGCCGCTTCGCGGCGCGGCTTAATTCTGGTGTTAGGCTTGCAAGAGAACATCGCGTATCGTGATGTCGTTGTAACAACAGGAGACATGTCATGGTCAAAGTAGCCTTGTTCGTTCGCCTTGAAGCGAAACCCGGAAAAGAGAAAGAGGTTGAGAGCTTCCTTATGAGCGGCCTCCCCATCGTTAATGAGGAGCCTGCCACCACTGCTTGGTTTGGCATTCGCCTTGGGCCAAGCACTTTCGGAATCTTTGATGCTTTCCCGAATGAAGCGGGTCGGCAAGCCCATCTCTCCGGCAAGGTCGCAGCAGCGTTAATGGCAAAGGCAGGTGAGTTGTTCTCCGAGCCCCCATCCATCGAAAACGTTGATGTACTTGCGGCAAAGCTACCCGGCTAGCAAGCCTAACAATTCGTTCAAGCCGAACTTGCTTCGTTACAGCAAAAGCTGGAGTTCCCAGGATTCCCTGGACAGAGCTAGCCTCTGCCGGGGGATAGCTTTGGGAGACGGTCATGTCTGCAGGCAAGGTCACCAGCAAGACTCGGCAGGCTTACAAGTTCATCGATGCGCATCGGGACGAGTTCAGCATCCAGATGATGTGTCGCCTACTCGGGATTGCGCGAGCCGGCTACTACGCATGGCGTGAGCACCCGGTTTCCGATCGAGCACAAGAAGATGCGCGACTGCTTTGCTTGATACGCGCATCGTTTACCGCCAGCCACGGAATTTATGGCGCCCCCAGGGTGTTTCTCGACCTGAGAGAGCACGGGGAGACATGCAGCAAACATCGGGTTGCTCGATTGATGCGGGAGAACGGGTTGCACGCGCTGCATGGCTATCGCATACGGCACATCCCCGCTCCGAAGCCCCATGTCTTGATCCCCAATTTGCTCCAACGTCAGTTCACGGTATCGCGCCCGAACGAGGCATGGGTGACAGATATCACCTACATTCGCACGTGGCAGGGCTGGCTGTATCTGGCCGTTGTTTTGGATCTTTTCTCACGCAGAGTTGTTGGATGGGCTGTCAGGCCAACGATTCATCGAGAACTTGTTTTGGATGCCATGATGAAGGCCGTGCGCAACCGACGTCCTAGAAAAACTCTGATCCACTCGGATCAAGGCTCGCAATACGGAAGCGACGCATGGCGGCGTTTTTGCAAAGACAACCGCCTTGAGCCAAGCATGAGCAGACGTGCCAACTGCTGGGATAACGCGGTCGCTGAGTCCTTCTTCAGCAGTTTGAAAAAGGAACGGATCAAGAAGCGCATCTACGCGAGTCGAGATGTGGCGACCTCGGACATATCCGACTACATCGATGGGTTTTATAATTCAACACGCCGTCACAGCCATCTCGGCGGTGTTAGTCCTGATGAATTCGAGGCGGCGCATCGCCACTCTCGATCAGGTGTCCACTAAAAGCTGGGAACTCCACTCCTTGTTCTCGGCTGGATAGTCTCGCCTGTGCAGGCCGCTCACTCTTCTGGTCATGAAGGAGGCGGCTACACGATCGGGATGCATTCGCTGGCAGTCTTCTCGCCCTTGGGCGGGTCCGGAACCCGCTCCGCCGTGCTGTGATGTGCCTGCGGGACAATCGCTTCAGGCCGGCTCGTCGGGAATCAGGTCCGACTCCAGTCGGGTGATGCAGTCCTTGAGCTGCAGCTTGCGTTTCTTCATGCGTTGAATTGCCAGCGCGTCGTGGGCCGGCGTGGTCTGCCATCCGGCAATGGTGCGATCGAGGTCGCGATGCTCTGCACGCAGCCGCATCAGCAGCGCGCTCCGGCTCTGGTCGATGTCGGGGGTATCGGTCGACATGCGGTGCAGCTTATCGCAACACCAGGCCGGTCCGAAGTATTGGCGGGGCGCGGCGGCGCTGCAACAATGCGGTGCGCCGTGCAGGGGGCCGGCGCGACGTCGGCGCGTGCCGCGTGGTGCCCACCTGCGGCAGCCCCGGCCGCTTCGCCAAGGAACCAGGATGTCCCTCCGATCGAACCGTCGCGCGTCCGCGCGTCTCGCTGTGCCCCTGCTCGCCCTCGCCGCGCTTGCGGCCACCACCCAGCTCTCCGCACAGGAGAAGTACGACGGCTATCTGTGCTGCAACCTGCGCAGCGACGGTAGCTGGATCAGCGACAGCAACTACGCCGAGAACGGCAAGCGGGTGATCCCGGTCGGCACGCCGACCAGCGTGACCGGCTACGGCCGCCATCGCGTCAACGTGCGCATCGACGGCGCCCGCCAGTCGATCGGCAACGACTACAGCCGTGACATTGCCCTGCCCGACTTCGCGAAGCGCTACGTGGTGACCGAAGATCCGGCGGCGAAGATCGCCACGTATCCGGCCAGGATCCAGGACGCGATCAAGCGCGCGAAGATCACGCCCGGCATGACCCGCGAGCAGGTGCTGATGTCGCTGGGCTATCCGATCAGCAGCGAGAACCCGGACCTGGACGCGGAGCTGTGGCGCTACTGGATGAGCAGCTTCGCCGAGTTCCAGGTGCAGTTCGACGGAAGCGGCCGTGTGCGCGAGATCACCACCGATCCCAATACGCGCAATCTGGTGTGGGTGCCCTGAGGCGGGCGCCATCGGCTGGATGAGAGAACAGGCGCCGGAAGGCGCCTGTTCTCGTTTCCGGGGGGCGTGCGCCTGTCCGGCTCTGCGCGTGTGCGGCTCAGGGATCGGTGGTTTCCAGACAAAGGCGTTCCGCATCGAGATGCAGCCGGTGGGTCAGTGCGAGTGCATCGAGTAACGCAGGGTCGTGGCTGACGACGACGAGTGCGCCGGGCCAGCCGCGCAGCAGAGCGACCAGCGCCTCGACGCTGTCGAGATCGAGATGGCTGGCGGGTTCGTCGAGCAGCAACAGCGGTGCGGCCGGCTGCGCCCACGCGGCGGCAGCGATGGCGACACGCATGCGTTCCCCGCCCGAAAGCAGACCCAACGGTTGACGCGCCCGGGCGCCGACCAGGCCGAGCAGTGCGAGCCGCGTCGCGGGCACGTCCATCGTGTCGGCCTGCATGCGCGAGACCAACCAATCGAGCGCCGGCATCGCATCGGGCAAGGTCGCGAGCGTCTGGTCGAGCGACTGCACCGGCACGCAGGCGTCGACGGTACCGCTGGCGAGTGGCACCTCGCCGCGCAGTGCGCGCAGCAACGTAGTCTTGCCGCTGCCGTTGCGACCTTCCAGCCCGATCCGCACCGGGCCGAACGCGTCCCATGTCAGCGCTTCGGCCGGCGCGTCGGCCACGGGATGCGCGTCCTCGAAGCGCAGCACCCGCCGTGCGCCGGGCAACACGACGCCGGCATCGACGAACTCGGGCGCTGGCGTGGCATCGGTTGCGGCGAATGCGGCACGGACCGCGGCTTCGCCATCGGCGAGACGCTGCGTCAAAGCACCACGCGTACGTCCGGCATGGCGTTCGGCATTGCCCTTCGCGTGGTCCAGCAGCAACGGCGACTGGTTGCTTGTTTCGCGTATCCGCTGACCGCGCGCCTGACGCTGGTCGAGCCGCTGGCGCTCGCGTCCCACCGCGCGTTGTGCACGTGCGCGATCGGTCCGCGCCTGCGCGAGCGCGTCTTCGGTCTGACGACGCGCGGCATCGCGCGCGGCGCGCCATGCGTCGAGTCCGCCATCGATCCACTGCAGTCCATCAGCGCGCAACTCGACCAGCCGCGGCATCGCGCGCAGCCATGCGGGATCGTGCGTGACGACCAGCACCGCGCCGGCCCGGCGCAGGAACTGCTGGCACCAGTACGCGGACGCGTCGCTATCGAGGAAGGTGCTGGGTTCGTCAAGCAGCAGTACGCGCGCATCGCACCACGATGCCGCGAGCAGACGCAGCTGCTGGCACTGACCGCCCGACAGCTGCGACGGATCGGATGTCGGCGCGAGATCATGGAAACCCAGCGCTTCGAATGCGGCCTGCAGGCGCGCTTCGAGTGCCCAGTCGTCATCAACACAGGCGGCGTCGGTCGCGTCGCCGTCGCCTGCAAGCAACCGTTGCAGCGCATCGAAACGCGCACCGAGACCCAGCAGATCGACGACACGCGACGGTAGCTGCCCCGGATGCTGGGACAGCAGCTGCAGTTCCCCGACGACCTCGACCGTGCCGGCGCGGGCGCCATCGGCGAGCTGCCGGAGCAGCGTGGATTTGCCGACGCCATTGGCACCGACCAGTGCGCTGGGGCCGTCGTGCAGCACCAGCGCCAGATCGTCGTAGAGCACGCTGCCGTCGTCGCGCGCGGCGGACAGGCCACGGGCGCGCAGCGCGGGCACAAAGGAAGATGACACAGACAGCGACGCGGACGGCGTCGGTTGGACAGGCACGGACATGGAAGACCTCGCGGACATGGGGACGCGACCCGGGTGGGTCGTCGGACTCGATGTCGGCTCAGTACTTCACGTCATTGCGCTCCTGGAGGATGGTTGCGAACGCGTGCGCTGCAGCAGGCAATCGCGCGATCGGCGTGCAGTCTACGACTGCGGGCCGCACCGCCGCATTAACGCAACGATGAAAAGGTCGTCATTCCCGCGAAGGCGAATGCGCTTTTCAACAGCCGAATGGCTAGTCATTCAGAGACTCTCGAGCCATTGAGAGCAAAGGCACTGGATTCCCGCCTTCGCGGGAATGACGAACAAAGCCGCCATCTCGCACATGAGATCAGTCGCCGCGGACGAAGATCTCGATCGGCACATCGCCGTCGACGAAATCCAGCGTCCGACCCACGGTGCCCAGCGCATCCAGCACTGCGGCTGCGACCGCTGCCACGTTTGCGCGTGACACCGGCGTGCCGCTGTCGGCATTCGCGCCGTCCGCGACACGACCACTGCCGGCGTCATCGGTCAGCCGGCCCGGGCCGAGGATCGTCCAGTCCAGCGCGCTGTCGCGCAGATGCGCGTCGGCCGCGGCCTTTGCTTGCGCATAGGCGAAGAAGCCGTCGTCCGGCGCGATGCCGTGATCGAAGCCGGCGCCGATGTAGGAGACCATCACGTAGCGCCGCACGCCGGCAATGGCCGCGGCATCGATCGAGCGGATCGCCGCATCGCGGTCGACCGCATAGGTGCGCGCGGCATCTCCACCGCCTGCACCGGCCGACCAGACCACGGCGTCGTGGCCGGCGAGCTGCTGCACGATGGCATCGGTCTGCGCGTGCTCGATATCGAAGACGACCGGCGTAGCGCCGGTGTCGGCGACGGCGTCGCGGTGGGCCGCGTTGCGGAACAGCGCGATCACGGCGTGTCCGCTTCCGGTGAGGCGCTGGGCCAGCTGCAGGGCGACGCGGCCATGGCCGCCGATGATGACGATGCGCGACATGGCGCTCTCCGTTCAACAGGAATGGCGTCACAGCCTTGCACGGCGCATGTTGGCGCGCGGTCGCGGAGACGTTGCCGTACGGCCGCCTGGAGCGCCCGGTAAACTGGCGCGATGAGTACCGTCCTGCCCCTGCACGACCCGCTGCCGCGCGCGCACGATCCGCGCCGTGGCGCGCCGGCGGTGCACAGGCTGGGCAAGCGGCTGCGCCACCAGATGGGTCGCGCGATCGCCGACTTCGGCATGATCGAGGACGGCGACCGGGTGATGGTGTGCCTGTCGGGCGGCAAAGACAGCTACACCCTGCTCGACATCCTGCTGCAGCTGCGATCGAAGGCGCCGGTGGCGTTCTCGATCACCGCGGTCAACCTCGACCAGAAGCAGCCCGGATTTCCCGCACGTGTGCTGCCGGACTATCTGGCATCGCGCGGCGTCGATTTCCACATCATCGAACAGGACACCTATTCGGTCGTCAGCCGGGTGATCCCGGAAGGCAAGACGATGTGTTCGCTGTGCTCGCGCCTGCGTCGCGGCGCGCTGTACCACCACGCGGCGCAGCACGGATTCACGAAGATCGCGCTTGGCCACCATCGCGATGATCTGGTCGCGACGTTTTTCCTGAACATGTTTTTCCACGCGAAGCTCGGCGGCATGCCGCCAAAACTGCGCAGCGATGACGGCAAGCACGTCGTGATCCGTCCGCTGGCGTACGCGGCGGAAGACGACATCGCCGCGTATGCGCAGGCCAAGGCGTTCCCGATCATCCCCTGCAATCTGTGCGGCTCGCAGGAGAACCTGCAGCGCAAACAGGTCCAGAAGATGCTGGATGCCTGGGAGCGGGAGACGCCCGGCCGCATCGAGACGATCGCGCGGTCGCTGGGCAATGTCAGCCCGTCGCAGCTCAGCGATCCGGCGCTGTTCGACTTCCGCATGCCCGGTGCGGGCGCGGCGCCTGCCGCGGTCGACGCCTGGTTGCCCGACGCGCAGGGCGCAGCGATCGACATCGCGATGCGGGAGGCATGAACACTGCCCTCCGCACCGCATCGATGCAGGGTCTACCGTCCACGCCTGCCCACGCCCGGACCAGGCACGTGTCACACCATTTCTGACGCCCACCGCTTCCGTGCGGCGTCCTTCCCCACTTCCAAGGAATCATCAACCCCATGTTCTTTCGCAATCTGACCCTGTTCCGCTTTCCCACCAACCTCGACCTGTCCGAGCTCGACGCGCGTCTGGCGGAATTCCCGCTCAAGCCGGTCGGTCCGCTGGAGATGTCCTCGCACGGTTTCGTCTCGCCGATCAGCCGCGACGCCGACGTCATGGCGCATCGCATCGAGGACACCATCTGGGTCACCGTCGGCGGCGAAGAGAAGATCCTGCCCGGCCCGGTGGTCAATGAACTGCTGTCGCGGCGCATCGAGGAGTTCGAGGAGAAGCAGGGCCGCAAGCCCGGCGGCAAGATGCGCAAGCAGATGAAAGACGACCTGCTGCAGGAACTGATGCCGCGCGCGTTCGTGAAGCCGGTGCGTAGTGACGCACTGATCGACCTCGAACACGGCGTGGTCGCAGTGAACTCCTCCAGCCGCAAGAGTGCGGAAAACCTGGTGTCGCAGATCCGCACTGCACTGGGCAGCTTTCCCGCGTTGCCGCTCAATGCCGAAGTCTCGCCCCGTGGCGTGATGACCGGCTGGATCGCCGGCGAACCGCTGCCCGACGGCCTGACACTGGGCGAGGAATGCGAACTCAAGGATCCGTCCGACCAGGGCGCGATCGTGCGCTGCCAGCGCCAGGACCTGCAGTGCGAGGAGATCACCCGCCATCTCGATGCCGGCAAGCAGGTCACCAAGCTCGCGCTCAATCTCGACGACCACGTGTCGTTCGTGCTCGGCGAGGATCTGATCGTGCGCAAGTTCAAGCTGCTCGACGGCGCGCTGGATTCGCTCGAGCACACCGAGAACGACGACATGCGCGCCGAGCTCGATGCCCGCTTCGCGCTGATGCGCGGCGAGTTCAAGCGCCTGTTCAAGGTGCTCGAAGGCGCGCTGAAGCTGTCGAAGGCGGAGTAAGGCCTGAGGCGCTTGCACGCGATGGGCATCACCGGCAACGCCTCCATCGCGCGCAAGCGCGCTCCCACGGGCGCGGCCTCACCATCGGGCCTTACAATCCGCGCATGCCGTCCCTGTCGCGCCTGTTGTCGCGTTCCGCGAAGCCCGCTTCGATCCAGCGCGACTCGCTCCGTCTGACGCTCGAGGACGGGCGCGAGATCGAAGTGCTGCGGGTGCGCGATCCGCGCGCGCGGCGCATCCGCCTCAGCGTCAGCGAACGCGGCGCGCGCCTGACCCTGCCGCTGCGCGCGAGTCTCATCTCCGGCGATGCCTTCCTGCAGCAGCATCGCGCATGGCTGGCCGCGCAGATCGCGGCGCATGGCGAAGCGCTGCCGTTGCAGCGAGGCGTGACCACGCACCTGCCGCTGCGCGGTGCGCTGCATCCGCTGCGGTGGGACAGCGGGCGGTTCAGCCATGTGCGCATGGACGACGACGGCGCGCTGACGTTCGCGTCGCCCGAGCATGCCGGCCCCGCCGCCCTGCAGCGCGCCTTGCGCGAGTTCTACGAAGCGCAGGCACGCGCCGACATCGGCCGCTGGCTGCCGGCCTATCTGCCGGGCTTGCCGCGCACACCCCGGCGCATCTGCCTGAAAGTGATGTCCTCGCAGTGGGGCTCACTGGCGCCCGACGGCACGCTCAATCTGGACCTGTCGCTGGTGCTCGGAGCGCCCTCGGCGTTCGAGTACGTGCTGGTGCACGAGCTCTGTCATCTGATCCATGCCGACCATTCGCGCCGGTTCTGGGCCGAGGTCGAAGCGCGCTGCCCGTCATGGCGCGACGCGCGCGACTACTTCCGTGACAGCGGACGGCGGCTCAAGGCCGACCTGCACGCGCTGCTGGCCTGAGCGAAGGCTGGCGGCCCGATGGCCGCTTCCCTACCGCACTCGCGTTGACCGGAATGAGCGGCCAATGCCGCCGGAGAACCCGATGGTCCGCCTGTGCCTGACCCTGCTGCTCGTCGCCCTGCTGCCGGGCTGCCGTCAGCCCGGCGATGCGCTGGGCACGACGATCCGCTTCGATGCGCGCGGCGACCGCGTTGCGGCAACGCCGGTGTCGCCACGGACGACCTCGCTGGCACTTCCCACGGACTTCCCGCAGGACGTGCACCTGCCTGCGCACTATGTGATCGACACGCTGACCGATATGCCGGGCACGCAGATCATCAGCCTGCTCGCCGAAGGCGAAGTCGTGGCGCTGTCGCAGGAGACCCGCCGCGCGATGGAGCACGATGGCTGGCAGCGCCGGCTGGCGACGCATCGCGGCGGCGACAGCGCGGTGCTCGCGTTCGAGAAGGACGGCCGCAGTGCGCTGTTCGCGTTCGACCGCAACCAGCCGGCGCAACCGTCGGAGGATGCGGGGGTGATCGTGAGTCTGCAGTTGCAGGACGGGGCGGCGCGGCTTTGACATGGCGTTTCGAAGAGTTCCGCGAACGTTGGCCCTCACCCAACCCTCGCTCCGCGCCCCGGCCCTCTCGCTGGCGTGAGGGCGAGCCTGCCCCGGACTCGATCCGGGGTCGGCACGCGAGCCGGTGCCTCGCAAGCGTGCCTCCTCACCCCAGAGGGAGAGGGGCTTTCAACACGTGCTTACGTCGGACGCAGCGGCGATGCGCTCAACGCTGCAGGAAATCCCCGATCGCGGCGGCCACCTCCGCAGGTTGCTCCATGTGCAGATGATGGCCGCCGGTGATGACGGTGAGATCGCCATCTGGCAGCAGACGCGCGCGACGGGAGCGGTCGGGTTCGGGCAGATAGGGCTGCGGCGGGTCGGCGTAGATCACCCGCGTGGGGCATTCGATGCCGGCAATCAGCGCGTCGACCTGGCCAGGCGTCATGCGCACTGCAGTGGGAATCGTCAGGCGCGGATCGCTGCACCAGACATGGCCGCCTTCAACCGGCTGCACGCCGCGTTCGACCAGCAAGCGCGCGACGGGCTCGCTGAGCGCATTGACCCGCATGCGCGCGCGGATCGGCGCTTCGAGATCGGGAAACACGCGCAGCGGACGCGTGCCCAGACTCCGCGAGGAGATCACCGCTTCGCGCAGGCGCGGCACGGTTGCCGGTTCGGTTTCCGGCAGCGCGCCGAGCGCTTCGATCGCGACCAGACGTTCGATGCGTTCGGGTACCGCCGCGGCAACGAGACTGGCGATGCCCGCGCCCATCGAATGCCCGAGCAGCGCGAAGCGGTCCCAGCCCAGCGCATCGGCGGTATCGAGCACCTGATGCACCGCGCCGACGAAGGTGTAGTCGGTGCCGACCGGCATGTGCGCGCTGCGGCCGTGGCCGGGCAGATCCGGCGCGACGACATCCAGACCCTCGAAGTACGCGGACAACGGCACGAAGCTCGCGGCGTTGTCGAGCCAGCCGTGCAGCGCGAGCACGCGGCGCCCGCCAACATCGCCGAAGCGCAGGCCACGGATGGCGCCGATACCGATCGGCAGCTCGAATTCACGGGCCGCGCTCACGACCAGGCTTCCAGAGTGCGGCGCGCCAGCGCGGCCATCGCGTCGGCGTGTGCGGGCGCGTCGTTGAGGCACGGGATGTAGCGCAGCGTCTGCCCGCCGTTGTCCCGGAACAGGTCCGCGTTCTGCAACGAGATTTCCTCCAGTGTTTCCAGGCAGTCGACCGGGAAGCCCGGACAGACCACATCGACGGCGCGCACACCCTGCTTCGCCAGGGCTTCGAGCGTCGCATCGGTCGCCGGCTGCAGCCATTTTCCGCCCCCGAAGCGCGACTGGTAGGCCATGCGGCAGTCGCCGGCATCGGCGCCGAGTGCGGCGACGATCGCGGCGAAGCTGGCCTCGCACTGCACCGCATACGGATCGCCCTGGTCGACGATGCGCTGCGGGATGCCGTGGAACGAGAACAGCAGCAATTCGCCGCGGCCGTGCGCGGCGCGATGCGCACGGATCGAACCGGCGACCGCGGCGACCCAGTCCACATCGACCGCATAGCTGTCGATCGTGCGCACCGCCATCGCGCCGGTGTCGGTTTCCGCGATGCGGTCGGTCACCGATGCGGTCGTGGTCGTCGAATACTGCGGATAGAGCGGCAGCACCAGCGCGCGTGTCACGCCGTCGCGCGCGAGAGCCTGCAACGTGTCGGCCAGCGGCGGACGCGCGTAGCGCATCGCATGCACCACGCGCAGGTCCGGCATCCGCGCCTGCATCGCCGCCGCCAGTCGCGCGGTGTACACGGCCAGTGGCGAGCCGTCGTCGAGCCAGATCTCGGCATACTTGTGCGCAACCCCGGGTGAGCGGCGCGGCAGGATCACGTACCGCAGCAGCGGCAACCACAGCCAGCGTGGCAGGCGCACCACGCGCGGATCGGACAGGAACTCGTCGAGGTAACGCGAGACCGCATCGGCGGTCGGCGCATCGGGCGTACCGAGATTGACCAGCACGACGGCAGTGTCGTGCCGCGCATCTGGCGTGGGCTGGGAGTCGGGCATCGCAATAGGATGGCAGGCGCACTCGTGCAATGGCAGCGTTCCGATGCCGCGGAAGAACTCATGCGCGATTCATTGCCCCGTTACTAGCCTGAATCCGCCCCGCGTGCGCGACAATCGCGACGCGGCATCCGATCCGCGCCCTTGCCCCGGAGCCACCATGACCCGTCGTACGTTCCGCCACACTTTCCTGGTGGCCGCCCTCGCCACCGCTTGCGTCGCAGGCCCCGCCGTCGCAGGCCCGACCGAAGACGCCCGTGCGCAGAACGCGGTGCGCGTGCTTAACGAGATCCAGGCGATTCCCGAATCGGGCATCCCCGACAAGCTGCTCGACGAGGCGCATGCGATCGTCGTCATTCCCGACACCATCAAGGCCGGCCTGATCATCGGTGGCCGTCGCGGCCACGGCCTGATGTCGGTCAAGACGCCGGAAGGCACGTGGTCCAGCCCGTCCTTCGTCAAGATCACCGGCGGCAGCATCGGCTTCCAGGCCGGCGTGCAGTCTTCGGACGTGGTGCTGGTGTTCCGCAACGAACGCAGCCTGGAATCGATCGTCAACGGCAAGTTCACCCTCGGCGCCGATGCCGGTGTGGCTGCGGGCCCGGTGGGCCGCAACGCCGCCGCACTGACCGACGGCCAGCTCAAGGCCGAGATCTGGTCGTGGTCGCGCGCACGTGGTCTGTTCGCCGGGGTCGCGCTCGATGGCGCGGTGCTGTCGATCGACGACGACGCGAACATCGCCGTCTACGGCCCCACCACCACCCCACGCGCGATTCTGGAAAACCGTCCGGGCCAGGCACCGTCGGGCGCGGTCGTGGATTTCCGCGACCGCCTGGAAGAAGCCAGCGCCACCGCGCGCGTCTCGCGTGGCGGCACCGCGGTGCCGGCCGCCAACGGTGCGCAGCAACCCGCGAACGCGCCGGCGATCCAGAACGTGCCGGAAGCCACCACCGCACCCGTACAGCCGCAGCAGGGCCAGCCGTCGACGCAGGGCTTCCAGAACGTGGACGACCAGCCGGCGACCGTCGAACCGCTGCCCGAATACTGAGAAACAGCACGCACTCGCACGCTGCGCGCAGGTGCGGTGCGTTATCCTGCCAGACCACCCGCAGCTCCCGGAATTCCGCCATGGGCAGTTTCAGCATCTGGCATTGGCTCATCGTCCTCGTCGTCATATTGCTGGTGTTCGGCACCAAGAAGCTGCGCGGTGCCGGGCGTGATCTCGGTGAGGCGGTGAAGGGCTTCAAGAAGGGCATGCACGACGACGACACGCCCGAGCGTCTCGACGACCGTTCGCAGGATCCCGCAAGCCGCGAGGCCGACAGGGCACGTCACGACGACACCACGCCGCGCTGATACGGGCGCGGTCGATGTTCGGTATCGGCACGGCCGAGTTGATGATCATCGCGTTGATCGCGTTGGTCGTGCTCGGCCCCGAGCGGTTGCCCAAGGCGGCCCGCTTCGCCGGTCTCTGGATACGCCGCGCACGCGCGCAGTGGTATTCGGTGAAATCCGAACTCGAGCGTGAACTCGCCGCCGAGGATCTCAAGCGCAGCGTGCGCGATGCACAGCGTTCGATCGAGGACGTCGGTACCCAGTTGCGCGATGCCGAACAGCACGCCCGCAGCAATCTCGACGACGTGCGCAAGGAAGCCGGCGACCTCGTCGCGCAGGCACGGCGCATGTCCAGCGAACCGCCCGCGACGCATCGCAGCCTCGATGCCGCACCCGAGCCCGTGATCCAGCTCGAGGCGCCGTTGCCGCCCGAGGCCATCGCCGGCGACCCCGCACGTCCGCCGGTACCGGCGGCCACTGCCGACGAGGAGACCGATCGTGGCGTTGCACGCTGACGAAGACGGCGGCGAAGGCAGCCTGATCGACCACCTGATCGAAATGCGCATGCGCCTGATGCGCGGGGTCGCCGTCACCGGTCTCGTGCTGCTGTGTCTGCTGCCGTTCGCGAACAAGCTCTACGGCCTGCTCGCCCAACCGCTGCTCGACAAGCTGCCCGAAGGCGCCCACCTGATCGCGATCGAAGTCGCCTCGCCGTTCTTCGCGCCGCTGAAACTCGCGTTCTTCACCGCGCTGGTCGTGACCATGCCGTGGCTGCTCTACCAGGCCTGGGCCTTCGTCGCACCGGGCCTGTACAAGCGCGAGAAGCGGCTCGCGATGCCGTTGCTGGCCTCCGCCGTCGCGTTGTTCTACATCGGCTGCGCGTTCGCGTTCTTCTTCGTGCTGCCTTCGGTGTTCACCTTCCTGACGATGGTGACGCCCGACGGGGTGGCGATGATGACCGACATCAATGCCTACCTGAATTTCGTGCTGGTGATCTTCCTCGCGTTCGGCCTGAGCTTCGAGCTGCCGGTCGCGCTGGTGATCCTGGTGCTGCTGGGCTGGGTAACCACCGACCAGTTGCGCGAGGCGCGCGGGTATGCAGTCGTCGGCGTGTTCGTGCTGGCCGCGATCATCACCCCGCCGGATGTCGTCTCGCAGCTGATGCTGGCGATTCCGATGTGTCTGCTCTACGAGGCCGGCATCATCGCCGCGCGCCTGCTCGCACCCAAGCCCGACGCGGTGCGCGACGAGACATGAGATGAGCCCGCCGGTCGCCACGCACACACCGCTGCTGCGCCGTTACACGGCGTGGTCGCTGGACGCGGCGGCGATCGGGGGGCTGGTCGTGGCGCTGATGCACCGGCACCTTTGCGAAGCGCTCGACACCTGCACACGCGCGATCGACGCGCTGACCCAGGCAATGGCTGCGCTGATGCAGCAGACGCTCGATCTTGCCGCCTCGCCCGCTGCCATGCTGCAGGCGTGGATGGCCGATGCCGCGCTGCAGGTCGCGATCACCGCACTGGCGCTCGCGATCACCTCGCTGATCCTGCCGGCGATGGCCGGCTTCGCGCTGGGGTCGCTGGCGTGGTTCACCGCATTCGAGGGTTCACGCTGGCAGGCCACGCCCGGCAAGCGTCTGCTCGGGCTGCAGGTGGTCGACGACGACGGACTGCCGCCGGGCTACGTGCGCGCCGGCCTGCGCACGGCGGCCGGCCTGCTGTCGTGGGTAAGCCTCAATCTCGGTCACC
This sequence comes from Luteimonas sp., assembly GCA_052108555.1. Lineage (GTDB taxonomy): Bacteria > Pseudomonadota > Gammaproteobacteria > Xanthomonadales > Xanthomonadaceae > Luteimonas. The sequence goes on from JBQEAV010000020.1 coordinate 15,423, forward strand.
TGTTGGCCGCACGCGCGCCGCGCTACCAGGCCCTGCACGACCGCATCTCCGGCACCCGCGTGGTGCGACTCACCGATGCCCCGATGCCCATGCCGGCACGCCTGTGGCTGGTGCTGCAGCCCGCGGCGTTCTTCCTGCTGCTGGCGCTGCTGATGCACCACCTCGACCAGAGCGTCGCCGCCGCGCTGGACGCGACGCTCGGGCTTTAGGGCAACGCTGAAAAGTCGTCATTCCCGCCGCTTTCAACAGACGCATGTCTGGTCATGCGGGAATGACGAACAAGGGCAGACCTGATCAGCGTTGCCCTGGGCGCGCGCCGTCAGAGTTCGATGCGGCTGTTGTCGCTGCTACCGCCGGTGCCCGCCGTCGGGCCACCGGTCGAGGCGTCGTCCTGCGGACCGCAGACATCGCGCCACATCGCGTACATCGCACCGAACATGACGATGTAGAGGATCAGCAGCAGGATCAGATACAGCGGCAGCACGAGCAGCGCGGCGAGGCCCGGATGCACCAGGCTGGCCACGACGCTGATGAGGGTCACGACCATCGCGAACGCCAGCATCAGCGCGAAGCCGCCGGCCATCGCGATCACCGCGGCCACGACCACCGGCAGCACATTGCGCAGCGCACCGCCGAGACCGTCGGTAAAGGCCTGCAGTACCGGCCGGCCGCCGAGCGCGACCTGACCGAGACCGATCGCATAGACGGTCGCGTAATAGACACCGAAGAAGATCGCCAGCGCCATCAGCGGGCCGATGCCGGCCGGCGGCAGCGGCAGATCCGGCGGCGTGGCCGGCCCGGTCTGCGCGCTCATTTCCTGGCTGATGGTCAGCACCTGCATGTACCAGTCGACGACGCCATCGCCGAAGGCGCTGACCAGCGCGTAGAACGTCGCGATGTAGAGCGCGCCCATCAGCACGCCAAAGCCGATCAGGCGCCCGGCATTGCCACCGGTGAACACCGCGAACAGATCGGTCGGCTGCGCCGGCCGCCCATGCTCGGCTGCATCGATGACGTGCAGCACGCCGGCGATCAGCAGCGGATAGACGATGATCGACACCAGCGATGTGGCGCCGATCAGCATGACCTGGGTATTGGCATCGAGCCCGAACGCGACCTGCGCGATGGCCTGCAACACGTTCGGGATCAGCGCGAGCAGCGCCACGATCCCCGTCGCGCCGTACACCGCGCGCGGATTGGCGCGACCCACATTGACGCCCTGCACGATCCACTTCCAGCCGTGGCCGGCCCCTACCGTCCGAGTCGTCATTTCCGCCGTATTCCAGGTGTCTGTCGCGTGGGCGCGCCACGAAGGGCGTCATCGTATCGCATGCGTCGGAGACGCCGCTGGGATGCGCTGTGTGTTCAGCCGCGATGGCGGCGGGGGGACTCGGCTGCCGCGCAGGCTGGCTCCGATATCCGGTACTGGAGATCCATCGGGGCTGGTCGTCCCGGCCATCCCGGCGAAACCATCGCTGCAGAGCCAGCCGTCTCTGCAGCACCAACCGTCATTCCCGCGCAGGCGGGGCTTTCAACGGACGCATGTCCGATAATCCATTTTGATCCTGCCTTTGCTCCTGCGTCCGCTTTCGGCTTTGGCTTTGGCTTCGGCTTCGGCTTCGGCTTCGGCTTCGGCTTCGGCTTCGGCTTCCAGCTTTTGACTTGAATCGAGCCGTAGAGCGAGCCGAGCACCGGAGCCTGGCGTGGCCGAAGAGCAGCCCATGTCTGAGCGCAGCGAGTTTGGGCTGCGTGCCGCGTCAGGCGAGGAGCACAGGGCACCGATGCGGCTTCATCGCATCGGCTCGCGTCCGGCGAAGGGACCTTTTGGTTCCTTTTGGGTCCATCCAAAAGGGACTCGCACGCGCAGCGGGCGAAAGCCCTGTACTTGCTCGGGCTTCTTCGCTCGTCGCTTTGCGACTTTGATGTTCCAAGCAAAGAATCAACCGCAGGAGCGAAGATCAAGTACAGGGCTTCCGCGCTGTCGCGCGGCTTACTTTTGTCTTGGCAAAAGTAAGCAAAACCGTCTTCGCCGGACGCGATCCGCCGCGATACAGCCGCGGCGGTCCCCTGCGCTTCTCGGTCGACGGGGCACGCAGCCCAAACTCGCTGCGCTCAGACATGGGCTGCTCTTCGACCCCGCCGCCCTGCGATGCTCGGCTCGCTCTACGGCTCGA
>JBQEAV010000021.1:0-11620 GCA_052108555.1 Luteimonas sp.
ATCGTGCCCACGTTCACGTGGGGCTTGGTGCGCTCGAACTTACCCTTTGCCATGGCTGCTCTGTCTCGAAATCTGGTGAGGTGGTGACTGCGTGCCGCGCCGGATCCGCAGTGGAAGCGGAACCGCGGAGGATGGTGCTCACGAAAGGAATCGAACCTTCGACCTCCTCCTTACCAAGGAGGTGCTCTACCGACTGAGCTACGTGAGCAACGATGTGGAACCGGGGTACCGCCTGGAACGTTCAATGGAGCGGGAGAAGGGAATCGAACCCTCGTAATCAGTTTGGAAAACTGAGGTTCTACCATTGAACTACTCCCGCACCGGGACCCGCATACCGCATTACAACCTGTCGCACTGCACTTGTTTCCACCGGCTCGAAAGATGGTGGAGGGAGGTGGATTCGAACCACCGAAGGCGTAAGCCAGCAGATTTACAGTCTGCCCCCGTTGGCCGCTTGGGTATCCCTCCGGCGCTTTCGTCTTGCCGGTGAAAACAGCCCGCGATTTTGGGGCCAGTTCCCGGTTCTGTCAACGCTGGAAGGCGTTGGATTTCACCGGACCCGTCGCCTGGCCAATGACCTGTGCAGACGGGCGCGCATCTTAACCGCCCCGGCGCCGCGGCGCCATGGTCACGTGCGAATTTCAGTGGATCCATCGCATCCTTTCGCACGAAAGGCGCCCGCAGGCGCCTCTCGCAGGACCCACCGGTCGCGACCGGTCAGACGTTGAAACGGAAATGCATCACGTCACCGTCCTTGACGATGTACTCCTTGCCTTCCAGCCGCCACTTGCCCGCTTCCTTCGCCCCCGCCTCGCCGCTGTAGCGGATGAAATCGTCGTAACCGACGACCTCTGCGCGAATGAAGCCCTTCTCGAAATCGGTGTGGATGACCGCAGCCGCCTGCGGCGCGGTCGCGCCGATCTTCACCGTCCACGCGCGCACTTCCTTGACGCCCGCGGTGAAGTAGGTCTGCAGCGTGAGCAGGCCGTAGGCGGCGCGGATCACGCGGTTCAGGCCCGGCTCGTCGAGGCCGAGATCGGTCAGGAACGCATCGCGGTCGGCATCGTCGAGCTGCGAGAGCTCTTCTTCGATCGCCGCCGATACCGGCACCACCTCGGCGCCCTCGCCCACCGCGCGCGCGCGCACGGCGTCGAGGTGCGGATTGTTCTCGAATCCGTCCTCGAGCACGTTGGCGATGTACAGCACGGGCTTGGCGGTCAGCAGGAACAGGTCGCGGATCGCCGCCTGGTCGTCGTCCGACAGCTTCAGCGCACGCACCGGCTGGCCGTCGGCCAAGCCCTTGTGCACGCGAGCCAGCACTTCGGCGCGGACCTTGGCGTCCTTGTCACCGGTCTTGGCCGAACGCTCGGCGCGCTGCAGCGCGCGCTCGACGGAATCCAGGTCGGCCAGCGCGAGCTCGGTATCGATGGTCTCGATATCGGCGATCGGGTCGACCTTGTTGTTGACGTGGATGACGTCGGGATTCTCGAAGCAGCGCACCACATGGGTGATCGCGTCGACCTCGCGGATGTGCGACAGGAACTTGTTGCCCAGGCCCTCACCGCTGGCCGCGCCGGCGACGAGGCCGGCGATGTCGACGAATTCGACCGCCGTGGGCAGCACTTTCTGCGGCTTGACGATCGCCGCCAGCGCATTGAGGCGCAGATCCGGGACCGGCACGATGCCGACGTTCGGCTCGATGGTGCAGAACGGGAAGTTGGCCGCGGCGATACCCGCCTTGGTCAACGCATTGAAGAGGGTCGACTTGCCGACGTTCGGCAGGCCGACGATGCCGCATTTGATGCCCATGTGTGGTCCGTCAGATGGCGGCTGCGCCGCTTGTGAGGGGAGTCAGTCGGCGGCTGCGCCGCCTGCGTCAGTAGAAGCTGCGGAACAGCCGAACAGAAATAACTGCGAATCGACGCCCGGAAGAAGCGGGAATTCTATCGTCAGCCGCACCATGACGCTGAAGCCACTGACACGACTGACAGCACCAAAGGTGCGCTGACAGCGCGCAACGCGCGCCCTGACGGCGTCACCGCTGCGTATGCAGCCGCGTCATCGCATCCATGAAGTTGCCGTCCATCGCAAGCGGCAGCACGCCGATCGCGTCATCGATCGCGCGCCCGATCAGGATGTCGTCATCGGCGCTCGCGCGCCCCAGCACCCACGGCGTGACCTTGTCCTTGCTGCCCGGATGGCCGATGCCGATGCGCAACCGGTGAAACCCGCCGTGGCCGAGCAGCTGCATCGTGTCGCGCAGTCCGTTCTGGCCACCATGGCCGCCGTCGAACTTCAACCGCGCGGTCCCCGGCGGTAGATCCAGTTCATCGTGCGCCAGCAGCGCCTGTTCGGGTTCGAATTTCCAGAACCGCAGCGCGGCGGTGACCGACTTGCCGCTGAGATTCATGAAAGTGGCCGGCTTCAGCAGCCAGACCGGCCGACCGGCGATGTCGATCTTCGCAGTCTCGCCGAACAGCTTGCTGTCGAGCCGGAACGACACGCCCGCCCTGGCGGCGAGTGCGTCGACAAAACGGAACCCGGCGTTGTGCCGGGTCCGTGCATATTCGGGACCGGGATTGCCCAGTCCGACGATCAGTCGCAGTCCTGCCATCGATGCGGCAACGCAGGCGCGCCCGAAGGCGCGCCCACGCGACGATTACTCGTCGTCCTTCGCGGCCTTGGTGGCCGGGACTTCGACCGACGCTTCGTCGGTCTCTTCCGGCGCGGCTTCCACGCGGCCGTGCTTGGCGACGACAACGGCGACGTCGTGGTCCGCGCCCAGCGCCAGCTCGGGGATCTCGACGCCCTTCGGCAGCTTGATCTGCGAGAGGTGGACGATATCGCCGACGACCATCGCACCGAGATCGATTTCGATGAACTCCGGCAGGTCGCCCGGCAGACAGGTCACGGTGACTTCGTTGAGCTCGTGCATGATCACGACGTCGGCAGCCTTGCCGGCCGGCGAAGCATCTTCGTTGAGGAAGTGCAGCGGCACGGCGGTGCGGATCATCTCGTTCGCGTTCACGCGCTGGAAGTCCAGGTGCATGATCTGCTGCTTGAACGGATGACGCTGCATGTCACGCAGCAGCACCTTCTGGACGTCGCCGTTGAGGCTCAGGTCGAGGATCGAGGCATAGAACCACTCGTGCTGGCTGGCAAGCCAGACATCGTTGTGGCTCAGCTCGATGCTGACGGGCTTGAGGTCGCCGCCGTAGACGACGGCAGGCACGTTGCCGGCAAGACGGAGGCGGCGGCTCGCACCCTTCCCCTCGTCTTCGCGGCGCTGCACCTTGATTTCATGCGTGGTAGCCATTTTCTGTATTCACTTTTCTGAGATTGAAACCACCTCGCGGCGGTCATGCGTCTCGTCCGCGACCAGACGAGACGTTGCAGCAGGTCAGTCGACGTAGAGCGAACTGACCGATTCTCCGAACGCGATCCGGCGGATCGTCTCGGCGAGCAGCTCGGCGACGCTGAGCTGGCGGATGCGCGAGCAGTTGCGCGCGGCCTCCGACAGCGGAATGGTGTCGGTGACGACCATTTCGTCGAGCTGCGATTTTTCGAGGTTGTCGATCGCCGCCCCCGACAGCACCGGGTGGGTGCAATAGGCGACGACCTTGGTGGCGCCCTGCGCCTTGAGAGCTGCAGCCGCGGCGCACAGCGTGCCGGCGGTGTCGACGATATCGTCGACCAGCACGCAGGTCTTGCCGTTCACGTCGCCGATGATGTTCATCACGGTGGCGACGTTGGCGCGTGGACGGCGCTTGTCGATGATCGCCAGATCCGCATCGTCGAGGCGCTTGGCGATCGCACGGGCGCGGACCACGCCGCCGACGTCGGGCGAGACCACGACCATGTTGTCGGTGCCGTGCGCGCGCCAGATGTCAGCCAGCAGCAGCGGCGAGGCGTAGACGTTGTCGACGGGAATATCGAAGAAGCCCTGGATCTGGTCGGCATGCAGATCGACCGTCAACACGCGGTCGGCACCGGCGGCGGTGATGATGCGCGCGGCGACCTTGGCGGTGATCGGCACGCGGCTCGAACGCAGGCGGCGATCCTGACGCGAATAGCCGAAGTACGGGATCACCGCGGTGACGCTGGCGACCGATGCGCGCTTGAGCGCGTCGATCAGCACCAGCAGCTCCATCAGGTTTTCGGCCGACGGTGCGCAGGTCGGCTGGATGACGAACACGTCCTGGCGGCGCACGGTCTCCTCGATCTCGACCTGGACCTCGCCGTCCGAGAACGTGGACACCAGCGCACGGCCCTGGCGCACGCCCAGCTCGCGGCACACCGACTGGACCAGCGCGCGGTTGGCGTTGCCCGAAAAGATCAGGAGATTGCGTTCTTCTTTCATGTCTGCGGTTCCGCGTCGCTCTGACCGAGCGGATGGAGGAGTGGCCATACCGGCACGTGGCGATCACCACGCAGGATCCGGCACGGGTATCAGGGGCGGCAGGATTCGAACCTGCGAATGCCGGGATCAAAACCCGGTGCCTTAACCACTTGGCGACGCCCCTAGAAAGCGGTGATTCGTGGGTGTCGACTCGGCACATGCATTCCGAATCGACAGCCACCAGCCACCGCCCTCAACCTCCCGCTTCGAGCGCATCCAGCAACGGCGAGCGCGGTGCGCCGCCGACCACGCGGGACGATACCCGCGATGCGACCTGCGCCTGCGCGGCCCCGGCGGATTCGCGCGTGGCGAACTCGACGAAGCAGCCGCTGCCCGTCCCGGTCAAGCGTGGCGTTCCGACCTCTGACAGCACCTCGAACACGGCCTCGACGGCGGGTTCGCGGTAACGCAGGACCGGCTCGAACGCATTGCCGAGCGATGCACCTGAAACGAAGTCCGCCATTGTCGCGGGTGCAGCATTTCGCGTCAATTCAGAGGCCTGGAACAGACCCGCGGTATTCACGTGCACACCGGGGTCGGCGAGCAGGTACCAAGCGGGCGGCAGGTCGATCGGCATCAGTGATTCCCCCACCCCTTCGGCCCAGGCGTTGCGGCCGCGGACGAAGACCGGCACATCGGCGCCCAGCGCGAGGCCGAGCGTGGCGAGGCGGTCTTCACCGAGATCCAGCCGCCACAGATGATCGAGGGCGCGCAGCACGGTCGCCGCATCGGACGATCCACCACCGAGCCCGGCGCCTGACGGAATGCGCTTTTCGACGGTGATGTCGACACCTTCCCCGGCGTTCACTTCTTTTTGCAACAGCCTGGCAGCCCGGACGACGAGGTCATCGGCCTCCGCGAGCCCCGGCACGGAGGTGCCGACGCGTCGGATCCGGCCATCGGCGCGCGGCCGCAGCCGGATCGTGTCACCCCAGTCCAGCATCCGGAATACGGTCTGCAGCGCGTGGTAACCGTCCTCACGACGGCCGGTGATGCGCAGGAACAGGTTCAGCTTGGCCGGCGCCGGCCAGGTCGACCAGCCGTCAGCGGGATCCGCGTCGTTCATGGCGCCGAAGGCGCTTCCGTCGCGTCACCGGGCGTCCAGCTGTCGACGACGAGGCGCACGCGCGCGTCGCCGCGCTGGGCATTGATGCGGGTCGGCAATGCCGGGGCAGCGCCCGCGACGGGCTCGGGTTGCCATTCGAGGTAATCGATGGTCCAGCCGTCCTGCTGCACGCGCGCCAGGCGACCGCCGGCGTCGAACGCGACCTCGGCGGGACCGGATACCGCGACATCGGCCCGCGCGCCCGCGGCCCAGGCCGCCATCGCCTCGACGGGAATCTCGAACCCGGTGGCCTCGAGCAGCAACAGGCCGACATCGACGCCTTCGCGCGGACCGCCATCGAGGCCGTCGATACGCGCGCCCTGCGGACCGCCCTGCAGTTGCCAGCTCTGCCGGGTCACCGGCGCGCTCAACGTCACCCGGTAATCACCGCCCGTCTGCAGCCATTCGATGCGGCCACTGCCGCCATCGCGGCCATTGGACATCGCCACGCGGCCATTGAATGCGAGCTGCGGCAGCGCGCGCACGGCACTCTCGCGTGCAGCGAGCCGCGCTTGCGCATCGGCGAGCGCGGCGGGCGCAAGGTCGACAGCCTGCAGCGGCGGACGCACCGGCACGCTGGTGCACGCCGCAAGCCCCAACGCCGCAACCGCGGCACATACGATCCGGATGTTCATGCGCCGGCCTTCTCCAGCGCGCGAATCAGCGAGCGGTTTTCCGGATCGATGCCGCGGGCTTCATCGAAATACTTGCGCGCTTCGTCCTGGCGGCCCAACACCCACAGCACCTCGCCGATATGCGCGGCGACTTCGGCGTCCTTCATCATCGAGAACGCACGGCGCAGTTCGACCAGCGCGTCCTCGTGGCGACCGAGGCGATAGAGCACCCAGCCGTAACTGTCGATGATCGCGGCGTTGTTCGGCTCGGCCACGCGCGCGCGGTCGATCAGTTCCAGCGCTTCGGTGTAGCGCGTGGTGCGATCGGCCAGGGTGTAGCCGAGCGCGTTGAGCGCGGCGACGTTCTCGGGATCGGCCACCAGCACGCGGCGCAGGTCAGCCTCGGCGCGCGGGATGTCGTCGCGACGCTCCCACATCAGCGCGCGTGAATAGAGCACGGCCGGATCGTCCGGCATCGCGGCGAGGCCGCGGTTGTAGACGTCGAGTTCGGCCGGGTCGTCGCCCTTGTGCCGCAGTTCCGCTTCGAGCAGATAGGCGTTGCGACGCATGTCCTCGTCTGACGTGCCATCGGATTGCAGTTCGCGCAACCGCGCCCAGGCATCGTCCAAGCGACCGAGCTCGTGCAGCACGCGTGCGCCACGCAGGCGCGCCTGCGCGCGCTCGGGGCCGCCGGGGACGGTCTGGTACCACTCCAGCGCCTCGTCGTACTGCTCCAGATACTCGGCCATCTGGCCGAGCAGCAGGCGCTGCGCCGGGTTCGGCGTCAGTGCGACGGCCTTGACCTCCTCATACAGCGCGGCGAGCGCCACCTTGTTCTCGTCGCGCGCCATCAGCGATGCGCGCAATACATAGGTGCGGCCGTCCTGCGGGCCCATCGCGAGCGTGCGTTCGGCATCGACCAGATCCCCGAGCGCCTCGTATTCGCCGGCGATCCCCATCCGCAGATCGGGGCCGATCAAGGCCGCATCGCCGAGGGCAGCCAAGGCCTGACGCGCCTCGTCGGGGCGACCGGACTCGCGCAACTGGCTCGCGCGCAGCAGCGCGACCCGCGGCTCGCCGGGGAAGCGCGCGACGATGTTCTCGAGGATGCGTTCGGTCAGATCGGTGCGGTCCAACCGTTGGGCCAGGCCGCCGAAGGCCATCCAGGCCTGCAGCGCATCGGGAATCGCGCCGCTGTCGACGAGCTGGCCGAGCAGGCGCGCGGCCTGGGCCTGATCGCGCGCGCCACCACCGAGCACGGTGAAGGCATGTCGCCAGCCGGCTGGAGTGTCACTGCGCAGCAGGGCTTCCAGCTGACGACGGGCGACGCGATCGCGCCCCGCGCGCAACGACAGTGTGGCCTCGGCCGCGCGCATCGGCAGCGAATCGGGGGCGTGGCGGCGCCACAGGTCCAGCGCCTGCGCGGCGCGGCGGTCGTCGCCGGCCAGCAAAGCGATGCGGGTGGCGCGCTCGGCCAGCCCGGGGTCGCCATCGGACTGGCGGGCGGCATCGAGATACCAGTTGGCGGCTTCGTCCAGCCGACCGGCCTGGACCGCGAACTCGCCGGCGAGCGTCGCGCCCAGCAGATCCTGGTGGAGGGTGTCGTTGCGGTCGAGATCGCCGTGTTGGGCGTGGGCCGCGCAGGCCAGTCCGAGCAGGGGCACCAGCAGTGCCGCGCGCAGCCGCGCGGTCCGGGGCGGAGAGAAAACGGGCATCTGGGGCAACCGGGCCGTAAAATGGGCGCCTTCGTCCGCAGCTTATCGCAAGCGCCTGAACGGAATCGCGTCTCCGACAGGCACGCCAGCCCATGAGCCTTTACGCACTCGGCATCAACCATCAGACCGCGCCGGTCGCCCTGCGCGAACGGGTGGCGTTCGCCGGCGAGACGCTCGACGCGGCGCTGGTGCAGCTGCGTGCGTTGCCGCCGGTGCGCGAGGTGGCATTGCTGTCGACCTGCAACCGCACCGAGCTGTATGCCGTGTGCGACGACGACGGCAGCGCGCTGGCGCACTGGCTGGCGACGCATCCCGGAGACGACGCAGCGCTGGTCGGCGGTTCGTTGCAGGCCTATCTGTACCTGCATCGCGATGCCGACGCGGTGCGGCATCTGTTCCGCGTTGCGACCGGGCTCGATTCGCTGGTGCTCGGCGAACCCCAGATCCTCGGCCAGGTGAAGCAGGCCTGGGCCAGTGCGCGCGCGGCCGGCACGCTCGGCAGCGAGCTGGACCGTGTGTTCCAGCACGCGTTCGTCACCGCCAAGCGCGCGCGCAGCGAGACCCGCATCGGCAACAGCCCGGTGTCGGTGGCCTCGCTCGCGGTGCGGCTGGCGCAGGAGTCGTTCGCGCGGCCGGCCGATTCGGCGGTGCTGCTGATCGGCGCGGGCGAGACCATCGAACTGGCCGCGCGCCATCTCGCGCAGGCCAACGTCAAGCGCCTGCTGATCGCCAACCGGACCTACGCGCACGCGCAGGAACTGGCCGCGCGCCACGGCGGCATCGCGTTGCCGCTCGACGAACTCGACCGGCACCTGTTCCTCGCCGACATCGTGCTGTCGGCCACCGCCAGCCGCACGCCGATCATCGGCCGCGCGCATGTCGCCGCCGCGCTCAGCGCGCGCAAGCACCGGCCGATGCTGCTGATGGATCTGGCGGTACCGCGCGACATCGCGCCTGACGTGGCCGAACTGCGCGACGTGTTCCTCTACACCGTCGACGATCTGGAACGCACACTCGACGACAACCGTCGCGGACGCCGCGAGGCCGCTGCCGATGCCGATGCGATCATCGACCTGCAGGTCACCCGCTTCGGCGAGTCGAATGCCGCGCGCGGACGCCTGGCGCCGATCAAACGCCTGCGCGCGCACGGCGATGCAGTCCGCGGTGAAGCGCTCGCCCGCGCCCGCCAGCAACTCGCCGCCGGGCAGTCGCCCGACGCGGTGCTGGAACTGCTGGCCCACACACTGACCAACCGGCTGCTGCATCTGCCGACCACCGCATTGCGCGACGCCGCGCTGCGCGGCGACGACACCCTGGCCGACAGCCTCGATGCGCTGCTGCCGCCCGAACCCCGGACACCCGATGCTGCCGACCCTGCGCCGTAAGCTCGAAGCGCTGGCCGAACGCCGCGAAGAACTCGAACGCCTTCTGTCCGATCCTGCGACCGTCGCCGATCAGGCGCGTTTCCGCGCGCTGTCGCGCGAGTTCGCCCAGCTCGAACCGTTGTCGAGCGCGCTGGCCGACGAACGTCGCGCGCTCGATGACCGCGAGGCCGCGCGCGCCCTGCTCGACGATGCCGACATGCGCGAGATGGCCGAGGAAGAAATCGCCGCCGCCGACGCACGCCTGCAGACGCTGGAGGCCGATCTGCTGGCATTACTGGTGCCGCGCGACGCGCGCGACGACGGCGGTTTCTATCTCGAGATCCGCGCCGGCACCGGCGGCGACGAGGCCGCGATCTTCGCCGGCGACCTGTTCCGCATGTACCAGCGCTACGCCGAGCGGCAGGGCTGGCGCGTCGAAGTGGAATCGGCGAGCACCGGCGAACACGGCGGCTTCCGCGAGGTCATTGCCGCGGTCGACGGCAGCGGCGCCTATGCGCGGCTCAAGTTCGAATCCGGCACGCACCGCGTGCAGCGCGTACCGGAAACCGAATCGCAGGGCCGCATCCACACCTCGGCCGCGACCGTGGCGATCATTCCGATCGAGGACGCGGGCGAGCCGATCGAACTCCACCCGGCTGACCTCAAGGTCGATACGTTCCGTTCGTCCGGTGCCGGCGGCCAGCACGTCAACAAGACCGATTCGGCGATCCGCATCACCCACGTGCCGAGCGGCGTCGTGGTCGAATCGCAGACCGAACGCAGCCAGCACGCGAACCGCGACAAGGCGATGAAGCGCCTGCGCGCGATGCTGGCCGACGCCGAAGCCGAGCGCCGCGCCGCCGCGACCGCCGAGGTGCGCAAGCTGCAGGTCGGCAGCGGCGACCGCAGCCAGCGCATCCGCACCTACAACTATCCGCAGGGCCGGATCACCGATCACCGCATCGAAGGGCTCACCCTGTACGACCTGCCGAACGTGCTAGAAGGCAATCTCGACGGCCTGATCGCGCGGCTGTCGCAGGAACACCAGGCCGACGAACTGGCGCGCATGACCGCACAGTGAGCCGCGGCCCGGCGTGAACCATGACGCCGAAGCCCGCTCTGTCGATGACGAGTCCCGATGCGGCCATCCACACCGGTGGAGTACCCTCGCCGGATGAGCAGCCAGACCGATTTCATCCCCCTCCAGATCTGCGTGCTGACGGTCTCCGACAGCCGCACCCTCGACACCGACAGCTCGGGCGACTATCTCGTCGAGTCGCTGACCGGAGAAGGCCACCGGGTCGCCGAGCGCGCCCTGCTGCCCGACGACCGCTACGCGATGCGCGCACTGGTGTCGAAATGGATCGCCGATTCCGCGATCGACGGCATCCTCGTCACCGGCGGCACCGGCTTCACCGGCCGCGATTCCACGCCCGAAGCGCTGCTGCCGTTACTGGACAAGGAAATGCCCGGCTTCGGCGAACTCTTCCGCGCGGTGTCGGTCGAGGAGATCGGCACGTCCTCGCTGCAGTCGCGCGCGTTCGCCGGTCTCGCCAATGCGACCTTCGTGTTCGCCCTGCCCGGCTCGACATCGGCCTGCCGCACGGCGTGGGAGAAGATCGTGCGCCACCAGCTCGACGCGCGCACCAGGCCCTGCAATCTGGCGACGATCCGTCCGCGCCTGAAAGAAGCCTGATGGCCCTCGACCAGACGCTGCGCCTGCTCGCCAAGGCCCGCGGCCTGACCGCCGCGGAGATTGCCGCGGCGATTCCGCGCGTGGGGGCTGCAACGGTGTCGGCCTGGATGCGCGGCGAGAAGACACCCGCCGGCGCGCAGCTCGATGCACTGGCGCGCGCGTTCGGTGTGCCGGCCGGCGCGTTGCTGGCGACACTCGCCGCCACGCTCGACCCCGCGCGTACCAGGGGCGAGCACGACCTGCTCGCCGCTTATCGCACGCTCAACACGCGGCAGCAGGGCGCGCTGCTGGAAGTCGCCCGCACGATGGCGCAGGCGCCGCCGCGCAAATCACGCGACTGACGATCCACCGCACAGGAGTCCGCGATGCAACCGCTCAAGCGCAAGGCCTATGAGGCCGCCCTCGAACCGATGCAGGTCGAACTGGCCGCGGTCGCGCGTTGGCTGCAGCACAGCGGGCGACGGCTTCTGGTGCTGTTCGAAGGTCGCGACACCGCCGGCAAGGGCGGCGCGATCGAGGCGATCGCAGAGCATCTCAACCCGCGCCAGTGCCGCGTGGTCGCACTGCCCAAGCCCAGCGATCGCGAAGCCGGCCAGTGGTATTTCCAGCGCTACGTGACGCACCTGCCGTCGGCCGGCGAGATCGCCCTGCTCGACCGCAGCTGGTACAACCGCGCCGGCGATCAGTGTTTCCAGCCGTTCGGCGGTGACCGGGCCGAGGATCTTCT
>JBQEAV010000022.1:0-9663 GCA_052108555.1 Luteimonas sp.
CCCTGTGCTCCTCGCCTGACGCGGCACATTGGGACCTTCACGGTTCCGCAGCCCAAACTCGCTGCGCTCAGACATGGGCTGCTCTTCGGCCACGCCACGCTCCGGTGCTCGGCTCGCTTTACGGCTCGATTCAAGTCAAAGGCTTCAAGCCAAAGCCAAGGCGAAAGCCAAAGCCAAAGCCGAGCCAGGCAGAAGGGACGCAGGCAAAGCCGGGAACCAGGCGCAAACCTGGTCAGATCAAATCAAGGAACGCCCCGTTAGGGCGAGACTGACGCGCGCCCGTCGAAACGGACGCGCCGCCATCAAGCGGCGCGCAAACGGCGCCGCCGAAATGCGCTCAGCGGTCGTGCGCGCCGCGCAGATCCCGCAACTGGCTCGGCTGCGCCGCGAAGTACGCGGCGAGATCGGCGATCTGCTGATCGCTCAGGCCGGTCGCCTGCTGCGACATCAGCGCGTGTTCGCGGTCGCCGTCACGGTAGGCCTGCAGCGAGTGGGCAAGGTAGTCGCGGAACTGGCCGCCGATCTTCGGGTAGGTCGGATCGATCGGTGCGTTGCCGCCGGCGCCGTGGCAGTCGATGCAGGTCTGGCCGGTGGCAGCGCTCTTGACGTTGGCAGCCTGTTCACCGGCTTCGGCGGTGCCCGACGGCAGGCCGGCGGACGAGCTGCGCGCGGGCTGCGATTCGGGATCGTGGGACTGGCCACCGCAGGCGGCCAGCAGGCCGGCGAGCAGGAGGACGGGAAGGGCGCGGGCCGGACGGATCATGGCGCCGCTCACTGGGTCAGCTCCGAAAGGAAGGCGGCGATGTCGGCGATGTCCTGGTCGGTGAAACTCTGCGCCTGGGCCTGCATCGTCGGGTGACGACGGGTGCCGCGCTTGTATTCGTGCAGGGCGTTGACCAGGTACTCGGGTGACTGGCCACCGATCTTCGGCACGTGGTAGTGCGGATAGACGTTGCGGTAGCCGTCGACGCCGTGACAGCCCTGGCAGGTATAGGTCAGCTGACGGCCCGTCTCCGCGTTGCCGGTCAACGGTGCGTTGGTGGCCGCCTCGGCCACAGCTGAAGCCGGGGCGGCGGGCGCGGCGGCATCCTGCGCGGATGCGCTCAGGACGGGCGAAGCAAGAACGAAGCAGGCGGCGAGCATCAGCAGTCGCGTCATCGGGTTATCCGCAATCCTGAATGGCTGAAAGTGCTGTCTGGGAGGCGTAATGCGATTGCGACAGGTCCCGCAGGTGCTTCCTGCATGAACCGGTGCACAACCGGGCCAGTATAGCCACGGCCGCGCCGCAAACCCAATGCGCTGCAACATCGGTGCCGGCCCCCGACCGGAGGTCACCATGACCTATGGCGCATTCGGTGTCATGCACTGGTGATATACATTGCTACAACACCGTAGGGGTCACATCGAATCCACATGTCCACACCGCATGCCTTCGCGTCCACGGGACGCGTCCTGACTGGCGTCATTCTCCTGTCCGCCGCCCTTGGCCTTTCCGCGTGCAAGGGTGGCGATGCCCAGGCCAAGCCTGCCGATGCCGCCGCCGCGCCGGTTCCGGTGGAGACGGAGATGGTCGCGCGCCGTAGCGTGGCCGCCAGCTACGTGGGCACGGCGGCGCTGGAAGTGCCGCGCGGCGCCGACGTGGTCGCCAAGACTTCGGGCATCGCCCTCGAAGTACTGGTCGAAGAGGGCGACACGGTGCGCGCCGGCCAGCCGCTGGTGCGGCTCGATCCCGACCGCGCACGGCTGGCCGTGCTGCAGAGCCGCGCCACGATGGGCAAGCTCGAGAACAGCTATCGCCGCGCGCAACAGCTGGTGTCCCAGCAGATGATCAGCGCCAACGATCTCGACCAGATCAAGTTCGACCTGGACACCGCGCGCGCCCAGCACCAGATGGCGGAACTCGAACTCTCCTACACCGCGGTGACCGCGCCGATTTCCGGCGTGATCTCGCAGCGCATGATCCGCACGGGCAACTTCGTGCAGATCAACACGCCGATTTTCAGCATCGTCGACAACGCGCGCATCGAAGCCACGCTCAACGTGCCCGAGCGCGAACTGCGCGTGCTCAAGCGCGGTCAGCCGGTGCGCCTGCAAGTGGACGCGCTGCCAGGCGAGACCTTCGAAGGCGTGGTGGAGCGCGTCGCGCCGATCGTCGAGTCGCGCAGCGGCACCTTCCGGGTGGTGACCGCGTTCCCCGGCAATGAAGCACTGCGCGCCGGCATGTTCGGTCGCATCCACGTCGACTACGACCAGCGCACAGACGCTCTGGTGATTCCGCGCAGCGCGCTGCTCGACGAGGGCGACGAGACCGCGGTCTACACCGTGCGCGACGGCAAGGCAGTGCGTGTGCCGGTGGAGCTGGGCTACATCGACGGCAACCTGATCGAGATCCGCAGCGGGCTCGAAGAGGGCGCGCCGGTGGTGACCGCCGGCAAGGTCGCCCTGCGTGAGGGCAGCGCGGTGCAGGTGATCGGCGAGGCAGCACCGGTTGCGGCCGCTTCGCCCGCGGACGCCGACGCCAAGAGCGACGCGCAGTAATGGCCGGCCCCGCGCAACACGGCCCTGCCGGCGACGGCCCGGCCGCGGATCCGCACGCCGCGCCGCCGGGACGTTTCGATCTCATCGAGTTCTCCACACGTCGCCGGGTGACGGTGTGGATGGTCGCGATCAGCATGATGCTGTTCGGCCTGATCGCGCTGACCAACCTCAAGGTCAACCTGCTGCCCGACCTCAGCTATCCCACGCTGACCGTGCGCACCGAATACACCGGCGCGGCGCCGTCGGAAATCGAGACCCTGGTCAGCGAACCGGTCGAAGAAGCCGTCGGCGTGGTCAAGGGTGTGCGCAAGCTGCGCTCGATCTCGCGTACCGGCCAGAGCGACGTGGTGCTGGAATTCGCCTGGGGCACCGACATGGACCAGGCCAGCCTCGAGGTGCGCGACAAGCTCGAAGCTCTGCAGTTACCGCTGGAAGTCACGCCGCCGGTGCTGCTGCGCTTCAATCCCTCGACCGAGCCGATCCTGCGCCTCGCACTGACCGCAGGCGAGAAGGGCGACGCAGTCGACGAGCTCACGCGCATGCGCCGCTACGCCGACGACGACCTGAAGAAGAAGATCGAGCCCGTGGTCGGCGTCGCCGCCGTCAAGGTCGGCGGCGGCTATGAGGACGAAGTGCAGGTGGAGCTCGACCTGCAGCAGATGGCGCGCATCGGCCTGCCGATCGAGAACGTGATCCAGCGCCTGCAGCAGGAGAACATCAATCTCTCCGGCGGCCGGCTCGACCAGGGCACCCAGCGCTATCTCGTGCGCACGGTCAACCAGTTCACGAGCGTGGAGCAGATCGGCGAAATGCTGGTCGCCACGCAGTCTGCCGGCGACGGCGCCGCCGCCAGCGCGGCGCAGCAGATGGCAGCGATCGCGGCGGCCAGTGGCTCGCAGGCGGTGCTGGCTGCGGCCGCGTCGGTGCAGAGTGCGTCAGGCAGCGACGGCGCGACGATCGCCGGTGGCCGCGCGATCCGCCTGCGCGACATCGCCACCGTGCGCCAGGGCTTCAAGGAACGCGAAAGCATCATCCGGCTCGGCGGCGACGAGGCGGTGGAGCTGGCGATCTACAAGGAGGGCGATGCGAACACGGTGTCGACCGCCGATGCGGTGCAGGCGCGTCTGGATGTGATCCGCAAGGACCTGCCGCCGGACATGACGCTCACGGTCGTCGACGACCAGTCGAAGTTCGTGCGCGCGGCGATCCGCGACGTGCGCACAGACGCGTTGATCGGCGGCACCCTGGCGGTGCTGATCATCTTCCTGTTCCTGCGCAACGGCTGGAGCACCCTGGTGGTGAGCCTGTCGCTGCCGATCTCGATCATCACCACGTTCTTTTTCATGGACCAGCTGGGGCTCAGCCTCAACGTCATGTCGCTCGGCGGCCTGGCGCTGGCGACGGGCCTGGTGATCGACGATTCCATCGTCGTACTGGAATCCATCGCCAAGGCGCGCGAGCGCGGGCTCGGGCTACTCGAATCGGCAATCTCCGGCACGCGCGAAGTCGGCATGGCCGTCGTCGCATCGACGCTGACGATCATCGCGGTGTTCCTGCCGCTGGTGTTCGTCGAAGGCATCGCCGGCCAGCTGTTCCGCGATCAGGCGTTGACGATCGCGATCGCGGTCGCGGTGTCGATGCTGGTCGCGTTGACGCTGATTCCGATGATGGCCTCGCTCAAGGGCCGGCCGCCGTTGGCATTCCCCGAAGAAGCCCCGCACCCGCAATGGCGCCCCGAAAGCCGTTGGCAGAAGCCCGTCGCGGCGACCGGGCGTGGCATCGGCGCGGGCTTGCGCGGTGTGCTGTTCGGTATCGCTTGGATGGTGGTGCGCGCCTGGCGTCTGGTGTCGGGCGGCACTGGACGGGTGATGGGCCGGGCCAGCGATGTTGCGATGGCGCCCTACAACCGCGCCGAGCGCGGCTATCTGAAGATGCTGCCGGCCGCGCTTGCGCGTCCGGGGCTGGTACTCGGCACAGCCGCCGCTGTCTTTCTGATCAGCCTGCTGGCGGTGCCCTTGCTCGGCACGGATCTGATTCCCCAGCTCGCGCAGGACCGCTTCGAGATGACCGCGAAGCTGCCGCCGGGTACGCCCCTGCGCGAGACCGACCGCATCATGCGCGAGGTGCAGCAGGCGCACGCCGGTGACGAGGGTGTCGAACTGCTGTTCGGCGTCAGCGGCAGCGGCACGCGGCTCGACGCGAACCCGACCGAAAGCGGTGAGAACATCGGCCGGCTGAGCATCGTGATGAGCGGCGGCGGCAGCGGCGAGTTCGAGGCGCTGCAGACCGACCGCCTGCGCGAGACGATGCAGAAGTATCCGGGCGTCGCCGTGGACTTCGCCCGGCCCCAGGTCTTCAGCTTCTCGACCCCACTGGAGATCGAACTGCGCGGCCAGGACCTCGATGGCCTGGCGAAGGCCGGTCAGCGCATGGCTGAACTGCTGCGCGCCAATCCGCACTACGCCGACGTCAAGAGCACGGTGGAGCAGGGCTTTCCGGAGATCCAGATCGTGTTCGACCAGGAGCGTGCCGGCGCGTTCGGCCTGACCACGCGTCAGATCGCAGACGCGGTGGTGCGCGCGGTGCGCGGCGAAGTCGCCACGCGCTACAACTTCCGCGACCGCAAGATCGACGTGCTGGTGCGCGCGCAGGAGAACGAACGCGATTCGGTGGACCGCATCCGTCAGCTGATCGTCAATCCGGGCAGTGCATCGCCGGTGCGTCTCGATTCGGTGGCAGATGTCGTTGCCACGGTGGGCCCGAGCGAGATCCACCGCGCCGACCAGGTGCGCGTGGCGGTCGTCTCGGCGAATCTGCGTGGCATCGATCTGGGTACCGCGATGCGCGAGGTGCAGCAGATGGTGGCCGAGAACCCGCTCGGTCCCGAAGTCGGCCTGCACATCGGCGGCCAGGGCGAGGAACTCGGCGAATCGATGCGCTCGCTGCTGATGGCATTCGCGTTGGCGATTTTCCTGGTCTATCTGGTCATGGCCTCGCAGTTCGAATCGCTGCTGCACCCGTTCGTGATCCTGTTCACCATCCCCCTGGCGATGGTCGGCGCGATCGGCGGATTGCTGCTGACCGGAAACACCATCTCGGTGGTCGCCTTCATCGGCCTGATCCTGATGGTCGGCCTGGTGGTCAAGAACGCGATCATCCTGATCGACAAGGTCAACCAGCTGCGCGAAGCGGGCGTGGCCAAGCGCGAGGCGCTGGTGGATGGCGCACGTTCGCGCCTGCGGCCGATCATCATGACCACGCTCTCGACACTCTTCGGCTTCCTGCCGCTCGCGCTGGCCTTCGGTGACGGCGCGGAAGTGCGCTCGCCGATGGCGATCGTGGTGATGGGCGGTCTTGCCGTGTCGACGGTGCTGACCCTGCTGGTGATCCCGGTCGTCTACGACCTGCTCGACCGCAAGTCCGATGCGTTCTACGCCGAGCGCGGCCGGCGTGCGCGTCTGGGCGCCGCGGCCGATCTCGCCAAGCCGGAGGCCAGCGCGACATGAGCATCGCCGAGCTGAGCCTGCGCCGCCCGGTCACGACCATCATGTGCTTCATCTCGATGGTCGTGATCGGCCTGATCGCCTCGGTGCGCCTGCCGCTGGAAGCGCTGCCGGACATCTCGGCGCCCTTTCTGTTCGTGCAACTGCCGTATACCGGCGCCACGCCGACCGAAGCCGAGCAGAACCTGCTGCGTCCGGTCGAAGAGACGCTGGCGACCATGAGTGGCATCAAGCGCATGCGTGGGCAGGCAGCGTCGGATGGCGCATTCGTCATCCTCGAGTTCAGCGACTGGGACCGCGATATCGCGATCAGCGCGTCGGAAGCGCGTGAGCGCATCGATGCGGTACGCACCGATCTGCCTGACGATTTCCGCCGCTATTTCGTGCAGAAGTTCTCCACCAGCGATCAGCCGGTGCTGCGCATGCGGCTGGCGGCGACTGCGGATCTTTCGGGCAGCTACGAACTCATCGACCGTCAGCTCAAGCGCCGGCTCGAACGCGTGCCCGGCGTGGCGCGCGTGGAGATCAACGGCGCGGCGCCGAACGAGGTGGAGATCGCGGTGCAGCCAGATCGCCTGACCGCGCACGACATCGGGCTGGATGATCTGGCAACGCGGCTGCGCGCACTGAACTTCTCGGTGTCGGCGGGGCAGATCCTCGACGGCGGCCAGCGCCTGCGCGTGCAGCCACTCGGCGAGATCGAAGATCTGCAGCAGTTGCGCGATCTCGTCATCAACCAGCAGGGGCTGCGGTTGTCGGACATCGCCGACGTGCGGCTCAAGCCCCAGCGCCTAGACTACGGTCGCCGCCTCGACGGGCGCGCGGCGGTGGGCCTGGATGTCTACAAGGAGCGCGATGCCAACCTGGTCGAGGTCGCGCGCAGCGTGCTGGCCGAGGTCGAGGCCGCGCGCAGCGAGCCGGGCCTGGAAGGCATCGAGCTCAAGGTCATCCAGAACATGGGCGAGGAGGTCACCTCCTCGTTGATGGAGCTGGTGGAGGCCGGCGCGATCGGTCTGGTGCTGTCGATCATCGTGCTGTATTTCTTCCTGCGCCACTGGCCGTCCACGCTGATGGTCACGCTGGCGATTCCGATCTGTTTCATCATCACGCTCGGCTTCATGCACTTCTTCGACGTCACGCTCAACGTGCTGTCGCTGATGGGCCTGCTGCTCGCAGTGGGCATGCTGGTCGACAACGCCGTGGTGGTGGTCGAGAGCATCTACCAGGAGCGCGAGCGCATGCCCGACCAGCCGTGGCTGGCATCGGTTGTGGGCACCCGCAACGTGGCGATCGCGCTGTCGGCCGGCACGCTGTGCCACTGCATCGTGTTCGTGCCCAATCTGCTGGGCGAGACCAACCAGATCAGCATCTTCATGAGCCAGCTGGCGATCACCATCTCGGTGTCGCTGCTCGCATCGTGGCTGGTCGCTGTGAGCCTGATCCCGATGATGTCGGCGCGCATGAAGACGCCGCCTGCCGTGGCCAGTCCGGATGGTCTGATCTCGCGCATGCAGCGCCGGTACGCGCGCGTGCTGCGCTGGTCGCTCGAACATCGTGGTCTGACGGTGATCGGCATCCTGCTGGTGGTCGCTGTGAGCGTGGTCCCGATGACGAAGACGAAGTTCGACATGTTCGGCGACAGCAGCGGCGGCAAGGACATCCAGCTCTACTACCAATGGAAGGGCAGCTACAACCTGCAGCAGCGTTCCGACGAGGTGCGCCGTTACGAGACCTTCCTCGACGAGAAGCGCGAGCAGTACCGCATCCGCCAGATCTATTCGTGGTTCGGCGAGGGTGGCGATTCGGGCACGATCGTGACGTTCAATGACGACGTGGGCGACACCAAGGTGCTGTCCGACGCGATCAGCAAAGCACTGCCGAAGTCGGCGCGTGCAGAAGTCGGCATCGGCGGTGGACAGGGCGGCGGTGGAGGCGGCGGCCAGGGCAGCCAGGGCGTGCAGGTGCAACTGGTCGGAGACTCGACCCAGGTACTGCGCGAGCTCGCCGATGGGGTGATCCCGATGCTGGCGGCCAATCCGGCGCTGCGCGACGTGCGCGTGGATGCGGGCGATCTGAACCAGGAGCTCAGCATCCGCGTCGATCGCGACCGCGCAGCCGCGTTCGGCTTCAGCGCCCAGGAGGTCTCGAACTTCATCGGCCTGGCCTTGCGCGGCAGTCAGTTGCGCGAGTTCCGCCGCGGCGAGGACGAAGTGCCGGTGTGGGTGCGTTTCGCCGGGGCCGAGCAGTTCAACGAAGCCGACATCGCCAGCTTCATGGTGCGCTCGCCCGATGGCCGCAGCGTGCCTCTGACGAGCCTGGTGGACATGCGCGTCGAGCCCTCGGCCAGCCGCATCAGCCGCAACGACCGCCAGACGTCGCTGACCCTGCAGGCCAACCTCGCCGGCGACACCACCATGCCCGACGCCCGCAAGGCGCTGGAGCAGGTGCTCGAGACCGTCGCGTTCCCCGCAGGTTACGGCTACAGCTTCTCGGGCAGCGGCTTCGAGGACGACGCGGCCGCCAGCAGGCAGATGGTGTTCAACCTGCTGATCGCGTTGATCATGATCTACGTGGTGATGGCGGCGGTCTTCGAATCGCTGCTGTTCCCGGCGGCGATCATGAGCTGCGTCGTGTTCTCGGTATTCGGCGTGTTCTGGCTGTTCTGGCTCACCGGCACCTCGTTCACGGTGATGGCCTTCATCGGCATCCTGGTGTTGATGGGCGTGGTGGTGAACAACGGCATCATCATGGTCGAGCACATCAACAATCTCAGGCGCCGCGGCATGTCGCGCATCGATGCGCTGGTCGAAGGCAGTCGCGAACGTCTGCGTCCGATTCTGATGACGATGGGCACGGCGATCCTGGCGATGATCCCGATCTCGCTCAGCGACACCGTCGTGCTCGGCGGCCTGGCGTATTCGCCGATGGCGCGCGCGGTGGCCGGTGGACTGGCGTTTTCGACCGTGGTCAGCCTGCTGTTCCTGCCGACGATCTACGCGATCCTCGATGACATGCGGCATGGCAGCGTGCGCTTGATCCGGCGGGCGCGGGGTGTGCAGGGGGAGCCTGCTGCTGCCGCAGGCTGATAGGCTTTTCTAAGTACATGGCGCCCGATCGGGCGCCATGCTTTTTTGGCCTTGGCCTTGGCCTTGGCCTTGGCTTTGGCTTTGGCTTTGGCTTTGGCTTTGGCTTTGGCGCTCGCTCTGGCCGTGGCTTTGGCTTTCGGCCTTTGACTTCAATCGAGCCGTAAAGCGAGCCGAGCATCGCAGGGCGGCGGGGTCGAAGAGCAGCCCATGTCTGAGCGCAGCGAGTTTGGGCTGCGTGCCCCGTCGCCCGAGAAGCGCAGGGAACCGCCGCGGCTGTATCGCGGTGGATCGCGTCCGGCGAAGACGGTTTTGCTTACTTTTGCCAAGACAAAAGTAAGCCGCGCGACAGCGCGGAAGCCCTGTACTTGATCTTCGCTCCTGCGGTTGATTCTTTGCTTGGAACATCAAAGTCGCAAAGCGACGAGCGAAGAAGCCCGAGCAAGTACAGGGCTTTCGCCCGCTGCGCGTGCGAGTCCCTTTTGGATGGACCCAAAAGGAACCAAAAGGTCCCTTCGCCGGACGCGAGCCGATGCGAT
>JBQEAV010000023.1:0-9307 GCA_052108555.1 Luteimonas sp.
CCTCAATGCGATGGTCAGGGACAATGCAAGTTGGCGAGAAACTGCGCCTGCACTGCTGACTTGAAACACAGTTGCTCACCCGACACGTTTCGCCTGTCGACCCCGGATCAGTCCGGGGCAGGCTCTCTCCCGGCGGGAGATGTGCCCAGCCCGAGCGATCCGGGCGTCTGGATCCGCTACAGCCCCGCCGCGCTTCGCAACGCGGCGACATCCACCAACTCGATCCGCCGTGGATCCTCGAACGCGATCGCCCCGCTTTGCCGCAGCTTGGTGAAGCTGCGACTCACGGTCTCGATCGTCAGACCCAGATGGTCGGCGATGTCGGCGCGGGTCATCGGCAGATCGACATGGTCGCTCGCACCGCCCCGCTGCTGCTGGCGCTCGCCGAGCTCGACGAGGAACCCGGCCAGCCGTTCACCCGGCCCCAGCCGCGCGAGCAGCATCAGGCTGCCGCGGGTGGCGTCGAGTTCGCTGCATGCCTGCGCGAGCATGCCCGATTCGAGGTCGGGATAGCGCTGGCACAGGCTGCGCATCGACTGCATCGGGAACGCGCACAGCACGCAGTCGGTCACCGCTTCGAGTGTGTGCCGATACTGCGGAGCACCGCTGAAGCCGATGAAGTCGCCGGTCATCAGGAAGCCTGCGACCAGCCGCCGCCCGTCGGGCAGCAGGCGCACCCGGCGCAGCATGCCGCGGGTGACGGTATAGACCTCGCGGCGCGGATCCCCTTCGCTGGCGAGGGTGGCGCCGGTGGGCAGCAGCACTTCACCGGCGACGGCTTCGAGCGCATGCGTGTCCGCGGCGGGAATGGACGCGCAGATCGCCAGCGGTCGGGCCAGGCACCCTTCGCAGCCGCAATGCGACGCGCGCTTCGGACTGCCGGCCGCCGCATGGCGTGCCGTGCCGGCGGGCTCGATGGGACGACGCGGTCTGGGCCTGGTGTCCATACGGGGACCATGATAGCCGCAGCATGTCGCGGCGTCCGGAGCGGGGGTCGTGGGCCTGATCCGACGTCCGGCGATCGAGCGGCACCCGGCGCGTGTCTTGCGATGGCATATGGCATCGGGATCCCCGGACGGCCCGGCATCGCGGCGCAGCACCTGCGATCACCACCGGCTAAAATCCCGGTTCCGCCGTAGATGCTGTCCCGATGACCGAGTCCGTCCGCACCCCCTTCCATGGCTTCGAACAGCTGCCGCTGCGCGAGTTCGCCGAGCGCGCCTACCTCGACTACTCGATGTACGTGGTGCTCGACCGCGCGCTGCCGTTCATCGGCGACGGCCTCAAGCCGGTGCAGCGCCGCATCATCTACGCGATGAGCGAGCTGGGCCTGGGCGCGGCGGCGAAGCCGAAGAAGTCCGCGCGCACCGTCGGCGACGTGATCGGCAAATACCATCCACACGGCGACAGCGCGTGCTACGAGGCGCTCGTGCTGATGGCGCAGCCGTTCTCGTACCGCTATCCGCTGATCGACGGCCAGGGCAACTTCGGTTCCAGCGACGATCCGAAATCGTTCGCGGCGATGCGTTACACCGAATCGAAAATGACGCCGATCGCGGAGATGCTGCTGGCCGAACTCGGCCACGGCACCGTCGACTGGACCGACAACTTCGACGGCACGATGCAGGAGCCTTCGTGGCTGCCGGCGCGCCTGCCGCATTTGCTACTCAACGGCACCACCGGCATCGCGGTCGGCATGGCCACCGACGTGCCGCCGCACAACGTCAACGAGATCGTCAGCGCCTGCCTGCGCCTGCTCAACGATCCCGACGCGACCGTACGCGACCTGTGCGAGCACGTGCGCGGCCCGGACTATCCGACCAGCGCCGAGATCATCACGCCGTCCAGCGATCTGCTGCAGATGTACGAGACCGGCCACGGCAGCGTGCGTGCGCGTGCGACGTTCGAGAAAGAACACACCAACATCGTCGTCACCGCGCTGCCGCACCAGGTCAGCCCGAGCAAGGTGATCGAGCAGATCGCAGCCCAGATGCGCGCCAAGAAGCTGCCGTGGCTGGAGGACATCCGCGACGAGTCCGACCACGCCAATCCGGTGCGCGTGGTGCTGATCCCGCGCTCGAACCGCGTGGACGCCGAACAGCTGATGGGCCATCTGTTCGCGACGACGGATCTGGAAAAGAGCTACCGCGTCAATCTCAACGTCATCGGGCTCGACGGGCGTCCGCAGGTCAAGAACCTGAAGATGCTGTTGTCGGAATGGCTGCAGTTCCGCACCACCACCGTGACCCGCCGCCTGACCCATCGCCTGGAGAAGGTCGAGCGTCGCCTGCACCTGCTCGACGCGTTGCTGATCGCGTTCCTCAACCTCGACGAGGTGATTCGCATCATCCGCACCGAGGACGAGCCGCGCGCCGTGCTGCAGGCGCGCTTCGAACTCAGTGACGAGCAGGTCGACTACATCCTGGAGACGCGCCTGCGCCAGCTCGCGCGCCTGGAAGAAATGAAGATCCGCGGCGAACAGGCCGAGCTGGAAAGCGAGCGCGATCGTCTGATCACCACGCTCGACAGCAAGACCAAGCTGAAGAAGCTGATCAAGGACGAACTGCAGGCCGATGCGAAGAAGTACGGCGATGCGCGTCGTTCGCCGCTGGTGGCACGCGGCGCCGCGCAGGCGCTGGATGAAAGCGATCTGGTACCGAGCGAACCGGTGACCATCGTCGTCAGCGAGAAGGGCTGGGTGCGCGCGGCCAAGGGCCACGACGTGGATCCGGCCGGCATGAACTACCGCGACGGCGACAGCCTGCTCGCATTCGCGCGCGGGCGCACCACGCAGCAGGTCGCGTTCCTCGATTCGACCGGCCGCAGCTATTCCACCGTCGCGCATTCGCTGCCTTCCGCGCGTGGCAACGGTGAACCGCTGACTGGCCGCTTCTCGCCGGCCGCCGGGGCGTCGTTCCAGGCCGTGGTGGCCGGTGAGTCGGACGCGCGCTTCGTCGTCGCGTCTTCGCATGGCTACGGCTTCGTGACCCGCTTCGAAAACCTCACCGGTCGCCAGAAGGCGGGCAAGGCGATGCTGTCGCTGTCGCCGGGTTCTACGGTGCTGCAGCCCGCCGCGGTGCGCGCGGTCGATGCCGACCGCCTGGTCGTTGTGACCAGCGCCGGTCATCTGCTGGTGTTCCCCGTCGCCGAGCTGCCGGAACTCGACAAGGGCAAAGGCAACAAGATCATCGAAATTCCGAAGGCAAAGCGCGGCACCGAACAGGTGGTCGCGCTCGCCGTCGTCGCACCGGGCAGTTCGCTGCTGGTGCGCTCGGGCGCGCGCACGATGACGCTGTCGTTCAAGGAACTCGACGCCTACATCGGCGCGCGCGCATCGCGTGGTGGGCTGCTGCCGCGCGGATGGCAGAAGGTCGAGGGACTCGACGTCGAATGACGTGGGCACGGGCGCGTCGCGGCGATCCGCTGCGCGTCCGGTCCAGAAGCTTCGTGGAAAGGTAGGAGCGCGCTCGCGCGCGATCACGCGTTCCAGGAACACCCCATCGCGCGCATGCGCACTTCTGCATCAGGCGACCCATGCAACCCGAGTTCTGGCACGAGCGCTGGTCCAGCAATCGCATAGGCTTCCACCGGGATGCGCCGCTGCCACTGCTGGTGGCCCACTGGACCGCACTCGGCCTCGCGCCGGATGCGCGCGTATTCGTACCGCTGTGCGGCAAATCGCTCGACATGGTGTGGCTGGCCGAGCGTGGCCATCGCGTGCTCGGCGTCGAACTGTCGGAACTGGCCGTGCGCCAGTTCTTCGACGAACGCGGGCTGGTGCCGGCGATTCATGAGACGGCTGCCGGTGCGCATTTCGTCGCCGGTGCATACGAGCTGATCGTCGGCGATGCGTTCGCGCTGGAAGCGGATGTGCTCGCGGACTGCGCCGCCGTCTACGACCGCGCAGCGCTGATTGCCCTGCCGCCGGACCTGCGCCGCACGTACGCGGCCACTGCATGGCGACGACTCCCGGCGGAGTGCCGCGGACTGCTGGTCACGCTGGAGTATCCGCAGGCGGAGAAGGCCGGCCCGCCGTTCTCGGTCGAGGCGGACGAGGTGCATGCACTGCTCGACGGTGCCTGGAAGATCGAAGTCGCCGAGCGCCGCGACATTCTGGCGAACGAGCCGGGCTTTGTTGCGGATGGCGTGACTGCATTGTCGACGGCCGTGTATCGGGTGGTGCGGCGGGGGTGATGCCGGGTTTGGGCGGCGCGCGGTTCGAAGTTTTTCGGCGGCGTCGGCCCTCACCCCAACCCCTCTCCCGGAGGAGAGGGGCTTCAGAGCGGACGCTCGCGAGATTCGAGCCCCTCTCCCCCTGGGAGAGGGGTTGGGGTTGGGGTTGGGGTGATGGCAAACGCCTCGTTCGAATCGATCGAGCAGCGGCGTCTCCCCCGCCAAAAACATAAACGCCCACGACAAGCGCAGGCGTTTCCAGACTCCCGACAACGCGGCGAGTGCGCCGCGCTTCTTTCACCCCACGCCGGCGTGCGTGCCCTCCGCGTCGCCCATGCGGCTCTGCTGGTAACGCTCCAGGCCGATCATCCTGATCAGGCGCAGCTGCTTTTCCAGCCAGTAGGTGTGGTCTTCCTCGGTATCGGCGAGCTGGGTCACCAGCACTTCGCGGCTGACGAAGTCGTTGTGCTGTTCGCACAGCACGATGCCTTTGGCGAGGTTGTCGCGCACGAGGTACTCGAGGTCGAGATCCTTGCGCAACATCTCCTCGACGGTGACACCCGGCTCGAACGCGTCGGGACGCATGTCCGGCGTGCCTTCCAGGAACAGGATGCGCTTGAGCAGCGCGTCGGCGTGCTGGGTTTCCTCTTCCATCTCGTGATTGATGCGCGTGTAGAGCTGGTGCAGGCCCAGATCCTCGTACCGGCGCGAATGCAGGAAGTACTGGTCGCGCGCCGCCAGCTCGCCGCGGAGCAGGAACTTCAGGTAATCGACGACTTCGGGATGTCCTTTCATGGCAGCGCTCGCAACACGTGGAATGCGCGCAGTATGCCGGGCCGCCGTGAAGCATGATCGGATGGGAATGGATGCATTTCGCATTCTCAGGCGCGCATGGCCGGCGTTGCGCAGGCTGCGCCGGCCCCTTCAGGCGTCCTGACGCGCATCGGCGTAGACTCCCGCGCCTTCCGCCCTACGCCTGTCGCCCCCCAATGAAGATCGGCATCGACTTCGGTACCAGCTATTCCGCCGCCGCTGCGCGTATCGGCGACCGGCTGGTGCACATCCAGTTCGACGGGCAGCCGCAGTTCCGGACCGCGGTGTTCTTTCCGACCACCCTGCCCGATCTCGATGCGTTCGAGCTGGACGGGGCGATGGAAGCCGAGGTGGAATCGTTGATGCGCGGACTGCGCAGCGACCAGACGCGTGCCGGCGCCGCCCCGCGTCCAGCCGCGCTGCTGCGCCGCGATGCGATCCGCATCGTGCGCCGGCAATGGCTGGAGGCGCGCATGCGCGACGCCGAATCCTCGGCCGCCGACCTGCAGCACGCGGTGTTCGGCGAGGCGGCGATCGAAAGCTATCTGCTCGAAGGCAGCGGCAATCTGGTGCAGTCGCCGAAGTCGATGCTCGGCTTCAACCTGCATCCGCGCGCCAAGGACACGATCACCGGCATCGCCGCGCACATCCTCGAACACATCCGCCTGACCGCGAGCCAGCAACTCGGCACGACCGTGCGCGCGGCGACGCTGGGCCGACCGGTGCGCTTCCGCAGCTCGCTCGGCGAGGCCGGTGGCGAACAGGCGCTGGCCCTGCTGCGCGATGCCGCGGCGCAGGCCGGCTTCGATTCGATCGAGTTCCTCGAAGAACCTGCGGCGGCCGCGTTGCATTACCACTCGACAAGTCCGCAGCGGCACACCACGCTGGTCGTCGACATCGGTGGCGGCACGACCGACATCGCGCTGGCGGAAATCGGCGGCCCCGCTGCCCCGCGCGTGCATCGTGCCTGGGGCGTCGCCAACGGCGGCACCGACGTCGACCTCGCACTGAGCATGGCCCAGGTCATGCCGGTGTTCGGCAAGGGCGCGAGCCGCATTCCGGTGCACCACTTCGTCGAAGCGGCGACGGTGCAGGACATGCCGCGGCAACGCGATTTCCACAAGCGCGGCTTCGGCCATGTCGATGCGCCGTTCGGCCCGCGCCTGCAGGCCCTGCAGCGCGACGGCGGCACCACGCGGCTGTACCGCGGCGTCGAAGGCATGAAGGTGCATCTGAGCGGTCACGACGAAGCCGGCCACGCGCTGGACTACATCGAGCCCGGCCTGCGCGTGGACGCGACGCGTGCCGCGCTGGAGACCGCGAGCGCGCGCTTCCTCGACACCATCGGCGCCCTGCTCGACGAGGTGCGCGGCGATCTCGACGCGCCACCCGACAGCCTGTTTCTGACCGGCGGCATGTCCGGCGCGCCCTACGTGCAGGCGGCCGCGCAGGCGCGCTTCCCGGATGCACGCATCGTCCGCGGCGATCCGTCGCTGGGCGTGGTGTCCGGCCTGGCCGAGCACGCACGCAACTGAGCGACTGGGCCGGCCCACGCGCCGGCCCGCAACATGCCCGTGGAATAATCGGACCGCGCCGCATCTGCCGCGGCCGGGGAATCGTGCATGCGCAAATGGATCCTGCGGGCGGTGCTCGCGCTCGTCGTGCTGCTGGTCGCGGTCGGCATTTTCATCTGGCTGTCGCTGCGCGCAAGCCTGCCCGCGCTCGACGGCGACCAGCCGCTGACCGGACTCACCGCGCCCGCAACCATCGAACGTGATGCCGCGGGCGTGGTCACGATCACCGCCGCCAGCGAAACCGACGCGATGCGCGCACTCGGCTTTGTGCATGCACAGGAGCGGTACTTCGAGATGGATCTGATGCGGCGCGTGCCGTCGGGGGAACTCTCGGCGCTGTTCGGCGAACGCGCGCTGGATACCGATCGCCGCAACCGCGTGCACCGCATGCGCGCGCGGGTGGAAGGCAATCTCGCCGCGGTCGCCGGCGATCGCATGCCGCAGCTGCAGGCCTATGCCGATGGTGCCAATGCCGGGCTCGCGTCGCTGGCCGCGCGGCCGTGGGCCTATCTGCTGCTGCGACAGACGCCGCAGCCTTGGACGCCGACGGATTCCGCACTGACCGGCTTCGCGATGTATTTCGATCTCCAGGATGCGACCAACGCGCGCGAACTGGCGATGCACCGTTTGCGGCCTGCGCTGCCGCCGGCGCTGTTCGATCTGTTCGCGCATGACGGCAGCCGCTGGGATGCGCCGCTGTTCGGGGCTGCACGTGGCGATGCGGTGTTGCCTGGGGCGGAGGTCGTGGACCTGCGACGGCTGGATGTGGTGGAAAGCGATGGCGCGCGCAGTGATGGATCACCGTTCGCATCTGTCGGGCCTGCGCAAGGCGGGGCTTCATATCAGACATCTCCGCTGGCCCTCACTCCACCGTTTGTTTCACAAACGGTCCCCCTCTCTCCCGCGGCGCGGGAGAGAGGCCAGGGTGGGCCTCCTGCGGCGGCCGATCTTGGTCGGGGCAGCAACAACTTCGCCGTGTCCGGCGCACTGACGGTCGACGGCCGCGCACTCGTCGCCGACGACATGCACCTGGGCCTGCGCGCACCCAACATCTGGTTCCGTGCGCGCCTGCGCTATCCCGATCCACGTGCGCCGGGCGGTCAGGTCGACGTCACCGGTTTCACCTTGCCCGGCCTGCCGGCGGTCATCGTCGGCAGCAACACGCACGTCGCCTGGGGGTTCACCAACAGCTACGGCGATTACCTCGACTGGCAGCGTGTGCTGCCGTGTACGTCAGGCAAGGTGGCAGGCTGCACGCCGGTCGTGCGCCACGAGGAACGCATCGACATCGCCGGCGGCGCACCGGTCACGCTGGTCGTCGAAGACAGCGACTGGGGCCCACTGGTCCATCACGATGACGACGGCAGCGCACTCGCACTGCGCTGGACCGCACACCTGCCCGGCGCATTGAATTTCGGACTCGCCGACTTCGCCCACGCGCGCGATCTCGACAATGCCCTGGCCATCGCCGATCGCACTGCCACACCCACGCAGAACCTCGTGATCGGCGATCGCAGCGGCCACATCGCGTGGCGCCTGCTCGGTCCGATTCCGATGCGCGATGCCAGCTGCGACGGCCGCATCGTCTCCGTGCCCCTGACAGCCGATGCGGCGGCGGACGTGAACCGCTGCGCGCCCTGGCCCATCGCCACGAATGCCTCGCCACTGCTGCGCTCGCCGGAGACCGATCGTCTGTGGACCGCGAACAGCCGCGTCGTCGATGGCGAAGATTTCGCACGCGTCGGCGATGGCGGTGCCGCACTCGGCATGCGCGCCTGGCAGATCCGCGAAGGCCTCAATGCACGCACGCAGTTCGTCGAACGTGACCTGCTGGCGATCCAGCTCGATGATCGCGCATTGCTGCTGTCGCGCTGGTACGCATTGCTGGGCTCGATCGCGAACGAAGCGAGCGATGACAGCGCGGTGCGTGCACTGGCCAATGCCTCGCGCGACTGGAATGATCATGCCAGCGTCGACTCGGCGGGCTATCGCCTGGTCCGCGCATGGCGGCTGGCCGTCCACGAACGTCTCGCCGACGGCCTTGCCGCACCCGCGCGCGCCGCGCTGGGCGACGCCTTCGAAACGCCCGATCCGCCGAATTTCGAAGGCGTCGTATGGCCGCTGATCGAACAGCGTCCAGCACATCTGTTGCCGCGCCGCTTCGCATGCACACCGGACACGCAGCGCGGTGTTTGCACACCGGCCGACAACGGCTGGCAGACGCTGTTCGAAGACGCGGCCCGCGACGTACGCGACAGCCTGGCCGGCGACGGTCCACTCGCCGAACGCACCTGGGGCGAACGCAACACCACCGCGATCTGTCATCCGCTCGCGTCGGCGATTCCGCTGCTCGGCAAGCGCGCCCTGTGCATGCCAGCCGAACCACTGCCCGGCGACGGCACCGTCCCGCGCGTACAGGGCCCTGCATTCGGCGCCTCGCAACGCATGGTCGTCGCGCCCGGATACGAGGCAGACGGCATCACCCACATGCCCGGCGGCCAGAGCGGACATCCACTCTCGCCCTACTGGGGCGCGGGCCACGATGACTGGGCACAGGGGCGCGCTTCTCCGTTCCTGCCACAGACGACGGCGCATACGTTGAGGCTGGTGCCGGAAACGCGCGCAGCTCGCTGACGCGGTTGATCTGCCTTGCCTTTGCCATCCGCTTCGGCTTCGGCTTCGGCTTTGGCTCTGGCTTTGGCTTTGGCTTTGGCTTTGGCTTTGGCTTTGGCTTTGGCTTTGGCTTT